>NZ_MWLQ01000036.1 GCF_010634855.1 Microbacterium sp. B35-30 | reverse complement strand
GAGGCATCCAGGGATCTTCGCTGTCTCTGGGTGGCTGACCTCGCCGGACGACCGGTCAGCCGGTCACGGTGAGCTGGATGTAAACGCGCGTGCCGCGCACTCGCAGCTCTCCCGCGGCCGGGTCGGATGCCGTCACCTCGGTGATGTCGTTGGGAACGACGCCGAAGAACGCGGCGTAGTCGACCTGGAATCCGGCTGCTTCGAGCTTCTCGATCGCCTCGTCGCGGCTGTCCCCGACCACGTCGGGAACCTCGAACAGCGGGGGACCGGTCGACACGACGAGGGTCACGGTGTCACCGGGTGCCCACGGCCGATCCTCCGGCCCGCTCACACCGATGACGCGTCCCTCTTCGATCGTCTCGCTCGTGTCGGTCGCGCTGTCTTCGGCGACGAGGAGGCCGACGCCCTCCAGTTCGCTGCGGGCCGAGCCTTCGCTCTGGTCGACGACATCGGGCACCGGCCCCACAGACACCGACAGGCGCGCGGTGTCGCCCTCGTGAACGACGCACCCGTCCAGGCAGGCGACGTCCTGCGACCCGTCGTCGGCCCCGCCGGCGGGTCGGATCGCCACGCCGAGGACCGTGTCGGGTGCCTGGTCGCTGAAGAACTCGCTGTTCTCCTCGACGGTCTGAACGGACTTCTCGCTCAGCACGGCGCGCGCGTCGGCCTCGGACATGCCGGCGAACGACGCGAAGGTCGCCTCGGCCGGCCCGAGCGAGACGAAGACGTTCACCTCGGTGTCCTTGTCGACGCGTGTGCCCTGCGGGGGGTTCGTGCGGATGACCTGTCCCGCGGCGACCTCGAGGCTGTTCTCACCCTGCTGCACGGCCACCAGCGAGTCCGCGCGGAGGATCTCGGATGCCTCTTCGAAGGTCTTCCCCGTGACATCAGCGACCGCGACCAGAGACCCTGGTCCCGCGCCGAACCACCACCCGAGGCCGCCCGCAAGCGTCGCGAGCAGCAGTGCGAGCACGATGAGCCACGCGCCCCGTGAGCGGCGGCGCTGGGTGGCGCGACGGAGCCGGCCGGCGTTGTCGACCTCTTCCATCGCGGTCGTGGGTCCGGTGGCGGTGCTGGGGAGCACGGCGGTGAGCTCGCCGGTCGGCGCGGTGTCGTCGCGGACGATCCCGATCGGACCGGTGCGTGCCACCACGGGGGAGACGCCCAGCTCGCGCTCGATGTCGCGCAGACGCTGCAGCATCTCGCGTGCGTCGAGGGGCCGCTCGTCGGGCGACTTCTCGGTCGCCCAGAGCACCAGCTCGTCGAGCTGCTCGGGTACGCCCGGGTTCTTCACGCTCGGGCGAGGGACGGAGTCGGTCGCGTGCTGGAAGGCGATCTGCATCGGCTGCTCGCCCTTGTAGGGCTGCTCCCCGGTGAGCATCTCGTAGAGCATGATGCCGATGGCATAGATGTCACTGCGCGCGTCTGCGGTGCCGCGGGTGACGAGCTCGGGCGCCAGGTACGCGATCGTGCCCAGCAGCTGCGCACCCGACGCGGTGTTCGCCGTGGTCGCCCGCGCCAGCCCGAAGTCGCCGATCTTGATGCGCCCGTCCTCGGCGAGGAGTACGTTCTCGGGCTTGACGTCGCGGTGCACGATGCCGGCCCGGTGCGCGGCGGCGAGGCCCGACAGCACGGCGTCCAGGATCGACACCGCCTGCGGCACGGTCAGCCGGCGCTGCTCGCGCAGGAGTTCGCGCAGCGTGATGCCGGGGAGGTACTCCATGACGAGGTAGGCCATGTCGCCGTCCTGGCCCTGGTCGAACACGTTGACCACGTTCGGGTCGGCCAGCCGGGCGGCCGCGCGGGCCTCCTGGATGAACCGGCTCTGGAACACGGTGTCGTCGCTCAGATGGCCGTGCATCACCTTGAGCGCCACACGGCGCTCGAGGCGCAGATCGGTCGCGACGTACACGGTCGCCATGCCCCCTCGGGCGATGCGAGCACGCACCCGGTACCGGCCGTCGACGAGACGGCCGATCAGCGGGTCCGTCTGCTGACTCGTGCTCACGCTGAGAGTCTACGGACGCGGGCCTGCGAGGATGCGGAGCGGCTCACCCCGCGAGATCGTAATGTGACGGTTCCGGATCGCGTTCACCCGAGCGCCGCGAGCCACGCATGCGCCGGTGCCTCCCACTTCGCGTACGCGTCGGGGTATGCAGAGATCTGCACCGCCTGCGCCGCCTGGGTGAACGTGAGGGCCTCCCAGCCGGGGATGTCGCGCAGGCCGCGGGTGCGGTCGCCGTTCGGGTCGCCGGACCCTCCGAAGAAGGCGCGGGTCGCGCGTGCGGCATCCTGAACCTCCGCCTCGGTGCCCCACCCGTAGCTCGGGCGCTGCTGGAACAGGCCGAGCGAATCGCGGTCGCCCCACGTCACGTTGCGCAGCGAAGACTCCTGCATCGCGGTTCCGAGGGCGATCGCGATGGCGCGGTCCGACACGCCCAGCTCGCGACCGATGCGCACGATCAGCTGCGCGTTGCCGACCTGCTCGGCGGTCAGCCCGGGAACGGAGGGGACGGATGCCGGGATCTTGAGCGCCTGGCCGGGGTAGATGATCGATGACCAGCCGAGCCCGTTGGCCGACAGCACCGCGTTGACGCTGACACCGTAGCGCTTCGCGATCCCGCTGATCGTGTCGCCTGCAGCGATCGTATGCGTGCCGGCGACCGGCGCGCTCGGGTCGGGAGCAGGGGCAGGCGCGGGCGCCGCCGGAGCAGGAGCAGATGCGGCGGGCGCGCCCCCGCCGGGGACCGTGAGCGTCTGGCCGGGGTAGATGATCGATGACCAGCCGAGACCGTTGGCCGACAGCACCGCGTTGACGCTGACGCCGTGACGCTGGGCGATGACGCTGATCGTGTCCCCACGCTGGACCGTGTAGGCACCGCCGGCCGGGGCCGGGGCGGGGGCGGGGGCCGGGGCGGGGCTCGCGGGTGCGGGTGCGGCGGCTGCGGCGCCGAGCTTCAGCACCTGCCCCGGGTAGATGGTCGACGACCAGCCGAGTCCGTTGAGCGCGAGCACGTCGCCGGTGCGCAGCCCGAAGCGCGCGGCGATGCGGCTCACGGTGTCGCCGCGCTGGACGGTGTAGGTCGCAGGTGCCGCCTCGGCGGCCATCCGGGCGGCGGCCGGCGCGGCGGAAGCGGCGGCCGGCGCGGGGGTCAGCGTGTGGGATGCGGACGTGGTCGCCATCTCGGGCGCCGCCCCGCGAATGCCGGTCGGCGGGTCGGCCGGCCGGACCGCGTCCACCGCTCGCGTGCCCGCTGCAGCGGCGGCGTCCCCCGTCGCGGCCTGCGCGGGAGCGGCTGAGAGCGTCAGCGCGATCGAGCCGGCGACGGCCACCGGGACCCCGGCGAAGAGCACCCGCGAAGGGCCGGCGCTCCGATGGACGGTATTCCTGGTACTCCGCACCTGTCGCACGAGTTCCCCCCTCAGTCGACTTCGAAAGACCGTGTCACGGAAGTCGATTGGTGTCAACGCCTGCTATAAGAAGAGGCCTGTGTGACTGGAGTGGCCAGAGTGCGAGCACATTCGGTCCCACGTCATCTGAGATAGTTGTCTCCGTGACCTCTGACGACGCTCCCCGCTTCGAGACCGACTGGCTCACTCTTCCGGACCTCGTGGATGTGCTCGGCGAACCGCTCGGCCGGGTGCGCCGCATGCTCGACGAGTTCCAGCTCGTCGGGTCCAAGCGCGACGGCGTGCTGAAAGTCCCGTCCGTCTTCATCGTCGACGGGCATCCGCTGCCGTCGCTGCGCGGCACCGTGTTCGTGCTCCACGACGCCGGCTTCTCGGACGACGAGGCGATCGACTGGCTGCTCAGCCCCGAGGAGTCCATCGGCATGCCGCCGATCGAGGCGCTCCTCGCCGGTCGCAAGAGCGAGGTGCGCCGGGTCGCACGCACGGTGGTCTGAGCCGGGGTAGCCGAGCGGGTCAGCGCGCGCGGTCCAGCTGACGCCCGAGGATCGGTCGCCACGCGACGGCCGGTGCTCAGGTCGTGCGAACGGTCGCGGCGCGCGCCAGATCGCGGAGCTCGCCCACCGCGGCATTGCCGAGGCGTGCACCGGACAGCGCGCGGTCGGCTTCGCGGGCGTAATCGACGATGAGGCGTTCGATGCGGTCGAGCGCTCCGGTGTCGACGATCGTCTGCTGCAGTGACGCGATCTGCTCGGCGTCGAGGTCGGGCTGTCCGATCAGCTCGTCGACGATGCGGCGTGATCCCGGGGCGAGCGCCTCGCGGGCGTACGCGATGAGAACGGTGCGCTTTCCCTCGCGAAGATCGTCCCCTGAGGGCTTGCCGGTGGCCGACTCGTCGCCGAAGACGCCGAGCACGTCGTCGCGCAGCTGGAACGCCATGCCGAGCGGATGCCCGAACGCGGCCAGCGCGGCCGCTTGGGCGGCATCCGCTCCCGCAAGGGCCGCACCGATCGCGAGAGGCTGCTGCACGCTGTACCGCGCGGATTTGAAGGATGCCACGCGCAGCGCCCGCTCGGCGTGCCGCTCGTCGGGCTCGGTCGCGAACGCCGATTCCTCCGCGATGTCGAGGAACTGGCCGAGCGTGACCTCGCGGCGCATCAGGGCGTACTCGCGGCGCGCCGCGGCTGCGCGGTCGGGCGTGGTCTCGGCGAGCCCTTCCTCGAGGAGGTCGTCGCTCCAGGCCACGAGGAGATCGCCGACCAGGATCGCACCCGACCGACCGAAGGCGTCGGCATCGCCGAGCCAGCCGGACACGCGGTGCCCGGTTTCGAGCGCGCGGTGCGCCGCGGGACGGCCGCGGCGGGTATCGGAGTTGTCGATGAGGTCGTCGTGGACGAGCGCGGCGGCATGGAACACCTCGAGCGCCGCGGCTGCTGCCAGCACGGGATGCGGAGCGTCGCCGGCCGGCGCCGACGCCTCCTCCACAGCCCTCCACCCGGCGATGCAGAATCGCCCTCGGAGTCGTTTGCCGCCTGTCGCCGCATCGGCTGCTGCGGAGACGAACCG
The DNA here is from genome assembly GCF_010634855.1 of Microbacterium sp. B35-30. Classification (GTDB taxonomy): domain Bacteria; phylum Actinomycetota; class Actinomycetes; order Actinomycetales; family Microbacteriaceae; genus Microbacterium. The sequence continues at coordinate 39,175 of NZ_MWLQ01000036.1, read as the reverse complement.
GTCCGCCTCGGCGCCGGCATCCATCACGTCCTCGCGCTGAGCCGAGATGAACATGTCCACTCGCTGGGAAATGGCTTCGATCGGTTCTGCGGGGGCGGACACGGGCCTAGCCTAGTGAGGAACGGCACGCGTACAATCGAGCCACCGAAGTACAGAGGGGGATGCATGCCACTCTCCGAACAGGAGCAGCGCCTGCTGGACGAGATGGAGCGCCATCTCATGCGCAACGACGCGGATGTCGTCAGCGCGCCCCGCGACGGACGCACTCTGAGCTATCGCAACATCGTCTACGGCACGATCCTCGTGCTGCTGGGGCTCGGCGGTCTCATCGTCGGGGTCTCGCAGCAGCTGATCGTCGTCGGCGTCATCGGCTTCGTCGTGATGCTGGGCGGAGTCCTCCTTGCCGTTACACCGGGCCGCGGTCCCGGCAAGATGCGCGTCGAACCCGACCGACCGGCAAAACCGCAGAATGCCTCGTCGTTCATGGATCGCATGAACGACCGGTGGGACAAGCGGCAGGGCGAGCGCTGAGCATCGCCGCCGGCTGAGTCCGCACGAGAAGCACCGACCTTCGGGTCGGTGCTTTTTTGTTGCCCGAAAACCCCCTCGATTCCCATGCGCGACGCTGCGCGGGAGTGGATTGTCATCGAATCGATAGCAAAGTGGAGGAGAGTGGAGTAAAGTGGCGTACAACCCGGGGGGGCCGGACGAAGGGGGTGTGATGTACCGATGCTTTTGGGCACGCACACACCCAAGCTCGATGACAAAGGTCGCGTCATCCTCCCGGCGAAGTTCCGCGACGATCTCGGTGGGGGTGTCGTCGTGACGCGCGGGCAGGATCGCTGCCTGTACGTGTTCAGCGAGAAGGAGTTCGAACGGGTGCACGACCGCATCCGCGAGGCACCGCTCGCCAACAAACAGGCACGCGACTTCCTGCGCATGTTCCTCTCGGGTGCCAGTGCCGAGAAGCCCGACAGTCAGAACCGCATCACGATCCCCCCTCCGCTGCGCGCATACGCCGGCCTGGAGCGCGACCTCGTCGTCACCGGCGTCGGCGCCCATGCCGAGATCTGGGACGCCACGGCATGGAACACCTATGCCGAGGCCAACGAAGAGACATACGCCGAGCTGGAGCAGGAGGTGATTCCGGGCCTGTTCTGAGGCTCCTGTCGCCTGAGCCCTGACTCCCAGCCGCTCCCGCCCTGTCGCCACTTCCCCGGTGCCAGGTCAGAGCGGATGGGGATCAGGACCCAGGAGACAAGACCCCGGAGGCCCCGACGACCATGAACCTGCGCGACATCCACACCCCGGTCCTGCTCGAGCGCTGCATCGAGCTGCTCGCCCCCGCGCTCCAGCGCGAGGGCGCGGTCTTCGTCGATGCCACGCTCGGCATGGGCGGTCACTCCGAGGCGTTCCTCGAGCGCTTCCCGAACCTGCACCTGGTCGGTCTCGACCGCGACACCGATGCGCTGCGCATCGCGGGGGAGCGCCTGGCGCGCTTCGGCGATCGCATCACTCTCGTGCACACCGTCTACGACGGGATCGCGGATGCCGTCACCTCCAGCGGTTTCGCCGCGGCAGACGGCATCCTGTTCGATCTGGGCGTCTCGTCGCTGCAGCTCGACGTCGCCGACCGCGGCTTCGCCTACGCCCAGGATGCCCCCCTCGACATGCGCATGGACCAGTCGGCGGGCACGACCGCGGCCGACATCCTCGCCACCTACGGCGAGGGCGACCTCCGCCGCATCTTCGAGCGCTACGGCGAGGAGAAGCTCGCCGGACGCTACGCGCGGGCCATCATCGCGGCCCGCTCGCAGGCGCCGATCGAGCGGTCGGGGCGGCTCGTCGAGATCCTGCAGGCTGCGACCCCCGCGGCCGTGCAGCGCGCGGGTCACCCGGCCAAGCGCGTGTTCCAGGCGCTGCGCATCGAGGTCAACCGCGAGCTGTCGGTGCTCGAGCGCGCCATTCCCGCGGCCCTGGACATCCTCCCGGTCGGCGGACGCATGGTCGTGCTGTCGTACCAGTCCCTCGAGGACCGGCTGATCAAGCGCGCCTTCGCCGAGGCATCCGCTTCCACCGCGCCCGCGGGCCTGCCCGTCGAGCTTCCCGAACATGCTGCCAAGTTCCGACTGCTCGTCAAAGGTGCCGAGCTCGCCACCGACGAGGAGCGCGCGGTGAACCCGCGCGCGACACCGGTACGCCTGCGCGCCGCCGAGCGCGTCCGGTCCGAGCACGCGGGAGGTGCGTCATGAGCACGATCGCGAACGCCACGACGGCGGCCAGCCTTTCGGGGTCCGCTGTGCGCCGACCCGTCGGCAGCGCCGCACCGGATCGAGCGGATGCCCCGCGCCGGCGTCTGCAGGTCGTCGATGCGCCGGCTCGCCGGCGTCGGCCCAAGCTCTTCTACGGGATCGTCGCGGTGATGGGGGCGTTCCTCATCGCAGCGGCGCAGATGTCGCTGTCGATCATGACGACGCAGGGGACGTACGAGCTCGCAGCCCTGACCAAGGAGCAGCGCGACCTGACGTACGAGAAGCAGATCCTCTACGACGACGTCGCCGGGCTGAGCTCGCCGCAGTACCTCGCCGCGAACGCCGCCGCGCTCGGCATGGTGATCAACGAGGCGCCGAGTTACCTGCGGCTGAGCGACGGCTCGATCCTCGGTCCGTCGGAGGTGGCGATGGGATCGTCGTCGGTCGACGCGATCGGCCGAGGTGCGGTGGCCAACGCGCTCATCACGGACACCCCGCTGGTCACGGTGCCCGACGCCACGATCGACGGCGTCCCCGTCGACGTTGGTGGGACGCCCGACGGCGGAGTCGGCAACACTCCGCCGCCCCTCACCGACGGACTGCCCACCCCGAGCACACACTGAACCGACGGCAGCCGATACGAGAACGCGAGATCAGAGCACGAGACGGACATGACGACACGAAGCACGAGAAGTCCCCGCCGCCGCACGGTCGTCGCTCTCGCCGTCGTCCTGGCCGTCCTCGCGGGCTTCATCGTGCGACTCGTCGACATCCAGGTCGTGAACGCCGACGACCACGTCAAGGATTCGCTCGACACCGCCTTCGCCGGCCAGCAGAAGCTGTACGGCGCACGCGGCACGATCATCGACGAGACGGGTCAGACCCTGGCAGGAAGCATCCTGCGCTACGACTGCCAGCTCGATCCGCTCCTCCTCACGCAGACCGATGCGGACGTCCTCGCGGAGAAGTCGGAATCGCGCCTCTGGGCGGACGTGTCGAACGACGTGGCCGAGATCACCGGCCAGACCCCTGAAGAGGTGCGCACGATCGTGGGCACCGCCCTCGCCGAGGACCCGGAGACGCGGTACGCCAAGCTCCGGAACGGCGTGTCGACCGAGCAGTTCCGCGCCCTGGCCGACCTCAAGATGCCCTACATCACCTGCAACTCCCACCCCGCACGCGCCTATCCGGACGGGGCCGTCGCGGGCAACCTGGTCGGCTTCATGGGAACGGACGGCGAGGCGCTGGAAGGGCTCGAGCAGTCGCAGAACGACTGTCTGGCTGCGACCAACGGCGAGCGCCGCTACGAGCGCGGCAAGGACGGCGTCGTCATCCCCGGCACCGAGACCGAGACCCCGGCAACGGACGGCGGCACGCTGGAGCTGACGATCAATCGGGATCTGCAGTGGTACCTGCAGCAGCTCATCGCCGAGCAGACGCAGAACATGGCCGCGCAGCACGGCTCGATCCTCGTGTACGAGGTCAAGACCGGAAAGGTGCGGGCGGCGGCCGAGTACCCGACCGTCGACCCCAACGACGTGGACGCGACCGCAGCGGACGACCGCACCAGCCAGATCCTTCGTGGGACGTTCGAACCCGGGTCGACTTTCAAAGGCCTGACCGCGGCGACCGTCATCGACGCGGGCGGACAGTCGCCGGATTCCACCGTCGTGGCGTCCGGGCTGGAGAACTTTCCCAACGGCGCGCGCGTGCGCGACTCCTTCCAGCACCCGGCGCACACCTACACGCTCACCGGCGTGCTGATCGACTCGTCGAACGCCGGAATCTCGAAGTTCAGCGAGAAGGTCGACAACCAGACGCGCTACGACTATTTCCAGCGCTTCGGCATCGGTCAAGGCGCGTCGACCGGCTATCCTCTCGAAGCGAACGGCCTGATCCATCCCGTCGAGGAGTGGGGTGCGCAGACGGCGTACAACACCTCGTTCGGTCAGGGTGTCACCACCACGATGCCCGAACTGGCCCGCGCGTACGGGGCGATCGTCAACGGCGGCGTCAAGATGCCGCTGCAGATCATCGAGTCCTGCACCAAGCCCGACGGCACGGTGATCGAGCCGGATCTCGCCGAGCCCGAGCGGGTCGTCAGCGAGAGCACGTCGGCCCAGATGCGCGAGATGCTCGAGAACGTGTTCCTGCAGGCCCCCTACGCCAAGACCGTCGAGATCCCCGGCTATCGCATCGGCGGCAAGACCGGCACCGGCGAGAAGGCCGACCTGGTCAACGGCGGCTACAAGCAGGGCGTCTACTACACGACGATGGTGGGCTTCGCGCCGGCCGACGACCCGCAGTACGTGGTGGTCGTCACTCTGGACGAGCCGACGAAGGTAACATCGTCTGCGGCCAACGCGACGGCGTTCCAGAAGGCCATGACCCAGGTTCTCAAGACCTACCGCGTCATGCCCTCGACGACGTCGCCGGAGCTGCTGCCCAAGTTCGGGTAGTCCTGTGCCGGATTACTGCTGAGGGCCGGAGTACCCCCAAGATGATCGCGCTCACCATCGCCCAGATCGCCCGTGCCCTCGCGGGCGAGGTGCACTTCGCCGACGGCGACACGCCCGACACGCTCATCTCGGGAGCGGTCGACACCGATTCCCGGCTCATCGCTCCGGGCGGCGTGTTCGTCGCGAAGCCCGGCGACGAGACCGACGGGCACCTGTTCGTCGACTCGGCGGTCGAGAAGGGCGCGGCGCTGGCGATCGTCGAGCGCCGGGTCGGCGCCGACGTCACGCAGGTGGTCGTGCCCGACGCGGTCGCCGCCCTCGCAGACCTCGCGCGCGAGGTCGTGCAGCGCGTCCGGGATGCCGGTGACCTGCGCGTCGTCGGCATCACCGGGTCGAACGGCAAGACCACGACGAAGAACCTGCTCGCCCGCATCCTCGAGGGCGAGGGCGAAGCCGTCTCTCCGAAGGCCTCGTTCAACAACGAGGTCGGCGCGCCGCTGACGATGCTGCGCGTCACCGAGACCACGGAGTTCCTCGTGAGCGAGTTCGGTGCGAGCGCGCCGGGTGAGATCGCGCGGCTCGCAGGGCTCGTCGACCCCGATGTCGGCGTCGTCCTCATGGTGGGCATGGCGCACGCCGGCGGGTTCGGCGGCATCGAGGCGACCTTCCACGCCAAGTCCGAGCTCGTCCGGGCGCTGAGCGCCGGGGGAGTGGCGGTGCTCAACGCGGACGACGCCCGCGTCGCCGCGATGGCCCCGATCGCCGCCGAGCAGGGCGCTGCCGTGCGCTGGTTCGGCCGCGGCGCCGCCGCCGCAGATGTCCGCGCCGACGATGTCGTGGTGACGGCATCCGGAACGTCCTTCACGGTGACCGCCGACGGGATCTCGCTGCCGCTCCGCCTGCGCGTGCTGGGCGAGCACCACGTCATGAACGCCCTCGCCGCCATCGCCGCGGCGACCACCCTCGGTGTCTCGCTCGCCGACGCCGTCGCGCGTCTCGAGACCGTGGAGATCGCCGAGCGGTGGCGCATGCAGCCGCTCGGGTCGGATCGCGTCCGCATCATCAACGACGCCTACAACGCGAGCCCCGACTCGATGTCGGCCGCCCTGCGCACCCTCGCCCAGATCACCGGTCCGGGCGAGCGCACCGTCGCGGTCCTGGGGGCGATGAGCGAGCTCGGCGAATACGCGGAGGAGGAGCACGACCGCGTCGGTCTGCTCGCGGTGCGGCTCGGCATCCAGCGCATCGTCGTCGTGGGCGACGCCGCGCGCCGGATGTACCTCGAAGCCGTCGCCCAGGGCTCGTGGGACAACGAGGCCGTCTTCTTCGCGACGGCCGATGAGGCCTTCGACTACCTGCAGGGTGAGCTGCGCGACGGTGACCGTGTGCTCGTGAAGTCGTCGAACTCGGCGGGACTGCGGTTCCTCGGCGATCGTCTGGGAGAATCGTTCTCGTGAGATCTCTCCTGACCGCGGCGGCGATCTCGCTGGCATTCACGCTCTTCCTCACCCCCGTATTCCTGCGGCTCTTCCGCAAGTGGGGCTGGGGTCAGGTGATCCGCACGCCGGAGGACATCCGCAACCCGAACCACCAGACGAAGCGCGGCACGCCCACCATGGGCGGCACCATCTTCATCGTCGGCACGATCGTCGGCTACCTGGTCGGCTGCTACGTGGGGAACAACCCGCCGACGATCTCGGGCCTGCTCGTCATCTGGATGATGGTGGGCCTTGGCACGGTCGGCTTCATCGACGACTACATGAAGGTGCGCCAGCAGAAGTTCATGGGACTGAGCGGCTGGCGCAAGATCGTCGGCCAGGTCATCGTGACGGTGCCGTTCGGCATCGTCGCCCTGGCCTTCCCGAACGAGTTCGACCAGACGCCGGCCTCGCCGTATGTGTCGGTGTTCCGCGATGTGCCGGTGCTCGGATTCATGACCCTCGGCCTCATCGTCGGCTGGATCCTCTACCTGGCGTGGGTCACCTTCATCGGAGTGGCCTTCTCGAACAGCACGAACGTGACGGACGGCCTCGACGGCATGGCGGCGGGCGCCGGCATCTTCGTCATCGGCGCCTACAGCCTCATCGCGTTCTGGCAGTTCAACCAGGCGTGCTGGGGTGGCGAGGGACTCTCGGCGGCCGCCAAAGCCGCGTGCTATCCGACCCGGGACCCGTTCGACCTGGCGATCATCTCGGCCTCGTTCGTCGGCGCGCTGGTCGGATTCCTCTGGTGGAACGCGCCGAAGGCCAAGGTCTTCATGGGTGACGTCGGGTCGATGGCGATCGGCGGCGTCATCGCCGCGATGGCGATCCTCACGCGCACCGAACTGCTCGCCGTGCTCGTCGCCGGTGTCTTCATCATCGGCCCGGGCTCGGTGATCCTGCAGCGCCTCTACTTCAAGATCACGCGCGGCAAGCGGCTCTTCCTGATGAGCCCGTTCCACCACCATCTCGAACTCCGCGGCTGGTCGGAGGTCACCATCGTCGTGCGCATGTGGATCATCGCGGGCCTCCTCGCGGTGTCGGGCGTCGGCTTCTTCTACGTCGAATGGCTCTCGCGCACATGACCTCGGAACGCCTGTCCACTCTCACCAGCTGGAACGCCGACTGGAAGGGGCTGCGGGTCGCGGTGCTCGGGATGTCGGTCACCGGCTTCTCCGTCGCCGACACGCTCGCCGAGCTCGGCGCCGAGGTGCTCGTCGTGACCGAGAGCGCCGACGAGGAGTACGAGCGCCTGCTGCCGGTCATCGGGGTGCGGCTCTGGACCGGGAGCCTCGACGCCGTGCCGGCCGAGCTCGCGGACTTCGCGCCGGAGGTCGTCGTGGCGTCGCCGGGCTTCGCGCCTCGGCATCCGCTCATCTCGTGGGCTCGTGAGAACGACATCGCACTTTGGGGAGACGTCGAGCTCGCGTGGCGGGTGCGCGACAAGGTGGTGCGATCGGACGGCACGCCCGCGGACTGGATCCTGATCACCGGCACCAACGGCAAGACCACGACCACCCGACTCACCGCGACCATGCTCGTCGCCGGCGGCCTCAGGGCTGCCCCCGTGGGTAACATCGGCACTCCCGTGCTCGACGCGGTGCGCGACCCCTCCGGGTTCGACGCGCTGGTGGTCGAGCTCTCGAGCCACCAGCTCTGGTACCTCGGGCTGCAGGACTCGCCTGATCCGTTGTCGCCGTGGGCGGCGGTGTGTCTCAACCTCGCCGACGACCACCTCGAGTGGCACGGCTCGTTCGACGCCTACCGCGCCGCGAAGGCGCAGGTGTACGACAACACGCGCGTCGCGTGCGTGTACAACAAGGCGGATGCCGCGACCCAGCGCATGGTCGAAGACGCCGAGGTGGTCGAGGGGGCGCGCGCGATCGGCTTCGATCTGGGCGTGCCCGGTCCGAGCGACCTCGGGGTCGTCGAGGGCATCGTGGTCGATCGCGCCTTCCTGGACGACCGGCGCACCAGCGCGCTGGAGCTCACCACGGTGGAGGAGCTGGCCGCGAAGGGCCTCGCCGCGCCCCACATCGTCGCGAACATCCTGGCCGCCGCCGCGCTGGCGCGGTCGATGGATGTCGCACCCGCGGCGATCCGCGATGCCCTGCGCGACTTCCGGCTCGACCCGCACCGCATCGAGGTCGTCGCGCAGCACGAGGGCATCACCTGGGTCGACGACTCCAAGGCCACCAACCCGCACGCCGCGGCTTCGTCGCTCGCGGCGTACCCCGGTGCCGTGTGGGTCGTCGGCGGCCTGCTCAAGGGCGTCGACGTGTCGGAGCTCGTCTCGGGCCGGGGCGCAGGCACCAAGGCGGCCATCGTGATCGGCGTCGACCGGGCGGCGGTGCTCGCCGCGTTCGAGCGACACGCGCCCGCGGTGCCGGTGTTCGAGGTCGAGGCCGTTGAGACTGAAGAGGTCATGGCGCAGGTCGTCGAACTGGCGGCAGGGGTGGCGCGTGACGGGGACGTGGTTCTGCTCGCTCCCGCTGCGGCATCCTTCGACCAGTTCGCCTCCTACGCGGACCGCGGTCGCAGATTCGCTGCCGCGGTGAGGGATCGGATCGGAACGGGGGAGCAGCGTGACCACGACGCAGCCGCCGCGGACCCGGCAGACCCCGACGCCGCCTGAACCGCCCGCCCGCCGCGGACTCGCCGCGCGGGTGTCGCTCGGCCGCGTCTTCGCGCCGGTGCCCAGCGAGTTCCTGCTCATCGCCTCGACGGCGCTCCTGCTGACGGTCTTCGGGCTCGTCATGGTGCTGTCGGCGACGTCCGCCACTGCGACGGCCGCCGGCGAGGCGCCGTGGGAGATGGTGATCAAGCAGGTCATGTTCGCCGTGATCGGCATCCCGCTGATGTTCGTCGCCAGCCGTCTGCCCGTCGCCTTCTGGAAGAAGATCGCGTGGCCGGCGCTGATCTTCGGCATCGCCTTCCAGCTGCTGGTGTTCATTCCCGGGCTCGGCATCGACATGGACGGCAACCGCAACTGGATCAACGTCGGCGGCGTCCAGGCGCAGCCGTCGGAGTTCCTCAAGCTCGCGCTGGCGATCTGGGTCGCGTTCGTGCTCTTCCGCAAGCGCACGCTCCTCGCCGACTGGCGTCACGTCTACATCCCGCTGGTGCCGGTTGCGGGCCTCGCGCTGGCGACGGTGATCGCGGGCAGCGACCTCGGCACGGCGATGATCCTCGCCCTGATCGTGCTCGGCGGGCTGTTCTTCTCCGGGGTGAAGCTGCGCGTGTTCATCCTGCCGATGCTGGCGGCCGCCGGCTTCGTCGCGTTCTACTTCCTCACCAGCGCCGACCGCATGCGGCGGTTCTGGAGCTTCCTGAACCCGAACTGCCTGGCGGACTACTACAACGACTGCTATCAGCCGCTGCACGGCATCTGGGGACTCGCCAGCGGCGGGATCTTCGGTCTGGGCCTCGGCAACTCCCGTGAGAAGTACGACTGGCTGCCGGCCGCGGCGAACGACTACATCTTCGCGATCGTCGGGGAGGAGCTCGGGCTCATCGGCTGCGCCGTCGTGCTGACGCTGTTCGCGCTCTTCGCCGTCGGCGCGTTCCACGTCATCCGCAAGACGGACGACCCGTTCGTGCGCATCGCCGCGGGTGGCATCACGGTGTGGATCGTGGGCCAGGCGCTGATCAACATCGGCGTCGTCCTGCGCGTCTTCCCCGTGCTGGGCGTGCCGCTGCCCTTCATGTCGCAGGGCGGCACCTCGCTGGTGTCGGTGCTGCTGGCCTCGGGCGTCCTGCTGGCGTTCGCGCGGTCGCTGCCCGCCTCCGTCGCCCGGCGCGAGGCGGCGATCGCCGAGGCCCGAGCGGCCCGCGAGCGCGCCAAGCTCCGCGCCGTGCGCTGAGCCGAGGCATCCGTCGGGGTCCATGTCGTGCGGTGTGTGCGGGTTCGGGGCGCGGCGCGACCGCTTGGGGCGCGTGACGCGCGCCCCAAGCGTCCGCCGTGCGCCCCAAACCCTGTCGGCCTGGCCGGGTAGGCTCGGGGAGTGACGACGTACCTCCTGGCCGGCGGCGGTACCGCCGGACACGTCAACCCGCTCCTGGCTGTCGCCGATGCCCTGCGGGCCCGCGACCCCGAGGCCGAGGTGCTCGTGCTCGGCACCCGCGAAGGGCTCGAGGCACGGCTGGTGCCCGAGCGCGGCTACGAGCTGCTCTTCGTCGACAAGGTGCCGTTCCCGCGTCGGCCGAACCCGGCCGCGGCCGCCTTCCCGGCGCGGTTCCGCCGTGCGATCGCGCAGGTGCGCGCGCACATCTCCGCACGCCGCGTCGACGTCGTCGTCGGCTTCGGCGGCTACGCGTCGGCCCCCGCGTACATGGCGGCACGCCGCGAGCGCGTTCCGTTCGTCGTGCACGAGGCGAACGCGCGTCCCGGGCTCGCGAACGTGCTGGGCGCACGGTCGGCTGCCGGCGTCGGAGTCGCTTTCGAGGGCACACCGCTGAGGGGCTCTCGTGTCGTCGGGATGCCGCTGCGCCGCGAGATCGTCACGCTCGACCGCGACGCGCTCCATGCCGAGGCCGCCGCGCACTTCGGCCTCGGCCCGGCGAAGCCGGTGCTGCTGGTTTTCGGCGGCTCCCTCGGCGCACAGCGCCTGAACGCGGCGTTCGGTGAGGGTCACGGCGCCGGCTGGCGCGATGTGCTCGATGCCGGCTGGCAGCTGCTGCACGTGACCGGTGAGCGTTCGGAGCTGCCCGACCCGGGCGCCGCAGGCTACGCCGTGCGCCGCTACGTCGACCGCATGGACCTCGCCTTCGCGCTGGCGGACTTCGTCGTGTCGCGGGCAGGAGCGGCGACCGTCAGCGAGCTCAGCGCGCTCGGCATCCCGACCGTCTACGTGCCCTACGCGGTCGGGAACGGCGAACAGGCGCTCAACGCCTCGTCTGCGATCCGCGCCGGCGCGGCGGTGCTGATTCCGGACGCCGAGTTCACCGGCGACCGCGTGCGCGCAGAGGTCATCCCGCTGCTGTCCGACGACGCTCGGCGTGCCGCGATGGCGGCGGCTGCGGCATCCGTCGGCACCCGGACCGGCACCGAGAACGTTGTCGAGATGATCGACGAAGCGCTCCGGGAGTCAGGACGCGGGTGAGGTCTCGCCCCCGCGCAGCGCGGCGGTGACGATGGCGAGAGCCTCGTCGGCGTCGAGGCGCAGGTCGCGCACCTGGGCCGCGAAGGCGGCGGCGGCCCGCTGCAGCTGCTGACGCGCAGGGTCGGCGTCGAACGCCACGAACGTGCCGTTGCGGCCGCGGGTCTCGATGACGCCGGATGCCTCGAGCTCTCGGTACGCGCGTGCCACGGTGCCCGGCGCGATGCCCAGCTCTTCGGCGAGGCGCCGGACCGTGGGAAGCCGTTCGCCGGCACCCAGCTCCCCGGATGCGACGGAGTCGACCAGCCCGGCGCGGAGCTGCTCGAACGGCGGGACGGGCGAGGACGGGTCGATGACGATCATGCGAACTGCTCCTCTGAAGCGGGCGTCGCCGGATGAAGGAAGTCAGGGTAGATCGAAGCAGGCAACTTGCCCTGACCGAGGGTGTAGAGCACTTGGATCGCGGGGATACCCCACCACGGGAACAGTGCCGAAACGTCGCTGGATCCTGGAAGCAGCCAGGCATCTGCGCTGAGCGTGAGGGCGCATCCGAGCGGGAGCCAAGCCGCGGTCGCCGCGCCCATCCGGAGCACGCTGAGCGCGTCCGCGCGGAACAGATCGTCCCATGCGAGTTCGAGGGTGTCGGAGGCGGGCTGCGGCTGCGCGAGCACGAGGCGCTCGGCGAACCTGCCGCCGACCGCGGTGAGGACGGCGAAACCCAGCGCGGTGTAGGCGAGCACCAGCTCAACGCGATCGACGGGGCGGAGCGCGGCAGTGACCGCGAGGATCGCACAGCTCGCCGTGGCGGCGACCAGGAGGACGGGCGGCGTCAGTCGGCGCCCGCGCCCGACGTAGTCGCGGACACGGAGCGCGCGCGGGCGAGCGACACGGACGGCCGTGGGCGCCGGATGGAAGAGCCGTTCGCGGAGGTTGACAACCACCGCCGTCGCCGTCAGGACGACGAGGAAGATCGACAGCGTGACGAGCCACAGGAACTGTGGGCTCGACGACAGTGGGGTAGCCGCGAACACCACGGACGCTGCGATGACGGTCGCGAGAAGACCCCACATATTCGCCCTGAGCAGGGATCTGGTGCGGTGGCGAACGCTGAGGGCCATCGCCTCCGAACCGAACGGCAGACGCGCACGCAACGCGGTCCGGTAGGCCGGCGTCGCGCCGAAGTCCGCACCGCGTGAAGCGATCAAGGCGATGACGGCCACCGCGGCGATTCCGGCGAGAACGCCCCCGTTGAATGTGGTGACCCAATCGAGCATGAGGCGATCGTGTCACGTTTTGTATCAATGTGTCAATACAGTTCCGAGGCGCCTGCTCAGCGCGCCGGGGCCGCGGAGACCGTCACCCAACTTAGGATTGACGGGCCATGATCAGACCCGATCTCAGTCTTCCCATCCCCGACGACATCACCGCCGCCCACTTCATCGGAATCGGCGGATCCGGCATGTCGGGGCTCGCCCGCATGTTCCTCGAGCGCGGCATCCGCGTGTCGGGGTCCGACCGCGCCGACAGCAAGGGGCTGCGCGAGCTCGCCGAGCTCGGTGCGACGGTCCACGTCGGCCATGACGCAGCGAATCTCTCCGACGACGTCGACACGGTCGTGCACACGGGCGCCATCTGGCCCGAGAATCCCGAGTTCCTGCTGGCCAAGCAGCGAGGGCTGCACGTGATCCACCGCTCGCAGGCGCTGTACTGGCTGATCGGCGGACGCCGGCTCGTGTCGGTCGCCGGCGCTCACGGCAAGACCACGTCGACGGGCATGATCGTCACGGCGCTGCGCGACATCGGGGTCGACCCGACGTTCGTCAACGGCGGCGTCATCGCGCAGCTCGGCGTATCGAGTGGCAGCGGGCGGGACGACCTCTTCGTCATCGAAGCCGACGAGTCGGACGGCACATTCCTGCTGTACGACACGTCGATCGCGCTCATCACCAACGTGGACCCCGACCACCTCGACCACTGGGGCACGCGGGACGCCTTCTACGCCGCGTTCGCCCGGTTCGCGAACGAGGCGCGCGAGGCGGTCGTGATCTCGTCCGACGACGCCGGCGCCCAGCTCGTGACGGCGCAGCTCACCCATTCGCGCGTCGTGACCTTCGGCGAGGCCGAGGGAGCGACGGTGCGCGTCGCCGACGTCGTCACCGACGGCCCTGTCTCGTTCCGCCTCACCCACGACGGGGTCACGGTCGACGCGCAGCTTCCCATCCCGGGCGCCCACAACGCGATCAATGCGGCCGGCGCCGTCGCGGTGCTCCTCACACTCGGCCATTCACTCGAGCCGGCCGTGCGCGCCGTCGAGGGGTTCGCGGGCACCGTGCGCCGCTTCGAGCTCCACGGCGTCGAGCGCGGCGTGAGCGTCTTCGACGATTACGCGCACCACCCGACCGAGGTCGCCGCCGCCCTTGCCGCGGCGCGCACGGTCGTCGGCGACGGGCGCATCATCGCGATCCAGCAGCCCCACACCTACTCCCGCACGAAGGACATGTACCAGGAGTTCGCCGACGTGCTCGAGCGCTATGCCGACCACACGGTCATGCTCGACGTGTACGGCGCGCGCGAAGACCCCGTGCCGGGAGTGACCGGCGAGCTGGTGAGCGATGCCTTCGCCGACCCGTCGCACGTGCACTTCGTGCCCGACTGGCAGGAGGCCGCCGACTACACCGCGTCGGTCGCCCGCGCAGGCGACTACGTCATCACCCTCGGCTGCGGCAATGTGAACCTGATCATCCCCCAGGTGCTCGAGGCGCTCGGTCGCGCGCGCGGCGGAACGACGAGCCCCGATGTCTTCACTCCCGCCCGGCCTTCTGGCCTGGCCGACCCGTCGGGCCCCGCCGGCCTGTCCAGTACCGCGGAGTAGGACCGCATGCGCCGCCCGTCGCCGTTGCCGCAGCCGCCGGTCGCCTCGCGCGGCCAGGCGCGTGCGGGTGCGCCGACCCCGCCGGCCGACGACCACACGGCCGGCGACGACTGGGCCGGCGTCGCCCCGGCCGACGACTACTCGATCGAGGATCGTCCGGTTGAGGACCATCCGACCGAGGATCTCTCCGCCCTCCGTGAGGCTGGGCCTCGCGCGACTGAATCCGCCCGCGAGACGCAGGCCGGCAGCACGAACTCCGCCCTGACGGACGGGAACGACACGGCCCGGGTCATCCCGCTGTCATCGCCGACCGCCCTGCCCAGCGCGGCCCCCGCGCCGGACTCGGGGCGGGCACCCGGCTCTGCCGCGAAGACGGATGCCGGGGACGTCGGCTTCCGCGAGGTCTGGCGGGCATCGCGTGCCCGTCGCAAGGCGCTGCGCGCCGAGATCCGCCGCTTCACCGTGCGACAGCGACGGCGGCGCGCGATCTGGCTCGGGGCCGCGGCATCCGTCCTCCTCCTGGCGCTCGGAACGCTCGGTGCGGCGTACAGCCCGCTCTTCGGCGTGGAGAGGATCTCGGTCGTCGGGGCGCAGCAGCTCGCGGCGGACGACATCTCCGACGCGCTGGCGACCCAGCTGGGCACGCCTCTGCCGCTGGTCGACGAGAGCGCCGTGAAGGCCGCGCTCGTCGCCTTCCCGCTGATCGAGACGTACGCCCTCGAGGCCCGGCCGCCCCATGAGCTCGTGGTGCGGATCGTCGAGCGCACGCCGATCGGCCTGATCGAGACCCGCGCGGGCTACACGCTCGTGGACGCCGCGGGCGTCGCGCTGTCGACGGCGGCGACGCCGAGCGCCGGCATGCCCGTGCTCGCGATCGCGGGCGGCATCGACTCCGACGCCTTCGCGGCGGCCGGACAGGTGATGCGCGCGCTGCCGGACGACATCCGTGCACAGGTGACGGAGGTGACCGCGTCGACCCCCGATGACGTGACGCTCACCCTCGGCGGGTCGAATGCGCAGGTGGTGTGGGGGAGCGCGGACCGGTCGGCGGACAAGGCGCTGAATCTCGCCAAGATGATGGCCCAGCGTCCACCGGCGGACGTCACGACCTACGACGTGACGTCGCCTGAGGTCGTCGTCGTCCGCTGAGCCTTCTCCTGACGGCCACTTCCGGGACCGGATGCGGCGACACGCCGTTCCGTTGCGGCCGAGCGCGCAGTGTCCGCTTACTTTCGAGTCAAGGAATTGCATACCGGGCAATTCTTTATACCTCTACTAGAGGTTGAAGGTTAAAAGGTCCAGGGCTACGGAGGCCGGCATGAGCCAGAACCAGAACTACCTCGCCGTGATCAAGGTCGTAGGCGTCGGCGGCGGCGGCGTCAACGCGGTCAACCGCATGATCGAGCTCGGCCTGCGCGGGGTCGAGTTCATCGCCATCAACACCGACGCCCAGGCGCTGCTGATGAGCGACGCCGACGTCAAGCTCGACGTCGGACGCGAACTGACCCGAGGGCTCGGCGCAGGTGCCGATCCGGAAGTGGGCCGTCGCGCCGCCGAAGACCACGCCGAAGAGATCGAAGAGGCGCTCCGCGGTGCCGACATGGTCTTCGTGACGGCGGGCGAAGGCGGCGGCACGGGCACGGGCGGCGCGCCCGTGGTCGCGAAGATCGCCAAGTCCATCGGCGCCCTCACCATCGGTGTGGTGACCAAGCCTTTCTCGTTCGAGGGCCGCCGCCGTCAGCAGCAGGCCGAGACCGGCGTCGCCAAGCTCAAGGAAGAAGTCGACACCCTCATCGTGGTGCCGAACGACCGCCTCCTCGAGATCAGCGACCGCGGCATCTCGATGATCGAGGCGTTCGCGACGGCCGACCAGGTGCTCCTCGCCGGTGTGCAGGGCATCACCGACCTCATCACGACGCCGGGTCTCATCAACCTCGACTTCGCCGACGTCAAGTCGGTGATGCAGGGGGCCGGATCGGCCCTCATGGGCATCGGCTCGGCCCGCGGCGCAGATCGTGCCATCAAGGCCGCCGAGCTCGCCGTCGAGTCGCCGCTGCTCGAGGCGTCGATCGAGGGTGCGCACGGCGTGCTGCTGTCGATCCAGGGCGGATCGAACCTCGGCATCTTCGAGATCAACGACGCCGCCCAGCTCGTCAAGGAGGCCGCGCACCCCGAGGCGAACATCATCTTCGGAACGGTCATCGACGACACGCTCGGCGACGAGGTGCGGGTCACCGTCATCGCGGCCGGCTTCGACGGCGGCGAGCCGGAGAAGCGCATCGAGCCGATCGCGGCCGCGCGTGTGGTCTCGACTCCCGCGGTGCCGGCCACCCCGGCCGACGAAGCGGCGAAGGATCGCGATGTCGTCGAGCAGGTGCCCGTCCCCGTCTCGGTCGGCGCCGTCACCGAGTCGTCGTATGACACGGCGTTCGGCGACGATGATCTCGACATCCCCGACTTCCTCAAGTAAGCCGTCGGCACGCCCGGCCGTGACAGACCTCCGTGCGCATCTCGCGGCGATCGATGAGCGGATTGCGGATGCCGCACGCGCGGCCGGTCGCGATCCCTCGGAGCTCACCCGCATCGTGGTGACCAAGTTCCACCCCGCTTCGCTCGTCGACGAGCTGTACACGCTCGGCGTGCGTGACGTGGGCGAGAACCGGCAGCAGGAGTTCAGCCGCAAGGTCGTCGAGGTGGGCGATCTCGCGGGCCTGCGGTGGCACTTCATCGGGCAGGCGCAGACCAACAAGGCTCGTGCGATCCGGGCCGCGGCATCCGTCGTCCATTCGCTCGACCGCACCCGGCTCGCCGACGCGCTCGACGCGGCCGGCGAGCCGGGGGAGCCCCCGCTCGACGTGCTGCTGCAGGTCAACCTCACGGACGACCCGGGCCGCGGGGGCGTTGCCCCCGGCGAGCTCGAGGCGCTCGCGTCGCACGCCGCTGCGCTGCGCTCGCTGCGCGTACGCGGCGTGATGGCGGTCGCACCGCTCGACGAGCACCCGGCGGACGCGTTCGCCCGGCTGAACGCCCTCGCCGGCACCGTGCGCGCGGTCGTGCCCGAGGCGGATTGGATCTCCGCCGGCATGACGGCGGACTTCGCCGAGGCGATCGCGGCGGGCGCGACACACCTACGCATCGGTTCGGCAATCACCGGCCCCAGGCCACAACGCGGTTAACCTCGGAACAGATGAGCACTACGGAGGATCAGATGTCGAACCCGCTCAAGAAGACCATGGTGTACCTCGGACTCGCAGACGAGGAAGAGGTCTACGAGGAGCCTGCGCCCCAGCCGCGTGCTCGCAAGTCGGAGCAGGTCGTCGACAAGCCGGCCGCTCCGATCACACCGATCCACCGGCCCGCCGTGGTGCGTCAGCCGGCACCGGCGACGATCAACGAGATCCTGACGGTGCATCCCAAGCAGTACCGCGATGCCCAGATCATCGCCGAGAACTTTCGTGACGGCATCCCCGTCATCATCAACCTCTCTCAGATGAGCGACGCCGACGCGCGTCGTCTGATCGACTTCGCCAGCGGTCTGTCGCTGGGGCTCTACGGGCGCATCGAGCGTGTCACGAGCAAAGTCTTCCTGCTCTCGCCCGAGAACGTCGCCGTGTCGGGCGATGGGGCCGTCCCGCAGGCGGATCCGGAGTCGGTCCCCTTCACGCAGCCGTAGTCTGGCTACGTGGCAGTCGTCCAAATCATCGCAGCGATTCTCAACCTCGCGCTGCTCCTCTATGTCTTCGTGTTGCTCGCGCGGCTGATCCTCGACTGGATCCCGTTCTTCAACCGCGAGTGGCGCCCGCGTGGCGCCGGGCTCGTGGTCGCCGAGCTCATCTACACCGTCACGGATCCGCCCATCAGGCTGTTCCGGCGCTTCATCCCGCCGTTGCGCGTGGGTGCCGTCGCCATCGACTTCGGGTTCGCGCTGACGATGCTGGGATGCTTCATCCTGCTCAGCATCACGCGCACACTTGCGGGCTGAATCGGCGACTCACTGTGACGCGGGCCGCGCCTTCGACACTCGCAGAACCGATGACTATGCTTTGCTGATACGAACGGCCGCCAGCAGGCGGTCGCCCCGACATCGGCCAGCGACCAGACGCTCGAAAGAGGAATCACCATGGCATTGTCCCCCGATGACGTCGTCACCAAGCAGTTCCAGCACGTCCGATTCAAAGAGGGTTTCGACCCCGACGAGGTGGACGATTTCCTCGACGAGATCGTCGTGGAGTGGCGCAAGGCTCTCACCGAGAACGAGGAGCTGAAGGCCAAGCTGGCGGCGTACGAGTCGGGTGCTGCGCCCGCACGAGCCGCGGAGCCCGCTCCGGCTCCCGTCGCTGAGGCCGCACCGGTCGGCGGTGCCGCCCCCGCCGCGAGCGCGGGCATCATCGAGCTGGCCCAGCGCCTGCACGACGAGCACGTCGCCGAGGGCATCGCGCAGCGCGACCAGCTCATCTCCGACGCCAAGTCGCAGGCGGCTTCGATCGTCTCCCAGGCCGAGACCCGCGGCCGCGAAGAGCTCGCGAAGCTCGACCGCGAGCGCACCACGCTCGAGGGCCGCATCACCGAGCTCCGCAACTTCGAGCGCGACTACCGCGCCCAGCTGCGCAGCTACATCGAGGGCAAGCTGCGCGACCTCGAGACCTCGGCGACGACGTCCGGCGCCCAGCCGGTGTCGGCGCTGGGCCTCTAGGCCTTGACGCGTCGACCTCCCCTTCGTCAGGCGGCGGCCGGCACCATCATCGCGATTCTCGCGGTGCTGGTGCTGGCCGCCGACCAGTTGGCGAAGTACCTCGCGCTCGAGAACCTGCCGTTCCAGGAGCCTGTCGAGGTCCTCGGCGACTTTCTGAGCTTCTACCTCACGCGCAACCCCGGCGCCGCCTTCTCGCTCGGCGAGGAGGTCACGTGGATCTTCACGATCGCACTGGCCGGCGTCGCGGGCGTCATCGGCTGGCTGGCCGCGACGCGGGTGCGTTCGCGGCTCTGGGCCGTCACGCTCGGGCTTCTCCTGGGCGGCGTCCTCGGCAACCTCACCGACCGGCTCTTCCGTGACCCCGGGTTCGCCGTCGGGCACGTCGTCGACTTCATCAACACGCCGTGGATGTGGTTCTTCCCCGGCATGTCGCCGGCGATCTACAACATCGCCGACATCTTCATCGTGTGCGACATGATCGCGATCGCACTGCTGGTCCTCGTCGGGGTGCACATGGACGGCTCGCGCGATCGCGATCGCGGCCGCGACGACGAGGAGTCGCAGCTGGGCGCAGAGGGTGACCAGTCCGCGCCGGGCGGTGCAGTGGCGGGATCCGGCAACGCGTTCCCCGTAGCGGACGCCGATGCCGGGATCCCGGCCGACGAGCGCGGTCTGCCGCCGCTGAGCGCGAGCGAGCAACTCGCGGTCGAGGAAGCGGCCGAGCGCCAGGCGGATGAGTTCGAGGCCGAGCCGGAGACCCGGCGGCCCGGGCGCGACGCCGAGATCTGACATGGAATCCCGCAGCCTCCCCGTTCCCGACGGGCTCGACGGCGCTCGCGTCGATGCGGCGCTCGCGAAGATGCTCGGCTTCTCGCGCACCTTCGCGGCCGACGTGGCCGATGCCGGCGGCGTGTCCATGGACGGGCGCACGCTCTCGAAATCCGACAAGCTGCGGGGCGGGGCCTGGCTCGACGTGGCGTGGACCCCCAAGGAAGAGCCGCGCGTGATTCCGGTCGAGGTGCCCGACCTCGGCATCGTCTACGACGATGACGACATCGTGGTCGTCGACAAGCCCACCGGCGTCGCCGCACACCCCTCGCTGGGATGGGAGGGTCCGACGGTGCTGGGCGCCCTCGCCGCCGCCGGCTACCGCATCGCGACGACAGGCGCTGCGGAGCGCCAGGGCGTCGTACACCGCCTCGACGTGGGCACCAGCGGGCTCATGGTCGTCGCCAAGACCGAGTCCGCGTACGTCGCGCTCAAGCGCGCTTTCAAGGAGCGCGAGGTCGAGAAGATCTACCACGCCGTCGTGCAGGGGCACCCCGACCCGCTCGCCGGCACGATCGACGCGCCCATCGGGCGGCATCCTTCGCACTCATGGAAGTTCGCCGTCACCCCCGACGGCAAGGATTCGATCACGCACTACGAGACGCTCGAGGCCTTCCCCGGTGCGTCGCTGCTCGTGATCCATCTCGAGACCGGTCGCACGCACCAGATCCGGGTGCACATGGCCGCCCACCGGCATCCGTGCGTCGGCGATCCGCTCTACGGCGCCGACCCGACGATGTCAGCGAGACTCGGCCTCACCCGGCAGTGGCTGCACGCGCACGAGCTCTCATTCGCCCACCCGGCCACGGGGGACTGGGTCACCTTCACGTCGGCGTACCCCGCCGACCTCGCCCACGCGCTCGAGGTGCTGCGCGGCGACTGATCGCGCGCGCCCGCACGCCTCCGCGCGGTGCGGGTGACCGGTCAGAGGCCGCCCTCGAACCGGGCGACGTGCTCGTCCCGCAGCGCGAACTCGATCCGCCGGCGCATGTCGGGCAGCTCGAGCTCCGGGAGCGCATCGACGTCGTACCAGCCGACCTCGGTCATCTCGCCGTCTGCCGGGTACGGGTCTCCTGACACCCACGTGCAGCGGAAGGTGAGGTCGAGGTAGTCGGACTGATCGCCGTTCGGGTAAGTGACCCGCGGGATCTGGTGCACCCACGCGAGCCGTTCGACGCGGCACACGACATCGGCCTCCTCGAGCGTCTCGCGCACCGCGGCATCGGCGGGCTCCTCGCCCGGGTCGACGATGCCCGTCACCGGTGTGAGGTGCCCGTTGTCGCTGCGGCGCCCGAGCAGCACCTGTCCCTCGCGGAGCACGACAGCGGTCACACCGACGAGCGGCAGCGGGCGGGTGCCGACGAATCGGCGCAGATCGAGGACGAAGTCGGGGGTCGGCATGCACTCACCGTATTGCGGGCCGGCGCGTCGGCAGGTGCCGCCACGGCGGTGTCGGCGTATGGCGGATGTCGGATGCCGTGGTCACACTGGTCGCATGGCGATCGAAGTGCGGCCGGCCACGGTGTTCGACGACGTGGCGGCTCTGGTGGGGCCGAAGAACCCGCAGTCGAACGTGTGCTTCTGCCTGAGCTACCGCATCCCGGCGAAGGAGGCGACCGCTCTGCGCGGGCCGGAGCGCGCCGAACGCGTGCGCCGGCTCATGGACGAGGAGGGTCCGATCGGCGTGCTCGCATACGACGGCGACGAGCCCGTCGGCTGGGCGGCCGTCGCACCCCGCACCCGCACGCACTTCGCGACGTTCCGCAAGATCCCGCACGTCGATGACCTCGACGTGTGGTCGCTCTGGTGCTTCCGGGTGCGGCCGGGCCACCGCAAGAAGGGTGTGATGCATGCGCTCATCGACGGAGCCGTCGACTTCGCGCGGCAGAGCGGCGCTCCCGCGATTGAGGGATACCCGGTCGACAACGGCGATGCGAGGGTGGACCTCACGATGGCCTACGTCGGCACACGGCGCCTGTTCGAGCAGGCCGGTTTCGCCAAGGCGGCCGACACGACGTCGGTGCTCTCGGGATTCCCCCGTGTGCTCATGCGGCGCGACCTCTAGCGTGGACGCGTGAACCACCTCCTGCAGCGCCGCCTCGAACGTGCGAACACGCTCTACCTCGACTTCGTCGACACGATCCCGGCCAAGCACCTGGGCTCGCGTCTGCGCGATCTGCCGTCCGACGCGATCGGCCACCAGCTGTGGTGCGTACTCGGCGCGCGCGAGAGCTTCCCGAAGGCCGCCCGCGCGGGGGAGTGGCAGGGCTTCACGAGCCCCGTCGCGCGGGATGAGACCACGGATGCCGCGGCACTCCGTGCCGCCTTCGTCCAGACGGCCGCCGACATCGATGAGTGGGTCGCCGGCATCGACGCCGGCGACGAGGACTCGCTCCGCTACGTCCTCGCCCTCCTGGAGCACGAAACGCAGCATCAGGGCCAGCTCATTCGGTACCTCTACGGCCTCGGCATCGACCGGCCGCACTCATGGCAGCAGCAGTACGCGCTCGATGAGGACTTCTGAGCGACCGACTTTCTGAGAGACCGAGTTCTGAGATTCCGTGAACCGTCCCCGCAGTATCCGGCAATACCCGTTGTGAGTACAGACAGCGAGATCATCCGCCGGTCCGTCGATGCACCCTCCGCGTTCGCGGAAGTGTTCGAGCGGCACGCACGGGTGATCGGGGCGTTCGCCGCCCGCCGGGTCGGATCCCACGCCGCGGAAGATGTGCTGAGCGAGACGATGCTCGTCGCGTTCCGGCGTCGGCACGACTTCGATGCCACGTGGGAATCGGCGAAGCCCTGGCTTCTCGGCATCGCGTCGCGCGTGATCAAGAAGCATCGCACCGAAGAAGCCCGGCAGTGGCGCTCGTTCGAGGCATCCGTCTCCCGCGGCGATCACACGAGTGACGGCGCGATCGAGGCGGCCGGTGACCGGGCGGACGCCTCGTCCGCCGTGCGTGCGCTGGCACCGCGCATCGCGGCGCTGGCCCCGCGAGACCGCGAGACGCTGCTCCTGTACGCGTGGGGCGACCTCACCTACGAGGAGATCGGCATGGCGCTCGGGGTTCCCGTCGGCACCGTGCGATCGCGCCTGAACCGGGTGCGGCGCAAGCTCGCGCCGCCGGGGTCGCACGCGTCCGTCCGACTCACGTGGATCGCGAAGGAGGAGACCGATGGAGCTTATGGAACGAGTGCGTGACCTCGGGCGGGACGCCCCGACCCTTTCCGACGAGGGGATCGGCGCCGCACGACGGGCGCTGCTCAGCGAGATCGCCCGGGAGGTGCGAGCGGATGCCGCGGCCACCCGCCGCCGCACCGTCCGCTGGATCGGCGGCTCGGCGCTGGCCGGCGGGCTGGCGGCGACGGCACTGGTGATCGGGTTCGTCGCGGTGCCGGCCACAGCGCCGACAGCGTCGGCTGCGGCACAGGTGCTGGAGAAGGCGGCGGCGGCGAGCATCCGGGCCGCAGAGGAAGTCGTGCCGGCCGGCAGCTACACACGGGTCAACACCGCATTCACGTCGCTCACGACGTACGACGAGCAGATGCCGGCCGGTGCGAAGTTCAACAACGCCTTCCGCTCGGAGGCGGAAGCCGTGATCCTCATCGAGGATGAGTCGAGCGTCTATGTGCCCGCGGACCCCGCGGGTGAATGGGTGCGCGAGCGGAGTCCCTACCAAGTCACGGAGTCGGTCGGCCCGCGTGCCGCCGAGGCCGCCGAGGCGTGGAGTCGTGAGCTGAACCCCGGGTTGGGATTGGCTGGCATCACGCGGTACCCCGCCGGCGTCGCCGAAGGCGGTCGCGATGGTGACGTGGTGACCTACTACCTGGACGGCCGCGAGACGTACGAGGACATGCCGACGGATCCCGACGGGGTGGTCGCGTGGTTCGAGGAGCGGTATGGCGCGGAGGGGGAGCCCGACGGCATGGCGCACTTCTTCATCGAGACCATCGGTGACCTCATGTCGTTCAACCTGGCGCCGGCGACCGCGCGCGCCGGGATGCTCAGAGCGTTCGCGTCCCTTCCGGGTGTAGAAGTCGTCGCGACCGACGGTGACCTGACCACGCTCGCATACGAGCGAGACTTCGAAGCGGGACCGGCTCGTGTGGAGTTCGTGCTCGACACCGCACGCGGCTACGTCGTGCAGTCGACCAACTGGGGGATGGGCGAGTACGACGAGCCCGTGGCCTTCGAGGGCGTCCCCGATTGGCAGAGTCGTACGGTGTCGACGGTCTCGATCGTCGATTCGGCGCCCTGATCGCGGACCGGGAGCCGGCCGCGAGGGCGCCGGGCGGAGGCATCCGCTCGGCGCACTCGCGCATCGCAACGACCTTCAACACAGTGACCTTCAACTCGAAGGTGAGGCGACCTCGCCAGGAGAGTCCGCGGACTCGCGGAGGCCGTGGCGAGAGTGTCCGAGACCGTACCTAGACTCGATCCGTGGCATCCGACTCCTTCGTTCATCTGCACGTGCACAGCGAGTACTCGATGCTCGACGGCGCCGCCAAAATCGGCGCCATGACCCAGGCGGCGGCGGACTACGGCATGCCGGCGATCGCCGTCACCGACCACGGCAACACCTTCGCGGCGTTCGAGTTCTACAACGCGGCCAAGGCGGCGGGTGTGAAGCCGATCATCGGCCTCGAGGCGTACGTGACCCCGGGCACGCACCGCAGCGACAAGTCGCGCGTCCAATGGGGTTCGCCCGAGCAGAAGAGCGATGACGTCTCGGGCTCCGGCGCCTACACCCACATGACGATGTGGAGTCAGAGCACGGAGGGCATGCACAACCTCTTCCGGCTCAGCTCGCTGTCGAGCATGGAGGGGTACTACTTCAAGCCGCGCATGGACCGGGAGCTGCTGGAGACCTACGGCAAGGGTCTCATCGCGACGACGGGCTGCCCGTCCGGCGAGGTGCAGACGCGTCTGCGGCTCGGTCAGTACGACGCCGCGCGCGCGGCGGCCGCCGAGTTCCAGGACATCTTCGGCAAGGAGAACTACTTCGCCGAGATCATGGACCACGGGCTCTCGATCGAGCGCCGCGTCATGACCGACCTGGTGCGCCTCTCGAAGGATCTCGGCATTCCGCTCGTCGCGACCAACGACTCCCATTACACCCACCAGCACGAGGCCGACGCGCACGCGGCCCTCCTCTGCGTGCAGTCCGGCTCGACGCTGGACGACCCGAACCGATTCAAGTTCGACGGCGACGGCTACTACATCAAGACCGCCCAGGAGATGCGCCAGATCTTCCGAGAGCATCCGGAAGCCTGCGACAACACCCTCCTCATCGCCGAGCGCTGCGAGGTCGAGTTCAACACGAGCGCGAACTACATGCCGCGCTTCCCGGTCCCCGACGGCGAGACCGAAGACAGCTGGCTCGTCAAGGAAGTCGAGACGGGGCTGCATTACCGCTATCCCGACGGCATCCCCGACAAGGTTCGCAAGCAGGCCGAGTACGAGACCGGGATCATCCTCCAGATGGGTTTCCCCGGCTACTTCCTGGTCGTCGCCGACTTCATCAACTGGGCGAAGGACAACGGCATCCGAGTCGGCCCCGGCCGTGGCTCCGGCGCCGGCTCGATGGTGGCTTACGCCATGCGCATCACCGATCTCGACCCGCTCGAGCACGGCCTCATCTTCGAGCGGTTCCTCAACCCGGACCGCGTCTCGATGCCCGACTTCGACGTGGACTTCGACGACCGTCGCCGCGGCGAGGTGATCGACTACGTCACGGAGAAGTACGGCTCTGAGCGCGTCGCGCAGATCGTGACCTACGGGACGATCAAGTCGAAGCAGGCGCTGAAGGACGCGGGGCGTGTGCTCGGCTTCCCGTTCAGCATGGGAGAGCGTCTCACGAAGGCGATGCCGCCGGCCGTGATGGGCAAGGACATGCCGTTGAACGGCATGTTCGACCCGCAGCATCCGCGGTTCAAGGAGGCAAGCGAATTCCGCGCGCTCATCGACACCGACCCCGATGCGAAGACGGTCTTCGACCGCGCGCTGGGGCTCGAGGGACTCAAACGTCAGTGGGGCGTGCACGCCGCCGGCGTCATCATGTCCAGCGAACCGCTGCTCGGCATCATCCCGATCATGCGCCGCGAGCAGGACGGCCAGATCGTCACGCAGTTCGACTACCCGTCGTGCGAGACCCTCGGGCTCATCAAGATGGACTTCCTGGGGCTGCGCAACCTCACGATCATCTCCGACGCGCTCGACAACATCCGGATGAACCGGGGCGAGGAGCTCGACCTCGAGCATCTCGCGCTCGATGATCGGGACGCCTACGACCTGCTCACCCGTGGCGACACCCTCGGCGTGTTCCAGCTCGACGGCGGCCCGATGCGGTCGCTCCTGCGCCTTCTGAAGCCCGATAACTTCGAGGACATCTCGGCCGTCATCGCGCTGTACCGGCCCGGCCCGATGGGTGCCAACTCGCACATCAACTACGCCCTGCGCAAGAACGGTCAGCAGGACATCACGCCGATCCACCCCGAGCTCGAAGAGCCGCTGAAGGACATCCTCGACACCAGCTACGGCCTGATCATCTATCAGGAGCAGGTCATGGCGATCGCGCAGAAGGTGGCGGGCTTCTCGCTCGGACAAGCAGACATCCTCCGCCGCGCAATGGGCAAGAAGAAGAAGTCCGAGCTCGACAAGCAGTACGAGGGCTTCTCCGGCGGCATGAAGGAGCGCGGCTTCGGCGATGACGCCATCAAGGCGCTGTGGGACATTCTGCTGCCCTTCTCGGACTACGCGTTCAACAAGGCGCACTCGGCCGCGTACGGCCTGGTCTCGTACTGGACCGCGTACCTCAAAGCCCACTATCCCGCCGAGTACATGGCGGCGCTGCTGACCAGCGTGGGCGATTCCAAAGACAAGATGGCGGTCTACCTCAACGAGTGCCGCCGCATGGGCATCAAGGTGCTGCCGCCTGACGTGGGCGAGTCGATCCGCTACTTCGCGGCAGTGGGGGAGGACATCCGATTCGGACTCGGCGCCGTCCGCAACGTCGGCGCCAACGTCGTCGACGGCATCGTCACCGCACGCAAGGAGGCGACGTTCGCGTCGTTCCACGACTTCCTGGTCAAAGTCCCGATGCATGTGGCCAACAAGCGCACCATCGAATCGCTCATCAAGGCCGGAGCGTTCGACTCCATGGGCGACACCCGGCGTGCTCTGCTCGAGGTGCATGAGGATGCGACCGAAGCGGCCGTCGACCGCAAGCGGAACGAGGCGCAGGGCGCCATCGGGTTCGATTTCGACAGCCTGTACGACGCCGTCGAAGAGGTGGCGCCGCCGAAGGTGCCGCCGCGGCCGGAGTGGACCAAGAAGGACAAGCTGGCCTTCGAGCGCGAGATGCTCGGCCTCTACGTGTCGGACCACCCGCTCGCTGGTCTCGAGATCCCGCTCGCCAAGCACGCCTCGACGAGCATCCACGACCTGCTGGCGTCGGAGGATATCGGCGACGGCGACCAGGTGACGATCGCCGGCCTCGTGACCAGCGTGCAGCATCGCGTCGCCAAGCAGAGCGGCAATCCGTACGGCATGATCACGGTTGAGGACTTCGACGGCGAGATCACCGTCATGTTCATGGGGAAGACCTACACCGAGTTCCAGCACATGCTGGTGGCCGACTCGATCCTGGTGGTGCGAGGACGGGTGTCGCGACGCGACGACGGCATGAACCTGCATGCGCAGTCGGCCTTCACCCCCGACCTGGGGACGACGGATGACTCGAGCTCGCTGATCCTCGTCATGCCCGAGCGGCGCGCGAGCGAGGCGCTCATCGGCGAGCTGCTGCAGACCCTGACCCGCCACGCCGGTGACACCGAAGTGTCGCTCAAGCTCCACAGCGGCACGGTGGCGAAGGTTTTCGAGGTGCCGCACACGGTGCGGATCACCCCTGATCTGTATGGCGAGCTGAAGGGTCTTCTCGGGCCGCAGTGCCTGGGATGACGCGGTGACGCGAAGGCGACGACGAATGTCGCGGTGTCTCGCGTGGTCTCATCGCGGTCTCATGCGCCGTGGGTAATATCGGGTCGACGCGGGCCTCAGGTCCGCCGGAAGGGACGATTGTGACGGACGAGAAGCAGGACGGGAACATCGACGAGGCGGTTGCGACCGAAGAGCCGCCGCAGTACGGAGTGGGGCCGTTCTCGATCCGTGAGGTGGCCCTCGCGGGCACGTGGCTCGTCGCATTCGTCGTGTCGTTCTTCCCGATCTACGGAGACCTGGGCGTCGGCCCTTCGGTCTGGAGCAGCGGGATCGACTGGGTCCTCACCGTCGGGGTGCCCACCGTGGCCGTGTTCCTCATCGTGCTGCGCCGGCTCTCGCCGCAGGGCATCCGCCGGGTCGGGTCGCTCGGGATCGACCAGTTCGCATCCGTCGCGTTCTCGGTCGCCACAGTGCTGTGGCTCACCATCATCTGGAACTCGTTCATCCAGCTCGCCAGCGGACGCGCCTTCCTCGGCACCTGGGTCGTGTGGGTGGAGTTCTTCCTCATGCTCGCCGGCGTCTTCCTGACCGTGCTGGCGCCGTTCATCGCGCCGTTCGCGCAGGACTTCCGCGGGCGCCCCGAGGTTCCGGCCCATCGCAACGCCCGTCCGGTGCTGCCGGTCTCGCCGCGCCCGGCGTTCGTGCGACCGGAGCCCGCCGCCGACGAGGACGCTCCGTACTCGGAGGACACCGCCACCGCCGACGAGAACGCGTACGAAGCCGCCCCGGCGCACGCCGCGCAGGCACCCGCGACCCCGTACGCGGCGTCTGCCGACGGCTCGGAGGCCACGGCCGACGCGGGCGTCGACGATACGCCCCGCGGCGCGTACGACGACGCAGAGACCACGGTCCTCCCGCTCGACGAGCAGGACGCCGACGCCGATGCGCGTGCCGACGTCGCCGCGGCCGCGACAGCGACCACCGTGGCCGCCGACCGGCCCGAGGCCGCGACCGAGCCGGTCCACGCACGCGAGTCGTTCGAGCACGTCGAGAACCCGTCGTCGACCGTCGAACCCGCTGCGGCGACCGCGCCGCAGCACCAGGCGTTCTGGGCCCTCGTTCCCGAGGAGCGCGACATCGTCGACGAGATCGGCATCCCCGTGTTCCGCATCGGGCCGACCGCCTGGGCGCTCGTCATCGAGGATCGCGGCGACGCCTTCGTGGTGCGCCACGAGGACGGCCGCATCGGCTACCTGCACGACGTCTCCGGCGTCACGCGCGGCTGAGCGCGTCCGCCCGCGCGGTACCGTAGACGGATGCTCCGAACGATCGACCTGCGCGGGCGCACGCTCTCGCCCGCCGAACTCCTCGCGACCGTTCCCCGTGCCGCAGCGGCCCGGGAAGAGGCCCTCGCGACGGCAGTGCACATCGTCGACGACGTGGCTTCTCGCGGCGAGGCGGCTCTGCGCGAGCAGGCCGAGAGGTTCGACGGTGCAACCGGCCACGACATCCGGGTGCCCGCCGCGCACCTCGACGAGGCCCTTGCGGCGCTCGACCCGGCGGTGCGCTCGGCGCTCGAAGAGGCCATCGCGCGCGTGCGGGTGGCGTCCGCAGCCCAGGTTCCCGCGCCGACCGTCACCGACCTCGGACCCGGCGCCCGGGTGACGCAGCGGTGGCAGCCGGTGCGTCGCGTGGGTCTGTACGTTCCGGGCGGCAAGGCCGTCTACCCCTCGAGCGTCGTGATGAACGTCGTGCCGGCGCAGGTCGCCGGCGTGAGCGAGATCGCGCTCGCTTCACCGCCGCAGCGCGAGTTCGGCGGCCGGGTGCACCCGGTGATCCTCGGCGCCGCACGGCTCCTCGCCGTCACCGAGGTGTACGCGATGGGCGGCGCGGGAGCGATCGGCGCGCTCGCGCACGGCGTCGCATCCCTCGGCCTCGAGCCGGTGGACGTCGTCACCGGCCCCGGCAACAACTTCGTGGCGGCTGCCAAGCGGGCGGTCGCGGGTCTGGTCGGGACGGATGCCGAAGCCGGCGCCACCGAGATCCTCGTGGTCGCCGACGAGACCGCCGACGCGCGCCTGGTCGCCGTCGACCTCATCAGCCAGGCCGAGCACGACGAGCAGGCCTCCGCCGTGCTCGTGACGACCTCCGAGCGCCTCGCGGACGATGTGCTCGCAGTGATCGCCCCGCGGGTGGCGGCGACGCGGCACGCCGAGCGCGTCGCCACGGCACTCGCCGGCCCGCAGTCCGCGATCGTGCTCGTCGACGACCTCGCCGCGGCCACGGCGTTCTCGAACGCCTACGCGCCGGAGCACCTCGAGCTGCACCTGGCCGACCCCCGCCCCGGCGACTTCGTCCACGCGGGCGCGGTGTTCGTGGGGCCGGACTCGCCGGTCAGCCTCGGCGACTACCTCGCCGGCAGCAACCACGTGCTGCCCACCGGCGGCCAGGCCCGGTACGCCGCCGGGCTGTCGGCCGCGACGTTCCTGCGCACGCAGCAGGTCATCGAGTACGACCGCGACGCGCTCTCGGTCGTCCGCGACGCGATCGTGACCCTGGCCGAGGCCGAGGCCCTGCCCGCCCACGGCGAAGCGATCACAGCCCGGTTCCAGGACTGAGACCGGATTCCCGGCGTAGGCTGTCTCTGCCATGCACTGCCCGTTCTGCCGCCACGCCGATTCGCGCGTCATCGATTCGCGCACCAGCGACGACGGTCTCAGCATCCGTCGCCGTCGTCAGTGCCCCCAATGCGGTGGCCGCTTCACGACGATCGAGACCGCCAGCCTCAACGTCATCAAGCGCTCCGGCGTGATCGAGCCCTTCAGCCGCGAGAAGGTCATGTCGGGCGTGCGCAAAGCGTGCCAGGGGCGTCCGGTGACGGACGCGGATCTTGCGGTGCTCGCCCAGACGGTGGAGGAGAGCATCCGCCAGACCGGTGCCTCGCAGCTCGACGCCAACGAGATCGGCCTGGCGATCCTCGGGCCGCTGCGCGAACTGGACGAGGTGGCTTACCTGCGGTTCGCGAGTGTCTACCAGGCCTTCGACTCGCTCGAGGACTTCGAGACGGCGATCGAGCAGCTGCGCGTCGATCATGGCCGCGCCCGCGCCGCGGACGAGAGCGCGGCGGTCGCGGGGGAGTGACCGGATAGCCTAGGAGGGATGTATCCCCTCCTCTTCCGCACCGTGCTGTCGCGCATGGATCCTGAGTCCGCCCACCACAGCGCGATGGTCGTGATCCGGATGCTGGGGGTCCCGCCCTTCTCGTGGGTCGCGCGTGCGATCACCCGGCCCGCCCCGCAGCTGGCGACGACAGCGCTCGGCCTCACGTTCGACTCGCCGTTCGGTGTCGCCGCGGGCTTCGACAAGGACGTCAAGGGTGCGGCGGGCCTGCACGCGCTGGGTTTCGGTCACGTCGAGGTCGGCACCGTGACGGCGATCCCGCAAGACGGCAACCCGCGCCCGCGACTCTTCCGCCTGATCCCGGACCGCGCCGTCGTCAACCGCATGGGCTTCAACAACCACGGCGCCGCGGCTGCCGCGACGCGGCTCCGCCGGCTGCGCCGCCGCTCGCGGCGCACGGTGCTCGGCGTCAACATCGGCAAGAGCCGGGTCGTCGAGGTCGCGGACGCGACCGCCGACTATGTGCGCAGCGCGACGCTGCTGGCGCCGCTCGCCGACTACCTCGTCGTCAATGTGTCGTCGCCGAACACTCCGGGACTCCGCGGGCTGCAGGCGGCCGAGACGCTGCGGCCGCTGCTGGACGCGGTGCGTCAGGCCGCGGGCACCACGCCGCTGCTGGTCAAGATCGCGCCCGACCTGCCCGACGACGAGGTCGTCGCGATCGCAGAGCTCGCCGTCGATGCAGGACTGGCCGGCATCATCGCCACGAACACGACGATCTCGCGCGACGGGCTCGTCACCGACCCCGCAGTGGTCGCCGCTGCCGGCGACGGCGGTCTGTCGGGGGCGCCGCTGAAGGCGCGCGCGCTCGAGGTGCTGCGACTGCTGCGCGAGACGGTTCCTGCCGCCTTCTGCGTCATCTCCGTCGGCGGCGTCGAGACCGCCGACGACGTGCGGGAGCGGTTGGTTGCCGGAGCGACCTTGGTGCAGGGCTACACGGCGTTCCTCTACCGCGGCCCGCTGTGGGCGCGGCAGATCAACCGCGGGCTCGCGAAGCGGCGCTGAGCAGCCCGGTGACGCCGGCGCGGGCAGGCTTGCGGCAGTGCGGGCTCAGACCGGCTTCTGGCCGCGCTTGACCTGCGGCTTGGGCAGACGCAGGAAGCGCATCTGGACGGTGCGCATCGCCGCGTACCAGCCGAGGCCCTTCTCGACCTTGCCCTCGCCGAACTTCTTCTTGGCGGCGCGCTTGACGGTGATGGATGTGATGACCATGTCGCCGATCACGAAGAAGATGAAGATCCACAGACCCACGAAGGCGTAGTACTGCACGGCCGGGAGGGGCAGGAACGTCGCCAGGATGACGAGCACCATCGCGGGCATGACGGCTTCGCCGAGGTGCCAGCCGCCGTCGACCCAGTCGCGCACGAACTTGCGCTGCGGGCCCTGGTCACGTGCCGGCAGATAGCGCTGCTCGCCGTTGGCCATGCCGATGCGGGCCTTCTCCCGCTGAGTGGCGAGGTCGGCTTTCGCGCGCGCCCTCGCCTCCTTCGTGTCGGCGACGAGGGGGCGCTTGCGGGCGGCCTCCTGCTCGGCGCGGGAAGGAGTGGGGCGTCCCTTGGGCGAGGGACCGCCGAGGGGGACGCCGTTCAGCGCGGTGCCCTCCGACGGTGCGTCGTTGGACGAGGGTGCTGCAGGTGTCTTGGCCACGGATGATCCTCGATGTGCGGAGTAGGGGTGCACTTAAGATTACCCGCATGACGTCTGAGCTCTCCCGACAGGATGCTGTGCGCGATGCCGCGGCATCCGGCATCCCGTCCGCCCTCGCCGATCTCGGCACCCTGGTGCGCATCCCGTCCGTCGCCTTCCCGGGGTTCGACCCCGAGCAGGTGCAGCGCAGCGCAGAGTCCGTCGCCGCCCTCGTACGCGAGACCGGGCTCTTCGAGACGGTCGAGATCCGCACCGCGGCGGTGCCGGAGACGGGAGAGCAGGGCAACCCGGCCGTGCTCGCCACCCGGGCGGCCCGCAACGGGCGGCCGACCATCCTGCTGTATGCGCACCACGACGTGCAGCCGGTGGGCGATGAGTCGCTCTGGGAGTCGTCGCCGTTCGAGCCGACGGTCCGCAGTGGTCGCCTGTACGGTCGCGGCGCGGCCGACGACAAGGCCGGCATCATGGCGCACGTCGCGGCGCTGCGCGCGCTCAAAGAGGGCATCGGCGACGACTTCGACCTCGGTGTCGTGCTGTTCTTCGAGGGCGAGGAGGAGGCGGGATCCCGCTCGTTCGCACAGTTCCTCTCCGACAACGCCGACGCGCTCCGCGCCGATGTGATCGTCGTCGCCGACTCGGGAAACTGGGACGCGAAGACTCCTGCGCTCACGGTGTCGCTGCGCGGCAACACCCGCTTCACCCTGAGCGTGCGCACGCTCGAGCACGCGTCGCACTCCGGAATGTTCGGCGGTGCGGTCCCTGACGCCATGATGGCCACCGTCAAGCTGCTCTCGACGCTCTGGGACGACGACGGCGCGGTCGCCGTGGCCGGACTCTCGGAACGGGATGCCGACACCCCGCCGTACAGCGAGGAGACACTGCGCGACGAGGCGGGGCTGCCCCCCGGCGTCTCGCCGATCGGCCGCGGCACGATCCTCAGCCGCATCTGGAACAAGCCGTCGATCACGGTGACCGGCATCGACGCGCCGAGTGTCGTCAACGCCTCGAACACGCTCAGCCCCGAGATCTCGGTCGTGATCAGCGCCCGCATCGCCCCCGGTCAGCGTGCACGCGACGCGTACGCGGCGATCGAAGCCCACCTGCGGCAGCACGCGCCGTTCGGCGCGCAGCTCTCGTTCAGCGACCAGGACTTCGGCGACGCATTCCTGGTCGACACCTCGGGCTGGGCTGTCGCGGCCGCGCGGGAGGCGCTGCACGAGGGCTACGGCGTCGAGTCCGTCGACATCGGTGTGGGCGGATCGATCCCGTTCATCGCGGACCTGGTCCGGGAGTTCCCCGGCGCACAGATCCTCGTCACGGGCGTCGAGGACCCGCATTCGAAGGCGCACAGCCCGAATGAATCGCTGCACCTCGAGACGTTCCGCAACGCCGTGCTGGCCGAGGCGCTGCTGCTCGAGAAGCTCGACGCGCGCACCCCGCAGGCGTAGGCGAGTCTCCGGGATCGGCGTGGACACGCCGATCTCGGAGCCTCCTCTCGGCGGGCACGCGTAGAATCGACGTCATCCCGCCGCCTGCAGTGGATGATCGATCCGGGCGGCCCTTCCGGAGGAGTGCCATGACCGACACCGCACTGACGACCGAGCAGACCGCGAACGAACACGGTGTGCTGCTGACCGACGCCGCCGCCGTCAAGGTCAAGAACCTGCTGAACCAGGAGGGGCGCGACGACTTGCGCCTGCGCGTCGCCGTGCAGCCCGGTGGATGCAGCGGCCTGATCTACCAGCTCTACTTCGACGAGCGCTACCTCGACGGTGACAAGACGGTCGACTTCGACGGCGTCGAGGTCATCATCGACGACATGAGCGTCCCCTACCTCGACGGCGCCACGATCGACTTCAAGGACACCATCTCGGAGCAGGGCTTCACGATCGACAACCCCAACGCGGCCGGTTCCTGCGCCTGCGGCGACAGCTTCCACTGACGGTCGGCGCTCCGACACTTTTCCGGCGGGTCCGGCACGCTTCGAATAGCGGCCGGGCCCGCCTTTTTCGATCTGCGGGACGCGATTCAACCTGGGCGGATGGCCTGAATCCCCTGGGCGCTTGCCCTAGACTGGCAAGAGTCCTGTTCGTGATCGGAAAGGTGCACAGTGCCTTCGAAACGCCGTATCCGCTGGGCCGTTCTCCCGCTCGGGATCGCAACGGCAGCAGTCCTCGCCGGATGCACCCCGACCGAGCTGCACGGCTTCCTCCCCGGGTTCACCGAAGACGGCCAGCCGGCCACGAACCGCACCGACATGGTCGCGGGTCTCTGGGTCAACTCCTGGATCGTCCTCCTCGCCGTCGGCGTCGTCACATGGGGCCTCATGGGGTGGGCCGCGATCGCGTACCGCCGTCGCAAGGGTCAGATGGGCCTTCCCGTCCAGCTGCGCTACAACATGCCGATCGAGATCTTCTACACGATCGTGCCCCTCATCCTGGTGATCGGCTTCTTCGCCTTCACCGCGCGCGATCAGACGATCCTCGAGACGCAGTACGACGAGCCCGACGTGTCGATCACGGCGATCGGCAAGCAGTGGGCCTGGGACTTCCAGTACGACGGCGAGTCCGACGACGACACCGTCTGGACCATGGGCGTCCAGGCGCAGAGCGCTCCCAACGGCGACCGCGACGAAGCGGAACTGCCGACGCTGTACCTGCCGGTCGACCAGACGGTCAAGATCAAGCTGCAGTCGCGCGACGTCATCCACTCGTTCTGGATCATCGACTTCCTTTACAAGAAGGACATGTACATCGGCAAGGACAATTTCTGGTCCTTCACGCCGACCCGCGAGGGCACCTATGCCGGCAAGTGCGCCGAGCTCTGCGGCGAGTACCACTCCGCGATGCTGTTCAACGTGGAGGTCGTGAGCGAAGACGAGTACGAGGACTACCTCGAGTCGCTCCGCGACGCCGGTCAGACCGGTGACATCAATGACGCGTACGACCGCCTGCAGAACGCCCCGGGAACGGGTGCGACCGGCGAGGCGTCAGACGAAGAGGGAGACCACTGATCATGGCGACGACGCTTCCGCTCCAGGAGACGACGCAGGGTCGCCCGACCACCCTGCCGCCGCGTCAGGCCGCCCTGCTCAGCGCTTCGCGCGTCGAGCAGAAGGGCAACATCATCGTCAAGTGGATCACGTCCACCGACCACAAGACGATCGGCTACCTGTACCTCATCTCGTCCGTCATCTTCTTCCTCCTCGGCGGAGTGATGGCGCTGATCATCCGTGCAGAGCTCTTCGAGCCCGGCATGCAGATCATCCCGACGAAGGAGCAGTACAACCAGCTCTTCACGATGCACGGCACGATCATGCTGCTGATGTTCGCGACGCCGCTGTTCGCGGGCTTCGCGAACGCGATCCTGCCGCTGCAGATCGGTGCGCCGGATGTCGCGTTCCCGCGTCTGAACGCGTTCGCCTTCTGGCTGTTCCTGTTCGGATCGACGATCGCCGTCGCCGGATTCCTCACCCCGCAGGGCGCGGCGTCGTTCGGATGGTTCGCCTATCAGCCGCTCGCGAACGCCAGCTTCTCTCCGGGTGCGGGCGGAAACCTCTGGATGCTCGGCCTCGGCATGAGCGGTTTCGGCACCATCCTCGGCGCGGTGAACTTCATCACCACGATCATCACGATGCGCGCGCCCGGCATGACCATGTGGCGCATGCCGATCTTCTCGTGGAACACGCTGATCACCAGCATCCTGGTCCTGATGGCCTTCCCGGTGCT
Source organism: Microbacterium sp. B35-30 (assembly GCF_010634855.1). Taxonomy (GTDB): domain Bacteria; phylum Actinomycetota; class Actinomycetes; order Actinomycetales; family Microbacteriaceae; genus Microbacterium. The sequence goes on along the minus strand of NZ_MWLQ01000036.1, from coordinate 2,997 downwards.
GGCCGCCGCGATCCTCGCCGCTGCCGCGGACCGCGTCCTCGGCGCCCACATCTACGACCCCGCCAATGGCGGCGTGCTGCTGTGGCAGCACCTGTTCTGGTTCTTCGGTCACCCCGAGGTGTACATCATCGCGCTGCCGTTCTTCGGCATCGTCTCGGAGATCTTCCCGGTCTTCAGCCGAAAGCCGATCTTCGGCTACAAGACCCTCGTCTACGCGACGATCGCCATCGCGGCGCTGTCGGTCGCGGTGTGGGCTCACCACATGTACGTCACGGGGGCCGTGCTGCTGCCCTTCTTCGCCCTGATGACGATGCTCATCGCCGTGCCCACGGGCGTGAAGATCTTCAACTGGATCGGAACACTCTGGCGAGGGTCGGTGACGTTCGAGACGCCGATGGTCTTCGCTCTCGGCTTCCTGGTGTCGTTCGTCTTCGGCGGTCTCACCGGCGTGATCCTCGCGTCGCCGCCGCTCGACTTCGCCCTGTCGGACTCGTACTTCGTCGTGGCGCACTTCCACTACGTGGTCTTCGGCACGGTCGTCTTCGCGATGTTCGCCGGCTTCTACTTCTGGTGGCCGAAGTGGACCGGCCGGATGCTCAACGAGCGCCTCGGCTACGTGCACTTCTGGATGCTGTTCATCGGCTTCCACATGACCTTCCTCATCCAGCACTGGCTGGGCGTGGACGGCATGGTCCGCCGTTACGCCGACTACTCCGAGGCGGACGGCTGGACCTGGCAGAACCAGGTGTCGACGATCGGCGCGATCCTCCTCGGCGCCTCGATGATCCCCTTCCTCTTCAACGTGTGGATCACGTCGCGCAAGGCGCCCAGGGTGACGGTCAACGACCCGTGGGGCTACGGCGCGTCGCTCGAATGGGCGACCTCGTGCCCGCCGCCGCGGCACAACTTCACGTCGATCCCGCGCATCCGCAGCGAGCGGCCCGCGTTCGACCTGAACCACCCCGAGGCGGGCATCCCCGTCGGCGTCGGACCGGCGAAGGACGCCCCCGAAGCCCCGGTTGCAGACCTCGCCGAGGGAGAGGTGAAGTAAGGTGCGCACGAACACCGGACTCTGGTGGTTGCTGTCCGCGTTCTTCCTGGTCGTGGCGGTGATCTACACCGCGTGGAACCTGCTCTCGCATTGGGACACCAACGCCACGGGCGGCCAGCAGATGTGGGAGACGATCACCCTCTCGATCGAGTGGGTCGGCAGTGTCGCGCTGCTCTTCACCGCCATGATGGCTGCGCTCATCGCCTTCTACATCGGCCGCGTGCACAATGCCCAGGGCGGCGAGCTCCCCGAGGACCGCCTGACGGCCGACATCGACGACGGTGACCCGGAGCTCGGTGAGTTCAGCCCTTGGTCGTGGTGGCCCATCGTGCTCGCCTTCTCGGCGGCGCTCGGCATGATCGGCCTCGCGGTCGGCGCCTGGCTCATGCCCATCGGCATCGGCGTCTTCGTGGTCGCCATCGTCGGCTGGGTGTACGAGTACTACCGCGGCTACTTCGCCCGCTGATCGGCGATCTGACGCTTCGCGTGGCTCACCACGCACACTGCCCGGGTGCCCGTCCATGACGGGGACCCGGGCGCGTCTGCGTGCGGCCGCGTGCTCTGACATCGGTCTGCACCGCGCGACCAACCAGGATGCCGCGTTCACGTCGTCCTGGGGAGCCGCCGTCGCGGATGGGGTCGGCGGCGGACCTGCCGGCGACCTGGCCTCGGCGACCTTCATCCACCGCCTGGCGGCCGGTCGGCTGGACGGGCTCGAGCCCGTGCAGCTCGCGGACAGCGTGCGCTCGGCGAACTGGGATCTGCGCGCCCACGTCGAGCGCGATCCCTCGCTCCGCGGCATGGCCACGACCTTCACCGGCATCTTCGTGGCGCGCGACGGCGGCGTCCTGCTCGCTCACACCGGCGACTCCCGCGCGTACCGGCTGCGCGGCGGGCAGCTGGTGCAGGTGAGCCGCGACGACTCGCTCGTCCAGGCTCTGGTGGACCAAGGCCTCGTGTCGATCGCGGAGGCCGCCTCGCACCCTCGTCGCAACCTCATCACCGCGTCCCTCAGCGGCGCTGAGCGTGACACCGCCACGGTGATCGCCTTCGATGCGCCGGCGGGGGATCGATGGCTGCTGTGCAGCGACGGGCTCACCGACTATGTTCCGGATGCCGAGATCCGCGCACTTCTGATGAACATCCCGGATGCGGCGGCAGCTGCCGAGGCGTGCGTCGCCCTCGCCCTCGATGCCGGCAGTCGCGACAATGTCACCGCGGTTGTGTGCGACGTCGTCGATCCTGAGTTACGGCGCACACGCGGCCTGGCGGCCCGCCGGGCAGAGCTCGCGCCGACGTCGTTCTACGGCGCGGCAGCGACGCGCTTCATGGAAGGGCTCGAGTCGGCCTGACCGGGCCGATCAGCCCGCGACCTTCGCGCGGACGACCATCACCTGGGCGTCGAACACGCGGGGGAGTTCACCCTCGTCGTTCTCGGTAGGCTGGCCCTCGCGCACCCAGTATTCGTATCCGCCGATCATCTCTTTGACGGCGTAGCCGAGCTTCGCGAACTCGACGGCGCCCTTCGCGCCGGCGTTGCAGCCGGGGCTCCAGCAATAGACCACGACGCGGGTCGAAGGATCGATCTCGCGCGGTGCACGCTCCGCGATCTTGCGGTACGGCATGTGGATGGCGCCCTTGATGCGCCCCTGCTCCCACGCCTCGTCGCCGCGCACGTCCACCAGCACGAATGCCTCTCCGTCCTTCTGTGCGGCGTACACGTCGGAGGCGTCGGTCTCGACGGCGAGCTTGGCGGAGAAGTACGAGAGTGCATCGGTCATGCCTCCACGCTACGACAGCGAAGAAAACAGCGGCCCTGCGGGCGCGGTCAGGTCGCGTTCGATTCCTGCCGATCCAGGGGAGTGCCCTGCGGTTCGGGGCGTCGTCGGCAGCGCATCGGCGTCGTTCCCGCGGGGCGCCACGAGAATGACGGATGCCTCGGCACG
>NZ_MWLQ01000035.1 GCF_010634855.1 Microbacterium sp. B35-30 | reverse complement strand
CGCGCGCGCGATCCTTCCGGGGGTCACCTCTTCGGAGTCATCGCGCTCGAGCAGATACCGCATCGCGGCACGGTCGGTCTCGGTCATCCCGCTCTGCTGCTCGCGCTGGCGAGTGAGTTTCGCCTCGGCGAGACGAAGATGCTCGAGGATCCCGGCGACATCAGGTCGTTCGCTCTCCGCTGGTTCGGAAGCCTCGGTCTGGACCATCACGACTTCGCCCCTCTCTGCGTCCGGCGCCGCGATGCTGGCGCCGGGGTCCTATTGGACCATGAAATTCAGATGAATGAAACACCCGATGGTGAAAGTCTCATCACCGAATAGTTCGATAACGAAGTATCATGGGGGCCTGGCCTTCGGAAGGAACAGCACCCATGGCTGAACTCATCTACGGTGCCGAGGGCGATCCGGTGCACATGCCGGAACATCTCCTCGCCCACGTCAAACTCGTCGTCGCGACCAAGCTGCGCCGCAACGAGAGCTTCATGCTGACCTGGCGTCATCCCGACGGCAGCGGCCGTTCCTCGGTGTGGCTCGAGCCGTCCATCCCGCTGCGGTTCGTCTTCGAGAACATCGAAGAACCGGCCATCGATCACGCTCTGCTCGCGAATCTGGCGGCGGCGGCCAGCTCGAACGGCGGACTCGTCCTCGACCTCGCAGACGTGCGCCTGCTCGCGGCGTCGGGCGACGGCCCGCCGCGGCCGGAGCAGGCACAAGCCGAGGTGGCCCAGCCCGCAGCCTGATGGCGGTCTCCACGTGCGTCCGTGCCGCGGTCGGCTCCTCCGACCGGTCGCGCGTTCGCTGTCAACCCCTTTGTCCTCGCGGCCGCGGGGCTGCATCCTCGGACCGCAGGAGGTTGACGATGACCGATTCCATCGCCGACGAGGACGTCGCGCACAACCCGGCGCCGAACACGTCGGCGCCCGAATCGCCACGCGGAACGAGGCCGGGGGAGCGACAGGCACGCAATGACGCCGCAGAGCGCCGCCGTCGGCGCCCCTCCGACGAGCACCCCTGGTGGGGACCCATGCCTGCCGACCGGCATGAGTGAGAGTGCGGAGGGGAACATGCGCGACGACATCCATCAGCTCGTGCTGACCCCGCTGGCGGATCGCGCGTGGCGGCTGCGAGATCACGCGATCGACCGGGGCGATCCCTCCCGTCTCGTCGCCTACGTCGAGCTGCGTGACGACGGCATGTACGAGGTCGTGTGGGTCTCGGTCGGCTGCGGCACGGCGCGCTTCGCCTCGCTGGAGATGCTCTTCCTCGCGGCGGTGCAGATGCTGGAGCAGTGCCGCAGTCTCGGCGCCCTCAAGCCCGACCCGATCCCGCACCGGCCGCCCGCGCACGCGTGAGACCATCGCCGTGTCGGCGGGCGATGGCAGGATGGGGCCATGCCTGAGTCGCCAGAGGTCGAGGCTCTCGCGCGGTTCCTCGCTGACGAGGCATCCGGTCGTGAGATCCGTGCCGTCGATGTGCTGGAGTTCCGCACGGTCAAGACGCGCAACTCGCCGCCCGCCGGCATCGCCGGACGCACGATCACCGGTGCGGCGCGTCATGGCAAGCATGTCGAGCTCCTCCTCGACGAGAAGAGCCTCGTGGTGTCGCTCGGCCGTCACGGGTGGATGCGCTGGCTCAGTGCGGACTCAGCGGGCGGTGATGCCGTCCTCCCGGCCGAGGCGCCACCGGCCCTCGCCACTCTCGACCTGTCGGGCGACATCGCTCTCGAGGTGACGGATGCCGGATCCTGGGTGTCGCTCGGACTCTTCGTGGTCGACCGCGCAGACGAGGTCCCCGCCATCGCGAAGCTCGGCCCCGACCCGGCTGACCCCGCCTTCACGCGCGCCCAGTTCGATACCGCACTCGGCGGGCGCCGGAAGCAGATCAAGGCGATCCTCCAGGAGCAGGAGACGCTGGCGGGCATCGGCAACGCGTACTCCGACGAGATCCTCCACCTCGCCCGCCAGTCGCCGGTCACCCACGCGGCGGCGCTCGGGCCCGAGGCGACCGACCGGCTGTTCGAGGCGACGGTCACGACGGTCAGAGAGGCCATCGCGGCTCGGAGCGGCGTGCCGATCGACCAGCTGAAGGCGCAGAAGGTCGCCGCGATGCGCGTACACGGGCGCAGCGGCGAAGCGTGCCCGGTCTGCGGCGACACGATCCTCGATCTCACGTTCTCCGGTACGTCCGCGCAGTACTGCCCGACGTGCCAGAACGGGGGAGTGCCGCTGTGACCCGGGCCGCAGAGCGCCCGTGCGGACGCCCGCGTAGGTAGCATGGACGGCATGACGACTTCGCAGCAGCCGGCCCCCCTCACCCTTTCGCCGGTTCCCGACGACAAGAACCTGCTCACGGTCGCCGACTCCGCGGGCTCGTGCTGCGGCGGCGGCAGCTGCAGCATCGACTGACCTGACGCTCCCCGACCTCGCCCCGCGCCGTCGATGACCGACGACCAGCTCCACATCACCCCGCGCGTGGGTCGCATCCTCATGTCGGAGGAGGCGATCTACGGACTCATCCTCGTCTCGGGGATGATCGTGGTCAGCGGCTCCTCGACCGGCACCGCCGTCGATGCACTGATCACCGTCGGCGTGACGGTGATCGTGTTCTACGCCGCGCACGTCTTCGCCGGCACGCTCGGTCGTCTCGCGGCCACCGACGGAAGAGCAGGGCTGCGGGCGAGCCTTCGCGCCGCCGCCCATCAGTCGGGTGGCATGCTCCTCGCCGCGGTTCCTCCACTGCTCATCCTGCTCCTCGGGGCGACCCGGGTGATCGAAGACAGTCTCGCCCTCTGGGTGGCACTCATCGTCAACACCGTGCTGCTCGGTGCGCTGGGCTGGATCGCTGTGGCCCGCTGGAGCACCCACTGGATTCCCCGCATCCTCAGCGCCGTGATCACGGCTGCCTTCGGCGGAGTGCTCATCCTGTTGAAGGCGATCATCCACCACTGACGATCAACCACCACTGACGATCAACCAGCGCTGACGATCAATCAGCGCTGACGATCAATCAGCGCCGACGATCAACCAAGACTGCCGCGCGCGGCGTCGCCCGGTGCGCGCAGCGCCGCGACGAGCGCCGGCGTCAGCCCCGGGACGTCGTCGACCGGAACGGCGAGAGCAAGCAGCGCACGGCTGAAGAAGTTGCGCGCGGCGGCGGCCAGAGTGATGTCGACGATCTCGCGGTCGGTGAACCCGACCTCGCGCAGTCGGCCCGAGTCGGCGTCCGTCATGGACGCGGCATCCGTCGAGAGCTTCTCGGCGTAGGCGACCACGGCACGGTCGCGCTCGTCGAGGTCGGCCTCGACGCCGTCGCGCGCGAGGCTCGCCAGCTGGTCTTCGTCGAAGAGCCCTGCGCGCAGACTCCGGCGGCCGTGCGCGAGGAGACAGTGCTCCGAGCCCATCGCGCGCGCGGCACCGAGAGTGGCGAGTTCGTAGGTGCGCAGGCCGATGGACGGCACGATCGCACGCACCAGTCTCTCGAAGGCCTGGTGCGCCTCGGGATTCACCGCCATTGCCCGGGTGTACGCGAAGACGAAGCCGTCGCCCTTCCGGTCGCTGTCGTACATGTCGGCGACGTGCCCGGTGGCGCCGTCGAGATCCGGAGTGCTGACGATCACTGTCGTGCCTTCCCGTCGGGTTCGGGCGCAACCAGAATGGCGGATGCCCCACCCCTTGTCGAGGGGTGGGGCATCCGCCTGATACCGGGGCCGGCGCGTCCGGGCGCTCAGTGGGCCGAGGGCATGCCCACCGGCTGATCGGCGGGCTTGCGGATCAGGAAGGCGCCGACGAGCATCGGCAGCGACAGGACCGCAGCCGTCAGGAACGCCGCATGTGTGCCGGCGGCACCCGCGGCGGCCTGCTCCGCGCCGGACGACGTGGCCGCGGCGGTGGCTGCGGCCATGACCCCGAACATCACCGCGATGCCGGCTGCGCCCGCGACCTGCTGCACGGTGCCGACGACCGCTGAGCCGTACGAGTAGAACTTCGGCTGCAGCGACGCGAGCGACGCCGTGAACAGCGGCGTGAACGACAGCGCCAGGCCGAACGACAGCACGGTCTGCGCCACCGCGACGAGCCACACCGGCGTCTCGGTGCCGAAGGTCGTGTAGTACCACAGCATCGCGCTCGTGATCACGGCGCCGGGCACCAGCAGCACCCTCGTGCCCCAGCGGTCGTAGATGCGACCGATGAAGGGACCGGCGAGTCCCATCGCGAGCGCGCCGGGCAGCACCACGAGACCCGCGGTGAGCGGGTCGACGCCGATCACGTCCTGCAGGTACAGCGGCACCACGGTGATGGCACCGAAGAACGCCATCGACATGATGGCCATCTGCCCGATCGAGAGCGAGAAGTTCGCGCTGCGGAAGACGCGGAGGTCGAGCAGCGCGTCATCCTTGCGCTGCAGCAGCACCTGGCGCCAGCCGAACAGGCCGAGTGCGACGATGCCCACGGCCAGCGACACGACGAGCGTGGTGGTCGAAGCGGCGCTCGCGGCCGCGGCATCCGCCCCACCGCCATGGCCGCCGGCGCCCAGCTGGCTGAGCCCGAAGACCAGTCCGCCGAAGCCGAGGGCCGACAGGATCACCGACAGCACGTCGATCGGAGCGTGCGTGGTCTCACCGAGGTTGTGGATCCAGCGGGCGCCGACGACGAGCGCCACGATGGCGATGGGCAGCACCATGCCGAAGATCCAGCGCCACTCGAAGTTGTTGAGGATGGCACCGGCGAGCGTCGGGCCGATCGCGGGAGCGAGCGAGATCACGATGCTGACGCGGCCCATCATGCGGCCGCGGATGGCTGCGGGCACGACGGTCATCAGCGTCGTCATGAGCAGCGGCATCATGATGGCGGTGCCCGAGGCCTGCACCACGCGCGCGACGAGGAGCATCGGGAACCCGGGCGCGAGGAACGCGACGAGCGTTCCCGCCGAGAACAGCGACATCGCGGCGACGAACATCGTCCGCGTGGTGAAGCGGCGCAGCAGGAAGCCGGTGATCGGGATGACCACGGCCATGGTCAACATGAACGCGGTGGTCAGCCACTGTGCGGCCAGGGCGGTGATGCCGAGGTCGGTGATGAGGTGCGGGATCGCGACGCCCATCGTGGTCTCGTTGAGGATCGCGACGAACGCGGCGGCGAGGAGCAGCCAGATGACGCGGCTCTCTCGCGGGCCGAGCTTGGCGGTGGCGGTGACGGCGGTGCGGGGGACGGCGATGCTGCCGGTTCCGGGGGTCGTATCGATGGCGGCCATAGGTCGTCTCCTCGAGGCTCGGATGGACAGCGAAGTGCCACCCGAGGATGGCAAGCTCTCACCATAACCACAGGTTCCGACATCCCATTCCCGATTCGGGGAAGGTCAGCCGCCGGGCGGACGACCCGCCGGGGTCAGCTGCCGGAGCGCCGGGGTTCGGTGTCGTCCCACTTCTCCGATCCGATCGCATCGGTCGGCTCGGCGTCGGGCTCGCGGTCCTCGAGGTTCTTCGGGAGGGGGTTGACGATCTCCTCGTGCGGGATCGCCTTGAGTGCGTCGATCTCCTCGCGCAGCTCGGCGAGGTCGCTGCCGTCGTGTTCGGGGGCGTCGGGAGTCGAGGTCATGGCTCGAGCCTAGCGTCGGAGCCCCGGGTCGGCAGGGCTCATTAGGCTGGCCGTGTGAGCATGCGCGGCGGTGGGGGCGGGGGAGGCGGCGGACACCCCGGCTTCCGGCCCGTCGACACCGAGGCGCAGCGCCGCGCCAACGCGGAGGCGCCCGAGATCCCGGGCCTGGGCAAGCGGGTCGTCGGACTCTTCCGTCCGTACAAGTGGTCCATCCTCATCACGGGCCTGCTCGTCGTCGTCGGAGCGGGCATCGCGGTCATCCCGCCGCTCCTCGTGCAGCGGGTCTTCGACGATGCGCTGTTCCCGCTCGACGGATCGCCGCCCGACCTGGGGCTGCTCTGGCGGCTCGTGGTCGCCATGATCGTGCTGTTCCTGCTGTCGGCGGCGCTCGGCGTGGTGCAGACCTGGCTAACCTCCACCGTCGGCAACCGGGTCACGGGCGATCTGCGGGTGAAGCTATTCGACCACCTGCAGTCGATGGAGCTCGGCTTCTTCACGCGCACCAAGACCGGCGTCATCCAATCGCGCCTCCAGAACGATGTGGGCGGCGTCTCGGGGGTGCTCACCAACACGGTGACGAGCATCCTCGGCAACACCGTGACCGTCGTGGCCTCGCTCGTGGCGATGATCCTCATCGACTGGCGGCTCACGATCATCGCCGTCGTGCTCATGCCCTTCCTGGTGCTGGTCCAGCGACGTGTGGGCCAGGTGCGGGCCCGCATCGCCGGCGAGACGCAGGAGTCGCTCTCGGAGCTCACGGCCATCACCCAGGAGACGCTGAGCGTCTCGGGCATCCTCCTTTCGAAGTCCTTCAACCGGCAGCGCACCGAGGCGAGCCGATATGCCGACGAGAACCTCAACCAGGTGCGCCTGCAAGTGCGCCGGGCGATGAGCGGCCAGGGCTTCTTCGCCGTCGTGCAGGTCATCATGGCGAGCGTGCCCGCGATCATCTACCTGGTCTCGGGCTACCTGATCGGGGGCGGCAGCGGTGCCATCACCGCGGGCACCATCGTGGCGTTCACGACCGTGCAGGCCCGGCTGCTCATGCCGCTCATGGGTCTGATGCGCGTCTCGCTCGACCTGCAGACGTCGTCGGCGCTGTTCGCGCGCATCTTCGAGTACCTCGACCTCGTGCCGGCCATCCGCGACGATCCCGCCGCGATCGATGTGGCCGACGCGCCCGGTCCCATCGGGCGCATCGAGTTCCGTGATGTCGTGTTCCGCTACCCCGACGCCGCCGGCGACAGCCGGGCGACCCTGCGCGGCGTCTCGTTCGTGGCCGAGCCGGGGCAGCACGTCGCGTTCGTCGGGCCGTCGGGCGCAGGCAAGACCACCGTGCTCTACCTGACGCCGCGGCTCTACGAGGCATCCGGCGGTTCCGTGCTCTTCGCCGGTGAAGACGTGCGCCGCCTCAGCCAGGAGTCGATCGTCGACCACGTCGGCATCGTCTCGCAGGAGACCTACCTCTTCCACGCCACCATTCGCGAGAACCTCCGCTACGCGAAGCCGGCGGCGACGGATGCCGAGCTCGAGGCCGCGTGCCGTGCGGCCAACATCCACCACGTCATCGAGCGCTTCGAGCAGGGCTACGACACGGTCGTCGGCGAGCGCGGCTACCGGCTCTCGGGCGGCGAGAAGCAGCGCATCGCCATCGCCCGCGTGCTGCTGAAGGACCCGCCGGTGCTGCTGCTCGACGAGGCCACGTCGGCGCTCGACACCGTGTCGGAGCGCGTGGTGCAGGAGGCGCTGGATGCCGCGGCCCGCGGCCGCACCACCCTGTCGATCGCCCACCGGCTCTCGACGGTGATCGCCGCCGACGTGATCCACGTGGTCGAGGCGGGACGCATCGTCGAGTCGGGCACGCACGCGTCGTTGCTGGCGGCGGGTGGCCTCTACACCGAGCTCGCGGCCCAGCAGCTCGCTACGACGAAGATCCTCGAGGCCGAGGATGCCGAGCCGCCGGCCGACCACCCGGGCCGCCGGGCGGACATCGCTCCGGACGTTCCGGTGATTCCGGTGGACGAGGTGCTGGCGTCAGGCAGGGGCGCCGTCGAGGCGGACTGGCGCGAGGACTGAGGTCGGTCGTCAGGCCCAGGTCACCACACGCGGGCTGCGGCGACGGCGGTCGCGGCGGGCTCGGGAAGCTCCGGACCGTCGAACCGCGACCAGAGCGCTCGTGCGAACTCCCCGAGCTCCCGCCGGTAGTTCACGTCGGCGTGGTCGCGGGCGAGATCCACGAGCGGCGGCAGGTCCATGGCGAGGATGAGACGCACTCGGGATGCCGCTGCGCGCGCCTGGCCGGCGGCATCCAGCACCGCGATGCCACCCCTCAGCGCATCGAGGTAGTCGCGGAGCACCGGCAGTTCCCCCTTGTGCTGGGTGATCGACGAGCCGTCTGCCCGTTCGCGCCACTCGACCACCACATCGGGGATGACGTCGAACGCCTGGGCGCGCGTGTACATCTGCTGGGCGACGATCTGGTCCTCGTAGGCCTTGCCGACGGGGAACCGCAGGCCGGCGCGGTGCCAGAGGTCGGTCCGGCTCACCTTCGACCACGCGACGATGTTGCCGGATGCCTCGGGGTGCTGGTCGAGCGTCGTGCCGAGGCGCGTCGGGTCGGTGGCGGCCGCGACCCACGGCTGCACGATGCCCGCGGTGTAGCCGCCGGCGGTGTCGGGGCGCAGCCGCACGTACGCGCCGAGCGCGAAGTCGCTGCCGCTGGCCGTGAGCGTGCCGACGAGCCGCTCGAGCGCATGGGGGGTCAGGCGGTCGTCGGCGTCGAGGAAGCCGACGAACGGCGTGCGCACCAGGTCCAGCCCGCTGTTGCGCGCTGCGCCGAGGCCCCGCTGCGCGGGGTGGTGGACCACCTGGAAGCGGTCGTCGTCGGCGGCCGCGGCGTCGAACAGGGCGCCGGTCTCATCGGTCGACGCGTCGTCGACGAGGATTGCGGTCCAGTCGGTCCGCGTCTGGGCACGGAGCGAGTCCAGCGCCTCGCCGGCGTAGGCCGCAACGTCGTAGCCGGGCACGATCACGGTCACGGCGGAGGTCACGTCCCGATCCTACGGTCGCCCGAGGGCATCGGGATCCGTCGGCGGCAACCGCGCTGCGGCGCAGTGCGACGGTCAGCGATCGGGTGCCGATACCGCGGCGACGGATGCCTCGACCGCGTCGGCGACGGCATCCAGCGGAGCGTTCAGCCAGCGGGGGAATGTGAACCGCACCGCCGTCTGCGCCAGCTCGGGCGCGATGCCCATCGCGACGAGCACGTGCGACGGCTCGTCGCTGCCCGCGGCGCAGGCCGAGCCGCTGGACGAGACGACACCGCGGCGCTCGAGCTCGAGCAGGACGGCCTCGCCGCCGGTGCCGGCGAAGGTGAAGCTCGCGGTGCCGGCGAGCCGGTGCACGGGGTGGCCCGTGAGCCGTGCGGACGGCACGCGCTCGAGCACGCGGGCGATGAAGCGGTCGCGGATCGCGCTGATGCGAGCGGATGCCTCGACCCGCTCCGCCTCGGCGAGCTCCAGGGCGGTGGCGAAGCCGACGGCGCCGGCCACGTCTTCGGTCCCGCTGCGGCGGCCGCGCTCCTGCCCGCCGCCGTGCAGCAGCGGCTCGAGCGGGATCCGGCCGCGGATGCCGAGCACCCCGGTGCCCTTGGGCGCCCCGAGCTTGTGCCCGGCGAGCGAGATCGCGTCGTAGCCGAGCTCCACCGCCGACAGCGACAGCCAGCCGGCGGCCTGCACGGCGTCGAGGTGCAGCGGCACGCCATGCTCACGTGCGGCGGCGGCGATGGCGGCGACATCCTGGACCGTGCCCACCTCGTTGTTGGCGTACCCGATGCTCACCAGCGCGGTGTCATCGCGGAGGCTTCCGGCGACGGCATCCGTCGACACGCGTGCGTGCGCGTCGACCGGCACCCGCGTTGCCGCGAACCCGTGCACCCGCTCGAGGTACGCGACCGACTCGAGCACCGACTCGTGCTCGATCGGCGTCGTGACGACGTGCACCCTGCCCGGGTGACCGTCGGCTTCCGCGCGGCGCAGGGCCGTGGCGATGGCGATGCCCTTGATCGCGAGGTTGTCGGCCTCGGTCCCGCCGGAGGTGAAGACGATGTCGCCGGCGCGCAGCGCGAGCACCCGGGCGACGCGCGCGCGGGCATCGGCCAGTGCGTCGGCAGCCGCCTCGCCGACCGTGTGATGGCTCGACGGGTTGCCGTACCAGCGGGTCAGGTACGGCATCATCGCCTCGAGCACCTCCGGGCGCACCGGCGTGGTCGCGGCGTTGTCGAGGTAGAGCATGCTCATCGGCTGCGGCTCCCTTGGTTCAGGGGGCGTCGATCCGCACATCGAGCCCCAGATCGAGCGCGCGTGCGGAGTGGGTGAGGGCGCCGACCGAGATGACGTCCACGCCGGTCTCAGCGATCGCGCGCACCGTGTCGAGGGACACGCCGCCGGATGCCTCGACCGTCGCCCTGCCGGCGATCTGGTCGACGCCCGCGCGCAGCTCGTCGAGCGAGAAGTTGTCGAGCATGATCGTGCCGATGCCGGCGGCCAGCACGGGCTCGATCTGCTCCAGCCGGTCGACCTCGACCTCGATGTGCGTGGTGTGGGGGAGGAGGTCCTTCGCGGCGAGGAGCGCTGCCGTGGGGGAGACGCCCTTGTGCGCGAGCACCGCGAGGTGGTTGTCCTTCGCCATGACGGCGTCCGACAGCGAGTGGCGGTGGTTGCGGCCTCCGCCGTCGCGCACCGCCTTGCGCTCGAAGGCGCGCAGCCCCGGCGTCGTCTTGCGCGTGTCGGCGATGCGAGCGCGGGTGTGGGCGACCTCGGCGACGTAGGCGCCGGTGAGCGTCGCGATGCCCGACATCCGCTGCACGAAGTTGAGTCCGATGCGCTCGGCCGTCAGCACGCCTCGCGCCGACCCGGTCACGACGGCCAGCACGGCGCCGGGTTCGAACCACTCGCCGTCCTCGACGAGGAGCTCGACGTCGATCGCCGGATCGGTGAGCCGGAACGCGGCCGCGAACACCTCGCCGCCCGAGAAGACGCCGCGCTCCCGGGCCACCAGATCGGCGCGCGCGACGGCGTTCTCGGCGATCAGCGTCTCGCTCGTGAGGTCGCCCCAGGGTGCGTCCTCTTCGAGGGCGGCGGCGACCGCGCGGTCGATCACGGCCCGGGTCAGCATGCGACCGCCTCCTCGACGGCGGGCGCCGGTGTATCTGCAGAACTCCACAGATCCTGGCCCCGATCGGCAGCGCCCGCGGCCCGGAGGCGGGCTGGCGCGTCGATCCGTGGAGTTCTGCGGGCGGGGGCGAGAGCGGAATCCTCGACCGGTGCGTCGGCCCGGAAGTGCGCGCCGACGGACTCTCGGCGGGCGCGGGCCGCGGCGACGACCTCCGCCGCGACGAGCAGCAGATTCTCATCCTCGTACCCGTGCTCGGTGACCGGAGTCCGCAGCTGCTCGCGCCACTGGGCGATCACGGATGCCGCGTGCCCGAGTCCCTCCTCGTCGCGCACGAGTCCCGCGTGCTCCCACATGAGCTCCTGCAGCGCTCGCCGCGAGAACGCGCGCGGGGTCGGTGCGAGCGCGTCGTGCGCGAATGCCGCGGAGCCGGCGGAGCGGATGCCCGCGGAGATGGACGCGCCCTGGCCCGCGAAGGCGGGCCAGGAACCGGATGCCGCGTCGGCGGCGATCGCATCGCCGGCACGCGCGCCGAACACGGCGCCCTCGAGCAGCGAGTTCGACGCGAGTCGGTTCGCTCCGTGCACGCCGGTGCGGGCGACCTCACCCACGGCGTAGAGGCCCGGCAGGGAGGTGCGGCCGAACAGGTCGGTGGCGACACCGCCCATCAGGTAGTGGGCGGCCGGCGTCACCGGGATCGGCTCGCGCGCCCAATCGAGACCCCGTTCGCGCACGGCGCGGTCGATCGTCGGGAAGCGCCGCGCGAGGAACGCCGCGCGCTCGTCGGCGTCTGAGGAGTGGATGCGCGTCGCGTCGAGGAGCACCGGGCGTCCGCCCTGAGCCTCCATCTGCGCCGCGATCGCCCGGGCGACGACGTCGCGGGGCGCCAGCTCGCCGTCGGGGTGGGCGTCGAAGACGAACCGTCGCCCGTGCTCGTCGACCAGCGTCGCGCCCTCGCCGCGCACCGCCTCCGACACCAGGAAGGAACCGCCCACCGCCAGCCCGGCGGCGTCAGCCTTGCCTTCCAGCCCGGCGGCGTCAGCCTTGCCTTCCAGCCCGGCGGCGTCGGCCTTGCCTTCCAGTACCGTCGGGTGGAACTGGAAGAACTCGAGGTCGGCGACGTCGGCTCCGGCGCGGATCGCCGCGGCGATGCCGTCGCCCGTGGCCACCTGGGGATTGGTCGAGTGGGCGTACAGCTCGCCGGCGCCGCCCGTGGCAAGCACGACCGCGTCGGCCTCGAGGGTGTCGCGGCGGCCGGGGCCGGCACCCGTCTCACCGATCAGCAGCTCCACCCCGGTGACCCGTCGCGCGCCCGCGGTGGGCGCGGCGACCTCGTCGAGCACCAGGCCGACCAGGAAGGCATGCTCGATCACGGTGACGTCGCTCGCGCGCAGCCCGGCGACCAGCGCCTTCTCGATCGCCGTGCCGGTGGCGTCGCCGCCCGCGTGCAGGATCCGCGGATACGAGTGCGCGGCCTCGAGACCCTTCACGAGCCCGCCGGCGGCGTCGCGGTCGAAGGCGACGCCGAGGGCGATGAGCTCGCGGATGCGGGCCGGGCCCTCGTCGACGAGCACCCGCACCGCGTCGGGATCGCTGTGCCCGGCGCCCGCGACGAGCGTGTCGCGCACGTGGTCCTGGGCCCGATCGTCGTCGAACATGACGCCGGCGATCCCGCCCTGCGCGTAGCGGGTGTTGGCGTGCTCGAGCACGTCCTTGGTGACGAGCGTCACTCGGCAGCCGTGTTCGACGGCGTGCAGCGCGGTCAGCAGTCCGGCGATCCCCGAGCCGACGACGATCGCGCGCGGCTGTGCCGCAGGCACGGTCATGACGCGTTCTCCCAAGCGGCGGCGGGGGCTGCCGGCGGCTTGGCAGCCAGCATCCGCTCCAGTGCCAGGCGGGCGGGATCGGCGACGTCCTGCGGCACCTCGATGCGATTGCGCACCTCGCCCGCCACGAGCCCCTCGAGCACCCACGCGAGGTATCCCGGGTGGATGCGGTACATCGTCGAGCAGGGGCACACGACGGGGTCGAGGCAGAAGATCTCGTGCTGCGGGTACTGGGCGGCGAGGCGCTGCACGAGGTTCACCTCGGTGCCGATGGCGAACGTCGTGGGCTCGGCCGCGCCGGCGATGGCCTTGCGGATGTAGTCGGTCGAGCCGGCCTCGTCGGCGGCGTCCACGACCTCCATCGGGCACTCGGGGTGCACGATGACCCGCACACCGGGGTGCTCGGCGCGCGCCTTCTCGATCTGCTCGACCGAGAAGCGCCGGTGCACCGAGCAGAACCCGTGCCAGAGGATGACGCGGGCGCTCTCGATCGCGTCGACGGATGCCCCGCCCAGGTGCTTGCGCGGATTCCACATGGGCATCTGCTCGAGGGGGACGCCCATCGCCTTCGCCGTGTTGCGGCCGAGGTGCTGGTCGGGGAAGAAGAGCACGCGGCGGCCGCGCTGGAATGCCCATTCGAGGACGGTCCGCGCGTTCGACGACGTGCACACGATGCCGCCGTGGCGACCGACGAAGCCCTTGATCGCGGCCGAGGAGTTCATGTACGTGACGGGGATGACGGGCACCAGGCCGTCGGCATCCGTGGCATCCATGTCGCCGTAGACCTCGGCGAGCTGCTCCCAGCAGTCCTCGACCTGGTCGATGTCGGCCATGTCGGCCATCGAGCAGCCGGCGGCGAGGTTGGGCAGGATCACGGCCTGCTCGGGGCGCGACAGCAGATCGGCGGTCTCGGCCATGAAGTGCACGCCGCAGAACACGATGGCTTCGGCATCGGGGTGCTCGAGGGCCGCGTTCGCGAGCTGGAACGAGTCGCCCACGTAGTCGGCGTGGACGACGACCTCTTCGCGCTGGTAGAAGTGGCCGAGCACCACGACCCGGTCGCCGAGCGTCGCCTTGGCGGCGCGGACGCGGTCGGCGAGCTCGGCCTCGGACGCCTCGCGGTACTCGCGGGGCAGCTCTCCCTGGCGCGGGGAGCCGGTGGGGATGACGTCGCCCATCGACGAGCCCGGCCCGTAGCCGGGGCGCGTGTCGAAGTCCCACGGGCCGGCGGCCAGGTCGGTGTTGCAGGTCTCGTCGGTCGACGCTCCCGCGATGATCGCCTGGATCGCGTGATCCACCGACGCATCGGTCGGTGTCCGCTCCGTGGTGGCGGGCGGCGGCTGGAGGGTGATGTTGACGGCAGGCATGTCGGGCGCTCCGTTCGGATGGGTCAGTCGCGGGTGTCGAGCGGGCCGCGGTCGGCCAGCTCGACGTCCTTGTTGTAGCGGTACAGGCGCGCCGGGCGGTGGCTGCCGGTGCGGAATCCCTCGGTGGGGATGAGGGTGCCGGAGTTCTCGACCTGGCGGCGGAAGTTCGCCGGGTCGAGTCGTCTGTCGAGGATCGCCTCGTACACCTCGCGCAGTTCGGCGAGGGTGAACTCATCGGCGAGGAGGCCGTGGGCGATGCGGCTGTAGCCGACCTTGTTCCGCAGGCGCCACAGTGCGTACTCGACGATCTCGTTGTGGTCGAAGGCGAGGCGGGGGAGCGTCGCCGCATCGAACCAGGCGACATTCTCGACCGAGGCGTCGGTGATCTCGTCGGCCCGCAGGAGCGCCCAGTACACGATCGAGACGACACGCGTGGGGGAGCGGTCGACGGCGCCGAAGGCGTACAGCTGCTCCAGATAGCTCGGCGCGAGGCCGGTCGTCTCAGCGAGGGTGCGGGATGCCGCGGCGGCGAGGCCTTCGGCTGCATCGAGCCAGCCGCCGGGGAGCGCCCACTGGCCCTCGTGCGGATCCCGGGTGCGCCGCACGAGCGGAAGCACCACCCGGACGGCGTCGCTGCCGGGCAGGCGCCGGAGCGTGAAGATCACGGTCGACACCGCGACGCGCGTCGCATCGGCGCCGGTGGCTGAGCCGGGGGCGGGGACTTCGGAAGCTGTTCTGGTCATGATGACTCTAACTGTCGGAATCGATCATAGTGTCACTGCGACCAGAAGCCAAACCGCGGCCGTAACGCACCTCGGCTGCGGCGCGCGCGAAGGAACCGTTGCCAAGACGTGACGTACGTGCGGCTGCTGAGGGGTGCGAACGGGAGGGAATGTTTGTTAGGTTTACGTCCAAACATTTGTTAGGGCTCAGTACTTAATGAATGCCGGTGCCCGCGCACCTTCCCTTCCTGCAATGCCGCACGAGAGAAAGAACCAACGATGATTCGAAACGCGAAGCGCCGAGCGGCGCTCATCGCCGTGGCCGGGACAGCGATCCTGGGCATCGGCCTGTCGGGCTGCGCCGGTGGTGGCGGCGACGACAACGGCGAGTCCGAAGGGCGCACCCTCCGGGTCTGGGCCGGCAGTCAGACACCGATCGAGGCCAACTTCAACCCGTTCTCGCCGAGCGTGCTGCACGCCGCACTCGGCCCGATCTACGAGCCGCTGTTCTTCTACAACAAGACGGCCGACGACGCTCCCGCGCCCATGCTCGGCGAGAGCTTCGAGTACAACGAGGACGGCACCGTCATCACGGTGAAGCTCAAGGAGGGCGTGAAGTGGAACGACGGTGAGGACTTCACCGCCGACGACGCCGCGTTCACCTTCAACTACGAGCCGAACCACCGCGACGGCCTCATCTCGGCCGAGGCCACGGACGAGAGCACCGTCGTGCTCACCTACGAGACGCCGCAGTTCACCAACGAGTTCCAGATCCTCGGCACCACCTGGATGCTGCCCGAGCACATCTGGTCGGAGGTCGACGACTACACGACGTTCACCGACGAGGAGCCGGTCGGCACCGGCCCGTACGTGGTCGACAGCGTGACGGATGCCTCCTACACCGTCGTCGCCAACGAGGAGTTCCGCGACGAGGGCGTGCCCGCGATCAAGAAGCTGCAGTACATCGGCATCGACGCCAACCAGTCGGCCCAGGATCTGCTGACCGCGGGCGAGCTGGACTGGACCGGCATGTTCGTGCCCAACCCGGACTCGGTCACCTCCAACGGTGTGATCAGCATGCTGAACACGCCGCAGGACCCCACCGTCCTCTACACGTGTGCCAACGCCGACCTCGGCTGCGCCGGCCCGCAGACCGACGTCGCCGTGCGCCAGGCGCTCAACGTCGCGATCGACCGCGGCACCATCAAGGAGAAGGCCTTCGTCGGCCTGACCGGCGACATCTCGCCGACCTTCGCGCTGCTGCCTCGCGACCAGAAGTGGGTCGGCGACCCGGCCAACGAGATCAGCCCTCAGTCGCCCGACGCCGCGGCCGCCGGTGAGATCCTCGAGGCCGCCGGTTACGCGAAGGGCGGCGACGGCTTCTACGCGAAGGACGGCGCCCCGCTCGAGCTCAGCCTCCTCTCGGTCGACGGCTGGACCGACTACAACGACGCAGCGAAGCTCATCAGCGAGCAGGCCGCCGAGGCCGGCATCAAGGTCAACGCCTCGACGGTGCAGTGGCAGGAGTTCTCGGACGCCCGCCAGACCGGTCAGTACCAGCTGATCATGGGCGGCGTCATCGGCACCTCGGTCGCCGACCCGTTCCAGATCTACAAGGACTGGTTCGCGGGTGAGTCGACGTCGCAGGTCGGCCAGGAGGTCCCGTCGGGTCGCTGGAACTTCAGCCGCTACGACAACCCCGTCGTCAACGAGGCCGTCGCCGCGGCGGCCGCCACCGACGACGAGGCACTGAAGCAGGAGGCGTACGCCGCCCTCCAGGCCGAGATCGTGCGCGACCTGCCCTACATCCCGCTGGTCATCAACGCCACCCAGACGTTCTTCAACACGAAGGACTTCACGGGCTGGCCGACCGAGGAGGACCTGTACGCGTTCCCGCCCGCCTGGGGTTCGGTCGCGTCCGGCTACGTCCTCCAGCACCTGGAGCCGGTGAAGTAATGCAGAACCGGGCAGAGGCCGCGGCACGGAGGAGCAGGCCGCAATGAAGTTCTATGCGCGGCGGATCGCGTTCTACGTGGTGACACTGTGGGCGACGATCTCCCTCAACTTCCTCCTGCCGAGGCTTCTGCCCGGTGACCCCGCCGACATCCTCCTCGCGAAGATGCAGCGGGCGGGCGGCGAGCTCAATGAGACGACCGTCCGAAACATCAAGGCCCTCCTCGGCGGCGACACGTCGTCGATGTGGGAGCAGTACGTCGCGTACTGGGGCCGGATGCTCCAGGGCGACCTGGGCGTCTCGGTCACGAAGTACCCGACGCCGGTCACCGAGCTGATCGCGGCGGCGCTGCCGTGGACGGTCATCCTCGTGGGGATCGCCACCGTCATCTCGTTCGTGCTCGGCGTCGGCATCGGCGCCTGGGTGGGGTGGCGGCGGGGCACCTGGGTCGATCACCTGGTGCCGTTCACCACGGTGCTGCAGTCGATCCCGTACTTCTGGCTGGCGCTCGTGCTGGTGGCGATCTTCTCCGTCGCACTCGGGATCTTCCCGATCTTCGGCGGCTACGACGTCTGGGAGTTCCCCAACGGCCCGGAGTGGAGCTGGGACTTCATCGGCAGCGCGATCTACCACGGCTTCCTGCCGGCGCTGACGATCGTGCTGAGCTCGGTCGGCGGCTGGCTGCTCGGGATGCGCAACATGATGGTCTCGACGGTGTCCGAGGACTACATCGTCACGGCGGAGGCCAAGGGGCTGAAGCCGATGCGCATCCTCCGCACCTACGCGACGCGCAACGCCGCGATCCCGTCGATCGCAGGCTTCAGCATCTCGCTCGGCTTCGTCGTGGCCGGCTCCATCGTGATGGAGCAGGTGTTCACCTACCCCGGCATCGGCAAGCTCATGATCCAGTCCGTGCAGAACAGCGACTACGCGCTCATGCAGGGCGTCTTCCTCGTGATCACCGTCGCGGTGCTCGCGGCGAACTTCATCATGGACATCGTCTACGGATTCATCGACCCGAGAGCGCGTCACAATGTCTGAGAGGGTCGAAGTGACCGAACCGTCGACCGGCCGAGTCGTGAGCGTCCCCGAGACGCTCTCCGACCGCACCATCGACTCCGTCATCGTCGCGCCCGGCGCCCTCATGACGCCGCCCGTCGACGCCGAGGTCGTCGCGGCACGGGACGAGGCATCCGCCGCCCGCCGCGGCATCCGGCAGCTGCTGCCGCGGATGTCGCTCAAGCTGGCGCTCGGTCTCACCATCGTCATCGGCATCGTGCTGTTCGGCATCCTCGGGCCGCTGTTCGCCCAGGATCCGATGGACTCCGACAACCCGGCGCTGTCGCCGCCGAGCCCGGAGCATCTCCTCGGCACGACCAAGCTGGGCTACGACGTCCTCGCCCAGCTCGCGTGGGGCACGCGCGGATCGCTCATGGTCGGCATCACCGCCGGTCTCATCGCGCTGGTGCTGTCGATCGTGTTCGGCATCATCGCGGGCTACAAGGGCGGCTGGTGGGACGAGATCCTCTCGCTCTTCACGAACATCATGCTCGTCATCCCGGGGCTGCCGCTCGTGATGGTGATCGCCACCTACATCCCCGGGCGAAGTTGGATGCTGGTGGCCGTGGTGCTCGGCATCACCGGCTGGGCGGGCTCCGCGGTCGTGCTCCGGGCGCAGGCGCGCTCGCTGCGGTCGCGCGACTATGTCGCCGCCAGCCGGGTGGCGGGCGAGAAGACGACGCGCATCATCCGCGTCGAGATCCTGCCGAACCTGCTCCCGCTGCTCGCGGCGCAGTTCCTCTTCGCGATCATCTTCGCGATCCTCGGCGAAGCGGGTCTGTCGTATCTCGGGCTCGGGCCGACCGGATCGATCACGTGGGGCACGATGCTCAACGACGCGCAGACCGGTCAGGCGCTCGGCACAGGCGCCTGGTGGTGGTTCGTGCCGCCCGGCCTCATGATCGCGCTGCTCGGCGCCGGCCTGTCGCTCATCAACTTCTCGATCGACGAGATCATCAACCCGAAGCTGCGCCTCGCCCCCGAGAACGCGCGCCGCGTGCGCAAGGCGAAGCGCGCGGGCCGTGGTGTCGAGGCCGTCCGCAGCACGAACGGAGCCGCCGCATGAACCGGGATGCCGTCCTCACGGCGCGCAACGTCTCGATCGAGTACGAGGTCGATCCGCCCGTCAAGGCGGTGCGCGATGTGTCGCTGACGCTCCACCGCGGAGAGATCCTCGGCCTGGCCGGGGAATCGGGCTGCGGCAAGTCGACCCTCGCGTACGGGGTCAACCGCCTGCTGAAGCCGCCGGCGCTGATGACGTCGGGTGAGATCGTGTTCCACGACCGCTCCGGAGAGGACATCGACGTCGTCGGGCTCGCCGACGAGGAGCTGCGCCGCTTCCGCTGGGACAAGGTGTCGATGGTGTTCCAGGGGGCGATGAATTCGCTGAACCCGGTCATCAACGTCCGCGCGCAGCTGTTCGACGTGTTCACCACCCACCGCCCCGAGATGTCCAAACGCGACAAGCAGCGGCGCAGCGAAGAGCTTCTCGAGCTCGTGGGCGTCGACCCGAAGCGGCTGTCGAGCTTCCCGCACGAGCTGTCGGGCGGGATGCGGCAGCGCGTCATGATCGCGATGGCGCTCGCGCTCGATCCGCAGGTCATGATCATGGACGAGCCGACGACCGCCCTCGACGTCGTGGTGCAGCGCGGCATCATCCGCGAGATCATGCGACTGCGCGAGCGGCTGGGGTTCGCCGTGATCTTCATCACGCACGACCTGCCCATGCTGATCGAGATCAGCGACCGCATCGCGGTCATGCTGCAGGGCGAGATCGTCGAGCTCGGCACCGCGACCGAGATCTACCGCGATCCGCAGCACGAGTACACCAAGAAGCTGCTGTCGAGCTTCCCGAGCCTGCGCGGCGATCGCGGCGACTTCGTGCGCACCGGCACGCAGCCGGTCTCGGCGACGCTGGGCTCGGCCGCGAACGTCCCGCTCGAAGGAGGAGCCGCATGACCGCCCAGCCACCGACCGCTGACGGACCGCGCACGCTCGAAGCGCGCAACCTGGTCAAGGACTTCCGGCTCCGCAGCGGGCTGAGCTTCTCCACCCTCCACGCCGTGAAGGATGTGTCGTTCACGCTCGAGGCGGGCCGCACGATCGCGCTGGTGGGGGAGTCCGGCTCGGGCAAGTCCACCATCGCGAAGATGCTGGCACGGCTCGAGACCCCGACGAAGGGGCAGATCCTGCTCGACGGCAAGCCGGCCGGCAACCGCAGCCGGGAGGTCGCGGCGTACCGCGGCGACGTGCAGATGGTGTTCCAGGACCCGTTCGCGTCGCTGAACCCGTTCCACTCGATCGAGCATCACCTCGAGCGCCCGCTGCG
This sequence comes from Microbacterium sp. B35-30, assembly GCF_010634855.1. Classification (GTDB taxonomy): domain Bacteria; phylum Actinomycetota; class Actinomycetes; order Actinomycetales; family Microbacteriaceae; genus Microbacterium. The sequence continues at coordinate 26,935 of NZ_MWLQ01000035.1, read as the reverse complement.
CATCCACAACCCGGGCATGGGTAAGGCCGAAGTGCGCCGGCGCGTGCTCGAGCTGCTCGACCGCGTGCGACTCACCCCGACCGACAAGATGGCGGAGCGCCGACCGCACGAGCTGTCGGGCGGTCAGCGCCAGCGCGTCGCGATCGCGCGGGCGCTCGCGCCCGGGGCGCAGTTCATCATCGCCGACGAACCCGTCTCGATGCTCGACGTGTCGATCCGCCTGGGCGTGCTGAACCTCCTCGCCCAGCTGCAGCGCGAGGACCACCTGGGAGTCCTCTACATCACCCACGACCTCGCGACCGCGCGCCACTTCTCGGACGAGATCCTGGTGATGTACCGCGGCGACATCGTCGAGCGCGGCCCGGCCGACACCGTCATCCTCGACCCGCAGCACGACTACACGCGCACGCTGCTGGGAGCCGCGCCCGATCCCGAGAATCAGGGGAGGCTGCGCGACGAGGTGCGCAGGGAGCTGGCCGCGCCGCAGCACTGAGCCACCGCTCGCGCGCGATCACGACGCGACACGCCCGGAGTGCCCGTGGGGGTCGTCTCCCAGGCTGGATGCGTAGCCTGTCGAGACGGATCCTGACGGTCGGAAGGGGTGGGATGGTCGTCGTCGACGTGGTGATCGTCCTTCTCCTCATCGGGGCCTGCATCTCCGGAGTGCAACGCGGCTTCTTCGCCAGCATCGGCACGTTCGCGGGCATCGCCGCCGGCGCCTTCGCGGCGTACTGGCTCACGCCGCTCGTGAGCTCCTGGGTGCCGTCGCCCGTCTGGCGAGGACCGGCCGTGATCCTCGCCGCGATCGGCCTCGTCTTCGCCGGCGCGGCCATCGGCGCAGCGATCGGCGCGGCGCTGCGCTCCGGCGCGGACCGGCTCAAGCTCCGCGGCGTCGAGCGGTTCCTCGGCGGCATCGCGTCGGTGCTCGCCGCCGTCCTCGCGCTCGCCTTCGTGGCTCCGGCGATCGCCGTCGCCGGCATCCCCATCATCTCGTCCGCCGTCGCCTCGTCGAGCATCCTGCGGGGCATCGAGGCGGCCACCCCCGACCCGGTCGCCGCGGCGCTGGCACAGCTGCGCGGGGCGGTGCTCGAGGACAGCCTCCCGGGCCTCGGTCAGCTGCTCGGGCCCGGGACCGTCGACCCGGCGCCCCCGGTCGCTCTGGACGATCCCGAGCTGCAGCGGGCTGCGGCATCCGTCGCCCGGATCTCGGGCACCGCGTACGCCTGCGGGCGGGGATCGGCGGGGAGCGGGTTCGTCATCGCGGAGGACCGCGTCGTCACGAACGCCCACGTCGTCGCCGGCGTCGACACCCCCATCGTGGAGCTGCCGGGCGTGTCGGCGCGCGAGGGTCGCATCGTGTACTTCGACCCGATCGACGACCTCGCCGTGATCGCCGTCGACGACCTGGGCGCCGACGTCCTGCCGTTCTCGGGGACGCTGGCCGCCGGCGACGCGGCGGCCGTGCAGGGATTCCCCTACGGGGGGCCGTTCACGATGGTGGCGGCCGGAGTGGAGTCCGTGGGAACGGCCAGCGTGCCCGACGTGTACGACGAGTCATGGAACCCGCGCGAGATCTACGCCCTGAACGCCGTGGTGCGGCCCGGCAACTCGGGCGGCCCGCTGCTCACCGACGGCGGCGCCGTCGCGGGTGTCGTCTTCGCCCGTGCCGAGAACGACGAGAACCTGGGCTACGCGATGACGATGGCCGAGCTCACGCCGGTGGCGGAGCGTGCGCCGTCGCTGTCGAACACCGTGTCGACGGGATCCTGCGTCGGCTGAGCCCGGTCGACCGCTATGCTTGCTGCGCAAGTCAATACGGCCCATCACCCGGGCGGGAGAGCCTCGGCAGCGCGATCGTCGAGCACCGAAGGAGCAAGCCTCCCCGCCAATCTCTCAGGTACGCGTACCGTTCGGGCAGGCCGACTCTGGAGAGTGACGCTGATGCGTCCGCCGAAGGAGAAAGTCGGATGCCTCGCACCCGGCGAAACTCTCAGGCCCATGACAGAGGGGGAGTTCACAGGCGTCGAGCGGCGCCTGCCCGTCAGCGACCGGGAGAACTCATGACAGACCACCGCCCTTCGGACTCGCGGACGACCGTGCTCCATGACCGCCACGAGGCGCTGGGCGCCTCGTTCACCGACTTCGGCGGCTGGCTCATGCCCGTGCGCTACACGTCCGATCTCGCGGAGCACCACGCGGTGCGCACGGCGGCCGGACTCTTCGACATCTCGCACATGGCCGAGTTCGGCGTCGACGGGGCCGGCGCCGGGGCGTTCCTCGACTACGCGCTGGCCGGCGCGATCTCCTCGATGCGCGTGGGCAAGGCGAAGTACTCGCTGGTGCTCGACGACTCGGGCGGCATCGTCGACGACGTCATCGTCTACCGCATCGCGGAGCATCGCTTCCTCGTGATCGCGAACGCGGGCAACCGCGATGCCGTCGGCCGCGCGTTCGCCGCGCGCGTCGAGGGGTTCGACGCAGAGCTCGACGACCACACCGACGACATGTCGCTGATCGCCGTGCAGGGCCCCATCGCCCGTGCCGTGGTGGAGGCCACCCCCGGCATCGTCGATGTCACGCCGTCCTTCGCCGACCTCGGCTACTACGCGTGGTCGTCCGGGTCGTTCGACGACGCCCCCCTGTTCGTGGCCCGCACCGGGTACACCGGCGAGGACGGCTTCGAGCTGCTGATCCCGAACGCGGCCGCGCCGGCCCTGTGGGACGCGCTGCTGGCGGCCGGCGAACCCCTCGGACTGGTTCCCGCCGGCCTCGCCGCGCGCGACACGCTGCGCCTGGAGGCCGGGATGCCGCTCTACGGCCACGAGCTCTCGCGCGACATCGTCCCGGCACAGGCCGGCCTCGGCCGCGTGGTCGCGGTCGACAAGGACGACTTCGTCGGCAAGTCCGGACTCGCGGCGGTCATGACGCCCGACGCCCCGGTGCTCGTCGGCCTCACCTCCGAGGGCCGTCGCGCGGGCCGCGCCGGCTACGCCGTGTTCGACGCCGGGGATGCCGCGGCCCCGGTCGGCGAGATCACGAGCGGGGCGCTCAGCCCGACGCTGGGGCATCCCATCGCGATGGCGTTCGTCTCGCCGGCGGCCGCCGCGCCCGGCACCCAGCTCTTCATCGACGTGCGGGGGACCCGCATCCCCGCGACCGTGACCGCCCTGCCTTTCTACCGGAGGAACTCATGACCGACCTCACCGCCCTCAAGTACACCGCCGAGCACGAGTGGGTCGCCCTCGACGGCGACACCGCGACCGTCGGCATCACTTCGTACGCGGCCGACAAGCTCGGCGACGTCGTGTTCGTCGAGCTCCCCGCGGTGGGCAGCACGGTCACTGCCGCAACCGTCGTGGGCGAGATCGAGTCCACCAAGTCGGTCGGCGAGCTCTACGCGCCGCTGACGGGCGAGGTCGTCGAGGTCAACGACGCCGTGGTCGACGACCCGTCGCTCGTCAACGCCGACCCGTTCGGCGCCGGCTGGCTCGTCAAGCTCACGGTCGACCCCGCCGCCGTGGCCGAGCTGCTCGACCGCGACGCCTACATCTCGCTCACGGGCGGCGCCGAATGACGGGCCTGTTCGCCGATCGTCACATCGGAACGGATGCTGCAGCCCAGCGCACGATGCTCGACGCCCTGGGCTACGACGGCGTCGAGGCCCTCGTGCAGGCGGCGGTGCCGGCATCCATCCATGCGAAGCCGCGCCCGACGAGCGACATCCCGCCTGCCGCGACCGAGGCCGAGGCGCTCGCCGAGCTGCGTGAGCTGGCCTCGCAGAACCGCACGGCTCGCCCGATGATCGGCCTCGGCTACTACGACACGCTCACGCCGTCCGTGATCTCGCGCAACGTGCTCGAGAACCCCTCCTGGTACACCGCCTACACGCCGTACCAGCCCGAGATCTCGCAGGGGCGCCTCGAGGCGCTCATCAACTTCCAGACCATGGTGACCGACCTCACCGGGCTCACGACGGCGAACGCCTCGATGCTGGACGAGTCGACCGCCGTGGTCGAAGGCATGCTCGTGGCGCGGCGCGCCTCGAAGTCGGCATCCGACGTGTTCGTCGTCGACGCCGACGCGCTGCCGCAGACGAAGGCGCTGCTGGCCCATCGGGCGGCCGCTGTGGGCATCGAGCTCGTCGAGCTCGACCTCGCCCACGGTGCGATGCTTCCCGACGAGCACTTCGGCGTGCTGGTGCAGTATCCGGGCGCCTCGGGGCACGTGTGGGACCCGTCCGGCGTCGTCGACGCGGCGCATGTCGCGGGCGCGCTCGTGGTCGCGGCCGCCGACCTCCTCGCCTTGACCCTGCTGCGCTCGCCGGGGTCGTTCGGCGCCGACGTGGCGGTGGGGACGACGCAGCGCTTCGGCGTGCCCCTCGGCTTCGGCGGACCGCACGCGGGTTACATGGCGGTGCGCCAGGGGCTCGAGCGGCAGCTGCCGGGACGCCTCGTGGGCGTCTCGCAGGATGCCGCGGGCCACCCCGCGTACCGGCTTGCCCTGCAGACGCGTGAGCAGCACATCCGCCGCGAGAAGGCCACGTCGAACATCTGCACGTCGCAGGTGCTGCTGGCCGTGATGGCCTCGATGTACGCGGTGTACCACGGGCCGGATGGGCTCCGCGCGATCGCCACGGATGTCGCCAAGAAGGCGGAGGCGCTCGCCGCCCGGCTGCGGTCGTACGGACTGTCGCTGCGCTCGGACGCGTTCTTCGACACCATCCGCGTGGCGACGCCGGGCGCCTCGCGCCGCGTGATCGAGCGCGCCCGCGAACGCGGCTACCAGCTGTTCTGGGCGGACGACGCGACGGTCGGCGTCTCGGTCGACGAGACGACGACCGCCGACGATCTCGCCGCGGTCGCCTGGGCCTTCGGGCTTCCCGAGGACGAGTTCCTGGGGTCGGGCGCGCAGGGCGAGCGCACGGTCCCGTTCACGGATGCCGAGCCCCTCGCCGGCGTGCCTTCGGGGCTGCGCCGCGTCGAGGAGTTCCTCACGCACCCGGTGTTCAACACCCACCGCTCCGAGACGGCGATGATGCGCTACCTCAAGCAGCTCTCCGACCGGGACTACGCACTCGATCGCGGCATGATCCCGCTGGGCTCGTGCACCATGAAGCTGAACGCGGCGACCGAGATGGCCGCCGTGTCGTGGCCGGAGTTCTCACGCGTGCACCCGTTCGCGCCGGAGGCCGACGTCCATGGCTATCTCGCGCTGATCGAGCAGCTCGAGGTGTGGCTCGCCGAGGTGACCGGCTACGACGCGGTGTCGCTGCAGCCGAATGCGGGCTCGCAGGGCGAGCTCGCGGGACTCATGGCGATCCGGGGCTACCACCGCGCCAACGGCGACCGGGCGCGCACGGTGTGCCTCATCCCGTCGTCCGCGCACGGCACCAACGCCGCGTCCGCCGTGCTCGCCGGCATGCGCGTCGTGGTGGTCGCCTGCGACGACGCCGGCAACGTCGACCTCGACGACCTGCGCGCGAAGATCGCGGCGCACGCCGACGAGCTGGCGGCGCTCATGATCACGTACCCGTCGACGCACGGCGTCTACGAGCACGACGTGCTCGAGATCACCCAGGCTGTGCACGACGCGGGCGGACAGGTGTACATCGACGGCGCCAACCTCAATGCGCTCCTCGGGTACGCCCGCTTCGGCGATCTGGGCGGCGACGTCTCGCACCTCAACCTGCACAAGACGTTCGCGATCCCGCACGGCGGCGGCGGCCCGGGCGTGGGCCCGGTCGCGGCGAAGGCGCACCTCGCGCCGTACCTGCCGAGCCACCCGTTCTCGCAGCGCAGGGACCACGCCGGCGGCGTCTTCGACGGCGGACCGATCTCGGCCGCACCGCACGGGTCGGCCGGCATCCTGCCGATCTCGTGGGCGTATGTGCGCATGATGGGCGCCGAGGGCCTGCGCGACGCGACCGCCGCCGCGGTGCTCGCGGCCAACTACATCGCCGTGCGCCTCCGGGAGCACTACCCAGTGCTCTACACCGGCGAGGACGGCCTCGTCGCGCACGAGTGCATCCTCGACCTGCGGCCGCTGCGCGAGGCCACCGGGGTCACGGTCGACGACGTCGCCAAGCGACTCATCGACTACGGCTTCCACGCCCCGACGATGTCGTTCCCTGTTGCGGGCACCCTCATGGTCGAGCCGACCGAGTCCGAGGACCTCGCCGAGATCGAGCGCTTCATCGAGGCCATGATCGCGATCAAGGCCGAAGCCGACGCCGTCGCGGCGGGGGAGTGGCCCGCCGGCGACAACCCCCTCGCGAACGCCCCGCACACGGCCGAGGCCGTCGTGGTGGGCGAGTGGACGCATCCGTACTCTCGCGAGATCGCGGTGTACCCCGTTCACGCGCAGATCCGCACCAAGTACTGGCCCCCGGTCCGCCGGATCGACCAGGCATACGGCGACCGCAACCTCGTCTGCGCCTGCCCGCCCATCGAGGCCTTCGCCTGAAGAACTCGTCCTGCAGCTGTCCGTGAGCGATGGGATGCCGGTGCCCCCGGCATCCCATCGCCTTCACGTCGCGGGAGTCGGTGCCGGCGTCGGTGCGGGCGTCGGGGTCGGCTGAGGTATCGGGGCGAAGACCTCGGGCCACAGCGCGGCCGCGAGGGGGTAGCCGACGAACGCGACGATGTCCAGGAGGGTGTGCGCGATGACGAGGGGCATGATGCGCCCCCATCGGCGGTAGCACCAGCCGAAGACCACGCCCATCGCGAAGTTGCCGACGATCGCGCCGAAGCCCTGGTAGGCGTGGTAGGCGCCGCGCAGGGCCGCCGTCGTCAGGATGATCGACCAGTCGTTCCAGCCCAGCCGGCGGAGCCTGTCGAACAGGTACCCGATGAAGATGACCTCTTCGGTGAGCCCCGCCCGCAGCGCCGACAGCAGCAGCAGGGGCACCGTCCACCAGGCCGCGTCCAGGGGCGAGGCGACGACGGCGACCGTGATGCCCAGCGCGCGGCCCGCCGCGTAGAGCGCGAGACCCGGCAGGCCGATGACGGCGGTGAGCAGGATGCCGCGGCCGAGGTCGCCGCCGAACCGGGTGAAGTCGAGGCCCATGCGCCGCAGTGCGTTGCCTCCGGGCTCCCAGAGCAGGTAGACGACGAGCGCCACCAGCGCGAGCGCGAAGAAGACGGACAGCAGCTGGTACAGCACGTCCCAGAAGGCCGCGGCATCCCGCGAGGGGTTGAGCTGGGTCTGCTGATTGCCGATCGGTGTGGGGCGGAGCAGGGCCCGAGTGAGGGACAGAACCGAATAGAGTGCCGATTGGCCCACCGTCACGGCGAGGACGATCCAGATCTCCCACGTGAGGCGCCGGCGCTCGAAGGCGGGGGCACGGTCCGACATCGTCGGGTTTCTCACGTCCGAGGGGCGGTTCGGCGCGGTCATCTTGTCAGATTGTCACACTTGGCTTCAGTTGAGTTAAGGCTCTGTAACGTTTTCGTCCATCGTTTTGACCATCTCATCACCCGTGCATAAGGTTTTCCCATCCGCGCCCCCGTATGGCCCCCGTCCTACGTGTGCGCACCTACCCTGCACAGGAGGAACAGTGAGAATTAAGCGCATCTCGGCCGCGGTGGCGCTCACCGCAGCCGGCGCACTGGCGATCTCGGGCTGCGCCGCCGGTGGCGGCGAAGAGACAGGCGACGACTCCGGTCTCGTCGAAGGCTCGTCGATCACCGCGGCGTGGAACCAGGCGTTCTACTCGGCCAACGGCAACACCTCGTTCGGCAACGCCACGGCGAACAACAACATCAACTACCTGACCTATGACGGGTTCTCGTACTACAACAACACGCCCGAGCTGGTGCAGAACACCTCGTTCGGCACGTACGAGCTCGTCGAGGAAGACCCGCTGACGGTCAAGTACACGCTTGCCGACGACGTCACCTGGTCCGACGGCACCCCGATCGACGCCGCCGACCTGATGCTCAACTGGGCCGCTCTGTCGCGTTCGCTCGACACGCCCGACTTCGACCCGTCGGACTTCACCGACGCCGAGACCGGCGAGTTCACCGACGCCTTCCCGACCGACGTCATCTACTTCGACAGCGGTGCCAGCCCGGACGCCCAGTTCGGTCTCGTGCACGACACGCCCGAGGTCAGCGAAGACGGCAAGTCGATCACGATGGTCTACTCGGCTCCCTACGTCGACTGGGAGGTCGCGTTCGGAACCCTCGGCACGATCCTGCCTGCGCACGTGGTGGCGAAGAACGCCCTCGGCCTCGATGACAACGAAGAGGCCAAGCAGGCCGTCCTCGACGCCATCGAGAGCGAGGACGCTGCGGCGCTCGCGCCGATCTCGGCCTTCTGGAACTCGGGCTTCAACTTCACCGAGCTGCCGGATGACCCGGAGCTGTACCTCGCGAGCGGTCCTTACATGATCAAGGACTTCGTCGCCGACCAGTACATCACTCTGACGGCGAACCCCGAGTACAAGGGTGAGAACACCCCGAACATCGAGGACATCACCGTCCGCTTCATCCCCGACCCGCTCGCGGCCGCTCAGGCGCTCGAGAACGGTGAGGTCGACGTCATCTCGCCCCAGGCGACCGCTGACCTGAAGACCGCGCTCGACGCGATCGACGGCATCACGGTGCAGACCGGCGTCGAGGGCACGTACGAGCACCTCGACCTGCAGTTCGAGAACGGCAAGAACCCGGAGAACATCTTCAAGGACCCGAAGGTCCGCGAGGCGTTCCTCAAGACGGTTCCCCGCCAGGAGATCGTCGACAAGCTCATCAAGCCGATCGTCGGCGAGGACGCGCTCCTGCGCAGCTCGCAGAACTTCGTGCCGGGCTCCGAGGGCTACGACGACTCGGTCGCGAACAACGGCTCCGACGCGTTCGCCGAGGTCGACATCGAGGGTGCCAAGGCGCTCCTCGCAGAGTCGGGCATCACCAACCCCGAGGTCTGCATCCTGTATGCGTCGAACAACCCGCGTCGTGTCAACGAGTTCGCCCTGATCCAGGCTTCGGCCAACCAGGCCGGCTTCAACGTCACGGACTGCGGCTCGGACAAGTGGGGCGGCCTCCTCGGCACGCCCGGTGCGTACGACGCCGTGTTCTTCGGGTGGCAGTCGACGAGCCTCGCCGTGACCGACTGGTCGGCGACGTTCAAGACCGGCGGCATCAACAACATGAACTTCTACTCGAACCCTGAGATCGACGCGCTGTCGGCTGAGATCTCGTCGGAGTTCGACGCGGAGAAGCAGATCGAGATCAAGCAGGAGGCCGACAAGATCCTGTGGAGCGACTTCTACGGGGTCACGATCTTCCAGTTCCCGGCAGTCACGGGCATCAGCGACCGTGTGGAGGGCATCGACGCGTCGATCCTCGCTCCCACGATCTTCTGGAACACGTGGGACTGGGCAGTGACGGACGCCGGTTCGGAGGAGTAATCCGACGTAGAGGTTCCTCCGGGTCGCGATCCGGTTGATTCCTCAGGTGGGGTGCAGGTCTCCTCAGGAGACCTGCACCTCACCCGCGTAAACTCCTCCCAGCGCGGTGCGCGGTGACGGACAAAATCCGGTCCGCGCATCCGGCGCTGATTCATCGATAGGTAGGCGGCCAATCCATGGCTTCATTCATCTTCCGGCGATTGATCGCATCCGTGCTGGTGCTCTTCGCCGCCACTTTCCTGATGTACATCCTCACGGCGCTCTCGGGCGATCCGCTGCAGGACATCAAGGAGAGCAGCGCTCCCAACAAGGCCGAGCTCATCGAAGCTCGCACCAAGCTCCTCAACCTCGACGTCCCGCCGCCGCTGCGCTACTTCCTGTGGCTCGGCGCCCTCTTCCGCGGCGACTTCGGGGTCAGCATCCAGAACCAGCAGGTCAATGCGCTCCTGGGCAATGCGCTCGCGTCGACGCTGACGCTTGTCACCACCGCCACGGTCGTCGCCATCATCCTCGGTATCTCGGTCGGCATCCTCTCGGCGCTGCGCCAGTACACCGGCTTCGACTACGGCGTGACGCTCATCGCCTTCCTGTTCTTCTCGCTCCCCGTGTTCTGGGTCGCGGTGCTGCTGAAGCAGTACGGCGCGATCCGGCTCAATGACTGGCTCGGCGAGCCGACGATCTCCATACCCGTGATCATCGGCATTTCGCTCGGCGCGGGTCTCATCTGGATGTCGCTCATCGGCGGCAGATGGCGTCGCCGCCTGATCGTCTTCGGCCTCTCGGCCGTCGCCACGGGCGCGGTACTCGCGGTGCTGTCTGCGACGCAGTGGTTCGCCGACCCGAACATCGGCATCTTCGTCTTCGGCTTCCTCGCCGTGGGCATCGCGTTGGGCGTCACCGCCATCTCCACGGGCCTGCGCAACCGCAATGCGGTGTACGCCTCGCTCATCGTGGCCGTCATCGGCATCGCGCTGTACATGCCGATGCAGAACTACATCCTCAACAACATGACGCTCCCGGTCTTCCTCGGGCTGGCCGTGCTGGCGGTCGTCGTCAGCGGTGCCGTCGGCTGGTTCATGGGTGCACCTGATCGCGCACCCGTGGTCCGCACGACGGCGATCGTCGGCCTGCTCGTCGCTGCGTTGATCGCTCTCGACAAGTACATGTCGTACTGGGAGGTCTACTCGAACTCCAGCAAGATCCGCGGGCGGCCGATCGCCACCGTCGGGGCGTCGACCCCGGGACTCGGCGGAAACTTCTGGGTGCAGGGAATCGACCTGTTCACCCACCTGCTGCTCCCGACGATCGCGATCATCCTCATCTCGTTCGCCAGCTACACCCGCTACTCGCGGGCCAGCCTGCTCGAGGTCATGAACCAGGACTACATCCGCACGGCGCGCGCGAAGGGCCTCACCCAGCGCACGGTCGTGGTTCGCCACGCGTTCCGCAACGCGCTGATCCCGATCACGACGATCATCGCCTTCGACGTCGGCGCGATCATCGGCGGGGCGGTGGTCACCGAGACGGTCTTCGGCTGGACCGGCATGGGCCGCCTGTTCGTCGCCGGACTCGGTGCGCACGACCCGAACCCCGTCATGGCGTTCTTCGTCGTGACCGGCACGATCGCCGTCCTCTTCAACCTCATCGCGGACCTCGTCTACGCGGCGCTCGACCCCAGAATCAAGGTGGGCTGACATGAACACCTCCATCACCGAGCAGCCCGGGACCGAAACCCAGGCTGTCGCCGAGATCTCCATCGAGCAGAAGGAGACCGAGGGCCTCAGCCAGGGTCAGATCGTCCGCCGCCGGTTCTTCCGGCACCGCGGTGCGATGGTCTCGGGTGCTGTGCTGATCCTCATCATCCTGCTCGCCTTCACGTCGGTGGGCGTCAACCTGTGGGGTCTTCGGATCCCCGGGTGGTGGCCGTACTCGTGGGACGAGATCGCCCCCAAGATCAACAACGGTGTTCCGACGCTGTCGCTGTGGCCGTTCCAGATCGGCGAGCACCCGTTCGGTCAGGACGAGGTGGGCCGCGACATCTTCGCGGTCGTCATGCGCGGTGCGCAGCAGTCGATCATGGTGATGGTGATCGCGGGCGTGCTCGCGACGACCATCGGTGTGGTCATCGGCGCGGCCGCGGGTTACTTCGGCAAGTGGCGTGACAGCGTGCTGATGCGCTTCACCGATGTCATCATCACGATCCCGCTCATCGTCATCGGCTCGGTGCTCGGCAACGCGTTCGGAAGCCTGGGCGCCGCGGTGCTCGGTGTGGTGATCGGCATGTTCGCCTGGACGACGATGGCCCGCCTCGTGCGTGGCGAGTTCCTGACGCTGCGCGAGCGGGAGTTCGTCGACGCCGCGCGCGTCTCAGGCGCGCGTGACCGCCGCATCATCTTCCGGCACATCCTCCCGAACGCCGTCGGCGTCATCGTCGTGAACGCGACGCTGCTGATGGCGGCGGCGATCCTCCTCGAGTCGGCGCTGAGCTACCTCGGGTTCGGCGTGCAGTCGCCCGACACGTCGCTCGGCAAGATCGTGTCGGACAACCAGGCGGCGTTCTCCACCCGCCCGTGGCTGTTCTGGTGGCCTGGCGTCTTCATCATCATGATCGCGCTCTGCGTCAACTTCATCGGCGACGGCCTGCGCGACGCGTTCGACCCGCGCCAGAAGAAGAAGCCGAGCGAGCGTGCCATGGCCCGTGCCGCTCGCGGCAAGGGCCCGGTGCCGGTCCTCGTCGACACCACCGCCTCCACCGACGCGCCGTCGGTGACCGTGGCCGGCGAAGCGGTGTACACCGGCGACGTCGTGAACTATCACGACCCCCGCCCCGAAGAGCCGGGCGACGTGCAGCACAAGCCGTTCGACCCGGAGCGGTGACGGTGCTGCTGTCAGACCAGCAGACTGATCGCGGCGGCTACGCCCAGCGCCGCGATCAGGACGATGGTCGCCCAGTGCCACGTCGTGGTCGACGCCTCGGGGTCGACGCCGCTGGCGAAGGCTCCCGCGCCGCGCAGCTGCTCCCAGCGGCCACGGATCAGCTGGGCGAGGTTGCCGCTCATCGTCGTGACGGCATCGGCGGGCCGCAGCTCGCCGGCGCCGCCGCGGGCGGTTTCGCCGATTCCTTCGAAATCGCCGGGCGCGAGGCCCAATGTGCGGTGACGGCCAGGCGCCGGCGCCGCCCACACTCCGATCCGCCCCGCAGCGGTGTGGAGGGTGAGCGAGAAGCGCGTGTCGATCGACTCGATCGAGGGCCACGGCACGAAATGCGTGCGCAGCACGTTCTCGACCGTGATCCCGTGCTCCTCGACCCGCAGACCCGGGCGCCAGAACAGCGCCCACGCCAGGGCGGCCACGAAGACGAGCGGCCACATGTACCGCACCGCCGAGGCGGGATCCGACCAGAACAGCGCGGCGATTCCGAGGCCGCACATGACGATGGTCACGACAGCGAGGACACGGCTGAAGACGGGCCGGTAGACGACCTCCTGGAACGACATGACCTCAAGCTTTGCAGATGGGACATCACGAATGACTGACACGACGGGCACGGACGCCGGTATCGCGGCGTCGCGGGACGCCGTTCCGGAGACGATCCTCGAGGTCAACAACCTCGGCGTCGAGTTCTGGGTCGAGGGCCAGTTCTACCCGGCCGCGATCGACATGAACTACGAGGTGCGCCGCGGCGAGGTCCTCGCCATCGTCGGTGAGTCGGGCTCCGGCAAGAGCACGAGCTCGATGTCGCTGCTCGGCCTCCTTCCCGAGAACTCGCGCGTCACCGGATCGATCAAGCTGCTCGGCCGCGAACTGCGCGGGGTGGATGACGCGACGCTCCGCTCGCTGCGCGGAAGAGAGATCGCGGTCATCTTCCAGGAGCCGATGACGGCGCTGAACCCGGTCTACACGATCGGGTTCCAGATCATGGAGGCGCTCCGCTCCCACGATCGCTCGATGACCCCCTCCGAGGCCAAGGCGCAAGCGATCGAGCTGCTGAGCATGGTCGAGATGCCGAACCCGGTGCAGTCCTTCAACAAGTACCCGCACCAGCTGTCCGGCGGTCAGCGGCAGCGCGCGATGATCGCGCAGTCCATCTCGGGCGACCCGCTCCTGCTCATCGCCGACGAGCCCACCACGGCGCTCGACGTGACGGTGCAGGCAGAGGTCCTGGATCTGCTGCGCAACCTCCACAAGCGACTGGACTCGGCGATCATCCTCATCACGCACGACATGGGCGTGGTGGCCGACCTCGCGGACCGCATCATGGTGATGAAGGAGGGCGTCGTCGTCGAGTCCGGCACGGTGGATCAGATCTTCCACGCGCCGAAGCACGAATACACCCAGCAGCTGCTGGCATCGGTCCCGCACCTCGGTCTCGGCGTGCTCGAGACGTCGCCCGCCATCCCCGAGGTCGTGGTCGCAGCGGAGGCCCTCACGTCCGTCTCGTTGATCCGTGAGCGGGCCAGCGAGGCTGCGGAGATCATCGAGACGCGCACGCCGGTGCTCGCGTTCGAGGACGTCGCGATCGACTATCCCAAGCGCGGCCGCATCCCCGCGTTCCGCGCGGCCGAGCACATCGACCTGGCGATCTACCCGGGGGAGATCGTCGGTCTCGTCGGCGAGTCGGGTTCGGGCAAGACCACGCTCGGGCGCGCGGCGATCGGCCTGCTGCCGATCGCGGAGGGCAAGCTCACCACGGTCGGCGCAGACATCTCCGACGCTTCGCAGAAGGATCTGTTCGCGATCCGCCGCCGCACCGGCATCGTCTTCCAGGACCCGGCGTCCTCGCTCAACCCGCGCATGCCCATCGGCCAGTCGATCGGCGAGCCGATCCTGCTGGCCGGCCTCGCCAAGGGGAAGGCGCTCGACAAGCGCGTCGAGGAGCTGCTGGCGCAAGTCGAGCTGCCTCGGTCGTACCGCAACCGCTTCCCGCACGAGCTGTCCGGCGGTCAGCGGCAGCGCGTCGGCATCGCCCGTGCCCTGGCACTCGCTCCCGAGCTGCTCGTCGCCGACGAGCCGACCTCGGCGCTCGACGTGTCAGTGCAGGCGCGGTTCCTCGACCTGCTCCAGGAGCTGCAGCAGGAGCTGCAGTTCGCCTGCCTCTTCATCAGCCACGACCTCGCCGTGGTCGACATCCTGGCCCATCGCATCGCGGTGATGCACCACGGGAAGCTGGTGGAGGCCGGCACCCGGGACGAGATCCTCCGCGGCGCGAAGGACCCGTACACGCAGCGCCTCATCGCTGCGGTTCCGGTGCCGGATCCCGAAGAGCAGCGGGTGCGCCGCGAAGCGCGTGCGGCGCTCCTGGCCGCGGGCCTGGAGGGCTGACGAGAGCGCCGAAAGGCGACACACAGGAGCGCCCAATAGAATGGGGATGCCGGCACTCCGGCATCCCCATTCTCTTTCAAGGATTCCCTCATGGCGCGCGCCCTCCGTCCGGACCTCCGCAACGTGGCTATCGTCGCTCACGTCGACCACGGCAAGACCACCCTCGTCGACGCGATGCTGCGCCAGACCGGCTCGTTCGGCTCTCACGAGCACATGGAAGAGCGCGCGATGGACTCGAACGACCTCGAGCGCGAAAAGGGCATCACGATCCTCGCGAAGAACACCGCGATCACCTACAAGGGCGTCCACACCGAAGTGCCCGTGACGATCAACGTGATCGACACCCCGGGTCACGCCGACTTCGGCGGCGAGGTCGAGCGCGGACTGTCGATGGTCGACGGCGTCGTGCTGCTGGTCGACGCGAGCGAGGGTCCGCTGCCGCAGACCCGCTTCGTGCTGCGCAAGGCGCTCGAGGCGAAGCTGCCCGTCATCCTGCTGGTCAACAAGACCGACCGCCCCGACGCGCGCATCCCCGAGGTCGAAGAGGAGGCGCACGACCTGCTGCTCGGCCTGGCATCGGACCTCGTCGACGACGTGCCCGACCTCGACGTCGACGCGCTGCTGGACGTTCCCGTCGTCTACGCCTCGGGCCGCGCCGGCGCCGCCTCGCGCAACCGCCCCGACAACGGCACGCTGCCCGACAACGACGACCTCGAGCCGCTGTTCGAGGCCATCCTCCAGCACGTCCCGGCCCCGTCCTATGACGACGACGCGCCCCTGCAGGCGTGGGTCACAAACCTCGACTCGAGCCCGTTCCTCGGTCGCCTGGCGCTCCTGCGCGTCTTCAACGGCACGCTCAAGAAGGGCCAGACCGTCGCCTGGGTGCGCTCGGACGGCAGCACCAGCAACGCCCGCATCACCGAGCTGCTCAAGACGCGCGCACTCGACCGCTACCCGGCGGAGAGCGCCGGCCCCGGTGACATCGTCGCCATCGCCGGATTCGAAGACATCACGATCGGCGAGACGATCGCCGACCCCGACGACGTGCGTCCGCTGCCGGCCATCACGGTCGACGACCCTGCCATCTCGATGACGATCGGCACCAACACCTCGCCGCTGGTCGGCAAGGTCAAGGGCCACAAGCTGACGGCTCGCATGGTGAAGGACCGCCTCTACCGCGAGCTCATCGGCAATGTGTCGCTGAAGGTGCTCGACATCGGCCGCCCCGACGCGTGGGAGGTGCAGGGCCGCGGTGAGCTGGCGCTGGCGATCCTCGTCGAGAACATGCGCCGCGAGGGCTTCGAGCTGACCGTCGGCAAGCCGCAGGTGGTCACGAAGAAGATCGACGGCAAGACGTACGAGCCGTTCGAGCACCTGACGATCGATGCCCCCGAGGAGTACCTCGGCGCGATCACGCAGCTGCTCGCCGCGCGCAAGGGCCGCATGGACAACATGACGAACCACGGCACCGGCTGGGTTCGCATGGAGTTCATCGTGCCGTCGCGCGGTCTCATCGGCTTCCGCACCGAGTTCCTCACCACGACGCGCGGCACGGGCATCGCTAATGCGATCTCGCACGGCTACGAGCCGTGGGCGGGCCACATCGTCACGCGCCAGAACGGCTCGATCGTCGCCGACCGCTCGGGTGTCGTCACCCCGTTCGCGATCATCGCGCTGCAGGAGCGCATGTCGTTCTTCGTCCAGCCCACGCAGGAGGTCTACGAGGGCATGGTCATCGGCGAGAACTCGCGCGCCGACGACATGGACGTCAACATCACCAAGGAGAAGAAGCTCACCAACATGCGCTCCTCGACCTCGGACTCGTTCGAGTCGATGACGCCGCCGCGTCAGCTGTCGCTCGAAGAGAGCCTCGAGTTCGCGCGCGACGACGAATGCGTCGAGGTCACGCCCGAGATGGTGCGCATCCGCAAGGTGAATCTCGACGCGACCGAGCGCGCCCGTGCGACGGCGCGCCTGAAGCGCCAGGACGCCAACGCCTGACGCGCGCCCCGCGTCCGTCCAGGAACGCCGAAAGGGTACATCTCCCCACGTGTGTGGCGGAGATGTACCCTTTCGCGATTCTCAGCGCGCCCGGACGGTCACCGTCACCGGCTTCGCGGCGGTGGCTCCGGCGGCGTTGGACAGGACCGCGGTGAACTCGTACGTGCCGGAGGGCAGCTCGCCGACGGTGGTGACCGCGTGCTGGGCGCCCGGCGTCGCCGCGACGAGCGGCTGCCGGTCGATCTCCACGCCGTCCTGGAACAGCACGTACTCGGTCGCGTTGGTGCCCCACCACAGATCGGCTGTGATCGACACGACGCCCGTGCGTGCGCCCGAGGCGGTGAGCACCGCTCGGCCGGGAGCGGCATCCGTCACCGTCACGGTATGCGTCCGCGACGAGGCCTCGCCGTGGGGATTGAGTGCGACGACCGTGTACTCGTAGGTGCCGTCGACGCGCCCCGCGATGTCGAACGCGGCGTGCTGCGCGGCGGGTGAGGCGCCGTCGATCCACTGCGCGTCGACGAGTGCGCCGTTCTCGTACAGCTTCACGACGGTCGCGTTCTGCCCCCACCAGAGGTCGGCCAGTATCCGGTAGTCGCCGTCGCGCAGCCCGGTGTCGCGGCCGTTGTCGTCCGAGACGGCGAAGGCTGCGGGTGCGGCGGTTGCGACAGGCGATCCGGACGACAGGATGCCGGCACCCGCGCCCGCGCGGACGATCGCTGCCACGTCGGCGACGGCGTCGAGTGCGTAGGGGTAGGCGTCGGCGGGGTCCCACCGGACGTCGGGGGAGAGCGGGGTCGCGGCCGTCGCGTTGTACGCCGCCAGCACGTCGGTCGGCTCGCCGTTCACGAGCGTGTCGCTCGCGCGGAGCTCCGTTCCGCCCCATCCGGCGATGATGCGCGAGACGCTCGACGGATCGACGAGCTCGACCGCGTTGGACTCGGCGACGATGCTGCTCTCTCTGCCCGCGCCCCAGAAGTACTGGAAGAACGCGTGATCCGGCGACGAGGCGGCGGTGGTGACATCCGTCTGCTCGTAGAGGTTGTTGTAGACGTGCACATCGCCGAACCGCACGCGCGGAGCGCGCTGACCGATGTCGGTCCAGCGGTTGTGGTGCTGCGTGACGCGGTGCTGGCCGCGGTCCTGCGTGCGCGAGTCGGACGAGCCGATGATGTCGGTCTTGTCGTGATGCTGGAACCAGTTCCACGACATCGTGACGAGGTCCGACCCGTGCGTCACGTCGAGCAGACCGTCGTGCACCTCGAACGGCCGGCCGTACACCGTGTCGAGGCTCGACGCGGGGTGGTCGCCGTCGTCGAACGTGTTGTGATCGACCCAGACGCTCGTGGACGTCCACACCGAGAGGTTGTCGTACGCCGAGTTCCAGTTGCCGCCGGAGTCGCCGGCATCCCATTGCGGGAAGCAGTCGTAGGCGTCCGACAGCGTCAGGTTGCGGACGATCACGTTGCGGGCATCGCGGATGCGCAGGGATGCCCCGACCACGCGCGCGTCGTCGCCGACGCCGACGAGGGTCACGTTCGAGCCGATGTGCTGCAGCGTGAGCCGGGCCTGCAGCGCGGCGGCCTCGACACGGGCCTGCTCGAGCGGGCCGGACGGGTCGACGCCCGGGCCGAACGCCGCGATGTAGTCGTCCATGTCGAATTGCGCGCCGGAGCCCGCGACCGTCACCTGGGAGGCGATGTCGTCGCAGGTGACACGAGTGCCGTCGGCGCGCAGCCAGGGATCGAGCGTGCCCGTCACATAAACGATCCTCGGCACCTGGTTGTAGCGCGCATCGTTCTGCGAGCCGCCGGGTACTCCCGCGAGGGCGTCGCGCAGCTCCTGCCAGTCGTCGACGACGTACACCTCGGCCGGACCGGCGGCTGTGCCGCCGGTGACGGGCTCGGCGAGGCGCTGGACGCGCTCCGGATAGGTTGGCCCCGACCACGAAGCCCACCCGTCGCCCGGCGCGATCACCTCGTGCCCGAGATCCACGGCGGGGGCGGGCGCGGGGTCGGCTGCCGATGCGGCTGCAGGCAGCGCCACCACGGGCGCTGCGGCCAGGGCCAGCGCGGTCGCCACGCCGATGCCGGCGGCCAGCGATCGCCGAGGTGTGCGGATGCGCCGCGCGGGCGTGTCGGTGGGCGTGGGCAGCGTCGTTCTCATGGGACTCCTTCGTCCGCGGCAGAATCCGTGATGAGAACGGGTGGTGGCACCCACAAGCGAGGAAGCGTTTTCTGCGTGTGTCCCCAGCATGCTCGCGTGGGCCGGAAAGCGCAATCCTCGACCTGTGCGCATCCGATCTTCGTCCGGACTCGTCGCTAGCATGGCGACGTGACTCTCGATCCTCGTTTCGACGACGCGCACGGCGCCGGCGAAGCCAGACGGGCGGTGCGAGAGGGCCTCGGGGTCGCCATCGCGACCAGCGCTTACGGCATCTCGTTCGGGGCGCTCGCCGTCGCGTCCGGCCTCGACGTCTGGCAGACGTGCGTTCTGAGCCTCGTGATGTTCACCGGGGGTTCGCAGTTCGCGTTCGTCGGGATCGTCGGCGCCGGGGGACTGGCCGCGGCGCCGGCGGCGATCGCCTCGGCGGCGCTCCTCGGGATCCGCAACGTCGCGTACGGCATCCGCATGTCGCCCGTGATCGGCGCGGGTTTCTGGCGCCGCACCGCCGCCGCGCAGTTCACGATCGACGAGTCGACCGCCGTCTCGCTCGCGCAGCGCACGTCGCGGGCGCGCACGCTCGGATTCTGGGTCACGGGCATCGGCATCTACATCGGCTGGAACCTGTCGACCCTCGCGGGCGCGCTGCTCGGCGACGTGCTGGGCGACCCGCGGGCGTACGGGCTGGACGCCGCCGCGGCGGCCGCGTTCCTCGCTCTGCTGTGGCCGCGGCTGCGGTCGCGCCAGCCCATCGTGGTGGGCATCGCGGCGGCCGTGGTGGCGACGGTGCTGACGCCGGTGCTGATGCCCGGGATCCCGGTGATCGTCGCGGCGGCCGTCGCGATCCTCGTCGGCTGGACGAACTGGCTCGGCAAGGACGACGGAGTGGATGCCGAGCCCGACGACGTGGCGGAGCGGGAGGGTCTGCCGTGACCATGTGGACTGCTGTGCTCGTGGCCTCGATCGTGTGCGCGGCTCTCAAGACCGTCGGCTACCTCATCCCCGCCCGCTGGGTCGAGGCGCCGACGCCGCTGCGGATCGCCGATCTGCTGACGGTGGCGCTGCTCGCCGCTCTGGTCGCGGTGCAGACCCTGGGCGCCGGTCAGGCCGTGGTGGTCGACGCCCGCGTCCCGGCGGTGCTCGTGGCGGCCGGCCTGCTGCTCCTGCGCGCGCCGTTCCTGGTCGTGGTGATGGCTGCGGCGCTCGTGGCGGCGCTGCTGCGGCTCTGGGGCTGGGCCGCGTAAGCCACACGAGCCCGGGCGCCGCCGGGCATGCCGTCCGGGCACGCCGACCTGGTCGGTAGCATCGAGTCATGCGTTCCTCCGTCCCCGCCCGCATCGGCAGCTGGATCGTCGCGCTGCTCGTCGGGCTGGTGTACGGCGTCGCCGGCACCGTCGCGCACTCATACGAGCTCGGCTGGTTCCCGCTCGGCCTCGTCCTCGCGGTGATCGGATCGGGAGCGCTGCTGCTGGCGGTCCGTCTCCTCACCTCAGACCGGTGGGCGACCCTCGCGACCGGCGGCGGCATGATGATCTCGACGCTGGTGTTCTCGGGGAGCGGCCCCGGCGGCTCGGTGGTCGTACCGCAGACCGGTCTGGCGGTGTTCTGGACCTTCGCCGTGCCGATTCTCGTGGCACTCGCCGTCGCCTGGCCGGATCGGACGCTCGCCGCCGACTGAGCGGACGACGAGCGACGAGCGACGACGGTGCGCCGGTAGACTGATCGCGTGACGTACGTGATCGCCCTTCCCTGTGTGGACGTCAAGGACCGCGCCTGCATCGATGAGTGTCCCGTGGACTGCATCTACGAGGGCGACCGATCGCTGTACATCCACCCCGACGAATGCGTCGACTGCGGCGCCTGCGAACCGGTCTGCCCGGTCGAGGCGATCTACTACGAAGACGACCTGCCCGACGAGTGGCAGGACTACTACAAGGCCAACGTCGAGTTCTTCGACGACATCGGCTCCCCGGGCGGCGCGGCCAAGGTGGGTGTCATCCACAAGGACCACCCGATCATCGAGGCGCTCCCGCCCCAGGAACACTGACGTGGGGGTCGCCGACCTCGCGGACTACCCCTGGGACGCCGTCGCACCCTACGCGGCACGCGCCCGCTCGCACCCCGACGGCATCGTGGACCTGTCCATCGGCTCCCCGGTCGACCCGACGCCTGAGGTCGTCGCCGACGCGCTGCGCGCGGCGACCGACGCCCACGCCTATCCGCAGACCGTCGGCACGCCGTCGCTGCGCAGTGCGATCGCAGCCTGGTTCGACCGGCGCCGCGGGGTGCCAGGGCTGACGTCCGACGACGTGCTCCCCACCGTCGGCTCGAAGGAGCTCGTCGCCCTGCTCCCGCTGCTGCTGGGCCTCGGACCGGGCGACATCGTCGTCCATCCCCGCGCGGCCTACCCCACGTACGAGGTCGGTGCGCGACTCGTCGGCGCCACGCCGGTCGCGTCCGACGACCCGGCGGAATGGCCGGTGGGCACCAGCCTGGCGTGGGTGAACTCGCCCGGCAATCCCGACGGACGCGTGCTCGACGTGGGCGCGCTGCGTGCCGCGGTCGACCGGGCCAGGGAGCTCGGCGCGGTGCTCGCGTCCGACGAGTGCTACGCCGAACTCGGGTGGGACGCACCCTGGGACCGGGACCCGGTGCCCTCGGTGCTGGATCCCCGGGTGACGGACGGCGACCTGCGCGGCATCCTGTCGGTGTACTCGCTGAGCAAGCAGTCGAATCTCGCCGGCTACCGCGCCGCATTCCTCGCCGGTGATCGGGCCGTGGTGGCCCGCCTGCTCACGGCGCGCAAGCATCTCGGCCTGATGCTGCCGCTGCCGGTGCAGGCGGCGATGGTGGCCGCCCTCGAGGACGACGCGCATGTCGCCGCGCAGAAGGAGCTCTACCGTCGCCGGCGCGAGGCGCTGCGGCCCGCGGTCGAAGCGGCGGGCTTCCGCATCGACGCGAGCGAGGCCGGGCTGTACCTGTGGGCGACGGAGGGCCGCGACGCGTGGGAGAGCCTCGGCCGGCTGGCCGACCTCGGCATCCTCGCCGGCCCCGGTCACTTCTACGGCGTGCACTTCCCGCAGCACGTCCGGCTGTCGATCACCGCGACCGACGACCGCATCGCTGCGGCCGCAGAACGCCTGCGGGCGGCATCCGTTGTCCCTCGCTGAGGATTCCTCCATCGGATGCCGGGTCCCTTTGGCCGTGTCAACAGTAGGCGCGGCGGCGCACTAGGCTGTAGGAACGCGGCGACGCGGCATGCCCGTCCCGCCCCTCCGTTCTGACGCAGACCGCCCCACGGTGACGCTCAGGACCGGACGACACCCCCGGTACGACCAGAAATCGCGAGGAGGCGCCGTGAGCGACGCGGGCACCCACCAGGAGAAGGCCACCCTCACGATCGGTGATACGTCCGCCGAGTTCCCGCTGCTGCGGGGCACCGACGGCTCGCCGAGCGTGGACCTCTCCACCCTCACCCGCCAGACCGGCTACACGGCTCTCGACTACGGCTTCGTGAACACCGCGGCGACCAAGTCCGCGATCACCTACATCGACGGTGACCAGGGCGTGCTGCGCTACCGCGGCTATCCGATCGAGCAGCTGGCGAAGAACAGCACGTATCTCGAGGTCGCGTGGCTGCTCATCTACGGCGAGCTGCCCACGGCCGACCAGCTGGGGGAGTTCGACGAGAAGATCCGTCGCCACACGCTCCTGCACGAAGACCTCAAGCGGTTCTTCTCGGCGCTGCCGCACACCGCGCACCCGATGTCGGTGCTCTCCTCGGCCGTCTCGGCGCTGTCGACGTACTACGAGCACCAGTCCGACCCCAACAATCCCGAGCACGTCGAACTGAACACGATCCGCATGCTGGCGAAGCTGCCGGTCATCGCGGCCTACGCGCACAAGAAGAGCATCGGCCAGGCGTTCCTGTACCCCGACAACTCGCTCGGCTTCGTCGACAACTTCCTCAAGCTGAACTTCGGCGTGCTGTCCGAGGTGTACCAGGTCGACCCGGTGATGTCACGCGCGCTGGAGCGCCTGCTGATCCTGCACGAGGATCACGAGCAGAACGCCTCCACCTCGACCGTGCGACTGGTGGGATCCACTGGCGCCAACCAGTTCTCGTCCATCTCGGCCGGCATCAACGCGCTCTACGGACCGCTCCACGGCGGCGCGAACGAAGCCGTGCTCGACATGCTGGCGCGCATCCGCGACTCGGGTGAGAGCGTGCAGCGCTTCGTCGAGCGCGTGAAGAACAAGGAAGACGGCGTGAAGCTCATGGGCTTCGGGCATCGCGTCTACAAGAACTACGACCCGCGCGCCAAGCTGGTGAAGGAATCGGCCGACGAGGTGCTGACCGCGCTCGGCGTCAGCGACCCCCTGCTCGATCTCGCGAAGGAGCTCGAGGAGATCGCGCTCAACGACGCGTACTTCCAGGATCGGCGCCTGTACCCGAACGTCGACTTCTACACCGGCGTGATCTACAAGGCGATGGGCTTCCCGACGCGGATGTTCACCGTGCTCTTCGCGATCGGCCGCCTGCCCGGCTGGCTGGCGCAGTGGCGCGAGGCTGCGGGCGACCCGCAGACCAAGATCGGCCGCCCGCAGCAGCTGTACATCGGCGCCGAGGAGCGGAACTACCCCGGTCTCTCCTGACCCCGTCTGGGTCGATGAGCGCGTCGCGCGTGTGATCGACGACAGAGATGACGGATGCCGCGCCCCTCGGGGCCGCGGCATCCGTCGTTCGGGTCACACGGCGATCAGGCGACCTCGGCAAGTGTCGCGGGCTCGTCCGCACGCTCCTCGTCGGAGGGTGTGGTCGCGGCATCCGTCGATCGACGCGGCCGGACGACCAGCACGATGACCGCAGCGACCACGGCGCCGGCGGCGAGCGTCAGCCACGCGACGGCGTACCCGTCGACGGCGGGGGAGCTTCCCGGAGCGACCGAGCCGAACACGATCGCGGTCGTGAAGGCCGAGCCGATCGCCGATCCGATCGTGCGCAGGTTGGCGTTGACGCCCGTCGCGATGCCGGTGCGGTCCGCCGGAACGCTCTCGACGATGATGCTCGCGGTGGAGGCGTACGCGAGCCCGATGCCGAGTCCGAAGACGCCGCCCGCGATGGCGAGGGTCAGGACCGTCTCGTGGTCGAAGACGGCGAACACCACGCCGCCCGCCATGAGCAGCGCGCCGAGCGCCATCATGAGCCGGAGCGGGATGACGCGTGCGATCGCACCCGTGGCGAAGCCGACGCTCGACATGCCGATGAGGAGCGGGAGCATTGCGAGTCCCGCGGCCTGCACGCCGAGCCCGAGACCCCACCCCGAGTCGGCGGGCGTCTCGAGGAACTGGGGAAGGTAGCCCCAGAACCCGAAGGCGGCAGCACCGATGAGGAGTGCGGCTGCGTTGACCGGCCAGATGGCGCGAGTCGCCATCAGGCGCAGGTCCACGAGGGGGTTGTCGGAGCGCAGCTCCGCGACGACCCAGGCGATGACCAGCGCCGCTGCCGCCGCGAACATGCCCAGCGTGAGCGGTGAGGCCCAGCCCCAGCGGGCACCCGAGCTGAGCGGGACCAGCAGGGCGATGAGCCACCCCGAGAGCAGGACTGCCGAGACGACATTGACGCTTCCGGTGGCGCGAAGCCCTGCCGGCGGAACGAGCATCGCGGTCAGTGCGATGCCGGCCACGGCGGCGACGAACGGCACGGCGAAGATGCCCTGCCACCCCAGCAGTTCGGCGAGGGGGCCGGCGAGCACGCTGCCCGCCGCACCGCCGATGCCGATGATCGCGCTCGTAGCGCCGATGGCGCCGGTGAGCTGGTGGCGGGGCATCACATCGCGCAGCAGGCCGAAGGCGAGCGGGAACAGCGCACCGCCGATCCCCTGCAGCACGCGGGCGAGGATCAGGATCTGCAGGTTCGGCGCGAACGACGCCACGATGTCGCCGATTGCGACGACGCCGAGGACGGCGAGGAAGGTGTTGCGGCGGCCGCGCAGGTCGCCGATCCGGCCGAGGAGGGGAGTGGCCACCGCGGCGGCGATGAGCCACGACGTGTTGGTCCAGGATGCCGCATCCGCCGTCACGTCGAAGTCGGCGGCTATCAAGGGGATGACGGGGATGACGAGGTTCTGCAGCAGCGCGAGCGAGGCGACGCTGAGGGCGATCGCCGCGAACGCTGCGCGAGGGGTGAAGGGGATGGTGGGCATCGACGGGCCTTCCGATGGGTGCGGATCCGATGAATGCGGAGTAAAGTGGAGGTAGGTCTCCGAACGGAGGAAGCCTCCGCTTTCAGATTAGCGGAGGATGCCTCCGTTTCGCAATCACAACTTCGCATTCGGATTGCACCCGTCTCGGCGGGCGCCAGCCATCATCACCACGGGAGGTCGTCGGAATGTCGGTCGTCGAGCGGGTATCCGCGTTGGATGCGCGCCGTCCCCAGCGCGCCGACGCCGCGCGCAACTTCGACGCTCTGGTCGCCGCCGGGCGCGAGGCGTTCGCCGAGGAGGGCTCCGGCGCTTCTCTCGAAGACATCGCCCGCCGCGCCGGTGTCGGCATCGGCACCCTCTACCGAAACTTCCCGACCCGCGACGATCTGATCGAGACGCTCTACCTCGGCGAAGTCGACGCCCTCGCTCGCGCCGCCGATGAGGTCGCCGACCTCGAGCCCTGGGACGCGCTGCGCGCCTGGCTCGATCGGTTCGTGACATATGTCGGCACGAAGCACGCGCTGCTGGACGGACTGAACCGCCGGTCTCCGGTGCTCGCCGAGTGCCGGACGATCATGCTGTCGGCTGGTGAGCCGCTGCTCAAGCGCGCGCAGGCTGCCGGCGACGTCGATCCCGACATCTCCATCGGCGACGTGGTGAAGCTCGTGTCAGGAGTCGCTGCCGTCGCATCGTTCGACGACGAGGCTCAGCGGCAGCGGGTGCTCAACCTGGCGATCAACGCGATCCGCCGCTGATAGGTACGGCCGGCCGCATGCCCGGCGTCGGCGATGCGGCCCGCCGGCCGATGTCAGGCGTGCAGCGCCTCGTTGAGTGTGACTCCGACGCCCGCACGCCGGACCGCCTCGACGGCACCCGTCAGCGAGTTGCGCCGGAACAGCAATCCGGCCCGGCCCGACAGCTCGGCACCCTTGACCGTCGTGGGAGAGCCGTCCGCGCGACGCGGCTCGTCGGGGAGCACGACCTTGGTGCCGGCGGTGACGTAGAGGCCCGCCTCGACCACGCAGTCGTCGCCGAGTGAGATCCCGATGCCGGCGTTCGCGCCGAGCAGCGTGCGCGCGCCGACCGACACCTTGTGCGATCCTCCGCCGGACAGGGTGCCCATGATCGACGCGCCGCCGCCGATGTCGCTGCCGTCGCCGACGACGACGCCCTGCGAGATGCGGCCCTCGACCATGCTCTGGCCGAGCGTGCCGGCGTTGAAGTTGACGAAGCCTTCGTGCATGACCGTCGTGCCCGGAGAGAGGTACGCGCCCAGGCGCACGCGCGAGGCGTCGGCGATCCGCACCCCCGGGGGCGTGACGTAGTCGAGCAGGCGCGGGAACTTGTCGAGGCCCTGCACCTGGATCCCGTCGCGCGCGAGATACGGGCGGAGCCGGGTCAGCGTGTCGGGATGAATCGGACCTGCGGTGGTCCAGGCGACATTCGGCAGGTGCGCGAAGACGCCGTCGAGATTCACGTCGTTGGGACGCACCAGCAGGTGCGAGAGCGCGTGAAGGCGCAGATACGCATCCGGCGTGGAGGAGGGCGGGGCGTCGAGGTCGGCCTCTACCGCCACCACGTCCACGGTGACGGCGCGACGGGGGTCGGCCACCGCGAGGTGGTCGAGCTGATCGGGCGCCAGCTGCGGGTCGAACCCGAGCGGGATCCGTCCCGCGGCGGGGGAGGGAAACCACGTGTCGAGCACGGTTCCGTCTTCGGCGGTCGTCGCGAGGCCCACGCCCCACACCCATCGTTCTTCGCTCATGCTTCCACGCTAGCGCGGTCGGCCGGGACCGTCTTCCGCGTGTTTCCGGGGGCGTGGGGGTGCGACACGCCC
>NZ_MWLQ01000034.1 GCF_010634855.1 Microbacterium sp. B35-30 | reverse complement strand
CGCTCGTGCCTCGCTCGCTCCTCGCTCGTTCCTCGCTCGCTCAATGACCGCCGTTCGGCGGTCGTCTCGCTCGTTCCTCGCCCGCTCAACGACCGAGAGAGGTTGCGGTGAGCGAGGGGGCGCCAGCGACCGAGACGAACCGCCCCGAGCCGATGAGGAACGTCTGATGCTGTACTCACAGGTACCCGCGCACGAGAAGCGGCGGCTGTTCCGCGAGCGGCTCGCGACCGGCGAGCTGCTGCGCTTCCCCGGGGCGTTCAACCCCCTCAGCGCGCGGCTCATCGAGCGCAAGGGTTTCGAGGGCGTCTATATCTCGGGCGCGGTGCTCAGCGCCGACCTCGGCCTGCCCGACATCGGCCTCACGACCCTCACCGAGGTGGCGGCCCGCGGTCAGCAGATCGCGCGCATGACAGACCTGCCGGCGATCATCGACGCCGACACCGGGTTCGGCGAGCCGATGAACGTCGCCCGCACGATCCAGACGCTCGAGGACGCGGGCCTCGCGGGAACGCACATCGAGGACCAGATCAACCCGAAGCGCTGCGGCCACCTCGACGGCAAGTCCGTCGTCGACGAGGACACCGCGATCAAGCGCATCCGCGCCGCGGCCGACGCGCGGCGCGACCCGAACTTCCTCATCATGGCGCGCACCGACATCCGGGCTGTCGAGGGGATGGATGCCGCGACCCGGCGCGCGAAGGCCCTCGTCGACGCGGGGGCCGATGCCATCTTCCCCGAGGCGATGCGGACGCTCGAGGAGTTCGCCGCGATCCGCGCCGCCGTGGACGTGCCGATCCTCGCCAACATGACCGAGTTCGGCAAGTCCGACCTCTTCTCGGTGGACCAGCTTCGCGACGTCGGCGTCAACATTGTGATCTGGCCGGTGTCGCTCCTGCGCATCGCGATGGGTGCGGCATCCCGTGCACTCGATACGCTCGTCGAAGACGGACACCTCACCGCGAAGCTGGGTGAGATGCAGCACCGGGGCGACCTCTACGACCTCATCGACTACGAGCAGTACAACCACTTCGACCAGGACGTCTTCAACTTCCAGATCGAGCGCTGATCATGTCCCGAACTCCGCGTTGCATGTCCCGATTTCGGTCACTCCCGCACCCGCGGAACGACCGATTTCGGGACATACCGCACTCCGAAGGAGAGCAGTCATCATGACCGAACCCGACATCAAGAAGGGGCTCGCCGGAGTCGTCGTCGACTACACGGCGGTCTCGAAGGTCAACCCCGACACGAACTCGCTGCTGTACCGCGGGTATCCGGTGCAGGAGCTCGCGGCGACGCAGTCGTTCGAGGCCGTCGCCTACCTGCTGTGGCACGGCGACCTGCCGACCGAGGTGCAGCTGGCACAGCTGCGCGCCACCGAGCGGGCCTACCGTCACCTCCCGGCTGATGTGCGTGCCGCGATCGACCTCGTGCCGATCGACGCGCACCCGATGGACGAGGTGCGCACGGCCGTGAGCCTCATCGGCGCCCGCGACCTCGCGGGCACCGGCTCGGTGCTCGAGGTGAGCGGCAGCGCGGAGGAGAACCTGGCGCGCAGCGTCCGCCTGTTCGCCGTGCTCCCCGCGATCGTCGCGTACGGGCAGCGCCGCCGGCGCGGCCAGCAGCCGCTCGCGCCGCGCGACGACCTCGACTACGCCGCCAACTTCCTGTGGATGACGTTCGGCGAGGAGGCCGACGACGTCGTCGTCGACGCGTTCAACCGCTCGATGGTCCTGTACGCCGAGCACTCCTTCAACGCCTCGACGTTCACCGGCCGCGTGATCGCCTCGACGCTGAGCGACCTCTACTCCGCGGTGGTGGGCGCGATCGGCGCGCTCAAGGGACCGCTGCACGGCGGCGCCAACGAGGCCGTGCTCCACATCTTCGACGAGATCGGCACCGCCAAGAACGTCGGGCCGTGGCTCGATGAGGCGCTCGCCGAGAAGCGCAAGATCATGGGCTTCGGCCACCGCGTCTACAAGCGCGGCGACTCGCGCGTGCCGACGATGAAGGCGGCACTCGACACCCTGGTCGAGCACTACGACCGGCCGGATGTCGCGGCGCTCTACGACACCCTCGAGTCGGAGTTCGTCTCGCGCAAGGGCATCTACCCGAATCTCGACTACCCGTCCGGACCGGCGTACAGCCTCATGGGCTTCGACACGCTGACGTTCACGCCGCTGTTCGTGGCGGCGCGCGTCACCGGCTGGACCGCGCACATCATGGAGCAGCTCGCCTCCAACGCGCTCATCCGCCCGCTGTCGGCGTACAACGGCCCCGACGAGCGCCACATCGACGGCTACGTTCCGGATGCCGCGACTCTCGCCGCCGCCGAGCGCGACGAGGAATCTGAGGGCTGACCCGGTGACCCTGTGGCACGGTGCGGATGCCGTCGACCTCGGCGCGATGGCCGCGGGAACGCTCATCGAGAACCTCGGCATCGAGATCGTCGAGATCCGCGACGACGCCCTCGTGGGACGGATGCCGGTGGACCACCGCACGGTGCAGCCCGCGGGTGTGCTTCACGGCGGCGCCTCCGTCGCGCTCGCCGAGACCCTGGCGTCGTGGGCGGGCTACCTCGCCGTGGATCGCGAGCGGTTCCACGTCGTCGGGCAGGAGATCAACGCGAACCACATCCGCCCGATCTCGTCGGGATGGGTGACGGCGACCGTGACGCCGGTGAACATCGGCCGGCGCGTGCACGTGTGGGAGATCCGCATCGTCGACGCCGCCGGCAAGCTCGTGTGCATCTCGCGCTGCACCCTCGCCGTCATCGAGCAGCGCAGCACCTACGCGACGCCGGATACCCGCGGCTGATGACGGATGCCGCGGGCCGCGCTGATCGCCACCCGCAACCCGCGGCTGATCACGGATGCCGCGGCCCGCGGCACCTGGCACAGATTTAGGCTCTTGAGCAGGAGGTCGCCATGCCACAGGCCGTCATCGTAGACGTCGTCCGCACTCCGTCCGGGCGCGGCAAGCCGGGCGGCGCGCTGAGCGCGGTGCACCCGGTCGACCTCGTCGCCGGAATGCTCACCGCGCTGCTCGACCGCAGCGGCCTGGAGTCGCGGCAGATCGACGACGTGCTGATGGGCTGCGTCAGTCAGATCGGCGACCAGTCCCTCAACGTCGCTCGGCAGGCCGTGCTCGCCGCCGGCTTCGACGAGACCGTGCCGGCCGCGACGATCGACCGTCAGTGCGGTTCGAGCCAGCAGGCCGCCCACTTCGCGGCGCAGGGCGTGATCGCCGGCGCGTACGACATCGTGATCGCGGCCGGCGTCGAATCGATGAGCCGGGTGCCGCTCGGCTCGTCGGCGCACGGTGGCACCGTGTCGGATGGGGTCGCCCGACGCTACCCCGATGGCCTCGTCAACCAGGGCGTGTCGGCGGAGCTCATCGCGCAGCGATGGGGCTTCAGCCGCGAGGAGCTCGACGCGTTCTCGGCCGAGTCGCATCGGCGAGCGGCGGATGCCTGGACTCGCGGCGCCTTCGACTCGCAGGTGCTTCCGGTGCTCGCCGGCGCCGCCGACGCGGTCGCGTTCGACGAGACCGTCCGGGCCGGAACAACGGTGGAGTCGCTGTCCGGCCTGAAGCCCGCCTTCCGCACCGACGCGCTCGCCGCGCGGTTCCCCGACCTCGACTGGCGCATCACGGCGGGCAATTCGTCGCCGCTCACGGATGCGGCATCCGCTGTCCTCATCATGAGCGAAGAGAAGGCGGCCGAGCTGGGGCTGACGCCCCGGGCGCGCTTCCACTCGTTCGCCGTGGTCGGCGATGACCCGATGATGATGCTGACCGGGCCGATCCCGGCGACGAAGCGCATCCTCGAGCGCAGCGGCCTCGGTCTCGACGACCTCGACGCGTACGAGGTGAACGAGGCGTTCGCCTCGGTGCCGCTGGCGTGGCAGCGCGAGCTCGGCGCCGACCCGGCGAAGCTGAACGGCTGGGGCGGCGCGATCGCGCTCGGGCACGCCGTCGGCGCGTCGGGCACGCGTCTGCTCGGCACGCTCGTGGCCCAGCTCGAGGCGAGCGGCGGGCGCTACGGCCTGCAGGCGATGTGCGAGGGCGGCGGCATGGCCAACGCGACCATCATCGAGCGCCTGTAGCGGCACGGCTTCCGATGCACCGGGTGCAAGCGGTTGCGAGAACCGCCACCCGACGGACGCCTCGGCCCGCGGCATCCGCTGCATGAAAGCGTTCTCATGATGTAAGCGCTTGCAGTTCGCGTGAGTCCGCTGCTAGTGTCGGCCGCACATTGCGCCATCCAGGCACGTCGCCGTGCCGCCTCATCCAGGAGCTCCTGTGTCGAAGTCGACCTCAGCCCGTGCCCGCATCCTCGCCGCAGCCCTCACCGCAGCAGCGCTCATCGTGACCGGGGGAGCGGTCGCGATCGCCCCTGCTGCCGCCGCCGAGCGCACCTTCGCGCTGGCCGGCAGCCTGCAGTCGGAGCTGGGCTGCCCCGACGACTGGCAGCCCGCCTGCGCGGCGACCGAACTCGCACCGACCGAAACGGCGAACGTCTACGCCACCGAGTTCGAGGTGCCCGCCGGGTCGTACGAGTACAAGGTCGCCGTGAACGACGCGTGGGACGAGTCGTACGGGCTGAACGGCGGCGGCGACAACATCCCGCTGACCGTCGCCGGTCCCGCGACGCTGCGCTTCGTGTTCGACGACACCACCCACCGCGTCGGTGTCGAGGTGAAGAGCCTGCGCGCGGGGTACACCGCCGACGACGACGCCCTCGTCGCCGCTCCGGTGCGACAGCCCGGCAGCCAGGAGCAGTTCTACTTCGTCATGACCGACCGCTTCGCCGACGGCGACGCGTCGAACAACGAGGGCGGGCTCACGGGCGACCGACTGGCGACGGGGTACGACCCGACCGACAAGGGGTTCTACACGGGCGGTGACATCGCGGGCCTCCGCCAGAAGCTCGACTACATCGACGGCCTGGGCACGACGGCGATCTGGCTGACCCCGAGCTTCAAGAACAAGCCCGTGCAGGGCGAGGGCGTGAACGCGAGCGCCGGCTACCACGGGTACTGGATCACCGACTTCACGCAGATCGACCCGCACCTCGGCACGAACGCCGAGCTTCAGGCGCTCATCGAAGAGGCGCATGCGAAGGGCATCAAGGTCTACTTCGACATCATCACGAACCACACGGCCGACGTGATCGACTACGCCGAGGGCCAGTACTCCTACATCGACAAGGCGACGAGCCCGTACACGGATGCCGCCGGCACGGCGTTCGACCCCGCCACCCACGCCGGCACCGGCTCGTTCCCGACCCTCGACCCGGCGACCTCGTTCCCGTACACGCCGAAGTTCGCCCCGGGCGACGAGGACGCGAAGACCCCGGCCTGGCTGAACGACCCCACGCTGTACCACAACCGCGGCAACTCGACCTGGACGGGCGAGTCCGTCACGTACGGCGACTTCGACGGTCTCGACGACCTCATGACGGAGCATCCGACGGTCGTGAACGGGTTCGTCGACGTGTATCAGGACTGGATCGACCTCGGCATCGACGGCTTCCGCATCGACACCGCCAAGCACGTGAACTTCGAGTTCTGGGAGCAGTGGACCACCGAGGTGCTCGACTACGCCCGCGAGGAGAAGGGCAAGACCGACTTCTTCATGTTCGGCGAGGTGTACGACGCCGATCCGGTCAAGCTCTCGCCGTACGTCCGCGACACCGACATGTCGAGCGTGCTCGACTTCACCTTCCAGTCGTCGGCCGTCAGCTTCGCGTCGGGCAACAGCGCGAAGGGACTGCAGAGCCTTTACGCCGGCGACGACTGGTACACGACGCCCGACTCGTCGGCGACGGCCCTGCCGACGTTCCTCGGCAACCACGACATGGGCCGTGTCGGCTACATGCTGCAGTCGACGCCGAACGCCTTCGAGCGCGACCTGCTCGCGCACGACCTGATGTTCCTCGGCCGCGGCCAGCCCGTCGTCTACTACGGCGACGAGCAGGGCTTCGCGGGCACCGGCGGCGACAAGGACGCCCGCCAGACGATGTTCGCGACGCAGGTCGCCGCATACCAGAACCAGAACCTCGTCACAGGTGCCACCGCTGGCTCCGTCGACCGCTACGACGCCTCGGCGCCGATCTACGAGCGGGTCGCCGACCTCGCCGCGCTGCGCGAAGCGCACCCGGCGCTCGTCACCGGTGCCCAGATCGAGCGCTACGCCGACAGCGGCGCCGGCGTCTACGCCTTCTCGCGGGTGGACCGCGAGGAGAAGGTGGAGTACCTGGTCGCCCTCAACAACACCGCCTCCGACAAGACGGTGAACCTGACGACGCTCACCGACGGCGCGTCGTTCGCGCCGGTGTACGGCACGACGAACGGGATCTCGACGGATGCCGCGGCAGCGGCATCCGTCACCGTCCCGGCTCTGTCGGCCGTCGTCTACCGCGCCGACCGGCCGGTGACCGCTCCCGAGGCGCCGCTCGCCGTCACGGTGTCGGTGCCCGGCGCGGGCGCCGCCGTGACCGGCTCGGCGCCGGTCTCGGCCGACGTCGACGACTCGACCTGGACCGAGACGAGCTTCGCGTGGCGTGTCGTCGGCTCGGACGAATGGCACAAGCTGGGCACGGCGGAGGACACCGATCCCCGCGTGTTCCACACGGTGGGCGATCTCGCCGACGGCACGCTCGTGGAGTACCGCGCCGTGACGACGGATGCCGCCGGAGCGCACGCCGCCGCGTCGACCTACGCCTCGGTCGGCAACGCCGTGACGCTGGACGTGCCGGAGGAGCCGGAGTCGCCGATCTCGATGGTGACGGTGCCCGGCAGCCTCAACTCCGAGATGGGCTGCGCGGGCGACTGGGCTCCGGGCTGCGAGGCCGCGAAGCTCACGCTGCGCGCCGACGGCATCTGGGCCGGCACCTTCGACCTGGAGCCGGGCGACTACGAGTACAAGGCTGCGATCGACGGCTCGTGGACGATCAACTACGGCGCGAACGGCGTGCCCGGCGGATCGAACATCGCCATCACGCACGGGGGCGGCCCGATCTCGTTCTACTTCGACCCGCGGACGAACATCGTGCAGTCGACGGCCGAAGGCCCCATCGTGACCGTCCCGGGCTCGCATCAGAGCGAGAGCGGCTGCGCGGGCGACTGGGCACCGGACTGCCTCGCGAGCCTCATGGCCGACGGCGACAAGGACGGCGTCTACGAGCTGACCCTCGACCTGCCCGCCGGTGCGTACGAGGGCAAGGTGGCGCACGGCATGAGCTGGAGCGAGAACTACGGCGTCGGCGGTGCTCCGGGGGGCTCGAACTACTCGTTCACCGCCGAGGACGGCGTGCCGGTGCTGTTCCGCTACACCCTCGCCACCCACGTGCTGCAGATCGGCGACGGTCTTCCGGGCGTCGGTGAAGAGCGCGCGCACTGGATCGACGAAGAGACGCTCGCGTGGCCGGCCGACCTGGGCGCCGCCCCGGCCGAGGCGTCGTGGCAGCTGCACGCGTCGGCAGCGGCATCCCTCGTTCTCGAAGGCGGCGAGGTCACCGGTGGCGACGCGATCGACCTCACCCGCGTCGACGGTGACCTCACCGAGGCGCAGCAGGAGCGGTTCCCTGCCCTCGCGAGCTACGTCGCACTGCGCGTGACGGACGGAACGGATGCCGCGGCCCTGCTGCGCGGCCAGCTCCTGGTGTCTCAGCGTGATGCCGACGGCACCGTGCGGGCCTTCACCGGCGTGCAGATCCCGGGCGTGCTGGACGACCTCTACGCGGATGCCGTCGCCGACGCCGACCTCGGCGTCACGTTCACGAAGGACAAGCCGACGTTCCGCCTGTGGGCGCCGACCGCCCAGAGCGCGACGCTGCTCACCTGGGACGCTTCGACGGGCTCGGGGACCGGGAGCGGAGAACCCGTGCGTCACGAGGCGACGTGGGACGCGGCAGCCGGGATCTGGACCGTCAAGGGCGGGAAGGCCCTGAGGGGCGATGAGTACCTCTGGGAGGTCGTCGTCTACGCGCCCACCACGGGAGCGATCGAGACGAACCAGGTCACCGACCCGTACTCGGTGGCGCTGACGACCAACTCCGAGCGCTCGGTCGCGATCGATCTGGACGACAAGGACTGGCGCCCGAAGGGATGGGAGAAGACGAAGGCTCCCGTCATCGACCGCCCGGTCGACCGTGCGATCTACGAGCTGCACGTGCGCGATTTCTCGATCTCCGACGAGTCGGTTCCCGAGGGCGAACGCGGCACGTATCGGGCGTTCACTCGTGAGAGCGCCGGCACGGCGCAGCTGCGACAGCTCGCGGACGCGGGCATCAACACGGTGCACCTGCTGCCGACGTTCGACATCGCGACGATCCAGGAGGACCGTACCCAGCAGGCGGTGCCCGGCTGCGACCTGGCTTCGATGCCGGCCGACAGCACCGAGCAGCAGGCGTGCATCGAGCCGATCGTCGACGCCGATGGATTCAACTGGGGCTACGACCCGTACCACTTCTCGGTTCCCGAGGGCTCCTATGCGGTCGACCCGGAGGGTGGCGCGCGCGTCGCGGAGTTCCGCTCGATGGTCGGTGCGCTGCACGGCATGGGCTTGCAGGTCGTGCTCGACGAGGTGTTCAACCACACGTCGGCGTCGGGACAGGCCGACACCTCGGTGCTCGACCAGGTCGTGCCCGGCTACTACCAGCGTCTGAACGTCGCCGGCGGCGTCGAGACGTCGACCTGCTGCCAGAACGTGGCGACCGAGCACGAGGTGGCCCAGAAGCTCATGGTCGACTCCGTCGTGCTGTGGGCCCGCGAGTACAAGGTCGACGGCTTCCGCTTCGACCTCATGGGCCACCACTCGAAGGCGAACATGCTCGCGATCCGCGATGCCCTCGACGAGCTCACGCTCAAGAAGGACGGCGTCGACGGGAAGGCGATCTACCTCTACGGCGAGGGCTGGAACTTCGGCGAGGTCGCGAACAACGCCCTCTTCGAGCAGGCCACGCAGGGGCAGCTCGGCGGCACCGGCATCGGCACGTTCACCGACCGCCTCCGCGACGCGGTGCACGGCGGCAGCCCGGTCGACGCCGGCTCGAAGTTCTACCAGGGCTTCGGAACCGGTCTCGCGACCGACCCCAACGGCAGCGACCAGTCGGCGCCCGGTGATCCGTTCGCCGATCTCGCCCACAAGACCGACCTCGTCAAGCTGGGGCTCGCGGGCAACCTGCGCGACTTCTCGTTCACGTCGTCGGACGGCACGCTCAAGGCGGGCGACGAGCTGGACTACAACGGCTCGCCCGCCGGCTACGCGGACCAGCCCGACGAGGTCATCACGTACGTCGACGCGCACGACAACGAGACGCTGTACGACCTGGGCGTCCTCAAGCTGCCGGCCGATACGCCGATGGCCGACCGCGTGCGCATGAACACGCTGTCGCTGGCGACGACGACCTACGCTCAGACCCCGTCGTTCTGGCACGCCGGCACCGAGCTGCTGCGCTCCAAGTCGCTCGATCGCAACAGCTACAACTCGGGCGACTGGTTCAACCGCATCGACTGGACCGGACAGGAGTCGACCTTCGGCTCCGGCCTGCCGCGCGAGGCCGACAACGGCGACCATTGGGAGGACCTCCGGCCGCTGCTCGCCGACCCCGCGAACAAGCCGGGTGCGTCCGACATCGCCACGGCCGAGGCATCCGCTCTCGATCTGCTGCGCGTGCGCGACGAGGTGCGCCTGCTGCGTCTCGGGTCCGCCGAGCTCATCGGGCAGAAGGTCTCGTTCCCGAACAGCGGAACGGATGCCGCCCCCGGCGTCATCGTGATGCTCATCGACGACCTGGTCGGCGAGGACGTCGACCCGAAGCTGAAGGGCGCACTCGTGGTGTTCAACGCCGGCCCCGAGGCGACGACGCAGACGGTGGAAGCGCTCGAGGGGCGGAAGTTCTCGCTGGCGCCCGCGCTCGCGGACGGCTCCGACCCGGTCGTCAAGACCACGACCTGGGATGCCGCCAGCGGCACGATCACGGTGCCGGCGCGCACCGCCGTGGTGCTGGTCGAGACCCAGCGCCGCTGACCGTCCGGTGCCCGCCCGCCCAGAGGCGGGCGGGCACCGGGCCAGTTGGTTACGGAAGGGGGAGTTCGTACACCTCGTCGTAATCGCGGTAGGTGATCGTGACCGTGATGGGACGGTCGGTCAGCTCGTCGGGAAGCGCGAAGACGTGAGTGGTGGGCGACATGTCGGCCGTGCAGATGTCGTTGGGCGACGGGCCGAACTCGATGTGCACCGCGCCGGCGTCAGCCACCTCCGGCTCGGACGGGACCGGCGGGCAGCTGCCGCTGCCCATGGTGATGACCGCGAACTCGTCGTCGTCGATCCAGCCGGCGGCCGGCTGGCCGGTGAGGGGATCGGGGACGGGGCCGTTCCAGCTGTCGGGGATCCCCTGGACGGTGCTGGCGGCCCCGGATCCGTCGCCGGCGCATCCCGTGACCGCGAACAGGGCGAGTGCCAGTGACGCGATGAGCCCGGCGGTCGCCGGGGAGCGGCGCGGCGTCACAGGCTCAATCGGACGAGAAGCAGGTCAGCGGCGCGCGACATCACACCGAGTTCGTAGGGGACGACGACCAGGGAGATCACGGCGAAGATCGCGATCGTCGAGACGGTCGCGCGGCGGATGATGCGGTCGACCAGCAGCCCCAGGACCGCGGCGATGGCGAGCGTCGCCCCCGCTACGCTCGCGAAGGCCATGCGCACGTACGACTCGTCATCGGGCGTCGACCAGCTGGTGGTGAGCAGGCCGAGCATCACCGGCACGACGACGAGAGCGGCGACCAGCAGGATGGGGGCCGAGAAGCCTCGCAGGCTCGTGCCGGGCCGGGGCTTCGTCGCGACGTCCGTCATGGCGCGAGCCTAGCGTCAGAGCGAGCTTCCGACGCGGACGAGATTGCCGCTCCGATCGACGACGGCGAACTCGCGCATGCCGTACTCCGTGCTCACCGGCGCGTCGATGCGGCTGCCCGTGGCCGGGTCGGGCTCGACCGCATCCTGCCACTCCTCGAACAGCCGCTGCGCGTCATCCACGTAGAGATAGCACATCGACGACGTGCGGAGTGGATCGACGGACGGATCCTCGCTGAAATGCAGCTCGGCGGTACCACGGCCGATGATGAGGTACTGCCACTCTTCGGGAGGCGCTCCGCGGTTCTCGAACCCCAGCCTCTCGAAGAAGGCGAGCGTCTCACGCAGGTCGCGGCTGAGGAGGATCGGGACGGCGCGGTCATTCACAGGCGCAGGCTAGCGCGGCGCGGCCCCTTCCCGGCAGTGCCGAGAATGCGCGTGGTCAGAGCGCGTGGTCAGAGGGCGTCGAGGACGGCGGGGCCGAACACGGCGACGGCTGCGACGGCGACGCCGGCCGCCGCGACGGCGGCGATCGCGATGACGAGGATGTTGCCGCCGATCGTGAGCAGCAGCGCCACCGCAGGGGACAACTCGCGGTGCCGGGCGACGGGGATGGACGTGGTGCTGGCCATGCTTCGACGCTACGGAGGCGCCGGCCGGGGCGCGTCCCTCGCGAGTCGCATCCTGGTCCGCCGCGAGGATGATGCTCGTGCCGCGATCGCCCGCACTCCGCTGGAAAAAGATTCTCAGGAGAACTGTCGACATCGTCCGACCCCGTGCGACGACCCGAGTGAGGCTGGCGCCCGCCCGCCCGCAACGGAAGGATCAACGCATGAAGTACATGATGTTCGTCGTCACCTCGCTCGAGCCCGACGCCGAATCCGACGAGTCCGACGTCGACCTCTGGGTCGATCCCCTCGACGCCAGCGGCAAGCGCGTCATCGGCGAGGTGCTGGCCCCGCAGACGGAGTCCACCGTCGTGAAGGTGCGCGGGGGCAAGGTGCTGACGGCGCGCGGGCCGTATGTCGAGACCGCCGAGGTCATCTGCGGCTTCGACATCCTCGAGGTCGACAGCCTCGACGAGGCGATCGAGATCGCGTCGCGGCATCCGATGGCCCGCAACGGCCAGCTCGAGCTGCGCCCCTTCATGGTGTGGCCCGACACAGCGCCAGACGACGTTGTCGGGTCGTCGGCCCAAGACTCCCGAGCGCACGCGGACGCCTGAGCCGCGGCATCCGGAATCGCGAAAGGGTACATCTCCGCGCGTCGATCGCGCGGAAAATGTACCCTTTCGCGATTCCTTGAGGGCCCTAGCAGATAGTTGGAAGTCCATGTAAAATCGCGGACGTGCCACCGTCGGCACGATCGCGTTGATCAGGATGCCCCACGAGGGCGTGCTGCATCTCTGAAGGAGCAACGGTGTCCACCATCACCCCCACCTCGAGCCTCACGACTGAGGAGCGCGACGCGATCCTCGACGCCGTCCGCGATTTCGCGCAGAACGAGCTCGCGCCGCACGCCCTGGAGTGGGACGCGAAGTCCTTCTTCCCCCGCGACACGCTGCGCAGCGCCGGGGAGCTCGGGCTCGGCGGCATCTACGCCCGGGAGGACCTCGGCGGATCCGGCCTGTCCCGCTCGGACGCCGCCGCCATCTTCGAGGAGCTGGCGCAGGGCGACACCGCGATCGCCGCCTACATCTCCATCCACAACATGGTCGTGTGGATGATCGACACGTACGGCAGCGACGCGCAGCGCACGGAATGGCTGCCGCTCCTCACCTCGATGTCGGGCTTCGGCAGCTACTGCCTCACCGAGCCGGGTGCCGGATCGGATGCCGCGGCCATCGTCACCAGCGCGATCCGGGTCCCTGGCGAGAACGGTGGCGACGAGTATGTGCTCACCGGCGTCAAGCAGTTCATCTCGGGTGCGGGCGAGGCATCCGTCTACATCGTCATGGCGCGTACCGGCGAACCCGGGGCTCGTGGCATCACGGCGTTCCTCGTTCCCGCCGACGCCCCCGGGCTCTCGTTCGGCGCCATCGAGCACAAGATGGGCTGGAACGCGCAGCCGACCCGTCAGGTGATCCTCGACGAGGTGCGCGTGCCGGCGGCGAACATCCTCGGCGGCGAGGGCCAGGGGTTCAAGATCGCGATGTCGGCCCTCGACGGCGGGCGCATCAACATCGCCGCCTGCTCGCTCGGCGGCGCGCAGTGGGCTCTCGATCGCGCCGTGCGCTACGTGCACGAGCGCTTCACGTTCGGCGAGCCGCTCGCCGAGAAGCAGGCCGTCGTGTTCACCCTCGCCGACATGGCCACCGAGCTGCAAGCCGCGCGTGCACTGGTGCGGGGCGCCGCCGCGGCGCTCGACGCGAAGGCGCCCGACGCATCGCAGCAGAGCGCGATGGCCAAGCGGTTCGCCACCGACGCCGGCTTCACCGTCGCCAACCAGGCGCTGCAGCTGCACGGCGGCTACGGCTACCTTCACGACTACGGCATCGAGAAGGTCGTGCGGGATCTGCGTGTGCACCAGATCCTGGAGGGGACCAACGAGATCATGCGCATGATCATCGGACGACAGCTGCTCGCGCACTGACGATCGTCGATCGTTCCAGAACACCGACGAGGAGATCCGAAATGAAGACCGCATTCCTGGGGCTCGGCCACATGGGCCTGCCGATGGCGAAGAATCTGGCGGCAGCCGGTCACGAGGTGACGGGTTTCGACGTCATACCCGCCGCCGTCGAGACCGCACGGGCGGCGGGACTCGCCGTCGCGGAATCGGGAACGGATGCCGCCACCGGCGCGGACGTCGTCATCACGATGTTCCA
This sequence comes from Microbacterium sp. B35-30, assembly GCF_010634855.1. Taxonomy (GTDB): domain Bacteria; phylum Actinomycetota; class Actinomycetes; order Actinomycetales; family Microbacteriaceae; genus Microbacterium. The sequence continues at coordinate 44,152 of NZ_MWLQ01000034.1, read as the reverse complement.
GACCGGTGCTCAGGTGCTCGACGCCTACCGCGGCGAGGGCGGCGCCGCGGGGCTGCTCGGGGTCGCGGCATCCGGAGCTCTGTTCATCGACTGCTCGACGATCGCCGTCGACGAGGCCCGTGCCGCGCACGCGCTCGCCGAGGCGGCCGGGCACCGGTCGCTCGACGCCCCGGTGTCGGGGGGAGTGGTCGGCGCCGAGAACGCCACCCTCGCGTTCATGGTCGGCGGGTCCGACGAGGACTTCGAGGCCGCGCGCCCGCTGCTCGAGGCGATGGGCCGCCGCGTCGTGCACTGCGGCGGAGCGGGGCTGGGGCAGGCCGCGAAGGTCTGCAACAACATGATCCTCGCCGTGTCGCAGATCGCGGTCGCCGAGGCGTTCGTGCTGGGGGAGCGTCTCGGCCTCTCGCACCAGGCGCTGTTCGACGTGGCGTCGAACGCGTCGGGCCAGTGCTGGGCGCTCACCACGAACTGTCCGGTGCCGGGGCCGGTGCCCACCAGCCCCGCGAACCGCGACTATCAGCCCGGCTTCGCCGGCGCCCTCATGAACAAGGACCTCGGCCTCGCCGAGCACGCGATCTCGGCGACCGGCGTCGACGCGCGCATGGGCATGCTCGCCCGAGCGATCTACCAGGACTTCGCCGCCGGCGAGGGTGTGTCGCAGGACTTCTCGGGCATCATCAACACGATCCGCGCCGAATCCGCCTGACCCTGGGTGCCCCGACGCCCTCCGGTCCACCGAATTCCCCCTCCTCGCGCTCGCGTGTCCCGATTTCTTGCGTTTGAGCGGCGTCTTGTAGGCGAATCTGGGACATGATGACCGGGAATCGGGACATGCAATCGAGAATCGGGGACGCGCGTCCCCATGACCCGGAATGGAGCCCCATGGCCGAACACGAGACGACTCCGCCGATGACCGAATACGAGACGATCGCGTATGAAACGATCCTCGTCGAGACGCGCGGGCGGGTCGGCTGGATCACGCTCAACCGGCCGGAGGCGCTCAACGCGCTGAACACGCAGGTGTGCCGGGATGTCGTGGCGGCGGCATCCGTCTTCGATGCTGACGAGCAGATCGGTGCAATCGTCGTCACCGGCTCGGAGCGCGCGTTCGCCGCAGGCGCCGACATCAAAGAGATGGAGTCGAAGTCGGGGCTCGACATGCTGATGGGCGACCACTTCGGCGGCTGGGCGCAGTTCGCCGCCGTGCGCACGCCCGTCATCGCCGCCGTCTCGGGCTATGCGCTCGGCGGCGGATGCGAGCTCGCGATGATGTGCGACATCATCCTCGCGGCTGACACGGCGAAGTTCGGGCAGCCCGAGATCAACCTCGGCGTCATCCCCGGCATGGGCGGCTCGCAACGGCTCGTCCGTGCGGTCGGCCCCTATAAGGCCGCCGAGCTGATCCTGACCGGACGGATGATGGATGCCGCCGAAGCCGAGCGCTCCGGACTCGTCTCGCGCGTCGTGCCCGCCGCCGATCTGCTCGCCGAGGCGCAGACGACCGCCGAGACCATCGCGTCGAAGAGCCTGCCGTCGCTGTACGCGGCCAAGGCCGTGCTCGATGCCGCGCTGGAGACGTCGCTCGCCGAGGGTCTCCGTCTCGAGCGCCATGTGTTCGCGAGCCTCTTCGACACCGCCGACCAGAAGGAGGGCATGGCCGCCTTCCGCGAGAAGCGCGCTCCCGGCTTTACCGGCCGCTGACGCGTTTCGTCTGTTCCCCGGTCGTTGAGCGAGCGAGGAGCGCGGTCGTTGAGCGAGCTTGCGAGACGAGACGCAGAGCGAACGCTCGCACCCGGCGTATCCGTTCGGTTCGGGGCGTTTCGTCTCGGTCGCTGGCGCTCCCTCGCTCAACGACCGGAACTCTGCTCGCGGTCGTTGAGCGAGCTTGCGAGACGAAACGCAGAGACGAAACGCCTGCACCTGGCGTATCCGTTCGGTTCGGGGCGTGTCGTCTCGCTTCGCTCGCTCAACGACCGAGAGGTCAGAGGGGGTCGGGCTGGGGCTTCGGCTCGGTGAAGTCGCCGGCGTCCTTGCGGAACCGCGCGATGATCCGCACGAGCTCGGTCGTGTCGGCGTCGGTGAGCCCGGGGTCTTCGAACACCTCGGCGTTGAGGGCGGCGGTCGCGCGCTCCACCAGCTCGCGGCCTGCGTCCGTGAGCACGAGCATCGCGGCGCGCCCGTCGCCCGGGTGCGGCTCCCGCGAGACGAGACCGTCGCGTGCCAGGCGGTCGACGGTGTTGGTCACGCTGGTCGGGTGCACCTGCAGGCGGGCGATGGCGCTGGCCATCGGCATCCGTCCCTCGCGTGTGAAGCCGAGCAGGCGCAGCAGCTCGTACCGGGCGAACGAGAGTCCGAAGGGCCGCAGCGCCGTGTCGATGCGCGCGAGCAGGAGCTGCTGCGCCCGGATGATCGACGTCACGGCGGTCATGCCGGCCGCGGCGGGTTCCCAGCCATGGGCGATCCACTGGCGCTTGGCTTCGGCGATCGGGTCGACCGGAAGACGTTTGGGTGCTGCCATGACGACCTCCTCCTTTCACCGTACCGGTACGCGGTGCACGAGTCGGATGTGGGTGCCGCGAACGGGCGTTTATGTATACACACAGCGGGTCAGCGGTCGGTCTTGTCGGTGCATTCCATGCGATTGGGTACATTGCGCGGCGCGCCCTAGACTCGTGCGCAGCGTGAGGAGATCGTCATGAAGATCGTCGTCCTGGTCAAGGAAGTCCCGGATACCTACGGGGATCGCAAGCTGTCGCTGGAGACCGGCCTGGCCGACCGCGGGGCGAGCGAGACGGTGCTCGATGAGATCGGTGAGCGTGCGCTCGAGGTCGCCTTGTCATATGCCGACAAGACGCCCGGCACCGAGGTCGTGGTGCTCTCGATGACTCCGGAGTCCGCGTCGGCGACGGTGCGCAAGGGGCTCGCGATGGGTGCCGCATCGGCCGTGCAGGTCGTCGACGATGCCCTTCTCGGCGCCGACCTGGGGCTGACCGCCGAGGTGCTCGCCACAGCGCTGCGGCGGACCGGCTTCGACCTGGTGATCGCCGGCAACCAGTCCACCGACGGCACGGGCGGGGTCCTCCCCGCGATGGTCGCCGAGATCCTCGATGTGCCGAGCGCGACCTACCTGAGCACCGTCGAGATCGGCGACGACGCCGTCTCGGGCACACGCGCGTCGGACGGCGCGACGCTGCAGGTGACGGCGCCGCTTCCTGCGGTGATCTCGATCACCGAGGCGCTGCCCGATGCCCGCTTCCCGAACTTCAAAGGCATCATGGCGGCGAAGAAGAAGCCGTTCGAGACGCTGTCGCTCGCCGAGCTCGAGATCGACCCGCACGACCCGACGGCGTCACGGTCGATCGTGATCGCGCTCAGCGAGAAGCCGCCGCGCGAGGCCGGCGTGAAGATCGTCGACGAGGGCGACGCGGGTCAGAAGCTCGCGGACTTCCTCATCCAGAACCGGCTTGCGTGAGGGTGCGTGCGTGATGACGTTTGCAGATGACTCGATCCTGGTGTTCCTCGACACGACGCCCTCGGGCGGGCTCGCCAAGTCGGCCGCCGAGCTGCTCGGCGCGGCCGCCTCGGTCGGCACGCCGGTCGCGGTGATCGTCGGCGACGCCGCGTTGGCGACGGATGCCGCAGCCCTCGGCGCCGCGTCGGTGCTGGTAGCCGCTCCCGGCGACGGGCTCGGCGCCGCCGCCGTCGACGCGCTCACCTCGGCTGCCGACGAGGTGCGGCCCGACGCCATCCTGGTCTCGCACTCGGTGGAAGGCCGTGAGGTCGCGGGCCGGTACGCCGCGCGCACCCGGTCCGGGCTCGCGGTGGATGCCGTCGGCGTCTCGCGCGACCCTGAAGGCGTCATCGCGCACCACTCCGTCTACGGCGGCGCGTACAACGTCGACGCGGCCGTCACCTGGGGTGCGCCGGTCATCACGATCCGTCAGGGATCGGTGGATGCCCGCGCCGACGCCGTCGCCGGTGTCGAGGCCGAGCCGCTCGAGGTGCGCCCCTCGGGACGCCGTGCCGCGACGGTGACGTCGGTCGACGAGACCGTGGTGTCGTCGACGCGCCCGGAGCTGCGCGGTGCGTCGAAGGTCGTGTCGGGTGGCCGCGGGCTCGGATCCGGTGAGAAGTTCGCGCTCGTGGAGCAGCTCGCCGACGTGCTCGGCGCCGCGATCGGCGCCTCGCGTGCCGCGGTCGACGCCGGCTACGTGCCCTACTCGTACCAGGTCGGGCAGACCGGGGTGTCGGTGGCGCCGCAGCTGTACGTCGCGCTGGGAATTTCGGGCGCGATCCAGCACAAGGCCGGCATGCAGACCGCGAAGACGATCGTCGCGATCAACAAGGACGCGGATGCCCCGATCTTCGAGATCGCCGACTTCGGCGTCGTCGGCGATCTGTTCACCGTGGTGCCGCAGCTGATCGCCGCGCTCGAGGCGAAGAAGGCGTAACCCGGGATGGCGACGTTCGGTTCCACGGTGCGGCGCGGCCTGCCGCGCGTGTCCGGCGGCGAGCCCTGGCCGCCCGCCGGCGCCGCACCGGTGCCGGACGGCAACGGGCACCGTTCGCCGGCGACGATTCCCGTCGCTGAGCCTGTCGAAGCGCCCGCGGTCGCCGAGTCCGTCGCCGCCGCGACCGCGGCCCCGGTTGCCACCGCAGCCCCGGTCGCTGAGCGAGCGAGCGACGAGCGAGACGAAGCGCAGCCCGCCGCAGTCGAGGCTGTCGACGCGCCGCCTGCTGTCGCAGCCGCGGGGGCCCGCCGCATCCGTCGTGGTCTGCCGCGCGTGCCCGGCGGCGAGCCGTGGCCGCCGGCCGGAACCGTCGTTCCGGCGGCAGCCGTGGCCGGCGCTGCGGCCCTGTCCCAGACGCCGTCCCCGCAGGAATCGTCGCCCGCCCGCGCGGAGGTCGAGACCGCCGCGCCCGCCGCGACCACCGCGGCTGCGTCCGGCTCCGTCGCCCCCGTCGCCCCCGCTGCAGCCGCGGCCGCAGCTGGCACCGCCGGCGCCAAGGCGCTCCGCCGAGGCCTGCCGCGCGCGCCGGGCGGTGAGCCCTGGCCGCCCGCCGGCTTCGCTCCCGCCCCGGCAGCGCCGGTGTCGGAACCGGCGGCATCGCCGGCAGCCGCGCTGGCGACGGATGCCACACCCTCGCCGGCTGCGCCCACCACGGTCGCCGCAGAGGTCGTTCCCACCGAGCCCCAGGCGCCGGCCGCTTCCGGCACGGTGACGGGGGTGCCGCTGTCGCAGCCGCTGCCGTTCCCGCGCACCGTGTGGGCGGGCGCGGCCGCACGCACCCGCCGCGAGCCGGCGTCCGAGCCGCAGCGGATCGGACCCTTCACGCGCGGCCAGTGGACGGGCGCCGTGATCGTCGGTGGCGCGGGCCTCCTCTACGCCGCCGCGATGGCGGTGTTCGCGGTGCGCTGGCTGCTCAGCACGCAGTGGGGTGCCGACTTCCTCGCGACGTACCCGGGGGAGTACCACCTGCCCGAAAGGGCCCCGGTCGGATTCCCGGCATGGCTCGGGTGGCAGCATTTCTTCAACGTCTTCCTGATGGTGCTCATCATCCGGTCGGGTCTGCGCGTGCGCACCGAGAAGCGGCCGACCGCGTTCTGGTCGCCGCGGAACAACAACCGGCGCAAGATCAGCCTGAACCTGTGGTTCCACCAGTCGCTCGACATCCTGTGGCTGGTCAACGGCGTGGTGTTCGTGGTGCTGCTGGTCGTGACCGGGCAGTGGATGCGAATCGTGCCGACGTCGTGGGAGGTGTTCCCGAACGCCGCCTCGGCGGGCCTGCAGTACGTGTCGCTCGACTGGCCCACCGAGAACGGCTGGGTCAACTACAACGCGCTGCAGCAGCTGGCCTACTTCGCCACCGTGTTCATCGCCGCGCCGCTGGCCGTGATCACCGGCGTGCGGATGTCGGGCGTGTGGCCCAAGAACGCCGCCGGGCTGAACAAGGCGTACCCGGTGGAGTGGGCGCGCGCCGTGCACTTCCCGGTGATGCTCTACTTCGTGGCGTTCATCGCGGTGCACGTCTTCCTCGTGTTCGCCACCGGCGCGCTGCGCAACCTCAACCACATGTACGCCGCGCAGGGGTCGGTCGACCCGGACGCCTACGCGGACAACTGGACGGGCTTCTGGTTCTTCGTCGCCTCGCTCGTGGTGATCGCGGCAGCCTGGATCGCCGCCCGCCCGCTGGTGCTCGCTCCGATCGCCCGCCTCTTCGGCAAGGTCTCCGGGCGCTGACGCTTCGCGGCGCTGGCAGGCAGCGTTTCGTCTCTGCGTTTCGACTCGCAAGCTCGCTCAACGAGCGCGTTCCTCGCTCGCTCAACGACCGGAAGAGGACTCTCGGGAGGACCGGGTTCCCGTCGAAGGCGACCGCGGTCAGCGGTCGACGCGGATGCCGGCGAGGTCGGCGAGCACCGGCGCCATGAGCTGAAGCTGCTCGAGCGAGATCGTGGCTCCGCGGAGGCCTTCCAGGCCGACGACCTGACCGATGTCGGCTCCACGCAGATCGACGTCGGTGAGCCGCGCGCCGCTCGCGTTCAGCGTGGCGATGCGGGTGGCCTCGAAGGCGACGCGGCGGGCCGAGGCATCCAGCAGGTCGATCTCGTCGATGGTGCAGTCGACGAACGCGACGTCGAGCAGCTCTGCGGCGCGGAGGTTGACATAACCGAGCTTGCAGCGGATGAGTCGGACGCCGCGCCACGACGCGTCGTACGCCTCGAAGGACCCGAACCTGCTGTCGCGCATCTCGACGTCGCGCCAGCCGCTGCGGGCGCCGGATACCGCAGGAATGTCGGCCCCGGTGATCACCGATTCGAGGATGTGCGCTCCGCGCAGCGTCCAGCTGCCGACGGCCAGGCCATCGAAGCGCGTGGCCTCGACGGTGTCGCCGACGCGGAGCTCCCACGCCTCGCGCACGACGTCGGCGTAGGCCACCCCCTCGAAGCCCGCGGAGCCGAACGACGCCGGGTCGCCGACGGCGAGGTCGGAGAGCACGCTCTCATCGAAGTCGAACAGGGGTGCCTGCGTCCCATTGCCTCTGCGCGACGCCTTGGTCCGTATTGCCACCCCTGCACCCTAGCCCGCCGTCACGACACGACCGTCGCCGCGTGCCATCCTGAGTCGCATGACACTGCGTCGCATCAGTCTGGTGATCCCTCCGGTGGGCCCGTGGCACGCGCAGGCGCGCTGGTACCGCTGGGCCGACGAGGTCGGCTACGACGTCGCGTACACCTACGACCATCTCACCCATGCGACGGCCCGCGGCGAGTGGCTCGGCGAGGCATTCACCACCCTGACGGCGGCGGCGGGGGTCACCGAGCGCATCCGGCTGGGCACCCTCGTCGCCTCCGCGGTCTTCCGCCGGCCGGTCGCGCTCGCGCGGGCGGCGATGACCGTCCAGGACGTCTCCGAAGGGCGCCTCGTGCTGGGGCTGGGCCTCGGAGCACCCCCGTGCGAGCTCGCCGACCGCGGCGAGAACTCGACCTTGGGTGAGATGTCCGCACGTTTCGCCGACGTCGTCGAGGGCTACCAGGCGGTCCTCGACGGCGCCACCCAGTGGCATGGCAAGAGCATGTCGTTCACCGGCCTCGAGACGACGGGCCGCCCGGAGGGCGTGGACGCGCCCGAGCTGCTGCTGGCCGCTCACGGTCCGCGCGCGCTGGCACTGGCCGCGCGTCACGCCGACACGTGGAACACCTACGGTGGACCGGGGTCGACGCAGCTCGACGCCGACGAGTACTGGCAGCTCATCGCGCAGCAGGCCGCCGGCTTCGCGGCGGAGTGCGATCGCGTCGGGCGCGACCCGTCGACCGTGCGGCGCTCGCTGCTGCTGGGCTTCGGCCGCGTGCGCCCGACCGCCGATGTTGACGCCTTCCTCTCGGCCGCGGAGCATGCGGCGAGTCTCGGTGTGGACGAGCTCGTCGTGTACGGCCCCGACTCGCCGGCCGACATGGGGTCGGACCCGCGAGTGCATGAGCGAGCGCTCGCCCAACTGCGCTGACGTCACGAGCACCCCACGGCTGCATGGGAGCTGCGCCGATCGCGTGCCCGGGGTCCGTCCGGGGGATAACCCGAAGACAAGACTCCGGCTGCCTCGGGCGCGCGGGGCGGTCCACGCGCCTACCGTAAGGGGCATGACCTCCTCGGACTCTTCTGCCGTCCACCCGGTGACGCGGCCCGCCCAGGTGGCGGGCGCCATCGCGCAGCTCGCCGCGCTCGGCGTGATCGGCGTCGCCGCGTTCTCGCTCGTCCTGTCGCTGCTGGGCGTCGGCATCGCCCTGGTGTTCGTCGTCGGCATCGGGTTGCTCGTGCTCATCGGGCTCGTCTACGTGCTGTTCGCGCTCGGGTGGCTCGAGACGCAGCGGGTCGACGGTCTCTACGGTTTCGGGCTTCCGGCGCTCCGGCCCCGCAAGAGCGGACGCCCCGGATTCGGCGGCGCCATGCGCACGATCTGGATGCAGGCGATCGACCCCCTCACCTGGCGGGCGATCGCGAATCTGGCGATCGCGACGATCCTCGGATGGGTCGTGGTGGCGCTCGCCGGACTACTCGTCTCGGGCGCCGTGCTCGCCTTCACGCCGCTCTTCGCCGAGGCGAGCGCGGTGCGACTGGCCCGCACCGGCATCGAGGTTCCGCTCTCCTGGGCGGTGCCGGTGGGTATCCTCGCCGCACTGGTCGCCGCCGCCGGCCTCGTCGGGCTCGGCGTGCTCCACGGCATCATGGCGCGAGCGATCATGGTTCCCTCCCGCGAGGCGCAGCTGGCCGCGGAGGCGCGCGTCTCCAGCCAGCAGCATGCCGGCGCCGTCCGGGCCGCTGACGTCGAGCGCACGCGCATCGAGCGCGACCTCCACGACGGTGTGCAGCCGAGGCTGGTGTCGGTCGGCATGACGCTGGGCCTTGCGCAGCAGAAGATCGACGCCGACCCCGAGGCTGCACGCGCGCTCATCGCCGAGGCCCACACCTCGACCAAGGCGGCCATCACCGAGCTGCGGCAGCTCGCCCGCGGCATCCACACGTCCGTCCTCGACGATCGTGGCCTCGACGCCGCCCTTTCGGCGCTCGTGGCACGCTCGGTCGTGCCGGTGCACACCGACGTGCGGCTCGACGGCCGCTGCAGCCGCGGGACCGAGGCGGCGGCGTACTTCGTGATCGCCGAAGCGCTCACCAACGCCGCGAAGCACTCCCGGGCCACCGAGGTGCGCGTCATCGCGCGGCTGCGCGAACCGGGCACCCTCTGGGCGCGCGTGGAAGACAACGGCGTGGGCGGTGCGCGGGTGATCGCCGGTGGCGGCCTCGACGGCATCGTCAACCGCGTTCTCGCGGCCGGCGGCGAGGCGCGCATCGACAGTCCCGTCGGCGGACCCACGAGCGTGGAGGTGAGCATCCCGTGCGCGTCCTGATCTGCGAAGACTCGGCCCTGCTGCGAGCAGGCCTGGTGCGCGTGCTCGAAGACGCCGGCCACGAGGTGGTCGCCGCCCTCCCCGACGCCTCGAACCTCGACGAGACGGTCGACCGGACCGCTCCCGAACTGTGCATCCTCGACGTGCGCCTGCCGCCGAGATGGACCGACGAGGGCATCCGTGCGGCGCTGTCGCTGCGGGCCCGGCTCCCCGAGCTCGCGGTGCTCGTGCTGTCGCAGTACGTCGAGGAGCGCTACGCCGCCGACCTCATCTCGTCCAGCGGCGGCGCGCTCGGCTACCTCCTGAAAGACCGGGTGGCCGACGTGACCGACTTCCTCGAGGCGATCGAGCGCATCGCCGCAGGCGCCACGGTGCTCGACCCGGAGGTGGTCGCGCAGCTGCTCAGTCGCCGCACGCGGGACGAACGGATGCTGCGCCTCACCGATCGCGAGGCGTCCGTGCTGGCCCTGATCGCGGAGGGCCGCTCCAACCAGGCCATCGCCAAGACGCTGCACGTCACCGAGGGCAGCGTCGAGAAGCACATCACCGCCGTCTTCCAGAAGCTGAACCTCGAACCCGACGAGTCGGGCAACCGCCGCGTGCTCGCGGCGATCGCCCACCTCGAGCACGGCGGCGCCACGCCGCCTGCCCCACCGACACCTCCTTCGCAGACACCTCCTTCGCAGACACCGGGCGGCCGCGGGCCGCAGACAGGAACGAACCGATGAGCACCACCATGACGCCTCCTCCTCCTGCCGCTCCGGAACGCCCCGCCGACGCGCCCCAGCCGTCCTCGGGCGGATCGCGGGTCGTCGCGATCGTCATCATCGTGCTGGGCGCGTTCGTGCTGCTGGGCACGATGACGTCGGCCGTCTTCGGCACGATCGCATCGGCATCCGTCCACACCTCGACGCGGTCCCTCGACGTCGCCGGTGTCAGCGAGCTGGCCGTCGACGCCGCTGCGGGAACGCTGCGCGTCGAGTTCGCCGACGTGCAGGAGGCCGAGCTCGAGGTCACCAGCTCGTGGGGCGCCGAGAATTGGCGGTTCGAGCGCGACGGCGACAGGCTCGAGGTGGCGTCACCCGATCGGTTCGGATGGCTCGGCTGGCGTGGATGGTTCGGCGACGGGGGCGCGGATGCCGTGCTGCTGCTGCCCGCCGCCCTCGAGGGCCTCGACGCGGACGTCTCGCTCGCGGCCGGCGAATTCGTGACCGATGGCGACTTCGGCGAGCTCGACCTCTCGCTGGCAGCAGGATCGTTCGACGTGTCGGGATCGGCGGAGTCGCTGAGTGCCGACGTGAGCGCCGGCCGCGGCACCCTCGAGCTCGACGGCGTGACCGAGGCCGTGCTGACGGTCAGCGCCGGTTCGCTGGACGCGGTGCTCACCGGCACCGGGCCCGACGTGATCGAGGCCGACGTGAGCGCCGGCACGCTGCGGATGACCGTGCCGGAAGGCGACTACGACGTCACGTCGGACGTGTCGGCCGGCGAGTTCGAGAACGAGATCGGCTCCACCCCGGGCGCGTCGAACACGATCCGCGTGCAGGTCTCGGCCGGCCAGGCAGTACTCAAGGCCGGGCGCTGATCCCGGTCAGGCGGCCGGCCCGGCGGATGCCGGGCGCAGGCCGCCTGATCTGGGCGAAGCCTCCGGGGGCATGAGCCCGGCCGCGCCCGCGGCGAACCCCTCGGCATAGGCCTCATCGGCGCCGAGGCGGAACATGTCGCGTTCGAGTGGGCGCACGATCGACCGCGCGCCGGGAAGGTCGAGGGCCCCGACGAGGTCGGCGCGGCCGCGGACCACGGCGACAGGCCGCCGCGTCGCCTTGCCCTTGACCAGATCGGCGGCCGCGGCCAGCTCGTCGGCGACGCACGGCATCGTGACGACGAGGGGGCGGCCCTCGGCATCCGTCCCCCCGCGAAGGTCCTCGAAGACCTGCACGCCGCCGGCGCCGATGGCGTGGTCGGTCTGGCCCTCGCGCCACGCCCGGCCCAGCGTGTCCGACACGATGACGCCGACCTCGACCCCGAGCCGTTGCCGCAGCCCGGCCGCGATCGAGCGGGCCGACGCGTCGGGGTCGACGGGCAGCAGCAGCACGGTGCCGTCCGGGGTGTTCGACGCATCGACGCCGGCCGCCGCCGACACCATGCCGAGACGGTTCTCGACGATGCGCGTCGTGAAGCCGTTCGGGGTGGTGCGGGATGCCACGACCCGCACGGTCTCGGCCGTGATCGCGTCTTCGCGGTCATCGGCCACGACGAAGCGGTCTTCGGCCTTCGACACGATCTTGGAGGTCACCACGAGGATGTCGCCGTCCGCGAGTTCGTCGCCCCCGGCACGCACGATGACGTCGACGAGGTCGGCGCCGGCCTCGATCTCGGGGATGCCCTCGAGAGGCCAGACGGTGAGCGCGGTGCGGAACGGCATGACTCCAGTCTTCCGGAAACTCGAGTGCCGATCGTCGAGCGAGCCCGCGGGACGCACGCTCGTCATGCGTCTGATGCGTTTCGTCTCGCTCGTTCCTCGCTCGCTCAACGACCGAGTGCGCCAAGGCGAGGGGGCATGCCCGGCGAACCGGACATGCCCCCTGCTGCGAAGCGGACAGCGGTGGATCAGCGCACGAAGCGCACCTCGGTGAGGGTCTCGCCGAGGAACGGCTCGGTGTGCGACGCTCCGTCGAGCGTGAAGCCGTTGCGGGTGTAGAAGCGGTGCGCCCGCGGGTTGTCGTCTGCGACCCACAGGTACAGGCCCTCGGCGGGCTCGACGACGGCGTCGAAGAGCTTCTGCCCGATGCCGGTGCCGTGGAAGGCGTCCAGCAGGTAGATGAAGTAGAGCTCGCGGAACCGCGGGGCGTCCTTGTCCCGGGCCGGGCCGGAGCCGGCGAACCCGACGATCTCGCCGTTGACGAGGGCGGCGAACATCTTGAACTCGGGGCCCTGGACGGCCCAGTGCGTCCACAGCTCGGCGAGGCGCTTGGGTGAGACCGCCTCGAGGGCGGCCTTGCTGATCAGGTGGTCGTACGTCTCGTGCCAGGCGGTCGCGTGAACGCGGCCGAGGGCCTCCGCGTCGACGTCGCGCACCGGACGGACGACGATGTCGGTCTGGGTTTCGGCTTCCATGGCCAGACTCTACGCGCGTCGGCGCGAGACCTGAAATCCGGCGAACGGCGGGTGAACACCGAGTGGCGAGACGTGTTGCCGTCCGGTCCCGCAGGCATCGGCACCGCGCAGATGTCGGGATTCGACAATCGAATCGGCGGACCCGCCGAGGATCGCTACCATCGCACCTCGTGAACGTGATGTGGCGGACCCTGATCGTGATGCTGACCGCGCGCCGGCGCCTGCGTCGTCGCGGACGGCTCGAACCGACAGGGATCAGCCGCATCCGGCTGACCACACTCCTCACCGACATCGACCTGCTGCGCCATATGAACAACGGTCGCTACCTGTCGCTGTTCGACCTCGGCCGCTGGGATCTCCTGGTCCGCACCGGGCTGTGGGACGTCATGAAGACGCGCGGGTGGTACGCCGTCGTGTCGAGCGAGACCGTCACCTTCCGCAAGTCGCTGAATCTGTGGCAGCGATTCGACGTCGAGTCCCGCATGATCGGCCACGACGACAAGGCGGTCTACCTCGAGCATCGCGCGGTGGTCGACGGCGAGGTCTACGCCCGGGCCATCATCCGGGCGCGCATGATGAAGCGCTCGGGCGGCACGCTGTCGCACGAGGAGCTGTTCGCCGCGATCGGGCGTCCCGAGGGCGTGCCCGAGGTCGACGAGTGGGTGCACGAGTGGGCTGCGGCATCCGCTCTTCCGCCCACCCGTGCGGAGGCGCCCAGCATCTGGGGATGATTCCCGGCCGTGCTGTGCGCGTCAGCGCAGCAGGGCGCCGGCGACCAGCGCGATGGCGGCGATGATGCCGACGTTGATGGTGGTCAGGACGAGGGTCCAGAAACGGTCCGGCTGCACCGTCCTGAGGGGGCGGTGATCGACGGCGTCGAGTGCCGCGTCGAGGGATCGGTACGTGCCGACGGTGCGGCTGCCGCGCGTGGCGACGTATGCTTCGCCGTCGCGTCTGACCTCGCCGACGACGCGTCCGTGGCGGTCGGCCGTCCACTCTCCGCGGCGAGGTTGCGTCCATCGGAGCGCCCAGGCGGTGTCGAGGTCTTCGGCGTGCTGTGTCATACGACGACGCTATGCAGGCGTCATTCTCGCCGGCGCCTCTTGACGGAACCCGTGCCAGGGGCTATGCGGCACCCTCGGGGTGCTCAGGCTCGGGGACCATCGTCAATCCGCCGGGGGAGTTGGCGGCCTTGGTGAGCGCCTCGACCCAGGCCGGGTTCAGGCGCGGCTGGCGCCCGCCGAAGTACTCGAACGTCAGCGTGACGCTCGGGCTGAGCCAGATCGACGTACGGCCGAGCCCGCTGCGCATCGGATCCGTCCACGTGAACGGGAACGCCTCGCCACGCCGCAGCTTGGCCCAGATGACTGCCTGCAGGTGCGCGAGGATCCGGTCGTCGAACGAGACGGTGACCCGTGAATCGTAGGTGAGCGTGCCCATCGCATCCAGAGTAGTCCGCGCGCGGCAGGTCGGCCACGCCGACCTGCTCCTTGGTTTCGATTCGGCCGCCGGGGGGCGGTGACGCGCAGTATAGCCATTTTGAGCGCTCATGTCTGGTGTTGCGCGGATCGAACGGCTCGTCGACTCTGGTGGAATGGTCAGCTCGCCTCAACTCACTCGGGACCTGCGCTCTGCGCTTTCAGCCGGCGAGCTGTCGATCGCGTTCCAACCGCAGTACGACCTCCTCGCGTCGAGCGCGGCCGCCTCCAGCACCGCCCTGGCTGCGTCGCCGCCCGGGCCCGTCGCCGTCGAGGCGCTCTGCCGCTGGAACCATGCGCTGCTCGGCGCCGTATCGCCCGAACGGTTCATCCCTCTGGCGGAGGCGGCGGAGTTCCTCGACGAGATGGATGCGCACGTCTTCGCACGCGCCGCGGATGAGATCGCCCGGTGGCGGGAGGAGGGTCACCTGCTGGCCCTCGCGGTCAACGCCTCTCCCGCGCACTTCTCGTCGCGCTATGCCGAGACGGTGCTCGCCCGGCTTGACGAACTCGACCTCGACCCCGCGATCATGACCATCGAGATCACCGAAGCGCCGTCTCCGCAGCTGCGCCCTCCGATGCTGGCGGCGATCCAGTCGCTCCACTCGGTCGGCGTCGCGATCTCGGTCGACGATTACGCGGCGGGCGACACCACGGTCGAGATGCTCGAGGCGCTTCCCATCGACGAGGTCAAGATCGACCGGTCGCTCACGCAGCGGACCGATGCTGCCGCGGACGACGCGATCGCGGCCGTGGTCGAGAGCAGCGGCGACCACGGCTGGCGGGTGGTCGCCGAGGGGATCGAGACGGTCGCCGATCTGGAGCGTTCGGTGGCGCGGGGCTGCCACCGCGGCCAGGGCTATCTCTGGGGGATCCCGCTGTCGGTCGGAGAGATGGACGAGCTGCTCGCCCGCGTCTGAGTGCGGGCGTCGGCTGCGGCTCTCTCGGCGCCGGTCAGCGGTCGCCGGTCAGAGCCCGTAGTCCCCGGCGTCGTCGGAGGCCTCGTCCGCGTTCGCGCCGGCGTCCCCGACCTCGAACTGCGACCAGGTGACGGGCATTCCGGGCGAGAAGAGGATGTCGACGCCAGGGCCGCCGCGCAGCGGGGGGATGTTCACATACCCGCCACCCGCCTTGATCGCCTCGAGGATCTTGCCCTTGAGCTCCGTGACGGGGTCGGGGAGGAAATAGTCGCGTCCGTCGACAGTCAGCCGGTTCACGATCGCCATGGCCCTACAGTACCTGCCGACGGCGCCGGTTAGGATCGACCGGTGGGCACACTTCACTACGGCTCCCCACCGGCATCCTTCGAGATCGAGGACCGGGCGCTCGCGCATATCGAGCTCGTCATCATGGCGAAGCTGCGTCGACGCGAGAATCTGTCGTTCTCGCTGATCGACCAGCAGACGTCGGCACGGCAGGCGGTGTGGATCTCACCCGTCACCACCCTGCGCTTCCAGTACGACGGGCCGATGCCCGACATCAATCGGCTCTGGCTGCAGGACCTCGTCGACACCGCGAACTCCTCCACCGGGCTGCGCCTCGTGCCGGAGCCAGAGCTCCCCTCACGCTGATACCCGGCCGCCCCCGTCGCGCTTGGCGCGATACATCGCGGCGTCCGCAGCGACCAGCAGCTCGCCAGGGGTGGCGCCAGGCTCTGCCCCGACGACGCCCGCCGAGGCATTCACGGCGATCTCGGTGCCGCGGATCACGATGGGCTGTCTGATCGCCTCGACCGCCCGCCCCGCGATCGCGGCGGCCTCGATCGATCCCGCGCCCACGCAGACCATGATGAACTCGTCCCCGCCGAGACGGACCACGGCGTCCGAGGCGCGGGAGACGCCGCTCAGTCGCTTGCCGATCGCGGCGAGCACCGCATCGCCCATCTCATGCCCATAGGTGTCGTTGACGACCTTGAAGTCGTCGAGGTCGAGGAACACGAGGGCGACCGGCCGGTCGGGGGACTGCAGGAGCTCCTCCAGGCGGTCGTCGAGGAAGCGGCGGTTGTGCAGGCCTGTCAGCGGGTCCCGCATCGCGAGCTCGGCGAGTTCGGCCTGCGTGCGCGCCGTGACGGCCACACGGATCTCCTCGCCCAGGTCCAACGCGTCTTGAGCGTGCTCCCCCCAGGGAAGGCTGCGTCCTGTGACGCTCTCGCGCCAGGCCGAGAACGATCGGCGCGGCGAGAGCGGATGATCCCGGTTCTCGGCGCGCTGATCGCCGAGCCAGTCGATCGAGTGCGCGACCTCGCCGCGGAGGAAGACCAGCGTGTCGCCGTCGCCGCCCAGCGGGACGATCAACAGGCCGGCGACACCCGGCATCTCCACCGCCAGCTCGGGGTGCTCGAGGGGGAGCGCCTCCCAGACGAGCCTTCCCGGCTCGAGCTCGCCGAGCGCCGCGAGCAGGCGGTCCGGCGGAGGCACGACGCCGACCGTGTGGACGGCACCGTCCATGCGCAGGAGGGCGCCATCCGACGGCACCACGTCGAGCACCGTGCGCTCGCCGGTCATGAGGACCGCGCCGACGTCGCTGCGACCGTACAGGGGGGCGATGATCGACAGGCGGCGCTCGCGGGCCTCGAGCTGTCGGCGCAGCCGGTGGATCTGGTGGGCGGCGGACAGCTGAGCGCCGACCTGAGCTGCCATCACCTCGATCGCCCGGCGCAGCAGCACCGGGATCCGACGGGGTGAGCGGTGCGCGCACGTGAACATCCCGACCAGGCGATCGTCGATGAGGACGCCGAACGACACCGTCGAGACCTGGCCCATGTTCCGCATGAACTGGAGGTGGTGGGGCGAGACCGCGCGGAGTTCGGTCATGCCGAGGTCCACGGCTTCCTCTTCCGGCAGCAGCGTCTGCAGCGCAAGTCCCGAGTCTTCGGTGTTCGCGATCACGCGTGAGCGCTTCTCGATGTAGAGCGCGCGTGCCTGGGAGGGGATGTCGGATGCCGGGAAGTGCAGGCCGAGATAGGGCTCCATGTCGGGTTCGCGCTCGTCCGCGACGACCTGTCCGTGGCCGTCATCATGGAAGTGATAGCACATCACTCGGTCGAACCCGGTGATGTCCTTGATCTCGCGAGCTGCCCGTCGACGCAGCTCGTCAGGATCGGAAAGGCCGGCCAGGCGTTGGATCGCGCTCACCACTCCGGTGCGGACGTAGTCGAGGTCGGGGACGATGGGCTCCAGCTCCACGAGGAGCGGTGTCGTTTCGCGATGTGCGATGACGTCGTAGACCGCGCCTTCGAACTCGGCGCGCACGGGGTCGACTGCGACGCCGTGCCGGATGGCGGAGACCAGCGCGTCACTGCCCGACTCGCGCAGGTCGCGGCCGAGCCAGCGCTCGACGTTCTCACTGGCGACGACGACGACGCCAGTGGCTTCGTCGATGCCGAAGAGGATTCCATGGGACTGGATCCGACCGATCGTGCGCAGCGACTCTGTCGCGCACTCTCGCAACCGGAGGAGCTCCGCGGCATCGCTCGTGCTGTCGCCGTCGAAGCGGAGGGAAGATACTTCTGTCAACGCATGACCTTCGGTGCATGTGGGGGGATAGGGGGGAACTGCGCTGGCGAGGCTCCTCATCATATGCGCCGGTTCGTCCCGCATCGGAGACCCCCAGGTGCGCGCCCACGCGGGCTAGCGCACTGGGCACCACCGCGCAAGCCGTTTGCCCGGGCGGGCCGGGTGCGGTTGCCTGGACGATCGAGGGCGTCGGCGACCGGTCGGCGCGGGAGGGGGAGTGGGCCGTGGACACGACCACCCTGATCTGGATTATCGTCGGCATCGCGATCGTTCTCGTGATCGTCGTCGTCGCGCTGCTGGTGACGGCGCGCGGACGCCGCGACCGGCGGCAGGAGCAGCAGCACAATCGCGCCGAGAAGCTGCGGGCAGAAGCGCGGGAGACCGAGCTGCAGGCTCGTGAGCACGAGGCCGAGGCTGCCCGTGCGCGTGCGGACGCGGCGGCCGCGTCGGCCGCAGCCGAAGCCGCCAAGGCCCGCGCCGCCGAGGCCTCCATCGACGCCGAGCGCCGCGTCGGCACGATCGATGAGCACAGCGACGAGGCCGACAAGCTGCGGCAGCGACAGGCGGAGACGCTGCGCAAGGCCGACGACGTCGACCCCTATGTGGGCGACGACGGCCGGCCGAACGCCGCGACCACCGTCGATGCCGACGGCAATGCGACCACCCGCAATGCGAACACGGTCGACGACCGCAGCGCTGCGCGTGACGCGAACACCGTCGACCATCGGACGGATGTGCGCGACGCGAACACCGTAGACGACCGCGACACGGCCTCCGGCGAGCCCATCACCCGGCCGCCGGCGCCGCAGACCCGCACCGACCGCACCTGACCCGCACGTCGAGCACGACGGCACGTCGCCCGCTAGCGTGGGTGCGTGATCGCCGTGCTCGACGTGCTGCGCACCGCGGGCCGCCTGCTGTGGCGGCACTGGCCGGTGCTGCTCGCGTGGTACGCAGCGGGCGTGCTCGGCCGTTATGTCGTGATCGAGGCGGCCGGTTTCGTCGGTGCCTACAACGCGGTCGCCGGATCTCTGCTGCTGCCACTCGCGGTCCTTTCGCGACTGGTCGCACTCGTCGCGATGCTCCTGGTGGTGCGGGACGGCATGCGGCGGCTCGACGGGATCGCACCGCTGCCGGAGGACGCCGCAACACGTCGTCGGCAGTTCTCTGACGCACTCCTGGCCGGCATCCTGCCGTTCTTCGCCTTCTATGCGGCGTGGGGATTCCTGCGCGAAGATGCCGCGGCATACTCGGCGCGCGCACTCGAGGTGAGCGCAGGACTGAATTATGCGGCGATCGTAGAGGAGACCGACCCGGTAGGCGACGGCCTGGCGGGAGCACTGATCCTCACACCGGTGACGTTCGCGATCGTGGTGGTGGCCTTCACGCTGCGGTGGGTGCTGAAGCGCTATCGCGAACGACTGCCTCGCTGGTTCGCCGTCATCGCCGCGTACCTCGAGGCCGTCTGGGTGTATTTCGCCGCCCTCGTCCTGTCCGTCGTGATCGATTCCGTGACCGGTTGGGTGCAGACGCGCCAGGGGATGGTATGGCTCGACGACCTCCGGGTCACCGTCTCGGCCGCATTCGTGCCGCTCGCGTGGGTCTGGGAGGGAATCGAGTGGTTCATCGGCGAGGCCGGCGGGATCATCCTCCTTCCCCTTGCGTGGCTCACGATCGCCGGCGTCGTGTACGGGCAGGCGGTCGCCCCCGACCCGGTGCCCGCCGACTCCCTCGGGGGCGAGGTCGGAGTGCGCCTTCGCAGCCGCTACCGCGCGCTCCCGGCGCGCCTCCGCGCGCGCCTCCGCGACATCTGGGCGGACCTCGTGTCGCGGTTCACCCCGATCGGCGACGCGATCGTGCTGATGTGGCGCGCCGGCCCGGTGCTCATCTGCGGATTCGTACTGCTGTACACGGTGCTGCTCGCCGTCCAGGGATGGGCGGAATGGGGTCTGCTGCGCCTCGTCGGCCCCCACGACCTCAACGACTTCTGGCTCGTGTTCGATCAGGCGATCTTCCTCGTCGTCCCGCTGCTGATCGAACCCGTCCGTATCGCGCTGGTGGCGGGCGGCTACGACGCCGTCATCGGCCGCCTCGTCTCACGCCGCGCCGCCGTCGCGGCCTCCAGCGAGCCGACTCCTGCGGGTGCTTCCGGTGCCGCGGACGAATCCGGGTGATCAGGGCTCGACGATGAAGCGGACGTTCTCGGGCCAGAGTTCGGCAGAGATCATGTCCACCGCGAACGGTCCGGCGGCGTCCTGCGGTACGACATAGCGCACGTCGAGCGTGTACCGCTCGGTCAGGTCCGACGAGCAGGATGCCGGATGCAGCGGGTCCCAGTCGGTGGTGAGCGACGACGTGTCGGCGTCCCACTCGCGCTTCAGCCCCTCCAGCTCGCGGAGCATGGGCTCCGCGCACGCGAGCTCCGATGCGCCGGGGTCGATGTCGATCTGAACCTTGAGGACCCTCGCGTCGGGTGGCGCGAGCGGGTCGTCGACGAAATCCGCCGCCGCGGGACCCACGACCGCGTCGCCATAGCGGGTGTGCTGACCCTGTTCGAGCACGACGGGGGCGGCCAGGGCGCCGGAGTTCGCTTCGCTCCACTCGTGCCAGGTCACAGTCGCCCCCAGGGCGGGAACGAGGATCACCAGTGCGCCGAGCGCCACCGCGTTCCTGCGCCACCACCCGCTCACAGGTTCGCCCATCCGGTCTCGGGCAGCTCGTCACGAGGAGCGGTGGGAACCGCGGCGAGGTCGAAGTCCAGCATGATCATCGAGTCGAGCCGGCGGTCAGACGACACTGCCAGCTCCAGAGTCGCGTCCCCCGAGGCGAGGTCGGCGGGCAGCTCGAACGCGAGACCGCCACTCGTCGGGATTCCCGCCGACAGCTGCTCCTTCCGCAGCGAGTCCGGACGATCACTGGCACCATAGCGAACGCCGTCGACGACGAGCTCGGCGTGATTCAGGCTCACGAGGTCCTCCGATGCCACGGACGCGACGTCGAGCTCGACGACGACCCAGTTCCCCTCGGCGGACCAGTCGCCCGCGTGCAGCTCCGACGTGCGACGGACGTCCGTGACTGTGGCCGCGATGTTGCGTGCGACGGCCTCTTCGCCGACGGCTGCGACCAGCGGCATCGGTCCTTGGATCTGCTCCTCCCCGGGAGTGACGAGCGCCACGAACCACGCGGCGACGACGAGGCCTGCTCCGATCGACCACGCCGCCCAGCGGGGGAGTGCGCGATCAGCCCTGGCCATCGGCATCCTCCGCATCAACACCGGCGCCGACGTCCTCGACCTCCACGGTGACGACCGCGTCGCGCACCGGGTCGGTCCACCATTGGCCGGTCGTGACGAACGAGCCCGTGTACAGCGACCGCGCGTACAGAGTGACAGGCACCTCGTCGTCGGCTGCGAATGCATCCGCGGGGACGGCCCACGCGAAGACGATCCGCGCGGGAACGTGCGGCTGCATCTGGGGACTGAGAGTCGTGTCGTCGTAGCGTGCGGCGCTGACATCGGTGTCGATGCCTTCGACCGTCAAGGAGCCGCCGATGCCCCCGGAGCCGGCCGACACCGGCCGATCCCACTCGTTCTCGACATCGGCGACGATCGCGAACACGCGTTCGCCGGCCTCGGGCAAGACGCCCGCGTCGGGCAGCTCGTCGATGAGGACCGCCCGCTGCACCGTGAGCGAGCGCTCCGCCGTGACGTGCGCGTCCCCCGGCTCCAGCCTCGCGGGCGCCGGCGGCGACGCCGTGGCGAGCCCGCCGAAGGCCGCCGTGACGAGCAGGAACGCACCGGTGGCGATGCCCGCGAACCATCTCGTCGGCACGCGATCGGTCGCCGCGCGCACCCAGGCGAACCGGCGCTTCGGCTCGGTGGGGGCGGTCGGCGACTCGGGCACGAGGCCAGCCTAGGGCGAGAGGCGCCCGGACTCGGATGCCGCCGGAAAGGCGTCCCGCAGCGCGCGCCGCACCTCGAGGATGCCGGCTCGAGCCTGCGACGCGGTGCGCTGCGCGCTGAAGATCTCGCGGGTGGGGCGGCCGGGAAGATCGAGCAGCGTCACCGGTGCTGCAGCTCCCTCCCACAGCAGGTCGGGCAGCACCGCGACCGCCTGCCCCGCCGCGACCAGCCGCGCATGGGCCGACAGATCGGCGAGTTCGTAGCGCACGTCGGGTTCGAACCCGGCCGCGCGGCACTGCTGCACCGCCCACAGCCGCGCGGCGGTGCCGGCGGGCTCCATCACCCACGGCCGGTCGCGCAGGTCGTCGAGGGACCGGGCCGTGTCGGCGGATGCCACGGCCAGGCGGATCGGGTCGGTTCCCAGCGTCGCGCGGTCGAGACCCTCGGTGTGCGCGCGCGTGTGTCCGGGGTACTGCTCGGCGATGACGAGATCGACGCCGCGAGCGGTGAGCTCGAAGAGCCCCCGCTCCGGAGGCATCTCGACGAGTTCGACCCGCAGGTGCGGAGCGCGTTCGGCCAGGAGCGCCAGCGCCGCCGGAACGATCGCGAGGGCGGCAGTCTGCATGACGGCGACGCGCACCGGTGCCAGGCCGGGGTGCAGCGACTCGAGCTCGCCTCGTGCCCGTTCGTCGAGGTCGAGGGCGCGGGCGGCGTGCGCGGCGAGGATCCGTCCATGTTCGGTGAGCCGCACCCGGCGCCCGTCCGGCGCGAGCAGGACGACGCCCGCCTCTTTCTCCAGCTGCGTGAGCTGCTGCGAGATCGTCGACGGGCTGTACGCGAGCGCCTCCGCCACCGCGGCCAGCGTGCCTCGCAGCGCCAGTTCGTGGAGCAGTCGCAGTCGTCGCAGCTCGAACATCAGCATCCCATCGATGAATCCGAACAATACAGATCGTAGATGATCGCTTTTCACGAATGAACGGATGCCTCACCCTGGACCACATGCAGCAAGTCGACGGCAGAGTGCCCACGGTCGCGCCGGCTGGGCACATCGAGGTGCAGGCTGGACTCAGGGATTCGAACGACGTCACATCGGGAGTGCGAATGGAAGACGGAGCCGAGGGGCGCCTGGCCGCCGCGGCGGTGTCGCTTGCCCAGCGGTGGGTCGCCGAGAGCGCCGAGGCCGAGGTCGACCCCGCGGCCGAGCGCCTCGCCGGCGTGCTCAAAGACCCCAACGGCCTGCCGTTCACCATCGGCTTCGTCGACGGCGTGATGCGGCCCGAGAGCCTGTCGGCCGCGGCATCCCATCTGCACCGTGTGGCACCGCTCGTGCCGGGCTTTCTGCCGTGGCACCTGCGCGGCGCCGTCCGCGTGGGCGGCGCCGTCGCGCCCGTGCTGCCGTCGCCGGTGGTGCCGATCGCGCGACGCGTGCTGCGCGGCATGGTCGGCCACCTCGTCGTCGACGCGCGCCCCGACAAGCTCGGACCGGCCATCGCGGCGCTGCGCGAGAGCGGGGCACGGCTGAACCTCAATCTGCTGGGCGAGGCGGTGCTCGGCGAGCAGGAGGCGCTGCGTCGGCTGGAGGGCATCCATGAGCTCATCCGCCGGCCCGATGTGGACTACGTCTCGGTCAAGGTCTCGGCGATCGTCAGCCACATCTCGATGTGGGCGTTCGACGAAGTGGTCGAGAAGGTCGTCGAGCGGCTGCGGCCGCTGTACCTCACCGCCGCCACCGACGGCACCTTCATCAACCTCGACATGGAGGAGTACCGCGACCTCGATCTCACGATCGCGGTGTTCACGCGACTGCTCGAGGATCCACGGCTGCGGCTGCTCGAGGCCGGCATCGTGCTGCAGGCATACCTTCCCGACGCCCTTCCGGCGCTCGAGCAGCTCACCGCGTGGGCTCAGCAGCGGGTCGCGGCCGGCGGCGCGCGCATCAAGGTGCGTCTGGTGAAGGGCGCCAACCTCGCCATGGAGCGGGTGGATGCCGTCATGCACGACTGGACTCTCGCCACGTACGACCAGAAGATCGACTCCGACGCCAACTACATCCGGTGCCTGCGCTACGCGCTGCGCCCCGAGCACACCGCCGCCGTGCGGATCGGCGTCGCCGGCCACAATCTCTTCGACATCGCGTACGCCTGGCTGCTCGCCCGATCCGGCTCGCCGGGGCCGGCGAGCGGCGCTTCGACAGGCCCAGCGACCGCTCCCGATGTGGAGTTCGAGATGCTGCTCGGCATGGCGCAGGGCCAGGTGCAGGCGGTGGCCCGCGAGGTCGGCCACGTGCTGCTGTACGTGCCGGTCGTGCGCCCCGACGAGTTCGACGTGGCGATCAGCTATCTCGTGCGGCGGCTGGAGGAGAACGCCTCGAGCGACAACTTCCTGTCCGCCGCCTTCGACCTCGCCGACGATCCCGCGATGTTCGCACGGGAGCGCGACCGCTTCCTCGCGTCGCTCGCCCGCGCCGACGACCCCGGGCTCGCGACCGGCCCCCACCGCTCGCAGGACCGCGGCGCCGAGGCGGCGGCCCTCACCGAGGCCGGCGGAACAGGCACGACCGACCGTGCGGAGTCGCCCCGCGCGCAGGCGCGCCTGCGCCGCGCCGCGGCCGCCTCCGACGAGTCCGGTCTCACACAGGCCGTGATCGGCATCGCCCGATCGGCCGTGCCCGGCGACACCGCTCCCCTCGAACGGTCCGTCCCCCAGCAGGTCTTCGGCGCCGAGGCGTTCGTCGAGACCGCGGTCTTCGCTCCGCGCGAGGGCGGTTTGCGGGCCGCCGGCGCCCCGGGGTTCCGCAACACCGCCGACAGCGATCCGGCCCTGCCGGCCAATCGCAGCTGGGCGCGGGACATCCTGTCGCGCATCGAGACGTCCCGCGCAGGCGACGCGACCATCGCGGCCGCGCGCGTCACCGACGAGCCCGCGCTGCAGGCGATCGTGGGGGGCGTGCGGTCTGCCGCGCAGGCGTGGGGCGCCCTGCCCGCCGCCGATCGCGCGGGTGTGCTCACCGCCGCTGCGAAGGCCCTGGAGGCTCGCCGCGGCGAGCTCATCGAGGTGGCGGCCTCCGAGACCGGCAAGGTCTTCGCCGAGGCGGACGTCGAGGTGAGCGAGGCCGTCGACTTCGCCAATTACTACGCCGCCACGGCCCGTGAGCTCGACCGCGTGAGCGGTGCGGTGTTCCAGCCGGCGCGGCTGACCGTCGTCACCCCGCCGTGGAACTTCCCGATCGCGATCCCCGCGGGCGGGGTGCTCGCCGCACTCGCCGCCGGCTCGGGCGTCGTGTTCAAGCCCGCACCGCAGGCACGGCGCTGCGCCGCCGTCGTGGCCGAGGCGCTGTGGGCGGCCGGCGTCCCACGGGATGTGCTCGCGCTGGTCGACATCGACGAGGGCGGTCTCGGGCAGACGCTGCTGTCGCATCCCGACGTCGACCGGGTCATCCTCACCGGCGCGTGGGAGACGGCGGCGCTGTTCCGCTCGTGGCGGCCCGACCTGCCGCTCCTTGCCGAGACCAGCGGCAAGAACGCCATGATCGTCACGCCGACCGCCGACCTCGACCTCGCGGCATCCGATCTCGTCAAGAGCGCGTTCGGCCATGCCGGGCAGAAGTGCTCGGCGGCCTCGCTCGCGATCCTCGTCGGACCCGTCGGCCACTCGCAGCGCTTCGCGCGTCAGCTGGTGGATGCCGCGACCTCGCTCCGCGTCGGCGCGCCGTCCGACCCGCTCAGCGAGGTGGGGCCCGTCGTCGAGGTGCCGCGCGGCAAGCTCCAGTGGGCCCTCACCACGCTCGACGAGGGCGAGTCGTGGCTCGTCGAGCCACGACGCGTGGACGGTGCGCCGGAGTATGCGGGCCGGCTCTGGACCCCCGGCATCCGAACCGGCGTGCAGCCTGGGTCGCGCTTCCACCAGGAGGAGTTCTTCGGGCCCGTGCTCGGGATCATGCACGCCTCGTCGCTCGCCCGGGCGATCGAGCTGCAGAACGCCGTCTCGTACGGACTCACGGCCGGCCTCTACACGCAGCACCCCGACGACCTCGCGCTCTGGCTCGACCGCGTCGAGGCCGGCAACCTCTATGTCAACCGCGGCATCACCGGCGCGATCGTGCAGCGGCAGCCCTTCGGCGGCTGGAAGCGCTCGTCGGTCGGAGCCGGCGCGAAGGCCGGCGGGCCGAACTACCTCGTCGGACTCGGCCGCTGGCGGCCCACCTCCGGTGTGCCCGCCTCGGCGACGCTGCACCTGCGCGGCCTCGACACCCGCATCGCCGCGCTGATCGAGGCGGCCCAGCCGTCACTGGACTACGAGGCGTTCGAGTGGCTGCGCCGCGGTGCCCTCTCGGACGCGATCGCCTGGGACCGCGAGTTCGGCCAGGTCAAGGACGTCTCGGGCCTCGGCGTCGAGCGCAACCTCTTCCGGTACCGCCCGATCCCGGCTGTCGCGCTGCGGGCGACGGCGGACGCCTCGTGGCAGGCGGTGCTGCGCGTGGTGGTCGCAGGACTCCGCGCCGGGTCGGCGCTCACGCTGAGCGCCCCCGTCGGGCTGCCGGCAGCCGTCCGTCGAGTGTTGGCGGACGAGGACGTCGCCGTCTACGTCGAGACGGACGAGCAGTGGCTGCAGCGGATGACCGCCGACGAGGATGTGCTGGCCGCCGTCGCCGACGCCAGCCCGGCACCCCGGCCCTCGCGCGTGCGCCTGATCGGACCGGCGGAGTCCGTCGCCGCACTGCACACGACGGTGGCCCAGGCCGTGGGCGGAGACCCCGACCTCGCCGTCTACGACAACGAGGTCACCACGGCCGGGCGCCTCGAGCTGCTCCCATTCCTGCGCGAGCAGTCCGTGACCATCACGGCGCATCGCTTCGGCAACCCCGACCGCACCTTCGAGCACGTGATCTGAGGGATGACGGATGCCGCGGGCCGCGGCATCCGTCATCGCAGTGCCGCTGCCGCGGTGAGGCGGGTCAGTCGGCCTCGGTGCCCGGGAAGCCCGTCGACTCTCGCGGCACGATGCGGAACGCCGGCTTGATCGTCTCGGGCGGGCGCCGCTCGCCCTTCTCGCTGATGCGCTCGATGAGCCGATCGACGGCGATCGCGGCGATCTCGGCCCGGCCGGTGTCGACCGTGGACATCGACGGGACGGAGTACTTGCTCTCGTCGATGTTGTCGAAGCCGATCACGGCGACGTCGTCGGGCACGCGGAGACCCTCTTCGCGGAGGGCGCGCAGCACGCCGAGGCCGAGCGTGTCGTTGAGGGCGAACACGGCATCGAAGTCCACCCCCTCCTTCACCATGAGGTGCACGGCAGCGGCGCCGCCGGCCCGGTTCCATCTGTGCATCGACGTCGGACGGACGAGAGCGGGGTCGAGCTCGATGCCGGCCTGTTCGAGCGCGCGCAGATAGCCCTTCAGGCGCAGGCTCGCGGAGCTCGCCTCGTCGCCGCCCTGCAGGTCCGCGCCGACGAGCGCGATCCGGCGTCGGCCGATCTCGAGGAGGTGCTCCACCGCGGCCTGCGACGACGAGGTGTTGTGCATCGTGACGTGGTCGGTCGGTCCGCCGAAGATCCGCTCTCCGAGCAGAACGAGAGGACCGTCCACGCTGAGAGCCTCTGCGTCTTCCTGGCCGAGGCTGACGGGGCTGAAGAGCATGCCGTCGAGGAAGCGCGGCCGGTTGCCCGTGACTGCGCGAAGCTCGGTGTCGCGGTCGCCGCTGGTCTGCTCGACCATGACACCCAGGCCGCGCTTCTCGGCCGCCCGGATCACCTCGTCGGCGAGCTCGGCGAAGTAGTTCTCGCGAAGCGAGGGGACAGCCAGCCCGATGACGCCCGTCCGCCCGGAGCGGAGGCCGCGGGCGGAGAGGTTCGGGCGGTAGTCGAGCTGCTCGATCGCCTCGTTGACGCGGTCGCGTGTGCCGGGTCGCACATGGGGGTAGTCGTTGATGACGTTCGACACCGTCTTGATCGAGACGCCCGCCACCCGGGCGACGTCGTGCATCGTCGGTCCCATCGGTGCCCCAGCCTTCCCTGCGCTCCCTGCACTCTACTGCGTCCGCGCCCGCGGCCACCGGTCTGGAAGAGCGGGTGAGGACACGATGTCGCCGCGCAATGCAACGTTGTAAACTTAGTGTATCGTGCCGATGTGCGAGTCACGGAGGACCCACGATGCTGACGGCGAACGACTGGCCGATCGCGGCCGCGATGCTTTCCCAGGGCGATGCCCACCCCACCGGCGAGTCCGGCTCGCCGATCGAGCGCTGGCGCGCCGACCTCCTCGAGGTCAGTGACTCCGGCTTCGGCGAGGTGGATCTCACCGACTCCTGGGTGAGATACGGCGATCTCTCGCCGCGGCAGGTGAGCGACCTCCGCCAATGCCTCGCGTCGACCGGGCTCGCTGCCGTGTCGCTCTCGGCGATCCGGCGCAGCGTCATCGACGAGCGGCACGGCGCGGAGCACCTCGCGTACGCGCATCGGACCCTCGATATCGCCGCTGACCTCGGCGTGGGCGTGGTGTCGGTCGGCCTGCATCGGGCACTGACCCCGCAGCAGCGGGCGCAGCTCTGGTTCTGGACCGTCGAGGGCCACCGCGATCCCTTCGACGACGACGAGGCCTGGGCGCTGGCCGTGACCCGCCTCCGCGAGCTGGGCCGCCACGCCGGCGAACTCGGGATGCTGCTCTCGCTCGAGCTGTACGAGCACACCTTCCTCGGCACGGGGGCGTCGGCGATGCGGCTGGTCGAGGACATCGGCCTCGACGTCGTCGGGCTCAACCCGGACATCGGGAACCTCATCCGCCTCCACGAGCCCGTCGAGGACTGGCGGGAGATCGCGGAGGCGACGATGCCGTACGCCAACTTCTGGCACGTCAAGAACTACACACGCGATGAGGATGCCGCCGCCGGCCTGTTCTCGACCGTGCCGACCTCTCTCGAGCTCGGGGTCATCAACTACCGCGACGCCGTGAAGATCGCGCTGCGCAACGGCTTCCAAGGCGTCATCTGCGTCGAGCACTACGGGGGAGACGGGCTGAGCGTGAGTGCGACGAACCGCGACTACCTGCGCGGTCGGGTCCTGCCCCGCCGCGAGGAGTACGCGCTCGGAACCAGCCGCGTGCGTCAGGCGCACCACGGGGAGGTCTCGGCATGACGCGGATCTTCTCCGACCCGGATGCCTTCGTCGCGGACGCGCTTCGCGGCTTCGCCGCCGCCCACCGCGAGGAGGTCGCCCTCGTGGACGGCGGCGTCGTGCGCGCGCAGCCGCTCCAGCCCGGCCGGGTGGCGGTGCTCATCGGCGGCGGCTCGGGACACTACCCGGCATTCGCGGGCTTCGTCGGACCGGGCCTCGCCGCAGGCGCCGTGTGCGGAAACATCTTCACCTCTCCGTCGACGGCTCAGGCGCTGCGCGTCGCCCGCGCGGCCGACGCGGGGGGCGGCGTGCTCTTCACCTACGGCCGCTACGCGGGCGACGTCATCCACTTCGGCGAAGCCGAACGCCGGCTGCGCGCCGACGGCGTCGACGCCCGCACCGTCCTCATCACGGACGACGTCGCGAGCGCTCCGCTCGACGCGCGCGACGAGCGCCGCGGAATCGCCGGCATCCTCTGCGTCTTCCATGTCGCCGGCGCCGCGGCCGAGCGCGGTGACTCGATCGACGAGGTCGAGCGCCTCGCGGCGCACGCCAACAGCAGGACGCGCAGCCACGGCGTCGCGTTCGCCGGCTGCACCCTGCCCGGCGCGGACCACCCGCTGTTCGAGGTCCCGGACGGCGTGATGTCGATCGGGCTGGGGATCCACGGCGAGCCGGGCGTGCGGGACGTGCCTCTCCAGACGGCCTCCGACCTGGCTGTCACGCTGGCGGAGCCGCTGCTCGCCGAGCGACCCGAGGGCTCCACTCGGGCAGTCGTCATCCTCAACGGACTCGGATCGGTGAAGTACGAAGAGCTCTTCGTCCTCTTCGGCTTCGTCGCCGAGCACCTCGAGAGCCAGGGCATCGAGATCGTCGAGCCCGAGTGCGGCGAGTTCGTCACGAGCCTGGACATGGCAGGCGTGTCACTCACCGTGCTGTGGCTCGACGACGAGCTGGAGGAGCTGTGGCGGGCACCTGCCGCTGCCCCCGGATTCCGCAAGGGCTCCGTCGCGGGGAGCGCTCCCGGGTCCCCGCACCGGGACAGCGCGCCGGCCCGGAGGAGCGCCGAGGCAGGTCCGGCGACGCAGGTCGCGGCATCCGTCACCACCGAAGCCTCCCGCCGCGCGGCCCTGACCGCTCGGCGGATGCTGCAGCAGGCGCGCGACGCGGTCGGGGCGCAGGTCGAGCACCTCGGCGAGCTCGACGCCGTCGCCGGAGACGGCGACCACGGCATCGGGATGCTGCGGGGCCTCAATGCCGCCGTCGATGCGACCGGGGCGGTGGACGAGGGCATCGGCGTGCGCGAACTGCTCGAGAGAGCCGGCGATGCGTGGTCGGAGACTGCCGGCGGCACGTCCGGAGCACTCTGGGGTGCGGCGCTTGCGGAACTGGGGCAGGCGCTCGGAGACCGCGATCGGTACACCTCGGCGGATGTCGCAGCCGCCGTCGCCGCCGCCTGCCGCCGGGTCGGCGAGGTCGGCGGGGCCAAGCCCGGCGACAAGACGATGCTCGATGCGATGGGGCCGTTCCAAGACGCCTTGACTGCGCGCGTCACCGCTGGAGAGGAGCTTGCCGCCGCGCTCGCCGTCGCCGCCTCCGCCGCGCGAGAGGGGGCGGACGCGACGTCGGCCATGACTCCTCGCCTGGGGCGCGCGCGCCCGCTGGCGGAGCGGAGCGTCGGGCATCCCGACCCCGGCGCGACATCGTTCTGGATCATCGCCGACGCGGTCGCGCAGTCCGCGGACGCCGGCAGAGAAGTGGAGTGAGACATGGGTTTGAAGATCGTCGTCGGCGCAGATGACGCCGGCTACGAATACAAGGAAGTGCTGCGGGAGCTGCTGTCGAGCGACCCGCGCGTGAGCGACGTGATCGACGTCGGCGTCGCGAGTGCTGACTCCACCCCCTACCCGCGCGTGGCCGTCACGGCCGCGCGGCTGGTCGCGCGGGGCGACGCCGATCGCGCGCTCCTCATCTGCGGAACCGGCCTGGGGGTGGCGATCACCGCGAACAAGGTGCGCGGCATCCGGGCGGTGACAGCACACGACAGCTATTCCGTCGAGCGGTCCGTCAAGAGCAACAACGCGCAGGTGCTGACGCTCGGCGCGCGCGTCATCGGGCTGGAGCTCGCGAAGAAGCTCGTCGTCGAGTGGCTGGGTCATCACTTCGACCCTGCGTCGCCGTCGGCGGAGAAGGTGCGGTTGATCGAGCGATTCGAGGAGGACGAAGGATGATCGGCAAAGTCGCGGTCGTGGGGTCGGGCTACATGGGCGGAGGCATCGCCCAGGTGCTCGCGCTCGCCGGAAAAGACGTCGTCCTCGCAGACGTCAGCGCCGAGCTCGCCGCCGCCAACCTCGAGCGCATCATCCGCGAGGCGGACGACTACGCCGCCCGGGGGCTCTTCCCGGCGGGCGCCCGGGAGACGATCGCGGCCCGCGTGACGGCTGCTCCCTCCATCGAGGATGCCGTCGCCGCCGTCGACTTCGTCGAGGAGGCCGTGCCCGAGGTCGTTGCCATCAAACATGAGACCCTGCGTCGGATCAGCACGAACTGCCCGCCGGGTGCGACCATCGGCAGCAACACGTCGACGATCTCCATCGGCACCCTGGCCGAGGCCGTCACCGGGCCCGAGCGCTTCCTCGGCGTGCACTTCAGCAACCCTGCGCCGTTCGTCCCCGGCGTGGAGGTCATCCCGCACGCCGGCACGCGGCCGCATGCGGTGACCGAGATCGTCGAGCTCCTCGGGGAGTGCGGCAAGGTCGGCGTGCCGATCACCGATGTCACCGGCTTCGTGCTGAACCGGCTGCAGTATGCGCTCTTCGGCGAGGCCGCCCGGCTCGTGGAGGAGGGTGTCGCGACTCCGGAAGCCATCGACCTCATCGCCCGGACGACGTTCGGATTCCGTCTGCCCTTCTTCGGGCCCTTCGCGATCGCGGATATCGCGGGGCTCGACGTCTACGAGTTCTGCTATGACTCGCTGCACAGCGCGTATCCCGACCGCTTCGCCGAGCCCGAGATCCTCCGCGAGCGAGTGGCGCGCGGCGAGAAGGGCCTGAAATCAGGGAGAGGCTTCCTCGCGACTCCGGCGGAGCGGGCACCCGAGCTGGCGGCGTACCGCGACGAGGCCTATGCCGCCCTGCGCGACCTTCTCGCCCGGCTCGGCCAAGCGCCCGTCGACTACTGATCGCAGAAGTTTCGCCGCCCTCCGGGAAAATTTCGTCCGACCCTTGACAGTCGTCGGGGGCGGTGGAAAAGTGTGTACAACGTTGCTCTACAACGTTGTAGACCAGAGCCGGATCGGACTCGCTTACCCGAGCGGGCGGATCTCGCAGCGGTCGTGCACCGACGAAGAAGTCAGCAATACCGAAAGGAAACTCCAGTGAAGACGAAGCCTGTCCTTGCTGCAGTCACAGCGCTCGCCCTGGTCGGCGCCCTGACTGCCTGCACCGCCGGAGATGGCGGCGACGAAAACGGCGGCGGTGGAGATGCATCCAACTGCTCCAACGAGATCAAGAACCCCGACGCCCCCGTCGTCACCCTGTGGGCGTGGTACCCGAACTCCGAGACCGTCGTCGACAACTTCAACGAAGAGAACGACGACGTCCAGGTCTGCTGGACCAACGCCGGCGCCGGTGGTGACGCGTACGACAAGTTCCAGACGGCGATCTCGGGCGGCAGCGGCGCCCCCGACGTCATGATGGTCGAGGCCGACCGGATCGCGGTCTTCCAGGCCCAGGACGCCCTCGTCGACCTGAGCGACCTCGGCTATGAGGACGTCAAGGACAACTTCAGCGAGGGCGCGTGGAAGGACGTCTCTGTCGGCGAGGGCGTCTACGGCGCTCCGATCGACGGCGGCCCGATGGGCATGATCTACCGCACCGACGTCTTCGAGCAGTACGGCATCACGCCGCCCACCACGTGGGAGGAGTTCGAGGCGACGGCGCAGCAGGTCAAGGATGCCGGAGGTCCGGTCTTCGCGAGCTTCGCTGCGAACCAGCCCGCAGCGGTGACGGCGTACATGTACCAGACCGGCGCCGAGCCGTTCACGTACGACCCCGCCAACGAGGGTCAGATCGGGATCAACCTCAACAGCCCGGAGATCAAGCAAGTCCTCGACTACTGGGCGGGCCTCGTCGAGAAGGGCCTCGTGGGCACGGAGGACCAGTTCACTCCTGAGTACATCGCCGGCGTCATCGGCGGCGATTACGCCACGTACCTCTCGGCGGCCTGGGCTCCCGGCTACCTCCAGGGCGCGGGCGTCGGCGAGGGTGCGGACGAAGGCGTGTGGGCGACCGCTCCGCTGCCGCAGTGGGATCCGGCCAAGCCCGTCGCGATCAACTGGGGCGGCTCGGCGTTCTCGGTGAGCAGCCAGGCGGACGACCCTGAGCTGGCAGCCAAGGTGGCGTTCGGGGTCTATGCGGACCAGGCGTCGCTCGATCAGGGCTGGCAGGAGCAGATCATCTTCCCGCTCAACGTGGACGTGCTGGAGGACCCGGCGTTCCAGGACTACGAGGTGCCCTTCTTCAGCGGCCAGCAGGCCAACAAGGAGGTGTACGTCCCGGCGGCCAATGCCTACAAGGGCATGGTCTACACGCCGCTCCAGCAGTTCTACTACTCGACCCTCACCGAGCAGATCCAGAACATCAACGACGGATCCGCTACGGGCTCTGAAGCCGCGGACGCGCTCCAGGAGGCTGTCGTGGCCTACGCGGAGGAGCAGGGCTTCACCGTCGAGTGACATGGCACGGGGGGCCGGTCCGTGCTCGCGCGGACCGGCCCCCCGGTCATTCCCTTCTGACCCGGAGAAATCATGACCACCTCAACCGCAAGTCCCCCAACGAAGAAGGGGTCGAGCCCCTTCACGAAGAAGGGCGGTCGTCGCTCGACCGCCGCTCGTCAGAACCTCTTCGGATGGCTCTTCGTCGGACCGTTCGGGATCATCTTCCTGGCTCTGCTCGTGCTGCCGATCGGCTACGCGCTCTACTTGAGCCTCTTCCAGAAGTCGCTCATCGGCGGCACCCGGTTCGTCCTCTTCGGCAACTACGCCAAGGCGTTCACAGATCCGAACTTCCTCGACGGCGTCTGGTTCGTCATCCGGTTCTCGCTGGTGCTGATTCCGCTGCAGATGGCGATCTCGCTGGCCATCGCCCTGATGCTCGACATCATCGTGACCCGGTTCGCCCGGTTCTCGCGGCTCATGATCTTCCTGCCGTATGCGATCCCGACGGTGATCGGCGCGCTGATGTGGGGGTTCCTCTACAGCGAGAACTTCGGCCCGCTCGCGGACATTTTCGGAATTTTCGGAGCTGAGGCTCCTGATTTCCTGAGCAAGAGCCTGATCTTCTACGGCCTCCTCAACATCGTCACGTGGCAATGGGCCGGCTATTACATGATCATCCTCTACGCGGCGCTGCAGGGGATCGACCCGACCCTGTACGAGGCGGCACGCATCGACGGCGCCTCGCAGTGGCAGATCATCTGGCGGATCAAGATCCCCCTCCTCTCGCCGGCACTCCTGCTCATTCTCGTGTTCGCCCTCATCGGAACCCTGCAATTCTTCAATGAGCCGAAGATCCTCCAGGAGCTGGCGGCAGGATCCATCCCGAACGACTTCACGCCCAACATCTACGCCTTCTATCAGGCGTTCTCACTGGCGAACTACAACTACGGCGCGGCGATCTCGTTCGCCCTCGGTGCCGTCGTCTTCGTCTGCGTCTACATCTTCCTGTTCGCAACCCGCAAGCGAGGGAGCTTCTTCGAATGAGTGCCACGCCTATCGAGATCACCGAGACCCGCGGCAAGCCGCGCAAGCTCGTCGAGCGACGGTCGGCCCCGCGCACCCGCGGGCGTGCGTCGCTGAACATCGTGCTGGCGCTGCTCGTGGTCTACTTCCTGGTGCCGTTCTGGTGGCTGATCGTCAACAGCTCCAAGACCGCGGCCGGCCTGTTCGGGGGCGAGAATGCCCTGTGGTTCGCGGAAGACATCAACTACCTCGGAAACCTCGTCGACCTGTTCACGTACGGCGGAGGGATCTACGGACGATGGCTGGCCAACACCGCCCTCTATGCCGTCCTGGGCGGGGTGGGCGCCACGGTGCTCGCGGTCCTCGCAGGGTACGGCTTCGCGAAGTACCGGTTCGCGGGGCGCCGGGCCGCCTTCGCGATCCTGCTCGGCGCCGTCATGGTGCCGACGACCGCGCTCGTGATCCCCACCTTCGTCCTGTTCGCGCAGGTGGGCTGGACGAACACGGTCTGGGCCGTGATCTTCCCCTCGCTGCTCAACCCCTTCGGCGTCTACCTCATGAACGTGTACGCGCGCGATGCCGTGCCCGACGAGCTCCTCGACGCCGCCCGCGTGGATGGCGCGGGGGAGTTCCGCACGTTCTTCCGGGTCGCACTTCCGATGCTGCGGCCCGCGATCGTGACCGTGCTGCTGCTGTCGGTCGTAGCCGTGTGGAACAACTACTTCCTTCCGCTCGTCATGCTCTCGGACAACCGGCTGTTCCCCGTCACGGTCGGCATCGGCGTCTGGCAGTCGACCGCGTCCACGTACGGCGCCGCAGGCGGGCAGACGCTCTGGAGCATCATCATCCTCGGCTCGCTCCTGTCGGTCATCCCGCTGATCATCGCGTTCCTGGCGCTGCAGAAGTACTGGCGTGGCGGGCTCGCGATCGGAAGCCTGAAATGACCCCGCGCCCGCCCCGAGACCCGTTTCCCACGCTTCCTGGAAGAGCAGCATGATCCGCGCACACCTCACCATCGACCCGCACTTCACGATCGGACCCATCAATCGACGGCTCTTCGGCTCGTTCGTGGAGCACCTGGGGCGATGCGTCTACGACGGCATCTACGAACCGGGGCACGAGAGCGCGGACGAGGAGGGCTTCCGCACCGACGTCATCGAGCTCGTGCGCGAGCTCGGCGTATCGACGATCCGCTATCCCGGTGGCAACTTCGTCTCGGGGTACCGCTGGGAGGACGGCGTCGGACCGCGCGAGACGCGACCGCGGCGGCTGGATCTGGCATGGCACTCGACCGAGACCAATGAGATCGGACTGGACGAGTTCGCCGGCTGGCTGCAGAAGGTCGACAGCGAGTTGATGTACGCGGTGAACCTCGGGACGCGGGGCATCCTCGAGGCACTCGACGTCCTCGAATACGCGAACCTGCGGTCGGGCACCCATTGGTCCGACAGGCGTGTCGCGAACGGCCATCCCGAGCCTCACGACATCCGGATGTGGTGCCTCGGCAACGAGATGGACGGCCCGTGGCAGCTCGGCCACAGCACGGCGGAGGAGTACGCCCAGCTCGCGGCCAAGACGGCGAGCGCCATGAGGCAGATCGACCCGGATCTCGAACTCGTGGTCTGCGGCAGCTCGAGTGCCCAGATGCCGACCTTCGGCGACTGGGAACGAGTCGTGCTGAGCCACACGTACGACGACGTGGACTACATCTCGTGCCACGCCTACTACGAGCCGAAGGGCGATGACTACGGCAGCTTCCTGGCCTCCGGGGTCAACATGGACCGGTTCATCGATGCCGTCGTGGCGACGGCGGACCACGTGAAGGCCCTGCGCCACAGCGACAAGACCATCGACATCTCGTTCGACGAGTGGAACGTCTGGTACCAGTCGCGGTTCAACGAGGTCGACAAGATCACCGATGTCGCGCAGTGGCCGGTCGCTCCCCGGCTGCTGGAGGATTCCTACTCGGTGCTCGACGCCGTCGTCTTCGGGAGCCTGATGATCTCCCTCATCCGCCACGCCGACCGCGTGACGGCCGCGAGCCTCGCGCAGCTCGTCAACGTCATCGCACCGATCATGACCGAGCCCGGCGGACCGGCATGGCGCCAGACCACGTTCTATCCGTTCTCGCTCACGTCGCGACTGGCGCGGGACGTCGCCCTCGAGCTCAAGCTCGACAGCCCGACCTACTCGACGGAGCTGTACGGCGACGTGCCCATCGTGGACGCGGTCGCGACCCACGACGAGAGCGGCGGCGGGACGACGGTGTTCATCGTCAACCGCAGCCTCTCGGACGAGGTGTCCCTCGAGGTCGACGTCGTCGCCCTCGGCCGCATCGCGAACGCCACCGCGGTCTCGCTGTTCGACGACGACATCCATGCCGCCAACACGCTCCACGATCCCGAACGAGTGGCCCCCAGGACCAACTCGTCCGTCCACGCCGACGACGGGAAGATCACCGTCACACTCCCTCCCGTCTCGTGGACGGTTCTCACATTCGACTGAGCACGGCGCCCCACGCGCGCCGGCCGCACCCACCCAGGAAGGAATGAGGATGACGCAGCACGTGCTCCGCGTCGAGGGAACCCGCATCGTGGCGGGCGACGAGCCTGTCACGCTGAAGGGCTTCGGGCTCGGCGGGTGGATGAACATGGAGAACTTCATCACCGGCTACGCGGGCGCCGAGTCGCAGCAGCGTCGGGCGCTTCGCCGCGTGCTGGGGGAAGAGGCGTACGAGCGCTTCTTCGGGCGGTTCATGGCGGCGTTCTTCACTGCGGAGGATGCCGCGTTCCTCCAGTCGCTCGGCGTCAACTCGCTGCGCATCCCGTTCAACTACCGTCACTTCGAGGGCGACGCCGAGCCCTTCGTCATCCGCGCCGAAGGCTTCCGCCTGCTGGACCAGGTCGTCGAGGCGTGCGCGAGTCACGGCATCTACACGATCATCGACCTCCACGCCCTTCCCGGGGCCCAGAACCAGCACTGGCACAGCGACAACCCGACCCAGTGGGCGCACTTCTGGTCGCAGCGGCAGTTCCAGGACCGCGTCGTGCACCTGTGGGAGAGCATCGCCGATCACTATCGCGGCAACCCGTGGGTGGCCGGCTACAACCCGGTCAACGAACCCGGGGACGTCGAAGGGACGGCGATCGGGCCGTTCTATCGCCGGCTCGAGGCCGCCATCCGAGCGGTGGACCCCGATCACATCCTCTTCCTCGACGGCAACCGCTACTCCACGCAGTTCGACCAGCTGGGCGACCCGCTCCCGAACTGCGTGTACACGGCGCACGACTACGCGCTGCCCGGATTCGTGGACGGCGGCCCGTACCCGGGGATCTCCCGAGGGCAGTACGTCGACAGGGACCGCGTCGAGGAGACCTTCCTCGAACGGACCGCGTACATGCGCGAGACCGGCACGCCGATCTGGGTGGGGGAGTTCGGGCCGGTCTACACCGGCGACCCCGCTCGTGATGAGCAGCGGTATCGCCTGCTCGAGGACCAGCTCGCGATCTTCGACCGCCACGACGCGAGCTGGGCGCTCTGGACCTACAAGGACATCGGCCTGCAGGGGGTCGTCACGGTGGATCCCGACTCCGCATACCTGCGGCGCATCGCGCCGGTGCTCGAGAGGAAGGCGCGCTTCGGCGTCGACTCGTGGGGTTCGACCGATGCGGGGGTCCGCGACATCCTCGAGCCGATCGAGCGGCTGTTCCAGGAGGAGTTCCCGGACTTCCAGCCCTACCCGTGGGGTGCGCGGCGGTGGATCCACGGACACGTCCGTCACGTGATGCTCGCCGAAGCCCTGGTGGACGAGTTCGCCCGTGCGTTCGAGGGCGTCGGTCCCGACGAGGCGGAGGCGCTCGCCGACGCGTTCTCGTTCCGCCAGTGCCGTATCCGCGAGGACCTGGCGACGATACTCCGGCGCGCGACGAGCTAGCCGGGCGGCGACATGGCACGAACCCAGCGAGTGACGCTCAACGAGATCGCTGCTCAGACCGGGTTGTCGCTCACGACCATCTCGAAGGTGCTCAACGGCGCGACCGACGTGTCGTCGGCGACGCGCGCTCTCGTCGAGGAGCACCTGCGAGAGAGCGGGTACCGGCGCAGGAAGAGCAGACAGCGGCGCGAGTACATCGAGGTCGTTCTGCACGAGCTCGAGGGGCAGTGGGCGCTCGCCATCCTCGAGGGCGTCCGCGAGAGCGCCGCGGCGGTGGGACTCGCGGTCTCCCTCTCGGTGAGCGGCGACCGCCACGCGCCGGGACCGGAGTGGCTGGAGTCGGTCGTCCGCCGCGCGCCGACGGGCATCATCCTGCTCTTCGCCGGCATCCCGCCGGAAGGGCGGGAGCAGCTCACGGCACGCGGCATCCCGTACGTCATCATCGATCCCGAGGGCGACCCCGTCCAGGACATCCCCTCCGTCGGCTCGGCGAACTGGTCGGGCGGGCTGGCGGCGACGAGGCACCTGCTGGAGCTCGGACACCGCCGCATCGCGGCGATCACCGGTCCGGAATCGGTGATGTGCGCGCTGGCGCGGCTCGACGGCTACCGCGCGGCGATGTCGTCGGCACGCGTGCCGATCGCGCCGGAATGCATCCGCTTCGGGGACTTCCAGCGGGACGGCGGGGAACGGCACGCCAGCGAGCTGCTGCGACTGGCCGATCCGCCGACCGCGATCTTCGCGGGCAACGACGCGCAGGCGCTGGGCGTGCTGCATGCGGCGGCGGCGCTGGGCTTGAGCGTGCCTCACGACCTCTCGGTGGTGGGTTTCGACGACCTGGCCATCGCGGAGCTGGCCCACCCTCGGCTGACGACGGTCCACCAGCCTCTCCGGGAGATGGCAGAGCAGGCGACCCGCCTCGTGCTCCAGCTGCTGGAACAGCCCCGTCCGGAGGTCACCCGCATCGAGCTGGCGACGCGGCTCGTGGTGCGCGACTCGACGGCGAGGCCCGCGCCATCCCCCCGAGGCTGACGGCCGACGGAGACGCGGGTTGCCGGCAGAGAGGCTCTGCCGGCACCCCGCGTCGATGAGCGGCTACTGCCAGTAACCCACGTTGAAGAGGATCTTCTGGGCGACCGGGAGCAGTGCGGCGGACTGGTCCGCCGTCAGCTTCCGGGCGGCAGTGAAGCCGTCGACCTGGGCGACGAAGCCGTTCAGCACTTCGAGGGCGCCCGCACCGTCACCCTTGGCGACGAGGCTCAGTGCCTGATCGAGCTTGACCGTGAGGGCGTTCTTGTTCCCGCCGTTCAGAGCCGTGCCCGCGACACTCGCCTTGAGGGTGTCGATCTCATCCTTGATGAACGCCTCCGGGTGCCAGAGGTAGTCGCGCGCGAACGTCGTGAACAGCTGATTCCACGCGTTGAAGTCGTGCGCACCGGCCACGACGACGTTCTCGACGAAGCCGACATTGTCGAGCGCCGCGACCGTGTTCGCGTTCGGCAGACCGAAGTCCCAGAGCCCGCCGCCGTACAGGATGTACGGCGCAGCCAGGTTCGGCGTCGTGGTGCGAACGCTCGCCCCGCCGCTCCACGGCCCGTAGTATCCGAACGCGTCGGCATCGAAGTTGATCAGGTTCTGGGTCACGAAGCTGCCGGCCGACAGGCCCGCGAATGCACGGTCGATCGCGTCCGTCGAGACGTTGTAGTTCGACTCGACGAACGGGATGACCACGTTCCGCAGGTTGGGGTAGCCCTGGTTGGCGGCGCCGAGGTAGTTCGTGTTCGTCGTGATGACGATCGCGGGCTCGGTGTCGCCGTCGTGGATCAGGTTGTCCATGATGACCGGGACGTCGCCGATGTTCATCCAGTCGGACTGATCCTGGCCGCCACCGTGCTGCATGTAGATCGTCTTGTACGGCTCCGCCCGCTCAGGGTCGTAGCCCGGCGGGAGGTAGACGCCCATGGTGCGCGTCGTGCCGTTGACCTCGAACGGGACATAGCTCCACGTGCCCTTGGGCGAGTCGTCCCGCTCGAGCTCGATCTGACGCGCGGCGAGGGGCTCGTAGTTCTGCTTGGCCGCGTCGTAGGGGACGAACACCTTGTTGAACGCGCGCCGAGCCGTGCCGGTCAGCCCGTCGGGCGCGTAGATCGGCGAGTTCGCCGGGTCGGCCACCCACAGGCTCGTGTTGTTGTTCACGTAGAACCAGTACTGGTTCACGCCGGCTGCGAGAGGCACCTCGGCCACCCAGTACCCGCCGCCCGCGTTCGTCATCTCGACGTCGTACGCGCCGCCGCCGCGCATGAGTCCCGGGCGGTAGTCCCAGGGGCTGTACACGGTGGTGTCCGTGCGGTCCTCCCAGTTGCGCAGCATGATGTCCGCGACGAAGCGGACGCTGGTCGCGTCGGGGTTGTAGTAGACGAAGCGCCCGGTGTAGCCGGTGGGCGACTCCGGATCCGCGATGATCGTCGGGCCGGGGGTCAGATCGCCCTCGTCCGCTCGGGCCGTGCCCGGTGCCATGGTGAGCAGCATGGCCCAGGCGAGGATCACGACGGCCAGTGCCTTCAGGCGCCGGCTGCGGAAGATTCCGTCCCTCTGGGCCTCGTGCGGGACCCCCGCGTCAGGTGTGCGCTGTTGCGCGATACTCTCCACCGTTCCTCCTCGAATGGCCGTTGAGCGCCGGGCGGTCCCGCTCGGCGGGGCCACGCTATCGCCGGTTTACGACGTTGTAAAGTTAATCTTTACGACGTTGTAAATCCCTCTTGACCGAATGCGAGTGGCTCTGTAAGAGTGAGCGAGGACGGGAGTTACTACGTTGTAAATGCGCACGTCGCCGTGTGCCTGCCCGTCTCAGCCAGTCGGCCCCGGGGGTCAGGGTGCTCCCGGAGTCGGTCGAGTCACACGAGATGAGGAATCGATGGAGATCACATCCGAGGACCGGCGCTCGGGCCGGTTCGCGAGAGCGAGACGAGCCGTCGCGGTCGTCACGGCCGCAGTCCTGGCATTCGCCGGGCTGATGGCGGCCGCGCCGGCCAGCGCGGCGGACCCGTGGATCGCGCAGCAGGAAGGCGGCTATCTGCGGATCGCCGTGCCGAACGCCGCCGTCGAAGCCGCGGTCGGGCCGGTGTCGCAGGTGGTCGTCGAGGGCAACTTCGGGCCCTCGCACAACTGGGCGCAGATCGGACTGCAGCGCAGCGGCGCGAACTGGACCGCGACATACGGGCCCTTCGAGCCCGGCCTGTACTACTACCAGGTCACGGGTGACGACAGCAAAGTCCTGAAGGACACGAGCAACCCGACCAGCGTCGCATCCGAACCGGAGTGGAGCACGTTCTTCATCCCCGGCGAGTCGGCAGCTCTGCTGGCCGACGCGCCGGAGCAGGCCGGCGCCATCCAGACGCTGTCGTACGACAGCGCGGTCGCGGGCGAGGAGCGTCAGGCACTCGTCTGGGTTCCGCCGACGTACACGCCCAAGGGCAAGAAGCTCCCGGTGCTGTACCTCCAGCACGGAGGCGGCCAGAGCTACCGCGACTGGGTCGAGGTGGGGCGTGCGGAGCAGATCCTCGACAACCTGTGGCTGACCGGACAGCTCGAGGACATGCTCGTGGTGATGGGCAACGGCAACGTCGACGACTTCTCGGCGGAGCTGCTCGAGAACATCGTCCCCGCCGTCGAGCGCACCTACAACGTCTCGCCCTCCAAGAACCATCGGGCACTGGCCGGACTGTCGATGGGCGGCGGGCAGGCATTCGAGGTGTTCAGCGAGCACCCGGGCGAGTTCGACGCGATCGGCACCTTCGGAGCCGGACGCTTCGGCGACCTCGATGCCATCCCCGTCGACAGGATGAACGACCGCACCGAGCTGTTCCGCGTCTACGTCGGCAACAAGACCGACATCGCGTACAACGACGTGTACGACTCGTTCCAGAAGTTCGACGCGCTGGGGCTGGACTACCAGTTCGACGGTGTGAACCCGGATGCCGGGCACAACTGGAACGCCTGGCAGGAGAACCTCATCGACTTCGCGCCCCGGCTGTTCACCGGTGCGGCGTCGGACCCCGCGATGAGCGAGGGGCACACCGCGCTCACGGAGCGCTTCGAGCCGCCGGCCGCCGGCACGACGCCCACGCCCTGGCTCACCGAGGACGACTTCGTGACGTTCGAGACGACGACCGACTTCGCCGATGCCGAGTACGTCTCCGTGTGGGCGAACTGGGCGCCCGGCGGCAGCTGGCTTCGCGTGGAGATGAACAAGGTCGGTGATCGCTGGAGGGCGACCGTCGGTCCGCTCGAGGAGAAGTTCTACCACTACCGGCTCATCGTCGATCGCCAGTCCGTCAAGGACACGTCCAACCCGACGAAGGTGACATCGGAGCCGGCGTGGAGCACCTTCCTCGTCCCGGGCGAAGGCTCGCGCCTGCTCGCCGACGTGCCGCAGGGCCAGGGCGGGAACCTGGAGGTCATGACGTACCAGAGCACCGTGGCCGGTCAGCAGCGCAATGCCTACGTATGGACCCCACCGGGGTACGACCCCGACCGCGCCGATCCCTATCCGCTGTTCGTGCTCAACCACGGTGGCGGTCAGAGCTGGACCGACTGGGTGGAGGTCGGGCGTGCGCGCCAGATCCTCGACAACCTGTCGCTGGATGGCGCCACCGAGCCGATGGTCGTCGTGATGCCCAACGGCAATGTCAGCAACTACCCCCGGGAGTTGCTCGAGAACGTCGTGCCGGTGACGGAGGAGCGCTACAACGTCAGCAGCGATCCCGCCGACCGGGCGCTGGCCGGGCTGTCGGCCGGAGGGGCGCGTACGGTGTCGGTGCTCAAGGCGCACCCCGGCGAGTTCGCCTGGATCGGGACGTTCGCGGCGGGCTTCGGCGGGACGGCGGGCGTCGATGCAGCGGCCATCAACGCGGGCACCGAGCTGTATCGGATCTACACCGGTGACATCACGGACTTCACGTACGGGTCGGTGATGAGCTCCCTTCCGGTGCTGGACCAGCTGGGCATCGAGTACGAGTTCGACGGCGTGACGGTCGGCCCTCACGGGTGGGACGTCTGGCAGAAGAACCTCATCGATCTGGCTCCGCGTCTGTTCCAGGACCCGAACGGGTGACCGGACTCCGCGTCGGGCGCGCGCCGCGCCCGACGCGGAGTTGCGCGCGAGCGCGGCAGGTTCGGGTGTCACGATCTGCGGCCTCGCAGGCGTCGACTCCACAGAACGTGACACCCGAACGACGGGCGCCGTCCGAATGAAGGCCTCGGCGTGAACGGATGCCTCGGGCCGCGGTATCCGTGATCCTGCGAGACTGACGCGGGTGAGCGCATATCGAGTGATCGGCCGGAGCGGCGGTGTGGCCGTCCGGGCCTACGAGGAAGGCGACCTCGAGGCCTATCGCCGCTGGCTGCAGCCCGAGCAGGACTGGCACCGGTGGGACGGGCCGTACTTCGCGAAGCTCTCTGCCGCCGAGATCGACGAGCGCCTCGACCGGTTCCGCGGTCGCCTCGCGTCGGGGGAGTACGCCGCCGCGTCGCCGCTGGTGCGAGCCGTGATCGTGATGGACGAAGCGCCCGACGCCATGGTGGGCTCGATCTCGTGGCACTGGGAGTCCGAGGAGTCGGACTGGCGCCGCATGGGCCTTACCGTCTACGACCCCGCGACCCGGGGCCGCGGCGTCGGCACGGAGGCAATGCGGATCTGGACCGACTACCTCTTCGCGACGACCGAGGTGGTGCGTCTGGACTACTCGACGTGGTCGGGCAACTCGCGCATGCTCGGTGTCGGGCACCGGCTCGGCTTCGTCGAGGAGGCGCGCTTCCGTGACGCGCGCGAGGTGCGCGGTGCGCGCTACGACTCCGTCGTCATGGGTGTGCTGCGGGCGGAGTGGGACGCCCTGCCGGTGCACTCGACGCTCGAGTAAGCCGCGTTTCAGTGAGAGTGTAAAAGATTCTTGACA
>NZ_MWLQ01000033.1 GCF_010634855.1 Microbacterium sp. B35-30 | reverse complement strand
CCGGCCGGCCGGCGGCCTGCAGGGCCTTGGCCTTGGCATCGACCTTGAGGGTGGCCGACTCGGCGATGGCGCTGAGCTTGCGGGAGAGCGAGGGCGTGCGGGTGAGCGGGGCGCGTTCTGTCACGCTTCGAGCGTAGTCCGAGCGGGCGACGTGGTCAGCGGCCAATCGCACCCGTGCGGCCCGGGAATGTGCGCGATGCGCGGCGTGCGCGACGGAGCGTCCGGCGAGCGGCGTCTTCCGCGACCGTCCCATTCCCTGGAGCGCCCCCTTCCCGGCCGTGCCGCTGCGCGGTACCCTGTGCCTCGTGGACGCCTGGATCTGGGGAGCCGTCGTGCTCGCGCTCGTGCTCGTCACTGCGGGCGGGATCGCGTGGTGGCTCGCGCGCGGCTGCATGCTCACCAGGGTCGGCGCCACGGGCGCGATCTTCGGCGGCGTGCTGTCGCTCATCGCCCTCGTCGTGCTGCTCGATCCCGAGGCCGGGCTCCGCGCCGCCGCCGTCATCACCATCGGGTCGGGCGTCTGGCTGCTTGCCTGGGCGCTCGCGGGCGGCATCCGCGGCCAGCGCCTGCTCCGCGCCGAAGAGCGAGCGGATGCCGCGGCCGGCGCCGTGGCCGCCGTCGCGGTGCCCATCCCGGCG
Organism: Microbacterium sp. B35-30; assembly: GCF_010634855.1. Classification (GTDB taxonomy): domain Bacteria; phylum Actinomycetota; class Actinomycetes; order Actinomycetales; family Microbacteriaceae; genus Microbacterium. Next base: position 2,335 of record NZ_MWLQ01000033.1, on the reverse strand, counting down.
CCGGGACGCTGACTCCGTTCTGCTCCACCCGCCGGCGAACCGCAGGCTTCAGCATCCACCGAATGGGGGATGCCTGCTCCAGCGGATGACCGCTGGTCTCGGGCTGCTGCGGCGGCGAGGCTGGAGGCATGCAGACGGATGAGGGTGCGGGCGAGGTCGCGGTGCGGGTGCGCGACCTGCGGAAGACGTACGGCGACCGAGCCGTGGTCGACGGCGTGTCGTTCGAGATCGAGCGGGGCGAGACCTTCGCGCTGCTCGGGCCGAACGGCGCGGGCAAGTCGACGACGGTCGAGATCCTCGAGGGATATCGGCGTCGGACGGGCGGCGACGTCGAAGTGCTCGGCGTGGACCCGGCGACGGGCGGTCTCGACCTGAAGGCGCGGCTGGGCATTGTGCTGCAGTCCACGGGGCAGTCCGGTCTCACGACGGTCCGCGAGCAGCTGCGGCAGTTCGCGGGGTTCTACCCGAACCCACGCGACGTCGACGAGGTGATCGCGGCTGTGGGCCTGCAGGCCCAGGCGAAGACGCGTATCTCGCGTCTCTCGGGCGGGCAGCAGCGGCGGGTCGATGTCGCGCTGGGCATCATCGGCCGACCTGAGCTGCTGTTCCTGGACGAGCCGACGACGGGGTTCGATCCGCATGCGCGCCGGGAGTTCTGGGACCTCATCCGCGGTCTGCAGGCCGAGGGCACCACGATCGTGCTCACCACGCACTACCTCGATGAGGCCGCGCAGCTCGCCGACCGCGTCGCGGTGATCGCGGCGGGGCGTATGCGTGCGATCGGCCCGGTCGCGGGGTTCGGCGGCGATGAGGCACGGATGCCGATCGTGAAGTGGCGCGAGCAAGGAATGCCGCGGCAGGAGCGCACCGCCGACCCGTTCGAGTTCGCGACGGCGCTGGCCGCCCGGCTCGGCGGCGCGCCCGATGAGCTCGAGATCGTGCGCCCGAGTCTCGAGGACATCTACCTGGCGCTCGTCGCCGAGGCCGAGTCTGGGCCCACGCGGCCAGAGGCTCCGCGCGACGCGTCAGCGGCGCGTGGAGGGGTCGTGGGGACCCGCGACAGCATCGGCGATGCCGTCGCGATCGGAGGGGAAGAGCGATGAGCACCACGACCCGCAGCACGTCGCCGAGTCGGCCGATGCCGGCGCGGCGTCACTCACGACGACGCGGCATCTTCGCCGTGGGGATCTGGCGCGCCCGCTTCGAGCTCGTGCAGTACTTCCGCTCGGGCGACACGCTCTTCTTCACCTTCCTGTTCCCGATCTTCATGCTGGGACTGTTCAGCGTGGCCTTCGGCTCGGACGGCGACGTGCAGATCGCCCCGGGCGTGCCGGCCATCCCGATGGCGCAGCTGTACCTGCCCGGCATGATCGCCGCCGGTCTGCTGCTGTCGGGCTTTCAGAACCTCGCGATGGATATCGCGGTCGAGCGCTCGGACGGTATGCTCAAGCGCCTCGGCGGCACGCCGTTGTCTCCGGTGAGCTACTTCCTCGGGAAGATCGGGCAGGTCCTCGTGACCGGTGTGCTGCAGTCCGCGCTGCTGCTGGCCTTCGCGTCGCTCGTGCTGGGCGTGGACCTTCCGACCTCCGCCGAGAGCTGGGCGACGTTCGCCTGGGTGTTCGTGCTGGGTATCACCACCTCGGCGCTGCTCGGCGTCGCGCTGTCGGCGGTGCCGCGCACCGGCAAGAGCGCCACCGCCGTGGTCGTGCCGATCGCGCTCGCGCTCCAGTTCATCTCCGGCGTGTATCTGACGTTCTCGCAGCTGCCGGAGTGGCTGCAGAACCTCGCCGGGCTCTTCCCGCTCAAGTGGATGGCGCAGGGCATGCGCGCCGTCTTCCTGCCGGAGGAGTACGCGGCGCTCGAGCAGAACGGCGAGTGGGACCTCGCGGGCGTCGCGATCGCGCTCGCCGTCTGGCTCGTCGTCGGGCTGGTGCTCTCCCGCGTCACCTTCCGGTGGATGCGCCGTGATGCGTGAGCCCGCCCGCCTGCCCCCGGGCCCGGCCCGAACCCCGCGCGGGCAGGCTCGCACCGGGCGCGTGGCGGGCTCGCGCCGCTAGCCTGACGGTGCGTGCCCCGGCAGGTTCGACGCGGGGCGCGGGAGACGGACGGAGAGAAGCGCGGGTGGCGGAGCATGTTGAGTGAGCGGCGGTGGGATGCGATCGTCGCCATCGTGGCGACAGTGATCGCCCTCGGCGTGTTGTTCCTCTTCGTGCCGCCCACGCCCTCGCGCACCGCGGTGAGTCTCGCAGCGCTCGTGCTCTTCGTGGCGGGCTACGCCGTCGTCGGCCGCGCCGCCGTCGAACCACCGCGGGCGGCGTGGCGGTACCCCGCGTTC
>NZ_MWLQ01000032.1 GCF_010634855.1 Microbacterium sp. B35-30 | reverse complement strand
GATCGGCGTCGGCGCCGCGCCCTTCATGGCCATGCTGCAGACGCTGGCCTACCCGTTGGTGTGGGTGATCGGCGATTCCCGGCGGCGGGGGATCGGCGGGTCCGCCGTCATCGCCGGCAGCGTGTTCGTGGGCGTGATCATCGGCAACGGCGCCGATGCCGACTCGGTGCTCGCCGGCGCGACGACCGCTGTCTTCTCGCTGGCGTTCGCGATCGCCATCGGCCTGTGGATCGCCCGCATCGCCGAGTACGGCGAGGAACGCGAGCGACTGCTCTCGGAGCTCACCGCCGCGCAGGGCCAGGTGGAGGCGCTCAGCCGCGAGCGCGGCGCCTCGGCTGAGCGCGAACGACTGGCCCGCGACATCCACGACACCCTCGCACAGACGCTCGCCGGCCTCGTGATCTTCGCGGAACGCGCCGGCCGGCAGTCGCGCGAGGGACAGGCGGATGCCGCCGCCGCGACGATCGCGACGGTCGAGCAGGTCGCCCGCGACGCTCTGGCGGAGTCCCGGGCGCTCGTCGCCCGCACGGCCGCGGTGCCCCGCGAGCCGGCCTTCGCCGCTGCGGTCGAGCGACTCGTGGAGCGCTTCCGCGCGCAGGGCCGCGCCGCGATCGAGCTCGACACCGCCGACGCGGCGGGCGAGCTCGATCGCGAGACGCAGGTCGTGCTCCTGCGCTGCCTGCAGGAGGCGCTGTCGAACGCCGCGAAGCATGCTGCGGCCGACCGGGTGCAGGTGCGTGTGCGCGTAGACGCCGCGGGCGGCGCGGCCCTCGAGGTCGCCGACGACGGCCGCGGGTTCGAGCCGGCCTCGCCCGGCGCGGGGTTCGGGCTCGACGGCATGCGGGAGCGCGTCGCGCTGGCCGGCGGCACCTTCGAGGTCGACTCGACGGCGGGGCGGGGCACGTCGCTGCGCGTGCATCTCCCCACGGCACGGCAGGATGCCGTGGACGATGTCTCAGGAGGCGCTCCATGATCCGGCTGCTCATCGCCGACGACCACCCGGTGGTGCGAGCCGGTCTGTCTGGCCTGCTCTCGGACGAGCCCGGCTTCGAGGTCGTGGCCGAGGCATCCGACGGTGAGGAAGCCGTGCGGCTCGCCGCGGAGACGCGTCCCGACGTCGTCCTGATGGACCTGCGCATGCCCCACGTCGACGGCGTCGCGGCGACCGCGCGGATCGCCGGGGGAGAGGCGGGCGACCCTGCGCCGCGCGTCCTGATCCTCACGACGTACGAATCCGACGACCAGATCCTCGCGGCCATCGAAGCGGGCGCGTCGGGGTATCTGCTGAAGGCCGCGCCGCAGGCCGAGATCGTGGCCGGCATCCGCTCGGTGGCGGCCGGCCAGTCCGCGCTCTCGCCGCAGGTCGCGGTGCGCCTGGTCGAACGGATGCGGCGGCCGGAGCCGGCTGCGGTGCTCACGGCGCGGGAGCTCGACGTGCTGCGGCTCGTCGCGACCGGGCAGAGCAACAAGCAGATCGCCGTGACGCTCGGCATCGGCGAGTCCACGGTCAAGACGCACCTGCTGAAGGTCTTCGAGAAGCTCGGCGTCGCCGACCGCACGCGCGCCGTGACGCTCGCGATGGAGCGCGGGCTCCTCGGGTAGCGGAGGGACGCCTCCGGGACGGACGACGGATGCCTCGGACCGGGCGGTCCGAGGCATCCATCGTCTTCAGTAGTCGTCGTCGATCAGGCAGCGCGAGCGCTTCCTGCGGCGGGGTTCAGCTGAACTGGTTCATCGTGTTGTGCTGGCCGCCGGCCTTGAGGGCCGCGTCGCCGGCGAAGTACTCCTTGTGGTTGTCGCCGATGTCGCTTCCCGCCATGTTCTGGTGCTTGACCGTGGCGATGCCCTCGCGGATCTCGCGACGCTGCACACCCTTCACGTAGGCGAGCATGCCCTCGTCGCCGAAGTAGCCCTTGGCGAGGTCATCGGTCGACAGCGCCGCCGTGTGGTACGTCGGGAGCGTGATGAGGTGGTGGAAAATGCCGGCGCGGGCGGAACCCTCGCGCTGGAACGTGCGGATCTTCTCGTCGGCCAGCCGCGCGAGCTCGGTGTCGTCGTAGTCGACGTTCATCAGGTCGCCGCGGTCGTAGGCCGAGACATCCTCGCCCTGCTCTGCGAGCAGGTCGTAGGCCTGCTGGCGGAAGCTGAGCGTCCAGTTGAACGACGGGCTGTTGTTGTAGACGAGCTTCGCGTTCGGGATCTCGTTGCGGATCGCGTCGACCATGCCGGCGATCTGCTCCACGTGCGGCTTCTCGGTCTCGATCCACAGCAGATCGGCACCGTTGCGCAGCGATGTGATGCAGTCGAGCACGACGCGCTCCTCACCGGTCCCGGAGCGGAACTGGTACAGGTTGCTGGCGAGGCGCTTCGGGCGCAGCAGCCTGCCGTCGCGCTTGATCACGACGTCGCCGTTGCCCAGATCGCCCTCCGAGATCTCTTCGACGTCGAGGAAGGAGTTGTACTGGTCGCCGAGGTCGCCCGGCTGCTGGGTGACCGCGAGCTTCTGGGTGAGGCCGGCGCCGAGCGAGTCGGTGCGGGCGACGATGATGCCATTCTCGATGCCGAGCTCGAGGAACGCATACCGGACCGCGTTGAGCTTCGCGATGAAGTCCTCGTGCGGGACGGTCACCTTGCCGTCCTGATGGCCGCACTGCTTCTCGTCCGACACCTGGTTCTCGATCTGGATGGCGCACGCACCCGCCTCGATCATCTTCTTCGCGAGGAGGTAGGTGGCCTCGGGATTGCCGAAGCCTGCATCGATGTCGGCGATGATCGGCACCACGTGGGTCTCGTAGTTGTCGATCTGCGACTGGATGAACTCCACCGCGGTCTCGTCGCCGGCAGCACGTGCCCCGTCGAGCTGGGTGAAGAGCAGGTCGAGCTCGCGGGCGTCGGCCTGGCGCAGGAAGGTGTAGAGCTCCTCGATCAGCGCCGGCACGGAGGTCTTCTCGTGCATCGACTGGTCGGGGAGGGGGCCGAACTCCGAGCGGAGCGCGGCGACCATCCAGCCCGACAGGTAGAGGTAGCGCTTGTTCGTGCTCTTGAGGTGCTTCTTGATCGAGATGAGCTTCTGCTGCCCGATGAAGCCGTGCCACACCCCGAGGGACTGGGTGTACACCGATGAGTCTGCGTCGTACTCCGCCATGTCGCGGCGCATGATGTCGGCGGTGTACTGGGCGATCTCGAGTCCCGTCCGGAAGCGGTTCTGCGCCCGCATGCGGGCGGCGGACTCGGGATCGATGGCGTCCCAGCTGGAGCCGTGCTGCTCCTTGAGCGCCTGGATGGCTTCGATGTCGTCTTCGTACGCGGTCATGGTTTTTCCTTTGCGTTAGGGGTGTTCGTGTCCCGAAAAGCGGTCATCGTGTCCCGATTTCCACCGGTCGAGCGGTCATATGCGGTGGAAATCGGGACACGGATGACGCGTCAGTCGGTCTCGACCAGGAAGCGCGAGTAGGCCGGCAAGGTCAGGAACGCCGGAAAGTCCTGGCCGAGGGCGACATCACGGAAGATCTCCGCCGCGTCGTCGAAGCGGTCGCCGCTGGTCCCTGAGCCTGTCGAAGGGCGCTGGACCTCGCCCAGCACCTGGGAGATCAGGCCCTCGACGTACTCGCGGGTGATCGCGGTGCCGTCGTCGGTGGTGCGGTCCTGGTGGATCCACTGCCACACCTGGGAGCGCGAGATCTCGGCCGTCGCGGCATCCTCCATGAGGTTGTCGATCGCCACTGCGCCCAGGCCCCGCAGCCAGGCCTCGAGGTAGCGGATCGCCACCGACACGTTCGCGTGCACGCCCGCCGCCGTGACCGGACGCCCGATGTGCACGTCGATCAGGTCGGCCGCGCTCACACGGACCTCGGGACGCTGACGGTCGAGCTGGTTCGGGCGATCGCCCAGCACCGCGTCGAACTCGGCCCGCGCGACCGGGATCAGGTCGGGGTGGGCCACCCACGTGCCGTCGAAGCCGTCGCCGGCCTCGCGCTTCTTGTCGGCGGCGACCTTCTCGAACGCCGTCGCCGTCACCTCGGGGTCGCGCCGGTTCGGGATGAAGGCGCTCATGCCGCCGATCGCAAACGCTGCGCGCTTGTGGCACGTCTGCACGAGCAGCTCGGTGTACGAGCGCATGAACGGCACGGTCATCGTGACCTCGCTGCGGTCGGGCAGCACGAAGCGCGCACCGCGGCCGCGGTAGTTCTTGATGATCGAGAAGATGTAGTCCCAGCGGCCGGCGTTCAGGCCCGCGCAGTGGTCGCGCAGCTCGAAGAGGATCTCCTCCATCTCGAACGCCGCCGGCAGAGTCTCGATCAGCACGGTCGCCCGGATGGTGCCGTGCGGGATCCCGATGTACTTCTCACTGAAGGTGAAGACGTCGTCCCACAGCTTCGCCTCTTCGCTCGACTCGAGCTTGGCGATGTAGAAGTAGGGCCCGCGGCCGTTCGCGATCAGTCGCTCGGCGTTGTGGAAGAAGTACAGCCCGAAGTCCACGAGCGACCCCGACGCGGCCATCGTGCGGCCGGTGCGGTCGGTGAAGCGGATGTGCTGCTCGGGGAGGTGCCAGCCGCGCGGCCGCATGACGATGGTGGGGGTCTCGGTGGCCGTGACCTCGTAGCGCTTGCCTTCGGCGCTGGTGAACGAGAGCTCGCCGCGGATCGCGTCGCGCAGGCTCAGCTGGCCTTCGATGACGTTCTTCCAGGTGGGGCTGGTGGCGTCCTCCTGGTCGGCGAGCCACACCTTGGCGCCGGAGTTGAGAGCGTTGATCGTCATCTTCGGGTCGGTCGGGCCCGTGATCTCGACGCGGCGGTCCTCGAGTCCGGGACCTGCGCCCGCGACCGTCCACTCGGCATCCTCGCGGATGTGCCGGGTGTCGTCGCGGAACTGCGGGTCGTGCCCGTTGCCGATCTCGAAGCGGCGTCGCATGCGGTCGGCGAGGCGGTCGTGCCGACGGGCGCCGAAGCGCTGGTGCAGCTCGGTGAGGAACGCGATGGCCTCGGGGGTGAGGACCTCGTCGTACCTGGGCTGCATGCGGCCGGCGATCTCGATCGACGGCTCGTGGGTCTGGGTGGGGATGGGGCCGGTGCGCGTACGCATCGGGGTGGCGGTTGCAGGTGTCATGTCCCTGTCCTGTCTGTGCGGTCCCGGTCGTTGAGCGAGCTTGCGAGTCGAAACGTGTTCGGTGGGTGCGAGGTGTTTCGTCTCGGTCGCTGGCGCTCCCTCGCTCAACGACCGGGGAAGCGACGTGTGTAGTTCTCGGAGGGATGCCGCACCCGGCGTGTGGGCCGGGTGGAGGCATCCCGTGATCCGCGTTCTGGATCAACCGTCGGTATGTCGTGTCCCCCACTCTGCGGTGAAGTTCGGGGGTTGAACCGGCGATTCAGCATGTGAAGTTTTCCGGTATTTCTGCTTTCGTGACAGAATCGGCCCATGACGACGACGTTCACACCCGAGCTGCGCGGTGAAGTCCCCGACGATGAAGAGGTGGATCCACTCACCATCGGCCGCCGCATCCGGCAGCTGCGCACCGACCGCGGTATGACGCTCGAAGAGCTCGCCGCCGCGGTCGAGCGCGCGCCCAGCCAGCTGTCGATGATCGAGAACGGCCGGCGCGAGCCGAAGCTCACGCTGCTCCAGTCGATCGCGCGGGCACTCGGCTCGTCCATCGAGGCGATCCTCGAGTCCGAACCGCTCGACGAGCGCGCGACGCTCGAGATCTCGCTCGAGCGGGCGATGCGGGGTCAGACATTCCAGGCGCTCGGCATCCCGCCGTTCCGCATCGGCAAGACGGTGCCGACCGAGGCGCTGAAGGCGATGCTGGCGTTGCAGGGCGAGATCGAGCGCCTTCGCGACGAGCGGGCCGCCACCCCGGAGGAGGCCCGCCGTGCGAACGTGGCGCTGCGCAGGCTCATGCGCACGCAGAACAACTACTTCGCCGAGCTGGAGCAGCAGGCGCGGGGGATCCTCCACGCCGTCGACCACCCGGGCGGTCCGCTGACGCAGCGCACGGCATCCGACATCGCCGCCCATCTGGGCTTCACGCTGCATTACGTGCCCGACCTGCCGCAGACGACCCGGTCGGTGGCCGACATCAAGAACGGGCGCCTGTACCTGTCGAGCCGCCTCACGACCAAGGGCGACCCGCGCACGGCCGTGCTGCAGGCCCTGTCGAGCCGCATCCTCGGACACCGCGAGCCCACCTCGTACGCCGACTTCCTGCGCCAGCGCGTGGAGACGAACTATCTGACGGGTGCCCTCCTGATCCCCGAGGCGCACGCGGTGCCGTTCCTGCAGGAGGCGAAGAAGGACCGCTCGATCTCGATCGAGGATCTCCGCGACGCCTACTCGGTGTCGTACGAGACCGCCGCGCACCGCTTCACGAACCTCGCGACCGTGCACCTGGGCCTGCCGGTGCACTTCCTCAAGGTGCACGAGTCGGGCGTCATCACGAAGGTGTACGAGAACGACGACGTCAACTTCCCGACCGACCGCCTGGGCGCGATCGAGGGGCAGATGTGCTGCCGCAAGTGGACCTCGCGCGTCGTCTTCGACGTCGACGACCACTTCAACCCGTACTACCAGTACACCGACACCGGCAACGGCACGTACTGGTGCACCGCGCGCGTCGAGCTGTCGAGCGAAGGCGCGCACTCGGTGAGCGTCGGCGTGCGGTTCGACGACACGAAGTGGTTCCTCGGCCGCGACACTCCCAACCGCGGCGTCTCGACCCACTCGGTGGAGGCGTGCTGCCGCCGCGCGCCGGCCGAGCTCGAGGCCGCCTGGCGCGAGCAGTCGTGGCCCAACGTGCGCACCCCGCGCACCCTCCTCGCGACCCTGCCGACCGGGTCGTTCCCCGGCGTGGACACGACCGACGTCTACGAGTTCCTCGAGGCGCACGCTCCGCGCTGAGACCGGTCCGGGCGCGGCGCAGCGGCATCCCGTGAGAAGCGCATGAGAGACCGGATGCCGGGGGTTCAGCCAATACCTGACGCGTGTTAGGTTTTGCGCACCGACGGTTCCGTCCGACGGAGCCGCTTTCGACGAGGAGAGCGCGATGAAGCGATGGGTGAGCACGGTGGCTGCGGCCGGACTGGTGGTCGCGGGACTGGCGGTCGGCGGATCGGCCCAGGCTGTCGGCGGTCATGGCAACGGCGGCGGCAGACCCGGCAACGAGACGCTGCAACGGTGGGCGGAAGACACCTGGGCATCTCTCGCCGCCATGACGGACCGTGCCACGGGGTTGCCCTCCGACAACGTCACGGGCGATCTGCAGACCGTTGGCGCCTACACGTCTCCCACCAACATCGGCGGCTACCTCTGGTCGGCCGTGACGGCGCGCGACCTCGGCATCATCGGCGCCGACGAGGCGCGCGACCGCATCGCGACGACTCTCGACACCCTCGAGACGCTGGAGCGAAACGACGCCAGCGGCATGTACTACAACTGGTACGACCCGGCAACGGGCGCCAAGCTCACCACGTGGCCGGACTCCGGCGATCCGGTGCACCCGTTCCTCAGCACCGTCGACAACGGCTGGCTCGCCTCGGCGCTGCGCATCGTGCGCGAGGCGGAGCCCTCGCTCGCGGCCCAGGCGGACGCGCTGTACCGGACGATGGACTTCTCGGCGTTCTTCAACCCCGAGGGCGCGCCCGCGCTGCCGGCCGGCACCAACCGCGGCGGGTTCTGGGAGGTGCCGCCCCCGGACTGCAGCGTCGCGGCGCCGATGTACAACGGCTCCGGCGAGACGGCGTACTACACCTGCCACCACTACGACACGACGGTGAGCGAGAGCCGCATCGCGACGTACCTCGGCATCGCCAACGGACAGATCCCGCCGACCGCGCTCTACGGCACGCACCGCACGATGCCGCCGGGCTGCGACTGGGACTGGCAGGAGCAGCTGCCCACGGGTGAGTACCGCACATACGACGGCTTCCAGGTGTGGGAGGGCGTGTATTCCTACGCCGGCATGTCGTTCGTGCCGGCCTGGGGCGGCAGCATGTTCGAGGCGCTCATGCCCGACCTGCTCGTGCCCGAGACGACCTGGGGTCCGCGCTCGTGGCGCCTCAACCACCCCATCACGGTTGCGGTACAGGAATACCACGGCCTGGAGGACGCGGGCTACGGCTATTGGGGCTTCTCGCCTGCGAGCAACCCGTTCGGCGGCTACTCCGAATACGGCGTGGACATCACCGGCATGCGCTCCGACGGGTACTTCTCGGATGTCGAGCACACCGACATCGACGTCGACCACCCCGGCTGCAGCACCGGCACGAACCCCGATCCGGAGTACGGCGACGGCGTCGTCACGCCGCACGCGGCGTTCCTCGCGCTGCCGTACGACCGGGAAGGGGCCATCGACAACCTCAGCCGGATCGAGACCGACCTCGGCGCGTACGGCCCCGGCGGCTTCTACGACGCCGTCGCGACGGGCACCGGCACGATCGCCGAGCGATACCTGTCGCTCGACCAGGCCATGGTCATGGCGGCGATCGGCAACGCCCTCACCGGGGATACGCTGAAGGACTACTTCGTGGATCGTGACATGGAGCGGCTCCTGCGGCCCGCGATGCGCCAGCAGGACTTCGGGTCGACGTGGTGAGCGGACGCCCGCGGCAGCGATGAGTGACCCGCCGGTGTGTGGCGCCGGCGCGGACGGGAGGCAATGGTGACCGCGGACGAGCAGGTCGACAAGGCGGCGCCGCGCGGCCCGCGCGGCAGCTATGCCAAGGGGCAGGCACGCCGGCAGGCCATCGTCGACGAGGCGCTGGCGGTGTTCTCCCGCACCGGGTTCCACAGCGGATCCCTGCGCGAGATCGCCAAGCGGGTAGGGCTCACGCCTGCCGGGCTGATGCACCACTTCGCCGACAAGGAGGAGCTGTTCGCCGAGGTGCTGCGCCAGCGCGACGAGAAGGTGCGTGCCGCCGCGGGCGACCCCGCCGAGCACACGCTCCTCCAGCAGGCCGAACGGGTGGTGGCGTACAACAAGACCACGCGCGGGCTCACCTCGCTGTACGCCATCGTGTCGGCCGAGGCCACCGACTCGGAGCATCCTTCGCACGAGCAATTCGCCGACCGGTATCGCTCAACGGCTCAGCGCGCGAGGGATCTCCTGCGCGCGGGCCAGGAGGCCGGCGAGGTGCGCGACGACGTCGACCCTGCCCTGGCGGCACGCCTGATCAGCGCCGTCATGGACGGCATCCAGCTGCAGTGGCTGCTCGACGAGTCCGTCGACATGGTGCCGCTCTTCGAGGAGTTCGTGCGCGGCTACCTCGTCCCACGCGACTGACGGTGCGGCCGGTCTGTACGCACCGCCGCAGGTGTTCGCAACTCAGGCAGCCGTAGGGCGCGGCGTCTCGGCCCCCGCAGCCGGGTGGCATCCTGCCTGAGCTGCGAACACCCGACCGCGCATCCCCGGGAGCGGGCTCGCGGGTCAGGCGGGCAGTCCGTTCGCGCGCGCCACCCGACCGAGCCACGCGAGGCTCGCCTTCGGCCGGCGCTCGAATGTCTCGGGGTCCCAGCCGATCAGCCCGAACGTCGGTCGGAAGCTGCCCCACTCATAGTTGTCGAGGGCGCTCCAGTGCAGATACCCCTGAACGTCGATGCCCTCGGCGATGCACTCCCGCACCGCCTCGAGCGCCCCGGTGGTGTAGTCGATGCGGCGGGCGTCGTCAGCCGTGGCGATGCCGTTCTCGGTGATGTACACCGGGGCTTTCGCCCGGGCCCAGGCGTTGCGGATGCCGTCGCCGACCGCCGGGGGGAAGTACTCCCACCCGGTGAGGGTGCGCTCCGCGTCGTCGGGGATCGGGAGCGGGCCGCCCTGCCCGATCTTCGTGCGCGTGTACGCCTGCACGCCGATCCAGTCGTCGCCCTCCGCGGCGTCGAGAAAGACGTCCTCGCGCGACCGGCCGTAGTCCGCCGCGACCTGCTCGGCGCCGGGCTCCGGCTGATAGGCCTGGGTCGCGACGGACCAGCCCGCCCGTGCACCCGCCGACCGGACGAGCTCGAGCGCGCCCCGATGCGCGGCGATCAGCCGGTCCGTCACGTCCGGAACGCCGGGCGGCAGGCCGATCGACGGGAAGCCCACCTCCGGGTCGGCCAGCACCGAGACCATGTTCGGCTCGTTGATGGTGCAGACGAGCTCGACGTCCTCGAGCACGGGAAGGGCGGCCTCGACATAGCGCCGGAACGCATCGACCGAAGCATCCGTCAGCCATCCGCCCTCCCGGGCGAGCCAGGCCGGATTGGTGAAGTGATGGAGGGTGATCACCGGCTCGAGGCCGAGGTCGCGTGCCGTCGCCACCATGCGGCGGTAGTGGTCGATCGCCGCGCGTGAGACCCAGCCCTTCTCCGGCTCGATCCGCGCCCACTCGATGCTGAAGCGGTAGGCGGCCAGGCCCGCGTCGGCGAGCAGCGCCATGTCCTCGGGGTAGCGGTGGTAGCTGTCGGCCGCGTCGCCCGACGGCGCCTCGACCGGTGGCCCCGGGAGGTGCCCCCACTCCCGCTGCCACCAGTCCGAGTTGACGTTGCCGCCCTCGATCTGGTGCGCCGCGGTCGACGCACCCCACAGGAACCCTTCGGGGAACTCCATCGTGTCGATGATCCTTTCTTTTCGAGACGACGGATGCCGCGGCATCCGTCAGCTCACTTGATGCCGGTGAGCGAGATGCCCTGCACGAAGTAGCGCTGCAGCGCGACGAACACGATCAGCACGGGCACGACGACCACGACGGCGCCCGCCATCATGAGGCCGTAGCGTGCGGCGTTCTGCCCCACCGAGTACAGCGCGAGCGCCACCGGGAGGGTGTACATGTCCTCGGTGGTGGCGACGACGAGCGGCCAGAGGAAGTTGTTCCAGCTCGCGAGGAACGTGAGGATCGTCAGCGTCGCGATCGCCGGCCCGCACAGCGGCATGATGACGCGCAGGAAGATGCGCCATTCGCTCGCCCCGTCGATGCGCGCCGCCTCGATCAGCTCATCGGGGAGCCCGAGCATGAACTGCCGCATGAGGAACACGCCGAGCGGGGTGATGAGGAACGGCAGGATGAGTCCGGGATACGAATTGACCAGACCAAGGTTCGCCGTGAGGACGAACAGCGGGACGAAGGTGACCACGCCCGGAACCATCAGCGTCGACAGCACGAGCGCGAACAGCAGCTTCTTGCCGCGGAACTCCAGCTTGGCCAGCGCGTAGCCCACCATCGAGCAGAAGACGATGTTGCCGAGCGTGACGAAGACGGCGACGACGACGCTGTTGAAGAAGAACGTCGCGAAGTCGAGGCGCGCGAACAGCGTCACGAAGTTGTCGAGCGTGGGCTCCTTGGGCCAGAAGTCCGTCGGGTACTGGCGGATCTCGGCATCGGTCTTGAACGCGCCGAGGATCATCCAGATGAACGGCATGATCATCGCCACGAGGCCGAGGCCGAGGACGATGTACAGCCACCAGCGGGTGCGCCCCTCGAGGCGGCGCCGGCGGCGTGCTGGCCTCGTCGGCTCGGAGTCGGGCGCCGCCACGGGCACGGGTGCGACCGCGGTCATGTCAGTCCCTCCTTCCGAGCAGGCGGAATTGGACCAGCGAGAGCAGCACGATCGCGAGGAACAGCACGTAGCTCGCGGCGGCTGCGTACGAGTAGTTGCCGAAGCCGAACTGCTGGTACGTGTACATCGCGGTAGACAGCGTCGCGTCGAGCGGTCCGCCGCGGGTCATGACGAACGGCTCCTCGAAGAACTGCAGGAACCCGATGCCGGTGATGACCGCCGCGAACAGCAGCGCCGGACGCATCTCGGGGATCGTGATGCTCCAGAAGCGCTGCCAGGCGTTCGCGCCGTCGACCATCGCCGCCTCGTGGTGCTCGCGCGGCACGCCCTGCAGGGCGGCCAGGAAGATCACCATCAGCGTGCCGATGTTGCGCCAGACCGCCATCATGATGAGCGACGGCAGCGCCCAGGTGGTCGACTGCAGCCAATCCGGACCCTGGATGCCGAACCAGGCGAGGAAGCCGTTCAGAAGGCCGTCCGGCTGGAGGATGAAGCGCCACACGATCGCGATCGCCACGATGCTGGTGACGACCGGCGTGTAGAAGCCCACCCGGAACACGGTGCGGAACTTGCGGATGCCCTTGTCGAGTGCCAGGGCGACGACCAGCGCCAGAGCGATGGTCAGCGGCACCGCCACGATCACGAAGGTCAGCGTGTTGCCCAGGGACCGCAGGAACCGCGGGTCCTGGAAGAGTCGCACGTAGTTGTCGAACCCGACGAGGTCGACCTGGAACGGCGTCTGCAGGTCGCGCGTCGTCATGTCGGTGAAGCTCATGCCGAGCGACGCGATGATCGGCCCCGCCATGAAGACGAGGAACAGCACGACGAACGGGGCGGCGAACAGCCACGCCGTGAGCGTCATGCGCCGGGCGCGCCGTGACGCCCCCGAAGGGGGAGCGCCACGGCGGGTGGCCGGCGGAGCGAGAGTGGCCACGCGCGGACCTACTCTCCGGTGCCGATCGACGACGCCTGCTGCTGGATCGCCGCCACGGCGTCGGCGGGTGTGGTCTCACCGCGTGTCGCCTTCTCGAGCTCCTGGTCGATCACGGCCGACACCTGCGCCCAGGTCGCGATCGCCGGCGGTGCCTTCGAGTCCTGCAGCTGCTCGCCGAACACACTAAGGTACGGGTCTTCGGCGAACGTCGCGTCGTCCCAGGCCGACTGGACGCTCGGGAGGTCGGTCGAGATGTCGTACCACTCGATCTGCGTCTCGGGCTCGCTCAGCCACCGGACGAACTTCCACGACGCATCGCGGTTGTCGGTCTCTTCGAACACCGCGAGGTTGCCGCCGCCGGTGAAGCTGGTACGGCTGTCGGCGCCCGGCACCATGGCGACCCCGAACTTGTCGGCGAACTCCTCGCCGCCCTGGTCGAGCAGCAGACTGACGTGGAACGGGCCGCTGTAGAAGGCGCCGACCTCGCCGTTGATGAAGGCCTGCTCGATCTCGCCGCCCTCGAGGCGACGCGGTTCGGCGATCCCCTCTTCGAAGAAGCTGGTGTAGAAGGCGAAGGCCTCCTCCCATTCCGGACTGTCGAGGGTGAACTCGGTGCCGTCGTCGTTGAGGATGTCGCCGCCCTGCTGCCAGGCCAGCGGCGTCACGTACTGCCACGAGTCGAATCCGCCCGGGGGCAGCGAGACGCCCCACTGGGCGCCGGCCGTCTGCAGGGCCTTCGTGAACTCCTTGTACTCGTCCCACGTCGTCGGCGGCTCGACACCCGCCTGCTCGGCGAAGTCGGTGCGGTAGTAGAGCACGCGCGTGTCGACGTACCACGGCACGCCGTAGGCGACGTCGTCGACGACGGCGGTGTCCCACGAGCCCTCGAAGAACGACGACTCGTCCACCAGTCCGTCGGGCGTCGGCTCGAAGGCGCCGGTCGCGGCGAACTCGCCGACCCAGGTGGTGCCCAGCATCGTGATGTCGGGGGTCTCGCCGCCGGCGATCGCGGTCGCGATGCGGTCGTGGGCGCTCTCCCACGGCACGGCCGTCACCTCGATCGTGACATCCGGGTTCTCCTCCTCGAACCGGGCGGCGAGCTCGTCGAGGACTTCGCCCTCGTTGCCCATCGCCCAGACCTCGACGGTGCCCGAAGCAGGGGAGTCGTCGATCGCCTCGCCGCCCCCGCCGTCTCCTCCGCCACCACCGTCGTCCGTGCGCCCGCAGCCTGCGAGCACCAATGCGCCCACGAGCGCGGTCGCTCCGACCGCCGCCCATCGTGAGGTCCTGCGTACTGATCGTGTCATCGGTCCTGACGCCTCCATCGGTCGTCGCCGCATCCGCGCGGCGTCCTTGCCTCCGCTGTGTCGGCGCACGCGGCGCCGCCCTCTGACGATAGCGCTAATACCTGACACATGAAAGGTATTAGGGATGAGAATCGCCTCATCAGGCAGGATGCCTCCGCCCGGCGCGCCGACGAACCGCCTGGCGCGGCAGGCACCGAGGTGCTAGCAGCGGCGCCCCGACGACCCGCCCGCAGCCGGGGGAGACCGCCAAAGCCTGTTCTGAGCGACGGATGTGGGGCGCCGCGCGGCGGCGCGCGCGCGTCAGTGGCGGCCGGCGACGACGTCTGCGACGTGGGCGGGCCAGGCGGTGCGCGCAGACGACCCAGCTGCCTCGAACCGGTCGGCCATCCGGTATGCGGTGTAGATCGCGTTGACGGCGGTCCAGCGCAGGGGCTCGATCTCCCAGCGCTTCGCTCGATGCCCGACCCACGGCAGCCGGGTGAGTTCGGTGTCGCGCTCGAGCACCAGGTCGGCGAGCGTGCGGCCGGCGAGGTTCGTCGCCGTCACGCCGGTGCCGACATAGCCGCCCGCCCAGCCGAGGCCGCTGGCTCGGTCGTGGACGACGGTCGCGGCCCAGTCGCGCGGCACTCCGAGCACCCCGGCCCAGGCGTGGGCGATCGGGAGGGAGGCGGCATCCGGGAAGAAAGCGCCCGCGGCCTGAGGAAAGAAAGCACCCGCGGCCTGAGGGAAGAAGCCGTGCAGCAGCGCCGCGAGCGACCGGATGGTGCGCTCCTGCGTCGCTCCGTCGGTGTCGACGCGCGAGCCGTAGCGGTACGGCACGCCCCGCCCGCCGAAGGCGATGCGGTCGTCGGCGGTGCGCTGCGCGTACATGTAGACGTGTGCGAAGTCGCCGAGGGTCTCGCGGCCGTTCCAGCCGACGGCCGCCCAGAACGCGGGCGGCAGCGGCTCGGTGACGATCATCGACGAGTTCATGGGCAGCCAGGTGCGATGCTCGCCGCGGAGGTCGGCCGTGAAGCCCTCGGTCGCCCGCAGCACGTGGGCCGCCCGGACCGTGCCCCGGTCGGTGACCGCCCTGCCCGCCGAGATCTCGCGCACCTGCGTCTGCTCGTAGATCGGCACGCCGAGCCGCTCGACCGCTTCGGCGAGCCCGCGCACGAGCTTGCCCGGGTGAACGCGCGCGCAATGCGGGTGCCAGGTGGCGCCGAGCGCGCCGGCGATGCGGATACGGGATGCCGCGGCCGCGGCATCCATCACCTCCACATCGGTATGGGGCCACGACTGCTCGGCTGCCGCGCTCGCCCGAAGCCGCGCGAGCTGTGCGGGCGTGCGGGCGACGCCGAATTCGCCGCCCTTGACGATGTCAGCGTCGATGCCCTCGCGGGCGGCGACGGCGATGACCTCGTCGACCGTCTCGTTGAGGGCGCGCTGCTGGGCGATCGCGGCGTCGCGACCATGGGTCTCGGCGTAGCGCTCACGCCCGCCGGTCACGGTGTTCGTGAGCCATCCGCCGTTGCGACCGGATGCCCCGAACCCGGCGAACCGCTGCTCGAGCACGACCACCCGCAGGGACGGCTGGGCGCGCTTGAGGTAGTACGCGGTCCAGAGGCCGGTGTAGCCGGCGCCCACGATCGCGACGTCGGCGTCGAGGGCGTCGGGCAGCGGTGGTCTCGACGCCGGCAGGCCGCCGAGGCTCCGCCACCACCACGACACGTCACCATTGCGCACGGGGCTCAGAGGCATGCGCCCATCCTCGCGCGTCCCGCCCGTGCGGCGTCCCGATGATCTGTCGCGAGTATCGGTCGGACCGCGACAGGCTGCCCCGATGTCCAGGACGAGTTCGCGCGATCTCGACGCGGAGCGAGAGCCGGCGACGACTCGAGCAGGGTCAGGCGTCGAGGGCGCGCAGGGCCGCCCACAGCTCGGCGCGGGTCGCGAACGACGAGAGGTCGCGGCCGAGCACCCGTTCGATGAGCGCGAGACGGGTGCGGACGGTGTGGCGGTGCACGCCGAGGGACTGAGCGGATGCCTCGTGCGAGCAGTCCGCGTCGAGCCAGACCTGCAGCGTCTGGACGAGGTGGGTCCCCTGTGCGGCGTCGTGGTCGTGCAGCGGCGCCAGCTCGGCGCGCGCGAGCGCCCGTGCGTCGTCGGTGAGGGCCGACAGCACGCCGCCGCGCGAGACCTCGGCGAATGCCGTGACGGCACCGACGCCGCGGTCGCGGGCGACGCGCGCCTGCCCGAGTGCGGCGGCGAAGGCGTCGTAGGCCGCGGGGTCCGACATCCCGATCCGGACGTCGAAGCGGTCGACGAGGTCGTGGAGGCTCGAGGGGTCGTCCGCCGGCACCACCAGCACGAGCCCGTCGTCCCCGCGCCCGAAGAACAGCGCACCGCGCTTCTCGTCGGCCCAGAGCTCGAGCAGCTCGGCGATGCCGTCGACACGGGCGGCTGCGGCATCCGTCACCGCCACGATGACCGGCGCGGCCGGAAGCGGCCCCCACAGCTCGCGCGACGTGCGCCGGGCGAGCCCCGGGTCGCCGCTGAGGAGCGACTGCACCAGGCCTGCGCGCAGCGCGCTGCGGGCACGGCCGAGGCCCTGCTGCTGCTCGAGGGCGAGGCCCGCCATCGCGATGACGGCGGTGACCACGACGCGCCCCTCCTGGTCGAGGTCGCCCGCGGCGATCGCGATCACGCCGCGGAGATGCCCGCCACGGCCCAGCGTCTGCAGCGTGAAGGGCGTCTCGCCGATGTGCAGCGACGACCCCGCCCGGGCTCCGCGATGCAGCACGCCGGTCACCTCCCGCTGCAGTGCGGCGGCCGTGTCGGCGTCGAGCGCGCCGGCGGGGTGCTCGCGCGCCAGTTCGCCGGCGGCGTCGAACATGCCCACCCACGTGTCGAGCTGCTTGGCGAGCTCGGCCACAGTCGCACCGAGGCCGTCGGGGCGGAGTGCCGCCAGCGCGATGGCGCGCTGCGCGGCGAGCGCCCAGCTGCGGCGGGCGTACGCCTCGGCGGCGATCGCCTCGGCATTGGCGCGGGCCACCGCGATGAACGGCGTGCGGTACGGCACCTCGAACAGCGGCATCTGCTCGTCCCGGCACGCGTCGACGAGGGCGGGCGGGATGCCGGCGCGCACCACCTCGGTGCCGAACCCGAGGCCGACCACGCCGCGGGCCGCGAGGCGGCCGACGTACGCGCGGTAGACGTCGGGCGCGTCGTCCCCGTGCGGGAACTGCGTGCCCGTGGTCAGCAGCACGAGCCCCTCCGAGAGGAACGGCGTCGGGTCGGCGAGATCCGAGCTGTGCACCCAGCGGATCGCCTTGTCCAGAGCGCTGTCGGGGGCGCTGGGCTCCAGGTCGTCGCCGGCAAGGGAGAGCCGCAGATCGCGCCGGGCGAGCAGGGCACGAAGAGTGGGGGCGTCGGCATCCATGATGATCCGAGTGTACGGTTCGTACAGCAAGGCGGACAGAATGTACAGCGGGGAGGGTGCGAGCGCTCCGCGGAGCGACATACGCTCCCCACCATGAGCAGCGCAGCCGACATCGTCACCGAAACGCCCCTCGGCGGTCCGACCCTTCCGCAGGAGCGTCGCCTGGTCACCAGCATCCCCGGTCCTCGCTCCCTCGAGCTGATCGACCGCAAGGCCGATGCCGTCGCCGCGGGCGTCGGCCACACGGCACCGGTGCACGCCGTCGCCGCCGGGGGCGGGGTGATCGTCGATGCCGACGGCAACTCGCTCATCGACCTCGGCTCGGGCATCGCCGTCACCACGATCGGCAACGCGCACCCGAAGGTCGTCAAGGCGGTGCAGGAGCAGGTGGCCCAGTTCACCCACACGTGCTTCATGATCGCGCCGTACGACTCGTACGTGTCGGTCGCCGAGGCCCTCAACCGCCTCACGCCGGGCGACCACGCCAAGAAGAGCGCCCTGTTCAACTCGGGAGCCGAAGCGGTGGAGAACGCCGTCAAGATCGCCCGCAAGTACACCGGCAAGCAGGCGGTCGTAGCGTTCGACCACGGCTACCACGGCCGCACCAACCTCACGATGGCGCTGACCGCGAAGGCCATGCCGTACAAGAGCGGGTTCGGGCCGTTCGCCTCAGAGATCTACCGGGCACCCCTGTCGTACCCGTACCGTGACGGGCTCACCGGCGCCGAGGCGGCGAAGAAGGCCATCTCCGTCATCGAGAAGCAGGTCGGCGCCGACAACCTCGCTGCCGTCGTCATCGAGCCCATCCAGGGCGAGGGCGGGTTCATCGTCCCCGCCGAGGGCTATCTCCCCGCCCTGGTCGACTGGTGCCGGGCCAACAACGTGGTCTTCATCGCCGACGAGATCCAGACCGGGTTCGCCCGCACCGGCCGCATGTTCGCGAGCGAGGTGTTCGGCATCGTCCCCGACCTCATCACCACCGCCAAGGGCATCGCCGGGGGCCTGCCGCTGGCGGCCGTGACCGGCCGTGCCGAGATCATGGATGCCTCCCACGCGGGGGGCCTCGGCGGCACCTACGGCGGCAACCCCATCGCCTGCGCCGCGGCGCTCGCGGCGATCGACGTGTTCGAGAATGACGGCATGCTCGAGCGGGCGCGCGAGATCGAGATGCTCCTCAAGGGACGCCTGCAGCAGCTGCAGGCCGCCGACCCGCGCGTCGGCGACGTGCGGGGCCACGGCGCGATGATCGCCGCAGAATTCGTCGACCCCGCGACGGGTGAGCCGGATGCCGCGCTCACCGCCGCGGTCGCGAAGGCGTCCATCGCACAGGGCGTCATCGTGCTCACCTGCGGCACCTATGGGAACGTGATCCGTTTCCTGCCGCCGCTGTCGATCACCGACGACCTGCTCCACGAGGGCCTGGATGTCGTCGCGGCAGCGCTCGCCGACAGCTGATTCCGATGCCGCGGCCGGTGCAGATCCGCCGGCCGCGGCATCCTTCCCCGCCCCGCTCTGGCACGATGTCCCGATTTCTCGCCCTCATGTCCCGGTTTCGCCCGAAACAGGGCCTCAGAGCGGTGGATTTCGGGACACGGATGCTGCACACCCCCGCTCTTGCGCTCACCCCGGCGCAGAACCTGACGAAGGAGCCCCAATGACCGAGCTGACCCGTGACGTCGTGATCGTCGGCGCCGGCGCCGCCGGCACCACCGCCGCCAACGAGCTGAAGAAGGCCGGCCTCTCCGTCGTCGTCCTCGAGGCGCGCGACCGCGTCGGGGGGCGCCTCTGGACCGACGTCATCGACGGCGCCATGCTCGAGGTCGGCGGGCAGTGGGTCTCGCCCGACCAGGACGCACTCAAGGAGACCCTCGCCGAACTGGGCCTCGAGACCTACAGCCGCTACCGCGAGGGTGACTCCGTCTACATCGGCCGCGACGGCGAGCTCCAGCGGTTCACGGGCGAGATCTTCCCGGTCGCGCCCGAGACCGAGAAGGAGATCGTGCGGCTCATCGACGTGCTCGACGGGCTCGTCGCGCAGGTCGACCCCGACAAGCCGTGGGAGCACCCGGATGCCGAGGCCCTGGACCGCATCTCGTTCGAGGCGTGGCTCGAGGAGCAGACCGACGACCAGGAGGCGCGCGACAACATCGCCCTCTTCATCGCCGGGGCCATGCTCACCAAGCCCGCGTACGCGTTCTCCGCGCTGCAGGCACTGCTCATGGCGGCCAGCGCCGGCAGCTTCTCGCACCTCGTCGACGCCGACTTCATCCTCGACGAGCGCGTCGTCGGCGGCCTGCAGCAGGTCCCGCTGCTCCTCGCCGAGCGCCTGGGCGAGGACGTCATCCTCGGCCAGCCGGTCACCGAGGTGCACTGGTCCGACGACGGGGTCCGGGTCGTCACCGACAACGGCCTCGCGGTGCGTGCGCGCTTCGTCATCCTGGCGCACGCGCCGATCCTCTATCCGTGGATCGAGTTCCAGCCCGCCCTCCCGCGTCTGAAGCAGCAGATGCACCAGCACATCTCGATGGGCTTCGTCATCAAGGTGCACGCCGTCTACGACCGCCCGTTCTGGCGCGAGCAGGGGCTGTCGGGCACAGCCTTCAGCCCGTACGAGATCTCGCACGAGGCGTATGACAACACCAACCACGGCGACGACCGTGGAACCCTCGTCGGCTTCGTCTCGGACCGCAACGCCGACGACCTGTTCCGCGTACCCGCCGAGGAGCGCAAGGAGCGCATCCTCGAGTCGCTGTCGCACTACTACGGCCCTGAGGCGAAGAACCCGCTGGTGTACTTCGAGAGCGACTGGGGCGCCGAGGAGTGGACGCGCGGCGCGTACGCCGCCAGCTTCGACCTCGGCGGTCTGGCCCGCTACGGCGCCGACCTTCGCACCCCCGTGGGCCGGATCCACTTCGCGTGCAGCGACATGGCCGGCGCCGGCTACCAGCACGTCGACGGCGCCATCCGCATGGGTCGCCTGGTCGCCGCCGACATCGTCGAAGCGGCGCGCCGATGACCGCGCGCATCGTCGTCGGCTACACCGCGACGGATGCCGGGGCCGACGCGGTCGCGCTGGGGGTGCGTCTCGCCGCCGCGACGTCGGCAGCGCTCGACGTGGTGCTCGTGCTGCCGGGGGAGGACCGCAGCGTCATCACCCCGCCGGACGCGAGCTACGACCGCTACCTCCAGGGGCAGGCCGAGACGTGGCTCGCCGAGGCGGCGGCGTCGATTCCGGATGCCGTGGCCCACAGCTCCCACGTGCGGTTCGGCGACTCGTTCGCCGAGGGCCTGATCGCCGCCGCGCACGAATTCGAGGCATCCCTCGTCGTCGTCGGCGCGGCGAACGGCGGACTCCGCGGCCGCCACCGGCTGGGGACCGTCGCCACCGAGCTGCTGCACTCCGCCGACGTCGCCGTCGCACTCGCACCCGAGGGCACACGCCGGACGCAGATCACCGGCGTCAGCCGCGTCACCGCCGCGATCGGCACACGCCCCGGCGCGAGCGCGCTGCTCGATGCCAGCGTCGCGATCGCCACGGCTACCGGCGCGCAGCTGCGGCTGCTGTCGCTCGTGTCGGTGGACCTGCCGGCCGGCGTCGACACCGGTGTGATCCGCATCGCCGGCGCCGCCCACGCCGACGACGTGCTGGGCAAGGCCCTCGACGCCCTTCCCGCCGGCCTGGACGCAGATGTGGTCGTCGCGCGCGGCGAGAGCATCGAAGACGCCGTCGCCCATCTCGCCTGGGAGCCTGGCGAGCTCGCCGTCGTCGGATCCAGCCGCCTCGCGCAGCACCGGCGCCTGTTCCTCGGCTCGACCGCGGCCAAGATGCTGCACGAGCTTCCCGTCCCGATGGTCGTGGTGCCGCGCACGTACGACAGGGAGAGCGCCCGCGCACTGTCGCGCGCCGGCGCCGAAGAAGGAGGACGCGCATGAGCACTTCCCAGCCCACTGGCGCCGTGGCGCCACCGGCATCGGGTGCGGGCGCCCGCGGACTGTCGAAGAAGGGTCTGAGCGCCGGCGCCGTCGGCGTCGTGGGTGCCGTCGTCATCGGCATCTCGACGATCGCCCCGGCCTACACGCTCACCGCCTCGCTCGGTCCGACGGTCGCGGTGGTCGGCACGCAGGTGCCCGCCATCATCCTCGTCGGCTTCATCCCGATGCTGCTGACGGCGTTCGGCTACCGCGAGCTCAACCGGGCGATGCCCGACTCCGGCACCTCCTTCACGTGGGGCGTGCGGGCCTTCGGCCCGTGGATCGGCTGGATGACGGGCTGGGGCCTCATCGCCGCCACCGTGATCGTGCTGTCCAACCTCGCCGGCATCGCTGTGGAGTTCCTGTTCCTGCTGATCTCGCAGCTCACGGGCAACCCCGACATCGCCGACCTCGCTTTCAACCCCTTCATCAACGTGGCCGTGTGCCTGCTGTTCATGCTCGGCGCGACGCTCGTCTCGTACCGCGACATGCAGACGACACAGAAGTTCCAGTACGTCCTGGTCAGCTTCCAGATCGTCGTGCTGGTGCTCTTCGCGGTCGTCGCGATCATCAAGGCGGTCGACGGTGAGGCGCCCGACCCCACCGCGTTCTCCTGGTCGTGGTTCAACCCGTTCGAGGTGCCGACGTTCAGCGCGTTCGCCGCCGGCCTGTCGCTCTCGATCTTCATCTTCTGGGGCTGGGACGTCGTCCTCACCATGAACGAGGAGACCAAGAACCCGGAGAAGACCCCCGGTCGAGCGGCGATGCTCACCGTCGTCATCGTGGTCTCGCTGTACCTCCTGCTCTCGATCGGCCTCATCATGTTCGCGGGCGTCGGCACGGGACCGCTGGGACTGGCGAACGAGGACATCTCGGCGAACGTGTTCTTCGCGCTCTCCGACCCGATCCTCGGCCCGCTGGCGTTCCTCGTGTCGCTCGCGGTGCTGTCGAGCTCGGCCGCCTCGCTGCAGTCGACGGCCGTCGGCCCGGCGCGGACGCTGCTGGCGATGGGCCACTACGGCGCACTGCCGAAGAAGTTCGCCCGGGTGAGCCCGCGGTTCTTCACCCCCGGCTACGCCACGGTGGTCTCGGCGGTCGTGGCGTCGGTGTTCTACGCCGTCATGCGCGTGGTGAGCGAGAACGTCCTCACCGACACCATCCTGTCGCTCGGCATGATGATCTGCTTCTACTACGGCCTCACCGCGTTCGCATGCGTCTGGTACTTCCGCAAGCAGTGGTTCGACTCGGTGCGCAGCTTCTTCTTCACCTTCCTGTTCCCGCTGGTGGGCGGGGCCATCCTCGCGGTGCTGTTCGTCACGACGCTCATCGACTCGATGGACCCGGCGTACGGCAGCGGATCGAGCATCTTCGGCCTCGGCCTGGTGTTCGTGCTCGGGGTGACCGTCATCCTGGTCGGCGTCGTGATCATGATCTGGCAGGCGATCAAGCGTCCGGCGTTCTTCCGCGGTGAGACACTCGGTATCGATGCCCCCGAAAGCCTTCGACGCGCCCGCCGCTGACGAGCAGACTGTCCACAATCCATCCGATCGGAGTGCAAGCATGACCGACTACGCCGTCGTCAACCCGGCCACGGGCGAGACCCTGGCCACGTATCCGACCATCACCGACGAGGCTCTCGAGACCGCGATCGCGCACGCGGATGCCGCCTACCGCACGTGGCGCGATCAGCCGGTCGCCGAGCGCGCAGCGCGCATCCGCAAGGTCGCCGACCTGCACCGTGAGCGCCGCGACGACCTCGCCGCGATCATCGTGCGCGAGATGGGCAAGCCGCTCGAGGCAGCACTCGGCGAGGTCGACTTCGCGGCCGACATCACCGAGTACTACGCCGACCACGCCGAGAAGATCACCGGCGACCAGCCGATCGACATCGACGGCGAGGGCACCGCGGTCATCCGCCGCACGCCTCTCGGCGTGCTGCTGGGCATCATGCCGTGGAACTTCCCGTACTACCAGGTCGCCCGCTTCGCGGCGCCCAACATCGTGGTGGGCAACACGATCCTCCTCAAGCACGCACCGCAGTGCCCCGAGTCGGCCGCTGCGATCGCGGCGATCTATGCCGACGCAGGGCTCGTGGGCGTGTACACGAACGTCTACGCGACGAACGACCAGGCTGCCACCGTCATCGCGGACCGCCGGGTGCAGGGCGTGTCCGTGACGGGCTCCGAGCGCGCCGGTGCGGCCGTCGCCGAGATCGCGGGGCGCAACCTCAAGAAGGTGGCGCTCGAGCTCGGCGGGTCGGACCCGTTCATCCTGCTCTCGACCGACGATCTCGACAGCGCGGTGGAGGCCGCGGTCGCCGCCCGCCTCGACAACACGGGGCAGTCGTGCAACGCGGCCAAGCGCTTCATCGTGGTCGACGGCCTGTACGACTCGTTCCTGGAGAAGTTCACGGCGGCGATGTCGGGTGCGAAGGTCGGCGACCCGTTCGCCGACGACACCGTGCTGGGTCCGCTGTCGTCGCTCACGGCCGCCGAGCGCCTGGCCGAGCAGGTCGACAAGGCGGTGTCGCAGGGCGCCACCCTCGTGACCGGCGGCACGCGCGACGGCGCGTTCTACCCCGGTACGGTCCTCGCCGACGTCACGAGCGACATGGACGCGTACCGCGAGGAGTTCTTCGGCCCCGTCGGCGTCGTCTACCGGGTCGCCGACGAGAACGCCGCCGTGGCGCTCGCCAACGACACCAGCTACGGCCTGGGGTCGTACGTCTTCACGACGGACGAGGAGCAGGCGAAGCGGGTCGCCGACAAGATCGACGCCGGCATGGTCTACGTCAACGTCGTGCTCGCCGACGAGCCGGGGCTGCCCTTCGGCGGCGTCAAGCGCTCCGGCACCGCGCGCGAGATGGGTCTGCTCGCCGCCGACGAGTTCGTCAACAAGAAGCTCATCCGCATCGGCGTCTGAGGTTCCTCGTCAGCTCGGCGCGTTTCGTCTCGCTCGCTGGCGCTCGCTCGCTCAACGACCGAATCCCGGTCGTTGAGCGAGCGAAGCGAGACGAAACGTGTCAGAGCCCCGCGCCCCGGCGAGAGCTTTGTCGGCGCCGCCTTCGCACGATGCCGCCTTCCCGGGGGTGTCGCGAGACACCCGGGCGCGCGAGGATGGAGTCATGGCAGACACACCGGATCCCGTCGTCGCCCTCTCCGATGAGCAGTGCTGGGAGCGCCTGCGCACGCAGGAGCTGGGGCGCCTCGTGACGCACGTCGGCGAGGTGCTCGACATCTTCCCCGTGAACTACGTCGTCGACGGCGAGAGCGTGCTGTTCCGCACGGCGCAAGGCAGCAAGCTGTTCGAGCTCACGGTCAACGACGAGGTGCTCTTCGAGGTCGACGACCACACCGACACCGACGCTTGGAGCGTGATCCTCCGTGGTCGCGCCCATCCGCTGGACCGCTCGGAGGAAGTCGAGCGCGCGGACGGACTGGGGCTCCGCCCCTGGATTCCGACGCTCAAGTACACGTATGTGCGCGTCGAACCGACCTCGCTGTCGGGCCGCGCGTTCGAGCGTGCGCCCGAGCCGGACCGCTACGGCGTGCAGCAGTACTGACCCCCGGACGCCCCGCCCGGGAGTGGCCTCGGTTCGCGGGTCCTGCGGGCATGCCGTACACTGGAACGTGCAGTTGAAGTCTGCATTCTTTCGCTGTGCCCGTTGTCGGGCGCGGATCCTCAAACCACGGTGAGAGGTGAAGAGTGCGGACTTCACGAGACCTCCGGGTCTCTAGGGCGGTAGCTCAATTGGCAGAGCAGCGGTCTCCAAAACCGCAGGTTGCAGGTTCGATTCCTGTCCGCCCTGCGCGTCAGCGCAACACATCCTGCGTTGATAACAAAATGTGGTCGACCCGTGTCGGCTCACGGAAGGTAATCAGGTGGCATCGATGGTTCAGGACGAGCCGAAGGGCGAGGTCGTCCCCGCTGAGGGAACGGCGGCACCCCGCGAGAAGAAGCCCAACGTCTTCGCTCGTATCGCCCTGTTCGTTCGTCAGGTCTTCGCCGAGCTCCGCAAGGTCGTCACCCCGACGCGCCAGGAGCTGCTGAAGTACACGGCGGTGGTGCTCGGCTTCGTCGTCGTCATGATGGCACTCGTCTACGGCCTGGACGTGCTGTTCGTGTGGATCACGACGTACGTCTTCGGAGTGCCCGCCTGATCCCCGAGCGCTTCGGCTTGACGCCAGGAGCCACGACACGGGCGGACCGCAGGTCCGGCAGCGGACGGAACGGAAGAGAACTCACGTGACTGAAAGATATGTCGACGACGCCGATTGGGCGACCGCCGCAGAGCAGTCCTCGGAGGACGACGAAGCCCAGGAGGGCAACGTCCTTGCCGAGGAAGAGCGCTCGGTCGAAGCGGCCGAGCACGTCGCGATCCACATCGTCGACGACGGTGATGACGAAGACGACTCCGACCTGGACGACATCGACATCGACGACCCGGAGGCGGACGCGATCGTGAACGACGCTCTCAATCTTGACGAGACGGCAGAGACCGAGGCAGCAGCCGAGGTGATCAACGACTCCCTCGCGGAGGAGGTCGCCGAGCGTGCGGCCGAGGCCGCCGACGAGGTGACCCCGTACGACGGTCCCGACGTGAACGGCGACGAGGACGAGCCCGAGCTGGACGAGGACTTCGTCGAAGAGGTGGATGCCGCAGCCGCCGTCGTGGACGAGGTCGAGGCGAGTGTCTCCCCGGCTGACGCAGCAGAGGCTCCCGAGCTCGAGGACGAGGCCGACGAGGACTCGGACGACGAGGGCTCGGACGACGACGAGGACGAGGACCCCTACGAGGCGTTCCGCGCCGAGCTGCGCACCCTCCCGGGCAAGTGGTACGTCATCCACTCCTACGCCGGCTTCGAGCGCAAGGTGAAGGCCAACATCGAGCAGCGGAAGTCGACGCTCGAGGTCGAGGACGACATCTACCAGATCGAGGTCCCCATGGAGGACGTCGTCGAGATCAAGAACGGTCAGCGCAAGATGGTCACGCGCGTCCGGATCCCCGGCTACGTGCTTGTGCGCATGGACCTGAACGAGGACACCTGGTCGGTCGTGCGTCACACGCCCGGCGTCACCGGCTTCGTCGGCAACGCCCACAACCCGACGCCGCTGCGCTTCGAAGAGGCCTTCAACATGCTGAAGAGCCTCGTGGAGGTCAAGGAGGTCGCCGGCGCCAAGGGCGGTGCGGCCAAGAAGGGCGCCGCCGCCGCGACCCGCGTCATCCCGGCCGAGGTCGACTTCGAGGTCGGCGAGACCATCACGATCAAGGAGGGCTCGTTCGCGGGCCTGCCCGGCACGATCAGCGAGATCAAGCCCGAGAGCGGCAAGCTCACGGTTCTCGTCTCGCTCTTCGAGCGCGAGACCCCGGTCGAGCTCAGCTTCGACCAGGTCACCAAGCTGTAGCGAAGCTACAAGGTTCAGCGAGGCCGCGAAGCGGCCGAGTCGAAACCCACAACACCAGACTTCCCGGGTCTCCCGGGGGAACCGCTGCTCGGAAACGCCGAGTGCGCGGGAGAACGGATGCTTCACAGGTCACTGAGCCTGTCGAAGTGCCGCTCGAATGAAAGGAAAGAAGAATGGCACCGAAGAAGAAGGTGACCGGCCTGATCAAGCTTCAGATCAACGCCGGCGCCGCCAACCCGGCGCCGCCGATCGGGCCCGCGCTCGGTCAGCATGGCGTCAACATCATGGAGTTCTGCAAGGCGTACAACGCCGCGACCGAGTCGCAGCGCGGCAACGTCATTCCCGTGGAGATCACCGTCTACGAGGACCGCAGCTTCACGTTTATCCTGAAGACCCCGCCGGCCGCTGAGCTCATCAAGAAGGCTGCGGGCGTCCAGCGCGGTTCGGCCACCCCTCACACGGTCAAGGTCGCCAAGCTCACCAAGGAGCAGGTGCGTCAGATCGCTGAGACGAAGCAGCCCGACCTGAACGCGAACGACATCGAGGCCGCCTCGAAGATCATCGCCGGCACCGCCCGTTCCATGGGCATCACGGTCGAGGACTGAGGGGAAGAGGAAACATGGCTACCAAGTCCAAGGCCTTCAAGGCCGCTGCTGCCAAGATCGAGGCAGACAAGTTCTACAGCCCCACCGAAGCCGTCGCGCTCGCGAAGCAGACCGGCTCGGCCAAGTTCGACTCGACCGTCGAGGTCGCGCTGAAGCTCTCGGTCGACCCCCGCAAGGCCGACCAGATGGTGCGCGGCACCGTCATCCTCCCGCACGGCACCGGCAAGACCGCCCGCGTCATCGTGTTCGCGACCGGTCCGGCCGCTGAGGCCGCGATCGCCGCGGGTGCGGACGAGGTCGGCGGCGCCGAGCTCATCGAGCGTGTCGCCGGTGGCTGGACCGCGTTCGACGCGGCCGTCTCGACGCCCGAGCTCATGGGCCAGGTCGGTCGACTGGGTAAGGTGCTCGGCCCCCGTGGCCTCATGCCGAACCCCAAGACCGGCACCGTGACCCCCAACCCGGCCAAGGCCGTGGAGGAGATCAAGGGCGGCAAGATCGAGTTCCGCGTCGACAAGCACGCCAACGTGCACTTCGTCGTCGGCAAGGCGTCCTTCTCGGAGGAGCAGCTCGACGAGAACCTGAAGGTCGCTCTCGAAGAGATCGTGCGCCTGAAGCCCTCGAGCTCGAAGGGTCGCTACATCCAGAAGGGCGCCGTGTCGACCACGTTCGGCCCCGGCATCCCGCTGGACGTCAACGCGATCGTCTGACGCTTCGTCGGATTCGCACGCAAGGGGCTCCACCTTCGGGTGGGGCCCCTTCGTCGTACCGCCCTTTCGTCGTGCCGCCCTAGGTGCCCGGCCACCCGGTCGGGCGGGGTAGCGTCGGGGCATGGCCAGGACGCTGCAGGACTTGTTCGGGATCGACGCGCCGATCGTGCTCGGCCCTTTCGGCGGGCTGTCGTCGGTCGAGCTGACGGCGGCGGTCAGCGATGCCGGAGGGCTCGGCTCGTACGGACTCTACGGCTACGACGCCGACCGCATCAGCGACACCATCGCCGCACTGCATTCGGCGACCTCGCGCCCGTTCGCCGTCAACCTCTGGCTGCCGACCGGCGATGAGGTCACCCCGGCGGAGGTCGACCTCGGCCCCGCGATCGAGGCGGTGGCGCCGCTCTTCGACGAGCTGGGACTCGCCCACCCCGCCCCGCCGCTCGAGTTCCTCCCCGACGTCGCCGCGCAGCTGACCGCAGTGCTGGATGCCGCGCCCGCGGCGCTGAGCGTCGTCTTCGGCGTCCCGTCCGAGCGTCTGGTGGCGGCAGCGCACAGCCGCGGCATCCGTGTCATCGGCACCGCGACCACCGTCGCCGAGGCGGTCGCGCTCGACGCCGCGGGCGTGGACGCGATCGTGGCCACAGGTGCTGAGGCGGGAGGTCATCGCGTCTCGTTCCTTCGCCCGGCGGAGCAGTCGCTCGTGGGCACCTTCGCCCTCGTGCCGCAGGTGGTCGACGCCGTCGGAGTTCCCGTGATCGCGGCCGGCGGGATCGCCGACCGCCGGGGCGTCGCCGCCGCGTTCGCACTCGGCGCGGCGGGGGTGCAGGTCGGCTCGGCGTTCCTCCGCACGCGCCAGTCGGCTGCGACCGACGCGCACCGCCAAGCGATCCAGGGCGCCGAGGACACCGCCACCGTTCTGACGCGGGCGATGAGCGGTCGGCTGGCTCGCGGCATCCCGAACCGCGCGATGCGCACGATCGAGACGTCGGGCGTCATCGCGCCGTTCCCTGCGCAGAACTGGCTCACCGGGCAGTTCCGTGCGGAGGCCGGGCGACGCGGCGACGGCGATCTCGTCTCGCTGTGGGCCGGCCAGGCTGCAGGCCTCTCGACGAGCGACGATGCGGCAGAGGTCTTCGCAGAGTTGGCGGAAGGCCTCCCGGGTGGCCCGGACCGGCGGTGAGACGCCCACAGGTCCAGCAACGGAGCGTCACACGGCCGCCCAGGGCGCCGCAGGCCGTGTTGTACTGGAACGTCCCCGCGGATCACCCTTCCGCCGCCACGACCCCAGGAACCACTCATGTCGCGTCGCCTCACCGCCCTCGTTCTCACAGCCACCGCCGCGCTTGCTCTCACGGCGTGCAGCGGCGGCTCCGCCGATCCCGCCTCGACCTCAGAAGGCGACGACCTCGGCCTCGTGACCGAGGGCACGTTGACGGTTGCCACCGAGGGCACCTACCGCCCGTTCACGTTCCACGACGAGTCGGGTGAGCTCGTCGGCTTCGACGTCGAGATCGCCGAGGCCGTCGCCGACAAGCTCGGGCTGGAGGTCGAGTTCCAGGAGACGCAGTGGGATGCGATCTTCGCGGGCCTCGACGCCGGGCGCTTCGACGTCATCGCGAATCAGGTGTCGATCAACCCCGAGCGCGAGGAGAAGTACCTGTTCAGCGAGCCGTACACCGTCTCGCCCGGCGTGATCGTCGTGCTCGAGGACGACGACTCGATCACGAGCTTCGCCGACCTCGAAGGCAAGACCACGGCCCAGTCGCTCCAGAGCAACTGGTACGAGCTCGCCCAGGAGAGCGGCGCCACCGTCGAAGCCGTCGAGGGGTGGGCTCAGGCCGTCGCTCTGCTGCAGCAGGGGCGCGTCGACGCGACGATCAACGACAACCTCACCTTCCTCGACTACGAGAAGAGTGAGGGTCCGACCGGTCTCAAGATCGCGGCTGAGACCGACGACCCCGCACACAACGCGTTCGCCTTCACCAAGGACAAGACGGCACTCGTCGACGCGGTGGATGAGGCGCTCGCCGAGCTGCGTGAGGAAGGCGTGCTCGCAGAGATCAGCGACAAGTACTTCGGGGCCGACGTCACTCAGTAGACCATCCGGCGTGAGCCGCCTGCCGTCGGATGCGGCCCGGACGGCGCGCCGACTGCGGGGAGGGGATCGTCCATGGATGACGCGAACACCTGGACGCTGGTCGTCGACTCGTTCCTGCCGCTGTTGGGGGCAGGTCTGACGGGCACGATCCCACTCGCGCTGGCCTCGTTCGCGATCGGACTCGTGCTGGCGCTCGCAGTGGCGCTCATGCGGCTGTCGTCGAACCCCGTCGTGTCGAGCATCGCCAGGTTCTACATCTCGGTGATCCGTGGGACGCCGCTGCTCGTGCAGCTCTTCGTGATCTTCTACGGGCTGCCGTCGGTCGGCATCGTCATCGATCCGTGGCCGGCCGCGATCATCGCCTTCTCGCTCAACGTCGGGGGATACGCGGCCGAGGTGATCCGCGCCGCGATCCTGTCGGTGCCCAAAGGGCAGTGGGAGGCCGGGCACACGGTGGGCTTCTCGCACGGTCGCACGCTCGCACGCATCGTGCTTCCGCAGGCGGCGCGCGTCTCGGTGCCACCCCTGTCGAACACCTTCATCTCCCTGGTGAAGGACAGCTCACTGGCATCGCTGATCCTGGTC
Organism: Microbacterium sp. B35-30; assembly: GCF_010634855.1. Lineage (GTDB taxonomy): Bacteria > Actinomycetota > Actinomycetes > Actinomycetales > Microbacteriaceae > Microbacterium. The sequence goes on along the minus strand of NZ_MWLQ01000032.1, from coordinate 31,898 downwards.
TCGGAGCTGTTTCGTGAGGCGCAGCAGATCGCTGCGTTCACGTTCGAGTTCATGGTGATCTATCTGGAGGCCGCGTTCATCTACTGGATCTTCTGCCTGATCCTCTCGACCGGGCAGAGCGCCGTGGAGAGGAGGCTCGACCGATATGTCGCCCACTGAGTTCCCGGCCGATCCGCTCGCGCCGCCGGCGCCGGCCGACGATCGGCCTCTGCTGGAGGTCACCGGCCTCACGAAGAGCTTCGGCTCGAATCGCGTGCTCGACGGTGTCGACTTCTCCGTGAGGCGTGGCGAGGTCGTGGTGCTCATCGGCCCGAGCGGGTCGGGGAAGACCACCGTCCTGCGCTCGCTCAACGGCCTCGAGGCACCTGACGCGGGCGTCGTGAACTTCGACGGCGGCCCCTCGCTGGACTTCTCGACGCGAGTCTCGAGGGCCGACCGAGCGGCACTGCGCGACCGATCGGCGATGGTCTTCCAGCACCACAACCTCTTCCCGCACCGCACCGTGCTGCAGAACGTGATCGAAGGGCCGGTGCACGCCCATCGTGTGCCCAAGGCCGAGGCGATCGCGAGGGCCGAGGCACTCCTCGAGCGCGTCGGGCTGACGGAGAAGCGCGACGTCTTTCCGTTCCAGCTGTCGGGAGGTCAGCAGCAGCGGGTCGGAATCGTCCGCGCGCTCGCTCTGCGGCCGCAGCTGCTGCTCTTCGACGAGCCGACCAGTGCGCTGGATCCCGAACTCGTGGGCGAGGTGCTGGTCGTGCTCAAGGAGCTGGCAGACGAGGGCTGGACGATGGTGATCGTGACGCACGAGCTCGGATTCGCGCGCCAGGTCGCCGATGAGGTGCTGTTCTTCGACCACGGCGTGGTCGTCGAGCGCGGTGCCCCGAGGCAGCTCTTCACCAACCCGCAGGAGGAGCGCACGCGTCGTTTCGTCGACCGCATCCTCCACCCGCTCGACGACTGAAACCGTGCGGATGCGCGCCTCGGGTGCGTGTCAGCGGGTCGGCCGCACCTCGAAGCCGCGCTCCGCGGTGGGGTCGGCATCCGTCACCGTCGCGCTCTCGACGACCGACCCGGGCGGGCCCTCGGCCATCCAGGCGAGTACCTCGTCGACCTGCCCGGGCGTGCCCTCCAGCTCGGCCTCGACCGAGCCGTCGGCGCGATTGCGCACCCAGCCGGCAACCCCCGCGTCGCGCGCGATCATGCGCAGCGTGTAGCGGTAGCCCACCCCCTGCACTTCGCCGCGAACCGTCACGTGCACGCGTCTCATGCCCCCATCGTGCCGCGCGCAGGGTGTCGCGAGCGAGAGGGGAATGACAGGATGCCGGAATGGGAACCGTCGACGACCTCCTCGCAGAACTCGACCCGGCAGACCGGCCATCGATCGAGCAGATCTACGCGATCGCCCGCGACGTCGCGCCCGACGCCGAACAGGGACTCGGATACGGGATGCCGGCGCTGGTGTACCGCGGCAAGCCGCTGGTGTCGGTCATGCGCGCCAAGAAGCACATCGGCGTCTACCCGTTCAGCCCGGCGGCGGTGACGGCGGTGGCCGACGCGCTGGCGGAGCATCCCGGGATCGGGCTGGACAAGGGGACGATCCGCTATCAGCCGGAGCATCCGCTGCCCGACGAGGTCGTGCGCACCCTCGTGACCGCCCGCAAGGAGCAGATCGAGGCCTGACCCCCGATCAGCCCGCGGTCGGGAGCACGAGCGAGACGCCCAGTGCGATCATCACGACGGCGATCACCCCGTCGAGGATGCGCCATGCGCGGGGAGTCGACAGCCAGCGGCTCAGCAGTCGCGCGCCGAAGGCGAGGCCGAAGAACCAGATCAGGCTCGCGGCGATCGCCCCGGCGGCGAACAGCCAGCGCGCGTCGCCGTGCGTGCTGGCGACCGTGCCGAGCAGGAACACCGTGTCGAGGTACACGTGCGGGTTGAGCCAGGTGAGCGCGAGGCCGGTGAGGATCACCGAGAGCAGGGCTGTGCGGGCGGGAGTGGCTCGACGCGAGGACGCCCCCACGCTCGCGCCGTGCACCGGTTGTGCGTCGGGGGCACCGGCGGCGCTCGGCGAGGCAGCCGTGGCCGGCGCTCCCGAGCGAAGCGCGGGCTCGGGATCGACCTCGGTGCCGGCATCCGGCCCGTCCGACGCGCTGAGCGCGGCGCCGGTGGGCTTCCAGGCGCGCCGTGCGGCCAGCACGCCGTACGTCACCAGGAACAGTGCGCCGGCCCAGCGGACCACGTCGACCAGCCACGGCACCGCCTCCAGCACCAGGCCGATGCCCGAGACGCCCAGGGCGATGAGGATCGCGTCCGAGATCGCGCAGATCGCCGCCACGGCGAGCACGTGCTCGCGGCGCAGGCCCTGGCGCAGCACGAAGAGGTTCTGCGCGCCGATGGCGATGATGAGCGAGAAGCCGAGGCCGAGGCCGGACAGAACGGGGGTGAGCACTCTTCGACGGTACGAGCCGGGGCTTCCGTAGTCCAGCTCATGGATCTTCAGTACCATTAGCGAGACTGAAGATGCGCATTCCGTTCGAACTTGCCGAGACCCTGGCCCTCGTCGTCGACGAGGGCACGCTCGACGCGGCCGCCCGGCGCCTGCACGTCACACCGTCGGCGGTGAGCCAGCGGATCAAGGCCCTCGAGGAGCAGCTCGGGCGTCTCGTGCTGGTGCGCTCCAAGCCGGTGCGGCCGACGGAGGCGGGCATGTCGGTGATCCGCCTCGCCCGGCAGCTGGCGCTGCTCGAACACGACGCGCTCGCCGAGCTCGGCGCGGATGACGGCGAGACCGCGCTCACCAGCGTGCCGCTCGCGGTCAACGCCGACTCGCTCGCCACGTGGTTCCTCGAGCCGCTCGCACGGCTGGCGGAGCGGCATCCCGTCGTCTTCGATCTGCATCGCGACGACCAGGACTTCACCGCCGGACTGCTCGAATCGGGAACCGTGATGGGCGCGGTCACCTCGCGCGCCGCGCCGGTGGCAGGATGCCGCGCCTCGGTGCTCGGCGCCATGCGCTACGAGGCCGTCGCCACGCCGTCATACGTCGAGCGGTGGCTGGGAGGCGATCGCCGAGCGGCGCTGGCGGACGCGCCACTCGTGGACTTAGATCGCCGCGACGACCTGCAGAACGAGTGGCTCGCACAGCAGGGCGTCGATCCTGCGCACCCGCCACGGCACTACGTGCCGGCCTCCAACGACTTCGCCACGTCTGTGCGGCTCGGACTCGGCTGGGCCATGCTGCCGCGCTTCCAGTCCCACGACGCGCTCGACCGGGGCGAGCTCGTGCTGCTCGGCGGCGCGCCCGTGGACGTCGCGCTGCACTGGCAGCAGTGGAACCTGCGCTCTCCGCTCCTCGACGCGATCGCCGAGACGATCGTCGCCGAGGGCCGCCGTGTACTCACGCCCGCCTGAATCAGTTCACTTGCGCTGAACGTACGCCGAACGGGCGTTCTGGCGTGCATCCAGCGCAAGTGAACCGATTCAGCGAGACGACGGCCAACGGAACGACGGCGAGGGGCGAGGAGGCGAGGGGTGAGGGGGCGAGGGGGTCAGCCGTCGCTGACGCGGAGGACGACCTTGCCGCGGGTGTGGCCGGTCTCGATCGCGCGGTGCGCGTCGGGCGCCTCGGCGAGCTCGAAGACGCTCTCGATGTAGACCTGCACCGAGCCGGAGTCCAGCAGCCGGGCGATGGTCGCCAGCGCCCCTCCGTCGGGGATGACCTTGTACGACGTGGCGCGCACCCCCGCGTCGACCGCGGCGTCGGCGTAGCCCGGCCACGAGCCGGTCGGCACGAGCACGTACAGCCCGCCGGGTCGCAGCACGCTCAGCGAGCGGGTGCCGGTGTCGCCGCCGACGTTGCCGACCAGGTCGATGACGACATCCACCTCGCCGACCACCTCTTCGAACCTCGTCGTCGTGTAGTCGATGACGACCGAGGCTCCGAGCTCGCGAAGCCAGGGGGCGTTGCGCGCCGATGCGGTGACCGTGACGTGGGCGCCGAAGTAGGCGGCGAACTGCACGGCGAAGTGGCCCACGCCGCCGCCGCCGGCGTGGATCAGCATCCGCTGGCCCTCGTGCGCGTGCGCGGTCTCGACGACCAGCCCCCAGGCGGTGAGCGCGGCGAGCGGCACACCTGCCGCCTCGACGTGCGAGAGGGCCGCGGGCTTGCGCGCGACCGACAGCGACGGCGCCACGACGTACTCGGCGTACGTGCCGCCCGTACGCGGGAAAGACGCCATGCCGAACACCTCGGTGCCGGGCGGGAAGGGGTGCGACTCGTACGGGCTCTTCACCACGATGCCGCTGAAGTCGTAGCCCGGCGTCGCCGGGTAGGCGTCGATCGCGCCTGACACGCCCGCTCCGGCGCGCGTCTTGGCGTCGATCGGGTTGACCCCCGCGGCGACCACCCGCACAAGCAGTTCACTGAGCACGGGGGAGGGGACGGGAACGGATGCCGCGCGCAGCGCGTCCGGCTCGCCCGGGCCATCCACGACCATCGCCCGCATCGCGGCGGGCGGCTCAGCCACCGGCGCGAGCGGCGCATCGGGTGTCGATCGCAGCGGTCGGATCCTCATGACGCACTCCTTCCGCGGGCGTGCCGTCATCGGCACCAGAACGTGACCCGGTGAAGCCCAGTCAACCCTGCGTTCGTCTCGCCCGTGTTACGCCGGTGCTACCGTGCCGCGAACGCATCGACCGACACCCCACGCGCGAGGACGCGCCGCCGGGCGCGCTCCCGGACGAGCGTTGGCCGCGCGCCGACCCGGGACGCGGCATCCGTCCTCCGCCGGCTCGCCGGCGCGCCGGTGTCAGGCTCGCGGCGCCCGCCGCTCGACGGCCTCGGGCGAGAGCACCTGCTGCATCACCATGATCGCCGCGCCGAGCACGCCGGCGGTCTCGTCGGCCTGGGACTGCACGATGCCCAGATGCTGCGTCGCCAGCGGAATGGAGCGCCGGTACACGACTTCGCGGGCGCCGGCGAGCAGGTGCTCGCCCGCCCGGGCCACGCTGCCGCCGATGACGATCACCGACGGGTTGAGCATGTTGACGACCGTGGCGAGGACCTCGCCGACCTCGCGACCCGCCTGTCGTGTCGCCGTGATCGCCGCCGGGTGGCCGGCCCGCACGAGCGCCACGACGTCTGAGCTTCCGGCGGCGTCGATGCCCTGAGCGCGCAGGTCGGCCGCGATCGCCGTGCCGCTCGCGATCGCCTCCAGGTCGCGCTGGTCGCCCGGCGGCCGGGGGGAGTCGTGGCTGTAGGGCACCTGCACGTGCCCCATGTCGCCTGCGGAACCCTGGGCCCCGCGCTGCAGCGAACCGCCCGAGATGACGCCGGCGCCGATGCCGGTCGACACTTTCACGAAGATGAGGTCGGCGACCCCCGGCCAGCTGAGGGCCTGCTCGCCGAGGGCGAGGATGTTCACGTCGTTGTCGACGAGGACCGGCACGTCGAAGGTGCGCTGCACGTAGTGCGGCACATCGAACCGGTCCCAGCCGGGCATGATGGGCGGATTCGTCGGGCGGCCCGTGGAGTGCTCGACGGGGCCGGGGACCCCGATCCCGACGCCGACCACCTGCGACGCGACGATGCCGCGTGCCTCGAGCAGCGCGGCGCCCTCGGCGATCACCGTGTCGAGCACGGTCTCGGGTCCGTCGGCGATGTCCAGAGGATGCGTGTTGGTGGTGAGGATGTTCGCCGCGAGGTCGGCGAGTGCGACCGTGGCGTGCGTGGCGCCGAGGTCCACGGCGATCACGATGCCCGCCATCGGGTTGAAGGCGACACGGGCGGGCGGGCGTCCTCCGGTCGAGGCGGCTTCGCCTGCGGGCCGCACCAGACCGGCGGCCAGGAGGGTGTCGACGCGGCTCGAAACGGTGGAGCGGGCGAGGCCGGTGAGTGTCGCGAGCTCGGCCTTCGTGCGCGCACGGCCGTCGCGGAGGATCTGGAAGATCTCGCCCGCGCCGTTGCCGCCGGCGGCTCCGCTGCCGCGTACTGCGTCGACCATGGCGACAGTAAAGCACACGCTTCTGGTGCGAGCGCCAGTGACTTAACATCACGACCTGATCACTTTTGTCGAAGTGCTAGCAAAAGTCGACGTCCCCGTGACATGATCGCCGCATGACTACGGAAGTCATCGACATCGGTGTCGACACAGTGCGCACGGGGCTCGTGGGCGGCGGATTCATGGGGCGCGTTCACGCCGCCGCCGCGCGGCGGGCGGGTGCGCAGCTCACAGTCGTCGCGTCCTCGAGCCGGGGCCGCGCCGAGGCGGTGGCCCGAGAGCTCGGCGTCGCGCGGGTCGAAGACGACGCGGCCGGGGTCTTCGCAGCATCCGATGTCGACGTCGTGCACATCTGCACGCCCAACGCCACGCACGCGCCCCTGGCGGCAGCAGCACTCGCGGCGGGAAAGCACGTCGTGTGCGAGAAGCCCCTCGCGACCACCGTCGCCGACGCACGGGCGCTCGCACGCGCCGCGGAGGATGCCGGAGTCGTGGCGGCGGTGCCGTTCGTGTACCGCTACCACCCGATGGTGCGTGAGGCTCGCGCGCGCGTCGCCTCGGGGCGGATCGGCACGCTGCTGACGCTCGACGGCTCGTACCTGCAGGACTGGATGCTGCGGCAGAACGACGACGACTGGCGGGCGGATGCCGCGACCGGCGGTCCGTCGCGCGCGTTCGCCGACATCGGCTCGCACCTGTGCGACCTGGTCGAGTTCGTCGCCGGCGAGCGCATCGTGCGCCTCGCCGCGCGGACGCGCCGGATGTTCGACGAGCGGGCCGGCCGGAGCGTGGCCAACGAGGACATCGCCGCCCTCCTCATCGAGACCGAATCCGGTGCCCTCGGCACCCTGCTCGTCTCGCAGATGGCGCCGGGGCGCAAGAATGCGCTCGTCATCGAGCTGCACGGCAGCCGTCGCAGTCTCCGCTTCGATCAGGAGCGACCGGAGGAGCTGTGGATCGGCGCACGCAAGGGCTCCCGCCTCATGCTGCGCGACCCCGCCACCGCCGACCCCGACGCTGCGCGGCTCCAGCGTGTGCCCGCGGGGCATCCCATGGGGTACCAGGACGCCTTCGACGGCTTCGTCGCCGACGTGTACAGCGCGATCGCCGGCCAGGCGCCGGACGGTCTCCCCACCTTCGCCGACGGTCTGCGTGCCGCCGTGCTGACCGACGCCGTCCTCGAGGCGGCCCATTCACAGTCTTGGATCGAGGTGACCTCATGAGCGAGACCATGCTCGCCGATACCCCGGTGCCGCAGGGAGGGACCGACGTCGTGCTGCGTGCGCGCGGGATCTCGAAGAGCTTCTTCGGCGTGCCCGTGCTGACCGGCATCGACATGGATGTCCGTCGAGGCGAGGTGCACGGCCTCGTCGGCGAGAACGGCGCCGGCAAGTCGACCTTCATGAAGATCATCGCGGGCGTGCATCAGGCCGACGCCGGCACGGTGGAGTTCGAGGGCCGTGAGGTCGCCTACACGCACCCCCGCCAGGCGATGGACGCCGGACTCGTGACGGTGTTCCAGGAGTTCAACCTGCTGCCCGAGCGCACCGTCGCCCAGAACGTGTTCCTCGGTCGCGAGCCGCGCCGGGCGGGCTTCATCGACAAGAAGGCGATGGTGCGTCGCACCGGCGCCCTGCTCGAGGACCTCGGCGTCACGTTCATCGACCCGGCCGCGCGCGTGGGCTCCCTCACCGTCGCCGAGCAGCAGATCGTCGAGATCGTGAAGGCGCTGTCGTTCGACGCCCGCGTCATCTCGATGGACGAGCCGACGGCGGCGCTCAGCGACCACGAGGTCGAGCTGCTATACGCGATCATCCGACGACTGACGGCGCGCGGCGTGGCCGTGGTCTACGTCTCGCACCGCCTCAAAGAGATCTTCGACCTCTGCGACCGGATCACGATCCTGAAGGACGGCGCGCTGGTGTCGACGGATGACGCCGCCGACCTCACGAGCGCGGAGCTGGTGCGACGCATGGTCGGCCGCCCCATCCAGTCCTACTTCCCCGGCGCGGTCGAGGGCACCGTCGTCGGAGCCCCGCGGCTGGAGTTGCGCGGATGCGGCAACGCCTACGTGGACGGCGTCAGCTTGGTGCTGCGCAGCGGCGAGATCGTCGGCGTGGCGGGCCTGCAGGGTTCGGGTCGCACCGAGCTCGTCGAGGGCATCTTCGGCGTCGACACCTTCACGCGGGGCAGCATGATCCTGGACGACCGATCGCTGCGGCTGAAGAGCGCCCGTGCGGCGGTCAAGGCGGGCCTCGCTCTCGTCACCGAAGACCGCAAGGCGCAGGGCCTCGCGCTGTCGCAGTCCATGCTCGACAACGCACTGCTGGTCGTGCGCAGCGTCTTCACGCGGCGCACCGGAGCGGCGCGCAAGTCCGTGCCCGGCATCCTGAGCTCTCTCGAGGTGTCGTCCCGCGGACTCGACCAGGAGGTGCGCTTCCTCTCAGGCGGCAACCAGCAGAAGGTCGTGCTCGCGAAGTGGCTCGTGACCGACCCGCAGGTCGTCCTGTTCGACGAGCCGACCCGGGGCATCGACGTCGGCGCGAAGGTCGCCGTCTACGAGCTGATGCGCACGCTCGCCGCGGAGGGCAAGGCCGTGCTCATGGTGTCGAGCGAGCTGCCCGAGATCATCGGCATGAGCGACCGCATCCTCGTCATGCGCGACGGTGAGCTCGTCGCCGAGCTTCCCGCCGGCTCAGCCGAGCACGAGGTGCTCACCGCGGCCACCGGATCGCAGGAGACGCCGGACGACGTGATCGCCGATCCGCGCATCGAGACGGAAGGAGGTGCGCGATGAAGCGCGTCCGGGTCGACCAGACGGTCATCGTCCTCGGCATCCTCGTCGTCGTCATCATCGTGGGCGCGATCCTCGTCGCGACCGTCGGGCGCAGCTTCTTCAGCCCCGGCAACATCCGCGACATCCTCACCGGAATGAGCGTGCTGGGCCTCGTGGCGATCGGGCAGACGCTCGTCATCCTGGGCGCCTCACTCGACCTGTCGGTCACGTACGTCGTGAGCCTTGCGAGCCTCATCGGCGCCACGACCATGAACGGCAACCCGGCCAACATCCCCTGGGCGGTGGCGCTCACCCTGCTGATCTGCGCCGGCATCGGCCTGGCCAACGGCCTGATCGTCACGGTGCTCAAGGTCAACGGGTTCATTGCCACGCTCGGCGTCGGGCTGATCCTCCAGGGCGTCCTCAACACGAGCTTCGAGGGACGTGCGGGCTCGGTGCCGCCGCAGTTCCAGTTGATCGGCGCCAGCGGGATCGGCCCCGTGCCGGTCTCGACGATCATCATGCTCGCCCTCGCGGTGCTCGTATGGTTCCTGCTGGATCGCACCCGCACCGGCGCGCACCTGTTCGCCGTCGGCGGCGACCCCGAGGTGTCGCGCCTTTCGGGCCTGCGCACCCGCCCGCCGCTGATCGCCGCGCACGTGCTCTGTTCGGTGTTCGCAGGACTCGCGGGCCTGTTGCTGGCGAGCCGCCTCGGGGTCGGCAGCCCGACGGTCGGCCAGCAGGGCGGCTACGCGCTTCTCTCGATCGCCGCCGTCGTGCTCGGCGGCACGCTCCTGATGGGCGGCCGCGGGTCGATCTGGGGCACGATCGGCGGCGTCGCGATCTTCGCGGTGGTCGACAACGTGATGAGCGTCATGCAGGTCAACCCCTTCCTCAAGGACGTCGTCCGCGGCATCGTCATCGTCGCCGCGGTCGCGGTCTACAGCCGCCGGGCCATCGTGCGTCGCCGTACCCGCTTCGGACCCGGGGGCACGAGAACCGGAGGGGATGCCGCCGCCGAGGCCGCGGCGCCCGCCATGGCCGCGGCATCCGCGCACCTCGCCACCGAGGCGGCGCGCACGGATGCAGCCGGTTCCGATACGCCCGATTCGACGCCGGGAGGTGAGCTGCGATGAAGTTCGTGCGCACAGTGTTGAGCCCGCGCGGGGCAGTGTTCCTGCTGCTCGTGGTCCTGCTCGTCGCGGTCATGATCCTGAACCCCAACTTCGCCGAGCCCGGGCAGCTGATGCGGTTCGTCCAGCGGGTCGCCCCGATCGCCATCGTCGCGATCGGCCAGTACTTCGTCATCATCGCGGGGGAGTTCGATCTGTCGCAGGGATCGCTGATCACGGCCCAGGTGATCATCGCCGGCAACGTGGTCGGTCAGGACGACTCGCGCACCGTACCGGTGCTTCTGCTGATGATCGTCTTCGGCCTGGTCATCGGCTTCATCAACGGCATCATCACGACGCTGCTCAAGGTGCCGTCGTTCATCGTGACGCTCGGCATGATGCTCGCCCTCCTCGGACTGGTGCTGTGGTGGACGGGCGGCGCGGCAACGGGCAACCCGGCCGACAGCTTCCGCGAGATCGGGCGCGGCGGCGTCCGCGACATCCCCGTCATCGACTTCCTGCCGTGGTCGGTGCTCATCCTCGCCGGCTGGCTCGCACTGGGCATCTGGATCACCAAGCGCCCGCTGGGCAAGGTGCTCATCGCGCTCGGCGACAACGCCCGGACGGTGCGGTACTCCGGCGCGCGCGACTGGTGGGCGACGACGCAGGCGTTCATGATCTCGTCGCTGTCGGCGACGGTCACCGCCGTCCTCCTGGTCGGCTACGCCGGCGTCCACCCCTCGGTCGGGCGCGGCTACGAGTTCGTCGCGATCACCGCCGTGGTGCTCGGCGGGGTGGTGCTCGGTGGGGGTCGGGGCTGGATCGTCGCCGCCGTCGCCGGAGCCTTCGTGCTGGAGGCGCTGTTCCTGCTGCTGAACATCGCCGGGGTGCCGGCGACACTGCGCGATGCCGTCCAAGGCGTCATCATCATCGCCGCCGTCGCGTACTCGGGCGTCGCGTTCCGCGCACGCCGCCGCCCCGCGACCCCACCCGCTTCTCCCGACCAGGGGAAGGAGCCCGATGCGCCCGATGGCGCGGCGGCTCGAACGTCCGCATCACCTGCCCTCGCCGCTGAGGGTGTCGCAGAAACCAGAGGAGACTAGAAATGCGACGATCACTGAAGATCGCCACCACATCGGTGGCGCTCGTCGGCCTCATCGCCCTGGCCGGCTGTACGACCGACCCGAACGTGGTGGCCCCGGAAGCCTCGGAGGAGGCATCCGACCCCGCAGAGAACGAATGGTTCGACCAGGAGCTGTTCGACACCCAGATGGCACAGCGCGAAGTCGTGCCCGAAGGGCCGGAGGACGAGCCCTACCTGCAGCACATCGACGCCGAGATGGTCGACACGTCGCAGTACGCGAGCACCGGGCCGAAGAAGGCCTGCTTCGCCAACGCGTCGATCTCGAACCCGTGGCGCCAGACCGGCTGGATCACGATGAACCAGCAGCTGGAGGTGCTGCAGGAGGCCGGCGTCATCAGCGAGATGGAGACCCGCGACGCGCAGGACTCCGATGACACGCAGATCGCCGACATCGACTACTTCATCTCGGAGGGCAACTGCGACATCTTCCTCATCTCGCCGAACAGCACGGCGGCGATGACCCCTGCCGTCGAGCGCGCGTGTGAGACGGGCAAGCCCGTCGTCGTGTTCGACCGTGGTGTCGAGACCGACTGCGCGGTGACGTTCATCCACCCCATCGGCGGTTTCGCGTGGGGCATCGACACGGCAGAGTTCCTCATCGACAACCTCGAGGAGGGTGACAAGGTCGTCGCGTTGAGGATCCTGTCGGGCGTCGACGTGCTCGAGCACCGCTGGGCGGCGGCCGAGAAGCTGTTCGACGAGGCCGGGATCGAGGCGGTGGACTACTTCACCGGCGCGGACCCCGCCGAGATCAAGAGCATCATCAGCGACGAGCTCGCCAAGGGCGACGTGCACGGCATCTGGATGGATGCCGGTGACGGCGCCGTCGCAGCCATCGAGGCGTTCGAGGACGCCGGCGTGGACTACCCGGTCATGACCGGTGAGGACGAGATGAGCTTCCTGCGCAAGTGGAAGGAGACGGAGCTGACCGGTCTTGCACCGGTGTACTCGAACTTCCAGTGGCGCACGCCGCTCCTGGCGGCGCAGAAGATCTTCGCCGGCGAGGAGGTCCCGAAGGAGTGGGTGCTCCCGCAGGTGCCGATCGAGGCCGGCGAGCTCGATGAGTGGCTCGAGGCGAACGACGGCATGCCCGACGGTCACTACGCCAAGTTCGGCGGCGAGAACCTGCCGGGCTACCCCGACGTCTGGCAGGAGCGCCAGATCCCGTAACCCGCGGGTCTCCGTGTCCCACTTCCTGCCGATCATGTCCCGATGACACCGCTTTCCGGCTCGTCGGAACGACAGGAAGTGGGACACGGTCTCGCTGCCCACCGAATAAACGAAGAGGAGAGTATGCACCGCACGATCGGCGTCAACACGTGGGTGTGGACCTCGCCACTGACCGATGAGACCCTGGCCGAGCTCGCGCCGAAGATCGCGCGCATGGGCTTCGGGGCGATCGAGCTCCCGCTCGAGAACGCGGGGGACTGGGATGCCGGCCGCACCGGTGATCTGCTCGAGTCGCTGCAGCTGCGGCCCGTCGTGATCGGCGCGATGGGACCCGGCCGCTCGCTCGTGGATCGCGCGGGAAACGTCGCAGCCACTCAGGCCTACCTGCGCACCTGCCTCGCCGCAGCGCGCCGGGTGGGGGCATCCGTCGTCGCCGGTCCCTTCTATGCCCCGACGGGCGTGACCTGGCGCATGACCGGCGACGAGCGCACCGAGGTGGTCGCCCAGCTGCGGCGCAACATCGAGCCGCTGGTGGAAGAGGCCGCAGCGGCTGGGCTCGCGCTCGCCGTCGAGCCGTTGAACCGCTATGAGACGAGCGTGATCAACACCGTCGAGCAAGGGCTCGACGCGCTGGCGCCGCTGCTCGGCAGCGGACTCGGACTGGCGCTCGACACATACCACCTCAACATCGAGGAGAAGCGCCCGGAGGCTGCCATCCGGTCGGCCGCCGGCCGCATCGCACACGTGCAGGTGTGCGGGAGCGATCGCGGACCGGTGGGCGATGACCACACCGATTGGCCGGGGACGCTGGCGGCGCTGGACGAAGCCGGGTATGAAGGCATCCTGGGGCTGGAGAGCTTCACGGGCGAGAACGCCACGATCGCCGTGGCCGCGTCGGTCTGGCGCCCGCTCGCGTCGAGTCAGGACGACCTGGCGGAGCGGTCGCTCAGGTACCTCACGGCGCTCCAGGCACAGCAGCACTGACCGTCGCACGACTCGAGGAGGAGTCCATGGCCGAGCACCCCGTCACCCTGTTCACCGGGCAATGGGCCGACCTGCCGTTTGAGGAGGTGGCGCGGCTCGCGGCGTCGTGGGGGTACGACGGGCTCGAGATCGCGGCATCCGGCGATCATCTGGATCTGAAGCGCGCCGACGAGGATGACGCGTACGTCGCCTCGCGGCGGGAGATCCTCGACCGGTACGGTCTCAGGGCCTTTGCCATCTCGAACCACTTGGCAGGTCAGGCGGTGTGCGATGCCCCGATCGACTTCCGCCATCAGGCGATCCTGCGCGACTACGTGTGGGGCGACGGCGATGCCGAGGGCGTGCGACAGCGAGCCGCCGACGACATGAAGCGCGCCGCGCGGGTGGCGCGCAAACTCGGGATCGACGTGGTGGTCGGGTTCACCGGGTCGTCGATCTGGCCGTACCTCGCCATGTTCCCGCCGGTGCCGGCGGACGTGATCGAGCGCGGCTTCGAGGATTTCGCAGCCCGCTGGAACCCGATCCTGGACGTCTTCGACGCGGAGGGCGTGCGCTTCGCGCACGAGGTGCACCCCGGCGAGATCGCCTACGACTACTGGAGCTCGGTGCGCGCCCTCGAGGCGATCGGGCACCGCGAGGCGTTCGGCTTCAACTGGGACCCGTCGCACATGATGTGGCAGAACATCGATCCCGTGGGGTTCATCTGGGACTTCCAGGACCGCATCTATCACGTGGACTGCAAAGACACGCGGATGCGGCCGCGCAACGGCCGTGCGGGCGTGCTCGGCTCGCATCTGCCCTGGGGCGACCCGCGACGCGGCTGGGACTTCGTCTCGACCGGGCACGGCGATGTGCCGTGGGAGGATTCGTTCCGCGCGCTCGATGCGATCGGCTACACCGGCCCCATCTCGATCGAATGGGAGGACGCCGGCATGGACCGACTGCACGGGGCCGCGCAGGCGGTCGAGTTCGTGCGGTCGCTGCTGTGGAAGGCGCCGGACGCCTCGTTCGATGCCGCCTTCTCGAACCAATAGATTCTCAGCCACACAGGTCCTCAGCCACACAGGTCCTCACCACACAGGGGAGTACATGTCCATCGAGCACACCGTCGTCTTCCGGCTGGTCCACGCGCCCGGGTCCGAGGAGGAGCGGGAGTTCGTGGAAACCGGCCGGCGCACGCTGACCGCCATCCCCGGCGTCACCGAGTTCGCCGTGAACCGCCAGGTGAGCCCGAAGAGCGAGCTCACCCATCAGTTCACGATGGTGTTCGCCGACCAGGACGCCTACGACGCCTACAACACGCATCCGTCGCACGTCGACTTCGTCGAGAACCGGTGGGTGCCGGAGGTCGAGGCGTTCCAGGAGTACGACTTCATCCGGATCTGAACCGTCCGTCCTCTTGCGAGGAATCGCAGTACTAGCCAGTATGGTAATCATCGAGCAGGCGCAGGATCACGCTCGCCTGCTTGTGCACAGACCATACTGACCGGTCTGCGCCTCGTGCCGGCAACGTTGCCAGAGAGAGGTTCCCATGCCCGAGATCGGGATCGGCTTCCACACGGATGCCTTCAACTCCAGCCACAAGTCCTTCGAGCAGGCGCTCGTGTGGGCGCAGGAGAACGATGTGCACTACATCGAGCCGGGGGTGATCGAGGGGGCGTGCTGGATCCATGGCCTCGGGTACTTCCCCCACATCTCGCTGCTGGAGGACCCTGTGCTGCTGCGCCGCAAGATGGAGGGCTACGGCGTCGAGTTCTCGCAGATCGATGCGGCATATCCACTGTCGGGCCTCGACGGCATGAGCGTCGGTGTGCCGTACGTCCAGAAGGCGATCTCGTGGGCGTCGCTCGCGGGGTGTCCCCGTGTTGCGACCACCGACGGGCTCCACAAGCCCGAAGGGCTCACGGACCGCGAAGCGCTCGACCTCATGAAGCGCAGTTACGGCGAGATCATCCGCGTGGCAGAGGCTCATGAGGTGACCGTCACCATCGAGGTGCACGGCTACTTCACCACGAGGGCCGAATCGCTCGGCGAGATGCTCGACTTCTGCGGCGACAGCCCGTGGCTGCGACTCAACCTCGACACCGGCAACACGTTCATCGCCGGCAACGACCCGGTCGAGTTCGCCGGCCGCTTCCTCGACAAGATCCACCACGTTCACATCAAGGACGTCTCGGAGTCGCTGGCCGCCGCCGTGCGCGGCGGGGCGACCGGCATCGCCATCAGCCACGTCGCCGCCGGTGACGGGGTCAATGCCGACAACATCCGCGTGATCCTGCGGCAGCTCGCCGATCGGGGGTTCGACGGCGTCCTGAGCATCGAGTGCGAGGGGCAGGGAGGCCCGATGCTCGCCGACTCGCTCGCGTGGCTGCGCCGGGAGATCGCCCACGTGGGCTTCACCGAGCGCGTGCCGTTGTTCGCGTCGCCTGCCGCACTGGTGTGACGGTGCGGGAGGCCCGGCGCCGGCGCACACGCCTGGCCGCCGGCATCCGCCCCGGTCGTGACGGGCTGCGGTAGCTGTACCGGCCGGTATGGGTGGGTAGGGTGAGCACATGACCCCCGCCGCAGGCCTCGCGAAGCCCGAGGAGCTCGCCGTCGCCGCCCTGGACCTGTTCTCGGTGCACAGCATCGACCGCGTGAGCATGGACGACATCGCGGCGGCCGCCGGGGTGACCAAGGGAAGTCTCTACTGGCACTACTCGTCGAAGAAGGACGTCATCCTCGCGGCATGCCGCGCCTACTACGCCCGGTGGCGCGCTGACATGACGGCCGTCCGAGAGTCGGCCTCGACGCCGCTCGAGCAGCTGCGTGCGGCGGTCGGCTTCTCGGTGCACAGCTGTCTGTTCGATGCGGGCAACCGCGTCTTCACGACAGAGGTGGTCGCGCAGTCGATCGTCGACTCCGACGTGCGAGCAAGCTGGGCGGCGTTCCTCGACGAGACCGAGCGGCTGTTCCTCGGGCTCGTGCACCGAGCCGTCGGCGCCGGCGAGATCGCCTGCCACGACGTGGACGGCGCGGTCGCCCTGCTGCTGGCGGCGATGGAGGGACTGAAGCAGCTCGTGCTCTTCCGCCCGCACGAGGCGCTCCCCGAGTACGAGGCGCGGGCGGTCGAGCGACTGCTGTCGCTCGTCGGCGTCGTCATGACGGCGCCCTAGGGTCGACCGCACCCGGTGCGGACATCGGCGGCGAGCCGGTTCAGGAGGCCGGGCGCTCGCCCAGGGTGAGGGCGTGCAGCAAGCGCGTGAGATTCAGGATGTCGTCGACCGGCCACTCCTCGAGGGCATCGACGAGCAGGCTCTCCTGCGGCGCGCGCGCTTCGGCGAGGCGCTCCAGTCCGAACCGGGTGGGGGAGAGCAGGCTCGACCGGCCGTCATCGGGGTCGGGGGTGCGCTCGATCAGGCCGAGCTGCTCGAGCTCTCGCACCGTCCGGCTGATCTGGCCCTTGTCGGCCGTCAGCGCCTCCGCCAGCGCCGAGAGGTTGATGCCCTCGCGGCGCACGATCGTGGTGAACACCTTGTAGGCGCCGGGCAGCATGCCCGGGCTCACGCGGTTCGCATTCTCGGTGATGATCCGCCGGAAGCGGTTGATCAGCTCGCCGAACTCCGCCTCGAGGGCGCGCACCGCTTCGGTGCGCGCCGCTCGAGTGTCGGGGGAGGTCATCGTGTTCGACACTAGCGCCGGGTGGGCCGGGCCTCGTCGGCCGCGTGGCTCGCCTGCTCGGGCGTAGCGGATGCGGAGGACTCGGCCTGGGTCTTCACCGTCGCCGTGGCGGTCAGTGCGTCCATGCCCTCGGCGACCGAGACGGTCGCGAGGTCGGCCTCGCTGGCCTGCACGCGCTCGCTCGTCGTCATGCGGGTGAGCGGCTGGTTCGGCAGGAAGATGATCGCGATCAGGCTGATCACTGCGAGCGGCACGGCGATCAGGAACGAGTGGGCGATGGACTGGGCGTAGATGTCCTCGACGATCACGCGGATCGCCTCGGGCAGCGCCGACACCTGCGGGATGGTGCCCGACTGGAGCTGCGCAGCGATGGCGGCGCCCTTCTCTCCGAGCGTCATGATGGCCGCGCCGATCTCGTCCGTGCGCTGCGCGAACAGGTCGGTGGCGGATGTCGCCAATGCGGCTCCCATCACCGAGACGCCGATCGTGCCGCCCAGGCTGCGGAAGAACGTGACACCCGAGCTCGCGACGCCGATCTCGCTCGGCTTGGCGGTGTTCTGCACGATGAGCACGAGGTTCTGCATCGTCATGCCGACGCCCGCGCCGAGCAGGAACATGTACAGCGAGACCAGCACGAAGTTGGTGTCGTACTCGATCGTGGAGAGCAGGAACGACCCGGCGATGAGCAGCACGCCGCCGACGATCAGGTACGGCTTCCAGTGGCCGTGCTTGGTGACGAGGCCGCCGATCACGATCGACGCCAGCAGCAGTCCGCCGATCATCGGGATGGTCATCAGACCGGCCTCGGTCGGCGTGGCGCCGCGGGCGAGCTGCATGTACTGGCTGAGGAACACCGAGGTGCCGAACATCGCGATGCCGATCGAGATCGATGCGATGACCGCGAGCGTGAACGTGCGATTGCGGAACATCGTCAGGGGGATCAGCGGCTCCTTGGAGCGCAGCTCGACGATCACGAACACCACGGCGGCGAGGAGTGCCCCGCCGACCATGAGGATCGTCTCGATGCTCCACCAGTCGTAGTCCTTGCCGGCGTTGGTGACCCAGATGAGCAGCAGCGACACGGCGGTCGAGAGCAGCACGATGCCGAAGTAGTCGATGCGCGCCTTCACCTTCGGACGCGACGGCAGGTGCAGCGTGCGCTGCATCATGACGAGCGCGGCGACGGCGAACGGCAGTGCGATGAAGAAGTTCCAGCGCCAGTCGATGGTGTCGGTGATGAGGCCGCCGAGGAGCGGGCCGCCGACGGTGGCGACGGCCATCACCGCTCCGAACAGGCCCATGTATCGGCCGCGCTCGCGCGGGCTGATGATGTCGGCCATGATGACCTGGCTGAGCGCGGCGAGACCGCCGGCGCCGATGCCCTGCACGGCGCGGAAGGCGATGAGCGTGCCGGGGTCCTGCGAGAAGCCCGCGGCGGCGGTGGCCAGCACGAAGATCACGATGGCGATCTGGATCAGCAGCTTGCGGTTGAAGAGGTCGGCGAGCTTGCCCCAGACGGGTGTCGAGATGGCCGTGGTCAGCAGGGTCGCGGTGACGACCCAGGTGAACGCCGCCTGGTCGCCGCCCAGGTCGTGGACGATGACGGGCAGCGAGGTCGAGACGACGGTCGACGCGAGCATCGACACGAACATGCCGAGCAGCAGACCGGTGAGCGCCTGCAGCACCTGGCGGTGATGGCGCTTCTCGTCGGCATTCGTGCTGCCGGCGGCGGGGTCCGTGCTGCCGGCGGAGGCAGTGGCAACCGGCCCGGTCGCGGGGGTGGACGTAGCCATAGGAATCCTTCTCGCTGGTGTTGATTCGAGGATGTGCGGCGACGGCGGCGCAAGAGTGGTTGACGTAGGTCAACAGTTGATATGGGTCAACTATACGCCGATGGTTGACGTGCGTCAACTATCGGTGCGCGAGAAGGTCAGATGCGCATGCCGCCGAGGCTCAGGCGGAAATCGCGGAGCGTTCGGCGGAGCGGATGATCCACTCGACGCCGAGGGTGAAGAGCTCGCGATCCTCGAGAGCGAGCAGCTGTGGCGAGATCTGCGCGATGTGGGGGTGGTTGACGGGGTCGACCAGCAGAGGGCCCTCGAACCACGGGCTGGAGCTCGAGGGTGAGGGGGAGCCGCGCTCGGTCCGCGCCCGCGCAACGCCGGCGGCGGACGACAGGACGTGCGTCGCCATCAGGGCGTAATGCTGCACGAGGTCTTCATCCTCAAGGCCTGCCCGTGAGAAGGCGTCCAGCATGAACTCGATCGCATCGAGTTCGCCCGGCCCGTGCGTGGTGAGCACGATGGCCTCCTGGCCGACGGCCGGGTAGCGCGAGAGCTCGTTGAGCGTGGCGGATGCCAGCTGGCGCAGGCGGTCCTGCCAGTCTTCTGGCGGCGCGGTCACGGCGGCGAGGCTGCGCACCGTGAGCTCGTCGAGCAGTGCGCCCATCAGGTCGTCCTTGCTGCGGAAATGCCGGTAGACGGCGGTCGGATCGGTGCCGAGCTTGGCGCCCAGCTCCCGGATGGAGAGCGTCGTCGAGCCGGTGGTCTCGGCGAGCTCCAGCCCGGCCGCGATGATCATCGCTCGATCCAGGCGCCTGCCGCCGGACTTCTCGGACGTCGCTCCGCTGCGTGCCGCCATGATCCCCGCTTTCACCGTCGCCGTCCATCGTTCCACGGAGCCGCGGCTCGACGCCGTGACGCGCCCAGCATACCGGTGGTGTCATCAATGTGGTCAACAGCGTTGACATCGACGATGACGTCAGTCTATCGTCGAGCAACCCCGCTCAATGACGAAGGAGAGGTCCCGTGGCCGCTGCCGTTCCTGACGACGCACAGACGCCGTTCGCAGACACCGTGTTCACCGGAGGCGCGCTGTTCAGCTCCGACCTCGTGACTGCGGGCAGCCGCGAGGCGCTGACGGGTCTCGCCGTCGCGGTGCGCGACGGGCGCATCGCCGCGGTGTGCAGCGAGGAAGCGGCATCCGTCCTCATCGGTCCCGACACCGAGGTCGTCGACCTCGCCGGCGCATTGCTGGCGCCGGGCTTCCAGGACGCGCACATCCACCCGATGTCGGGCGGCGTCGAACTGCTGCAGTGCAACCTCACGGGCTCCGAGGACGCCGCCGATGCCCTTGCCACGATCGCCCGCTACGCCGCGGAGAATCCCGATGCCGAATGGATCGTCGGCGGCGGGTGGTCGATGGATCACTTCGCCAGCGGCGCACCGCTGCGGGGCGCGCTCGACGCCATCGTTCCCGACCGGCCTGTGCTGCTCGCGAGCCGCGACCACCATTCATCGTGGGCGAACACCGCGGCCATGCGCCTGGCAGGCATCGATGCCGCTACCGCCGACCCCGCCGACGGACGCATCGAGCGCGAGGCGGACGGGTTTCCTGCGGGCACCTTCCACGAGGGCGCCTCCGACCTCTTCGCCGCCGTGCGCCCGACCGTCTCCGAGGACCTCGCGTACGCCGGGCTGCTGCGGGCGCAGCGAGACCTGCTCGCACAGGGCATCACGGGATGGCAGGACGCGCTCGTCGGCGACTTCCCGGGAATCGCCGGCGGACTCGCGTCCTACCGGCGCGCGCTCGCCGAGGGCACGCTCAAGGCGCACGTCGTCGGCGCGCAGTGGTGGGAGCGGGCGGACGGCATCGGGCAGCTCGACGAGATGATCCACCTCCGCGATGAGATCGCCGCGCTCGGCCATGAGGATCGGCTCTCGCTCGGCTCCATCAAGTTCATGGTCGACGGCGTCGCCGAGAACCACACGGCCGCCATGCTCGAACCGTACCGCGACGGTCACGGGCACCACACCGAGAACCGCGGGCTGTCGTTCATCCCCGCCGAGAAGCTGCGCGAGTACGCGATCGCGGCTGATGCCGCCGGCTTCCAGCTGCACTTCCACGCCCTCGGCGACCGCGCCGTCCGAGAGGCGCTCGACGCGGTCGAGGCGGCGGCCGCGGCGAACGGCGACACAGACGGGCGTCACCACCTCGCGCACATCCAGGTCATCGACGAGACCGATGTACCGCGTTTCGCGGCGGTCGGGGCGGTCGCGAACATGCAGCCGCTGTGGGCATGTCACGAAGACCAGATGGACGACCTGACCCTGCCGTTCCTCGCCGAGTCGGCGGCATCCCGTCAGTACCCGTTCGGCGATCTGCGGCGCGCCGGCGTACGCCTCGCCGGCGGCAGCGACTGGCCCGTCTCGAGCGCCGATCCGCTCGCCGGTGTGCACATCGCCGTCAACCGGGTCGCGCCGCTGTCGGATGCCGAGCCGCTGGGCGGCGCGCACCAGCGGCTGGATCTCGCGACGGCGCTCGCCGCGTACACGTCCGGCACCGCCTACGTGAACCACCGCGACCACGACACCGGGTTGGTCCGCGCCGGCTACCTCGGGAACCTGGTCGTCGTCGAGCCCAACCCGTTCGCCGTCCCCGCCGAGGAGCTGTACGCGTGTCAGGTCGTCTCGACGTGGATCGACGGTGAGCGCGTCTACGCCCGCGACGAGGCGTCGCCGACCGCCGACAGCCCGGATGCCTCCGACCTGGGCAACCCCGCCATAGGGACGCCCGTCCCGAGCCTCCACTGACGGACGACGCGCCGTCCCCGATCGTTCTCCACCCGACACCGACGTCCGTACCCGAGGAGCACCATGATCCCCACTCGACGCACCACCCGTCGATCCGCCGTCCATCGCCTCGGCGCTCTGGCAGCCGCCGGTCTCGTGGGCGCGCTCGTCCTCTCGGCGTGCACCCCGGCCGAGGCCGAGCCCGATGCGACCGCCGCGCCCGAGTGGGAGCTCACCGCCCAGACGGCTGCGCCGTCCGGTGACATCGACTCGTTCACCTGGGTGAGCTATTCCGAGCCGTACTCCCTCGACTACGCCTACGCGTTCGACTACGCCGACAACCAGGTGCTCGCGAACGTGTGCGAGTCGCTGCTGCGCCTCAATCCCGACTACACGCTGTCGCCGGGCCTCGCGGAGTCGTTCGAGCATCCGACGCCCGAGACGTGGGTCTATACGATCCGTGAGGGCGTCACCTTCCACGACGGCACGCCGCTCACCGCCGCCGACGTCGTCACGTCGATGAGCCGCCACCTCGACCCGGAGGTCGGCTCGTCGTGGTACTCGGCGTACCAGAACGTCGCCGCGATCGAGCAGACCGGCGAGCGCGAGGTGACCGTGACGATGACACGGCCCGACTCCCAGTTCAACCTTGCGATGGGCGGCTCGGCCGGCGTCGTCGAGTCGGCCGCGTCGCTGGCCGAGAAGGGCGCCGACTACGGCAACTCCACCGGCCTCGTGAACTGCACCGGGCCCTTCGAGCTGACCGCCTGGAAGCCCGGCGAATCGGTGACGCTGACGCGGTACGACGACTACTGGGACGAGGCGCTGCGCGCCCGGGCGGGCGAGGTCGAGGTGCTCTTCATGACCGACCCCAACGCCCGGGTCAACGCCCTGAAATCCGGTGAGGTGGACGGCGGCTGGATGATCCCGCCCGACGCGATCGCGCAGCTGCAGGGCTCCGGCAAGGGCGACGTCTACTTCGGGCTCAACACGGCCGTCGGCAGTCTGATCGTGAGCGATCTCGAAGGCCCGCTCGGTGACGATCGCGTGCGCGAGGCCCTGCTCCTGGCGATGGACCGGCAGGGGATCCTGGATGCCGCGGTCCAGGGCTACGGCGAGGTCACGAACGCGCTCACCACCGAGTCGGTGTGGGTGGGTGCGAGCGGAGCGGCGTTGGTCGACGCGTTCGACGGGCTCGAGGAGTATCCGTACGACCTCGAAGCGGCGAAGAAGCTCATCGACGACGCGGGCGTGGCAGGTGAGGAGATCGTCATCGCGACGGCACCTCTGGGCAACGACTTCGCCGTGATCTCGCAGGGTGCGGCCGCGGCCGCGCAGGCGATCGGGCTGAAGGCGACGATCCAGACCGTGAGCCCGAGCGCCTACACCGCCCTGTTCTCGGACCCGGCCGCGCGCGACGGCGTCGACCTCTTCTACACCTCCTGGTATCTCTCGAGCCCCGACCCTCTCGAGATGTACGGCGTGCTGCGAACGGGGGAGTTCAGCAACTACGGCGGCTGGAGCGATCCGGACTTCGATGCGCTCGTCGACGAGGCCGTCGCGATCGACGACCCGGCGCAGCGCAGCGAGATCACGGCTCAGGCGCAGCGCATCGCGAACGAGCAGCTGCCCTGGCTGCCGCTGTTCGAGGGGCCGATGACCGTGTTCCTGAGCGACCGCGTGACCGGCGTGGCACCGTCGGTGGCGTTCCTCTACTACCCGTGGGCGGCGACCATTGGCTCGCGGTGACCTGAGCGGGGGCCTGGCGCTGGGTGCCAGGCCCCGTCCGGCCTCGTTCGCGGACGGCGTCGCATCATGACCGCCGTCCGCCGGATCGCCGGCAAGCTCGGAGGTCTGCTCCTCACGCTGTTCCTGGCATCCGTCCTCGTGTTCTTCTCGCGGTTCCTGGTGCCGGGCGACCCCGTCGCGTTCCTGCTGCGCGGGCGCAAGCCGAGCCCCGAGGCGGTGGCGCAGATCACCGCGCAGTACGGACTCGACCTGCCGCCGTGGCAGCAGTACCTGACGTGGGTGGGCGGGCTCCTGCACGGTGATCTCGGCCGCTCGCTGCAGTACCGGCAGGACGTCACCGTCGTGCTCGGCGAGCGCCTGCCGGTCACGCTCGGCCTCGTCGTCATGGCAGGCACGATGATCGCGGTCGTCGGACTGACCGCGGGCGCGCTCGCCGCACTCTCGCGGGGGCGGGTCGCCGACCGCTCGATCCTGATCGGGCTCACCGTGCTCGGCGCCGTCCCATCGTTCGTCGGCTCGATCGTGCTCATCGCGGTGTTCGCCGTGCAGCTCGGCTGGTTCCCCTCGTTCGGCTCGGGCGACGGCTTCTGGGACACGGTGTACCACCTGGTGCTGCCGTCCATCGCGCTCGCGATCGTGTTCGTCGTGCTCGTGGGCAAGGTGACCCGCTCGTCGATGATCGACCAGCTCGGCCGCGAGCACGTCGAGGTGGCGATCAGCCGCGGCATCAGACGCGGCACCGTGGTGCGTCGCCACGTCTTCCGCAACGCCGTCGGCCCGATTCTGACGGTGAGCGGGATGCTCGTGGCCGGCCTTCTCGTGTCGAGCTCCATCGTCGAAGCGGCCTTCGGCCTCGCTGGCATCGGCTCGCTGCTGGTGCAGTCGGTCGACCGCCTCGACTTCCCGGTCGTGCAGGCGATCGTCCTCCTCGTCGTCACCGCGTTCGTGCTCGTCAACGCCGTGATCGACGTCCTCGAACCCTGGATCGACCCTCGATCCGCTGCCGGAGCCGGTGCCCGATGACCTCCACGACCCCGCCGCCCGCGACCGGCGCGCCGAGCGCAGCGTCGAAGCGCACGAGCCCCGCGACACTCGCCGTCGGTGTGCTGCGAGCGCCTCGCCGGCGGCGCGCCGGCCTCACCCTGGCGATCGCGCTGGGCGTCGTCGCGGCGATGACGCTGGCCGCGATCTTCGCGCCTTTCCTCGCCCCGTACAACCCCGACGCCGTCGACTTCGCCGCGGTCAACGCCGGGCCGAGCGCCGCGCACTGGCTCGGCACCGACAGCCTGGGACGCGACACGCTCAGCCGCCTGATCTACGGTGCGCGCACGGCGCTGCTCGGGCCGCTCCTCGTGGTGATCGCGTCGACCGTGCTCGGCATCCTTCTCGGCCTGATCGCGGGCTGGCGCGGCGGCTGGATCGATGCCGCACTCGGCCGCGTGTTCGACGTGCTCTTCGCCTTCCCGTCGCTGCTCATCGCCATCATGGCCGTGGCGCTCTTCGGCAAGGGCCTGGTGGCGCCGGTCATCGCCATGAGCATCGCGTACGCGCCTTTCGTGGCACGCCTGACGCGGTCGCTCGTCGCTGCCGAGCGGACCCGGCCGTATGTCGCGGCCTACCGCGTGCAGGGGTTCTCCGGACCATGGATCGCACTGCGCCGTGTGCTGCCGAACGTCACCCCGATCGTCGGCGCGCAGTCGACGCTGAACTTCGGCTACGTCCTGGCGGAGCTCGCGGCGCTGTCGTTCCTCGGTCTCGGCGTGCAGCCGCCGACCGCCGACTGGGGCGCGATGATCAACGAGGCGCAGGCCGGGCTCATCGGCGGGCACTTCCTGCCCGCGATCGTGCCGGCGGTCGCCGTGGTCGTGGTCGTCGTGGCGGTCAACATCATCGGGGAAGAGGTCTCCGACCGCATCGGAGGGGAGATCCCGGCATGAACGCACACGATTCCGTCGCCGAGCCGGCCGCCACAGGTATCCCCGAAGCGCCTGCGGTGCACGGTGAGGCCCTGCTCGGCATCCGTGATCTGACGCTCGACCTCGCCGACGGCACGCGGCTGCTTCACGGCATCTCGCTCTCGGTCGCCGCGGGTGAGACGGTCGGGCTCGTCGGCGAGTCCGGCTCGGGCAAGTCGCTCACGGCCCGCACCGTGCTCGGGCTCCTTCCCCCGCGCGCCGTCACCACCGGCGACGTCGTGCTCGGCGGGGCGGGCGTGCTGACGGCCACCGCCCCCCAACTGCGGGGGCTCCGCCGGCACGGCGCCGCGATGATCTTCCAGGACCCGCGCGCCGGCATCAACCCGATGCGCACCATCGGCGACCACCTGACCGAGGCGCTGCGGCTGGCCGAGGGGTGGTCAGCGGATGCCGCGAGAGCACGCGCCGTCGAACTGCTCACCGCCGTGCGCCTGCCGCGCCCCGAGGAGCACCTGCGCCAGTATCCGCACGAGTTCTCAGGCGGCATGCTGCAGCGCGTCATGATCGCGGGTGCGCTCACCACGTCGCCGCGACTGCTGGTGTGCGATGAGCCCACCACCGCCCTGGACGTCACGACGCAGGCCGAGATCATCGGCGTGCTCAGCGAGCAGCGCGCACGCCGGGGCATGGGCATGCTGTTCATCACACACGACCTCAACCTCGCGTCCTCGCTCTGCGACAGCGTCTACGTGATGAGCGGCGGACACATCGTCGAGCAGGGGCGTGCACACGACGTGCTGCGCGACCCACAGGCGGAGTACACCCGCCGGCTCGTCGCCGCGACCCCGACGCTCTTCGGCAGCGCCCCGGTGTCTCGCGCGGCGGAGGGAACCGCGCCTCCGCGCGACGTGCCTGCCGCGACCGATGGACGGAGTCCGCTGCGGACGGACCCTTGGCCCCTCGGGGAGCGCTCCGACCACGTCCCGACTGCGCTGTCGGGGCCAACGGCGCCGGCCACGCCGATGCTCGCGGCGTTCGGGATCTCGAAGACGTATCACCGCCGCGGGAAGGAGCCGGTGCACGCGGTGATCGAGGCTTCGATCACCGTGCCGCGTGGCGGTGCACTCGGTGTGGTGGGGGAGTCGGGATCGGGCAAATCGACGCTGGCGCGCCTGGTCGTGGGCCTCGAGAGCGCCGACGGCGGCGACATCCGCATCGATGGCCGTGCACGGACGGCGGTCCCCCGCGGCCGCCGGGAGCGACTGGCGCACGCGCGCAGCGTGCAGATGGTGTTCCAGGACCCCTATCTGTCGCTGGATCCGCGCATCACGGCCGGCCGCGCGATCGAGGACGCCCTACGCCTGCACGGCGGCACCGGCAGCGAGAGGCGACTCAGCGCTTCCGAGTCTCGCACGCGTGTACGGGACCTGCTCGCGCAGGTGGGCCTGGGGGAGAAGCACGCCGCGGCGCGGCCGCGCACCCTCTCGGGAGGACAGCGGCAGCGCGTCGCGATCGCGCGCGCCCTCGCGATCGAGCCGGGCGTGCTGGTGATGGACGAGGCGACCAGCGCGCTTGACGTCTCGGTGCAGGCGCAGGTGCTCGACCTGGTCGACCACATTCGGCGGGAGCGCGGTCTGACGGTGCTGTTCATCAGCCACGACCTGGCCGTCGTCCGGAGGGTGTGCGATGAGACGGTCGTGATGCGCCGCGGCGAGATCGTCGAGCGGGGACGCACGGACGAACTGCTCGCCGACCCGCAGCACGAGTACACGCGGCTGCTCATCGACTCCGTGCCGAAGCCCGGCTGGGATCCGGAGCAGGCGGGCGCAGAGGTCGAGCATGCAGGCATCGATGCCCAGGGCTCGGACGGGGTCGCCGACGACGATGCGGAAGCCGCGTCGGTGGATGCGGCGAAGGTCGAGGCGTCGGGACAGGCACGGTGAGCGGCGGGCCGTCGTCGCGCGGCACGGTCGGTTCGAGGAGTATGGAGGCGTGTTCAGCGTCGAACTGAGTCCGGATGCCGAGCTCGACCGCGCGGTCCGGGATGACTGGGATCGACTGCTCGCGGCCGATCTGCCGAGCTCGGGGCGCAATCCCGCACCCAGCAACCGTCCGCACCTGACGCTCGCGGTGCGGGACCGGCTCGATCCATCGGCGTTCGACGGTATCGCTGACCTGCTCCCCATCACCCTGGAGCTCGCAGGAGTCGTGCTCCTCGGCCATCGGGACCGGTACGTGCTCGCGCGGCATGTCGTCGTGAGCGCGCCGCTCCTGGCGATCCACCGCGTCGTCGCAGAGATCGCCGGTCGACCCGAGCCGCGGTACTCGAACACCGGGATCGACCGGTGGACGCCGCACATCACTCTGGCGCGGGGGCTCACCGCCCCGCGACTGGCGACGGCGATGCGGTTGATGAAAGCGCCGAACTTCGTCGGGCAAGCGACAGGAGCGCGGATCTGGGACGCCGATGCGCGGCGTGTGACCACGCTGCGATGAGGAACCGGCTCAGCCGGGCACGGCAGCCGGATCAGTCGGCGAGGGCGAGCGCGCGGAACGGCTCACGCGGCGCGGCAGGCGGGTGCGGCATCCGTTCCGCCTGCTGTCGTGAGCGCGTCGTGCGCAGGTACAGCTCGTCGATGAGGGCGGTGGCGAGGCGCACGAGTTTCGCGATCTCGGCTTCGTCGCGATCGACCCACGCGCAGCGCGGCTCGTCGCCGACGGGCACGAAGCCGTCGTGCTGCTCCCAGGCGACGAGGGTGCGCTCGGCGCCGAGCACGTGCTGCTGCCACCACACCTGCCGCAGGTAGGAGCGCGGGATGCTGCGCCAGGCCTTGTTCGTCGTCTTGATCTCGGCGAGGATGATGCGCCCCGACGCGTCGACGGCGATGCCGTCGGGGGTCGCGAGGTGGCGCTTCTCGACGACGGCGTGGAAGAGCGCCGACGAGGGCTGGATGCCGTGGGTCGCGGCGACCCACCCGGCGATCTCGGGCTCACGCGCACGGCCGTGCGCGGTGTAGGCGTTGCCCGAGAAGCCCGAGCCGAGGAGCTTGGCGTCGGCGGCACGGCCGATGGCGCGGTCGGAGGTCAGGCTCGCAACGTCGGTCGCGGTGATGCCGCGCGACCGTGCGCGCACCCAGGCGACGCGATCCCGCGAGTCCGCAACGATGCGGGCGGCGACGTCCGGGGCGTGCGCCGCGAGCGCCGAAGTGCGTGCGGCGGCGTGCTCGGGGTTCACCCTCCGAGGCTACGCCGCCGACCCGACATCCGCCGCCTGCGACGCACCTGGAACGCCGGGTCGCCGACCGTCCGGCCGATGACGCGCGCCAGGCGCGCGAGAGCCTGTCAACGGCTGCGCTTCGGCCGGTATGTCCGTCCGAGGCTGCGTTCGGCGCCTTCGTAGATCTCGGCCAGCTCCCAGTCGTAGCGACGCCCGCCGGGGACATCGAAGATGCGGGTGCCGTCACCGAGGAACACCGGTGCGACGAACACCTGCAGTTCGTCGATGAGGTCGTGCTCGAGCGCCTGGCGGGCGATGTCCGCGCTGATGATCTGCACGTCCTTGTCGCCCGCGATCTCCTGCGCCCGGCGGATCGCCTCGACGACGCTGCAGTTCAACGCGACGACGGAGGCGTCGTCTGCGATCTCGTGAGGACGGTGCGTGAGGATGAACTCCGTCCCCGACCATGCGCCGCCGTAGGCCTCGGAGGTCATCTCGTCGCGCTCGCCCTGCTGGGCCTTCGCCGCGTCGTAGCCGTCTCTCCCGGCGATGATCACGCCGACCTCGGCCGCCATGCGCTCGGTCGCGCCCGGCGCCATCGGCTCCGCTGCCGACAACCAGCCCATGTCATGGTCGGGCCCGGCGATGAAACCGTCGAGCGAACAGGTGAATCCCCACGCGACTTTGCCCATATCGGAACCTCACGATGTCGGCAGCGAGAACTCCCGCCGCTCGGATGTCGACCAGCCTCCTCAGACCCTATCGAGCCGGTCCGCATCGCGCATGGGGCCCGCACGACGTGCCGCTCCTCGGCGCCGCCGGACCGCCACAGGGGTTGCGCTCGGCGGTGGCGGTGGCATCCTCGGGATCATGAGCACCATCACGTCAGACGAATTCCGCGCGTTCCCGGGTGTCGAGGACTGGCGTCCCCGCGTGACCGGCGCCTTCGCCCTGTTCCGCACCGGCAGCTTCGCGGCCGGGGCGCAGCTGTTCGCGGCGATCGCCGACCTCGCCGAGGCGGCCGACCACCATCCCGACGTCGACGTGCGCTTCGCCACCGTGCGCGTACGGCTGCTCACCCATTCGGCGGGCGGGCTGACGGCGAAGGATGCCGCGCTCGCCGCGCAGATCTCCCAGGCGGCCCGCGAGCTCGACATCCGCGCAGAGACCGAGCGGATGCAAGACCTGATGCTCGCGGTGGCGACACCCGATCCCCGTGCCGCGCTGGCGTTCTGGAAGGCCGCGACGGGCTTTCGCGAAGTGCGCGACGGCGTGCTGTTCGACGCCGACGGACGGGGTCCTCTGATCTGGTTCCAGCCCGTCGACAAGCCGCTGCGCGGCAGGTCCCACCTCGACGTGAACGCTCCCCGCGACGTGATCGAGAAGCGCCTCGAGGCTGCGCTCGCCGCCGGCGGAGTGATCGTCGACGACTCCCACGCGCCCGAGTGGTGGACCCTGGCGGATGCCGACGGCCACAAGGTCGACCTCTGCCCCTGGCGCGAGTAGCTGACGGCCACAGGTCGACGTGCCCCTGGCGCGAGCAGCGGCGGCGCGTCGGCAGCAGGAAGGTGCGTCAGAAGGCGGCGGCGCCTGCCTCCGCAACCGTCTGGTCCTGGTCGCCCGAGCCGCCGCTGACGCCCACCGCGCCCACGACGGCGCCGTCGCGGGAGAGGGGGACGCCGCCGGCGAAGATCGCGACCTTGCCGCCGTTGGTGGCGTGGATGCCGTAGAACTGCTGCGTCGGCTGAGAGTTGTCACCGAGGGTCTTCGTCTCGATGTCGAACGCACGTGAGGTCCAGGCCTTGTTGATCGAGATGTTCACGCTCCCGATCCATGCGCCGTCCTGACGGACGTGGGCGACCAGGTTGCCTCCCGCGTCGACCACGGCGATGTTCATGGGCTGGCCGATCTCGTCGGCGCGCTTCTCTGCGGCGGTGATGACGCGACGGGCGTCATCGAGGGTGACGGACATGGTGGTGTTCCTTTCGTCGGCGAGCGGATGCCTCGACCGAGGAATCCGCTCGTTGTCAGGTGGACTGGATGTACCCGTTGGGATTCAGCACGTACTTCTTGGCGGCGCCCTGGTCGAAATCGGCATACCCCTGCGGGGCGTCCTCGAGTCCGATGGCGGTGGCGCCGACGGCATCGGCGATCGCGACCTTGTCGTGGAGGATCGCCATCATGAGGCGGCGGTTGTAGCGCATGACAGGGCACTGGCCGGTGGTGAAGGAGAGCGACTTCGCCCAGCCGAGGCCGAGCCGCAGCGACAGCGACCCGACTTTCGCGGCCTCGTCGATGCCGCCGGGGTCGCCGGTGACGTACAGACCCGGGATGCCGAGCGCGCCGCCCGCCGCGGTCAGGTCCATGAGCGAGTTGAGCACCGTGGCGGGTGCTTCGTGCGTGGCATCCGCTCCGTGTCCGCGCGCTTCGAACCCGACGGCGTCGACGCCGCTGTCGACCTCGGGCACACCGAGGATCTGCTCGATCTGATCCTTCGGGTCGCCCTTCGACACGTCGACGGTCTCGCACCCGAACGAGCGCGCACGGGCAAGGCGGTCCTCGTTCAGATCGCCCACGATGACCACCGCCGCACCCAGCAGCTGTGCTCCCACCGCAGCGGCGAGGCCGACGGGTCCGGCGCCCGCAATATAGACGGTCGATCCCGGGCCGACGCCGGCGGTGTACGCGCCGTGGAACCCGGTGGGGAAGATGTCGGAGAGCATGGTGAGGTCGAGGATCTTCTCGAGAGCCTGGTCGCGGTCGGGGAAGACCAGCAGATTCCAGTCGGCGTACGGTACGAGCACGTACTCCGCCTGGCCGCCGACCCAACCGCCCATATCGACGTAGCCGTAGGCGCTCCCCGGACGGTCGGGGTTGACGTTGAGGCAGATGCCGGTCTTGCCCTCCTTGCAGTTGCGGCAGCGGCCGCATGCGATGTTGAAGGGCACCGAGACGATGTCGCCGACCTTGACGAACTCGACGTCGGGGCCGACTTCGACGACCTCACCGGTGATCTCATGGCCGAGCACGAGCCCTGCAGGTGCCGTCGTGCGGCCGCGCACCATGTGCTGGTCCGAACCGCAGATGTTCGTGCTCACGGTCTTGAGGATCGCGCCGTGCGGCACCTTCCTGCCGACGTTCGCCGGGTTGACGCCCGGCCCGTCCTTCAGCTCGAACTCCGGGTAATCCGTGTCGATGACCTCGACCTCGCCGGGGCCCTTGTAGGCGACGGCCCTGTTGCTGGACATCTTCGTCCTCTCCGTCGTGCGACGGACATCGTCGTGCGACTCTGTCGTGCTGGGGCTCGCGTCCGAGCTTCGTCCTCCCGAAGAGTCAGCGCAATGGGTCCGCTGAGAGGGCGCAGACGAAGGCGGGGATGCCGGTACGGCACCCCCGCCTCGCTCAGCGCATCGACTCAGTCGACGTCGCCGTGCTCGTGGTCATGGTCAGGCGCAAGGCCGCCGCCACCGGGAAGGTTGACGGTGCCCTCAGGCCCGGCCGGAGCCGGGAACGCGAAGTTCCCGGGCACCTTCGCGCCGACGACGCCGTTCACCGTCTCGGTGGAGTAGGCATAGGTCAGCACGGCCGCCGCGATCGCGT
>NZ_MWLQ01000031.1 GCF_010634855.1 Microbacterium sp. B35-30 | reverse complement strand
ATCGTGGATGCCGCCGCCGAGGCGCTGCACAACCCCGCCAACTTCCGCTACACGCCCGCCGCGGGTCTGCCGGCCCTGCGCGAGGCGATCGCCGCGAAGACGCTGCGCGACTCCGGCCTCGAGGTGGACCCCTCGCAGATCATCGTCACCAACGGCGGCAAGCAGGCGGTGTACCAGGCCTTCCAGACCGTGGTGAACCCCGGCGACGAGGTGCTGCTGCCGGCCCCGTACTGGACGACCTATCCCGAGGCGATCGCCCTGGCCGACGGCATCCCCGTCGAGGTGTTCGCCGGCGCCGACCAGCACTACAAGGTGACCGTCGAGCAGCTCGAGGACGCGCGCACCGAGCGCACGGTGGCGCTCGTGTTCGTCTCGCCGTCGAACCCCACCGGATCGGTGTACACACTCGAAGAGACGCGGGCGATCGGCGAATGGGCCGTCGAGCACGGCATCTGGATCATCACCGACGAGATCTACCAGAACCTCGTGTACGCGCCCGACGGCTCGGACGCCCCGGTGAAGGCCGTCTCGATCGTGGAGGCTGTTCCGGATGCCGCGGGGCAGACGATCCTCGTCAACGGCGTCGCGAAGACCTACGCGATGACCGGCTGGCGCCTCGGCTGGATGGTCGGCCCGAAGGAGGCGATCAAGATCGCCGGCAACCTGCAGTCGCACCTCTGCTCGAACGTGAACAACATCGCGCAGCGCGCGGCCCTCGCGGCCCTCACCGGCCCGCAGGACGAGGTCGAGCTGATGCGCCAGGCCTTCGACCGCCGCCGCCGCACGATCGTCGCCGAGCTGTCGAAGATCGACGGCGTCGAGGTGCCCACGCCGCTGGGAGCTTTCTACGCGTACCCCGACGTGCGAGGCCTCCTCGGCCGTGAGTGGGCCGGTTCGACGCCGACCACCTCGCTCGAGCTCGCCGACCTCATCCTCGAGCAGGCCGAGGTCGCCGTCGTTCCGGGCGAGGCCTTCGGCCCCTCGGGCTACCTGCGCCTGTCGTACGCGCTCGGCGACGACGCCCTCCTCGAGGGCGTGCAGCGCCTGCAGCGCCTCTTCGCCTCGTAACCCGCGGGCTCTCGACGGAACGCGGATGCCTCGGTTCGAGGCATCCGCGTTCTTCGTTCGTGCGTGCCTGCTGCGAAAAGTCGGGTCGGTGACGCGACACGCCGGGCGTCGGCATCCCCCACCGGCGTGCCTCCGTGACCGGCCCGACTTTTCGCACCGGGCGGGTGGCTGAGCGTGCACGGATGCCGCGGCGGCGGCGGCGGACGCGCGCGAGGAAGTCGAGCCGAATCGTCGACCCGTCGTCCCTTCGTTCGTCGTCCTTGTTGAGACACGAACGGAAGGACACCCCATGGGACGGCGAATCGACCTGGTGATGGAACTGGCGGCGGCATTGGCGAACCTCACGCCCGCGCACCGCACGCTGCTGCTCGCGGACGACGACGAGGGTCACCGCGCGGACGAAGGGTGCTGCGGCTAGAGCTCCACGTCGACCAGCACCGGCTCGGGCTGCAGGATCAGGCCGAACTCGGACTGCACGCGGCCCTGGATGAAGCGGGCGAGCTCGGCGAGCTCGGCGGCGGTGGCGCTGCCGCGGTTCGTCAGGGCGAGGGCGTGCTTCGTCGACAGGCCGGCACGCGAGCGAGGAAGCTTGAACCCCTTCCGCACGCCGGCGTGCTCGATGAGCCATCCGGCGCTCACCTTGACGTCGGACTCGACGGTGGGGGTCGGCGGCACGTAGCCGTCGAAGCTCGCGAGCGGGATGACGAGCACCGGGTCGAGGTCGGGGTGCACGGGCCAGCGCGGGCATTCGTCGGGGAGCGTGCGGGCGAAGGATGCCGAGACCACCGCGTTCTGGAAGAACGAGCCCGCGCTGTACGTGTCGGGGTCGTCGGGATCGAGCACCATCCCCTTGCTGCGACGCGTCTCGAGGAGGCGCTCGCGCACCCACGCGAGAGTCACTTCGTCGTCCGGACGGAGTCGCAGCGCCGTGCGCAGCTGGTCGCCGGCGATGCGGCGGGCCCCGTGGCCGATCTCGGGGAGGTCGAGGGTGACCGACAGGATCACGGCCCGCCGGGCGGGCGCAGAGCCGTAATGGTGCTTCAGCACCGACGTGCGGAAGCCGAGTCCGAGTTCGGCGGCCGGCACCGTCGATACCTCGCCGGTGGACTCGTCGAGGAGCTCGACATCACTGAGCGTCTGAACGATCTCCTGGCCGTAGGCGCCGATGTTCTGCACCGGCGCGGCGCCGACGGTGCCGGGGATCCCCGACATCGCCTCGACGCCGCCGAGGCCTTCGGCCACCGCGTAGGCGACGAAGGCGTCCCAGTCGTGGCCCGCCTGCACGCGCAGGCGGACGCGTCCGGCCACGGGTGACGGCATCCGCTCGATGCCGTTCGTGAGCACCCGCACGACGGCGCCGTCGAACGGCTCGTCACCGACGAACAGGTTCGAGCCGCCGCCGAGCACGAGCCACTCGTCGCCGGACGCCCAGACGTCGCGGAGGGCGTCGACGAGCTCGTCGGTGGTGGGCGCGTCGATCATGCGGGTCGGCGTGCCGCCGGTGCGCAGGGTCGTGAGCCGCGACAGCGGGATCGGGGTGACGTCGGGCATGCGTCAGATCGTCCGCACGCGCACCTGCGCCTTGACCAGCACCGTCGCGCCGTTGAACGACACGGTGAGGTCGATGCGCGCCGACTCGTCGTCGACGGCGCCGACCTTCGCGACGACGGTCACGTCGGCGCCGGTCTCGGCGTCGACCACGACGGGCTTGGTGAACCGGACGCCGTAGTCGAGGATGCGGCCGCTGTCCCCGAGCCACGACGCGATCGTGCCGACGGCGAGACCCATCGTGAGCATCCCGTGGGCGAGAACGCCCGGGAGTCCCACGGCGACGGCGACGTCGTCACGGTAATGGATGGGATTGAAATCCCCGGATGCCCCGGCATAGCGCACGAGGGAGTCCCGGGTGAGATGCACCGTGCGCTCCGCGACGACATCGCCGACGGTGAGGTTCGTCAACGCGCTCACTGCTCGCCCTCCCCCACCAGCAGGATGGACGTCGCAGTGACGACGTGGTCGCCCGCGGCATCCGTGATCTCGGACTCGCTCGTCACCATGGCGGCGGCTCCCATCGCACGGATGCCGGTGACCGCGAGCTTCGCGGTGAGCTCGTCGCCCGCGACGATCGGCCGGGAGTAGCGGAACTTCTGCTCGGCGTGCAGCACGTTCTGCAGGACGATGCCCGAGTCGGGCTCGCCCAGCAGCTGCTGGAGCGTGGCGTCGGTCACCACGATCGCGAAAGTCGGCGGCGCGACGACGTCGGCGTAGCCGAGCGCCTGCGCGGCGGCGGGGTCGAGGTGCTGCGGGTCGTCGGCGAAGACGGCGCGCGCGAACTCGCGCACCTTCTCGCGGCCCACGAGGTAGGGGGTCGTCGGCGGAAAGTCGCGGCCGACGAGCTCGGGGTTCACTGGCACCACGCCATCCTACCGAGCGGCTTCCGCCGGTCCGGCCGGGAGCGGGCCGGCGTCAGCCGTCGAGCCAAGGGATTCGCGGCGAGACCGGGGGCGTCGCCCCCGGTTTCGGCGCGAATGCTCTGTCTCGCCGGCCATCCCCCCGTTTCGATGCCCGGGGCGGCCGGGTCACGCCCGACGGGGACGCCCGCGCCACGCCCGCAGCGCCATCTGCACGGCGATCACCACGAGGTAGACGGCGAACAGCACGTTGGCCACGAACGGGTCGAGGAGCACCGCCGCCCACGCACCGAGCGCGGTCGTCGTGCACGCCGCCACGCCCACGATCGCCGCCGCGACGAGGTCGACGTTGCGCCGGCGGACGTTGCCGATCGTGCCCGACACGGCCGTCGGGATCATCATGAGCAGCGAGGTTCCCTTGGCCACCAGGTCGCTGGTGCCGAACAGCAGCATGAGCGCGGGAACAACGATGATCCCCCCGCCGACGCCGATGAGTCCTGACAGGATGCCGGTGACCACGCCCAGCGCGACGAGTGCGGCGCCGCTCAGCACAGTGAGGGTCAGCTCGGCGTCACGCGACGGGATCACGACGAAGAGGCTCACGATCACGGCGACGAGGAACCCGACGAAGGCCCACCGCAGCACAGTCAGCGACAGTCGCGGGAGCAGCCAGGTGCCGATCTGCGCGCCGAACACGGCGCCGGCCGCGAGCAGCAGCGCCGCGATCCAGGCCACCGAGCCGTGCACGGCGTAGGAGATCACGCCGACGGCCGCCGTCGGGACGATCGCCGCGAGCGACGTCCCGGCGGCGAGGCGCTGGTCGAAGCGGAGCAGCAGCACGAGGAAGGGCACGATCACCGTGCCGCCGCCGACGCCGAACAGACCGGACAGCAGGCCTGCGAGCAGTCCGATCCCGACGCAGACGAGGTAGAACCGGAGGTCGTGCGGGGGGCGCTCGGTTCCGGGCGCGGTCATTCGTACGAGAGGTCGTCGATCACCCACGCGCCGTCGGCCTGGACGAGCGTGTAGTAGTACACGGTCGAACCCGGCGAGGGCTCGGCCGGGTCGCCGTTGGCGTCGACGAGCGCCGTGAACGTCTCATTCGTGGTCACCGCGATCTCGTCGCCCAGCGTCTCGACGTCGGTGATCGTGACCTCGTAGTCTTCGAAGTTCTCGTCGAAGCGGTCCGAGTCCTCTTCGAAGGTGACGCAGTCGGTGAAGCCGCTCTGGGTGCGGAAGTCTTCGGTGGTCGAGGCGGTGAACGTCTCGCAGTCGCCGTCCTGCCAGGCCTCGTCGTAGAGCTCGACCGTGGCGACCGCTGCGCGCTCGTCGTCGGACTCGGCGCCGCCGGTCTGGGTGGATGACGAAGTGGCCGAGAGGAAGAGCAGCGGGATGACCACGGCGGCCGCGATCACGATGCCGAGCAGCACCACGCCGAGCACGACCCAGACGATCCAGAGCTTCGACTTTCGCGGCTCGGTGGCCGCGGTGAATCCTCCGCCGGCAGGGGCACCGGGGTACGCGCCCTGCGGGTATCCCGGTGCGGCGGGCGGGTACTGCTGCGCGGCAGGGTAGGCGGACTGGGCGGGTGCCTCAGGCTGGCCGGCCGGTCCGGGAACCGCACCCGCCTCGACCTGCGTGGCGCCGGATCCGGTGACCGCCACAGGCTGCTGCTGCTCCTCGAATCCGAGCTGGGCGGCGACGATCTCAGCCTCCGTCGGGGCCGGCGATGATTCGGCGTCCGGCTGGGCGACGTGCTCCGTCCACAGCGCCCCGTCCCACCAGCGCAGCGCGCCGTGACCGTCGTCGTACCAGCCGGGAGGAGTCGTCGTCATTGTCAAACCCTATCGCCGCGGCGCATCCCCCGCGGAGGAGTGCCGAGCCGGATGCCTCGCCACCGGGCGCCGCCGTGGCGGCCACGCGCGCGCGTCCCCGCAGGTCGACGACGCTGCAGGGCGCGGGCACGGCGACGATCACCGTTCCAGAACGGCCTGCGTGCTGCGCTCGGGGGTCAGGTCGAGCCGTCGCAGCAGCTGCGCGTTCACGGCCACCACGACGGTCGACAGCGACATCAGGATCGCGCCCACCGACATCGGCAGGACGAAGCCGATCGGCGCAAGCACTCCCGCCGCGAGGGGCACCGAGATGAGGTTGTACCCCGCGGCCCACCAGAGGTTCTGCGACATCTTGCGGTAGCTCGCGCGCGACAGCTCGATCACCGACAGCACCGACCGCGGATCGCTCGACGCGAGGATCACGCCCGCCGACCCGATCGCGACGTCCGTGCCGGCACCGATCGCGATGCCGACGTCGGCGCGGGCCAGCGCGGGTGCGTCATTCACGCCGTCTCCGACCATCGCGACCTTCAGGCCCTCGCCCTGCAGCTCGGCGACCTTCCGCTCCTTGTCTTCGGGACGCACGCCGGCGAACACGCGACGGATGCCGAGAGCCTCGGCGACCGCGCGGGCGACGGGCTCGGCATCCCCCGTGATCATGACAACCTCGACGCCGAGCTTCTGGAGCGCGGCGACGGCGTCACGGGATTCGGGTCGGACCTCGTCGGCGAGCGCGAGCCCGCCGACGACCTCGCCGTCGCGCACGACGTGGAGGATGATCGCCCCCTTCTCGCGCCACCGCGCTGCGGCGTCGACGTCCGCGCCGCCCACTTCCTCGAGCAGGCGCGGGCCGCCCACGCGGACGACGTGCCCGTCGACGTGCGCGGTGACGCCGACCGCGGGCGACGACGCGAATCCGGTGGCCCCGGCGAGCACCAGTCCGCGCGCCTGCGCGGCACGGACGATCGCCTTCGCGAGCGGGTGCTCGCTGTCGGCCTCGGCGGATGCCGCCAGTGCCAGCACCGCGTCGGCATCGAGCGCAGGGGCGGTGGGGGCGGTGGCGACATCCATCACCGTCGGCTCGCCCTTGGTCAGGGTGCCGGTCTTGTCGAACAGCACCGCGCCGATGGAGCGCATGCTCTCCAGCGCCAGCCGGTCCTTGATGAGGACACCCCCGCGGGCTGCGCGCTCGGTCGCGATCGACACCACCAGCGGGATGGCGAGGCCCAGCGCGTGGGGGCAGGCGATCACGAGCACGGTGATGGTGCGGACGACCGCCTCGTCCGGCATCCCGAATGCGCTCCACACCACGGCGGTGAGCGCCGCCGCGCCGAGCGCGAACCAGAACAGCCAGCCCGCCGCGCGGTCGGCGAGGCGCTGTGCACGCGACGTCGAGTTCTGCGCTTCGGAGACGAGCCGCTGGATGCCGGCGAGCGTGGTGTCGTCGCCGGTCGCGGTGACCTCCACCCGCAGCCCGGAGTCGGTGGCGACGGTGCCCGCGGTGACCTGGTCGCCGGTGGTGCGGGCGACGGGCCGGGATTCACCCGTCACCATCGACTCGTCCATGTCGGCGCGTCCGTCGACGATGCGGCCGTCGGCGGGAACGCTGCCGCCGGGGCGCACGACGACGACATCACCCACGCGCAGGTCGGCAGGCGGCACCGTCACGACGCGGTCGCCTTCGACGCGCTCGGCCTCGTCCGGGAGGAGCGCGGCGAGCGAGTCGAGGGCCGAGGTCGTCTGCGCCAGCGAACGCATCTCGATCCAGTGGCCGAGCAGCATGATCACGATGAGGAGCGCCAGCTCCCACCAGAACTCCAGCTCGTGGTGGAGCAGCCCGAGGCTCGCGCCCCACGATGCGAAGAACGCGACGGTGATGGCGAGGCCGATGAGGAGCATCATCCCGGGCTTGCGGGCGCGAAGCTCCGACACGGCGCCGGTGAGGAACGGCCACCCGCCCCAGAAGTACATGACGGTGCCGAGCACCGGCGAGATCCAGCGCACGAGGGGCACGTCGGGGAGCGTGTAGCCCAGCACCATCGCGAACATGCCCGAGAACAGGACCACGGGGACGGCCAGCGCCAGGTTGATCCAGAACAGCCGCCGGAAGCGCGCGACGTGGTCGGCGCCGTGGCCCGCGTGGCCGCCGTGGGCGCCATGTACGCCGTGGGCGCCGGGCGCGTCGTGGTCGCCGTGGCCGCCGTGGGCGCCGTGGGCGCCATGTCCGCCGTGGGCGCCGGGCGCGTCGTGGTCGGCGTGAGCCATCGCGGCGTGGTCGTGCGCGGCGTGGTCGTGGGGGTCGCCCGCCGCCGCATGGTCGTGGTCGGAGTGTCGGTGGCCGGCGTGTTCCATCGCCGCGTGGTCGTGGTCCGACCCTGGAGTGAGCGGCGTCATCGCCGCTCGGTCGTGTCCGGAGGGCGCAGCATGATCATGGCCGGTGTGGGGCTGGTCGGCGTGCGCGACAGCGCTCAGGTCGCTGTCTCGATTCGGATCGGTCACGGCGGTTCTCCTCATCGATACGATTCCATTCATACCCCCTAGGGGTATCTCAGTCAATCAGTTCCGACGTCGGCGTATTCCCCCGTCGCGGATGTCGGAGGATCCCGTCACACTGGCTGCACCTCTCATCATGCGAAGGAGCGGAAGTGGACATCATCCTGGTTGCAGGCCTCTGGATGGGCGGATGGGCCTGGTACGAGGTCGCGCCGGCGCTCGAGCAAGCCGCTCACCGACCGGTCGCCCTGACGCTTCCCGGCATGGAGTCGGCCGACGCCGATCGCTCGGCGATCACGCTCGACGACCATGTCGCCGCCGTCGTGGCGGCGATCGACGCGGCTCCCGGCGAGAAGGTGGTGCTGGTCGGGCACTCCGCGGGGGCCGGCATCGTCTATGCGGCAGCCGACGCGCGGCCGCAGCGGGTGGCGCGGCTGATCCTGATCGGCGGCTTCCCGACGCCCGACGGCGCGCCGCTCCTGTCGGGCTACAAGCCGGTCGGCGGCGAACTCCCGCTTCCCGACTGGACCGACTTCGACGAGGCCGATCTCCGCGACCTGGGTGAGGGCGGCATGGCGGCGTTCCGCGCGTACGCGATCCCCTCGCCGGCAGGGGTGGTCACCGGCATCCAGCAGCTGCACGACGACCGGAGACGCGCGATCCCCGTCACAGCGGTCGCCACCGAGTACACCGTCGCCGACCTGCGCTCCTGGATCGACGAGGGCGCGGCGTCCGTGCAGGAGTTCACGACCATCGAAGACGTCACGTTCCTCGACCTGCCGACCGGGCACTGGCCCCAACTGACCCGCCCGCAGTCGCTCGCGCGCCTCATCCTCGCCCAGCCGCCTCTCGGTGACGGCATCATTCCACCCGAGGTCGAGACGATCAGCGCGCAGGACTTCCACGCGTCCGAGGGCGTCGAGGATTGGCGCGTCCTCTACTGGGGTGCGCACGCATTCTTCCGAGCCGGATCGCTCGCACAGGGCGCCCGCCTGGTCGCCGAGATCGTGCCGATCGCCGAGGCGCTGGAGCACTTCCCCGACATCGACCTGCGCCCCGAAGGGGTGTTCGTCAAGACGTTCAGCCGGGCCGATGGGGCGCTGAGCAGAGCGGATGCCGAACTCGCGGCATCCGTCTCCCGTGCCGCCCGTGAACTCGACCTCGAGCCCGACCCGTCCGCGCTCACGGTCGTCGGCATCGCCGTCGCGCAAGGACCCGATGCCCGCGTGCGGCCGTTCTGGAGCGCCGCGCTCGGCTACGACCCGCTCGGCGCCGAGGACGCCGTCGACCCGCTGCGTCGCAACCCGCACGTGTGGTTCCACCCGCTCGAGCCTCCGAAGTCGGGGCGTGGCCGCACACACATCGACATCTCGGTCCCGCGCGACCAGGTGCAGGCGCGGATCGCCGCAGCGCTGGCCGCGGGCGGACGAATGGCCGACGACACCCATGCACCGGGCTACTGGACCCTCACGTCCCCCGACAACCACGGCGTCGACATCGCCGCGTGGACCGACGACTCCGACTTCCCCGGCTGAGAGGCCTCGGCGCCCGCCGCCGTCAGCGCACCATGCGCGCGTCGACGAGCGCCGGGATGCCCGGATACGCCTCCTCGACGCCGTCGAACGCGAAGCCGTTGCGCCGGTAGAAGGCGATCGCCCGCGGGTTCGCCTTCGCGACCCACAGCACCGCCGGCTCGTCGCCGAGCACCTCGTCCAGCAGCGCCTGCCCCGCTCCTCGGCCGTACTCCGCCGCGAGCACGTAGAGCATGTAGAGCTGGCGCTCGCGCGGAGGGTCCTCGCCGTCGGTCGCTGTGCTCGGACCGGCCGTCGCCAGACCCACGATCCGGCCGTCGCGCTCCGCGACGCGGATGTGCCAGCCCTCGCGCGGATTCTCCAGCAGCCGACGCCACAGCCCGCGGCGGGCCCGCACGTACTCCTCGTCGAAGAACCCCTCGGGCAGGAGGTGCGTATAGGTCTCGCGCCACGTCAGGACGTGGACATCGGCGATCTCCGCGGCTTCGCTCAGCTCAGGGACTCGGACGGTGAACGTCATCCCGTCATCCTGCCAGCAGCACCGCGCCGGTCCGAGCGCTGAGGACACGCGTCACGTCGCGACCCCGCGCGGGTGCGACGATGGGCAGGTGACGAGCGCACCCTCGACGCCCTCCCGCGGCGGCAGCATCGTGGCCCGGATCGGGCAGCCCCTGCTGCTGCTCGCGATCATGTGGGTCGTCCGCGTGCTCGACGATCTGCTGCCCGGCGACGCGAACGGCGAGTTCGGTCTCCGGTCGTGGGCGCTCGACGGACTCGACGGCGTGCTGTTCGGCCCGGGGTTGCATGCGGGATGGCCCCACCTGCTGGCCAACAGCATCCCGTTCGTCGTCCTCGGGGTGCTCGTCGCACTGGACGGCGTCGGCCGGTTCTGGGCGGTGACGGGCATCATCGCCGTCGTCGGCGGGCTCGGCACGTGGATCTTCAGCGCGCCGGGAGTCGTCACCGTGGGCGCGTCGGGGCTGGTGTTCGGGTACTTCGGCTATCTGCTGATCCGGGCCTTCGTCGCGCCGTCGCTGGGCCACGGCATCCTCTACGCGCTCATCGCCACCGCGGTGGCCGTCGTGTACGGCGGCAGCATGCTCGCCGGGGTCTTCGGGGCGCCTGCAGGGGTGTCGTGGCAGGCGCACCTGTTCGGCGCGATCGGCGGCGGCGTCGCCGCGATCGTGATGCGGCCGAAACGCGCCGCCGCGATGTGAGGCGGCACTGACGTCTGGTTGCCACATGAACCCTCGATCTGCCTCGCCCGCTGCGAAAACTAGGGCGCGTCACACGACACGCCGTAGCGCGGCATCCGATACCGCGTGTCGCCGCCACCGACCCGACTTTTCGCACGGCGACCACGAGACCGGTCCTTCCAGCCGTCGCTCACGGAGCAGACCCGAAGGCCGTGAAGAACCGGTCGCGAAAGGCATCCATCCGCCACACCGGCGACTCGGCGGCGGGCCGCAGACCCGGCTCCCAGCCCCACGCTGCGATCGCGTCGAGCACGGCGTGGTCCTTCGTGATGATGCTGATCGGCACGTCGCGACCGGCATCCGCGCCGCTCACGATCGGACCCGGCTGATGGTCGCCGAGCGCGACGACGACCAGGTTCGGGTCATCGACGTTCTCGAGGAACGAGAACATGGCGCCGAGGGCGTACTCGATCGAGAGCCCGTAGAACCGCTGGACGGTCCGCGGGTCCTCCCAGACCTCGTTCGCGGGCCTGCTGGCCTCGGGCTGCCCCGCGAAGATCGAACCGTCTCCGATCTGCGACCACGCCACGAGCTCCGGCAACGGCGCCCATGGCGTGTGAGACGACACCAGGTCGATCTCGGCCATCACCGATGGTTGCCCGGCATCGGCGAGCTCGTGGTCGGCGAAGTGCTTCCACGTGTACTGATCGGGGATGCGCGCATATCCGAATCGGGGCCCGCGGTAGCCGACGTTCGTCGCGTCCAGCAACGTGCCGAACCGGTAGAAGTCCCTGCCGACCGGCCAGTCCTGCGTGTTGGACGGCACGTCGCTGACGGTCCGCCAGCCGGCGGCTGCGAAGGCACCGCTCAGCGTCAGACGGTCGCTGCCCACCACCTCGCTGTAGACCGTCTGCGAATCGATCCAGACTCCCGTCTGCAGCGTCGCGTGCGCGAGCCAGCTCGCACCGCCGTAGGTGGGTGAGGTCAGCCACGCGCTCTCGGCGATGTACCCCTCGGCGGCCAGCGTGTCCTCGCCGCGGCGCAGCAGCGCATTGACGCCGTCCGACACGCCCTCGCCCTCCAGCGCGACCCTGCCGTAGCTCTCGATGAACGCGAAGACGACGTTCTTGCCGCGCAGCGCGGTGAACAGCTCCGCCTCGTCCATCTCGGCGAACGGGTCATCGGCGATCGCCCTGGCGACGACCTCGCGCGCCTGGAGCGCGGCGACGGTGCGCGACACCGCCGAGCCGATGGCACCGGTGGATGCCGCAGCC
Source organism: Microbacterium sp. B35-30 (assembly GCF_010634855.1). Classification (GTDB taxonomy): domain Bacteria; phylum Actinomycetota; class Actinomycetes; order Actinomycetales; family Microbacteriaceae; genus Microbacterium. Next base: position 33,949 of record NZ_MWLQ01000031.1, on the reverse strand, counting down.
GCCGACGGGTTCGGCACACCCAGCGGAGGCGCCAGTGCGGCGACGGCGACCCATCCGGCGGTCAGGGCGGCGAGCGCGGCCCGGCCCCGGGCGGCGTCCCTGCGGACCGCGGCGTCCACGCGCAGCGCCGCCCACGCGAGCGCCGCTGCCACCCCCGCGATCAGCAGGGCCGCCGCAGCGACGAGGGCGCTCGCCGGCGCCGCGCCGATGGCGGCCGCGACGACGCCGTACGCGTCGCCGAGCTGCCGCCAATCGAGAGGCACGAAATGGATGCCGAGCGCGGCCTCGTAGCCGACATCGACGCAGGCGAGCACCACCGCCAGGCAGACGAACAGCCCGAAGAGCGCCGCAAGCACGATGCGCGGCCGGGCCCACGGCACCAGGGCCAGCACGAGGAGGATGAGGATCGACTCGACCGGTATCCGGACCAGAGCCAGCACCGACCCCGAGACCAACGCCCCGGGCACCAGCGGCAGGACGAGAAGCACGGCGACGGCCGCGGCGATCGCGAGGCGGCCCGGCCATGCCCGCGACCGCCCGCCGGCAAGCGGACGGCTCACGGACGTTCGGCGGCGACCGGCTCCCGCCCGGCGTCGGCGCTCTCGGGCTCGAGCATGCCGAACCGGTCGGAGAGGGCGTAGCGGAGCAGCACCACGTCGCCGATGCGGCGGGTGTCGGCGAGCCGGGCCCGGCGCGAGGCCGTCCAGGGGAAAGCCCCCGATCGCACGACGCGCGGTGCGCGGTCTTCACCGACGAAGAACGGGGCGACGACGAGGTGCAGCTCGTCGACGAGGTCCGCGCCGAGGAACTGTGTCAGCACGGTGCCGCCGCCCTCGACCATGAGGCTGCGGACGCCCCGATGCGCCGCGAGATCGTCGAGCAGCGCGGACATCATGACGCAGTCGTCGCCGAGCCCGACGACGATCGCCCGCTCGCCCAGCCGTTCCTGCAGCTGCGCCTCCCGGGACTGCGGGCAGTAAACGATCCGCGGCCCCTCTCCCGTCGTGAAGAAGGCGGCGTCGGCTGCCAGGTCGCCGCTGGAGGTCACCGTCACCTTTGCGGGAGACTCCCGGCGCCCGGAGGCGAGCCGGCGTGCGCGCCGCGCAGCATCCCTCACCAGCAGACGCGGGTTGTCTCGTCGCACCGTCGAGGCGCCCACCATGATCGCGTCGTGCAGTGAGCGCACGTCGTCGACTCGGTCGAGGTCGGCCGCGTTCGACATCGCCAGCCGGTGCGGCTCGGCGCTGTCGAGGTAGCCGTCGATCGACATCGCGCAGCTGAGGGTCACGTAGGGTCGCTCGCTCATACGGGTCTCCTCCTCTCGATCATGCTCCTCCGACCAGACGAACGGAAGCGGTCCGCGAGCAGCGCAACGGCACCCGGTGCGACGGCGACCAACGTGAGCACGCCGAACGCCGTGGACACGGCGACGCCGGCGCCCGCACCCAGCCCCGCGAGAGCGAACGCCGCCGCGGCGACGGCCTCGCGCGGCCCCCAGCCTCCGACGCTGACCGGGATCCCCGCAGCAGCGAGCACGATCAGCGCCACGATCGCGAGCTCGTCGGAGTCCGCGTGGACGCCTGCGGCGAGACCCGCCACCACGAACGTGGCGGCGTGCGCGGCGAGGACGATGGCCGAGGCCGCCGTGATGGCCAGCAGCGTCAGGGGCCGCGAGAGCACAGGGCGCAGCATCCGGTACTCGCGAGCCAGCGCGGCGCGCCCGCGCGCGGTGAGCGCCACCGTGGCGACGCCCACGAGGATGAGCAGCGCGACCGCCCCACTGATCCACGCCAACGGGGCCAGCGGCGACGTGAGGCCGAGCGGCAGCAGGATCGCCAGTGTGAGGACGATCTGCACGAGCTGCCCGGCGATACGCTCGGCCGCGACCGCGCGCGCAGCGAGATCGAGGCGGTCGTGCGCGCGCCCCTGGACGTAGGCGCGCTGCACGTCGCCCACGATGCCGCCGGGCAGCACCATGTTGAGGAACTGCGACCGGTAGTACGCCGCGAAGGCGTCGCCCCAGGTGAGCGGCAGCCCGAACCCGGTCGACACCATCCGCCACCGCCAGGCCGCCGCAGCGGTGGCGACCGCGGCGAGTGTGACGGCGGCGACGATCGTCCAGGGCGAGACCGCAGCGAGGCCGTCGAGGAACGGTGCGGCACCGACGACCGCGCCCGTCGCGACCACCACCGCGAGCGCGGCCACGATCCGTGCACCGGACCGCAGACGCGGCGACATGCTCGTCACCCCGGCCACGCCAGCAGGTCCTCGTGCGACACCATCACCCGCAGCCGGCCGGAGGCCGCCTGCGCCCGACGAACACGGCGGTATGCCTCCGCGTCGTCCGCGAGCTCCGGCCGCCATTCGACGGCGGCGTCGATCCACCCGTCCAGCCACTCGGTCGTGAGCGCGCTGTCCCGCCCCTTCAGGCGCCAGGGGGTCGGGCCCCTGCGAACGTGCCATCCCGCGGCGGCGAACAGCTCGGCCGTCGCGGCTACGGCATCGGGTCCCAGCATCCGTCGCCCTTCAGCGTCGCGGCGCTGGTGGTCGTCGAAGGCTGCGCTGATGGCGTGCTCGACGGCATCCAGCCGCGCGGACGGGCGCAGCGTCACGGCGCCGGTGACGGTGAGGCTGAAGAGCGCAGGAGTGCCCGCGGCGACGCACGCGGCGACGATGTGCGCAGCCTCGGCACTCGTGATCACATCGAGCAGAGCGGATGCCGTCACCGCCGCTGCGCCGTCGAACGCCTCCCTCGGCAGCTCTGCGAGGTCTTCGACGACGACGTCGGCGTCGATCCGGCTGCCGTCGGCGTCGACGACCGCATCGAGATCGAGATGCTCGACGATGTCGGCGTCCCCGTCGCGCAGCACCCAGCGCTGCCGGCCCGGGAGCTGCGGTGCGAGCCAGCGCGTCATCGATCCGGTGCCCGCGCCCAGGTCGTGGAGCACGAGCGGCGCGGCCGCGCTCGCGCGACGGGCAGCGAGCAGCCGGCCGAGCTCGCGGGCGAGCTCCGTCGACCGCGCGGCGTCGTCGGCCGGCGCCCGCAGCGCGAGCCAGCCGGGTGTCGCCGTCGAGATCGAGGTCATGCCGCCTCCAGGGCGTCGGCGACGCGAGCGACGGCGTCGCTCCATGTCGGCAGGGTGGCGCGGGCCGTGAGGGCCTCGTGCCTCAGCCGCGCCCGCAGCGGCGGGTCCGACATCCATGCCTCCAATGCCCCGGCCAGCGCGGCCGGGTCGTCGGGCGGCACGACGAGGCCGCCCCCGCCGGTGAGAGCCTCGGGAATCCCACCGGTCTCGGCGCCGATCACGGGCAGTCCCCGCGCCCGGGCCTCGCCGATCGCCATGCCCCAGCTCTCGACACGGGACGGCGCGACGAGCAGCGCGCTGCGCTGATAGGCCTCGGCGAGCGCGTCGTCATCGAGGACACCGGCGATCCTGACCCTCCCGTCGAAGGCGGCCGCACGGTCTGCGATGGTCGCCGCGAAGTCCGGGAACGACTCGCCCGATCCCACGACGGCGCAGGTCCAGTCGGCGGTCGGCAGCCGCGCGAGCGCATCGAGCAGCGTGTCCTGCCCCTTGTGCGGCGCCAGCACCCCCACGCAGAGCAGGTCGTTCTCTCCGAGCGGCGTGACGGCGTCGGCCCGGTCCACGCCGGGGACCGCGACCGTGATCCGCGAGGGATCGGCCAGCCCTCGCCGAGCCAGCTCGTCCGCGGTCCAGTGACTCGTCACGACCACGGCGCGGGCGACCGCCAGCGCGCGTCGCTCGGCGTCGGCCGCGGCATCCGTGGCATCGGGGAAGGCGGCGACCACCATGTGCGCGAGCAGCACCAGACGCAGGCGCGACGCATGCTCCTCGAGCGCCGCGGGCGCCCATCCCCCGACGAGTCCGTCCACCAGCACCAGGGCACCGTCGGGGGCGTCACGGAGAGCGGATGCCGCAGCCGCCGCAGCCGCCGCCTCCTGCGTCGTCACCGCCCAGCCGCGGGCGCGCAGTCCGTCCCGGATGTGCCGGTCGTACACGTTGCCGCCGCTGACGCGGCGCGGGTCGTCGACCCCCTCGGGAACGAGGAAGCGGACCGAGGGTCCGCTCGTCACAACGCCACCTCGTAGGAGGCCCAGGCGACATGGGACTCGTGCAGGGTCACGGTGATGCCGGTCAGGCGCGACGCGCCGACCGCGCCGTCGCGCACACGGGCCGCGAGGCGGTCGCCCACGATCTGGCACAGCCGCTCGGTCGTCGTGTTCAGACCTTCGAAGTCGGGCTCGTCGTCGAGGTTGCGGTACGTCAGGGCGCCGACGATTCCGCGCACCACATCGCTCGCGCGGCCGATGTCGACCACGACGCCATCGGCGTCGAGCTCATCGGCGCGGAAAGTCGCGTCGACCAGGAAGGTCGCGCCGTGCAGCTGCTGCGCGGGGCCGAAGACATCGCCGCGCAGGCTGTGGGCGATCATCAGATGGTCGCGGACGGTCACGCTGAAGGTCACTTCGACTCCCTTTCGTCGCTCAGCGCCTCACCGGCGCTGCTCCAATCGATCGTGTGGCACAGTTCGCCGGCGGTGCCCGCGGCGAGGGAGGCGGTGATCTGGGGCAGCTGGCGCCACGACGATCCTCCACCCAGCAGCAGGTCGAATGCGGGATCCTCGAGCAACCGGAGCGCCACGGCCAGCCGCTCGCGGGTGGTGCGCCTCGCCCGGCGACGCGGTGAGACGGCGCCGACCTGGCTGGAGCGGATCGTGATCCGGCGCGAGTGGAAGTCGGCGCCGAGCTCGATCGGCACCGCGCGGCTGCCGTACCAGCTGGCCACGACCACCTCGCCGTCGGTGGGTGCCAGGCGCAGTGCGAGCTCGAGTCCCGCACCACTGCCGCTCGCCTCGACGACGACGTCCGGCTCGAGCAGCTGGTCCGCTGCGTCCGAGCCGAGCACGAACTTCACGCCGAGCGCTCTGGCGATCGGCGCCTTCGCCGGATCGATGTCGACGAGCGTGACGTCGGCGCCCGGGATGCCGCGCGCCACCCGCGCGACGGCGCACCCGATCATGCCCGCGCCGACGATGACCACCCGGTCGCCGATCAGCGGCCGGGCGTCCCACAGCACGTTGACCGCCGTCTCGACCGCACCGGCCAGCACCGCCCGACGGGGCGGGACGGACTCCGGCACGGGAACGAGCGCATCCGCCGCGACCACGAAGCGGGACTGGTGCGGGACCAGGGCGAACACCGTGCGGCCCTGCAGCGGTGCCGGGCCCTCCTCGACGGTCCCGACGTTGAGGTAGCCGTACTTCACCGGGAAGGGGAACTCGCCGTCCTGGAACGGCGCGCGCATGCGGGTCCGCTCCGACTCCGGCACCTCGCCGCGTGCGACGAGCGCCTCCGTGCCACGGCTCACACCGGTCCAGAGCGTCCGCACCGCCGCCTCGCCCTCGGACGGGCGTCGCAGTCCTTCGGACCGGAACTCGCCCTGCCCGGGGCCGATCGTCCACCAGGCGATGGCGGAATCCGGAGCATCACTGTGAACCGCGGCGGGTATCTGCGTCGTGTTCCCGGTGACCGCCATGAGGAGTACACGGAGCGCGCATGGGAAAAGTTCAGTGGTCGCACGGGCTTCTCGCCGCGTGGGCTCAGCCGTGGTGGTGGGTCGCGGCCGGCACCGTGGGCCTCTTCGCGATCGGTGCGGCCGTGCCGCTGTCTCCGACGGCCGTGATGCTGGGGCTCGGCTACCTGGTCGTGTCGACGCTGCTGCTGACCGTCGCGCTCCGCCGTCGGGGCGCCGGACGGTTCGGGCCCGCGAACGCGGTCACCGCGACCCGCTCGACGCTCGTCGGCCTCGTGACCGCGCTGACGGTCGCCTCACTCGAGGGCACGACCGAGCCCACGCGGCCGGGGGTTCCGCTCGACGCGCCGGCGGCGAGTGGAGGGGCCGTCGGGACCACCGTCCTGCTGGTCTCGCTCGTGGCCTGCGCGCTCGCGCTGGACGGGGTGGACGGGTACGTCGCGCGCCGTACCGGCAGCGAGAGCGAGCTGGGCGCCCGGTTCGACATGGAGGTCGACGCATTCCTGCTCCTCGTGCTGAGCGTGTACGACACGCGGTATGTGGGCTGGTGGGTGCTCTCGATCGGTCTGCTGCGCTACGCGTTCGTCGTGGCGGGCGCGCTGCTGCCCTGGATGCGCCGGACCCTGCCGCCGCGGTACTGGCGCAAAGTGGTGACCGCGGCCTCGGGCGTCGCCCTCGCCGTCGTCGCGGCGCAGGTGCTGCCGCCCACCGCGGACCTGGCCGTCGCGGGCGCGGCGCTCTTGCTGATGCTCGAGTCGTTCGGCCGGGACGTCGCGTGGCTCGTGCGGATGAACCGCAGCAGCCGCACCCTCGTTTCCCTTGAGAAGGCGTCGACGACCTCACCTCCACCGGAGAGCAGGTAGGACCATGACCGAATCCACAGAGACCACGGTGCGCGTGCTCTGGACCATGCGCATCCTCAGCGCGATCGCGCTCCTGGCTGCGGGCGGCATCCACCTGTACCTCGTGTTCAACGGTGTGGGCGGCATCCTCGGGGTGATGTTCGTTCTCAACGCCGTCGCCGCGCTCGTGCTCGCGATCGGGATGCTGGCGCTCCACGGCCGCCTGCTGCAGCTGGCGACGGTGCTGAGCCTGCTGTTCCTCATCGCCACGCTGCTCGCGCTCATCCTGGCCCTGACCGTGGGGCTGTTCGGCATCACCTCCACCTGGGACTTCACGCTCGTGCCCGAGACCGTCATCGTCGAGTCCATCGGCATCGTGATCCTGGCGATCACGACCGTGCTCGTGCTGCGCCGGACCCCGGCCACGGCAGGGACGAGGCGGCAGGGCGTTTGAGCCGCCGACGGCTGCTCGCCCGGCTCGAGGCGGTGGAACGCCCCGCCACGACGTGACGGGGCGTTCGACAGTCCGAGGACCCGTCGATCAGGCGGAGGTGGACACCTTCTCGGCGGCCAGCTTCTCCTCGTCGAGGCGGTCGAGATCGTGCAGCGACGATCCCTTCGTCTCCCGCATCGACAGCGCGGCGATGAGCGTGACCGCCGCGGCGATCGCCAAGTAGACGGCGACCGGGACGTAGGAGCCGGTGTTCGCGAGCAGCGCGGTGGCGATGATGGGTGCCAGCGAGCCCGCGACGATCGACGTCACCTGGTAGCCGAGCGAGACGCCGGAATACCGCATACGAGTCGGGAACATCTCGGACATGATGGCGGGCTGCGGTGCGTACATGAAGGCGTGGATGAACAGGCCCAGGCTGATCGCCGCGACGATGATCACGGGATTGCGCGTGTCGAACATCGGGAAGGCCACGAATCCCCATGTCGCCGCGCCGACGGTGCCGATCAGGTACACCGGCTTGCGGCCGAGCCGATCGGTCAGGCCGCCGATGAGCGGGATGACGATCATGTGCACGATGTGCGCGATCACCAGGAGCCCGAGGATCTCGGACGTGTCGACCTCCAGGGCGACCGCCAGGTAGGTGATCGAGAACGTCACGACGAGGTAGTACATGATGTTCTCGGCGAATCGCAGGCCCATAGCCGTGAGCACGCCGCGCGGGTAGCGCCTGATCACCTCGAGCACACCGAAGCGCACGGCCTTGGACTGCTCGACCTGCTTCTGGACCTCGACGAAGATCGGCGCGTCGGTGACGCGTGTGCGGACGTAATAGCCGACGGCGACGATGACGACTGAGAGCCAGAACCCGACGCGCCAGCCCCAAGCGAGGAACTGCTCCTCGGTGAGCGTGCGGCTCAGGACGAGCAGCACGACGGTGGCCAGGAGGTTCCCGATCGGCACCGCGGCCTGAGGCCATGATGCCCAGAAGCCGCGCGTCTTGTTGGGCGAGTGCTCAGCGACGAGAAGGATCGCGCCGCCCCATTCGCCGCCCACCGCGAACCCCTGCGCGAAGCGCAGAGCCACGAGAAGGGCGGGCGCCCAGTAGCCGATCGTGTCGAAGGTGGGCAGGCACCCCATGAGGAACGTGGCGATGCCCACGAGGATGATCGCGAACTGCAGCAGCTTCTTGCGCCCGTACTTGTCGCCGAAGTGGCCGAAGACGATACCGCCGAGCGGCCGGGCGATGAAACCGACGGCGTAGGTGACGAACGCCGCGATGATCGGGGCGTACGGGTCGTCGGACGGCGGGAACATGATCTTGTTGAACACGAGCGTCGCTGCCGTGGCGTAGAGGAAGAACTCGTACCACTCGACGACGGTTCCGGCCATCGAAGCCGTGACGACCCGGCGCAGACTCGACTGCTTCATCGTGTCTGGTGATTGCTGCGTGGATGCCATGCGCTGATACCTCCTTGTAAAGCGCGGACACGGCTGGGGGAAGCCGCTCTGCGGGACGATACCTGACGCGCGATTCAGGTTTCAAGGGGTCCCACGCGGTTGTGGATGAGAAGTTCCGCGGAACTTCTCATTCCGGGCCGGGACAGCGCTCCTTCGCCTCGACCCTCACTCCCACGAGGCGACGAGCACCCACTGGCCGTCCACCTCTTCCACGTCCATGACGCACGTACGGTGGTCCACGTCGCTGCGCGCGGTGAACCGCCAGCTCTGGAAGAGCAGTCCGCCGTCGCAGCGGGTCGGAGTGTCGATGATGCGCCAGCGCTCGCCGTCGACCACCAGGCGAACCGGCCGGTCGCGTTCGCACCAGACCTGGACATCTTCTCGACTTGCCATCCTCATGACGTCCTCCTCGATCGAATCTATGTTCGATCTTAGGACGCCTGCAGGGAGGCCCGCAAGACGGGGCGACGACCTCAGGCCGTTGCGGAGCCGGCGTCGGCGCTCGCCTCGACCGCGGCGAGATGGATCGCAGCGACACCCTCGCGCAGCGCGCCGACGGGAGCTTCGACGGTCTCGTAGTGGGACGTGAACCCGTTCTCGTCGACCACGGTGATCGTCACCAGCACGTGGCCTCGACGCGGCAGCTGCGACGAGGTACGAGCGAGTCTCTTGGTCTTCATGTCGCCTCCGCGTCTCACCGTAACGGGAACCGCCGACACCCGCGCACCACGTGCCCGGGCGCCGGCGACTCGATACGGCGTGTCGCGCGCCAGACCGCTACCCCGCCGCGCTCGATGCGGCCGATGCAGCCACCTGACGGTGCAGCTCGTCGTGATCGTCCGCCGTCAGCGCCTCGTCCCCGCCGAAGACGTACGGAGCGCCCCGCCCGGTCTCGATCAGCGCCTTGAGGCTGCCGTTCACGAACATGCCCCAGGCGTTGGTGCAGACCTCGTAGCACTCCTCGTCGGCGGTGAGGCCCTCATGGGTGAAGACGACCTGGGTACGGCCATCGACCTCGGCGATGTCGAACCGCACCGTGCTGCCGTTCCATTCCTGCTTGTCGGCGACGAAGTCGAGGTGGCTGCCCGTCACCAGCCAGGCGACACGACTGCCGGGCTCGAGCGCGGTCACCCGGAAGCCGCTGTAGTGCAGCCCCGGGACGACGTACACGAACTCGTCGTCGACGGCCGTCGTCGAGCCGGTGATGCGTCCCCACCAGCGGGAGACGTCGTTGATCGCGTCGAACGCGGCCCGCCGCGACGCGTCGACGGTGATCGCGGTGGTGAAGTTCCCAGTCATGTGCATGCTCCTCTGCGTGCTGATCGGCGTGGACTTGCGTGATGCAAGCGACCATAGCGTTGGGTGCTTGCATCATGCAAGTGCTAGATTCGGACACATGTTGGGCAAGACGTACGACTCCCAGGTGTGCTCCATCGCGCGATCGCTGGAACTGGTCGGCGAGCGGTGGAGTCTGCTCATCATCCGCGACGCCCTGTTCGCAGGCGTGACGCGGTTCGGTGACTTCCAGCACAACCTCGGGATCGCCAGCAACGTGCTCGCGTCCCGGCTGGAGTCGTTCGTGGCGAGCGGCATCATGGACCGTGCCGGCGCCGCCGACTACGTCCTCACGCCGAAAGGCCACGACCTCGCGGTCGCGCTCATCGCCCTCACCGAGTGGGGAGACGAGTGGGCGTCCTCCGTCGAGCCGCCGATCCTGTACCGGCACTCCCCCTGCGACGGAGCGGTGCACGCCGCCGCGGCGTGCGAGACGTGCGGCGTGGTCCCGGCCGACGAGATCGGCATCCGCATCGGCCCCGGCATGCCGCCGGAGTACCTGGCCGCACGACGGGGCGGTGCTCGCCCGAAGGCATGAGACGGATGCCGCGGCAGCAACTCCGAGCGCTAACCGGAGTTCACGCGGCCTGAGTCAGGTGCGCGCTTCGTGCCGGCGGGGCTTGAGGCGCGCCGGTGCGTCGGCTGCCGGCATCCATTCGCACTGGAAGCTGCCGCGATAGCCGAACAGGAAGCCGAACCAGCGGTTGTGCACCTCGAGGTCGACGTGGAACCGCTCGTCGGCGTCGTCGTAGTACTCGCGCAGGCGCGCGCGGCCGCTGAAGAGCATCGGAAACCGGAAGCCGATCGGGCCTTCGTAGAAGCGCTGCGCGCCGGAGGTCAGCAGCAGCCCGCCTCGTTCGTCCACGCGCAGCTCGAGATCGACGGCGAGGTGCTGGTGCGTGCCGAGATAGTCGACGACCCGCCCGTCGTCGAGGATCATCGTGGCGTCGAATCTGCGGCGGCGAGAGCCGATGCGGTACTCGCGGACGAACGTGACGGTCTCGCGTCCGAGCGGGTCGCGGTAGGGGTAGTTCTCGATGACGAACGGGACGTCGATGCCGGTGTCGGGGATCAGGATGTTGCGCAGCCGCCCGATCTGCAGGAAAGGGACCGTCCACCACGGACCCCGCCGGATGGTCGTCATCACTCCCCGCCCGACGCAGGCCTCTGCCACGTCGAGGCCGACGCCGAAGCGCCGCTTCATCATCGGATGCAGATGGTCGAAGTCCTCGCCGAGCGCGCGCTCGAAGATGGAGGTCATGCCGCGGCTCCCGGGTCGGGCAGAGCCGCCAGCGTGGCGGGTGCGTCCTGCAGATGGTCGGCGCGGCGCCGGCCGGACGCCGGTGCGCGGCGGCAGCGGGCCGCGCGTGGTCGATCCGCGCGCCACCACCACACCACGCTCCACAGCGGCCATCGCTCAGGCGGAACGCCGGTCTCCAGCCAGATGCGGAGCCGGTCGAAGCTCCACGCCGTGGCCCATCCGAGCAGGGGGCGGACGACGACGTCCAGGATGCCCCAGCCCGGGCTGTAGTCGTACCCGGTGACGAACGCGATGCCCCGCTCATGCCGCATGTAGCGCCAGTATCCGCGGCCGGCCCGGATCGGCGACAGCGGATCGTCGGTGTGGAAGCGCAGCGCCGACGTCCGCGCACCGTCCGCACGCTGCGTCTCGCCGATGCTCACACCGGTCCCGCGGATGCTGTGCCCGGGCACACGGCGCTCGTAGGCGAAGGTCGTGGCACCGGCATCCGTCACTCCGTCCGGCGTGATCCGGGTGAACCTGACATCCCACCGGACGTGCTCGGCGGGGTTCTGCGTGGCGGTCCACACGGCCTCCAGGTCGGCGGCGATCACCGTCTCCACATAGATGCCGCTACGACCCACACGACGACGCTACGACATCGTGGCCACCGCGGACGGGCCGGGACGCGGATGCCGGCGCGCCGAGCGCCCCGGGCGACGCTGTCACGTGCCGCAGAAGGTGCGGTGCCGAGGCGTGCCCTCGGGCGCCGGGTCGGCGAAGCGCCGGTGCTCGCGTCCCGGACGCTCGCGGAACGGATCCCGGACCAGCGCGAGCAGGCGTTCGAACGGCTCGAGGTCGCCATCCGTCGCCGCCCGCAGTGCCTCCTCGACGAGATGGTTGCGGGGAATGTAGACCGGGTTCACCGCGAGGATGAGCGCGGCATCCGGTCTCAGCGAAGCCCACCGGCGGAGCCACGCGTCGAGTTCCGGGATATACCCCAGGAACCGTCCGCGCAGGGGACCCTCGTCGTCGTCGGCAGCTGCCGCGAGGTCTCGCCAGAAGCCGGTGAAGTCGATCTCGTGCTCGGCCAGAAGGTCGAGTGCGGCCCTCGCCAGCTCCCCGGCGACCGCGAGATCGACCCCCGCCGAGAGCCCGAGCTTCTGGCGGAACACGCCGGCCCAGCTCTCGCGGTACCGCGCGTCGAAGGTGTCGACGATCTCGGCGCTCACCTCCGCCGCCGCTGCCGGATCGGCGGCCAGCAGCGGCGAGAGCGCCTCGCCCAGCCGCTCGAGGTTCCAGCGCATGATCGACGGCTGCCTGTCGTACGCGTAGCGGCCCTCCCGGTCGATCGAGCTGAAGTGCGCCCCCGGCTCGTAGGCGTCGAGGAACGCACACGGACCGTAGTCGATCGTCTCGGCGGCGACCAGCACGTTGTCCGTGCTCAGCACGCCGTGGACGAAGCCCACGCGCATCCAGTCGGCCGTGAGTGCGGCGACGGCATCGACGATCTCACCGAGAAGCGCACGATACGGATGCGCGGCGCCGGCCGCCCCGGGGTAGTGGCGCGTGATGACGTGGTCGGCGAGGCGTCGCAGCAGCACCGGGTCGTCCTGCGCGCGCACATACTCGAACGAGCCGAACCGCACATGGCTCGCCGCCGTGCGCGCGAGCACGGCGCCCGGAAGCACGCGATCCTCCCACTCGCGCGGAGCGCCGGTGGCCACGACGGCGAGCATGCGCGTCGTGGGCACACCGAGCGCGTGCATCGCCTCGCCCATGAGCAGCTCGCGCAGCATGGGCCCGACGACCGCGAACCCGTCGACGCGCGACATCGGCGTCGGTCCGATGCCTTTCAGGTGCACGTCACGGAGGCGTCCGTTGCGGTCGTGCCGCTCGCCGAGGAGGGCTGCCCGTCCGTCGCCGAGGATCGGCTGGAACCTCCCCCACTGATGGCCGGCGTACACCTGCGCGACGGGCGCGGTGCCTGGGCGGTGCGACTCCCCGGTCAGGACGCGCACGCCGGCCGCCGATCGGAGGAAGGCGGGATCGAAGCCGAGATCGTCGGCCAGTTCATCGTTGAATGCCAGCAGGCGCGGCTGCACGGTCCGCGCCGGCGAGACCGCGCGGGAGAGCTCCGGAAAGGCTTCGGCCCAGACCCGCTCGAGCGCCGGCGGGCCGGTCTGGTCGACACGCGCGGCGTCGATGCCCGCCAGGGTGACGGCATCCGTCATGTCATTGCTCCCGCTATCGAAGGTCGCCGACGCGGCGGCGAGGCCGCGACACGGGCGGCGCGCCGCTCATCGCACCCCGGCGGCGCCGGCCTCGACGCTCGGGGCTCCCAGTGCGCCGGCGAGCGTCGGCCACTCGGCGTCGAGCCACTCGCCGACGATCTCCGACCGGCGACCGACGTCGCCTGCCGAGAAGGCGATGCCCCGCGTCGGCGTGGAGGCGCCGAGCTCCACGAGGAGCGGCCGCAGACCGTGCTCCACCGCGAGGGCGTGCGTGGGCGCGCCGATCGTGAGCAGCGGGACCGCCGTCACGCCACGCAGTGCGCCGGCCTCATAGCGATCGAGGAACGCCTTGAGCAGCCCGGTGTACGTCGCCTTGTACGTGGGGCTCGCGACGATGAGGACGTCCGCGTCGGCGACGCGTCGCGACAGCGTGTCGACGGCGTCGTCGGGGAAGCGGAACAGTGCGTCGGCGACGCCCGCCAGGTCGATGGTCTCGCTCACGTCGGCGCCGGAACGGGCGGCGATCTGCTGGGCCACCTCCTCGGCGACGAGACGCGTGCGGGACGACGGCTGCGGGTTGCCCACGAGGACGACGATGTGCGACATGTCGACCATGCAATCGCACCGCAGCGCGTCCGGGTGCGGTCAGCCCTCGTGTGCGCCGTCATGTGAACGCGCGTTTCCTCGTGTTGCACTCGGTCCGGGCGCCACCCCCGGACCCGTGTCTACCGTCGTGCCATGACCGCTTTCCCCAGAGCCTCCGCCGCCGATCAGCATCCTTCGACGCGATCGATCGGCAGTGCGATCTCCCCTGCGGAATTCCGCTCGCTCTTTCGCGGGCACCCCAGCGGCGTCGCGGTCATCACCGCGACCGGACCTGACGGACCTGTCGCGCTGACCGCCTCGTCGGTGTCGTCGGTGAGCGCGGATCCGCCGCTCCTGGTGTTCTCCGTGTCGGCGATCTCGTCGGCGACACCCACCATCCTCGCGGCGGACTCCGTCGTCGTGCACCTCCTCGACGCCGACGACATCGACCTCGCCAGGCTCGGCGCCACCAGCGGTGTGGACCGCTTCGCCGACGCCGGGTCGTGGGCTCCGCTGCCGACGGGCGAGCCCGTGTTCCGCGGGGTGCGGGCCTGGGTGCGCGGCGCCGTGGTCAGTCGCATGGATGCCGGAGGGTCGACCGTGATCGCCGCGCACGCGGTACAGGCGCACATCGCCCGCGACGCCGGCACGGCGGCGGAGGGCGACGCGCTGGTCTTCCACAATCGCGCGTGGCACCGGCTCGGCGAGCACTCGCGAGTGGACCACGCGCACCGCCCACACCCCGCAGAGCCGAACGTGAGGAACCGACGACCGTGACCGAACAGGTGCACATCGCCCTTGCCCTGGAGCGCGCGGGATGGCATCCCGCGGCCTGGCGCGCGCAGACCGCACGACCGCATGAACTGACGTCTCCCGTCTACTGGCGCGATCTGCTGCGCACGGCCGATGGCGCGGGCCTCGTGCTCGCGACGATCGAAGACGCGCTCTCGCTCGCCGATCGTTTCGAACCGACCGACGGCCTGCGCCGTGACCGTGTCCGCGGACGCCTGGACGCCGTGCTGCTCGCGTCGTACCTCGCTCCGCTGACCAGCCGCATCGGCCTCGTGCCGACCGTCACCACAGCGCACCCCGAGCCGTTCCACGTCGCCACGGGCATCCAGACCCTCGACTTCGCAAGCCGGGGCCGCGCCGGGGTGCGCCTGGTAGCCGGGGCATCGGCTGCCGAGCGGGCGAACTTCGGCCGACGCGCGACGGGCGTCGATGCGCTCCCCGCGTCCGGCCGGGTCGAGGACTCCCCCGAGATCGCCGCCGCGTTCCGCGAGGCGGGCGAGTTCGCCGACGTGCTCGCGCGGCTCTGGGATTCGTGGCTGGACGACGCCGTGATCCGGGATGCCGAGTCCGGCCGCTACGTCGATGCCGACCGCGTGCACAACATCGACTTCGAGGGCGAGTTCTTCTCGGTCACGGGGGCCTCGATCGTGCCGCGATCGCCTCAGGGCCGCCCCCTCATCACGGTGCTCGCGCACCAGACGGTGCCGTACCGCCTCGCCGCGGAGCACGCCGACCTCGTCTTCACGACGCCGCACAGCGCGGACGACGTCGCCGCGATCCGCACCGAGGTCAACACCGCTGCGGCCGTACTGCGCAGCGATGGCCGTGAGCGCCTGCGCGTCTTCGCCGATCTGCTCGTGCTCATCGAGGACACGGCCGATGCCGCACGCCAGGCCGCGCGGCGGCTCGACGACCTGGCCGGAGCCGAGCTCGCCTCGGACGCGCGCATCGTCATCGGCACTGCGGGCGACGTGGTCGACGAGATCGTCGCCCTCGCCGGAGCCGGGGTCGACGGCATCCGCCTCCGCCCTGCGCGCCAGCCCGCGGACGTCGCCGCCATCGCCGAGCAGGTGGTGCCGCTCGCCCGCGCTGCGGGTGTGCTGCGCGACGCCGGCCAGAGCGGCACGGCCGGCAGCGGCACGCTGCGCTCGCGACTGCAGCTGTCGCGCCCCGAGAGCCGATACGCCCGAGAGAAGGTCGCCCTGTGAGCCTCCCCCGTCAGATCCACCTCGCGGCGCACTTTCCCGGGGTCAACAGCACGACGGTCTGGACCGACCCGTCTGCCGGAAGCCAGATCGAGTTCGACTCGTTCGCACACTTCGCCCGCAATGCCGAGCGCGGACTGTTCGACTACGTCTTCCTGGCCGAGGGCCTGCGGCTGCGCGAGCACAAGGGGCGCGTCCACGAGCTCGACGTGCTGGGGCGCCCGAACACGCTGTCGATCCTTGCCGCTCTGGCCGCGATCACCGAGCACGTCGGGCTGGTCGGCACGCTCAACACGACGTTCAACGAGCCGTACGAGCTTGCGCGGCAACTTTCGACGCTCGACCTGCTGTCGGGTGGCCGCGCCGGGTGGAACGCGGTGACCAGCTCGGATGCCTTCCACGGCGCCAATTTCCGCCGTGGCGGCTACCTGGACCACGCCGACCGCTATGAGCGTGCGCGGGAGTTCGCCGACCTCGCGAAGAAGCTGTGGGACTCGTGGCCCGAAGACGCTCCGCGGGCGGATGCCGGATCGGGGGTGTTCCTGGACGAGGACGTGCCCGCGCGGGTGCGGCACCGCGGATCCCAGTTCGACGTCGACGCGCTGTTCGACGTGCCGCGCTCGCCCCAGGGCCGGCCCGTCATCGTGCAGGCCGGCGACTCCGCCGACGGGCGTGGCTTCGGTGCGGAGCACGCCGAGGTCATCTTCTCGCTGCATACGGAGTTCGAGGCGGCGCGGGCGTTCTACGACGACGTCAAGGGGAAGCTGCCCGCGTGGGGCCGCGACGAGGAGTCGCTGAAGATCCTGCCGGCAGCGACCTTCGTCCTCGGCGACACCGAGCAGGAGGCACAGGAGCGCTCGCGCGAGATCGCGCTCGCGCAGGTGCGACCCGAGGTCGCACTGACCTATGTCGAGCAGGTGTGGGGTCGCGACCTCTCGGGCTACGACCCCGACGGTCCGCTCCCCGACGTCGACCCCGACACCGGGTCCGAGACCGCTCGAGGCTGGGCGAACCGTCACGCCGCCGTGCGGGCCCGGATCGCGAAACTGCGGGAGCTGTCGGATGCCGAGGGTCTCAGCATCCGGGATCTCGTCATCCGCCTCACTGCGACGCACACCTTCGTCGGCACGCCACAGCGCATCGCGGCCGAGATCGACCGGTACGTGCAGGAGCGCGCGACCGACGGCTTCACCGTCGTCGGGCACCTCACCCCGCACGGGCTGGACGAGTTCACCGAGCGCGTCGTGCCGCTGCTGCAGGAGCGCGGCTCGTACCGGCAGTCGTACGAGGAAGGTGCGACCCTGCGGGACCTGCTCGGGCTGCCCGCACCCCGCGCGACTCGGCCCCTCACGACTGGGCCCCTCACGACTGTGCCCTTCACGACCCCGTCGCTCGCGACGCGATGACCGACCGCGCGCGCCTGCTGCTCGTCGGGGCCGGCCCGCGGGCGATCATGCTCCTCGAGCGTCTGCTGGCGCGCACCGACGAGCACACGCTGCTCGACATCGACCTCGTCGATCCACACCCGCCCGGCGCCGGCCGCATCTGGCGCCGCGCGCAGTCGCCGCTGCTCAAGCTCAACTCGATGACGCGCGACGTCACCGTGTTCACCGACGACAGCTGCACCATCGACGGCCCCGTGCGTCCCGGCCCGTCGCTGAACCAGTGGCTCGAGCTGTGGCGCGTCGGCGAGTTGCCCGACGTCGACCTCGACGAGCTGTCGGAGGCAGAGGCGCGGGCGCTGGGTCCGGACGGGTTTCCGACCCGGCGCCTGCACAGCCACTACCTGGACTGGTTCTTCCGCACCACGGCGGCGAGCGCGCCGGCCGGCGTGACCATCCGGCAGCATGCCGACACCGTGGCCGCAGTGCGGCCGACCGCCGATGGACGTCACCTCGTCGTGCTGGCGACCGGCTCCGAGATCGTGACGGATGCCGTCGCCTACTGCCTCGGCCACACCGAGCGCGACCTCGACCCGGCGACCGCGGCGCTGGCCGAGGCATCCGCCCGCCACGGGCTCGTGTACGTGCCGCCGGCGTTCACCGCCGACGCCGACCTCTCGGTGATTCCGGAGGGCGCGGACGTCATCGTGCGCGGCATGGGCCTGGCCGCCGTCGACCTCGTCGTCCTGCTGACCCAGGGGCGCGGCGGACGGTTCGACCGGGCAGGCGACGGCGGCCTGCGCTACCTGGCCTCGGGGCGTGAGCCGCGGCTGCACCTCGGCTCACGCCGGGGCGTCCCCTACAGGTCCAAGGTGACCTCGACGCTGCAGGGCGATCCGCCGCAGCGCGAGGTGCTCACGCCCGACGCGGTCGCGGCGCTCGCCGCGTCCGGCCACCCGATCGACTTCGAGCGTGACGTCTGGCCGCTCGTCGCGACGGAGCTGCTCCATGGGCACTATCGCGAGCTGTTCACGGGACACCCCGACAGGGTCTCGACTACGTGGACGGAGTTCCGTCCCGTGCTGCGCGCCCACCCGTGGGACTCGTCCGCGCTCCGCGAGGCGATCGCCGCGGCCGTTCCGGAACCGCTGGACCGGTTCGACGTCGCGGCGTTCGACCGGCCACTCGCCGGTGCGCGGTTCCTCGACGAGGAGGACGTGCAGCGACAGGTCAGAGCGCACATCGCCGACGACCTCCTGCTGCGGACCACCGAGGAGCGCAGTCCCGCGCAGGGCGTCTTCATCGCCGCGCTGCTGTCGTTCATGGCTCTCTCGGAGATCCCGAAGGAGCGCTGGAACGCCCGGTCGCGGGCGCACAGCCTGCCCGTGCGCTGGCACACGTTCTTCAGCTACCTGGCGAGTGGACCGCCGCCACACCGGCTCGAGGAGCTGCTCGCGCTCTCGGACGCCGGAGTGGTGCGCTTTCTGGGACCAGACATCGAGGTCACCGTCACCGCGAACGGGTTCGCCACATCCAGCCCTCGCGTACCCGGCAAGACGGTCGCCGGGGCGCTCGTCGACGCGTGGCTGCCTGCGGCCGACGCCGCACTGAGCACGAACGAGGCGCTGCGAGAGCTCGTGACGGTGCACGGCAGCGAGCTGCGGGTGACGGATGCCGAATACGACGGCTCGCTCGGACGTGTACGCGTCAGCGACGACGGGCAGGTCCTGCGCCGCGACGACACGGCTCACGACACGCTGTTCGCCACCGGGCCATTCACATCGCTGACCGAGGCGGGTGCATTCACGCGCCCGAACGCGGACTCGCTGTCGCTGCGGCAGACCGACCGGGTCGCGGGTGCGATCGCGTCGCGCCTCGGGGTCGCCGTACCCGTCACCCCCTGACCCTCCGCCCCGGAACCGCGAACGCTGCAGTTTCCTGCGAGCACTGCGGCGCGCGCCGCAGCGCTCGCAGGAAACGGCAAGCGCCACGCGGAGCCGGCCATCGCCAACCGGCGTATGACGCCACGTGACGGCGTGTGAACACGCGCGACTCCGATTTCCGCCGTGTGACGAGGCGGATCGAGGTGTGCCGGGCCTCTCCGAGACGCTGAGACCACGAGCCCGGCAGCCTGCCGCGACTCGCCCGCCACAGCTTTCTGGAGCCCCTCATGTCGTTCACCCGACCACGTACCGCCGCCATCGCGGCGATCGGCGCCGTCGCGCTCGCGCTCACCGCATGTGCGACCGGAGCCGGCGACGCCGCCCCGACCCCCTCCGCCGAAGCGGAGCCCGTCGCCGGCGGCAACCTCACGTTCGCGATCTCGGTCGACAGCCAGTGCATCGATCCGCAGCAGGTCGGCAACAACGACGCGATCGCGATCGCGCGGCAGACCGTCGCGTCCCTCACGATCCAGGACCCCGAGACCGGTGACATCCTGCCGTGGCTCGCCGAGGACTACGAGGTGAACGCCGACGCCACCAGCTTCACCTTCACGCTCCAGGACGGCCCGACGTATGCCGACGGGGAGCCGATCGACGCGGCATCCGTCAAGACCAACTTCGAGGCGATCGTCGCGCTCGGCGCGAAGGCGAGCCTCGGCTCGTCGTACCTCGCCGACCTCGAGAGCGTCGAGGTGGTCGATGAGCACACCGTCACCATCAACTTCTCGGAGCCGAGCGCGCAGTTCCTGCAGGCGACCTCCACGTTCTCGCTGGGTCTGCTGTCGCCGGCGACGGCCGCCGTCAGCCAGGCCGATCGCTGCCTCGGCGATTTCATCGGCTCGGGTCCGTTCTCGGTGCAGAGCTACACCCCCAACGAGGGCGCGGTGCTCGAGCGCCGCGAGGGCTACGAGTGGGGCCCGTCGACCGCGGGCCACACCGGTGAGGCGTACCTCGACACGATCACGTACAAGGTCATCCCCGAGTCGGGCAACCGCACCGGCAGCCTGCAGTCCGGCCAGATCGACGCCACGACCGGCATCGCCACCGTCGACGCCGTGCTGTTCGAGGGTGAGGACTTCTGGTCGCTCAACCGCGCCAACCCCGGCTCGGTGTACAACCTGTACGCCAACCAGTCGACCGAGAAGCTCGCCGACGAGAGCGTGCGCCTCGCGATCCAGAAGGGCATCGACCGCGAGCAGATCACCTCGACGCTGCTCGGCCCCGACGACCTGCCCGCCGTGTCGCCGCTCGCATCGTCGACGCCCTACTTCACCGACCTCAGCGACGTGCTCGAGTACGACCCCGAGGCCGCCGCCGATCTGCTCGACGAGGCGGGCTGGACCGAGGGCGACGACGGCATCCGCGAGAAGGACGGTGAGAAGCTCAGCTTCCACGTGACCTACTGGCAGTCGCCGAAGGAGGTGCTCGAGCTCGTGCAGCAGCAGCTGCGCCAGATCGGCGTGGACCTGCAGCTGACCTTCGCGAGCATCGCCGACGTGCAGGCCGCGAACGCCGACGGCACGTACGACTTCTCGTACGGCAACCTGACGCGGGCCGACCCCGACGTGCTGCGGACCGTCTTCTCGGTCAACGGCACGAGCAACTCCACCAAGCGCACCGAGCCCGCTGAGGTCGACGAGCTGCTCGACGAGCAGGCCGCGATCATCGACCCGGCGGAGCGTCAGAAGGTCGTCGACGAGGCCGCGAGCCTGCTGATCACCGGCGGCTACTCGATCCCGATCTACCAGCTGTCGACGACCATCACGGCCGCGTCGAAGGTGCAGGGGCTGACGTTCGAGGCGTCCAGCCGCCTGGACTTCTACGACGCCTGGATCGCCGAGTAGAGCCCGACGGGCATCGAGAGGATGAGGAGCGAGATCATGTGGGGGAACTACATCGCCCGGAGGATCGGGCAGGGCCTGGTGGTGCTGTGGGCCGCCTACACGATCTCGTTCCTCATCCTCTATCTGCTTCCGGGCGACGCCGCCACGCTGTTCGCCGGCGGCGGCGACCAGGAGGCGATCGACCCCGCGCTCGTGGCGCAGCTGCGCAGCGAGCTCGGGCTCGACCGCCCGCTGTGGGAGCAGTACCTCGCCGCACTCGGCAAGGCGCTGACCGGCGACTTCGGGACGTCGACGCAGACCGGGCGCCCGGCATCCGATCTGCTCCTCGAGTCGCTGCCGCCGACGCTTGCGCTCACCGCGTTCGCGTTCGTGCTGTCGGTCGTCTTCGGCATCACGCTGGCTCTGGCGGCCTCGCTCGCCCGAGCGCAGTGGCTGCGCAGCATGCTCTCGTCCCTGCCGCCCCTCGGCGTCTCGGTCCCCGTGTTCTGGATCGGCCTCCTCCTGCTGCAGGCGTTCTCGTTCCGGCTGCGACTGTTCCCCTCGATGGGCAACGAGGGGTTCGACAGCCTCGTGCTGCCCGCCATCACGATCGCGATCCCCTCCGGGGCGTTCATCGCCCAGCTGCTCTCAAGGAGCCTGCGGTCGACGCTCGCCCAGCCGTACGTCGAGATCGTGCGCGCCAAGGGGGCGAGCGAGCGTCGCGTGCAGCTGGGCCACGCCTTCCGCAACGCGGCGATCCCCGCGCTCACGATGGTCGGCGTGCTCATCGGCGGACTGCTCTCGGGCGCCGTCGTCACCGAGACCGTGTTCTCCCGCCTGGGCATCGGCCGCCTCGTCGTGACCGCCGTCAACAACCGCGACGTGCCGGTCGTGCAGGCCGTGGTGGTCTTCGCCGCCCTCGTCTTCGTCGTCGCGAACCTCGTCGTCGACCTCGTCTACCCCCTCATCGACCGTCGCATCACGCTCGCCCGCACGGCGTTCGTCGCGGCCTGACAGGAGCTGCCATGACCGTCGAGAACGTGCTGTCCGCCCCCGCGCGCACCATCGAGCCGCGCGACCCGTTCATCGAGGCGTTCGTCGATCCCGACGCCGACCCGGCCGGCGGCCCCGCAGCCGCTTCGCTGGAGGAGGGGCGACAGGATGCCGGGGCCCGGCGCTCTGCGCTGAAGCCCATCGTCGCGATCCTCAGGCAGCCGACGCTGGTGGCGTCGATCCTCGTGCTGGCGCTCGTGACGCTGTGGGCGCTGGTGCCCTCATGGTTCACGGCGTGGGATCCGATCGTCGGGGTTCCGCAGGACCGCCTGCTCCCGCCGAGCACGGAGCACCTCTTCGGCACCGACAACCTCGGCCGCGACCTCTACGCCCGCGTCGTGTACGGCGCGGCGACGTCGCTCGCCGCGACCACGGTCGCCGTCGTGGTGGGACTGGCGGTCGGATCGCTGTTCGGCCTCCTGGCCGGGTTCCTCCGCGGTGTCGTCGACGACGCGATCATGCGCTTCATGGACGTGCTGCTGGCGATCCCCAGTCTGCTGCTCTCGCTCGCCCTGATCACCGCCCTCGGCTTCGGGACGCTCAACGTCGCCGTCGCGGTCGGCCTCGCCAGCGTGGCATCCTTCTCCCGCGTCATGCGTGCCGAGGTGCTGCAGATCGCCACGGCCGTCTATGTCGAGGCCGCCCGCGTCTCGGGCGTGCGCTGGTACACCGTGCTGCGCCGGCACGTGCTGCCGAACGCGTCGGGCCCGGTCATCGCGCTGGCCGCCCTCGAGTTCGGCGTCATGGTGCTGGCGATCTCTTCACTGTCGTTCCTCGGCTTCGGCGCGCCGCCGCCCACCCCGGAATGGGGCTCGCTCGTCGCCGGAGGTCGCGATTACCTCGCCGTCGCGTGGTGGCTGACCACGCTTCCGGGGCTCGTGATCGTCGCTGTCGTGCTGTCGGCCAACCGTATCTCGCGGGCTCTCGAGCGCAACGGAGGGATCCGATGACCGCGCTGCTGGAAGTGTCCGGACTGTCGGTGTCGTACGCGCTCGGCGGCGTGCCGCGCCCGGCCGTCCGCGATGTGAGCTTCACGGTCGACCGCGGCGAGGTCGTCGCCATCGTCGGGGAGTCCGGCTCGGGGAAGAGCACGACCGCCCACGCGGTGATCCACCTGCTCGCCGGAAACGCCTCCGTCGACGCCGGCACCATCCGCTTCGACGGCGCCGATCTCACCGCACTGTCGCCGCGGGCGTGGCGCGACGTGCGCGGCCGCCGTATCGGCCTCATCCCGCAGGACCCGACGACGAGCCTCAACCCGGTCAAGCGCGTCGGCCGCCAGGTGGGCGAACCGCTCGTCGTGCACGGCCTCGCGACACGGCGCACCGCCGACGCGCAGGCGGTCGAGCTGCTGCGCCTCGCCGGCATCGGCGAGCCCGAGGCACGCGCACGCCAGTTCCCGCATCAGTTCTCGGGCGGCATGAAGCAGCGTGCGCTCATCGCGACCGCGCTGGCCGCCGAGCCGCAGCTCGTGATCGCCGACGAGCCGACGAGCGCCCTCGACGTGACCGTGCAGAAGCAGATCCTCGACCACATCGACACGCTCGCGTCGACGCTCGGCACCGCGGTGCTGCTCATCACGCACGACCTGGGTGTCGCGGCCGACCGCGCCGACCGCATCATCGTGATGCAGAACGGCGAGATCGTGGAGACGGGCCCGGCGCGGTCTGTGCTGGAGGATCCGCAGCATCCGTACACTCGGGCGCTCATCGCCGCGGCGCCGGGACTTCGCACGACCGCGGGTTCGCGCGGCACGGACTCGAGCTCCGTGCGCACGGCCGCGCGTGCGCTGCGGCCCGCGACGGATGCCGGCACCCCCGCTCTTCTCGAGGTGACGGGACTGCGCAAGGAGTTCGCCCTCCCCGGGCGTGAGAAGCTCGTCGCCGTCGACGACGTGTCATTCCGCATCGACCGCGGTGAGACGCTGGCGATCGTCGGCGAGTCCGGGTCGGGCAAGAGCACGACGGCGCGCCTGGCACTGCGGCTCGAGAAGCCCACGGCAGGCGGCATCCGATTCGACGGCACCGACATCGTCGCCGCGACCCGGGAGGAGCTGCGCACGCTGAGGCGCCGGTTCCAGCTCGTCTATCAGAGCCCCTTCGCGTCGCTCGACCCGCGGTTCACGATCGCCGACGTCATCGACGAGCCGCTGCGCGCGTACGGCGTCGAGAAGGCTGAACGCGCGCGCCGCGTGCGCGAGCTCATCGACCAGGTCGCGCTGCCGGCGGGGACGGCCTCGCGACGCCCCGCCGAGCTGTCGGGCGGTCAGCGCCAGCGCGTCGCGATCGCTCGGGCCCTCGCTCTGCACCCCGACCTGGTGGTGCTCGACGAGGCCGTGTCGGCGCTCGACGTGTCGGTGCAGGCGCAGATCCTCGACCTGCTGGCGGCCATCCAGCGCGATGTCGGGGTCTCGTACCTGTTCATCAGCCACGACCTGGCCGTGGTGCGCGAGATCTCCGACCGCGTGGCGGTGATGCAGCACGGCCGCATCGTCGAGCAAGGCGCCACCTCGCGCGTGCTCGGCGCCCCGAGCGAGGCGTACACGCGCCGACTCATCGACGCGATCCCGGGATCGACGCTGTCCGCGTCGGTGCCGGTCTCCTGAACCATCACGAGAAACCGAGGACGACATGACCACCATCACCCCCACCGACATCGACCGCGCGCAGTTCGGGCGCGAATGGGAGGACTGGCACCGCGGCCACGAGACCCGCCGGGCGGACACACTCGGCTTCTTCGCGATCACAGGACTGCACTGGCTCGGCAGCGAGCCGATCACCCTGCCGGGGGCGCCGGGCACGTGGAGCCTCGGCGCCGACGGCGTGGTCGTCGAGCTCGCCGAGGGCGAGACGCTCACGCTCGACGGCGCGACGATCACCGGCACGCACGCGTTCGGCGAGATCCCGGAGCGCGGCAGCGTCACTCCGACGTTCACCGACGACGACGTGGCCGGTGCGGTCGAGATCGCGATCCGCGGCGGGCATACCATCCTGCGTCCGCGCCGCGCCGACCACCCGTTCCTGGCCGAGTACTCGGGCACGCCGACGTACGTCCCGAACCCACGCTGGCGCGTGACGGCACGTTTCCGGCCGTTCGATGCGCCCCGCCCGACCGAGGTGGGCGCTGCCGTCGACGGCCTCACCCACGTGTACGACGCCCCCGGCGTGCTCGAGTTCTCGTGGCGCGGCGAGGAGTTCACGCTCACCGCCTTCGACGGCAAGGCCCCCGGCGCCCTGCTCGTGCTCTTCACCGACGCCACCAGTGGGCTCACGACGTACGCCGCGAACCGCTCGGTAGGCATCGACGCGCCGGATGCCGACGGCTGGACCACCATCGACTTCAACCGCGCCGTCAACCTGCCGTGCGCGTACACCGACTTCGCGACGTGCCCGCTGCCCCCGGAGGGCAACCGCCTGCCGGTCGGCATCGAGGCCGGCGAGAAGACGCCGCTCACACGCGTGCGCTCCATCGATGCGCTCGTCGCGCCGGGGGGCGCCGCATGAGGTTCCAGCTGCTCGATATCGTCCCGTACCGCGCCGACCCCATCACCGGCCGCCAGGTCTCGCCGTCCGAGCGGTTCGACGAGACGCTCCAGCAGGCGATCCGCGCCGAGGAGCTGGGATTGGATGCCGTCGCCATCGGCGAGCGCCATGCCGGGCACTTCATCTCGTCGTCACCGACGGTGCTGCTGGGCGCGATCGCGGCCCGGACCTCCCGCATCCGTCTCAACTCCGGCGTCACTGTGCTCTCGGTGCTGGACCCCGTCCGCGTCGCCGAGGACTACGCGACGATCGACCAGCTGTCGGGCGGCCGGCTCGACCTCACGATCGGCAAGGGCAACGAGGTCGCGCAGTTCCCGCTGTTCGGGCTCGACATCGACGACCAGTGGGAGCTGCTGGCCGAGAAGTACGAGCTGCTGCGCACGCTCTGGCGCGAAGAGGACGTCACGTGGCCGGGCACCGAGTTCACCCGTCCGCTCACCGGCGTGACGACGCTGCCGCGACCCTACGCCGGCGCTCCGCGGGTATGGCACGGCTCGGCGACGACGCTGTTCTCGGCAGGGCTCGCCGCCCGGTTCGGCGACCCGCTGTTCAGCGCGAACGCCATCCAGCCGCTCGAGAACTACGGCGTGCTCGTCGACCACTACCGCGCCGAGTACGCGCGGCACGGCCATGACCCGGCGGGCGCGTTCGTCGCTGCGGGCGCGGGGGCCCTGTTCATCGCCGACACCACCGAGGAGGCGATCCGCGAGTACGGCCCCGTCTACAACGCGATCGTCGCCGCCACCAATGTGCCCGGGAACAACACCCCGTTCCGCGACATCGAGCACGCCGTCGCCGAGGGCCCCGCCCTCGTCGGCACGCCCCAGCAGGTGATCGACAAGATCGCGCGGTTCCATGGCCGGCTCGGGCACGACCTGCAGTCGATCAGCCTTCCGACGACGGTGCCGTTCGCGCAGCAGCTCGAGATCCTCGAGCGCTTCGCCCTCGAGGTGGCCCCCGTGCTGCGCCGGGAGTTCCCGACGGCGCTGTGGACGGATGCCGATCCGCTCGCACAGCGGGCCGCAGAGCTCGCGACCGCATGAGTTCCCAGAGCGCGGGTTCCGCGCGGCGATCCCGCGCGCAACCCGCGCTCTGGGCATGCCTGGCGGCCGGCTTCGCGACGCTGTTCGACGCCACCGTCATCACCTACGCGGCGCCCGCGGTGAGCGCTTCGCTGGGCGGATCGACGGCCGGCGTGCAGTGGCTGCTGGCGTCGTTCTCGCTCACGTTCGGTCTCGGCCTCATCCCGTCCGGACGTCTCGGCGACGTCTACGGCCGCCGCCTGCTGTTCCTCGTGGGTCTCGGCATCTTCCTCGCCGGCGGAGTCGCGGCCGTCGCCTCGCCCACGATCGTGGTGCTGGTCGCCGCGCGCTTCGTGCAGGGGCTCGGCGCCGGGGTCATCAGCGCCCAGGTGCTCGGCGCGATCCAGGACCTCTACACCGGGGTCCCCCGCCTGCGCGCCCTCGCCGCCTACACCGCGGTCGGCGCCCTGGCCGGCGTGCTCGGACCCGTGCTGGCCGCCGCACTTCTCATCGCCCTGCCCGCCGACACCGCGTGGCGCGTTGTGCTCCTGACGCCGCTCCCGCTCGTGATCGCGGCCCTCGTGCTCGGCCGGCGCGGGATGCCGGGACCGCGTGCCTCGCGTGGTGCCCTGCGCGTGTGGCTCGATCTGCCGGGCATCGTGCTGCTGTGCCTCATCGTGGTGGCGCTGACCCTGCCCGTCGTGGAGCCGGGTCTCTCCGGACTGTCGGGGCTCCTCGTCGCCGGCGCCGCGCTGGTGCTCGTGCTCGTGCTCGTCGCCTGGGAGCGTCGCTACGCGCGGCGCGGACGGCTCCCGCTGTTCGCGCCGGCGCTGGTGCGCTCTCGCGGCTTCGTGGTGGGCAACGTGGTCGCGCTGCTGTGGTTCGGCAGCGGCATGGCCGCAGGCTCCGCCGTCACTCTCTACTTCCTGCAGTCGCCCGCGCTGTCGGCGCTCGCGATCGCCCTCGTGTTCGTGCCGGGAGCTCTCGCCCGCCTGGGTGGGTCGTTGTCGAGCCTTCGCGTGGTGGGCCGCATCGGCTCGTCGGCCACGATCGGCCTCGGTCTCGGGCTGCAGGCCGCACTGTTCGCAGGGCTCGCAGTCGCGGCGCCGCTGCTCCCTGACGGCATCCTGTTCGTGGTCGCCGCCGCCGCGCAGATCGGACTCGGCATCGGCGGCGGACTCGTCGAGCCGGTGGTGCGCGCCACCACCCTCTCCTTCGCGCCGGCCGCGCTGCACGGTGTGGCCGCGTCGTTCCTCCAGCTCACGCAGCGACTGGCCGCGACCTTCCTGGTGGCCCTGGCCACCGGCATCCTTCTCACGTCCACCGGCATCTCGACCGCCGCCACCCTGCAGGCCGCCCTCGTCACGTGTGCGATCGGCTCGGTTGTGGCGCTGACAGCGTCGGCCGATCCTGCGTTCCGCAAGGCGGGGACGAGGAACGAGGTCGCTGCGCCGCTGCGGCGCGGGGCGCGGAGCGCGGCGCGGACCTGAGAGCCGGCGCTCCGTCCTCAGAACGGAACTCGAGGCCCGCGTCTGTGCGCCCGTCGTGCTGACGGTCGCCGGTCTGCAGCATCAGCCGGCCGGCGCCGCGACCGCAGGCTCGGCGGCGAGGTCGTAGCCGAAGGTGTACAGCTCGATCCAGCGTCCGGGCTGCACCTCCCACAGTCCTTCGCGCTCAGAAAGCCGCTCGAAGCCGAGCTTCGCGTACAGCGCGTGGGCGCCGGTCATCTCCGGGCCGCTGTTCATGACGACGCGGTGCGAGCCGCGCTCGCGCGCCAGGTCGATGACGTGACGGGTGAGCGCCTCGCCGATACCGCGGCCCCGCGCGGACGGGGCGACGGCCAGCTGCCGGAAGTCCGTCTCGCCGGGCTGCGCCACCTCCGCCAGCGGCCGATTCGGACGCGCGACCCACACGGTCCCGAGGATCTCGCCGCCGAGCTCAACCGCGACCCAGACGTCTCCTTCGCGCACGCGGCTCTCGACATCGCGCAGCGAGGCGACGTACTCATCCGACAGCGATCCGTAGCTCGACAGGTACGCGTCCGCGGTCACCTCGCCCGCGCGTTCGTACTCCTCGGTGCGCACGAGCCGGATGCTCCAGTCGGGAGACACGGATGCTGCGACCTCGGCGTCTTCGGCGGGCGTGGCCCTGCCCGACCAGGCCGCGGCGAGCAGCTCGTACGACCGCACGCGATCGGTCGGATCGTGCGTGACGGTGGTCACCAGGAGCTCGTCGGCGCCGGTGACGCGCTGAAGGGTCTCGAGGCGCTCGACCACCGTGTCGGGCGAGCCGACGAATTGGGTGTCGAGGCGATCGCGCACGACGGCGAGCTCGTCGGCAGTCAGCGGGTTCGCCGCAGCCTCCTCGGGCGAGGGGAAGCGGACGGCGCCCTGGCCGGCGCGGATGCTGTGCACCCATCGACCGTAACCCGCGGCGAGGCGGCGGGCTGCGGCATCCGTCTCTCCGACGACGGCGTCGACCGACACGATGACATAGGGCTCGGCGATGCGGCCCGGACGGAATGCCGCGCGGTACTCGGCGATCGCCTCGAGCACGAACCCGGGCGCCACGTGATAGTTCGCGCCAAAGGGCAGGCCGAGCTCGCCGGCGAGACGTGCACTCGGGCCGGCGGTGGAGCCGTGGATCCACACCGCGACGTCGGCGCCCTCGGCCGGCGTCACGTGGATCGACACGTTCTCGGTCGGCGTGAAGGTGCCATCGAAGAACGACAGGATGTCGACGACTTCGTCTGCGAAGCGCTCGGCGTCGGCCTCGGCGCGGCCGAGCAGGCGCGCCTGCACGACGAACCGGTCGGAGTCGAACGAGGCGAAGGGACGGGCCGCCGGCAGCAGCAGGCCGTCGACGACGCGGTCCTGCGAGGCCGCGGGCAGCGCGGTCTGCACAGCGCCGCGCGACCCCGACCTGCCGATGCCGAGGTCGAAGCGACCGGGATGCAGCTGGGCGACGACGCCGGCCGCCTCGGCGACCTGCGCCGGGGAGTAGTTGCCGATGATCGTCGCGGCCGTGCCGATGCGGATGCGGTGCGTCGCGGCCGCCACGGCCGCCAGCAGCACGTGGGGCGCGGCCCCGGCGATCCCCGGGTTGAAGTGGTGCTCGGCCACCCAATGGCGCCGGTACCCCAGGCGCTCGGCTTCACGGGCCAGCGCGATCGAGGCACGGAGGCCGTCGGCAGGCGTCTGGCCCGTACCGAACGGCGACAGATCGAGGACGGACAGCGGAACGCGGGGCATGGGTGCTCCCTCGGGTGGACGCAGGGTGGACGCCAACGGTGGACAGCGGAGGCCGGCCGGACCCGCGGAGGGTCCGGCCGGCGCGGGTTCGTCAGGACTTCGGGAGTCCGGCGGGGTTGATCTCGCTCTTCTCGATGCGCTCGGACTCCAGGTCCCAGATCTCCAGGACCTCGTCGTACTGCCCGCCCTCGATGAGAGCGTTCAGGGCGATGTTGACCGGCTCGATCAGTCCGTTGCCCTTCGACGTGGCTGCGGCGATGTTCGCCGTCAGCGGCCAGCCGCCTGGCACGAGGCCGACGACCTTGGTGTCGCCGGTCTCGCGTGCCGCCCATGCCGACGTCGCGTTGGGACCGAAGGTGGCGTCGATGCGGCCCGACTGCAGCGCGAGCACGGTCGCGGCGTTGTCGTCGTAGTACTGCAGCTCGGCGGGCTCCTCGCCGGCGGCTTCGAGCTCCTCGTTCCAGGCGAGCAGCACCTGCTCCTGGTTCGTGCCCGAGCCGACCGCGATCTTCAGCCCGGAGATGTCGGCGGCCTCCTCGATCTTCTCGATGTCGCTGTCGCTCTTCACGTAGAACCCGAGCAGGTCCTCACGGTAGCTGGCGAAGTCGTAGAGCTCTTTGCGCTCCTCGGTGACGGTCACGTTCGACGTGATGAGGTCGTACTTTCCCGACTGGATGCCGAGCGGCCAGTCCGCCCACGCGACGACGACCGGGTTGTACTCCAGGCCGAGCGCGTCGGCGATCAGCGCGCCGATGTTGGGCTCGGTGCCCGCCGGGTCGGTCTCACCCTCGGGGATGTAGCCGAGCGGCGGGACGTACGCCGAGTGCGCCACGGTGAGCTTGCCCGGCTCGACCGGCTGGAAGCCGCTCGCCTCGAGGGCCTCGACGGCCTCGGCCACGGGCTCGTCCAGTCGGACCCACTGGATCTCGTCGGTCGCGACGTTCGCCGATTCCGATGTCGCCGCGGGTGCTGCCGCCTCGGCCGGGACGTTCTGGTTGACGCCCCAGACGACGCCGCCCACGATCGCGGCGACCGCGACGACGCCGACGCCGATCGCGATGCCCTGCTTCTTGCTCAGTGCCATTGCTGTGTTTCCTTTTCTCGGGTGAAGACTCGGTTTCGAGGTCTCTCGGGTCAGGCCAGGACCTTCGCGAGGAAGTCCTGGACGCGGGGGTGCTTCGGTGTGACGAGGACCTCGGCGGGCGCGCCCTGCTCGACGACCTGGCCGCCGTCGAGGAACACGACGCGGTCGGCGACCTCGCGGGCGAACCCGACCTCGTGCGTGACGATGATGAGGGTCGTGCCGAGCTGCGCGAGGTCGCGGATGACGTCGAGCACCTCGCCGACCAACTCGGGGTCGAGCGCGCTCGTCGGCTCGTCGAACAGGATCACCTTGGGCTTGAGCGCCAGGGCGCGGGCGATCGCGACGCGCTGCTGCTGTCCGCCCGACAGCTGGCGCGGGTAGTGCGCGGCCTTGTCGGCGAGGCCGACGCGGTCCAGCAGACCCAGCGCGAGCTCGCGGGCATCGTCCTTGGACAGCCGCCCGAGGGCGATCGGCGCCTCGGTGACGTTCTCGAGGGCGGTCAGGTGCGGGAAGAGATTGAAGTTCTGGAAGACGATGCCGATCTGCGTGCGCCGCTCCAGCACCTCCCGCTCGCGCAGCTCGTAGAGCTTGCCGCCGCGCAGCTCGTAGCCGATCAGCTGACCGTCGACCGTGACCGAGCCTCGGTCGATGCTCTCGAGATGGTTGATCGTGCGCAGCAGCGTCGATTTGCCCGAGCCGCTCGGCCCGAGGATCGCGACGACCTCCCCCGGCTGCACGGTCAGATCGATTCCGCGCAGCACCTCGACGCCGCCGTAGCTCTTGTGGACGTTGTGGATCTCGACGAGCCCGCGCGTGGCGGTCGTGCTGTCGATTTCAGCGGTGATGGTGTCAGTGCTCATGTCAGCGCCCTCCGAACTTCGCGTCGTTGCCCGAACCCTGGAACGTCGCCGTCGCGACGACGGGGGCATCAACGCCCACCAGCGGTGTCGGACCGGTCTCCGAGTCGCCGAGACGCGCCCACTGCACCGCAATCCAGTGGCGGGCGCGCTGGACGGGCGTCGGCGGCAGCACGCGCACCGTGCCGCGGGCGTAGTGCCGCTCGATGTAGTACTGCGCGATGCTCAGCACCGTGGTGATGATCGTGTACCAGACCACCGCGACGAGCAGCAGCGGGATCACGCGGCTGTTGCGGTTGTAGATGACCTGCACGGCGTAGAAGACCTCGGGCAGGGCGATCACGAACACGACCGATGCGCCCTTGACCAGTCCGATCACCTCATTGGTGGCGTTCGGCACGATCGAGCGCATCGCCTGCGGCAGCACGATGCGCGTCAGGCGACGGCGGGGCGGGATGCCGAGGGCCGCGGCGGCCTCGAGCTGGCCCTGGTCGACCGACAGCAGACCGCCGCGGATGATCTCGGCCGAGTACGCCGCCTGGTTGAGGCTGAGCCCGAGGATCGCGGCCGCGAACGCGCTGATCAGCTGGACGGTGGGGAACTCGACGAGCCAGAAATCCGTCGTGAACGGGGTGCCGAGGCCGAGGGTCGGATACAGGTAGCCGAGGTTGTACCAGACGATGATCTGCACGACGAGGGGCACCGAGCGGAAGAACCAGATGAACAGCCACGCGGCCGAGTTCAGGAGCGGCGACTTGGCGAGGCGGGCGAGCGCGAGCAGCGTGCCCAGGAAGAACCCGATCGACGCCGAGACCACCGTCAGCAGCAGGGTCAGGCCCACGCCCTGGAGCACCGGCTCCGACAGGAAGTAGTGGGCGAAGACATCCCATTCGTAGTTCTCGTTCGTCACCAGCGACCACGCGAACTGAGCGACGACGAACAGCACGACGATGCCGATCGACCACCGGAACCAGTGCCGGGTGTGGACGACGGGGAGGTCGCCGAGGTCGACGCGCGACGACGCCGGCGGCGACGGCGGCGCGGCTTCGGCGGCGCCTGCCCGGCGCGGGAGTGTGTCGGTCATGAGGGGCTCCTCGGTCGGTGGCGCGGTGTCTGCGGGGTGCGCCGGTAGGCCGAAGGTAGGGCCACACGCCGCCGGCGGCCGAGCCGTCGGGGGCCCGCGGCGACACGGATCGTGACGGTCCGCAACGCGGCGTCATACTCCGGAATGCACCGACGCAGACCGGCGCCGCCTGCGCCAGCGACCTACCGTGGCTCGCATGTCCGACACCCCGTTCGCCATCGCCCTCGAGCTGGACGCCGACGGCGCCCACCCCGCGGCATCCGCCTCGCCCGGCGCGCTGTCACCGCGCCGCCTCGCGTCCCGGGTCGCCCGCTCCGAGCGCCTCGGCTTCACCGCCGCCACCTTCGCCGACTCGCCGCTGCCTGCCGGCGACACCGCCCGTCTGGATGCCGTGCAGCGCGCCGCGTTCGCCGCCCCGCTCACCTCGGCGATCGGGCTCCTCCCGGTCGCGCACGTGGCGTACAGCGAGCCGTTCCACGTCGCCACGCAGCTCGCCAGCCTCGACTGGGCCTCGAACGGCCGGGCGGGCTGGATCGCCGCGGCATCCGGAACAGCCCGCGAAGCCACCGCCTACGGCCGTCAGGCGCTGACCGACGATGAGCTGCGCCGCGAGAGCGACGACGTCATCGAGGTCGCCCGCCGCCTGTGGGACTCGTGGGAGGACGACGCGGTGATCCAGGATGCCGCCACCGGCCGCTACCTCGACGCCGACCGGCTGCACTACGTCGACTTCGAGGGCGAGAGCTTCTCGGTGAAGGGACCGCTGATCACGCCTCGGCCGCCGCAGGGACAGCTGGTCGTGGCAGCGCCCGCCGGTACAGCCGGACTCGACATCGCGCTGGTCGATGGAGCCGATGCGGCCGAGATCACGGATGCCGCCAC
This sequence comes from Microbacterium sp. B35-30, assembly GCF_010634855.1. Lineage (GTDB taxonomy): Bacteria > Actinomycetota > Actinomycetes > Actinomycetales > Microbacteriaceae > Microbacterium. The sequence continues at coordinate 326 of NZ_MWLQ01000031.1, read as the reverse complement.
CCGGGCGCGTGCCGCGGGCGCGGGGCTCGTCTGGGCCGAGGTCGAGGTCGTGCTCGACTCCCGCGGCGTGGCGGCGCAGCGGCGCCTCGACTCCCTCGGCGCATGGCCCTCGACGGGCCGCCTCCGGCACGTGGGCGACGCGCCGGGCTTCGTCGCCCTGCTCGCCGAGCTCGCGGCATCCGTCGACGGCGTGCGCCTGCACGTCGCCGAGCTCGGCGTCGACCTCGAGGAGGCCGGCCGCGCGGTGCTTCCCGCCCTCCGCGAGCGGATCGGATTCCGCTCCCCGCGCCCGGGCGGCAAACTCCGCGACGCGCTCGGCCTCGAGC
>NZ_MWLQ01000003.1 GCF_010634855.1 Microbacterium sp. B35-30 | reverse complement strand
TCTGGACATCACCCTCCGGTCGTCGCTACCTCGTCGAGCCGGAGCGCGCAGTTCCCGTGTTCCGCTCCACCGAAAGCGTCGGCGCCCCCTTCTGACCGCACGACACGTGCATCTCACCGCACGACACGTCCTTCTGATCGCACGACACGTGCATCTCACCGCACGACACGTCCGACGGTGCGACATTCGCGCGGCTTCCTCGCGAATCCGACGGCGCGACCTCCTGTGTCCGATGCCGGCGGAGCGCAGAGACGGTCCGTGTGTCGCTAACCTGCTGTCGATGAGCTTCGATGGGAATACGTGCGGCGCGAACGCCGTGACCTGGGCTCTCGCGCACGCGGGCTCGACCGCGTACGCGACCCGTTGCCTCGCGTTCGTCGAGGACGCGATCGAGCACTCGAACGACCTCGAGATCTTCGGCGGCGACTATGCGGCCGAATCGGCGCAGCTGTACGGCGCGTCGCTGAACACCGGTGCGCCCCCTACCCACGCACTGGTGTTCTACGAGGGCGTCGGCGAGCTCTTCGGTGATCGCCGCGACTGGGGCCACGTCGGCCTGAGTCTCGGCGACCACCGCGTGGTCCACGCCTGGGATCGAGTGCGCGTCGACGACTACCGCGACCTCGAGGCGCTGCCACCCGCGCCGGGCTGGGAGCCCCTGCGCTGGGTCGGCTGGGTGCCCCTCGCCCGCGTGCTCGAGGGCGCTCAGCCGCGCATCTGGGATGAGGATGCCGCCACCGCCGCCCTGCGGATGCAGGTTGATCGCTTCGGCAGCTGATCAGCCTCTGGCGCACGGGTCGCAGCACGCGGCGACGAGTCCCGCGCCACGCCGGGTCGCACCGCGCCGCGACACCACACACGCGGATCGCTATGGTGTGGCCATGACGCGTTCTCGGGCATGGGCGACGGTGTGGACGGTGCTGCGACTGGCGATGGCAGCTGTCACCGTCACGGCCATCACGACGCAGATGGCGAAGTCGATCGGCACCGCGACCGAGCTCGGCCGCGACGTCACCACGACGGTCGTCAACTTCTTCAGCTTCTTCACGATCCTCTCGAACGCCCTGGCGGCGATCGTGCTGATCTGGGCGGCGGTCTGGTACTTCACCCGCGGACGCAGGGCGGTCGCGGAACCCCCCGTTCTGGCCCTCGCGCTCGCCTGTGTGAGCACCTACATGATCATCACCGGCATCGTCTACAACGCCTTGCTGCGCGGCATCACACTGCCGCAGGGAAGCGAACCCATCCCGTGGTCGAACGAGGTGCTGCATCTCATCGGCCCGCTGTTCCTCCTGGCGGACGTCTTCGTCGGCCCCCTGCGCCGCGCGCTGCCCTGGCGGAGCCTGTGGGCGGTGGTCGCCTTCCCGATCCTCTGGGTCGCCTACACGATGATCCGCGGACCCCTCATCACCAACCCGGTGTCGGGCGATCCCTTCTGGTATCCGTACCCCTTCCTGAACCCGAACAACCCGGGCGGGTGGCCCTCTGTGCTCGTCTACGTCATCGGCATCGCGGTCGCGATCGTCGCCGTGGGAGCCTTCGTCCTGTGGTGGGGTCGCCGGTCCGGCACGACGGACACGGATGCCCCGGCCGCAGCGCCGGCGGCGGCATGGGTCCCCTCCTCCGCCCTGTCGGACTGACGCGAAATGGCCACGAACGGCCGTTTGTGAGTTCTGTCCCCCGAACGGTGGACGCGTTGTAGATTCCGCACAACGAGCCCGAGTTTGCAGGGGCTTTCCCTCCCCTGCCGGCACACATGTTTCCGCCGCGACGGTATCGGCAGGAGTACATCTGTGCTCGGGGAAGACGACACGCATCCGCGTGGTGTCGAGAAAGGGGGGAACATGCATTGGTCATGGTTTCGAATCGTCGCGGCGATCACCGGGTTCTCCGGGGTCGTCGCCGGATTCATCGTCAACGTGGATCGCGCGGCGCGTCAGGGGCACGGACTCGACGAGGTGCTCGCGAACTATTTCAGTCTGTTCACGATCGTGTCGACTCTGCTCGCTGTCCTCACGCTGCTCGTCGCCGCATCATGGGGGATGCGGCACACGGGCACGGAGCGCGAGCCGCTCGGCATCGCGCTCGCCCTGGCCGCCGTCACGGGGCCGGTGCTGCTGCTCGGCCTCGTCTACAACGCGCTGCTGCGAGGCCTGCCGGCTCCGGTCGCCCTCGGCGACTCGGTCGGCATAGGGATGCTCGACAGCTACGCCGCTGAGGTGCTGCACGTCGTGCTGCCGATCTACTTCGTGCTCGACCTGCTGCTGGCACCGCACCGGCGCGGACTGCCGTGGTGGTCGCTCGCCGTGCTGGTGGGCTACCCGCTCGGGTGGACGGCGTACACGATGGTCCGCGGCGAGCGCGTCGGCAATCCCGACGGGACCACGGCGTGGTGGTACCCGTACCCGTTCCTCGACCCGCACGGTGCGGGCGGATACCCGTCGGCACTGCTCTACATCGGCGCGATCCTGGCGGGCTTCCTGGCGATCGGCACCGCGATCATCGTGATCGGCCGCTACCGTGAGCGGCGGGTGACGCGCCACGGCGCACCGGCGACCCGCGGAGCTCTGCCGGCCTGAACGAGCGGCGGAGCCGCGGCAACAGCCGCCGAACATGTGGGCGGGGGCATGATGCCCCCGCCCATCGACGTCACACCGTGCGGTTGCGGCGGCGCACCACCACCGTCGCGAGCGCGCCCGCGAGGATCGCCAGGATGCCGATCGCACCGAGACCCGCCATACGAGCCCCGTCCGCTCCCGTCGCCGGCAGCGCGGTGTCGAACCGGTTGTCGATGGCGAGGGATGCCACTTCGTCAGCGCCGACGGTGACTCGGGCCTGGTTCGCGGCATCCGGATCCGCGGGTGTGTAGGTGACGGCATCCGCTCCGCCGTTCCCGGTCTCGAGCACCGCGCACTCCGCACCCACCGGCAGATCCTCGTAGACGACAGGGCCCGCCGTAGTGAGCTCCCGCAGCGCGCCACCGGGCACCTGGATGTCGGCGCCGTTCCACACGCACGTGGCGGTGACTTCGAACGTGTCGCCCCGGTGGAGGGCGGCGTCACCGCCCGAAACGGTCTTGACGACCTCGATCTGCCCGACGTCGAACGTGTTCGTGACGGTGACCTCGGTGTCGGCCTCGACGATCTCGATCGTCTCGACGGGCTCGCCCTCGGCATCCGTGATCGTCGACGCGTGGGCACCGCCGGCGTCGGTCTCGGTCAGCGTGCACTCGAGACCGACCAGCAGCGGTTCATAGGTGTACGCGTAGTCGTTCTCCTCGTTGAGCGTCTGCTCGGCGCCGCCCGGGATGGCGACGGGTTCGCCCGACTCGTCGAGGCAGTCCAGCACGACGGTGAAGGGTCCCGCGCCCCACAGCTCCGCTCCGTCGCCGTCGATCACCTTCGTGACCGTCAGCGCGCCGGCACCGAACGTGTTGACGGCCGCGATCTCCACGGTCTCTCCCGAGACGACGGTGAACGCCGACGGCGTGATCTCGACGGATGTGGCGCCCGCGTCGTCACTCTCGCGGATGGAGCAGTCCGCGCCTGCGGCGACGTCGTCGACCCGGCCCTCGTAGCCGTTGCCCTCATCGAGGGTGAGGAAGCCCGCCCAGACGATGCGACTGCCGCTGCCCGTGTCGAGCGTGCAGACGACGGCGAACTCGAACGGGCCGGCGCCGAAGTCGTCTGCCGCATCGCCGACACGCTCCTTCACGACGTGGAACGAGCCGACACCGAAGAAGTTCGTCGCAAGAACCTCGACGGCGGTGTCCTGCTGGATCACGACATCGACCGACGTGCCCTCGACGGGCTCTGCGGGCTCGCCGCCGACGGTCACCCGCATCGTGGTGCCCGCGGCATCCAGGTCGTCCGTCTCTTCGATGGTGCACGTAGCGTTCACGGGAAGCCCGCCCAACGCCCACGACTGCTGGGGGGTGAGCTCGGCCATCATCGGGTCATCCGGCCCGTACCCGTCGGCGTATGCCGGCTGGCCATTCAGTTCACACGTCGCCTCGAAGGCGAAGGGTCCGTAGGGCACCGGATCGCCACCGCTGTCGACGGCGTCCGTGTCGACCGCCTTGCGGACGACCAGACTGGCGACGTCGTACACGTTCTCAACGGTCACGAGGCCGATCTCTTCGGTGTCGAGGGCGACCGTTGCGGTGCCGATGTCCTGCTCGGTCTGGCCCCACTGCCCCTCGGTCGCCGTGCACTCCGCTCCGAGAGGCAGCCCGTCGAAGACGACGGGCTCCGCCCCGGGCACCAAGTCGACCTCGGCCAGCCCTTCGACGGGCACGCCGTCGATGGTGCATGTGAGCTGCACCGGGAACGAGTCCGGTGCGAAGTCGGATGCCGGACCCGACACGATCTTCTCCAGCGCGATCGATCCCGTGGGATATGCGACGCCGACGCGACGGCCCTCGGTTGCCGGCACCAGCACGCTCGTCTGGCCGCTGAGGGCGGCGCCACCGGTCGCGATGGTGTTGTAGGCGGTCGGCTGGTCCGCGTCGACGACCGCGTTCGGTGTCGTGCGGGTCTGGAACTGCAGCGTCAGCGAGTCGCCGGGCTCGAACTTCTCCTCGCCGGGGAAGCCCACGGTGATCTTCAGGCTCCGCACGATCGCCGGATCGACGGTGTCGTCGAGCGGCAGCCACGCCCCCGGCGCGCAGGGCGTGCCGAGAGGATTGAGATCGGCGGTGCACGGCGTCGAGGACGTCGAGTAGTACAGGGTGATCTGCGCGTTGGAGGGTGTCGTCGGCCCGACGAGCAGCAACGGGTTGCCCACATAGGTCGGCTCCCACTGGCTGCCGCGCGGGATCGTGACGATGAGTCCCTGGTCGCCCGGCGTCGGAAGGTTGTCGATCGACACGAGCTGGGTGATCGGCACCGTGCCGGCGTTGGTGATGCGCAGCCGCCAGGACTCGGTGTCTCCCGGCAGCGTCATCGGGACGCACGGGTACCGATAGAAGCCGTCGACAGTGGCCATGCCATCGCACTCGAAGTTGGTGTCGTCACTGCGGACGTTCGGGATGCCGGGAAGGTTCGGAGGGCTGTCGGCGCGCACGTACTTCACCGTGCTGAGCGCCGGAACCGCGAGTGGGCGCACCGTGGCGGTGTCGGCGCAGAGTCCGGTGGCAGGGTCATAGCTGGGCACGCACTCGTCGAGCGGCTCGGCGATGTCGATCGTCGCGGTGTTGGTGACGGAATCGTTCGGCGTGAGCCCCGGCCGCAGCATCATGCGCAAGGTGATCGTGTAAGTCTGCCCCGGCTCGAGCACGGACCCCTCCGGCATCGTGAAGACGATGCTCGTACCAAGTTCCTGCACGTCGACCTCTTCGGGGTCGACAGGCAGGGGATCTCCGTTCGGCGGAGTGGGTGCGGCGCCGGTGAGCGCGAACGACCACGGTGGCACGCTCGGGTCGCGGTCCGGGTCGAAGATGAGCTGCGGCTCACCCGTGGCCGTGAGTGGCAGATCATCGGTGAAGACGACGTCTGTCAGCGCCCGCTCGCCGGTGTTCGTGTACGCGAGGGTGAACGGGATCTCGACGCCGGGCCGCACATCGCCGGTCGGCGACTTCGCCACGCTGACCGATGCCTGGAGGTGGACGTTCCGGTACTCGGCCTCGGCCGTCTGTTCGTCGTCGAGCCGCACACCGGGCGCGATGAACGCGGACAGGCCCGAGACGGTGATCGTGTCGACGAAGACGCCGGCATCCTCCTCGCCGGGCGCCGGAATCTGGTCGCTGCGGGTCGTGGGCGTCGGCTCACCGGTGCGCAGGTCGGCTCGCCGCTCGACGAAGAACGGGACGTTGATGATCGGGTTGACAGGGTTCAGCCACCCGAGCTCGGCGGCGGACCAGAACTGGAAGCTCAGGCCGTGCAGCGTGCTCGGCGCGTTCTCGAGGAACGTCTTGGCCGCCGCGACCGAGAGATCCCCCAGACGCGGCATGCACGTCCAGGTTCCGCCGACGTCTCCGGCGATCACGTTCGCGTCGGTGAAGTCGCCGCCGTCGAGGTAGCAGACCTGGACCTTCGCGACGGGCGGCGGAAGCTGCCACCCGGGATCGGGGCCGACGAAGTCCATGGCGTTCCAGAAGGTCGGATCGTCGTCGTTCATCGTCATCGTGTAGGCGCGCGTCGAGCCGGCGGGCTGGCCCGAGAGCGTCACCGTGACCGGTGAGAAGTCGTCCTCTTTCTGCTGCGGGGGCGCGATCGTCTTGCCTGCCCTCACCGAGAACGTGGGTTCCTCGATCGCGATGGATGCCGCGCCGTCGTCGCAGGCCCAGCGCGCTCCCTCGGGGGGCGGGCAGGTCGTGAATGGATCGACGTCCGCGACGACACCCTCGGCGGTGTTCGCGATCGGCGAGTTCGCCGGCGAGACCCGCTCCGTGGTGCCGCGCCAATACGGCCGCAGCCGGAGATCGAACGCGACGACGCCGGCGGCATTGGACGCGATGCGCCCGGTGTACGTCACCTGGACCCCCGACACCTCGCACGGCACGGTCGCCGGGGTCAGTGCGAGCGCCTCGTCACGGGTGAGCTCGACCGGTGCTCCGTCGAAGCACGACAGGGTGACGAGTGTGGCGGTCGCACCTGTCGGCACGTCGATGCGCGCGAAGCTGTTGAGCGTGAATGCCTCGAACGGATTCGTCTGGGGCGGCGTCGGCGTGCCGGGCGCCAGGTCGGTGATCTGCAGCATGTCGACCTTGGCGGGAGTCGTGTTGCGTGTCGTCACGGTGACCCGGCTGAGCGGGAACTGACTGGCCGGGATGGTGGGGTCGGTCGGCGCCGCGATCGGTCCACCCGCCCAGTTCTTGTCGGTGGTCGTCGTCAGCGGCACATCGACGATGACGACGTCGTCTTCGTCGCTGGCGGTGAGGGAACCGCTGTCGAACGGATAGCCCGTAGCGCTCGCAGTGTTGCGGACAACACCTGGAGTCGGCATGTTGTACAGCTCGTCACCGAGAACCGGTGTTCCATCCGACCGTCGAGTGTCGCGGACCTGCCAGGTGAGGGTGACAGGGCGATCGTTCGTGAAACTCCGGGCGACTCCCGACCCGACCGGTGGCGCGGTCGGGTCGCCGACGGATGCCGCGGCTCGGTCGGGGCTCTCCTCGAAGATCAGTCGAACCCCGATGGCTGCCGCCCTCTCGGCCGCCGTCAGAGTCACGCCTGGGAACTGTCCGACGCAGGCGCTGGGGCAGGGGTCGTTCGCGGCATCCACCCATGTCGTCCCGGTCCACAACTCGACGCTGCGCACGGCGTCGTATGCGATGAGCGGATCGGTGGCGGGAGTGATCGGCTGGACGCGGACGAGGTCGAATGCGTCGTACACACTGTCGACCACGAGCGTGCGCGGCGGATCGGCTGAATCCATGATGTCGACATGCTCGAGGTTCGAGTAGCCGCCGGTCGACCAGGTCAGCGTCGACGGGATCGTGTCGCCCGAACGAGCGATGACCGACTTGATGCCGCCCGAGCTCGAGGTGCCGAACGACTTGTCGATGAGGTCGGCGTTGCCCGGGTCCGGCGGGATCAGCTCGAGCACGGGGCAGTCGTCGGGCGGAAGGACCGCCTGGCCGTCCGGCACTGCGGGGTTGGCGCTCGAGGCGGAGGTCTGCGCGCAGTTGGGGATGAGCGTGTTCGTCTCGTCGTCGTACGGCGGACCCGCTTCGTAGCGTCCGTCCGCCCGCAGGGACGACGTGAAGTTGGGTGAGAAGTCCGTGCCGGGGGCGAACCCGCCCGCGTCACCGGTGTAGTCGTAGACGAACCGCACTCCGCCGGCGACCTCGCTGATGTCGGCAGGCACCTGCTCCGAGTAGATGGTGGGGCCGTCGATCGGTCCCGCGAGGATCTCCCACGTCCCGGTCGTCGTGTCGTAGTACTCGACGGTCAGCGTGGAGTCCCCGGGCACCGCGGTCTGCGTGATCGCGGTGAGGTCGAACGCATTCCACCAGGGGTCTCCCTCGACCGGGTCCTCGGGATCCTGGATCACGACCTGCTGAGCGCGTCCGGTGGTGCCTGTGGGGTCGTCGGGCGGAGAGGGCCGCTCGGTGAGCCCGCCGTTGAGAGTGACCGTCACGACCTCGCCGGGTACGGCGAGGATCGGCGTCGGGCGGATCTGCTTCGAGATGTAGGGCTCGATCACCTCGTCGTAGATGTAGAGGTCGGCGGGCGCCTCGGCGGCGGCTGTCGCTCCGTCGTTCTCTCCGGCGACACCGACGACATTCGTCACCGTGAGCGGAAGCCCTCCCAGGTCGGGGTCGGTGTCGACGGTGAACGGGACCGAGGTCTCGCCGCCCGGGACGATCTCTCCGGTGAAGACGAGCTGCAACGACGCGACGTCGGCGGCATCGACGCCGGCGGGAAGCGCCGGCGTCGTGCCGTCCGCGAATGCGACCGTCTCGGTCCCGCCGCCCTCGAGCGTGTAGACGACTTCGCCGGAGGTCGCACCCGCCGGCCAGTCCACCGGACCGGTGAACCCGCCGAACGCGTACGCCGCCGGGAAGGAGCCGGCCTCGGGCTCGGTGATCGTGAGCGTGTCGATGGGAATCGCGGAGGTGTTGCGTCCGCCGATGGTCACCGCGGTGGACTCCCCGGCGACGACGAGGGTGGGATCGAACGACTTGCTCGCCCCGACGGCCACGGCGTTCTGGCGCAGGGTGAAGTCCGCACCCGCCGTTGCGGTCGCGGTCTGGTCGCCGACAGCGACGGTTGATACCACGCCGTTGGCGACCGTGGTGCCGTCAGGCTCGGCTGCCGCGGCATCCGTCACCGTCAGGTTCAGGGGGACAGACCCGGTGGCGCCCTCGGGGATGGCTCCGTTGAAGGTGACGCGGGTGCCCTTCACCTCGTCGGGCGTGATGTCGGCGGGCAGGGTCCCGCCGGGTGCGGGGATCCACGCGCCGCCGACGTACACCTCGTAGGTGGTGAGTGCCGGGTCGGCACCGGACGGCGGCGTCACCGTGCCGAACCCGGCGAAGGCGAGCGAGTCGAAGGGGTTGGGGACGGCATCCGGATCGACGGGATCCTGGATCGACAGCGAGTCCACGGTGGCGTTCGACGTGTTCGTGGCGCCGAGCGCCGCCGACACCGGCGTTCCGGGCGTCGCGATCGCCTCGGTGGGGGCGAACGACTTGCTGGCCGTCGTGGCGAGCTCCAGCGGAATGACCGGAGTCACCTCGACCTCGGCATCCTGATCCACGAAGTTGACGCCCTCGATCGTGGCATCGTTGACGACGGGCACGCCGTCGACGTCGGCGGATGCGTCCGCCGGCAGCTGCGCGGTGATCTCGATGATGCCGGTCGTGGAGTCGAGGATGCCGACCGTGCCGTCGCCGAGGGGTGTCGCCCACGTGACGGTGACCGAGTTGCCGTCGATGGCGGGCTCTGCCGCGGTGTTGTCGCCCGCGCCCACGACGGCATCGACCACGACGAACGGTGCGGGCACGACGTCGTTGACCACGGCGCCACGACAGCCGAGGTCGGTGATGGCCGAGCAGCCGACAGTCAGCGTGTAGGTGAACGTCTCGCCCGGCCCGACCTCGGTCACCGAGGCGGTCTTGTCGAGCGTCGCCGCCGCCGTGATGGCGGTGGGCTCCGGATCGGGCAGGATGGGCGCGGCCGCAGCCGCCGGTGCCACCAGCGTCGCCGTGGCGACCGCCAGAACCGCGATGGCAGCTGCGATGCGTGACCGCGCTTTCGAGAACACGTGACCCCCCGGTCCGGTGCCGCTGATCGAATCCCCGGTCGTGCTGCGAAAATGCGCGCCCGAGACATTGCTCGTGGTCAGCCTAGCCAGGCGCGAAGCCGGCCCGCCAGTGTTGCTGGTGGTACCGGTGTGACAGGAGAATGCCGAGCCGGGGCTGCGCCGCATCCCAAACTAGACTTAGGGACCATGTCGAAGGTCCTTCAGTCCCTGCCCGTCGGCGAGCGCGTCGGCATCGCCTTCTCAGGGGGCCTTGACACCTCCGTCGCGGTCGCGTGGATGCGCGACAAGGGGGCGATCCCCTGCACCTACACCGGTGACCTCGGTCAGCCCGACGAAGACGACATCGACGCGATCCCCAGCCGCGCACTCGAGTACGGCGCAGAGGTCGCGCGTCTGGTCGACTGCAAGCCCGCGCTCGTCGAGGAGGGCTTCGGCGCCCTCGCGTGCGGCGCGTTCCACATCCGCTCCGGCGGGCGCACCTACTTCAACACGACGCCGATCGGCCGCGCCGTCACCGGCACCCTGCTCGTGCGCGCCATGAAGGAGGACGGCGTCGACATCTGGGGCGACGGCTCCACCTACAAGGGCAACGACATCGAGCGGTTCTACCGCTACGGCCTGCTGGCCAACCCCGCCCTGCGCATCTACAAGCCGTGGCTCGACGCCGACTTCGTGACCGAGCTCGGCGGCCGCCAGGAGATGAGCGAGTGGCTCGTCGAGCACGGGTTCCCCTACCGCGACTCCGCCGAGAAGGCGTATTCGACCGACGCGAACATCTGGGGCGCCACGCACGAGGCCAAGACCCTCGAGCACCTGAACGTGTCGCTCGAGATCGTCGAGCCGATCATGGGCGTGCGGTTCTGGGACCCGTCGGTCGAGATCGAGACCGAGGACGTCACGGTCACCTTCGAGGCCGGCCGGCCGGTCGCGCTGAACGGCGTCGAGTACCCCGATCCGGTCGCGCTCGTGTTCGAGGCGAACCGCATCGGCGGCCGCCACGGCCTCGGCATGAGCGACCAGATCGAGAACCGCATCATCGAGGCCAAGTCGCGCGGCATCTACGAGGCCCCCGGCATGGCGCTGCTCTTCACCGCGTACGAGCGCCTGGTCAACGGCATCCTGAACGAGGACACCCTCGCGACCTACCACGAGCAGGGCCGCCGCCTCGGCCGCCTGATGTACGAGGGTCGCTGGCTCGAGCCGCAGTCGCTCATGCTGCGCGAGTCCATCCAGAAGTGGGTGGGATCGACGATCACCGGCACGGTGACCCTGCGCCTGCGCCGCGGCGAGGACTACACCATCCTCGACACCTCCGCCCCGCGCCTGTCGTACCACCCCGACAAGCTGTCGATGGAGCGCGTCGGAGACGCCGCGTTCGGCCCCACCGACCGCATCGGCCAGCTCACCATGCGCAACCTCGACATCGCCGACTCGCGCGTGCGCCTCGAGCACTACGCCGCGGCCGGCATCATCGGCGGCACGACCGGCGAGCTCGTCGGCCACCTCACGCAGGGTGAGGCGGGCGAGATCACCGAGCGCGCCGAGGATTTCAGCGCCGAGCAGGAAGAGCTCGCAGAGGCGACGGATGCCGCGAACGAGGCATCCGCGTTCGACTCCGGCACGGACTGAACCGCGCACCTGAGCGGCCCGTTCTCTCCGGCGACCACAGCAGACAGGGGTTGCGGGGACCCCTCGGTCCGGACATCGCCGGTTTCGCGCGTTGAAAAGCCGCGATACCTGGACCGCAGAGCACCCGAACCCGCGGTATGCGGTCGGTCCAGCCTTCCCGCACGCGACGACGCTTCCGCCCGGTCCGCGGTCCGGACATCGCCGGTTCCAGGCCTCGAAAAGCTGCGATACCTGGACCTTGGCCGTGCGTTTGTTTGATAACTTGCACAGCTCTGTGCAAGATATCTAACCTATAGGCATGGATTCACGGATCGATGCCGCGCGCCGGCCGCGGCGCGACGCCCTGGAGAACCGCGCCGGCATCCTGGCTGCGGCACTCGTCGCTCTCGCCCACGACCCGCGTGCGTCGGTCGACGCGATCGCCCGGCAGGCGGGACTGTCGCGGCGAGCGCTGTACGGGCACTTCGACGACCGCGACGCACTGGTCCGCGAGCTCGTGACGCAGGGTGCGCAGCGGTTCAACGCCATTGCCGCGACGGTCGACGACGCAGACCCGCGCGTGGCACTGGCACGGCTGGCCGCGGCCCTCTGGACCGAGGCGTCGCACGTCCAGGTGCTCGCGGCGATCGCCCTCGACGAGGCCCACCTCGAAGAGACGGCGACCGCTCTGGCCCCGCTGCGCCGCACGGTGGTGCGCATGGTCCGCGAGGGCCAGGAGGCCGAGGTGCTGCGTACCGACGTCGCCGCCCCGACGCTCGCGCGGCTCGTCGAAGAGACCGCGCGCACCGTGATCACCCGGATGGATGCCTCGTCCCCCGCCGCCCGCGACCTCGCGGTGCGGTCGGTGCTCAGCATCGCCGGCCTCTCTTGGCGCGAGGCGGCGGCGCTGCTCGAGGCCCACCCCGACGTGCTGGTCCCCGCCACCGCGGCGACCCCCGAGGCTCCGGGCGCGTGAAGGTCGAACTCGACGCGGTCGGCAAAGGCCGTCGCGAGCACGCACTGCCGCTGACGTCCGCCGTCTTCGAGTCCGGCCGCGCCGCCCTGGTCGCTGCCGAGACCGAGCAGCGGCCCACGGTGCTCGGGCTCATCGCCTCGGGGCGCATGCGGCCCGACACCGGACGCGTCGCCGTCGACGGGCGGACGGACTCCTCGGCCCTCCGCCGCCGGGTCGCCCTGGTCGACGCCCCCGGGATCTCGGAGCCCGAGCCGAACGTCACGCTCGCCGGCGTGGCCGCAGAGGAGCTCATGTTCGCGGGCCGCCGCTCGGACCCTCTCGCCGTGCGGCGCTGGCTGGAGGAGCAGGGACTCGGAGATGCGGCATCCCTCCCCGTCTCGAACGTCGAGCCCGCCGACCGCGTGCGCGCGCTCTGCGAGCTCGCCGTGCTGCGCAAGGGCGTCGAAGGCTTCGTGCTCGTCTCACCCGACCGCCACGGCGGCGAGCCCGCCGCGTGGTGGGCGATCGCCGAGGACTTCGCCGCCCGCGACCTCGCCGTGCTCGTGATCGCCGGCCAGGCCTCGCAGTCCGTCGTTGCTTCCCCGGTCGCTCCAGCCCCGGTGTTTCTCCCCCCGGTCGTTGAGCGAGCGAAGAACGCGGTCGTTGAGCGACCTTGCGAGCCGAAACGCAGAGACGAAACGCCTCGGACCGTCCCGCACACTCAGGGCGTTTCGTCTCGGTCGCTGGCGCTCCCTCGCTCAACGACAGGAAAGCCCCGGCACCCGACAACCCCGGTGAACGGTCGTCCGCGACTGCGCCGCCTCACTACTCGCACGAAGGTCGTCGCGGCATGAAGGTCCCGCAGATGATCCTCGCCGAGCTCCGGCGGCTGACCTCGACGCGCATGTCGCTCATCGCCCTCATCGCGCTGATGGTGGTGCCGATCCTCTACGGCGGCCTGTACCTCTGGGCGAACCGCGACCCGTACGGCCAGCTCGACCAGGTGCCGGTCGCGCTCGTCGTCGCCGACACCGGCGCCCCGCTCAACGGCACAGACCGCAACCTCGGCGACGAGGTCGCCCAGGAGCTCATCGAGGACGGCACGTTCGACTGGCACCTCGCGACGGCCGACGAGGCGGACGCGGGCCTCGACGAGGGCGCCTACGACTTCGCGATCGAACTGCCCGCCGACTTCACGGCATCCATCGCGTCCATCACCTCCGGCGAGCCACGCACCGCCGACATCGTCTTGCACACCAGCGACGCCAACAACTACCTCGCCTCGACGATCGGCACGCAGGCGGTCGAGCGCATCCAGACCACGATCACCGAGAAGGTCGTCGCCGAAGCGGGTCTCACGATGCTCGATGCCCTCGACACCATCCGCATCCAGTTGACGGATGCCGCCACCGGCGCCACGCAGCTGGTCGACGGTCTCGCGCAGGCCGGCGACGGCGCGTCACAGCTCACCGTCGGCGCGTCACAGCTCGCCGAGGGGATCGCGCAGCTGCGCGACGGCGCCGCGCAGCTCTCGACGGGTGCCGGTCAGGTGGCCGACGGCGCCGCCCAGGTGGCAGAGGGGACCGCGCAGCTCGACGCGATCGCCGATCGGATCGGCACCGCCTCCGCCGACGCGGCATCGGCGCTGCCGCAGGTGCGCGACGACATCTCGACGGCCCTCACCGAGGCCGGGCTCGACCAGACGCGGATCGACGAGGTGCTCGCCAAGCTCGACCCCGTGGGTACGCGGCTCACCGCGGTCGATGAGCGGGTGCAGGGCGCGGTGGCGGAGATCGATCGGCTCGACGACGGCGCCCAGCAGGTGTCGGCGGGCGCCGCGACCGTCGCCACGGGTACTGCCACCCTCGCCACCGGCACGGCGACCGCCGCGGACGGCGCGGCGCAGGTACAGGGCGGCGCCGCAGCACTCGACGGCGGCCTGACTCAGCTCGAAGACGGCGCGACCCGCCTGCGCGACGGACTCGCCGACGGCGCCGCCCAGCTGCCCTCGTTCGACGCCGGCGTCCGCCAGGCGCAGGCCGACACGCTGGCGGCTCCGGTCCAGATCGAGCGGACGTCGCTCACGCAGGCGCAGAACTACGGTGCCGGCCTCGCGCCGTTCTTCGCCGCCCTCGCGGGGTGGATCGGCATCTACGCGCTCTTCCTCATCGTCAAGCCGGTCTCCAAGCGTGCCGTCACGGCGCTCCACTCCCCGATCCGCATCACGCTCGCCGGGTGGGCGACCCCGGCTCTCCTGGGCGGGCTGCAGATGCTCGGGCTCTTCGGCGTGCTCGCCCTCGCGCTAGGCTTCTCGTTCGCGCATCCGCTGGCGACGCTCGGCATCCTCGTGCTCGCCAGCGCGGCGTACGCGGCCATCGTGCTCGCCCTCAACGTCTGGCTGGGCTCGGTCGGGCAGTTCCTCGGACTCGTGCTGATGGTGCTCCAGCTCGTGACCGCGGGCGGCACGTTCCCCTGGCAGACGCTGCCGGCGCCGCTGGCGGCGCTGCACCACGTGCTGCCGATGGGCTACGTCGTCGACGCGATGCGGCAGGTCATGTACGGCGGCAACGCCGACCGGGTATGGCTCGACCTGGCCGTGCTGCTCGCGTGGCTCGTCGGCGCGGGGCTCGTCGCGGCGATCGGAGTGACCCGCATGACCCACTTCCGCACGCTCCGCGACCTGCAGCCCAGCGTCATCGGCTGACCCTCGGCTCTCACGCCGCGGAGGCCGGCATCACCTCGATGCGACAAGCGGCCGGCCGCGCGCCGAAAAGCGAACACGATTCGGCACAACCTGCGAGTCGGGGTTAGCATGCGGAGCGGTGCCTGTGCCCCCCGAACGCAGGGACCCGATCCCGCGGTGCCTGGCACCGCGTCTCTCCCCCACCCTCGCTCGGAAAGCCCTTCAATGCCGAAGCCCCAGCCATCGCCCTACGCCGTCGACGACACCGCTCCCCGTCGATCCGTCGGGCGGACGGTCGGCATCACCCTGTTCAGCATCGTCGCCGGCATCGTCGTGCTCGCCCTCATCGCCGTCGGCTTCGTGGCGTTCACCGCGCAGCGCTCGTTCCCGCAGCTCAGCGGCGAGGTCAAGGTGCCGGGCCTCGATGCACAGGTGACGGTGCAGCGCGATGTGCTCGGCATCCCGACCATCACCGCGGACTCTTCGCGCGACCTCTTCTTCGCGCAGGGATACGTCCAGGCGCAGGACCGCTTCTGGGAGATGGACTTCCGCCGTCACGTGACGAGCGGCCGTCTGTCGGAGCTGTTCGGCGAATCGCAGCTCGGGACCGACAAGTTCCTGCGCACCCTCGGCTGGCACGCGACCGCCGAGCAGGAGGTCGAAGCGCTCGACCCGATCGCGCGTGCCTATTACGACGCCTACGCCGACGGCGTGAACGCCTACCTCGCCGAGAACCCGGGCGCCGACGCTTCCTTCGAGTACGCTGTGCTGGGTCTGCAGAACCCGGACTACGTGATCGAGCCGTGGACCCCCGCCGACTCGGTCGCGTGGCTGAAGGCGATGGCCTGGGACCTCCGCAGCAACATCGAGAACGAGACGGAGCGGGCGGTCCTCGCCCCGGGCTTCACCGAGGCGCAGATCGACGGTCTGTATCCGGGGTACCCCTTCGACCGGAACCCCGTCATCGTACCCAAGATCTCGACCGTGCCCGCCGTCGGGACGGCCCCCGACCTCCCCGCGGAGGGCGAGGGCGCTGAGGGCACGGAGGGCGAGCCCGAGGGCGACACGGCAGGCGACGCTTCGGGCGACACGGATGCCCCCACCGCCGCCATCGAGTGGACCCGGGCCGACACCGTCATCGACGCGGTGAGCGAGCTGGTCGGCGACGCCGGCGAGGGCATCGGCTCGAACTCGTGGGTCGTGTCGGGCAGCGTGACCGAGACCGGGATGCCGCTCCTCGCGAACGACCCGCACCTCGGCGCCTCGCTCCCGAGCGTCTGGCACCAGATCCAGCTGAAGTGCTCGACGGTCACCGAGGAATGCCCCTTCGACGTCGCCGGCTTCGGCTTCTCGGGCCTGCCGGGCGTCGTCATCGGCCACAACGCGCGCATCGCCTGGGGCTTCACGAACCTGACCACCGACGTCACCGACCTCTACCTCGAGAAGGTCGACGGCGACTCGTACTGGTACGACGGCGCGCTCGTGCCGCTCGAGACGCACACCGAGACGTTCAAGGTCGCCGGTGGCGAGGATGTCGAGCTCGAGGTGCGCTCCACGGCGAACGGCCCGATCGTCTCAGGCCTCACCGACGACTTCACCGCCATCGCCGAGAACCCCTACATCGGCACCGGGGGCACGGTCGTCGCTCCGACCGATGCACCGGCGGGCGACTATGCGGTGAGCCTGCGCTGGACCGCCCTGGAGCCCGGGACGACGGCATCCGCCATCTTCGCGCTCAACACCGCGCAGGACTTCGACGACTTCCGCGGCGCTGCCGCCCTGTTCGACGTGCCCGCGCAGAACCTCATCTACGCCGACGTGGACGGCAACATCGGGTACCAGACGCCCGGAAAGCTGCCGATCCGCGGTGCCGGCGACGGCTCGATGCCGCAGCCCGGCTGGGACTCGACGTACGCGTGGCAGGGCTTCATCCCGTTCGAAGAGCTCCCGGTGTCTTACAACCCCACCGAGGGCTACATCGTCACGGCCAACAACGCGATCGTCGCCGCCGACTACCGGTACGGCCTCACGACCGACTGGGACTACGGCTGGCGCGCCGCACGCATCGACGAGCTGATCCAGCGTGCGATCGCGAAGGGGCCGGTCACGGCCGACGACCTGAACGCCATCCAGGCCGACAACTATTCCTTCATCGGCATGCGTCTGACGGCGGCCTACTCCGAGATCACGACCGGCGACGACGAGACGGATGCCGCACTCGACCTGCTGCAGGAATGGGATGCCCAGAACAACGCCGACTCGGCAGCCGCCGCCTACGCGAACGTGCTGTGGGACACCCTGGTCGAGAACATCTTCGTCGACGGACGCGAGAACCCGGCGCCGCTGAGCGGCCAGGGCCGGCTGTTCCTCGTCGTGGACGCGCTGCTCGAGGACGACGCATCGCCGTGGTGGACCAACGAGGAACTGGGTGTATCGGGCATGGCCGACATGCTCAAGCGCTCGGCGATCGACGCGTACGAGCGGCTCGTCGACGAGCAGGGAGACAACCACTCGCGATGGAACTGGGGCTCGCTGCACGCGCTGCCCCTGACCAACGAGAGCTTCGGCGAGTCGGGCATCGCGCCGATCGAATGGCTCTTCAACCGCGGACCCTTCCCGGTCGGCGGCGGCTCGTCAGTGGTCAACGCGACCGGCTGGGACCTCGGGCAGGGCTTCGAGACCGTCACCGTGCCGTCGATGCGCATGATCGTCGACCTCTCGGACTTCGACGACTCGCGCTGGAACCAGCTCACCGGCCAGAGCGGCCACGCCTTCCACACGAACTACACCGACCAGGTCGAGTCATGGCAGAAGGCCGAGCTGACGCCGTGGGCGTTCTCGTCGAAGGCGGTCGACGCCGCCGCCACCGACACCCTGGTGCTCATGCCCTGACGCGCCTCGACGAGCCGCCCTTCCCCGCAGGGGTGCAGGACGTTTCGTCTCGCTCGTTCCTCGCTCGCTCAACGACCGAGGTAAAGGTCCCCGTCGTCGAGCGAACGACGCCCACGACCGAGGTAAAGGTCCCCGTCGTCGAGCGAGCGACGCCCACGACCGAGGGACAGGTCCCGGTCGTCGAGCGAGCGACGCCAACGACCGAGGTAAAGGTCCCGGTCGTCGAGCGAACGACGCCCACGACCGAGGGACAGGTCCCGGTCGTCGAGGGACGAGCGCTAGCGAGCGAGACGAAACGCCTGAGCCCGCGGCGAGCGCGGGTGGATCGATCGCGAGGTGCGCCGCCGATCGAATCGGACCGCGATAGTAGGGTGCGGATTGCCACCGACGGCCAGGCTGGATGTCGAAGGAGGAACCGTGATCGCGATTCTCAACCGCATCGTCGAGGACGTCGAGGACCACCTCGCCGACGACATCGACATCGCCGGCCTGGCGGCGAGGCTCGGCACGACCGAGTACCACGTCCGTCGGATGTTCTCGTCGCTGGCCGGGATGCCCCTGTCGGAGTACATCCGGCGACGGCGCATGTCCGTCGCGGCGGCCGATGTCGTCGGCGGCGATGACCTGCTCGGAATCGCGGTCCGCTACGGCTACAGCTCCACCGAGGCATTCGGTCGAGCCTTCCGGGCGGTGCACGGCGTCGGCCCCGGCGACGTGCGCCGGGACGGCGGTCCCCTTCGTACGCAACCGCAGCTCAGGTTCCGCCTGACCGTAGAAGGGAACACACCTATGGACACCCGTATCGCCGACCTCCCCGACCTCCGGCTCGTCGGCCACGCCGCCCGCGTGCCGCTCATCCACGAGGGCGTCAACCCGCACATCCAGGCGCACATAGCCTCGATTCCCGCCGAGGAGCATCTCCGCCTCAAGACGCTGGGCAACGCCGAGCCGGCCGGTCTGCTGCAGGTGAGCGCCGACGTCGACCCGGACTACACCGAGGGCAGCCACCTGACCTATCTGCACGGCGTCGCCGTCAGCGAGGGGACCACCGTGCCCGACGATCTCGACGTGATAGAGGTGCCGGCCGGAAGCTGGGCGGTCTTCCGCACCTCCGGCCCGTACCCGGCGGCCCTGCAGTCCACCTGGGCCGCGACCGCCGCCGACTGGTTCCCGTCCAACCCGTGGCGGCTGCGACCGGGGCCCTCGATCGTGGCCATCCTCGAGCGCGCCGACGACTTCAGCACGGCGACCACGGAGCTCTGGCTGCCGGTCGAACGCGGCTAGCCGTTCGGGGACGCGGCGGTCGTACCCTGGGTGCGGATGGTGCTCGGCGGAGCACGCGGACTCGAGGAGGCGTCGAAGGTGGAGACCCGACCGGTGCTGAGACGGATGCCGACATGACCGCCGATCCCGATGCAGACGGGTCGACGCGGACGACGTGCGCCATCGTGGGAGGTGGCCCCGCCGGCCTCGTGCTCGGCCTCCTGCTCGCCCGGGCGGGAGTGAGGGTCACGGTGCTGGAGAAGCACGCCGACTTCCTCCGCGACTTCCGCGGCGACACGGTCCATCCGACCACGCTCGGCCTGCTCGACGACCTCGGTCTGTTCGACCGGTTCGACGCGCTGCCCCATTCGCGGATCAGCCGGGTCGTCCTTCCCGGGCCCGCGGGGCAAGACATGCAGATGGCCGACTTCTCGCGCCTGCGGGTGCGGCATCCGTATATCGCGATGGTGCCGCAATGGGACCTGCTCGACCTCATCGCGGATGCCGCCGCCGCCGAGCCGTCGTTCACCCTGCGCACCGAACACGAGGTGACCGGTGTCATCCGCAACGGCGATCGTGTGGTCGGCGTGGAGTACTCGTCACCGGAGGGTGACGGCCGGCTCCTCGCCGACCTCACGGTCGCGTGCGACGGCCGCTGGTCGGTCGTCCGTCGGTCCGTCGGCCTGCCGGCGCGGCAGCTCCGGGTCGGCTTCGATGTCTGGTGGTACCGCGTGAACACCGCGAAGCCGCTCGGCGAGTCCCTGCTGCCTCGCATCGGCAAGGGTCGCGTCGCCATCGCGATCCCCCGCAAGGGCTACGTGCAGGTCGCGGCCCTGGGGCACAAGGGCACCGACGCCGCCGTCCGTCGCCGAGGAGTCGACGTATTCCGGGCCGACACCGCGCAGCTCCTCCCCGAACTCGCCGGAGACGTCGGCGGCATCGCATCCATGGACGACGTCAAGCACCTCGACGTACGCCTCGATCGCCTGCGCCGCTGGCACGCGCCCGGTGTGCTCTGCATCGGCGACGCCGCACACGCGATGTCGCCCGTCGGCGGCGTCGGCATCAACCTCGCCGTGCAGGATGCCGTCGCCACGGCCCGCATCCTCGCGAACCCGCTGCGTCGCGGCACGTTCCGCGTGTCGGCTCGCGACGGCGAGCGCGTGCTCGCGCGGGTGCAGCGCCGGCGGACGCCGCCCACGGTCCTGATTCAGGCGCTGCAGCGCTTCATCCACGCCCGGCTCATCATGCCCGCGCTCAGCGGTGGGGGTGTCACGCCGCCGCGCCGGCTGATCCGCCTCCTCCGTCGCCTGCCCGGACTGACCGTCATCCCCGCGTTCATCATCGGCGTCGGCCCCCGGCCCGAGAAGGCGCCCACCTGGGCTCGCCGCCCCCGGACCACCCCGAGCTGACAGCGCCTCGGGTCCCTGGCCTCAGCTCCCGCCTCAGCCGCCGGCGGCGGGCGGAGTCTGCTTGGAATCCGCGAGCTCGTCGACGTGAAGCGCCGTGTGGTCCATCGTGCCGTTGCGGTACGCCTGACGCCCGACCATGTGCGCCGAGAGCGGCGCCGTCGCGAGCTGGATGAGCACGATCGGCACGAGGAACGCCACCACCGGCCACGATCGCAGCGACAGCGCGACCGCGAGACAGATGAGGATCAGCCCCAGCACCTGGGGCTTGGTCGCGGCGTGCAGGCGGGTCGGCACGTCGCGGAACCGCAGCAGTCCGATGGCGGCGGTGAGGCACAGCACGGCGCCGATGAGGATGAGGATCAGCGACGCGACGTTCAGCCCGGCGTCGAGGGCGGTCGCGGCATCCATCACTGTCCCTGATCCCTTCTCGCCACGAACCGCGCGATCGAGATCGACCCGAACACGCCGACGGCGGCGATGATCAGCAGCACCGGGAGCGTCCGCGTGTGCTGGTTGATGGCCATCTCGGCCCCGAGCACGCACATCACCTCGGTGAGGAGCACATCGGATGCCACGGCCCGGTCGAGGATCGACGGCCCGATCACGATCCGCCACAGCGTCAGGAGCGCCGCCACGCCGAAGACGACGTAGATCGCCAGCATCAGCACGTTCATCGCCCACTCCCCCCGCTCTTCAGGGGCCCTGAGCTTGTCGAAGGGCCCCGGGCTGCGGCATCCGCCCGAATGGCCCGCAGCTGCGCCCGCGAACCCACCGCACGGACGATGCGCGCCTCCCAGGAGTGAACGCTCGCACGCTGCTTCTCGACGTCGGCGTCGTCGCGCACGCCGACCACGTGCAGGTACACGATGCGGCGGTCCCGATCGGTCTCGACGATCAGCGAGCCGGGGATGAGGGATGCCGTCACGGCGGTGTGCGTCATGATCAGGTCGTCGTCGGTACGCAGCTGCACGGCGATGATCGCGGCGCCGGGCTGCCGGCGGAAGTCGAGCACCTGCCACGCCACCGTGAGCGAGCCGCGCACCACCGCCACGAGGAACTCGAGCACGAAGACGAAACCCCACCAGAGGTTCACACGACCCGAGAGCTCGACGGGCGGCAGGCGGAAGATGCGCGTCACGATGACCGCCGCGATCAGTCCGGTGAGGAAGGCGAGCCACGTGAACTGCCCCCACAGCAGCATCCAGAGCGCGATGAGCCAGACGAAGAACGGCAGCTGCCGCCATACGGTCAGTGTCGCGCGGTGCAGGCGGTTCCGGGGCAGGTCGGGGCTCACGGCGTCTTCTCCGTACCCTGCAGGTCGTCCTGCAGCTGCGTGAGCGACACCGGCTGCAGCAGCGACTCGCCGATGCGCGTGCACACGTCGTAGAGCGGTCCGGCGAAGACCGTGAGCGCGACCGTGATCGCGACCATGCCGGTCGTCGCCGCGGTCATGATCTTCGGGATGACGCGGCGCTCGGTCTCGACGCCGGCCGCCGGCGCCGAGCCGAGGTACGAGATGCGGGCCTCGGTCTCGGCCGAGTCGTCCTCTTCGCGCCAGAACGACAGGTTCCACGCGCGCATGAGGGCGTAGAGCGTCAGCAGGCTCGTGACGATGCCGCCCACCATCAGCACGATCATGATCGGCGTGCCGACCTGAGCGGCGGCATCGAAGAGCGCGAACTTGCCGATGAAGCCGGAGAACGGCGGCAGCCCGCCCAGGTTCACGGCGGGGATGAAGTAGAGCACGGCGATTACCGGCGCCGCCTTCATCAGCCCCTTCACGCGGAGGATCGACGTCGAGCCGGCGCGGCGCTCGACGAGTCCGACGGCGAGGAACAGGGTCGTCTGCACCACGATGTGGTGGATCATGTAGTAGATCGTCGCCCCGATAGCCGCCGGGGTCGCGACCGCGAGCCCGAAGATCATGTAGCCGATGTGGCTGACCAGGGTGAACGAGAGGATCCGCTTCAGCTCCGCCTGCGCGACGGCTCCGAGCACGCCGACGATCATGGTCGCGAGCGCCACCCACATGAGCAGCTGGTTCACGTCGTTGTACAGGAACAGCTCGGTCTCGGTGCGGATGATCGCGTAGACCCCGACCTTCGTCAGCAGGCCCGCGAACACGGCGGTCACCGGCGCCGGGGCGGTCGGGTACGAGTCGGGAAGCCAGAACGAGAGCGGGAATACCGCCGCCTTGATGCTGAAAGCCAGCAGCAGCATGAGGTGCAGGATCAGCTGCGTCTCCTGTGGCAGCTCGCCCATCCGCTCGGAGATCTGCACCATGTTCACGGTGCCCAGCGCCCCGTAGATCATCGCGATCGCCGCGAGGAACAGGATCGACGACACCAGCGACACCACGATGTACACGACGCCGGTGCGGATGCGGGACTCGGTCGAGCCGAGGGTGATCAGCACATAGGAGGCGACCAGCAGGATCTCGAACCCGACGTAGAGGTTGAAGAGGTCGCCCGCGATGAACGCGTTGAAGATGCCCGCACCCAGGATCAGGTATGACGGGTGGAAGATCGAGACCGGGGTGTCGTCGTCGCCGTCCGCCGCGCCCTGGCCCACCGAGAAGAGGAGGACGGCGAGGAGCACGATGCTGGACACGACGACGAGCAGCGCCGAGAGGCGGTCGACGTAGAGCACGATCCCGAAGGGGATGGGCCAGCCGCCGACCGAGACCGCGATCGGCTCGTCGCCCGCGTCGACGACGTACAGCAGGACCGCCGCGATCACGAGCACCGCGGTGAGGGTCACCACCGAGACGGCGACCTGCGTCTTGCGGTGGCGTCCGGCGATGAGGGCGATGGCGGCGCCGAGCAGCGGCAGCGTCACGAGCAGCGGAACGAGGGCGGGGGCGATCTGCGTCATGCGTCATCACCCCGCTCGCGCTCGTCGGTGCCACCGCGAGGGCCCTGCTCGGGGCGGTCGACCGGGGCGTCGTCGCGGAGCCCGGCGAAGTGGCGTGTGCCGAGGATGATGATCGGAGCGGTGTCGGTGCCCACGAAGTCGGTCGTGGCGTCGTCGTCCGTGTGCTCGATCTCGGTCTCCTCATCCATCGTGTCCTCGTCCTCGGGGCCGCGCTCGCGCACCTCGAGGTCGGCGACGTCGTCGACCACCGTGTCGGCCTGGCCGAGCTGCCACGAGCGGTAGATGAGGGCGAGCAGGAACGCCGAGACGGCGAACGTGATGACGATGGCGGTGAGCGTGAGGGCCTGCGGCAGCGGGTCCGACATCTCTTCGACGGATGCCGCGCCGAAGAACGGCGCGACACCCGGCTCCCCCATCACGATGAGCAGCAGCAGGTTCGCCGCGTTGCCGAGCAGCAGGAAACCGATGAGCACGCGGGTGAGACTGCGTTCGAGCATCGCGTACACGCCGCATGCGAACAGCACGGCCATCACGATGATGAGGATGAGCGAGACGTTCACGAGACGCTCACCCCCTGCTGCTCGCGGGCTTCCTGCGCCTGACGGTCGACCTCCGCGCCGAGGCTGCGCAGCACGTCGAGCACCAGACCGATCACGACGAGGTAGACGCCGACGTCGAAGATGGTCGAGGTCACGAACTCGACATGGCCCAATACCGGCAGCGTGGTCTCGAAGAAGACGCTCGACAGCGGCGGCAGCCCGAAGAACACCGGCACCACCGCGCAGGCGACCGCGATGGTCATGCCGGCGCCGAGCAGGCGTCCGGCGTCGGTGGGCGCCGCGGCGCCGAGCTCGTAGCGGCCGCCCGCGACGTACCGCATGACGAGAGCCATGCCCGCCACGAGGCCGCCCGCGAAGCCGCCGCCCGGCAGGTTGTGGCCGGCGAAGAGCAGGTACAGCGACACGATGATGATCGTGTGGAACAGGATCCGCACGATCACCTCGAGCATGATCGAGCGGTTCTCGGGCCGCACCCGCTGGCCGCCGACCAGCCACGCCATGCGCCCGCTGCCGCGCTCGTCGCCCCGCTGCTTGAGGCCGTCCGACGTCTCGACGAGCGGGCGGCGGGCCCGCGTCGCGCCCGAGGGCAGCGGCTGGATGAACCGCGACAGCGTGTCGGCCCGGTGGGTGACGAACACGAGGGATGCCACACCTGTCGCCGCCAGGATCAGCACCGACAGCTCGCCCATCGTGTCCCAGCCGCGCAGGTCGACGAGCGCGACGTTGACGACGTTCTTCCCGTGCCCGAGCTCGTAGGCCAGCTCGGGGAAGCGCTCCGAGATCGGCTTCTCGACCCGCGCCCCGGTGGCGACGATCGCGACGAGTGCCATGGTGACGCCGACGGCCGCACCGAGCACGGCGCGGGCGACGGGCCAGACCGAGGCGTTGTGCTCGCCCAGCCGCGAGGGGATCCGGCGCAGCACGAGCGCGAAGGCGACGAGCGTCACGGTCTCGACGAGGATCTGCGTGAGCGCGAGGTCGGGCGCGCCGCTCGTCGCGAAGAGGAGCACCATGCCGAGCCCCGTGACCGAGACGAGCACGACGCCGGTGTAGCGCTTGCGGGCCCGGATCGCGATGAGTCCGGCGGCGATCATGAGCGGTGCGACGAACAGCTGCGTCGGCGTATGGAAGGCGTCGAGCTGTGCGCGCCACTCGTTGCTCGCGATCAGCGCCGTGCCCTCGGCCGCGACGAAGACGACGAAGATCGTGCCGACGTACACGGGCAGCGAACC
Source organism: Microbacterium sp. B35-30 (assembly GCF_010634855.1). GTDB lineage: Bacteria > Actinomycetota > Actinomycetes > Actinomycetales > Microbacteriaceae > Microbacterium. The sequence continues at coordinate 145,531 of NZ_MWLQ01000003.1, read as the reverse complement.
ACGCTGGGTGAGGCTGGTCGTCAGGACCGAGAGGCGCGCGATCCCGCGGAGCGCGCCGTTGTAGGCCTCGGCGGCGGTGAAGGGCAGCAGCCGCTTGACGGGACGCCAGCCGCGGGTCGCCCAGAAGACGAGCACCCCCAGCGCGATGGAGGCCAGCGAGATCCACAGCGCCGCCTCGAAGCCGTGCCAGACGAGCAGATGCGCGGGGTGCTCGGGAGCGGTCACGCCGGCGGTCGCGGCGGGGGCCTGATCGGCGTACGGGGTGAAGACCTTGTCGAGCCACGGGGCCGCGACACCGGCGACTGCAGTGAGGCCGGCCAGCACGATCGGCGCCACGAGGAACCCGATGGGCGGGTCGGGCCATTCCGTATCGGGCATACGGTCGCCGTCCGGCTTGCGCTTGTTCGCGAACGCGCCCCACACGAAACGGATGCCGTACCCCGCGGTGAGCACCGAGCCCAGCGCGATGCCGACGAGAGCCACGATGCCCCACACCGCGCCGCCGAGCGCCTCGTGCAGGAGCGCCGCAAGCGCACCCTCCTTGGCGACGAACCCGATGGTCGGGATGATGCCGACCATCGAGGCGACGGCGATGATCGAGAACGTGGTGAGCACCGGCGCCTGGCGTCCGACACCCGACAGCTCGGTCAGGTCGCGGGTGGAGAGCTGGCGGTCGATGACGCCGACCACGAGGAACAGCGCCGACTTGAAGAGCGCATGACTGAGCAGGAGCGCCAGACCTGCGAGGGCGGCATCCCTGGTCCCGTACCCGAGCACCACGGTCAGCATGCCGAGCTGACTCACCGTGCCGAACGCGAGCACGCGCTTGAGGTCGGTCTCGCGGAGTGCCTGGAAGCCGCCGAGCAGCATCGTGAAGACGCCGAGCCCCACCACGATCGGTCGCCAGGTGGGGGCGATCGCGAAGACCGGGGCGAGGCGGGCGATGAGGTAGATGCCCGCCTTCACCATGGCGGCCGCGTGCAGGTAGGCGCTCACCGGTGTCGGCGCGGCCATGGCGCCGGGCAGCCAGAAATGGAACGGGAAGATCGCCGACTTACTCAAGGCGCCGACGAGGATCAGCACGAGAGCGGCGTCGACGACCGGACCGGTGGGCGCCTCGGCCAGGATCGTCGAGATGCTCGATGTGCCCGCATCGACCACGAGCAGCACCACGCCGATCAGCATGACGAGTCCGCCGAGCGTGGTGACGAGGAGCGCCTGCAGCGCCGCACGACGGCTCGCCGCGCGCTTGTTGTAGTACCCGATGAGCAGGTACGACAGCACGCTGGTGACCTCCCAGAACATCACGAGCACGACGAGGTCGTCGGTGAGGACGAGCCCGTACATCGCGCCGGCGAAGGCGAGGAGCACCGCGGCGAACTGGCCGAGGTTCTCGGTCTTGCCGCGGAAGTACCAGCGGCAGTAGATCATCACGAGCGCCCCGACGCCGGTGACCACCAGCGTCATGAGCCACGAGAGCGTGTCCATGCGCATCGACAGGTCGATGCCGAGCGGCGGGATCCAGGCGTATGTCTCGAACGGAATGTCCCCCGCGACGATGCGCGGCGTGAGTACGGCTGCATGCACGAAGCCTGCGATCGGAAGGACCGCGGCGACGTAGAACGCTCGAGCGCCGATGCGGGCCACGAGCCAGGGCAGCAGGATCGGGACGACCGCGAACGCGCCGAGCATGAGGAGCATTCAGGCCTCCTCGTGGTCGTCGGCCTGCGTCTGTCGAAGGTGGACAGCACAAAGCCCAGGCGATCGGGGTGTCGGAACCATCCTACCCGGCGCATTCCGGGGCTTGACCGCCGCGGCATACATCCGTCGCGCGTGCGGCACGTCGGCGTGCCGCTGCATCCTCGTTTGAGGAGATTCGCCGAGATGAGGGCCGTCGTCCGGCGCGTTGCTCCTCACCTCGGCTCCATTCCTCAGTCGAGGACGGGGAGGGATGCCGTCCTCGTTTGAGGAGATGGGCCGAGATGAGGGGGGTCGTCCGGCGCGTTGCTCCTCACCTCGGCTCCATTCCTCAGTTGAGGACGGGGAGGGATGCCGCGCCGCTCGGTCTGCGGTCGACCCGCGTGGCAGAGTGAGGCGGTGGCCGACAACACCGTGCCCGATGCGCGGGAAGTGCGCGGGCTGCCTGGCTGGGCGCGCGAGCTGCTCGGCGTCGCGGTGGCGGTCGCGGTCGCCATCGCGGTGGTGGCTGTGGTGGCGGCATCCGCTCGCTCGGAACTGCTGTTCCGCGACGCCGACTCGCTCGTCACCACGCTGGTGATCCACTCGCTCGCCGCCGTGCAGCCGCAGGACTGGGCCATGTCGTCGGTGCTGTTCCTACCCGAGATCGCGATGCTCCGGCTGCTGTCGCTGCTCGGGCTCGGCACGAACGGCACGCTCGCCCTCGCCGGCGTCGTCAACGTGGTGGCGCTCTACGGCGCGCTGCGCGTCGCGGCCGGCTCGGTCGCCCGAGCACGCGCGCCGATCGCCGGCGCCCTCACCGGGCTCGGCGGCTTCGCCCTCTTCGCCGCGTCGGAGTCGTCGCCGTCGCGCGATGCGCTCGAGCTCGCCTCTCTCCTCACGACCACGACGTACTACAGCGCGACCGTGATCGGTGCGGTGCTGGCGATCGGCCTCGTCCGGCGCGCCCTCGACCGCGGCACGTCCGCGTGCGCACCGCGGGCTTCGGGTGTCACGACACGCGGTAGCGCCACGGCCGAAGCCACGCAGCGCGACCCCCGAACCTCGCACACCGCCGCCGACCCCGCTTCGGGTGTCACGACACGCGGCAACCCCGCGGCCGAAGCCACGCCGCGCGACCCCCGAACGTCGAGGCGAGTGCCGTGGGCAGCGGTGGGGGGCATCGCGGCGGTGGCTGCGGCATCCGTGCTCACCAACCCGCTGTTCGCGGCGTGGGTGACGGTGCCGGTGGCGCTCGTGCTCGGCGTCGTCGCCGTGCGGGAGCGTGTGGCGCTGTGGCTGGCCGGTGCCCTCATCGCCGGCTCCCTCGTCGGGTACGTCGGACGGATGCCGCTGGACCTCGTGCTCGGACAGACGCAGCTCATCGCGAACACCGGCGCCGGCTACATCGATCCGGCGCAGTGGCTCGCGTCACTCCAGTACTACGGGGCGCTGCTCGCGGAACGGTGGAGCGCGACGTGGGGGGCGGCATCCGTCGTCGCCGTCGTGGTGCTGTGGAGCTGGAGCGTCGCCGCAACCATCCTGCTCGCGCGACGGCGCGATGGAGCCGATGCCGCCGGAGGCTCCGCTCGACCCACCGACGGCGAGCGGCGTGCGGTGGGCGCCGCCTTCGTGGCGGCGTGCGGCTGGGTCGTGCCGCTGCTCGTCGTGGTGGGGGCCATCGCGCTCGGCACCCACGCGGCGCGCTATCTGCAGCCCGTGGTGTTCGCGCCGCTCCTCGGGCTCGTCGTGCTGCCGGAGCTCCTGTGGCGCCCCGCACCGGATGCTGTCGCGTCGTCGACGACACCGGAGCCGACCCGAGCCCGTCGTGCGGGCGGATGGGGAGCTGTGCTGGCTGCCGGCGCCGCGGCGGTCGCACTCGTGGCCGCCGTCGGCATCGGAGTGCCACGCATCTCCGCCGCCGCGCACGCACCCGACACCGACCTGGCGTGCGTCGTGGACTGGACCGAGCAGTCGGGGCGCACGGGCGCCGGCCAGTTCTGGACGATCCGCCTCCCCAAGACCCACCTCGCCGACCCGCGTGCGCTGGTGCAGGTCGACCACCGGCTACGCGGCTACGCCTGGCTCGTGAACCGCGACGACTTCGCCGTCGGGGAGGTGTCGTTCCTGGTGACCGACGCGCAGTCCCCGCCCTTCGAGCTGCCCGGCGGCGCCTCGATCCAGGATGCCGAACTCATCTCCTGCGGCCGCTACACGATCGCCGACTTCGGGTCGTCGACGCTGCGGCTCGGCCCTCAGCGCTCCTAGGCCTCCAGCCACGCCGATCGCGCCCCGCCTCGCTGCTGCGCCGGGTGAAGGGCGTTTCGTCTCGCTCGTCCCTCGCTCGCTCAACGACCGATCGGGGCGTCGCGGCTCCCTTACGGCGGGTCAGCGCCCGGGAGCGACCGGACCCGTGGTGTTGCCCTCGCGGAACGTGCAGGTGAAGCGGATCGAGGCAGCTGGGGCGCCCTCGAGCATCGCGGCGACCGCCTCCCCCGCGGCGCGGCCCTTGTCGGTCGCCGGCTGCACGAGGGTCGTGAGCTCGTAAGGGGCGAGGCCGTCGACGACGATGCCGTCGAAGCCGGTGACGCTCACATCCTCGGGCACCCGCAGGCCCGCCTCCTCGGCCGCGCGGATCACGCCGGCGGCGAGCAGATCGCTCTGCGCGATGACGGCGGTGGGCCGACGCTCCGGGTCGGCGAAGATCTCGCGGCCGGCCGCGTGCCCCTCGTCGATGAAGCTGCCGGCGGCCGCGTAGGTCGAGGCATCCGGGAAGACGTCCAGAGCACCGGCGAGCCGCTCGCGCGTGACGTCCACCGCGATCGCCGCGCCGTCGTCGATCCAGCCGCGCTCCCACCCCGCACGCACCGGCAGCGCGACGACGGCGACCTCGCGGTGCCCGAGGGCCCGCAGGTGACTGGCCGCCTGGCGCTGCGCCTCGCGGTTGTCGAGGCCGATGCGAGGAACACCTTCGCCGGCATCGCCCTCGATGACGACGACCGGGATGCCGCGCGCCTTGACCATCTCGAGTGACTCGCGCAGCAGCCCGCTGCAGCCGATGAGCACGGCCGCGTCGAGGGGCGCAGTCGTGAGCGAGGGCCCGACACCGGTCGGCTCGTGGTCGCGGAGCAGGAGGAGCCCGGCGCCGATCGGCGTGACGGCGTCGGCGAGGCCGTCCATCATCAGCGTCTTCACGGGGTCGAGGAACGCCGTGCGCAGATGCTCCTCGAAGACCACGCCGACGATGCCCGAGCGCCCGCGACGCAGTGACGCGGCTCGGGGATCCGGACCGGTGTAGCCGAGGCCGGCTGCCGCGTCGAGCACGCGGCGCCGGGTCGCATCCGACACGGGCGTCTTGCCGCTGAACACCACGGAAGCGGTCGACGGTGAGACGCCTGCCTCACGGGCGACGTCCGAGATCGTGGCACGGCGGGTGCCGGAGTCCTGACGGCTCATGTCGTGATGATCGTAGCCCGTCGCGAGCCACGCCGAGCTACCCGTGCGAAGCGTGGTCGAATCGATTCGGTAAAGTGTCCGGATGGACACCGTGCTCACCCGGACGCAACTGGTCGGCTGGCGCACCGCGATCTTCACGATCTTCTTCGTGACCGGCCTGGGCTTCGCGTCGTGGGCATCGCGGCTGCCCGCAGTGAAGAACGACCTCGGCATCACCGATCTGGAGATCGGCGTGCTGCTGTTCGTCTCGGGCGCCGCGTCCATCGTCGGGCTGTCGCTCGCGAACGTCATCGTCGTGCGGTGGGGGGCCCGGCGCGGCATGATCGCGACGATCATCGCCTTCTCGCTCGGCGTGATCGTCGTCGGCCTGGGCGTGCAGGTCTTCCAGTCGTATGCGATCACGGCCGTGGGACTGGGCCTCATGGGCATCGGCATGAGCGCCACCGACGTCATGATGAACGTCGAGGCGGCGGCCGTCGAGCAGGCCTTCGAGCGCACGCTCATGCCGCTCTTCCATGCGTTCTTCAGCATCGGCACCGTGGTGGGCGCGGGGATCGGCGTGGCGATGGCCGCGTGGAACATCGGCGTCGGGTGGCACCTCTGGGGCATCGGGGTGCTGGTGCTCGCCGCCGGGCTGCTGTCGCTGCGGGCGGTGCCGTCGCGCGAGATCGTCCACGACGATCCGGCGACCACGACGACCCGCCGGGAGCGATTCGCCGAGGTGCTCTCCGTCTGGCGCGACCCCCGCACCTACGCGATCGGCGCGATCATGCTCGGCATGGCGTTCGCCGAGGGCAGCGCCAACGACTGGCTCGCGATCGCGGTGGTGGACGGACACGGCCAGACCGAGGCCGTCGGCGCCGTCGCGCTCACCGTCTTCTCGGTGGCGATGACCGTCTTCCGCATCCTCGGCGGGCCTCTCGTCGACCGCATCGGCCGGGTGTGGACGCTGCGGATCCTCGCCGTCATGGCCGTGATCGGCCTCGTGATGTTCATCCTCGCGCCGTCGCTCCCGATCGCCTTCATCGGCGTCGCGCTCTGGGGTGCGGGTGCCTCCCTGGGCTTCCCGCTCGGCATGTCGGCAGCGGCCGACGACCCGGCCAAGGCCGCGGCATCCGTCTCTGCCGCCGCCACGATCGGCTACCTGGCGTTCCTCTGCGGCCCGCCGATCCTCGGCTGGATCAGTCACGAGATCGGCATCCTCCCGACCCTCTGGATCATCGTCGGCCTCATCGTCATGTCGGGCCTCGCGTCGGGCGCGGCCAAGCCGATCGCCGGTTCGAAGGTCGGCGCCGGTCACGTCTGATCCCGGCCGGCGGACCGCCCGGCCGGGCATCCCGAGCCGGACCGCGCGGCCAGCGGCGTGCCTGGCCCTCTGATCTCCGCGCGCCCGAGTTCACCCGCGGGGGTGAGGCCGACTTCGCCGTCGCGTGCCAGCATGGGTGGATGCCGCCGGCCACGGACCGCGTCCCGCACCGCTCCGCCGACGCGGGCCTGATCGCAGCGATCGTCGCCCTCATCGTGCTGCTGCCGGTCAGCCTCGCCGCGGCGGCGACCGCGCCGCCACCGTTGGACCCGATGACGGTGGGGCTGCTGTGGTCGTGCTTCGTGGCGCTGCACGCGGCCTCGCTGGTCGCGGTGCGTTTCCCCGTCGGTGCGTTCGTGGCCGCGAGCACGGTGATGCTCGTCCTCGTGCTCGCTCCGGCCGCTCGCGATGCGGCCGGCCCGCTCTACCCGTCCTCGGTCGCATACCTCCTGTGTCTCGGCCAGGTCGCGGTGCATCGGCCGGCGCGCTTATCGGTCCCGGCGCTGGCTACGGGGATCATCGGCGCCGGTGCGATCGCCGTGCTCGAGCCGGCGTTGGAAGCGGGCGACAGCGACACCGATACGGCCCTGCTCCGGTTCGGCGTCTTCCTCGGTCTCGCCGCCGCCGTCACCGCCGCGTGGGCGATCGGGCTCCTGCTGAGGGTGCGCGCCGCGCGCCTCGAGGAGCAGACTCGCGCGCGCGTGGAGCGGGCGCTCGCCGACGAGCGCATGCGGATCAGCGGGGAGCTGCACAACGTCGTCGCGCACGCGATGACAGTGATGATCGCGCAGTCCGAGGCCGCGCGCCTCATGATGCCGACGCGCCCCGCCGACAGTGCGCGGGCGCTCGAGGTCGTGGCGCGCACCGGCCGTGACGCGCTGCGCGGCATGCGCACCATCGTGGCAGTGGACGGTCGGGCGCCACTCGCTCCCCTGCCGACACCGGAGGCCCTGGACGAGCTGGTCACGGCTGTACGCAGCCCCTCATGCGACGTGGTCCTCACCGAGTCCGGTGACCGGCGAGAGCTGTCGGCGCCGGTGGCGCTGGCGCTCCACAACGTGGTGCGCGAGGCGATCACCAACGCGGTGCGGCACACGATCGCGCCGATACGGATCGACGTGTCGCTCGCGTGGGGCGAACCGCTCGTCGTCGAAGTCGTCGACGACGGCGGCGCCGGACCGGCGGCGTCGGACCTGGGCGGCGGCACGGGACTGGTCGGACTCGCCGAGCGGGTGCGGCTGGCCGGTGGGGCGTTCCACGCCGGACCGCGGATGCCGCGGGGTTGGGCCGTCCGGGCGCAGCTGCCGGTCGGTGTGGAGCCAGCCGATCCGGCCGACGGCGAGGTCGGGCGATGACCCTGCGGGTGCTGCTGGTGGACGATCAGGCGCTGTTCCGCGAGGCGGTGGCCGTCATGCTGAGCTACGACCGGCGGATCGGTGAGGTCGCGACGGCGGCGTCAGCCCGGGAGGCGATCGCGCACGTGCGCGCCCATGCCGTCGACGTCGTGCTCATGGACATCCGCATGCCCGGGGTGGACGGGATCGAGGCGACCCGCGAGGTGCTGCGGCTGCGTCCCTCCACGCGCGTGCTGATGCTCACGACCTTCGACCTCGACGCGTACGTGGTGGGCGCGATCCGCGCCGGCGCCAGCGGTTTCCTGACCAAGGACGCGACCCCCGAGCGGCTGGGCGACGCCGTGGCGGCGGTCGCCGCCGGCGACGCCGCGATGTCGCCCGCGGCGACCTCCGCCCTGCTCGGCTTCGTGCGCGAAGGCGTCGCGGCGCCCGATCCGGCGGCGGCCCTGTCGCAACTCAGCGCTCGCGAGCAGGAGGTCGCACGGGCGCTCGCGTCTGGCGCGTCGAACGAGGCGATCGCACGCGCCCTGTTCCTGTCCGAGAACACCGTGAAGACGCACGTGAAGTCGGTGCTCGCGAAGCTCGGCCTCCCCGATCGCGTGCACGTCGTCATCTGGGCGTACGAGAACGGCGTGCTGCGGCCGCGCGGCTGAATCACCCGCACGGGCGAGGGCAGACCGCCCACAGGGGCGAGGCGCGGCGGGCACCGGCCTCCATACCGTGTGAGGCATGAACCCTCTCACACGTTTGGTCCTGCTGCTCGTGGCCGCTGCCGGGGGTCTGGTCGTGGCGCTGCTCGGCGCCCTCCAGCTGCTCGCGCCGGGTGTCGTCGCCGACGGGGTCCCGCCCAGCCTGCTGGCCGCGTGGATCGGAATGCCGGCAGCCGGCGCCGTCGCGATCGCGGCGGGGCTCGCCGCCCTCGCCGTCGCCGCGGTCGCGCTTCGGGAACGGCGGTCGGTGACCTCCCGTCGGATGCGCACGATGCTCACGCTCATGGCCCTCGTCGTCGCACTCGTCGTGTCGACGCTGACGCCGGGGGGCACCATCCCCGTCGCCGGGTACTCGTTCGTTCTCGTCGTGGCCGCGGGAGTCGTCGCCACTCTGGTTCTCCTGGTGATCCGACGGCCGGTCGTAGGACTCGTCGTCGTCGCGGCCGTCGCGGGCGGCGTCGTGCTGGTGTCGCTGCGCCTGCCGACCGGGCTGTTCGCACAGATGGTGGTCGGCGGGCTGGCCCCGCGCATGCCGTTCCTCATGATCGCCCTGGCGCACCTGGTCACCGCCGGCGCCCTGGTCGCATGGACCGTCGGCGCTCCGCCGACCGCGGGCCGGTTCGACGCGTGGGCCCTCCGCCACCGCCGGCCGGTCACGGTGGCCGCCGCACTGTGCGCACTCCCGTACGTGGCGCTGCGCGCGTCGTGGCTCACGCCGTGGCCGCTTTTCGGGCCGGCCGATGTCGCCGAGCACCCCGACGTCCTCCTGACAGGACTGCTGCTCGGCTGCGCGATGCTGACCGGCGGCCTGCTGACGCTTCTCCTCGCCCTCCCCTGGGCGGATCGCTTCCCGCGCTGGCTCGGCTTGGTCGGCGGACGCGCCGTGCCCGTCGCGCTGGCCGTGATCCCCGCGAGCGTGGTCGGCGTACTGTTCACGGCCGGCGGCATCGAGCTCGTCGTCGCGACCGCCGGTTCGCTCGGGGTGCTCGAGGTGACGCTCGTCTTCCCGTTCTGGCTGTGGGGCCCGCTCCTCGTGCAGGCGACCCGCGGGTACGCGCTGCACCGCGCCGCCTCTGCCGACACCACCGCAGCCCCGAGCGAGCGGATGCCGCGGCCGCCGGCATCCACGATCTCCGAGGCCGCCTGACCGAGCACCGCCGCCCTGCCCAAGCCTGGACCGTCGCGGCCCGGGCTAGGCTCGTCGGGTGCGTCTCGTCATCGCCCGGTGCTCCGTGGACTACACGGGCCGGCTCAATGCCCACCTGCCGCTCGCGACCCGCCTGCTGGTGCACAAGGGCGACGGCTCGCTGCTGGTGCACTCCGACGGCGGCTCGTACAAGCCGCTGAACTGGATGAGCCCGCCGTGCCGGTTGGACGTGGAGATTCCGGATGCCGACTCCGCCGCGGCCGGAGTGCTCGAGCACTGGCGGGTCACGCACGCGAAGACCGGCGACGCACTGCTCGTGCGCATCTACGAGGTGCTGCACGACACGTCGCATGAGCTCGGCATCGACCCCGGCCTGCAGAAGGACGGCGTCGAGGCCGATCTGCAGCGCCTGCTCGCCGAGCAGGTCGACGTCATCGGCGACGGCCTGACTCTCGTGCGGCGGGAGTTCCCCACGGCGATCGGCCCCGTCGACCTCCTGCTCCGCGACCCCGAGGGCGGCACGATCGCCGTCGAGGTCAAGCGCCGCGGCGACATCGACGGCGTCGAGCAGCTGACCCGCTACCTCGAGCTGCTCGGCCGCGACCCGCACCTGGCGCCGGTGACCGGGGTCTTCGCGGCGCAGGAGATCAAGCCTCAGGCCAAGGTGCTGGCCGCGGACCGCGGCATCCGCTGCGTCACCCTCGACTACGAGGGCATGAAGGGCATCGAGTCCGGCGCCCCGCGCCTCTTCTGACCGTCGCCCGCCCTGCACCCACCGCGTGACAGCGGCGAGGGGTTGTGTGATGTCGTCAGGAAAGTACATACTGTCGCACAGACAGTTCTTGTCCTGACGAACGGATGCCGCGCAATGACGCTCGACGACTTCCGGCGCGCGATCGCCGAACCCGCCATCGACTTCCGCCCCGAGCTGCGGTGGTGGCTCGCGGAAGGGCTCCACAGCGATGCGACGCTGCGGCGGGAGATCGAGGACGCGCACCGCCTCGGCTTCGGCGGCATGGAGTTCCTCGCGATGGATGAGGGCGCGATCGACCACGCGCGCTACGGCTGGGGCTCGGAGGAGTGGGTGCACGACTCGCAGATCGTGGTCGAGGAGACCACGCGCCGCGGCATGTCGGTGAGCTTCACGTCGGGCACGAACTGGTCCAACGCGAACCTCCCGACGATCGACCCCGACCAGCAGGCTGCCGCGCAGGAGCTCGACGTCGTGCACGAGACGCTCTCAGCCCGTCAGGCGCGCAGCGGGCCGCTCCCGCGGAGCGACCTCGAGGCTCCGATCGCCGAGACGACGCTGCCTGGCCATCGCGGCACCATCACGCAGCAGCACCTCGTCGCCGTGGTGGCGGCGCGCGTCGCGGGCGACGGGCTGCTGGATGCGGCATCCGTCATCGATCTCACCGCGGAGGTCGACGGTGAGGCTCTGGAGTGGACCGCGCCAGGTGGCGAAGGCGAATGGCGCCTGTTCGCCTACTGGATGCACGGCACGGGACAGACCGCCTCACCCTCCGCCAGTGTCAACTACACCGTCAACTACCTCGACCGCGACGGCGTGGACGCCGTCATCGCCTACTGGGATGACGTGGTGCTGACGCCCGCCCTGCGAGCCGAAGTCGCCCGCAACCCGCGCGCGCAGATGTATATGGACTCGCTCGAGCTCTCGACCTTCGGCGCCGGCGGCATGTTCTGGGGCTTCACCGTCGCCGACGAGTTCCGCGCCCGGCGCGGCTACGACATCGCGTCGTGGCTGCCGTTCCTCACCCGCGACGCCCCCTTCATGGCGGTCTCGACCGTCTACCACCACGAGCCCGCCGACGAGGCCGACCGCGTCACCGTCGACAAGGTGCGGTTCGACTACGTGCGCACCCTCACCGACCTCTACATCGAGAACATGCTGCGCCCGTTCGCGGCGTTCCTGCACGAGGTCGGCATGACGCTGCGCGCCGAGATCAGCTACGGCCTGCCGTTCGAGCTGACCCGCCCCGGTCCCGAGGTCGACGGCATCGAGACCGAGTCCCTCGAATTCGGGGCGCAGATCGACGCGTACCGGCTGATGGCGGGCCCCGCGCATCTGTTCCGTAAGCAGTACTCGTCCGAGACCGGCGCGACGACGCGCAACCACATGCTCGACCACCGCTTCTACGACCAGATCATCGCGACGCAGCTGGCGGCGGGCATCACCAAGACCGTCCTGCACGGCTGGGCGAGTCCCGCCGGCGCCGAGGGCGTGACGGAGTGGCCGGGCCACGAGGGCATGTGGCCGATGTTCTCCGAGCGGTTCGACACCCGCCAGCCGGGATCGGAGTTCTACCCGCTGTGGACCGCCGCGATCGGGCGCCTGCAGTACGCACTGCGGCGCGGCCGGCCGCGCATCGACGTCGGCATCCTCCGCACCGACCACTTCACCGACAACCTCATCGGAATGGCGCTGATCGGCCCGAACGGCGAGCGCATCCCCGACGAGGTCGCCTACGGCACGATGTGGATGCGCGACCGCGAGAACCACTGGTGGCAGGACCTCGGCATGCAGGACGCGGGCATCACCTACGAGTTCTTCGACGGCTCGCTGCTCCTGCGAGACGACGTCTCGTTCGACGGTGACGAGGTGCAGCCCGGCGGCCCGGGCTACCGCGCGCTCGTCGCCTACCAGAGCACCCTCGACGCCGACGTGGCCGCGCACCTCCTCACCTGGGCGCGCCGCGGTCTGCGGCTCGTGATCGTCGACGGCGCCCGCGAGCTCGAGTCGCTCATGGCCGGACGCCACCGCACCCACGGGCTCGCGGCATCCGCCACCCCCGGTCTCGACGGGCGGGACGACGAGCTCGCCGCGATCATGGCGGACCTGCGACGGATGCCGGGGGTCCGCGTCACCGCACCCTCCGACGTCGTCGCGGCCCTCGACGACCTGGGCGCCGGGGGCCGGGCGCGGTTCGTCGATGACGACCCCCACGTGCTCACCCACCTGCGCCGAGACGGCGACCTCATGGTGCTGTACGCGTACCACTTCCTCTACGAGACCGCGGAGCCGACGACGGTCGGGATCACGCTGGAGGGCACCGGCTCCACACACCGGCTCGACGTGTGGACGGGCGAGCTGCGCCCCCACCGCGGCGCGCGCCGCGACGGCCACCGCACGGTCGTCGAGCTCACGCTCGCGCCGGGAGAGGTGGCCGTCGTCGTCCTCGACAGGGCGTCGGATGCCCTGGACTCCGCCCCGCCGGCGACCACCGAGGTCGCCCGCGCCGAGCGGTGGCGCCTGATCGTCGAGAGCTGGGACGCCGGCGAGCCCGAGGTGCTGACGGAAGACCGCGGCCTCGGCTACGTCTCGCGCGAGGTCCGCCCGACCACCGCCGTCACGCGCCTCGACCCCGGCGAGACCGAACTCGCGCCCTGGTCCGAGATCCCCGCGGTCGGCCCCGACGTCTCGGGTGTCGGCGAGTACACCACGACGATCTCCGTCCCCGACGTGGAGACCGGCGTGCGCTACGTCCTCGACCTCGGCTCGACGTGCGGGGGACTGGGCTCGGTGCGCGTGGGCGACGGCCCGGCGCGGGGATTCGACACCGCGCACCCGGTCATCGACGTGAGCGGCGACATCCGTCCGGGCGAGAACGCTGTCACCGTGCGCGTCGGCAGCTCACTCAACAACCGCCTCCGCGCCCGCGGATACTATGAGCGCGTCCCCGACATCGGGGTGCAGCTCACCGGGGAAGAACGCACGCAGAACGCGGTCGTGCGCGAGTACGGCCTCGTCGGACCGGTGCTGCTGCTGCGCGAGGACTGATCCCGGCGCCGCCCACCCGGGTGGCCCGGCACCGAGAGGAACGAGGAACGATGGCCCGAGGTGACGTTGACCCGGGCGCCTCCGCCGACCTGAGTCCCGTCATCGGCGCCGACCCGCTCGACCTGCGTCTGTCGCTCGCGTCGATCGTGCACTGGGCCGACAGCACGGCCGTCCGCCGCGACGTGATGACGAAGGTCGCGTTCCCGATCGACGACATGGGCATGTTCCTGGTCGTCAATCAGCTCTCGTACAACGGCGCGATGCGCCCCGTCGAGCTCTCGCTCGCATTGGGCATGACGCCGACCAACATGAGCAAGATCGTCGGGCGGCTCGTGCAGGCCGGCCTCACGGTGCGCGTCGCCGCTCCCGACGACGACCGCGGTGTGCTGGTGGCGCTGACCGACGAGGGGCGCCGCATCGGCGAGCGCATCATGGCGACGGCCGAGACGAACATGGAGGCCCTCCTGGCCGACTGGTCGCCCGCCGAGCTGGATGATCTCCGGCGCATGATGGCGCGGCTCGCGCGCGTGCACCGGCGGGACCGCTGAGACCTCTCCACGGGAGCCGGCGCGGAGCGGCGGTCGCCTGGCGAATAGGCTGGTGGCATGCCGAGACGATCGCCGTGGACCTGTGTGCTGTGGGACGTGGACGGAACGATCGTCGACGCGTCCGAAGGCATCCTCCGCCGCCTCACGATCGCTCTCGAGCACTTCGGCAGGCGCCCGCCGACCCGCGCCGAGCTCGTGCACTGGATCGGACCGCCGATGTACGACTCGTTCCAGGTCAACGTCGGCATGACGCCCGAGCAGGCGACCGAGGCCGTCGCCTTCTACCGCGGCCTCAACAAGATCGACGGCTACTCGACGGGTGCCAAGCTCTTCCCCGGCATGGGTGAGCTGATCACGGATGTCGCAGCCGCCGGCATCCCGCAGGCCACCGCCAGCTCGAAGCCCGAGGTGCAGGTCGTCGCCCTCATGGACCACTTCGACCTCTCGATGTCGCTCACCGCCATCGTCGGCGCCACGCAGGACGAGAAGACCCTCAGCGCCAAGGCCGACATCGTCGCCGAGGCGCTGCGCCGGCTCGCCGCGGCGGGGGTCGACACCAGCCGTCCGGTGCTCGTGGGCGACCGGCACCACGATGTCGAGGGCGGGGCCGCCCACGGCGTGCCGGTGATCTTCGTGCGATGGGGCTTCAGCTGGCCGCACGAGTCCGAGGGTGCGCAGGCCGCCGTCGACGACGTCGATCAGCTTCGCGCACTGCTGCTGTTCGGCGAGACCGCGCGGGAGACCGCCGACGACGCCGTCGTGGGCGCCGATGGCTGAGCTCTCCACCGCGATCGTCGGGTGGCTCGTGCCGGCCCTGGTCGTGTTCGGCGTGACGGCGATCGCCGTCGCCGTCCTGGTGTGGGCGGTGCGGCGGGCACGGCGCTCGCCTCGCGCCCGCGCTGCGGCCGAGCAGACCCGGGCGAAGGCCGGTGCCACCCTCGTGCGGCTCGACGACGAGGTCGGCGAGCTCGACCTCGAGGTCGCGCTCTCGGGAGCGCTCTACGGCGGGGATGCGCCGTCGTCGCTCCGGCGGGCGCGCCTCACCGCGCAGCACGTCCGCGACGACGCGTTCGAGGATTACCGCGCGATCAGCGACCCCGCCGTCGCCCCCGCCGAGGTGCGCCGCGTCTCGGCACGCATCGACAAGCGTGCCGGCGAAGCCCTCGCCACGGTGGCCGCCGCGCGCCGGGAGCACGGCGCGTGGGTCACCGCGCATGTGTCGGCCGCGGGCCAGATCGATGCGACCCGCCGCCGACTGGCCGAGCTGCGTGCGTCGATGGGCGACCCGGCCGCGCTGGTCGCAGAGCTGTCGTCGCGCTTCGCCGAGGAGGAATGGCACACCGCCTCGCGTTCCGCGCATGCGGCCCTGTCGCAGGTCGCCGTCGCCGAGCGGCACCTCGACGCCGCCGCCGCGCGCGCCGCCGACGCCTCGCTGAGTGCGCTGCCCGATCTCGCCGCCGCCGAACGGGCGCTCCGCCAGGCCGAAGCCGACGCGCGCAACCTCGAAGAGACGCACCGCCTCGTCCTGCAGGCGGCGCAGGCCGCTCCCGGCGAGATCGCGGCGGCGCGCGCCGCCCTGCGCCAGGCGTCCGTGACCCGCGAGCACCTCGCCGCCCCCGAAGCCGAACGGCTGGGCGGTGAGCTCCGCGCCATCGAGCAGGAACTCACCGGCATCGAGACGGATGCCGCGCGCCGCCCGACCCGCACGGTCGACGCCATCGCGCGCCTGCGCAGTCGCCTCGACCTCGCCCTCGGGGACGCCCGCACCGCGCAGCAGCGCCTGCGGAGCGCGCGCACGGCGCTGCCCGGAACCCTCGCCGCCGCGCGCGGCGCACTCGCACAGACCGAGGCATCCGTCTCCCGTGCTCATGCCGGCGCCGACGCGAGGTCGCGACTGCTCTCGGCCCAGCGCGAGCTGGCCCAGGCCCGCCAGGCCGAGGACCCGGTCGCCGCCCTCGACGCGGCGCGGCGCGCGATGCGCGATGCCGAGGACGCGAGGGCCCTGGCCGACTACGCCCATCTCTCGCCCGGACACTGAGCAGCGGGAGAGGTCCCGGTCGTTGAGCGAGGGAGCGCCAGCGACCGAGACGAAACGCCCCGAGCCGCCCTACCACGCGGGAGCTGGACGGCCCGCCGCTATCGTGATCGCATGAGCGACGGGGCGACTCACCGACCGAACCGCGTGCTTGCGGGCATGCGACGCGTGCCCGGCACGCTGACGATGGTCGCGCTGATCCTCGTGGTCGGCGTGGTGTGGCAGGGGCTGTGGCGGCCCTTCGAGGAGTCCGACCTCTATGACCTCGTCGCATACGGACTGCCCGCCTTCGAGGCAGGTCGCTGGTGGACGCCGATCACCGGCACCTTCTTCGTGAACCAGCCCTGGGTGTACGTCTTCACGATCTCGGGATTCGCGGGCATGGCGTATCTCGAGTTCCGCCGCGGGCCGCGCGTCGCGCTCGCGTATTACTGGGTCGGCCAGCTCTTCGCGATCTTCGCGACCGCCCTGCTGCTGTGGGGCTTCTCGCAGCTGCCGTGGGCGTGGGCCCAGACGCAGGCCGCGACGCTCGACGTCGGCGCATCCGGTGGCACGATGGCGTGCGTCGCCGCCGCGATCGGCCTGTTACGGAGCCCCTGGCGAGTGCGGGCATGGCTGGTGCTGCTCGGCTTCGTCTTCGTCGCGATGCTGTTCTGGGGAACCCTCGCCGACCTCGAGCACCTGCTCGCCGTGCTGCTCGTGCTGTTCGTCGACCGGTCCCTGCGCATCCAGCGCACGACGATCCGCGAGCAGCGCCTCATCTCCTTCATCGCCGTACTCGTGCTGGGCGCGGTCCAGATCGTCACCATCCTCGTGCCCACCGATGGTCCCTTCGGCCCGACGGAGCCGGTGTCCGGCGGCTTCATCGACTTCGCCATCGACACCGTCGTGATCCTGGTCGTCGCCAACGGATTGCGCAGAGGCCGCCGCTGGAGCTGGGTCGTGGCGGTGATCCTCGCCGCCGTCAACGTGCTGACCGCCCTGCTCGTGCTCGTGGTGATCATCGTGGCAAGCGAGGCGCAGCTCGAGGCGGCGATCGACGGCGAGACCGAGCTCGCACTCGCGAGCGGCGCGATGTGGCTGCTGATGCTCGTCTACCTGATCCTGGTGCGCCGGGCGTTCCGCGCCCGCCGCCGATCGACGCTGGGCCGGCAGCCCGCGCCGCAGGTCGACGACGTCAAACAGATGCTGCACGCCGACGGCGGTGGCACGCTGTCGTGGATGACGACGTGGGAGGGCAACAGCTACGCGCGCACCGCAGACGGCATCGTCGCCTACCAGCGCCGCGCCGGCGTCGCCCTGGCCCTTGCAGACCCGCTCGGGCCGGTCGCGTCGCGCGCGGCATCCGTTCAGGAGTTCATCCAGGATGCCGAGCGCGCAGGGCTCGTCCCCTGCTTCTTCAGCGCCGACGAGGCGACGCGGGCCGCGGTGCCGGTCTCGTGGCGCAGCCTCGTCGTGGCCGATGACACCATCGTGGACCTGCCGGGCCTCGAGTTCACCGGCAAGCGGTGGAACTCGGTGCGCACCGCGCTCAACCGCGCGGGGCGCGAGGAGATGACCTTCCGGATGACCCGGCTGCAGGACGAGCCGTGGGGCGTGCAGCAGCAGCTGCGCGCGATCTCCGAGATGTGGGTCGGCGACAAAGGGCTGCCCGAGATGGGGTTCACGCTCGGCACCCTCGTCGAGGCCGAGGACCCGGAGGTGCGCCTGGCCTTGGCCATCGCGCCGAACGGCGATGTCGACGGCTTCCTGTCGTGGCTGCCGGTGTACGGGTCCGCGGGCGCCGTGCGGGGCTGGACGCTCGACCTCATGCGCCGCCGCGAGGGCGGCTTCGGCCCCGTGATGGAGTACCTCATCGGCTCGTCCGCGAGGCACTTCAGCGAAGAGGGCGCCGAGATCTTGTCGCTTTCAGGAGCGCCGCTCGCCCACGACTACCCACCGGACGCCGGCATGATCGCGGCCCTGAGCGACAGGCTCGCCGAGGCGCTCGAGCCCGTCTACGGCTTTCGGTCGCTGCACCGGTTCAAGCAGAAGTTCCATCCCCGGTACGAGACCATGTACCTGCTGTTCCGCGACGAGAGCGACCTCACCCGGATCGGCGGCGCGCTCACGCGGGCGTTCCTGCCGGACGCGACGCTGCGACAGTTTGCGGGGGCGGGCATCGAACTGGTGAGGGGCGACCGCGACTAGCGTCGATCGGCGCCCGAGTCGACCCGCACACGGCACGCCAGCTCACGCGGTGTGAGCAGGCGCGACGAAGCCGCGGCACCCGCTTCAGAGAAGCGGGACACCGCGGCTTCGACCGCGTGAAGCGATCGATCCGCCGATCAGATCGGGCGGATGTTCTCGGCCTGGAGACCCTTGGGTCCCTGCGCGATCTCGAACTCGACGCGCTGGTTCTCTTCGAGCGAGCGGTAACCGCTCGACTCGATCGCGCTGTAGTGCGCGAAGACGTCTGCGCCGCCTTCATCGGGAGCGATGAAGCCGAAGCCCTTCTCGGAGTTGAACCACTTGACGGTGCCCTGCGTGCTCATTACTTGCCGTTCTTCGTTGATCTCCCCGCGATTGCGGCGATTGACTCCAACGTAGTGAAGACGCGCGCGCGCGGCGAGACCCTTCTCGGAAGGTGACACAAATGTTGCAGACCGGAGGGCAGCCGTTTCCCATCGTACGCCCGGGCTGAGCATGGCTCGAAAGCCCGGGCGTCGACGGATCCCCCCGGATAGGCCACGCCGAAACGTGGACGGATTCATCGTACCGATATATCAGCGCAAGAGCGAGGGTCGGATGCCGTGAAATGCGCCGCTTCGGAAACCGCGGATCGCCGGCATTCGCGGCCGCCTCGAGTCGTGTATGCGTGTGAATCCTTCGGCGTACACTTGTGCCACCCATGACTGCCCCCTTCCTCCCGCTCGAGCCGAGCCGCGCCGCCCTCGGAGACGAGGTGTACGTGCGACTGGGCGAAGCGATCCTCGACGGCCGCCTCGCGCCGGGCGAGCGACTGCGCGACCAGGAGCTGGCCGAATGGCTCGGCGTCTCGCGCACGCCGGTGCGCGAAGCGCTGCAGCGGCTCGAGCGCGTGGGCCTGGTGGAGGTGTCACCCCACCGCTACACGCGGGTGTCGCAGCCGAACGACAAAGCCGAGGCCGACACGTTCGAGCTGGTGGCTTACAACATGGGGATGGCCGTGCGCATGGCGGTCGCCCGTTGCAGCGACGACACCCTCGCCAGTGCCGTCGACCGTCTGGACGACGTGATCGCCGCGTCCCGCGCCGATGACCACACCGGCCTCGCACGCGCCAGCCACGCGTTCTTCGCCGTCGTCACGAGGGCGACCGACAACATCGCGCTCATCCAGTTCATCCGCGAGTACGAGATCGCGATCCGGCGCAACATCGCCGGGTGGCGGCCGTTCATCGAGTGCCCGCTGGGCCGGACGGCGGCCTACGAGCAGTTCCGCGAGGCCTTCATCCGACGTGACGGGCATCACGCCGAAGAAGTGCTGCGCCGCATCCACGGCTTCGTCTGAGCCCACATGCCGCGCGCTCTTCTCCGTGACGGATGCCGTGGCTAGCGTGGGGCTCGTGAACCACATCGAGCTGCGGGCGCTGGATGACGACGACCTCGACGCGATCTTCGAGATGATGCGCGATCGCGAGGCCATCGCCATGGCCGCGTTCACCGCTCAGGATCCCGACGACCGCGCCGCGTTCGATTCGTGGATCGCCCGCGAGCGCGCCGCTGGGGACGTCCTCTCCTTCGTGGTCACCGAGAACGGCGGCTTCGCCGGCACCGCGGCCTCGTTCACCATCGACGGCGACCGCGAGGTCACGTTCTGGATCGCCCGTCACGCGTGGGGCCGCGGCGTCGCGACCGCGGCGCTGCGTCTGCTGATCTCGCGCGAGCCGATCCGCCCGCTGTTCGCGCGCGCCGCCGCCCACAACGCCGCGTCGATCGCCGTGCTGCAGAAGGTCGGGTTCACCGAGGTGTCGCGCAACGTCGACTACGCCCCGGGCGTCGGCCGCGAGATCGAGGAGATCGTCTTCACCCTGCCACCGACCCTCGACGGTGCCTGAGCACTTGTATTGACACGACACTGACACCCTGAGGGAGTTGTTCACCTTCGCGCGCCGATAATCGCCGGTCTGCACGAACAGGCCCGTGAACACGGGTCGAACATGTCTCGACAACTCGCGCGGCGCGTTGAAACGCACCGCCGACGCTCCGAAGACTGGCAGCGCGCCCGGTACCCGCCGGTCGCAGCGGTCCTCGCAGGCCGACGCCCGCGCCCACGCGCGCACATCCCCAGGAGCACACGTGACCCGCAAGCCCCCGCCCACATCGTCCGCCTCCGGCGCCTTCACCACGGGCCGCCGCGGCTTCCTCCTGGGAGGCGCGGCAGCAGCGGCGGCCGCCGTGGTCCTTCCCAGCACTCCGGCGCTCGCGGTGACGTCCCTCCGCGCGGCCGTGCTCGAGTACCGGGACCCCTGGACCAACGCCACCGGCCTCGCCGAACTCCTGCGCAAGGCGGGGGTCACGGTCGTCGACCTGGACCCGGCGAAGTCCGCCACCGAGCAGGGCGTCGAGCTCATCGCCTTCGGCACCTTCACCAACAACGCTCCGACGTACGGCGCGTACATCACCACGCACGCCGACTCGATTCGTGCCTTCGTCGAGGCGGGCGGCGTCGTGCTCGACATGGCGCAGTCCGACCAGTACCACTCCACGGTGTCGTATCTGCCGGCGCCGCTCGGCGCCACCCGGAACGACACCGACTACGACACGATCCACCCGGTCGCTCTCGACCACCCGCTCGTCTCGCACCTGCGCGTGTCGGACGGCAAGGTCTTCACCGGCAGGTCGACGCAGATCCGCGTCAGCTGGGAATCGCTGCTCGACTGGCGGCGCATGCGCGTGCTGCTCGCGTGCACCGCGACCGGCCGCCCGCCGGCACTCCTGGAAGGCGCACACGGCCGCGGGCGCTTCCTGCTGACGAGCCTGACCATCGACAAGTGCTACAACGCGACCGGCGCGCCCATCCAGCCCGCGGGCGCCGTCGCCGACAGCGAGATGTTCTTCACCGCCCTCGCCTCGTACGTGCAGACCGTGATCGCGGGCACCGCTCCCGAGGTCGTTCCGACGCTGCAGCCGATCGCCGGCCCGCTCGTCGGTGACACCGGCACCGAGCACTCGCGGATCCTCTTCCGCCCCGGCGACGACCTCCTGGACCGAAGCCTCTGGGTGTGCGCCTTCACGCCCGAGCATGGCGAATCGGGCACGGTCCAGGCATCCGTGTCAGCCGCCAACGACAGCACCGTGCTGTTCGACCTGCAGGGCCTCCGACCGCAGACCGCCTACACATACTCGATCACCCCGGCGGGCGAGCCCATCCCCGGGCTCGACATCAGCGGCTCCTTCGTGACGGCGGCACCGGAGAACAAGCCGGCGAAGCTCGTCATGGGCCTCGGGTCCTGCGTGTGGACCGAGTCCAACCACATCTGGGATCGCATCCGTGCCGAAGGCTGCGAGGCGTTCGTCATGCTGGGTGACACCCCCTACATCGACAGCACCAACCTCGTGACGGCGCGGTCGAAGCAGCGGGGCTTCCTCCAGGTGCCTCAGGTGAACGCGGTGACGCGCTCGATGCCGATCTGGGCGACGTGGGACGACCACGACTTCGGGGGCAACGACGTGCACGGCGACCTCGCGGGCAAGCGGAACAACCGCACGGCCTTCGTCGACTACCGCGCCAACGCGACGTTCGGCCACGACCTCGCGGGCATGCCGCTCACCGTGCGCACCGAGGCCGGCGAGGGGATCTACACGTCGTTCCGCCGGGGCCCGATCGAGTTCTTCGTGCTCGACCCCCGCTGGTTCAGCCGCACCGAGCAGAGCTGGGCCGACTCCGCGAAGACCACGGCCATCGGCCGCGTCCAGTGGGAGTGGCTGCAGCAGAAGCTGCTGGCCAGCACGGCGACCTTCAAGTGCCTGGCCACGGGCATGATCTGGGACGACAAGCAGAACGGCGAGTCGGACGACTGGGGAACGTACGCGCACGAGCGCGACATGATCCTCGACTTCGTCAAGGAGAACCGCATCGGAGGAGTGTTCCTGCTCGGGGGCGACATCCACGTCTCGCGCGCACTCGACTACGGGCACCGCGTCGGCTACGACGAGTTCTGGCAGTTCATCGTCAGCCCGATGCACAGCTCGGTGATCCCGAGCCTCAACGTGCCGCATCCGTCACTCGTGCACAGCGCGGTCGAGCCGCATGTGTTCGTTCGCCTCGAGGTCGACACGACGGTCAAGCCGGAGACGCTCACCGCGACGTGGATCAACCGCGACGGCGCGCGCATCTTCGAGGTCTCCACCGACAGCGAGCGCTTGTCACCCCAGGACGCGTGGGTGGCCTTCGAGGGCGCCGTCGAGGTCGTCCCGGGCGAGGCGACCATCGTGACCACCGCATTCACGAACAACTCGGCGAAGCGCATGCACTCGATCGCGGTCGACCTGCGCGTTCCGGCCGGATGGAGGGTCGAGGCGACGTCGCCGGCAGAGTTCGATGAACTCGCCCACGGGGAGCTCGTCCGCACGACCTGGGCCGTCACCGCTCCGGCCGACGCCGCTGCCGGCAGCGCCGAACTGTCCGTCACAGGCACGTACAAGCCGCGTCGCTCGGAGGGAACGGTCTCGGCCGCCGGCGCCGTGAACGTGCTGCCGGCCGGCGTGATTCCGCGGTCGCGCCTGTCGATCGCGGGCGTGAGCAGCGAGGAGGCGCCCGGGGATGCCGCGGTCAGGGCGATCGACGGAAACCCCGCGACCTTCTGGCACACGCGATGGTCGTCGCAGGTGCCGGCGTATCCGCACTGGATCACGCTCGACCTTGGCAGTGAGCACTCGGTGGAAGGACTCGGTCACCTGCCACGCCAGGTCGGCACCAACGGGCGCATGAAGGGGTACGAGATCTACCTCTCGAACGACAACGCGACCTGGGGCTCGGCCGTTGCGGCCGGCGCGTTCCCCGACGGCACCGCCCAGACCAACGTGCCCTTCGCGGCGACGCGGGCGCGCTACGTGAAGCTCGTCGGCCTGTCGAGCCAGCAGGGCGGCGTGTGGGGCGGAGCAGCCGAGCTGACGGTCTTCGGGCGCCGCTGACACATCGGGATACGGAGAAGGGCTCCCCTTCCGGGGAGCCCTTCTTGCGCTGTGTGCGCGAGGGGGGAGTTGAACCCCCACGCCCTTTCGGGCACTGGCACCTGAAGCCAGCGCGTCTGCCTATTCCGCCACTCGCGCGAGCCACGGCATCCGAAGATCCCGCGAAACTCAACTTGCCGAGGATATCATGCGTCGCGGCCTGCTTCTAACTCGGCCCGGTCGCGAGCGTGGTCCATCGCCGGCACAGGCTGTGCAATTAGCATGTAGCAACCGGCATCCCCCTCCAGAGGAGCTCCGTGGGACTACTTGACAGCTTCGAGAAAGGTCTCGAACGCGCTGTGAACAGCGCGTTCGCGAAGACCTTCCGCAGCGGCATCCAGCCTGTCGAGATCGCGTCCGCCCTGCGCAGCGAGCTCGACAAGAAGGCGGCTGTGGTCAGCCGCGACCGCATCCTCGCACCCAACACGTTCACCGTCCGGCTGTCGCCTGCCGACGACGACCGCATCTCGGCGCTCGGCGACGCGCTCACGCACGAGCTCGACACGCTCGTGCACGCGCATGCGAAGGCCCAGGGCTACTCGTTCGCCGGTCCGGTGACGATCTCGCTGCGACGCGACGACGACCTCTCCACCGGCACGCTGCGGGTCGAGTCCTCGACGGCGCAGGGCGGGCGGGTCGCCTGGCGCGGTGTGGTGGATGTCGAGGGCCGCCGCATCCCGCTCACCAAATCACGCACGGTCATCGGCCGCGGCAGCGACGCCGACATCACCGTCGCCGACTCGGGCACCAGCCGCAAGCACGTCGAGATCCTGTGGGACGGCGAGCGCGCCATGGTCCGCGATCTGGGCTCGACGAACGGCACGCTGCTCGACGGCCGCAAGGTCGGAGAGGCCGCGCTGCCGCCGGATTCGACCGTCCGCATCGGCCGCACCGACATCGTGTTCCGGGTCGTCGCGCAGGCCTCGACGCCCCGCCCCCCGGCACCCGTCGACGACGCCACACGGGCCTTCGACGCCTACGACGCGCAGGAGAGGGGGCCGCTGGCATGAGCGAGCTCACCCTGCTGCTGCTGCGCATCGGATTCCTGGTCCTGCTGTGGGCGTTCGTCTTCGCCGTCGTGTATTCGCTGCGTGCCGACCTGTTCGGCGTGAAGGTGCGCCGGATGCCGGATGCCGCAGTCGCGGCCGCTTCGACAGGCTCTGCGACCGGGGGAGGCGCTGCCGGCGCCTCGTTGACAGGGCCCGCCGCCTCGGGCTCGGCGGCGCCCGCACAGCCGGGCGGGCCCGCGACCACCGCGGCCGTGTCGCGCATCGTCATCACGAGCGGCCCGAAGACGGGACTCGAGCTCCCCCTCGGCAACGAGCCGCTCACGATCGGGCGCTCGAGCGAGTCGGGGCTCGTCATCCGCGACGACTACACCTCGAGCCACCACGCCCGCCTGGTGCTGTGGGGCGACCAGTGGATGATCCAGGACCTCGACTCGACGAACGGCACCTGGCACGACGGCGCCCGCGTCACCGCTCCCGTCCCCGTGAACATCGGCGCACCGATCAAGGTCGGCGCGACGACGTTCGAGCTGCGGAAGTAGCGGGCGGACCCCTCGCATATGGTCTTTCAGGGCTCGAGCGCCGCCATCTCGCACACCGGCAAGGTGCGCTCCAACAACCAGGACTCGGGCTACGCCGGCTCGAACCTGTTCGTCGTCGCCGACGGGATGGGCGGCCACGCCGGCGGTGACGTCGCCTCGAGCATCGCCATCACGCGCCTGCAGGCGCTCGACCGCCCCTACGACTCGACGTCCGATGCCGAGCGGGCGCTGGGCGACGCGATATCGGATGCCGCGGTCGACCTCGCCGACACGGTCAACCTCCGTCCCGAGCTCGCCGGCATGGGCACGACCGTCAGCGCGCTGATCATGGTCGACGACTACGCCGTCATCGCCCACATCGGCGACTCGCGCATCTACCTGTACCGCGACGGCGCCCTCACGCAGATCACCACCGACCACACGTTCGTGCAGCGCCTCGTCGACTCGGGCCGCATCACGCCCGAAGAGGCCCGGTACCACCCGCGGCGCTCCGTGCTGATGCGCGTGCTCGGCGACATGGACACCGATCCAGAGCTCGACACATTCATCATGCCGACGCAGCCGGGCGACCGGTGGCTGCTGTGCTCGGACGGGCTCTCGGGCGTCGTCGACGACCCGCACACCGCCAAGGCGATGGGTCTCGGGCTCGCCCCCGGCCGCACCGCCGACAGCCTCCTGAAGCAGGCCCTCGACGGCGGCGCCCCCGACAACGTCACGATCGTCATCGTCGACGTCGGCGGGCAGCATCCGCTCTTCTCCGGCACGCCCACGATCGTGGGGTCCGCCTCCAACCCGACCGGCGTCGAGGTGCCCGCGGCGCGTCCCGGACGCACCAGCTGGCTGCACCCCAACCGGCAGGCGGCGAACGAGCCCACGCACTTCGAGCCCGCCGCGGAGTTCCTCGAGGAGCTCATCGAGGAAGACCGCCGACGTGCGCGCCGCCGCCGGATCGGATGGATCGTCGGGCTGGCTCTCGTGCTCGTCATCCTCGCCGGCGCCGCCTGGCTCGGCTACCAGTGGACGCAGACGCGCTACTACGTGGGCGCGGATGAGGACACCGTCGTGATCTATCAGGGCGTGCAGCAGAACATCGGGCCGATCTCGCTGTCGACGCCGTACGAGGACACCGAGATCCCCCTCGATTCGCTGTCGGACTTCGCCCGTGCGACCGTGGAGGGGACGATCTCGGCGAACTCGCTCTCTCACGCGCGCCAGATCGTGTCCGGAATCAGCGACCTGTCGGGAGGAGGCGGATGAGCGCCTCCACGAGCACGCCGACGGACGCCGTCTCGACCGACACCGCGGTGGTGCGGGCGCTGCGCCGCATCCGCGTGCCGCAGACGCAGCGCAACCGCGAGCTGGCCCTGCTGGTCTTCGCGTTCGCGATCAACGGCTCGGCGATCGCGCTCGTCCAGCTCGGCGCGCTCGGTGCCATCGACTGGACCTTCCTGGTGTACTGCGGCGGCCTCACCGCCCTCGTGATCGCGCTGCACATCCTGCTGCGCCTGCGCGCCCGCGCGGCCGATCCGTTCGTCGTGCCCATCGCGACGCTCCTCACGGGGCTGGGCCTCGCCATGATCTACCGGCTCGACCTCCAGTGGGAGCGCCACGGGTGGGAGGCGTACTCGACGCGGCAGCTCGCGTGGGCGGCGATCGCCCTGATCGCGGCGATCCTCGTGGTGATGTTCCTGCACAACTACCGCGTGCTGTTCCGCTACACGTACATCTTCGGGTTCGTCGGCATCGTGCTCCTGGTGCTTCCGGTGATCCCCGGGCTGAGCGGCGGCGGCAACGCCGACGTGTGGGTCGACCTCGGCATCTTCACGTTCCAGCCGGGCGAGCTCGCCAAGATCGCCCTCGCCATCTTCTTCGCCGGTTACCTCGTGCGCACCCGCGAAAGCCTCACGTCGACCGGCACCCGGTTCCTCGGCATGACGTGGCCGCGCGCACGCGAGCTGGGCCCGCTGCTGGTCATCTGGCTCATCTCGCTCGGCATCATCGTGCTGCAGCGCGACCTCGGCACCGGCGTGCTCATCTTCGGCATGTTCGTCGCCATGCTCTACGTCGCGACGGGCAAGACCAGCTGGGTGCTCATCGGCGTGGTGCTCGCGGTGTCGGGTGCGTTCCTCGCGTCCCGGATCCTCCCGTACGTGGGCGCGCGGTTCACCAACTGGCTGGATGCCTTCAACCCCGCGCTGATGGACAACTCCAGCTTCCAGCTCGTCAACGGCATCTTCGGCATGGCCAGCGGCGGCCTGCTGGGCACCGGGCTCGGGCAGGGGCGGCCGTACCTGACGCCGGTCGCGGAGAGCGACTACATCCTGCCGGCCCTCGGCGAGGAGCTCGGCCTCATCGGCGTGTTCGCCATCCTCTGCCTGTACATGGTCTTCACGAGCCGCGGCATCCGCATCGGCCTGGCCGGACAGGACGACTTCGGCAAGCTGCTCGCCACCGGCCTGTCGTTCACGATCGCGCTGCAGGTGTTCATCATGGTCGGCGGCGTCACCCGCCTGATCCCCCTCACCGGCCTCACGACGCCGTTCCTCGCGGCGGGCGGTTCGTCGCTCGTGGCGAACTGGATCATCGTGGCGCTGCTGCTGCGGATCTCGGACGCCGTCCGCAGCCGGCCCAGGGTGGTGATCGGCTGATGACGAAGGAACTGCGGCGGCTCAGCATCCTGATGCTGGTCATGTTCCTCGCGCTGTTCGGGTCGACGAGCTGGATCCAGGTCATCCAGACCGATCAGCTCGCGGCCAACTCCGCCAACCGCCGGGCGCTGTACGACTCGTTCGAGGTGCAGCGCGGCTCGATCATCGCGAGCGGCTCTGCCATCGCGTCGTCGGTGCCGTCGGACGACGTCTACAGCTGGCAGCGGGTGTACACGGATGCCGACATGTGGGCGCCCGTGACGGGCTACATCAACC
The DNA here is from genome assembly GCF_010634855.1 of Microbacterium sp. B35-30. Classification (GTDB taxonomy): domain Bacteria; phylum Actinomycetota; class Actinomycetes; order Actinomycetales; family Microbacteriaceae; genus Microbacterium. The sequence continues at coordinate 117,831 of NZ_MWLQ01000003.1, read as the reverse complement.
CCGCACTCGGCCCCGGTTCCGTGACCGGCATCGAGCAGGCGATGAACCAGGAGCTCAGCGGCACGGCGGGATCGCAGTTCTTCTCGCGCGTCGAGCGGATCTTCACCGGACAGCCGCCACGGGGCTCCAACGTGGTGCTGTCGCTGGACGCCGACGTGCAGCGCGCCGCCTACGAGGCGCTCGGCGACCTGCAGGGCGGAATCATCGCGATCGAGCCGGCCACAGGCCGCGTCCTCGCGATGGTCACCAGCCCGAGCTTCGACACCAACGTGCTCGCGTCGCACGCGACCGACGGGGTGAATGCGGCGTACGACGCCCTCGTGGCCGATCCCGGCAAGCCGCTGTCGAACCGTGCCATCGCCGGGGATCTGAACCCGCCCGGCTCGACGTTCAAGCTCGTGGTCGCCTCGGCCGCGCTCGCGTCGGGCGACTACACGCCCGAGTCGACGCTGCCGAACCCCGCGACCTACCAGCTGCCGCAGTCCAGCAGCATCGTCCACAACGCCAGCGGCGGCACGTGCGGCGGCGGCGACACGGTGACCCTCGCGGACGCGCTGCGGCTGAGCTGCAACATCCCCTTCGCCGAACTCGCGGTGGAGCTCGGCGACACCGCGATCCGCGAAGAGGCGGAGAAGTACGGATTCAACCAGTCGGTCGAGATCCCGCTCCTGTCGACGCCCTCGGGCTACCCGCGGACGATCCAGGATGACGCCCAGACCGCGCTGAGCGGATTCGGCCAGGGCCAGGTGACGGCGACGCCGCTGCAGATGGCGATGGTGTCGGCCGGCATCGCGAACGGCGGGATGGTCATGAACCCCCGAATGGTGGACCGTGTGATCGGCCCGGACCTGTCGGTTCAGAAGACCTTCGACGACAGTGAGTTCGGGCGTGCGCTCGACGGCAGCCTCGCAGACGAGCTGGTCACGATGATGGTGGCCAATGTCAGTGACGGTGCTGCGTCGGGTGCAAGAATAGACGGGGTCGACGTGGCCGGGAAGACCGGTACCGCGGAGAACACCGGGGACGAGCCGTATACCCTCTGGTTCACAGGGTTCGCCCCGGCCCAGAATCCCGAAGTCGCGGTCGCAGTGGTCGTGGAGGACGGCGGCAGGCAAGGACAATCGGGAAGCGGCAACACCATCGCCGCTCCTATCGCGAAGAAGGTCATGGAGGCGGTGCTGGGCAAATGAGACCGACGCAGGGCGTGACCTTCGGCGGCCGATACGAACTCGATTCGCGCATAGCGATCGGCGGCATGGGCGAGGTCTGGGAAGCGACCGACCACGTCATCGGACGGACCGTCGCCATCAAGATCCTCAAAGACGAGTACATGGGAGATCCGGGGTTCCTGGAGCGCTTCCGTGCAGAGGCCCGCCACGCGGCGCTCGTGAACCACGAGGGCATAGCGAGCGTGTTCGACTACGGCGAGGAGGCCGGCAGCGCCTTCCTCGTCATGGAGCTCGTGCCCGGTGAGGCGCTTTCGACGATCCTCGAGCGCGACACCTCTCTCTCGACCGACAAGACGCTCGACATCGTCGCGCAGACGTCGGCGGCACTGCAGGCCGCCCACGCGGCCGGCCTCGTGCACCGCGACATCAAGCCGGGCAACCTGCTCATCACCCCCGACGGTCGAGTGAAGATCACCGACTTCGGCATCGCACGCATCGCCGACCAGGTCCCGCTGACCGCCACCGGTCAGGTGATGGGCACCGTGCAGTACCTGTCGCCCGAGCAGGCCTCGGGGCACCCGGCATCCCCCGCCACCGACATCTACTCGCTCGGGATCGTGGCCTACGAATCCCTCGCGGGCAAGCGCCCGTTCACGGGCGAGTCGCAGGTCGCGATCGCGATGGCGCAGATCAACGAGCAGCCCGCGCCGCTGCCCGCCACGGTCGCCACGCCGGTGCAGAACCTCGTGATGGCGATGATCGCGAAGAAGCCCGACGAGCGCCCGGCTTCGGCTGCCGCCGTCGCACGCGCCGCCACGGCGCTGCGCCGCGGCGATGTGGCTGCGGCCGCCGCCGCCGTCCCGGCGATCGCCGGCATCGTCGCAGCCGATGCGGCGACGCAGCTTCTCACGTCGGGCTCCGACACGTCCGACGCGACGCAGATCATGCCGGCACCTGGTGAAGAGGGCGCCGAAGGGGAGGGCGAGAAGAAGAAGCGCAGCCCGTGGACCTGGCCCTTGATCGCCCTCATCGCCCTGCTGCTGCTCGTGCTGATCGGCACGATCTGGGCGGTGTTCGCCGCGAACCGGGACGAGCCGGGCCCCAGGACGAGCACGACCACGACTGCGCCGTCGGTGACCCCGTCCGACACGCCGACTCCGACGCCCACCACGGCGAACGTGGTCGCTGCGGACTATGTGGGGCAGGACTGCGCGACAGCATCCGCGGCGCTCGACGCGCTCGGTCTCGGCGCCAGCTGCACCGAGGGCAACGCCGCGCCGGACGAGGCCAGCCAGGGCAGGGTGTACGACGTGAGCCCCACGGGGAACGTCCAGAAGGGCACCGTCATCGAGCTGACGACGTATGCCGGCCAGGTGCCGATGCCGGCGCCCAACAGCCCGACTTTCCAGGGCTCACCTGCCTCAGTCGCCCCCGGCGGGGCGCTCACCGTGATGTGGGACGGCTACACCTGCCCCTCGGGGACGGGATCGGTCAGCGCCTACACCTTCACCGTCCAGAACGGCACGATCGCGAACGGCCCGAGCTTCCCGCAGAACGCGCGCTCCGCGCAGGTGACGGCGGGCGATGCCGCAGGACAGACGGTCATCGTCACCTACAACGTGACGTGCAGCGGTGGCACCGCCGGCAACCGCACGTCGGGTACGTCGGGTGAGGCCACTGTGCTCATCCAGGCTGCTCCGGCGCCCGACCCGTCGCCGACGCCGACCCCGTGAGCCGAGCTGAGTGAATGCGCCGAGCGGGTCGCGCGACACGCGTGACCCGCTCGGCCTCGGCTAGGGTGGCTGATGTTCCAGGCAGGGAGTGACCGTGACAGCTGAGCCGCGTGTGCTTTCGGGGCGCTATCGCATCGACGAGCCCATCGGCCGGGGCGGCATGGCGAGCGTCTACCGCGGATACGACCTGACGCTCGGCCGCCAGGTCGCGATCAAGATCCTCGACCGGGAGCTGGCCGACGACAACGCGTTCCGCACCCGGTTCCGCCTCGAGGCGCAGGCCGCCTCGCGCATGGCGCACCCGACGATCGTGCGGGTCTACGACGCCGGCGAGGACTCCCGCACCGCGCCCGACGGCACGGTGCGCCCCGTCCCGTTCATCGTGATGGAGCTGGTCCAGGGGCGTCTGCTCAAGGACATCGTCTCGGCGGGCCCGGTTCCGGTCACGGATGCCGTCCGCTACGTCGACGGCATCCTCGAGGCTCTCGAGTACTCGCACCGCGCCGGCGTCGTGCACCGCGACATCAAGCCGGGCAACGTGATGGTGACCGACGCCGGCCAGGTCAAGGTCATGGACTTCGGCATCGCGCGCGCGGTGTCCGACAGTTCGTCGACCGTGGCCGAGACCACGCAGATCCTCGGGACGGCGGCGTACTTCTCGCCGGAGCAGGCGAAGGGCGAGCCCGTGGACGCCCGCGCCGACGTGTACTCGACGGGCGTCGTGCTGTACGAGCTGCTCACCGGCCGCCAGCCGTTCCGCGGCGATTCGCCGGTTGCGGTGGCGTACCAGCACGTGAGTGAGGCGCCGGTGCCGCCGTCCGAGGTGAACGAGACGGTGCCTCGGGCCCTCGACACAGTGGCGCTGCGCGCCCTCGCCAAGGATCCGTTCCAGCGCTACCAGGATGCCGCGGGCTTCCGCGAGGCGCTCGACGCGACCGTCGACGGCCGCCAGCCGTCGAAGCGGCAGGTGGGCGCGCTCACCAGCGAGCTGTACGGGCCCAACCCTCGGCAGGCCGCCGAGACCGCGCGGTCGCTGCGCCAGCTCAGCACCGACACCACGATGAAGCGCACCCAGGCCGGCCCGCCCGTCGCGTGGATCTGGGCGGGCGTGGCATTGCTGGCGGTGCTCCTCATCTCGCTGCTGTTCTGGGTGCTCTCCATCCAGCCGCGTGACGACCTGCCCACGAATGTCCGCGAGGTGCCCGACGTGTCGGGCATGACCTACGAGCGGGCCAACGAGACCCTGGCCGACGCCGACCTCCGGGCGATCCGCGTCGACGAGGAGAACGCCGAAGTCGCCGCCGGCAATGTCATCCGCACCGAGCCGGGGGAGGGCACGTCGGTGGAGGCCGACCAGCAGATCAGCGTCTACGTCTCCACCGGGCAGCAGATGTCGACCGTGCCGCCGCTGATGGGACTCGGACAGGATCTCGCGACCTCGGCGATCACCGGCGCCGGCCTGCAGCTCGGCACCGTGACGTCGCAGAACGACAAGGATCTCGCCGCCGGCACCGTGATCTCGAGCGACCCGGTCGACGGCGCCAACGTCGCCGCCGGCACCATGGTGAACCTCGTCGTGGCGTCCGGCCGCGTGGCGATCGACGACGTGCGTGGCTATACCGTGGACGCCGCCACCCGCGAGCTCGAGGACGTGGGACTCATCGTGACCGCGCAGGAGGACCCGAACTGCCCAGGGGCCGATCCGCGGATCGTGCAGTCTCAGTCCCTCACCCCGGGCGACGTGCCGGTGCACTCGCAGATCACGCTCACCTACTGCACCGGGTCCTAGCCCGCTGCGGGCGGAGCTCCGCCGTGGCGAGAGGGATCAGGCGTCGCGGCGGGGGGCTCAGGGATCGCGGCGCGGGCTCAGCGTGGCGCCGCGGGCCGCGGCATCCGTGTATCCCACCGAGGCGAGCCAGTTGCCGAGCAGGCGATGTCCGCCCTCGGTCAGCACGCTCTCCGGGTGGAACTGCACGCCGACGATCGGGGCGGTGCGGTGCGCGACGCCCATGATGACGCCGCTCGCCGTGCGGCTGGTCACCACGAGCTCGACGGGAAGAGTCTCGGGGACGATCGCGAGCGAGTGGTAGCGCGTCGCGGTGAACGGGTCGGGCAGCCCGCTGTACAGCGGCGACCCGTCGTGATGCACGAGCGAGGTCATGCCGTGCATGAGCTCGGTGGCGTGGTCGACCGTTGCACCGAACGCCTCGCCGATGGCTTGGTGGCCGAGGCACACCCCCAGGAGGGGGATGCCGCCTGCCGCCGCGGCGCGGACGACGGCGATCGACGCCCCGGCGTCACCCGGCGTGCCCGGACCCGGCGAGACCAGCACACCCGGCCGACCCTCGATGGCCTGCGCCGCGTCGGAGATCGCGTCGGCCTCCACCAGGTCGGTCTCGGCGCCGAGCTCGTGCAGGTACCCGACCAGGGTGTGGACGAAGCTGTCATGGTTGTCGACGACGAGGATGCGCGACGACGACGATCCCGCGCTCACGACACCGGCGCACCGGCCGGCGCGACCGGAAGGGTGACCGTGACCTCCTGCGGGTTCACGAACTGGCTCACCCACGGGAATGCGAAGAACAGCAGCCCGTAGAGCAGCGCCGCCACGAGCACGAGCAGAATGAGCACCCGCACCCACCAGGGTCCCGGCAGTACCCGCCAGAGTGCCCCGTACATCAGGCCACCGCCTGGAGGGACGGCGGCAGCTGTCCGGCGGATCGCGGAGTGAACGACTCGAACACGCCGTAGGCGACGATGCGCTCCGTCATCGACAGCTTCGGGCTGCAGCTGGTCAGCGTGATGTACGCGGTGCCCGCGGGGACGTCCATGGCCTGCGGGACGGGCAGGAGCACCTCGACCTCGTCCGGGCGGACGTACTGCAGCGTGCGGAAGCGATACGTGTACCAGCCCTCTTGCGTCTCCACCACGATGGCGTCGCCGACGTGCAGCTCTGCGATGCGGTTGAAGGGAGCGCCGAACGTCGTGCGGTGGGCGGCAAGGGCGAAGTTGCCCGGCTCGCCGGGCATGCTGGTGCCCGGGTAATGGCCGATCCCGATCGTGTCGAGCGTGCGGGCACGCGTCACGCCGCCCGCCATCGGCACCGCGTAGTCGTCGCCGAAGCGGGGGATGCGCATGACCGCGAACTCCTGCGCGTCGGCCGGCTCGGACAGCAGGGGCGGCGGTGCCGTGACCGGCTCGGCCGGTGCGGCGGCATCGGGGGTCGGCGCCGCGACCGGGGCCTCCTGCTCGAACTGCTCGGCCCACTCCTGCGACAGCTCCGTGCCCTCGGCGTTGCGCTCGGCGCCGTAGATCAGATCGCCGACCCAGAGCTGCCAGACCACATAGAGGAGGACGATGACGCCGGCGGTGATGAGCACCTCGCCGATGACGCCGACGACCGACGTGCGCCGGCGCGGCGTTCGTCCCCTGCGCGCGGCGCGCCCCAGGTCGGACACGGCTTCATCCACAGGCCGATTCTCCCACAGCACAGGTGAGGGCCGGCTGGCAGTTAGACTCTTGACCATGGCACGACCCGGCAAAGACGACGACTCGCTCGTCGAGCGCGCAGAAGGCGAAGCCGCACCCAATCCGGTGTGGTTCAAGCCGATCATGATCGGACTGATGCTCATCGGCCTGGTCTGGATCCTCGTCTTCTATCTGAGCGGCATGGCGTTCCCGATTCCCGACATCGGGGCGTGGAATCTGGTGATCGGCTTCGGAATCGCCTTCATCGGCTTCCTCATGACCACGCGCTGGCGATAGCGAACCCTGCGAACGAGAAACCCCGGTCTATGACGACCGGGGTTTTTCCGTGCCCGGATGCCGGGAGTCGCGGCGCGCGGGGCACTGCGGGAGCGGCATCCGGAGTTGTTAACAAGTCTGTTAACACCTGTGAATTACACGGCTGTCATTCTCCCCAGGCTGTGGATGAGCCTGTGGATAACTCCGGCCCGAGCGGGGGAGAGGTCTACCCGAGGACGAGGGCGGGGAACAGTGCCGGCACGAACAGCAGGGCCACCAGCCCGGCGGCGACCGCGACGAGCAGGCCGATCTGCAGCCTGCGCTGTCGCACCGCGCGCGTGCGCGTGAAGATGAACGCGACCAGCAGGCCGGTCAGCAGCCCGCCGAGGTGCGCCTGCCACGACACCCGCACGCCGCCGCCGTACAAGAGCGGCAGGAACGTGATGACGAGGTTGATCCCCAGCACCACGGCGATGCCGGTGATGTTCGCACCGATGTGACGTCCGATGATCAGCAGCGCGCCGAACAATCCGTAGATCGCACCGGACGCTCCCACGACGAAGGTGTCGAAGCCCAGCAGGACGACGGCGACCGAGCCGCCGAGACCGCTCAGCAGATAGAGGGTGAGGAATCTGCCGCGTCCGAGGAGTGGCTCGAGGCTGCGCCCGAGCATCCACAGCGCCAGCATGTTGAGCGCGACGTGCCAGATCCCGTTGGAATCGTGCACGAAGAGCACGGTGATCAGTCGCCAGGGCTCGAAGACGCCGAACCAGGCGGGGTAGAGGTACGCCGGGGTGAACATCAAGGCACCGGTGACGGTGTCACCGAACCCGGGGATGAGCTGCAGCAGGTACACGAAGGCGGTGATGCCGATGAGCGCGTACGTGACGATCGGTCGCCCCGACGACGCCGACACCGCGCGCGGACGCGACCACTGGCGCTCCGCCTTGCGCTGAGCGGGCGACTGCGCCTTCTGCTGATCGCGCAGGCACTCGGGGCAGACGACGCCGACGGCGGCCGGCGTCTGGCACTCCGGGCAGATGGTGCGCAGGCAGCGCTGGCAGAGCACGAAGCTCTGCCGGTCGGGATGCCGGTAGCAGAAGTTCTCGCGGTTGCGCTGGAAGTCGTCGGTGGTCACGCGGCGCCCGTCTCTGTTTGTGGGCTCAGGGTTTGTGGGCTCAGGGGTTTTCGTGGACTCAGGTTTGGTGGGCCCGGGTACTCGTGAGCTCGGGCGCGGAACGCAGACCCGCGGGGATCCGGGCTTGCAGCGGCGATCGCCGCCGCAAGCCCAGTACCCGGAGGATCAGACCGAGGCGATGTCGATCGACTCGATGACGACCGGCTCGACCGGGCGGTCGCCGGCGGCCGTCGGCACCTCGGCGATGGTGTCGACGACGGCCTTCGAGGCGTCGTCGGCGACCTCGCCGAAGATCGAGTGCTTGCCCTGCAGCCACTCCGGTCCGCGGCCGCCCTGGCCGGGGACGGTGATGAAGAACTGCGAGCCGTTGGTGCCTTCGGGCTGGCCGGTGATCGCGTTGCGGCGGAGGCCCGCGTTCGCCATGGCGAGCTTGTACGGCGCGGTGAAGGTGAGTTCGCCGTTGATCTCGTCGTTGAAGTTGTAGCCCGGTCCGCCGACGCCCTGGCCGAGCGGGTCGCCGCCCTGGATCATGAAACCCGAGATCACGCGGTGGAAGATGACGTCCTTGTACAGCGGGCCCTCGCCCGGCTTGCCGGTCGCCGGGTGCGTCCACGCCTGCGAACCGTCGGAGAGCCCGACGAAGTTCTGCACGGTGCGGGGGGCGTGGTCTCCGAACAGGTTGACGACGATGTCGCCGTAGTTGGTGTGGATCGTTGCGACAGCGGTGTGAAGCGGCATTCCTACATTGTCTCAGAGTTCGCTGCAACCCCTCCCGTCTCGGCGGTGGTCTGGCAAGATGGGGAGACGACATCCCCACGACAGGGAGGGCAACCGTGAGCGTCAGCCGCAAGCGCAAGAAGGAACTCGAGAAGCTTCAGAAGCAGGCCAATCAGCTGTGGGAGACCCAGCAGGTTTTGGTGGGTGAGGCCGCGTCCGTCGCACGGGAGGCCAGTCGGCAGCTCGGACACTTCGGCCGGGAGCAGGTCAAGCCGCAGGTGCAGGCGGGTTACGAGAAGTACGCCGCACCCTATGTCGACAAGGGTAAGAAGGTCGTGAGCGGCACGGTCATCCCGGCAGCCGGTGCCGTGGTCGGCTCCGCGCTGTCGGTGTGGGATGCCGCGAACGACACGCGCGCGCACCTCGCCGGCGGTCGCGCACTGCCCGACAAGAAGACGTACAGCAAGAAGGCCGACAAGTACGCCCGCGAGGCCACCCGGTACCTCTCGGCTCGCCTCGAGCGTGCCGAGCCCCAGAAGAAGGGGATCGGCGCCGGCGGCGTGATCGCCATCATCCTGGGTGTGGCGGCCGCGGTCGGCGTGCTCTACGCCGCGTGGCAGACGCTGCGCGCCGACGACGAGCTGTGGGTCGCCGACGACCCGCTGCGCGCCCCGGATGCCTGAGCCCACGACCGGCGAGACACTGACGGGGGTCGACCGCGTCCGCGCGGCGGCCTCCGCTCGCGGCCTGGCGATCGAGATCCGCGAGCGCCCGGCCGCGAACAGCCTGCCCGAAGCCGCCGCGATCCTCGGCATCCCGGCCTCGGGCATCGTGAAGACCCTCGTGGTCAAACGCAGCGACGACACTTACCTGTTCGCGCTGATCCCTGGTGACCGGGCGATCTCATGGCCCAAACTGCGCGCGGTCGTCGGGGTCAACAAGCTGCAATTGCCGGATCCGGCGCGCGCCCTGGCCGCGACGGGATACGAGCGCGGCACGATCGTGCCCCTCGGGAGCACTCATGACTGGCCGATCTACGCCGACAGCGAGATCGTCGGTCAGCGCATCGCGATGGGGGCGGGTGCGCACGGCTACAGCATGTTCGTCGACGCCGATGACCTCGTCGCCGCCTACGGTGCGACGGTCGCCGACATCTCGCAGCCGACCGACTGACGGCGTGCTCCGCCGGTCAGCGCACCGGCAGTTCGAGTCCGGCCATCTCCAGGGCGATGTCGACCAGCTTCACGCGCTGCAACGCGCGCACCTCTGTGAGCGCGAACCACTCGGCGCGATCCGTCGTGCCGTTCGTCTCGTTGCGCAGTCGTCCCCCGGTGATGTGTGCGCGATAGACGATGCGCAGGGTATGCAGCGGACGGTCGGCGCCGGGAATCAGCCGCCTGCCGGGCGGGATCACGCGGGAGTGGATGCCCAGCAGCGCATCGATCGCCACCCGGTATCCGGTCTCTTCCCTGACCTCGCGGCGTGCGGCCCGCTCGGGGTCCTCGCCCTCTTCGAGTCCGCCTCCGGGCAGCGTCCACGCGGAGCGCCGTCCCTCGTTCCAGTGGGCGAGCAGCATGCGGTCGTCTTCGTCGATGATCACCGCGTAGGCCGCGACGCGCAGGTCCATGCTTCACCATACCCACGGGAGAACTCTCGGGAAACGAGGAAAGCCGGCCCCACGCGGGAGCCGGCTCTCTTCACGTTGTGGAGCCTAGGAGATTCGAACTCCTGACATCCTGCTTGCAAAGCAGGCGCTCTACCAACTGAGCTAAGGCCCCGGGGCAAGGTGTGGGGCTACCAGGACTTGAACCTGGGACCTCTTCATTATCAGTGAAGCGCTCTAACCGCCTGAGCTATAGCCCCGAATGTCTGCGGAACTGCGTTCCGCAACCTCCAAGACTTTACCCGACGCAGCCCGATTTCACGAATCGAGCCCGTCGAGTTTCCGTCAGTTCGAGGTGAAGCCGACGAGCAGCCCGCCGGTCACCTTGACGGCGAGGTTGTAGATGCCCGCGATCACGGCGCCGAGCACCGTGACGACCACCAGGTTGAGGATTGCCACGACGGCCGAGAAGGCCAGGACCTGCGGGAAGCTCACGAAGTCCGACAGCAGGATGCTGCCGTCGGTGAAGCTCGAGAAGAACTCGTCGGCCTTGCCGATGAGACCGGTGGTCGACACCACCAGGTACACCATCACGAACGCGACGACCGTCACCACCGCGATCGCGATCGCGGCCAGGAAGGACAGCTTCACCGCGGACCAGAAGTCCACGTACACCAGGCGCAGGCGCACCTGCTTGGCGCTGGTCTTGTGACTCGATTTCTTGGCGAGCTTGTCGGCTACCGTGCTCATGCGTCAGTGCTCTCTTCGGGGGTCTCGGGGGAGGCATCCGACCCGTCGGTGTCTACTGATGACGGGGTCTCAGGTGACGCGGCCTCTGGGGCTGCGTCAGCGGCGTCCTCGGGTTCTTCGGCGAGGCCGCGTTCCCCGTTGCGGGCGATCGCGAGGATGCGGTCGTCGCCGCCGGAGCGGGCGAACACGACACCCATCGTGTCTCGACCCTTGGCGGGGACCTCGGCCACGGCAGAGCGTACCACCTTGCCGCTGGCAAGAACCACCAAGACCTCGTCGTCCTCGGAGACGATCAGACCGCCCGCCAGATCGCCGCGATCGTCGCTCAGTTTGGCCACCTTGATGCCCAGTCCGCCGCGGTTCTGCACTCGGTACTGGTCCACTGAGGTGCGCTTCGCGTAGCCGCCTTCTGTCACCACGAAGACGTAGCCCTCGTCGGTCGCGAGCGATGCCGAGAGCAGGCTGTCGCCGGCACGGAAGTCCATGCCCTTGACCCCCGACGTCGAACGGCCCATCGGACGCAGCGCCGAATCGGTGGCCGAGAAGCGCAGCGACATGCCGTGGCGGCTGATGAGCAGGATGTCGTCACCCTCGTCGACCAGGAGGGCGCTGACGACCTCGTCATCGGGGCCGGCGGCCTCGATCTCGTCGCCCTCTTCGGGAACCTGCCCGCGGAGCTTGATCGCGATGATCCCGCCCTGCCGGTTGGTGTCGTACTCGGTCAGGCGGGTCTTCTTCACGAGGCCGTTGCGGGTGGCGAGCACCAGGTACGTCGCGACGGAGTAGTCCCGGATATCGAGGATCTGGGCGATCTCCTCGTCGGGCTGGAGCGCCAGGAGGTTCGCGACGTGCTGACCCTTTGCGTCGCGCCCCGCCTCCGGAACCTCGTACGCCTTCGACCGGTACACGCGGCCCTTGTTCGTGAAGAACAGCAGCCAGTGGTGGGTCGTCGTGACGAAGAAGTGCTCGACCACGTCGTCCGCACGCAGCTGTGCACCCTTGACGCCCTTGCCGCCGCGGTGCTGCTGGCGGTAGTTGTCGCTGCGCGTGCGCTTGATGTAGCCGTCGCGAGTGACCGAGACCACCATCTCCTCTTCGGGGATGAGGTCTTCCATCGACATGTCGCCGTCGAAGCCGTGGAGGATGTGCGTGCGACGCTCGTCGCCGAACTTGTCCACGATCGCCGTCAGCTCGTCGCGGATGATCGTGCGCTGGCGCCCGGGCTTCGCGAGGATGTCCTGGTAGTCGGCGATCTGGCGCTCGAGTTCCGTGGCCTCGTCGATGATCTTCTGTCGTTCGAGTGCGGCCAGGCGACGCAGCTGCATCTGCAGGATCGCTTCGGCCTGCACGTCGTCGATGTCGAGGAGCTTCTGCAGGCCCTCGTTCGCCTCCTGCACGGTGGGCGACCGGCGGATGAGCGCGATGACCTCGTCGAGCGCGTCGAGCGCCTTGAGGTATCCGCGCAGGATGTGCATGCGCTCCTCGGCCTTGCGCAGCCGATAGGTGGTGCGCCGGACGATGACGTCGATCTGGTGGTCGACCCACAGCGCGATGAAGCCGTCGAGCGCGAGCGTGCGCGGCACGTTGTCGACGATCGCGAGCATGTTCGCGCCGAAGTTCTCCTGCAGCTGCGTGTGCTTGTACAGGTTGTTCAGCACGACCTTGGCGACGGCATCCCGTTTCAGGACCACCACCAGGCGCTGACCGGTGCGGTCGGAGGTCTCGTCGCGGATGTCGGCGATGCCGGTGATCTTGCCGTCGCGCGCGAGGTCGCCGATCTTCACCGCGAGGTTGTCGGGGTTCACCTGGTACGGCAGCTCGGTGATCACGAGGCAGGTGCGACCCTGGAGCTCTTCGATCGACACCACGGCGCGCATCGTGATGGAGCCGCGCCCGGTGCGGTACGCCTCGCGGATGCCCTTGGTGCCGAGGATCTGCGCGCCGGTCGGGAAGTCGGGGCCCGGAATACGCTCCATGAGCGCGTCGAGCAGCTCCTCGCGCGAGGCGTCCGGGTGCTCGAGCGCCCACAGCGCACCCGCGGCGACCTCGCGCAGGTTGTGGGGCGGGATGTTGGTCGCCATGCCGACCGCGATGCCGACGGAGCCGTTCACCAGCAGGTTCGGGAAGCGCGCCGGGAGCACCGACGGCTCCTGCGTCTGCCCGTCGTAGTTGTCCTGGAAGTCGACGGTCTCTTCTTCGATGTCGCGCACCATCTCGAGCGCGAGCTGAGCCATCTTCGTCTCGGTGTACCGCGGGGCGGCTGCGCCCATGTTGCCGGGCGAGCCGAAGTTGCCCTGGCCCTGCGCCAGCGGGTACCGCAGCGACCACGGCTGCACGAGGCGGACCAGGGCGTCGTAGATCGCCGTGTCGCCGTGCGGGTGGTACTGACCCATGACCTCGCCGACGACGCGGGCGCACTTCGAGAACGACTTGTCGGGGCGGAACCCGCCGTCGTACATGCCGTAGATCACGCGGCGGTGCACCGGCTTCAGGCCGTCGCGCACATCCGGAAGCGCGCGGCCGATGATGACGGCCATCGCATAGTCGAGATAGCTGCGCTGCATCTCGAGCTGGAGGTCGACCTGGTCGATGCGGCCGTGATCGTGCTCAGGCTCGGGGCGTTCGTCTTCAGCCATGTCTCGTCTTTCGTCTTCTGCGTTTCGTCTGTCTGTGCTCGCTCAACGACCGGGTCGACGCCCGGTCAGATGTCGAGGAAGCGGACATCCTTGGCGTTGCGCTGGATGAACGTGCGGCGGGACTCGACGTCTTCGCCCATCAGCACCGAGAAGATCTCGTCCGCGGCGGCGGCGTCGTCGATCGTCACCTGGCGCAGCGTCCGGGTGGTGTGATCCATCGTGGTCTCCCACAGCTCCTTGGCGTTCATCTCGCCGAGGCCCTTGTACCGCTGGATGCCGGAGTCCTTGGGGATCCGCTTGCCGTTGGCCAGCCCGTCCTCAAGGAGCGCGTCGCGCTCCTTGTCGGAATAGACGTACTCGTGGGCAGCGTTGGTCCACTTCAGGCGATACAGCGGGGGCATCGCGAGGTACACGAAGCCGGCCTCGATGAGCCCGCGCATGTAGCGGAACAGCATGGTGAGCAGCAGCGTGGTGATGTGCTGACCGTCGACATCGGCATCCGCCATCAGCACGATCTTGTGATAGCGCGCCTTGTCGATGTCGAAGTCCTCGCCGATGCCCGTGCCGAAGGCCTGGATCATCGCCTGGACCTCTTTGTTGGCCAGGGCCTTGTCGAGGCGTGCGCGCTCGACGTTGAGGATCTTGCCGCGCAGGGCCAGGATCGCCTGCGTGTGCGGGTCGCGCCCCGAGACCGCGGAGCCGCCGGCCGAGTCGCCCTCGACGAGGAAGATCTCGCTGATCGAGGGATCCTTGCTGGTGCAGTCCTTCAGCTTGTCGGGCATCGCCGCCGACTCGAAGACGCTCTTGCGACGCGCGGTCTCGCGCGCCTTGCGTGCAGCCATGCGCGCGCTGGCCGCATCGATCGCCTTCGTGATGACGCGCTTGGCCTGCACCGGGTTGCGCTCGAGCCAGTCGCCGAGCTGGTCGCCGACGACCTTCTGCACGAACGACTTGGCCTCGGTGTTGCCCAGCTTCGTCTTGGTCTGACCCTCGAACTGCGGCTCCGACAGCTTCACCGAGATGACGGCGGTGAGACCCTCGCGGATGTCGTCGCCGGTGAGGTTGTCGTCCTTCTCCTTGAGGAGGTTCTTGTCGCGCGCGTACTTGTTGACGAGCGTCGTCAGCGCCGCACGGAAGCCTTCTTCGTGCGTACCGCCCTCGTGCGTGTTGATGGTGTTCGCGAAGGTGAAGACGTTCTCGGTGTAGCTCGTGGTCCACTGCATCGCGAGCTCGAGCGAGATGTGGCGCGTGGTGTCTTCCGACTCGATCTCGATGATCTCGTCGTTGACGACGTCGGCGTGACGCACCTTGTTCAGGTACTCCACGTAGTCGACGAGACCACGCTCGTAGTAGAAGTCGTCGTACGGCTGGCGCTCTTCCGACCCGCCGCCCTCGGCGTCGGTGACGTACGCCGAGGCGGGGCGCTCGTCCGACAGCGTGATGCGGAGCCCCTTGTTGAGGAAGGCCGTCTGCTGGAACCGGGTGCGCAGCGTGTCGTAGTCGTAGTGCACCGACTCGAAGATCGTGTCGTCGGGCCAGAACTCGATGACCGTGCCGGTCTCTTCGGTGGGCTGGCCCTTGGCCAGGGGCGCCTGCGGCTGCCCGCCGTCGCGGTAGGACTGCCGCCAGACGTAGCCCTCGCGCTTGACCTCGACCTCGAGGCGCGTCGAGAGCGCGTTGACGACCGACGAGCCGACGCCGTGCAGACCGCCCGAGACGGCATAACCGCCGCCGCCGAACTTGCCGCCGGCGTGCAGCACGGTCAGAACCACCTCGACGGTCGACCTGCCCTCGGTGCGGTGGATGCCGACCGGGATGCCGCGGCCGTTGTCGACGCAGCGGATGCCGCCGTCGGGCAGGATCGTGACGTTGATGGTGTCGCAGTACCCGGCCAGCGCCTCATCGACGGAGTTGTCGACGATCTCGTAGACCAGATGGTGCAGGCCGCGCTCACCGGTCGAGCCGATGTACATGCCCGGGCGCTTGCGCACCGCTTCGAGACCTTCCAGGACCTGGATGTCGTCTGCCCCGTATGCGTTGGGAGCCTTCTCGGGCGTTTCGGGTTCCTCGGAAACGTTATCGGGGGTGTCAGACGTCATCTTCGCGAGGGCTCCAAATGCTTCGACGGGTGCCCTGACAGTCTATCGGGTAACGGCCCGATCACAGCGCTCTACGCCCATCTGAGCGCATGAAAGTTGCTCGGATGACTCAGAACGTGACTCATCCGTAGGTATCGCGCGGACCGCGGCCTGGAATCGTTCTAGGACCCCATTTCCAGGAGGGGACGTCCGGCCCGATGAAGCGGACCGCATCCACCTTCGCCTCGGGGAAGCGGCGGACGATCTCGGAGAGGATGTGGGCGCGCATCAGCTGGAGCTGCTTCGCCCACGCCGTGGAGTCCGCCTGGACCGTCAGCGACCCCTCCGAGAAGGCGACCGGACGGGTGTGACGCGCGGTGTCTTCGCCGGCGACCTCCGCCCAGGCGCGGACGACGTCCTCACGGGCGAGCTGGCCGTTCCACCCTGCCTCCCGCGTGAGGTCGGCGATCACGTCGCCCACCCCGCGGGGGTCGCGACCCGGCGCGAAAGGGATGTTCTCGTCATCCACCGTGCGACGCCGTCGCTTGCGGAACGACCGCCCGGACGGCTCGAGTCCGCGAAGCCGCAGGTACGTCGCGATCGTCTCAGGGATGTCGGACCGGTCGGGCACGCCCTCCGCACCCGCCCCGGTCCCTGCGCCTGTCGAGGGGTCAGGCATCCGTCGGCTCCGCATCGCCCGGATCGAGGATGCGGCCCGCTTCCACCCGCACCATCCGCGCGCGCAGCGCCTCGGGCACATCTCCTTCGACCGCGGCGGTCACCACGACCTGCTCGTAGCCGGCGGCGAGCTGCGCGAGCCGGGCGCGGCGGTCGGTGTCGAGCTCGGCGAACACGTCGTCGAGGATGAGCACCGGATCGCCGAGGCGCGAGTCCGCCCGCAGCAGCTCTGCCGACGCGAGACGGAGCGACAGCGCGACCGACCACGACTCGCCATGGGACGCATAGCCCTTCACCGGAAGTCCGCGGATCCGCAGCAGCAGGTCGTCGCGGTGCGGCCCGACAAGGGTGAGCCCGCGCTCGAGCTCGGAGGTGCGCTTGGCGGCGAGAGCCTGACGGAAGAGATCCGCGATGCGCTCCGCCGACGTGCCGGCCGAGTCGGGGGGGGAATCGGGCGAGGAGGCCGGCGCTGAGCCGCCGTCGCCGTCCTCATCGGTCACCGCGCCCGCGACCGAGAGCGCCCACTCGATCTCGGGACGGTGGTCGGCGCCGGCGATCGCGGTGTACGCAGCAGCGAGCGGAGTCGCCAGGTCGGTGGCGAGCGCGAGCCGCGCCGAGATGAGCTGCGTGCCGAGCGAGACCAGCTTGTCGTCCCACACGTCCAGCGTCGAGAGGGCGTCGCCGCGGATCCCCCGCGCCTTCGCGGATTTCAGCAGTGCGGTGCGCTGCTTGAGCACGCGGTCGTAGTCGGAGATGACACCGGCCATGCGCGGCGTCCGCTGCACCAGCAGCTGATCGGCGAAACGTCGGCGGGCGGACGGGTCGCCGCGGACGATCTGCAGATCCTCCGGTGCGAAGAGCACCACCTGCGCGTAGCGGGGCAGCTCGGTCGGCTTCACCGCCGCACCGTTGACCCGGGCCTTGTTCGAGCCCTGCCGGTTGACCTGCGCCTCGAGCTGCACCCGGCGTTCACCGTGCGCCAGCCGTGCCCGGATGATCGCGGCCTCCGCCCCGTCGCGGACCATCGGCGCGTCGTTCGAGACGCGATGCGACCCCAGCGTCGCCAAGAACCCGATGGCTTCGGCGAGGTTGGTCTTGCCCTGACCGTTGCGGCCGACGAACACGTTCGGCCCGGGCCCGAGCTCGACGTCGGCGGCCGCATAGTTGCGGAAGTCGACGAGACTCAGGTGCTCCACGATCACTGCGTCAGCCTAGTTCGAGTGTGCGACGTTTCGTCTCGCTCGTTCCTCGCTCGCTGAACGACCGGTGCGGGTGGCTCGATTGAGCTTGCGGTGGCTGAGGCTGTCGAAGCGAGTCGGATCAGCGCAGGAGCAGGTTCGGCTGCAGCAGGTAGCGGAACGAGTCCGAGCCGGCCCGATCGACCGAGGTCTGCGGGGTGATGAGCACGGGGCTCAGCTTGTTCGCGTTCTCGCTCGAGGTGAACGTGATGCGCACGAACTCGCTCTTGACCGCACCGAGGGACTCGAGCAGGTACTGCGGGTTCAGGCCGAGCGTCACATCGTCGCCGCCCAGGAGCGTGGCGTCGACGGACTCGGTGGCACGCGCCTGCTCGGTGCCCGAGGCATCCATCGACACGCTGTCGGCGGTGAAGGTGAACCGCAGCGGCGCGGAACGGTCGAGCACGAGCGACACGCGTCGCACCGCCTCGGCGAGCTCGGCGGTGTTGACGACCGCGTGGTGCTCGGTGGCCTCGGGGAACAGTCGCCGCACGGGCGGGAAGTTGCCCTTGATGAGCAGCGACGTCACCGTCTTGTTGCCCGCGGTGAACGCGATGATCTCGCGGTCGCCCGATCCCGAGAACGCGATCGAGATGTCGCCGCCGTGCGCGAACGTCTTGCCGACCTCGGTGAGCGTGCGTGCTGGAACGAGCGCCGTGGTCGACTCATCGGTCGCGGTGCCGCCGCCGTCCCAGGGGATCTCGCGCAGCGCCACACGGTAGCGGTCGGTGGCCACGAGGCTGAGGGTGGTTCCCGACACCTCGAGCTGCACACCCGTGAGGACAGGCGTCACGTCGTCGCGCGACGCGGCGAAGGCCACCTGGGCGATCGCGGTGGCGAAATCCTCGGAGGGCACGAGACCCGAATCGCCGGTGACCTCGGGGATCGCCGGATACTCCTGCACCGGCATGGACGAGAGGGTGAACCGTGCCGAACCGCACGTCAGCAGAATGCCGCCGTCGTCGTCGACCTCGATCTGAATGGGCGCGTTCGGCAGACGGCTCGCAATGTCCGAGAGCAGCCGGCCGTGGACCAGGATCGTGCCCGGGTCATCGACGGTCGCCTCGATCGTCGTGCGCGCCGACGCCTCGTAGTCGAACGCGGCGAGCGAGAGGCCCTCGGCGGATGCCTCGATCAGCACGCCCGCCAGGATCGGCTGCGGGTTGCGCTGCGGCAGGAGTTTGACGACGAACGATACGGCTTCGCTGAACACATCGCGGTTGACGTGGAACTTCACGAACGCTCCCTCTGCAGCGGGCCCTTCGACTGCGGGCTCGGGGTTCTCATGCTAGTGCCAGCCCTGAGGATTGCCAGCCCGGTCCGTCCCGTGAGGGACTCTCCCCCGCAAAGGTGATGGGACGGGTTCATCAAAGAGATTTCTTGTCATGGTGTTAACGACTGTGGAAACTGTGGACAACTCCGGCGTCGCCAGTCGGGACACGGAAACCACAAGAGTGTGAGTTGTGGAACGGCTGCGGAGGGATGTCGGGAAGTCGGATGCCGCGGCCCCCGGCATCCGCAATCCATCCACAGGCTTCCCCCGCTCGTTCACAGGAGTTTCCGCAGGGTTGGAGAGTTATCCACAGGTTTTCCACACTGTGCAGAACCGAAATGATGGCCCTGCTCGCGGCACGTGTCAAGAACTTTTCGAGGCATATGCACGGAAGGGCCCGCGCGTCTTCACGCGCGGGCCCTTCGCAGGCTGTATGTCGTCCGTCAGCGACCGTTGCGGCCGAGCTGAGCGGTGATCTCGGTCACCTGGTTGTAGATCGACCGGCGCTCCTTCATGAGCTCGCTGATCTTCTTATACGCGTACATCACGGTCGTGTGGTCGCGATTGCCGAACAGCTGCCCGATCTTGGGCAGAGACAGGCTCGTGCGCTCGCGGCACAGGTACATCGCGATCTGGCGGGCCTGCGCGACCTGCTGCGAGCGGCTGGACCCGTAGAGGTCGTCGACGGTGAGCTTGAAGTAGGCGGCCGTCGCCGTGATGATGTCGGTCGGCGAGACGACGTTGGCGTCGTCCTGATCGACGATGTCGCGGAGCACCGTCTGTGCCAGGGACATGTCGAGCGTCGAGCGATTGAGACTCGCGAACGCCGAGACGCGGATGAGCGCGCCCTCGAGCTCGCGGATGTTCGATGACACCACCGTCGCGATGTACTCCATCACCTCGTCGGGGATGTGGAGGCGCTCGGACTGCGCCTTCTTGCGGAGGATCGCGATGCGCGTCTCGAGGTCGGGCGCCTGCACGTCGGTGATGAGGCCCCACTCGAAGCGGCTCCGCATGCGGTCCTCGAAGCCGGTGAGGTGCTTGGGCGGCACGTCGCTCGTGATCACGACCTGCTTGTCGTGATCGTGCAGCTGGTTGAACGTGTGGAAGAACGCCTCCTGCGTCTCGGCGCGGCCCTGCAGGAACTGGATGTCGTCGATCAGCAGGATGTCGACATCCCGGTACCGCGCCTGGAAGGCCGAGCCGCGGTTGTTGGCGATCGAGTTGATGAAGTCGTTCGTGAACTCCTCGCTCGACACGTACCTCACCCGGATGCCCGCGTACAGGCTCAGTGCGTAATCGCCGATCGCGTGGAGAAGGTGGGTCTTGCCCAGCCCGGAATCGCCGTAGATGAACAGCGGGTTGTACGCCTTGGCCGGCGCCTCGGCGACCGCGACCGCCGCGGCATGCGCGAAACGGTTGGACTGGCCGATGACGAAGTTGTCGAACGTGTACTTGGGGTTGAGGCGGGTATCGCTGCGGGAGACGGATGCCGGCTCCGCAGGCTCGTCGACGTGCGGGCGCGCGATCGGCGCGGACGTCTGAATGACCGGCGCGGTGGACTGGATCTGGATCGGCGCGGTCAAGTGGGCGTCGGCGAGGTCCGGATTGACGACCACACGGAAGTTCGAGGCCGGGTCCTGGACGTCCTGCCCGACGCGGGTGAGCGCCTCGAGGATGGGCGCGCGCATGCGCTTGGTGAACTGCGCGGCGGTCAGATCATTGGGAACGTCGAGGTACAGCGTTCCCCCCATCACGCCTTGCGGCACCGCGAGGCTGATGAAGCCGTGGAGCTGCGGGGTGATGCGATCGTCGCGCACGAGTTCGTCCAGTACGGCCGTCCAGACCGGAACGTCTGGAACTTCGTGCGGTGTCATGGCCCCCCCGGGTTGTCGATGATTCCACCGGAAGCCGCTGAAACGTCCGTCCAGGCCTGTGGATAACTGCCGGAGCCACGCTAGTCAGGAGGCGTCGCGTGAGCAAACTCCACTGTAGATCCGCCCTGCGTGTCGGTGCCAGGGTGGAATGCATCCCCGGTGCATAATGACACGTTCTGCGCTCGGTTTGAGTTCTCGGGCAACACGACGTAGCCTTAATCGGTTGACTTATGCCCTCGCGGCAGTCGCCCCTGTACACACGTCCCCGGTCTCGAGCGTCCCGGTGACACCTGATCGGAAGTAGTTCCCATGAGCAAGCGCACCTTCCAGCCCAACAACCGTCGTCGTGCCAAGAAGCACGGCTTCCGTGCCCGCATGCGCACGCGCGCGGGCCGCGGCATCCTTTCGGCTCGTCGCGCCAAGGGGCGCACCGAGCTCTCGGCCTGAGCCGAGCGGTGCTCGGGAGGCGGAACCGACTCACCCGCGGAGCGGAGTACAAGGCCGTCGTCCGTCGGGGCCGTCGGTGCGCCGGAGCGCACACCGTGACATACGTGAACCGCGCTGTGACCGATGGTCCGGCGCGGTTCGGTTTCATCGTGAGCCGGCGGGTGGGTGGCGCGGTCGTGCGCAACACCGTCCGCCGTCGCCTCAAGGCCCTCTGCTACGAGTCGCTCGCAGCCGTCCCGCCCGGTGATGACATCGTGATCCGCGCACTGCCCAGCGCAGCCTCCGCGTCCTTCGCCGATCTGCGCAGCGACGTCGAGAAGTGCCTGGCACGGAGGACCCGATGAGCGTCCTTCCCGCGTATACCCTCGGCGACGCCGAGTTCTCGGCATCCGATTCGCTCCGCAGCGTCCCGCTTCTCCCCCGTAACGCGGTCCTCGCACTGTTGCACGGCTACCGCGCCACGATCTCGCACACCTACGGCGACGTCTGCAAGTACTACCCCTCGTGCTCGGCCTACGCGGTCGGCGCAGTGCAGCAGCACGGTGCCGTGAGAGGTGCGGCGCTCACCGCAGCGCGCCTCGCCCGCTGCCACCCGTGGGCCGTCGGCGGCGTCGATGACGTGCCGCCCCACCAGAACTTCCGGCACGAATTGACCCGTCACGGGTTCGTCGTGCCCGCCCCCACCGGAAAGGACTGATCCTCCACATGGATCTCTTGTCAGCCCTGGCTTCGACGCCCTCGCCGTCCCCCGCAGCGCCGAGCGGCGGCTTCGATCTCTTCGGGATCATCCTGTGGCCGCTGAAGTGGGCCGTCGAGGCGGTACTCGTCTTCTGGCACTGGTTCTTCACGGCGATCGGCCTGCCGGCCGCCGACGGCATCACCTGGGTGCTGTCGATCGTCGGCCTGGTGATTGTCGTTCGATCGGCGCTCATCCCGCTCTTCGTGCGCCAGATCAAGAGCCAGCGCAAGATGATGGAAATTGCTCCTGAACTGCGGAAAGTTCAGGAGAAGTACAAGGGCAAGAAGGATCAGCTGTCTCGCGAGGCCATGAGCCGCGAGACCATGGCGCTGTACAAGAAGCACGGCACGACCCCGGTGTCGAGCTGTCTGCCGCTCCTGGTGCAGATGCCGGTCTTCTTCGCGCTGTACAGCGTCTTGAGTGACGTCACCAAGCACTACGCCGCCGGCATCGGCGGCGTCGGCCTGCTCAACGCGGAGCTCACGGCCGAGTTCTACAACGCGAAGCTCTTCGGCGTCGCGTCGCTGCATGAGACGCTGATCGACGCCTTCAACACCGGCAACACCGCGGCCATCGCGATCCTGCTGACGCTGGTGGTGCTGATGATCGCGTCGCAGTTCTTCACGCAGCTGCAGATCATCTCGAAGAACCTCTCCCCCGAGGCCAAGACCGGCCAGGCGTACCAGATGCAGCGCATCATGCTCTACGTCCTCCCGCTGGGCTTCATCTTCTCGGGCGTGTTCTTCCCGCTCGGCGTCGTCATCTACTGGTTCGTGTCGAACCTGTGGACGATGGGCCAGCAGTTCCTGGTCATCCGCGAGATGCCGACCCCCGGTTCCGACGCGGCCAAGGCGCGCGAGGAGCGTCTGGCGCGCAAGGGCAAGGCGCTCGATGCATCGGGCAAGGTCGTGCCGATGGAGAAGTACCTTGCCGAGCAGCGCCGTCTGTACGAAGAGGCCGAGAAGGCCAAGGCCGCGACCCCCAAGCGCCAGCAGCCGGTGAGCAAGCAGCGCGCCAAGAAGCAGGCGCAGCAGAAGCAGCCTGGGCAGAAGGCCGCCGGCCCGGCGGCCGGTGCCGCCGGTGAGACCGACTCCCCTGGCGCGCCCGGCTCCACCGGCTCCGCTTCCTGACCCGACGTCCTACGAGGATCACGCTATGACCACCTCCCCTGAGTACGCACCCGTCGACACGCGCGAGGAGCGGGTTCCCGCCACCGTCGCGCAGCTCGAAGAAGAAGGCGACATCGCCGCCGACTTCATCGAGGGTCTCCTCGACATCGCCGACATCGACGGCGATCTCGACCTCGACGTCCGCGCCGGCCGTGCCTATGTCTCCGTCGCTGCGCCGTCCGGCGGATCGGTGGCGCTCATCGCCGCACCCGACACCGTGCAGGCGCTGCAAGAGCTGACGCGCATCGCCGTGCAGAACCGCACCGGCCGGTTCTCACGCCTCATCCTCGACGTCGGCGGTTCACGCGACGCCCGCCAGCACGAGCTCGAGGCGCTCGTCGACCGCGCGATCGCGCGGCTGGAGGACGGCGCTTCGCAGGCCTCGCTGCCTTCGATGTCGAGCTACGAGCGCAAGGTCGTGCACGACATCGTCGCCGATCGTGGCTTCGTGTCGGAGTCCTACGGCGAAGGCGCCGACCGCCACACCGTGATCCGTCGCGGCTGAGCCGCGCGTTTCACGTGGAACATCTGAGCTCGGAAGCATCGATGATCGAGATCGAGCAGGAGCCCGCGGCCGCTGCCGAGATCTTCGGCGACCGGATCGAGGTTGCGCGCGCGTTCGCAGACGCACTCGGACGGCATGGCGAGGAGCGCGGCCTGATCGGCCCCCTCGAGCCGCCGCGCCTGTGGTCACGCCACATCCTGAACAGCGCCGTCATCGCACCGCTGTTCTCCGGTCGCGTCGGTGACGTGGGCTCGGGAGCCGGTCTTCCCGGACTCGTGCTCGCCATTGCGCGGCCCGATGTCGAGTGGGTTCTGATCGAGCCGATGGAGCGCCGCGTCGCGTGGCTGTCGGAGCAGGCCGACGCGCTTGAGCTCGCCAACGTCGAAGTGGTTCGTGCGCGGGCAGAGGACTGGAAGCGTGGTCCGGTGCTCGACGTCGTCACCGCCCGCGCGGTGAGCGCGTTGCGCACCCTGGTGCCGATCACCGCTCCCCTGGTCCGCTCCGGCGGCGAGCTCATCCTGCTGAAGGGTACGAGCGCCACGAACGAGATCGAGGCCGCCGAGAAGCAGCTCCGCAAGTTCAAGGTGACGAACGCGCGTGTCGAGGTCGTCGGCGAGGACCTGCTCGAGGAACCCTCACGGGTCATCCGCGGCACCGTTCGCTGATCCCGATCAGCCGCCGGGGAGCGGTGAGCCAGCAGGCCGTGCGCACGGACGGGGTGGCCTGGGTGTAGCCGTGGCGGGCAGCCGTGGGATGCGGCCGGGGCTGGTTCCATCTCCGCGATGTTTCACGTGGAACGTCGGTGAGTCCGCCTCTGGGTCCGGTCCGAGCATCGCATCGCGGTGTCGCAATGGGTCGGCCAGCGCCGATTGAGGTCGTGCACTCCGTCCTTCGTGGCTCGGGTGTTCCAAAGGAACTCCATGGAGCGATGTTTCACGTGAAACGTTCGCGCCTCTGATAGGGACGTTCTGTGAATCGGCTCTCGCGCAGGTTTGCCGTGAGGTCGATTGGTACGACAACACCGTGGCCGGGGATATTGCCCGGCGACGTTCGACTTCCTGGTTTCACGACATCGAGGTTCACGCGGGCGGGGTCGCAGGCCGTTTGGCCCTGAGCGGTCGACGCGGGCACGACGACGACACAACATTCCGGTGCGCGCGCAGGAGACGGTGCGGTCAGGATGCACCACTCCCCCAGGAGCTAGGGGGCATCGGATGTCGCGATGACGAAGGCGTCAATCATGGCTCCACGTTGCTGGCAACGGAAGCACTGCCTGCGGCGAGTTCCTGCGCGAGATCGTCGCCGAGCTGAGGCCATGCGCGGACGTCTGCATTCAGATCGCCGGAGCGTGGTGTGCAGGGGCCTTGTCGAGATCATCGACGGCGGCCCCAACACTTCGACGCCGCGAATGGGTGCCCGCAGGGGGTGAGCGCACGCCGATCGATGATCAGCTCAGGGAACAGCTCTCTTCGCTGCTCATTACAACCCAGCGGTCGCGCCTGTCCGTTCGGCTCTGACCGGCGCGGTGCCGTCGGCCGCAGAGCCGGCGACGGGACGAGCGTAATGAGCCAATCGGCGCCGTAGACGAGGGCGATGGTCGTGATAACGGCTGCTAGGGCGAGCAGCAGACGGCCACCTCGAGACATGAGGCTCCATCGCCACAGTGAGCCACGCGCCGTGGGAACTGGCGGGCGTGACGGAGGATGGCGAGGCGGTGACGGGCACCGTCGTGGGGTCGACGACGTCTGCAGGAGCAGTTGGGGCAAATCTGGTAGGACGACTCTCGTTTCGTCACCCGCTTCCCGCGGAACGTCGGCGGATGCGTGTGTCCGCCGCGGGGGGCTC
Organism: Microbacterium sp. B35-30; assembly: GCF_010634855.1. GTDB lineage: Bacteria > Actinomycetota > Actinomycetes > Actinomycetales > Microbacteriaceae > Microbacterium. Next base: position 92,492 of record NZ_MWLQ01000003.1, on the reverse strand, counting down.
CCGAGATCGGTGGGGCGTGTGAGAGCCAGAGGGTCGCGGTTGATGTCTGCCGCGGGATCACGGGCGCACAACCGCAGTTTGCGGAGCCGGTTGCGCGTCGGACGAGTCGCCGGACGTCTGCATCATCCGGTGCGTCCGCCTCTGGGTTCGTAGGTTCCGAGCATCGCATCGCGGTGTCGCGATGGGTTGGCAAGTGCGAGCCGAGGTTTTGCGTTGCCGTCCTGCGTGACTCGGGCGTGCGACGAAGCTCCATGGACCGATGTTTCACGTGGAACGCCCGCGCCTCTCGTGGCGACGTCCTGTGAATCGGCTCTCGCGCAGATTCACCGTGGGTCGGTTGGTGCGCACCGTGTGGCCGGGGCATTGCCAACGGAGCCTCATGACGCGAGTTGGCCGCCTGCCGCTCGCCCTAGCAGCGACTATGACGACCATCGTCCTCATGAGGCACGACGACCCGAAGGTGTTGGACGCCGGCCACACGTCGACACCGTCGTGCGGGTCGAAGCCGCGCAGCGTGGCGAGGCCTCTCCCCACCTGGGCTGCCTCGGGAGGCTCGAGCAATCGAAGGATCTGCTCGTCCGCCGGGATTCCGGTGGGTTGCAGCGTCGGCACGGGTGGACGGCTCCACGATGAACGCCGCGGTTGCCACGACCAAGCCCGCGGCGACGCCGATGACAGCGCGACGATCGCAGGCCGGGCGTACACCGCGTCTGATCCCGCCGCGGCGCTCGTCAACGCGAGCTCCGACGCCCGAAGGGGGGAGCTCCCTATGTGCGCCCGGTAGATCCGGGATCAGGAAGGCCAAGAGGCTCTGGCCGCAAGTGCTGCGGACTGGCCAATTCCTCGTTCCCCCACCCGCCGGACACCCTCATTTGCCCTGTGTGGAATGGCAGCATCCCGTGTTCACTTCACTCCCCTGCACTGCACTGCAGTGCTTTGGTCAGCTCTGCGGGTTGGATGCCGAACGCTAGTGCTGAGGCTCGAGCTGGACCGCTCAGAACGCCGGAAGTCTGGCGGCGGTCGGAGGGCCCGGTGCGGATGTTTCACGTGAAACGCCGGCGCCCCTGTCCGCCTCACCGATAGCGACGGGTGGTTCACTGTGCTCGCGTATCCGCCGCTGCTGCGTCACCACGACGAAGGGTGCGATTCCGTGTGTTGCGGCCGCAGCATCGCACCGGCCGCTGATTTCACGCGCGACAACGTCATTGAGTCAGGTGTTTCACGTGAAACACCTGACCCGCGCCCGCTGGCGCGAACAGTCGTCCTCGCGGGAGTGGACGCGGAGGCGAGGCGCCTGCCGGACGGCTGCGGCGCCTTGCCCGAGGTGACAGTCCTCGACCACACTTGACCGTGCTGGCTGAATCGTGACGAATATGTCGCGGGACAACGGCCGACAAGTCGACGTACCGGATCCCGCTCGCGGCGCATGTTCACGTGGTGCAGCACCCGAAGTGACGTGGCAGGGCTCGTTCCTGCCGGGCGAAGGGTGACGGCGCCTGCACGGCGGCCGTCTGCCTCGGCGCGGTCGCCGATGTTGGTGAGCCACCGGAGCACACGCTCGCCCTGCTGCTCCACACAAACGGAAGACCAGCCTCGATGCTGTGTGCCGCTCCCTGCCGTCGACGGTTCGCGTGATCCCCATGGGCGAGGTCCTGGGTCGCCTACCCGCCCGCAGTCCTCTCACCTGTTCCGGAACGCCGTGCTCGGAACGCACCCGGGGTGCGTTGTGGGCGTCTCATCAACCGCAACTGCCTCCGCGGCCGAGAAGGCGACCGCATTGACAGATGTTTCACGTGAAACACTCTGAGCGACCGACGGCACCGAGCAGAGTTTGCGCGGCGACGGTTGGACTCATCAGTCAGCGGGGTTTTGGAGACGTAGCGCCTCAGAATGCGCGGATGGGAGGGAGACGGACGCGTGTTGGCGCAGCACTCGCGGATGGTGGCACCGGTCTGGACGTGAGCAGTTCGGAGGCCGGGCGCATTCCCTACCGTCACGCGACTCAAGGGTTCGAGCCGCAAGCGACCGTGACCGGGCAGGTGGGAGACTGTCCCCTTCTGCGGCGGCGCACCGGCCGAGCCGGCTGTCGGGCGACAGGCAGACGGCGCTGACTGGCAACCCATGATCGAGGGCCGTTTGCGCGGCGCGACGGGGGCGAGCGGTCGAGATCGTGTGCAGCCTGGTGATCGTTCGAGCACTGAGGGTTTGGCTGCTACTTCGTTGCTCGTCTGTAGTGTCCCGTTGAGAGAGTCGGCAGACATGTTCCGGCATTCGCTTAGGCGTTTCACGTGAAACACTCCTTCCCGCCCATGCTGCTGATGGGTGCGCGGTATCTGCAGTATTGAGCGTGAGGGCTCTGCGGTTTGGTGCGAGCCGGCGGCCGGTTGCCGGGGGGCGGCGCAGCTCCGATGGGGCGCGTAACGCCGTCTCGGCTGTCGCGAGGCGACACATTCGTCGACGGTGCGCCAACGGCGGGTTGCTTGGAAGGCCGAGGCGCCCGCGATGGCCGGCTGAGGGAATCGCTCTGGGGTCTCATATGACGAAACTGGTCCGCCACAGGGAGCGGTCACCGACGGACCAGCGGGTGCGACCGTGGGTCGGCGAGGCCTTGACGTCGCGGCGGACCAGCGTCTGTTGGCGAATCGCCGCGGCTCGCAGTACTCGCGGGCGCGTCGTCAGCCCGTTCGGGGCAAGCGCGGCAGGCAGCGCGCGGCGGGAGGCACCGACCCCCGGATGACGGCGGGAGCCGGTCGCAGCCTTCCTTGGGCGGTCGTGGCAGCTCCGTGATCGGGTGAGAGGATCCTCCCCCGATGAGCGCGGTCGCGTGCTACGCCTCGAGCTCGTGGGAGGGTATTGCCGCGCACCACAGCGGCGACCGCCAGCCGGTCCCGCTACGCCACGCGTACGCGAACGGGTGCTCGAAACAGCATCCGACCGATCGCACCGTGACGGCTGGTCCGGCGGTTCCGCTGGGCACGGACTTCGTTGGCGATCACAACTGCGGGCTGATAGTCGATAGGCCTCGCTGCGAGATGTTTCACGTGAAACGCCCTGCGCGCGCGGGCGGGCTGATCCGATGGCGCGCGTGAGGTCGATGGCGCCTTGGACGAAAGCCAACCAGGGCGGCTACGCGGCGGCCATGACTGGACGCCCCGTGGTCCACCACCGCCGCCTCCAGGCGATGGCGGTAGGCCCGACGACGCAATCTTGGCCGAGATTCCGGGGACGGAGCCGGTGGCTGCCAGCGCGGGACAGCGATCGCGTTTCGGTCTCGAGGTGAAAATGGGCGCCGGGGGGCACTGAGGGGTGGCGGCACGTCGGTGGCGCTCCAGGCGAGTCGCGGATCGAGCGGCGCCTGTACGCGCGTCAACATGTTCGTATGACCACAGGTGGCGGCCTTCAAGATGTTTTGGCTTATCCAGGGCTCGACGTGTAGGCGGGCGGGACGAGGGCTGGATGGGGCCGGACCTCGTCCCACCGCCGAAAGTTTCACGTGAAACAAGCTCACTAGTGGAGTGGTGAGGGAACGTGTGAGGCGGTTTGGTCGGCGGTCCCATGCCGACCCGCGGCGAGCCGGCGCTGTGATGCGCCGGCCCTCCGTCTGCGGCTGAAGGTTCTCAGGTGAACTGCGCTTCGAGGAACTAGACCGGTGGGTGGCAGGTGCGGTGGTCCTCTGGCCCCGCTTGGACCATTACGCCCCGGAACATGGTCGATAGTGCCGAGACGGGCGCGACTGGCGGGACACGCAAGCTGCGGTGGTTGGCGCGGAGGGCGTATGGCGCACCCTGCCGACGGGTGCTAGCCGGCAGCTAGGGGCGGGATGGGGGCCGCGAGCCCAATGTCTCACGTGAAACACACGGGCTCGACGGTGACAGTTGGCTGATGGGTGCCCGTGGTCGCTTCGTGGGTGTGCTTTAGGAACTGTGGGAAGGGTGGCGAATGGGCGGGTGCGGCGGCGACTGGAGTGTAGCGAGGCACCGGTGCCGCCATCACGGTGGCGGTGGGCAAACGGTCCGCCGCTGCGACTCGGGTGGCGCGGTGACTCAGTGGTCGCGCCGGGGGTTGTTGACCGCGACTGGCTTCACGACGCTCCGTTTTCGCCGAGAAGTGCTGAAAGATCGTGGCATTCGCCTTGGTATCCGCCTTCCCTGGGGCGACCGTGCCACCGTTCGCCGACGTCGCCCGCGACCCGACGACTTCGGCGTGAGCATCGGTGTCCCCCACCCAGGGGATGAGGTCGGCCGGGGTGTTGCCATGACATCGTCTTGGGTGCGGCGCGCTCTTGTAGCAGGGGCCGGTTTCGGTGACTCTGGCCGACACTCGCATGAATAGCCGGGAAGTGCGCTCTCGGCGCCTTGACGGACGGCGCGCGCGGTGAGTGTCCGCAGTTTCTTGAACGGTGTGGCGAAGCGGTTGCCGACTACGCGGCGCGTGGGTCGCATGTTTCACGTGAAACACAAACTCCGCGATGGTGACCGATCGGGGTTGCAGTGTAGGTGTCATGGCTGCGCCGGGCCGTTGCGAACGGGTGCGCCGGAACGCAGGACCGCCACCGCGGCCGCTGTCGGCATGAGATGAGGCGCCGGCGTCCGTGTGCGGGAACGAAGCTCACCCGAAGGGCAGTGCCACTCCGGTGTGCGAAGCGATGCCCGAGCGAGGTCGTACCCCGTCACGGAGGCGTGAGTTCGGGGCGCCGTGAAGTGCGCGAGCGCTGCCGCTGTTGGTCGGGCGCTTTCGGAACGCGGTGGACGACCGACGATCGGAGCCTGTTGCCGCCCCACCGGTGTGGATGGGCGACCTGATGCAAGCATCATCGCAAGGCGAGGCGCACGGGGTTGGGGGTCATCGGGCGCTCTGCTGCAAGCGTGACTATGCGGCAGGGTGGCTGGACCGGCGGCTCGAGGGCCAGACGATCATTCCTGTGGGCCGAACGGTGGAGGCGGCGTACGGACGACGTGAACTCGAGGCAACGCCGCGCATTCTCTTGACTCCCGCGGAGGACCAGGTGGGAGAGGAAGATGCCCCGCCGAGTGCTGGAGCCCTGGCACAGTCGCGCAGACTCATCTGTGTGCAGACCCGCGGGGGTCGACTGAGGTCATCGGACGCCCGCAGGTCACGTGGGCCGCGATGCGGCTGCTACCACGACGGCGGGGACTGCCTGAGTGAGCGTCGAACGGGCTTCCTCGGTGCTCTCGCGAAGTCGAGCCCACACCTGCAATGGGCCGTGGGGCCGAGCCGTGCGTGGCCCCCTGCATGCCCTTCCCATGGGCCAGGCCACGGACGACGGACTCCACCCGCCGTCTCACGGGCCAAAGCCTGGAGCACCCGGGTCGGCAGTGCGATGTTTCACGTGAAACGCAGTGTGCAACAAGCACCTCGGGCTTTGAATATCGCGGCCGAGGGACGCGCAACCCCTGCAGACGACCTCGTCCTCCGCAGCAGAACGGGCGTCGAGACGGCACGAGGGAGCGAGTTTCGAGACGCTGATGGTCTCCGTGCCCTCGTCGAAGTCGTGGCGTCGCCGCTTCTGCCACAATCGGCACTCGGGCTTCCCTTGAAGCGGCGGGTTAGCGCCGCCGACGTGGTCAGGCGATGTTGACTAGAGGCGATAGCAGGCCCGCCCGCAACGGTAAGGAACGCATGAATAACTGGCTCCGACGGCTGGGGATGGGGGGAAGGCGGGATAAGGTGGAAGGCGATGTTGAGCGGCTCGCGCAAAGGGGAGAGTTTCACGTGAAACAACCCGACGAGACCGAGGCTCAGGCATCCCTCTCGTCCGATCGCCCGCTCACCGCGCTGGCGACAGAGTCGCCGTCAGCTTCCGCGGACGACAGCGTCGAAGCTCCACCCGAGGCATCCGGCGCACCCCAGTCGGCAGTTCCTGCGGACACCGCGTCGCCGGACGCAGCCCCGCCCCATATGGATGACGGGGCCCCCGACATCGCCGACGCGTCCGCTGGACACATCCAGGAAGAGGACGAGGGCATCGCACCTGACGAGCGGGTCGCACCGAGCGAGGACGTCACGCCGAGCGAGGACGTCACGCCGAGCGAGGACGTCACGCCGAGCGAGGACGTCACGCCGAGCGAGGACGTCACGCCGAGCGAGGACGTCACGCCGAGCGAGGACCTCACGCCCAACGAGGACCTCACGCCCAACGAGGACCTCACGCCCAGCGCCGACATCGCACCGGCAGAGGTGCAGGCGGGCACGACGGACAGCGACGCCGATGTCGCGGCCGACGATTACGCTGGTCCGGCACCCGACGCATCACCCGACGCATCACCCGACGTCACTCCCGTCGTCGCCTCGGACGAGAGCACTACCGCCACGCAGGAAGAGGACTCCCCCATCGCGCAGCACCACGGCGTCACCATCGGGCAGGAAGTGGACGACTCGCCGATCGCCCGGGAGCTCGCAGACCTGACGGCGCGCCGTAAGGCGCTCGAAGAAGCCGAGGTTCAGCTCACCGGCCGTACGCGCGTGCTGACGGTCTCGAATCAGAAGGGCGGCGTCGGGAAGACGACCACGACGGTCAACCTGGCGGCCGCCCTCACTGAGCGGGGCGCCCGCGTCCTCGTGATCGATCTGGATCCGCAGGGCAACGCCTCGACGGCTCTCGGGGTCCCGCACACCTCCGACATCCCGAGTGTGTACGACGTACTCATCGACGAATTCCCCCTCGCCGACATCATCCAGGTCAGCCCGGAGTCCCCCAACCTGCTGTGCGCGCCGAGCACCATCCACCTCGCCGGCGCCGAGATCGAGCTGGTGTCGCAGGTCGCGCGCGAGCACCGGCTGCGCGTCGCTGTGGACGACTACCTCGCGAAGCACGAAGGGCAGCTGGACTTCATCCTGATCGACTGCCCACCCTCGCTCGGTCTGCTCACGATCAACGCCTTCACCGCTGCCACCGAACTGCTGATCCCCATCCAGTGCGAGTATTACGCGCTCGAAGGACTGAGCCAACTGCTCGGCACCGTGCGCATGATCCAGAAGCACCTCAACCCGCGGCTGCAGCTGTCGACCATCATGCTGACGATGTATGACGGTCGCACGCGTCTTGCGCAGCAGGTCGCCGACGAGGTGCGCGAGCACTTCCCCAAGGAGGTGCTCGACACCATCATTCCCCGGTCTGTGCGCGTCTCTGAGGCGCCGAGCTTCGGCCAGTCGGTTCTCGCCTACGATGGACAGTCGGCCGGCGCCATCGCCTACCGCGAAGCGGCTGTCGAGATGATCCGGCGCGACAGCGCCTCGAATGAAAGGGGCGTCTGATGGCTGCGAAGCGCACAGGGCTCGGCCGCGGAATCGGCGCATTGATCCCGACGAACGAGCAGGCTGACGACCGCCCGGCCGATGTCTTCTTCCCCCGCGCTGTCGCGGTCGATGAAGCCCCGTCGGTCGAAGCGGCCACCGCCGACGTCCAGGAGAACCTGGTCGAGGTTCCCGGCGCGCGGCTCGCGCACATCGACCCGCACGACATCGTTCCCAACCCGCGCCAGCCGCGCTCCAACTTCGACCACGAGCACTTCGCCGAGCTCGTGCACAGCGTGCGCGAATTCGGCGTGCTGCAACCGGTCGTGGTTCGCACCAACGAGAAGGGCGAGTACGAGCTCATCATGGGTGAGCGCCGTACGCGCGCCGCCCGAGAAGCCGGGCTCACCTCGATCCCGGCCGTCGTCCGCGACACCGCCGATGAGCACCTCCTCCGCGACGCCCTCCTCGAGAACCTTCATCGCTCCGAGCTCAACCCGCTCGAAGAGGCGTCGGCGTACCAGCAGCTGCTCGAGGACTTCGGCATCACCCAGGAAGAGCTCGCGACGCGCATCGGCCGTTCGCGGCCGCAGATCAGCAACACGATCCGGCTGCTGAAGCTGCCGGTGCCGGTGCAGCAGCGCGTCGCCGCCGGTGTGCTGACGGCCGGCCACGCCCGCGCGATCCTCTCTCTCGAGGACGCCACGGCGATGCAGCGCCTCGCCGACAAGATCGTCAACGAGGACCTGTCGGTGCGTGCCGCGGAGGCTGCGGCGAAGCTTCCGGATGCCTCACCCACCCGTGCCGCGAAACCACAGGCGGGCTCGCGCCGCGCTCACCTCGACGAGGTCGCCGAGAGGCTCGGCGATCGCCTCAACACCCGCGTGAAGATCTCACTCACGGCAAGAAAAGGCCAGGTTGCGATCGATTTCGCAAGCATCGAGGATCTCAATCGAATCCTGGGCGAGCTGGGAGAGACCGGCTACGGCCCGGCGTGATGCCGGGGCCCTTCCCTCCTGCCGGGCACTCGTCTCCGGCTCCCCGCGCTGACACCGGCCGGCTCGCCGCGGTGGGCCGTGCGCCCTTCGCGAAGTTCGCTCCGCAGGCGCAGCTGAACGTGATCGGCCCGGCGCGGAGCTGACACGGCTCCCGCCCCGGACGACCGGTCGGGGTAACCGTGCGTCAGCGGCGGGGCTGGGTGCGCCGCGGCGCGGAAGACTTCGCCTGCGCCGCACGACGCCGGAGGAGCGCCGTCTCGGCGTCGTTGCCGGGAAGCGCGGCGGCCTCGAGGAACGCGGCGGCCGCGGCATCCGTGTCTCCGAGGCGTTCGAGCAGCTCGGCCCGGACGGCGGGCAGCGGTCGGAAGCCCGACAGCTCCGTCTCGAGCGACTCCACCTCGACGAGCGCCTCCGCGGGGCCTTCCGCCATCGACAGGGCGACGGCGCGGTTGAGGCGGACCACGGCGGAAGGAGCGAGCGCGGCGAGCGCGTCGTAGAGCCCGAGTATCCGCTGCCAGTCGGTCTCGGCGAAGGTGGGAGCCACCGCATGGCACTGTGCGATAGCCGCCTGCAGTCCGTAGTAGCCGATGCCTCGGCCGACAGAGGGGCGCTCGGCACCGGATCCCGCGAGGGTTCCTGCCACGGGTACTGCCCGCGCGATTGCCTCGCTGCCGCGGGCGATCGCCGAACGATCCCACCGGCGGCGGTCCTGCTGCTCGAGCGTCAGCGGCAGCCCTTCGGCGTCGATGCGCGCGGCGAATCGCGACGACTGGAACTCCATCAGCGCGATCAGCGACCAGACCTCGGCTTCCCGTGGCATCAGCGAGGCAAGCTGCCGGCCGAGGCGCACCGCTTCGCGTGCGACGTCGGGGCGCACGAGCCCCTCCCCCTCCGTGGCGGAGTAGCCCTCGGTGAAGAGCAGGTAGATCACCTGCAGGACGCTCGCGAGCCGAGCCGGCCGCTCGGCGCGATCGGGCACCTCGAAAGGCACGCCTTCGGCCGCGAGCGCGCGCTTGGCGCGGACGATCCGCTGCTGCACCGTCGGCACGGTCATGAGCAGCGCGCGCGCGATCTGCTCGGTGGTGAGGCCGGCGACGGTTCGCAGCGTGAGGGCGAGTCGAGCCTGTGCGGGAAGCACCGGGTGACACGCGACGAACACGAGACGCAGGACGTCGTCGTCGATGTGGTCGGGATCCGCCTCATCGGGCACGGTGTCCACAGACTCGGCGCGGAGCGCTTCCGAGATGAACAGCGGCTCGCGCTGAGCCATCCGCTCGCGCCGCCGCCATCCGTCGATGGCGCGCCGCTTCGCCACGGACATGAGCCAGGCGCCCGGATTGTCAGGGATGCCGCCCGCCGGCCACGTCGCCAGGGCTTCGACCAGCGCTTCCTGGGCCAAGTCCTCAGCCCACGCGAAATCTCCGGTGTGGCGCGTGAGTGCCGAGACGATGCGCGCGGACTCCTCGCGCCACACCGCCTCCACGGCGCGCTGAGCGTGCCCGTCGGAGGTCATGCTCTCAGCGTAAAGGGGCTGACCCGCGGTGTCGGAATCGCGTCGTACCCTGGACTGGTGGCAAACGAGGAGCACACCCTGCGACGGAGAGCGAGCCTGGAACTGCTGCGCGCAGAGGCCGCAGATGAACTCTCGGTGCTCGTGCACGAGCGGCTGCGAGCCGGCGAAGACCCGTGGGAATTCATGGAGGACCTGCCGACGGTCGATGAACTGGTCGTGTACCTCCTCCGCGCCGAGAACATCGCCGAGGACGGCGGGTCGCGGCCGAGCGCGAGCCGTCACTATCGCGTCCTGCGGCAGATCGCGCTCGAATATCCGCCGCTCACACGTGCCGTGTGGTCGCTGCTCGGCGACGCGAACACGCACCGCCGGTGGGATCCGACGGTGCGTGCCGAAGCGAGCTGAGCCTCGAGGTCAGGCGTTGGCGGCGCGCCACTCCTGCTCCTTGGCGACCCACTCGTCGCTCTGGTCGAAGTCGCTGAGGTCGTTCACCCGCCGCACCTCGAGCGCCGTGCCCGGCCCGAGGGGGCACTTGCGAGCCCAATGCTCGGCCTCCTCGCGCGAGGCGACCTCGATGATCCAGAAACCGGTGAACACCTCCCGCGCTTCGGCGAACGGTCCGTCCGTCACGGCCGGCGGTGCGGAATCGAAGTCGACGCGGAACCCTTCCGCGGCATCGGACAAGCCCTCGGCACTGAGGAACACCCCCGCCTTCTGCAGTTCCTCGTTGTAGGCGCCCATGGCGGCGTAGGCCTCCGCCATGTCGTAGGTCTCGGGGTCGAACGCGGCGGCCGCCTCGGCACCGACCTGCATGATGAGCATGTAACGCATGAGGTTTCCCTTCCGTCGGGGCTGGTCCCCGGATGCGGGGCCCGAGTGGCCCCTTCACTCTGTGCGTCGAACAAGCCTCGCCCAGATCGACACCCGGCGGCAAGACAGCCGAGAAGATCTTCGATGCCCGAAGCGGCATATTTGAAGAAATCCCGATCAGAAGGCGAAAACCCCACCGGCAGAGCCGGCGGGGTTTTCGTGAGGAACGGGAAGCGCTCAGCCGATGTACGCGGCGAGGTCCTTCTCGAGGGCGAACTTCGGCTTCGCGCCGATGATGGTCGTCTCGACCGCACCCTTGTTGAACACCTTCATCGCGGGGATGGAGGTGATCTGGTACTTCATCGCGAGGTCGGGATTCTCGTCGACGTTGAGCTTCAGGATGGTGATCTTGTCGGGGTGCTCCGACTGGATCTGGTCGAGGACGGGCGAGACCATGCGACACGGGCCGCACCACTCCGCCCAGAAGTCCACGAGCACCGGACCCTCGGCCTGGAGCACGTCCTGCTCGAACGTGGCAGAGGTCGTCGCCTTGGCGGTCATCTGATTTCTCCTTCGATGGAAGTCTGTCGATTGGGTTGAACAGCGCTGGTCGCGCGATTGTTCCCGGGCGTGTAGCCACGCCCGCGGCGTCAGACCGTGCTGACCTCTGGCAGGCCGGCGATCTGGTCACCTGCGGCATCCGGCTCGCCCGCCTCACCGAGTCCGGCGAGGTAGTGCTCGAGGTCGAGCGCCGCGACCGTACCGCTGCCGGCGGCGGTGACCGCCTGGCGGTAGGTGGGGTCGATCACGTCACCCGCGGCGAACACGCCGGGCACCGAGGTGCGTGAGGAGCGGCCATCGACCCAGACCGTGCCCTCGGGCGTGAGGTCGAGCTTGTGGTGCACCAGGTGCGTGCGCGGGTCGTAGCCGATGGCGACGAACACGCCGTCCAGCGGCAGCTCGCGCGTCGAGCCGTCGACGGTGTCCTGCAGCACGATGCCGGTGACGGCGTCCTCGCCGAGGATGTCGACGACCTCGCTGTTCCAGACGAACTCGATCTTCTCGTTCTTGAACGCGCGGTCCTGCATGATCTTCGAGGCGCGCAGCTCGTCGCGGCGGTGGATGACGTACACCTTCGACGCGAACTTGGTGAGGAACGTGGCCTCCTCCATCGCCGAGTCGCCGCCGCCGACGACGGCGATCACGCGCTCACGGAAGAAGAACCCGTCGCAGGTCGCGCAGTACGACACGCCGCGACCGGACAGCCGGGATTCGCCCTCGATGCCGATCTTGCGCGGTGCGGAACCGGTGGCGAAGATGACTGCGTCGGCCTCGTGGCTGCCGCCGCTGCCGAGGGTGATCTTCTTGACCGGGCCGTCGATGTCGAGCTCGACGACGTCGTCGTAGAGCACCTCGGCGCCGAATCGCTCCGCCTGCTCCTGCATCTTGGCCATCAGGTCGGGGCCCATGATCGCCTCGGGGAACCCGGGGAAGTTCTCGACCTCGGTGGTGTTCATCAGCTCGCCGCCGGCCTCGACCGAACTCGCCACGACGAGCGGGTTCAGGTTCGCGCGCGCGGCATAGATCGCCGCCGTATAACCCGCGGGACCCGATCCGATGATGATGACCTGACGCACGTGCGCACCATTCCTTTCCTGGGAGGCTCGCGGCGCTCCTCGTGAAGCTCGCCAAGCGCGTCGCGACAGACGCGCAGGCTACGGATGCCTCAACACATGGTAACCGCGCGGCATTCCGTCCCCCGTCCCCTTGCGGGCGCGGCGATCGGCCCGTAAGGCGGTCCCAGCGGGCGTCGACCCTGCCAGCCCAACGGAGAAGCGACCGTCAGCGGCGACCGGGCAGGAAGCGCCGCACGAGGCCCATCGCCACCGAGAGCTCCGGCGCGCGCAGGAGCGCCAGGAACCCGACGTACACGGCGATCGCCACCGTGCCGATGACGGCGGCGCCCAGGGCTCCGAGCAGCGGGGTCGACGCCGTCCAGCCGTCTGCGCCGCCGAACCACAGGAACACGGCCCAACCCGCCGCCGCGGCGGGAACCGCGGCGAGGACGAAGCGCGCGAGCGACAGCATCCATGATCCGATGGCGAGGCTGCCCAGCCGCCGTTGGAGCAGCCACGTCGCGAGGATCACCTGCACGATGCTCGCCAACGACTGGCCGAGCGCGACGCCCGCGGCGAGGAAGTCCGCCGTGAGGAGAGCCTGGGCGACGAGCGCCGTCGCCACGACGATGGCGCACTGCACCAGCGTGAAGAAGAACGGAGTGCGGGTGTCGTTGTAGGCGTAGAAGCTCCGCTGGATCACGAACAGCACGGCCAGCGGTATCAGCCCGACGAGGAAGGCGAGGAGCACCCACGCGGCGGCGACAGCCTCCGATGCGGAGTTGGTGAAGATGCGCGAGGCCGGAACGGCCGCTGCGGCCAGAGCGAAGGCCGCGATAACGATGAACACGCCGAGCGTGCGGATGCTGCGGCCGATGTCGGCACGGACGTCATCGTCGCGTCCTGCCGATGCGTGCTCGCTCAGCTGCGTGAAGTAGGGGGTTCCGATCGACAGCACGATGATCGAGTACGGGAGCATGAAGAGCAGCCAGGCGTTCGCCGAGGCGGCAGCCGCAGGCCCCTCGCCGGACGCCGGGGAGAGTACCCGGGACTGCACGAGTCCGGCGAGCTGACCTGCGACGACCATGAGGAACGTCCACCCCGCGAGCTTCGCGATGTGGTTGAGGCCCACGCCGCGCCAGCGGAAGTCGGGGCGCACGTGCAGTCCGGTGCGCCGCCAGAAGAACAGCAGGATCGCGGCCTGCACGATGATGCCGAGCGTCGCCGTGCCGGCGAGGAGGGCGATCATGTCGGGCGTCCAGCCGACGGGGTCGGTGACGGGTCCGCCGAAAAGCAGGATGAAGCCGACGAAGCCGGCGATCGACACGACGTTGTTGACGATCGGGGCCCAGGTGAAGGGGCCGTAGACACGCCTCGCGTTGAGCGCCTCACCGACCAGCGCGTACAGCCCGTAGAAGAAGATCTGCGGCAGGCACCAGTACGCGAACGTCGTCGTGAGGGCGAGCTGCTCGGGCGTGTAGTCCGGGGCGTACAGCTGCACCAGCCACGGCGCGGCGAGCGTCGCGAGCAGGGTCGTCGCCAGGAGCACGACGGTTCCGAGCGTGAACACCTTCGAGATGAAGGCGCGACCGCCATCCTGGTGCGAGCTCGCCTTCACGATCTGCGGCACGATCACCGCCGTGAGCAGACCGGTGGAGATGATGGCGTAGATGTTGTTGGGGAGCTGGTTGGCGGTGCTGAAGGCGTCGCCGGCGCGGCTGCCCACCGAGCCCACGGCCGCGACGAGCACGACGGCGCGCAGGAATCCGGTGAGTCGGGAGACGATCGTGCCGGCGCCGATGAGAACGCTCGCGCGCCCGATGCCGCTCATCGGTGCCGCTCGTCGCTCGAGGCGGGGTCGGCAGCGGCTTCCCCCTCGGCTGGAACCACGCGGTCTGCAGGACTCTCGTCGCCCGCAGTCCGACCGTTCACCGGAGCCTCACCGTCGGCCGCAGCCCCGCCGACTGCAGAACCCGAGTCCAAGTCCGAGCCCGCACCCGACCCAGAGTCCGCACCCGACCCTGAGTCCGCACCCTCGCCCGAGCCATCACCCGCACGCGGACCTTCGCCCGAGCCCGGGCCGGCGGCATCCGTCCCCCGTCGCCGCCGGCGCATGCGCAGCACGGTGCGCACGATGCCGATCGCGAGGAGGATGCCGACGAGCACGGCGAGGGCCGCGAGGCCGGCGGTCTCCCAGTCGGCGTACACGTTGATCTCGACGGACTCCGGCTCGCCGATCGCCACGAAGGCGGGGCTGCGCAGCTGGAGGCTGAGGGTGACGTCGCCGCGGCCGACCCTGGCCTGCACCGGCACCTCGACGCGCGTGTTGCTCGACGGCGTCGCGACGACGGGGGTCTCGCCCTGGACGTCGAGGCGGAGGTTGTCGCGGGTCGTGTAGAGCACGAGGTTGACGGGGTAGGGCAGGTCGTTGCGCACCCAGAACCGCAGCGCGGCGTTCGACCCGTACAGGTCGCTCGGGCTGGTCGGCAGCAGCGCGACGGAGCCGAGGGCGTCGACGGTCTCGGCGCGGTGCTCGGCGATCGTGGCGGGCCACGTGTCGTCGCCGATCCACGCGACGCCGAGCAACTGCAGGATCTCGGCACGCTCGGGGCCGGTGAGCAGCGGCGGCTGGTCGAGGATCGTCGCGAACCGGGCGAGCTCGCCTTCCCCGCCGATGAGAGCGGATGCCGCCGCCGCCCGCTCCGCAGAGGCCTCGGTGCCCGCGAGCTCGACTTCCCGCGCCTCGCCGGCAGCCATCGCGGGAAGGGCGCGGGGAGTGACGTTCGGCGCGGACACGGCGGCCGAGATGGCCGCCGCCAGTCCGAACGCCGGGCGTCCGTCACCGCGCCCGACCGTCACGAGGAGCGGGCCGTCGGCGTCGGCTGCGGCGAAGGCGAGGTACGCGGTGGCGGTCGTGAGCGGCGCACCGCGGAGCCAGGGCTCGTCGCTCCGCGACGCCTCGTCGAGGGCCGACGAGACGTCGCTGTCGTACACGAGCACCTCGGCGTCACCGACGAGACCGCGGGCTGAGACGGAGCGGCCGGCGGCTCCGGCCTTCGTTGTCGAGGACGGGACGATCGTCGCCGCAGACGCTCCCTCGGTGCCGAGCTCTCCGAGGCGCGAGACGATGTCGGCGTCGGCGGTGCCGTCGGCCGGCCAGAAGACCGCCGGGCGTGTGGCCGGGCCGACCGCGAGGAGCGTGTCGGTGCTCGGCAGCGAGTCGGACGGCTGCGGCGTCGGTGTGGGCGTCGGTGTCGGCGTGCCGGAGGCGGTGGGTACGGGTGTCGTGGTCGGCGTGGGCGTCGGGGCGGTGAAGTCCGACGGCGACATGTAGGCGATGAACGACGTCGGCGCGAGCGGCTGGGGCGCTCCGGCCTGCAGCTGCGCGGTGACGTCTGCATCGCCGAACTGCAGCGCGAAGCGCGAGTTCTGGAGGCTCTCGAGGCGGGCGAGCCAATCGAGCGCCGATGTGGGCGCCGACATGCCGAGCACCCGGATCGCGGCCGGCACGGCAGGGTCGACCGCGAGAATCGCGCCGGTGTCGGCGACGGCGTCGAGCTGGGTGGTCAGATCGCCGTCGGGCGCCGTGAGCACGGCGAGCTCCTCCGAGGTGAGCAGCCCTTCGCTCAGCGCGCCCGCGGTGATCGGCACGATCACCCCGATGCCGACGTCGGCGGCGTCGTCAGGAGGCACGATCATCGCGCTCGTGGCGGTCACCGTACCGCCGTCGCCTTCGTACGACGCGGCGAGCGGATACACCCCGGGCGCGCGACCCGCGAGGACCGGGTCGGCTGACGCGATCGTCATGCCTTGTCGTTCGGCCGAACCCGGCTCCACCGCGCCCAAGGTCTCCGTGGCGACCTGGTCGAGCGCCGCCGGTGCGTCCGCCTGGTCGAGCCAGTCGCCGAGCGCGTCGCGGTCGGCGAGCGGGGTGCGGCCGAGTGACAGCGTCACGGTCAATGGGGCGGTGGCGGCGTCCGTGCCGTTCTGCAGCGAGAGGGTGACGCTCAGCGGATCGCCGGGGCGCACGATGCCGTTGGCGAGCGGCGACAGCGTGAACACGGTGGTGCCGGCGGGAATCGTCGAGGTCGGGCTGGGTGAGGGCTGGGGGCTTGCCGCCATGGCGCCGCCGGGCACGAGGAGCCCCGCAAGCACCGCAACGGCCGCGACGGCGGCGGTCACGAAACGCGGGGCGCGGCGCACGGGGCGCTGCGGGGCTCGCGGTGGGGTCACGATGATCCTGTCGGGGGGTTCGCTCCTGTGCGATGGCCTGACCGCACGATCGAGTGCGATTCTACGGTCCGCGCCTCGGAGCCCGCCCGACGCCGCCCCGCGCGCGTCGCCTGCGAACGTGCCTGGCGCCGCGTTTGGGCGCGGCGCGGTTGAATGGACCCGTGCTTCCCGAACCGGATCCAGCCCTCTGCCGTGACCTCGCCGACGATCTCCGTGACGCCGGTTTCACCGCCGAGGCGCTGCGCGACGCGTGGGGCGCGGCTGCCGACGACGCCATCGCCCGCGGTCTGCGAACGCCCGCCGCGCGCGCGCTCGGCGACCGCGGCGACGCCCTCGCCGTGCTGGGCAGGCTTCTCGTGCTCGGGATGCCGCAGGCTGCGGCATCCGTCGATGAAGCGCTCGTCCGCGCCGGCGCGGAGGGACTCGCGCGCCTGGGCCTGGCGACCGTCGCCGACGCCGGCGCCGCGGCCGCCGAGGGCAGCGCCGCAGAAGACAGCGCGGCGACCACGGGGACGAGCGTGCGGCCGCTCGCGGTGGTACGTCCGCAGTCGTACACGGATGCGTCCGGAACCGGACAGTGGTGGATCGCGAGCGACCTCGACGAGGCCGCGCTCGGCGGGCCGCTGCCCGAGGACCACGTTCTCGGCGTCGGCGGCGCGTCGCTGACGCTCGCCGGGCTGCAGCTGCCGACGCCCGCCCGCCACGGGCTCGACATCGGCGCGGGATGCGGCATCCAGGCGCTCCGCGCCCGCGCGCAGGTGGACCACGTCGTGGCCACCGACATCTCGCCGCGCGCCCTCGGCTTCACCCGGCTGAACGCGCTGCTCAACGGCATCGACGGCATCGAGGTGCGGCTCGGGAGTCTCTTCGAACCCGTCACCGGCGAGCAGTTCGACCGGATCGTGTCGAACCCGCCGTTCGTGATCACGCCGCGCGTCGCCGACGTGCCGGCCTACGAGTACCGCGACGGCGGCATGGTCGGCGACGACGTCGTGGCGGCGTTCGTCACGGGCGTCGGCGCGCATCTCGCCCCCGGCGGAACCGCGCAGCTGCTCGGCAACTGGGAGACCCGTGACGGCGTTCCCGGGCTGGAGCGCGTGCGGGACTGGGTCGCATCGTCGCCGGTGCCGCTGGACGCGTGGGTGGTGGAGCGCGAGAGCCTCGACCCGCTGTCGTACGCCGAGCTGTGGGTGCGCGACGGCGGCACGCTGCCGGGCGGGCCCGGCTTCGCGCGGCTGGTCGACGCGTGGCTCGACGACTTCGGCGCGCGCGGCGTGACCGAGATCGGGTTCGGCTACCTGCTGCTGCGGCGTCCGGTGTCGGGCGCGCCCACCTTGGCGCGGTACGAGACGCTCCACACCGCCCTCGCCGGCGACAGCATCGGCGCCCACCTGGCGGCGGCCCTCGACGCCCACGACCGCCTGGCGGGGGTCGACGACGCGGGGCTCGCGGCATCCGTCTTCCATGTCGCCCACGACGTCACCGAAGCCCGGCACCACCTGCCCGGGGCCGAGGACCCGACCGTCATCGAACTGCGACAGGGTGGCGGGTTCGGGCGTGCGCTGAGCGTCGACCCCGGGCTCGCAGCGCTCGTCGGCGCGTGCGACGGCGATCTGCCGATCGGTGCGCTCGTCGATGCGATCGCCGAGCTGTTGGAAGTCGACCCCGCTGCGCTGCGCGCCGACCTTCTTCCCCGCGTCCGGGAGCTGGCTTTCACCGGATTCCTGCGGCTCGCGGCGTGACGTGCGCGGCTGGCGCAGCCTGGACCCTCGGTAGGCTGGAGCCCATGCTCAACATGGCCGAGGGCGTCGCGCGCCTCGGCGCGCTCGCCGAGTCCCCCGTCGTCGCCACGCTCGCGCGTGCCTTCTCCGACGCCGGCTTCGACCTCGCGATCGTGGGCGGCCCCGTCCGCGACGCGCTGCTCGGCCGCCGCACCAACGACCTCGACTTCACGACCGATGCCCGCCCCGACGACATCCTGAAGATCGTGAAGCCCATCTCCTCGGCGCAGTGGGACATCGGGCGGGCGTTCGGCACCATCGGCGCCCGTGTCCGCGGCGAGCAGGTCGAGATCACGACGTACCGCGCCGACAGCTACGACGGCGTGACCCGCAAGCCGACGGTCGAGTTCGGCGACACCATCGAGGGCGACCTCGCGCGCCGCGACTTCACCGTCAACGCCATGGCGCTGCGGGTGCCGGGGCAGACCCTGGTCGACCCGACCGGCGGCGTCGAAGACCTGGTGCACGGCATCCTCCGCACTCCTGCCGACCCGGCGGTCAGCTTCGGCGACGACCCGCTGCGCATGCTGCGGGCCGCGCGCTTCGCGTCGCAGCTCGGCTTCGCCGTCGACTCCGCCACCGAGGCCGCGATGGCGGAGCTGCGCCAGACCCTCGAGATCGTGAGCCCCGAGCGCATCCAAGCTGAGCTCGTCAAGCTGCTGGCGACGGACGACCCGGTGCGCGGCATCCGTCTGCTCGTCGAGACCGGGCTGATCGGCGAGTTCCTTCCCGAGATCCCGGCGCTGCAGCTCGAGGTCGACGAGCACCACCACCACAAGGACGTCTACGAGCACTCGCTCACCGTGCTGCGCCAGGCGATCGATCTCGAGAAGAAGCGCAATCCGGATGCCGCCCCCGACGTGCCGCTGCGGCTCGCGGCGCTGCTGCACGATATCGGCAAACCGGCGACGCGGCGGCTCGAGCCGGGCGGCGGCGTGACGTTCTACCACCACGACATCAAGGGCGCGCGCCTCGCCCGCAAGAGGCTGCAGGAGCTGCGCTTCGACTCCGCCACCATCGCGACCGTGACGCGGCTGATCGAGCTGCACCTGCGCTTCTTCGGGTACTCCGAGGGCGCGTGGACCGATTCCGCGGTGCGCCGCTACGTTCGGGATGCCGATGCCGAGCTCGACCGCCTCCACATCCTCACCCGCGCCGACGTGACGACCCGCAACGTCAAGAAGGCCACGCGCCTCGCCCGCGCCTACGACGACATCGAGCGCCGCATCACCGAGCTCGCCGCGCAGGAAGAGCTCGAGGCCATGCGGCCCGAGCTCGACGGCAACCGCATCCAGCAGGTGCTCGGCATCCCGCCGGGCCGCGAGGTCGGCGAGGCGTACCGCTTCCTGCTCGACCTGCGCCTCGACGAAGGAGTGATCGGGCCGGATGCCGCGGAGCAGCGCCTGCGCGAGTGGTGGACCGCGCGCTCCTGAGGAACCACCGGTTCGGGGACGCGGCCGGGGGGCTCAGCGGGCGATCGCTCGCAGGTGCGATGCCACGCGCTCGGCGAACGCCGGGCACCCGGCGCCGGCGAGGGCGTCCGCGAGCGGCTGGGCGGCGCGCTGCCTCGTCACGTCGCGCACGGCAGCGGGTGCGGTGTCGTCCGTGAGGCAGAGGAACTCGTCGGGTGTGCAGATCTCGAACGGCAGACCGTCGCCGTCCTCGCGCGTGCGGGCGCTCGCCGAGAGCAGCACATGCGCGCCGGTGGTGAGGGCGTCCCCGACGGCGGAGTCGCCGACCCGGCCGCCGACGCCGGGCTCGGCATCCGTCTCCGCGGCGCCCACGACCTCGTCGAGGCTGGCCGTGAGAAGAGCCAGGCGCCGCGGGGCCGCCGCCGCTCGCGCGGACGGATCCCCGCTCCGCCACAGACGCACGGCCTCGGCCACGACGGCGGGGGAAGAGTGCAGCTGGAAGGCGTCGGTCTCGTCGCGCAGCAGCGCCAGCCACTCGTACGGGGTGCGCGCGGCGAGGACGTCGGCGTCGACGAATACACGTTGCGGCACCAGGTCAGGCTACCCGGGGGCGGTTATCGATCCGCTCCGAATTCGTCGTCGAGCTCGCGCAGCGCCTCGAGGGCAGCGCGTCGATCCTGCGCGCGGCTCTTGCGCAGCGCCAGCACGTCGTCGGTGCGCAGTCGCGTATGGGTTCCGACCTGCCGCGACGGCAGCTCGCCGCTGCGCACCAGCTTCATCAGCGTGGGGCGTGAGACGCCGACGAGCTCTGCCGCGACGGTGGTGGTCAGCTCCGCCGGCAGCGCGCTGACGGCGAAGTGGCCACGGGCCAGACCGCGGAGCACCTGGATCAGGAAGGAGCTCACGTCGGGCGGAACCGCCACAGGCTCGCCGTCATCGGCGGCGAGGGAGAACTCCCGTGCGCCCCGGTCGTGCGCGCGTCGCACCAGGTCGGCGGCCTGCTCGCGCAGGCTCTCCTCGACGAATACTGTCCCGTTCGTCAACACCACGGTCATAAGGCCCCCCGACCCGTGACGCGCCGTCAGATCGGGCGCTGTTCGCCGCCATGATATCCGGTTGCACTTGCAGCTGCATGCTTTGCAGATACATCTGGAACGCGCTAGCGTCGGCCGATATCGACGGACCGATGGATGGGACACGACACTGGTGGATGCGGTAGCGCTCAAGCGGACCTGGGCTCAGGTCGCGGCTCACGGGGACGCGGTACCCGGATACTTCTATGCGCACCTCTTCCTCGCCCACCCCGAGACGCGCGATCTGTTCCCGGTCGCGATGGCGGCCCAGCGAGATCGGCTCGTCAAGGCGCTCGGCCACATGGTCAGCAACGTCGACCGTGTCGGCGACGTCGTCGGCTACATCGAGGACCTGGGCCGTGACCACCGCAAGTTCGGCACCATCGCCGGTCACTATCCGGCCGTGGGCGCCTCGCTGCTCGCGACGCTCAAGCACTTCCTCGGTGCCGCGTGGACCCCTGAGCTCGCGGCCGACTGGGCCGAGGCCTACGGCCTGATCGCGACCACCATGATCACGGCGGCCGAGGCGGTCGAGTCCGAGCCCGCGACCTGGTCCGGCGAGGTCGTCGCGACCGAGCGGCGGGGGATGGATGTCGGGACCGTCACGATCCGCCCCGACAACAGGTACCGGTTCCAGGCGGGTCAGTCGCTCGCGATGGAGATCCCGCAGCGCCCGCGGCAGTGGCGCTACCTCTCGCCGACGCATGCACCGCGCGCCGACGGCACGATGACCTTCCACGTCCAGCTGGTCGCCGGCGGCCAGGTCAGCGGAGCGCTGCTGCGCGACGTGAAGCCGGGCGACCGGGTGCGGCTCGGCCCGCCGATCGGCGAACTGCTGACCCTGCGCTTCGACAGCGAATGGCCCGACCTGCTGCTGATCGCGGGCGGCACGGGCCTGGCCCCGCTGCTCGCGGTGCTCGACCAGGTCGCCGGCCGCCACGCCGCACGAGGGAGCGGGCCTCGTGTCGCGCTCTACCACGGGGCGCGGCATCCGTGGGGGTTCTATGCGAAGCCGGAACTCGAGCGCTACGCCGACGCATCGTGGCTGACCGTCACCTACGCGGTGTCGGACGACCCGTCGTTCCCGGGACGCCGCGGACTGATCGGCGACATCGCGGCCGCGGACGGTCCGTGGGACGACCGCCTGGCGATGGTCTGCGGCTCGCCGCGCATGGTCGATCACACCGCCGCCGTCCTGCGCCGGGCAGGGTTCGACGAGCACAGCATCCGCAGCGAGAAGTACGAAGACCCGTTCACCCAGCAACCCCGCACGACCGGCGATCCGGCAGCCTCCCCCGAACTCGTTCAGCCGGGCATCGCACGGGGAATCCAGTAGAGGGCAGAAGCGAAATGACCGCGACCGAATCCGTATCCATCACACCGGAGCTGCTCCGCGGAGTGTCCTTCGCGGAGGAGCGCCACGGCTACGCCCGCGCCGAGGTCCAGGCGCTGCTGGCAGGCGCGGCCGACGCCCTCGAAGTCGCGTGGCGCGACAACGAGGCGCTGACCGCCAGCGGCGTGACCACCGAGGAGGGCGAGATCTCGAGCCGCGCGGTGCTGCTGCTCAGCAGTGCCCAGCGCATCGCCGACGACGCCGTCGCGGAGGCCGAGTCGTACGCCAAGGACCTCATCGAGACCGCTCGCAAGCAGTACCGCGAGATCATCGAGCGGGCGCAGCACGTCGCCCACTCGATCGAGAAGCAGGCAGCGGCCCACCCCGGAGCGGTCGCCGAGGCCGCCGCCGCCACCGCCGCCGAGCCCGGACCGGCCGCGGCACCCGCCGTCGGCGTCCGGCCGGCAGAGCCCTGGGCCGACAGGTCCCCCTCGTTCGCGTTCGCGACCGACGATCTCGCGGCCGCGGGGCCGGCATCGCCGGACGATGTCGTGCGCGCCCGCCAGTTCGCCCGCATGGCCACCGCCCAGGTGCACTCGCTCCTCGAGTCGATCGAACGCGAACTCGGCCGGCTTGGCGCGACCCCGGCGCAGACGCCAGTGCAGACTCCGGCGCAGCCGCCCGCCCCGCCGACCCCCGCGCCGCCGGCACCCGCCGCGCCGGCGTCCGCGGCGCCGGCGTCCGCGGCGCCGGCCTCGCAGGAGCAGCCCGCGACCGACGACCAGCCCTCGAACGACCGCCCGTGGCGACGGGGCAGCGCCGGGCGCTGACCCTCCCCGCCGACACCAGCCACCCCGCCACCCTCACGATCGGAGCACCCGCATGACCGACACCACCGAAGCAACCCTGTACCAGCGGCTGGGCGAAGGCGACGGCATCGCCGCCGTCGTCGACAACATGTACCGGCTGATCCTGGGCGACGAGAGCCTGGCCCCGTACTTCGCCGACACGCGGATGGTCGACCAGAAGCGCCACATGGCGCTCTTCCTCGCTGCCGCGGCAGGCGGCCCCGACGGCTACAAGGGCCTCGACATGAAGGCGGCCCACGCCGGTCGCGGCATCACCGACGCCGACTTCGATCGCGTCATCGGTCACGCAGCGACGGCACTCGCCGACGCGGGTGTCGATGAGGCCACCATCGGCCAGGTCGCGGGCGCCCTGATGCCGCTGCGCACCGAGGTCACCACGGCAGGCTGAGAGAGCCGGGCTCGATCGACGACGCCGTCAAGGGCGACGCGCGGCCGTCCTACACTGGACGCACGCTCCACCGACGTCGATCGGAGCCGCCGTGTCATCACCCTGGTCGCAGCGCCGCGAGGTGTCGCCCGAGACATCCCGCCTGCTCATCGAGCGCGCGCACGAAGAGCTGGTGGCGGGCAACGCCGCCGACCACCGCCTGAGCGACGTCCGGAGCCTCGTCCGCGAGTCCTGGCGGCGTTCGCTCGACAGCCTCGTCGGCGCCGAGGCGCTGCCACCCCTCGACCTCACCGCTGAGGAGCTCGAGGCGTATCGCCGCGCGCACCCGCTCGCGGGCGTGATCGACATGGTGCGCGGCCTGCTGCTGCCGGGCGAGGCCTCCGACTCCGGCGTCGTCGTCGCGGTCGGCGATGCGGCCGGCCGGCTGCTCTGGGTCGAGGGGGACCGCAACGTGCGGCGGCTCACGGGCGACATGGGGTTCGTCGAAGGCGCGAACTGGTCCGAAGACGCCGTGGGCACCGCCGCCCCGGGCACGGCCATCGCGCTCGATCGGTCGGTGCAGATCACCGGCGCCGAGCACTTCAACCGGCTCGTTCAGCCGTGGTCGTGCAGCGCGGCGCCGGTGCACGATCCCGAGACCCGTCGCATCCTCGGCGTCATCGATGTGACGGGCGGCCTCGAGGCGGTGACCCCGCAGGCGCAGCTGCTGGTGGATGCCACCGCCCGGGCGATCGAGGGAGAGCTCCTGGTGGCGCGGCTTCGCGCCCGCGCCGCCGACGGGAACGGCGTGGGACGCGCGGCGACCCGTCGTCGCCCTTCGACGCGCCGCCCGGAGCGCACCCGAGCGACGCTCCGGGTGCTCGGTCGCGACCGAGCGCTGCTGGAAGTGGCCGGTGAGGGCGTCGAGACGGTGTCCGAGCTCGGTCCGCGCCACGCCGAGCTGCTGCTCATGCTCGCCGTGCATCGCCAGGGTCTGTCGGCCGAGCGACTGGGTGATCTCGTGTATGGGGAGCCCGCCGACGCCGTCCGCGCGGCGGCCGGTGCGACGTCCGTCACACTCCGCGCCGAGATGGTGCGACTGCGCCGGGCGCTCGCGGCATCCGCTCCCGCGCTCGTACCCGAGTCGCGGCCCTACCGACTCGGCGTCGAGATCGAGACCGATGCCCACCAGGTGCTGTCGCTCCTCGACCGCGGCGCGCATCGCGTCGCCCTCGCCGCCTACCGGGGCGATGTGCTGCCGGACTCCGTCGCGCCGGGGGTCGAGGAGTTCCGCGACACCGTCCGCGTGGCGCTCCGCGAGGCGCTCATGGCCGAGGCATCCGTCGATGTCCTTCTCGCGTTCGCCGAGACGGATGCCGGCGCCGACGACGTCGAGCTGCTGCGGCTCTGCCTCTCTATGCTGCCCGCGCGCTCGCCGCGCCGCGCGGGGCTGGTGGCGCGGATCGAGAAGCTCGAAGCCGCTCCCTGATCGCGGACTGTTTGTGACCGCATTGGGCGGCAAGCTGGATTCACGACAGAGAGGAACCGCACATGCTCCGCGGATTCGCCACTATCAGCTACTACGCCGCTGACCTCGACGCCGCCTCGCGCTGGTACGCCGAGGTGCTCGGCATCGAGCCCTACTTCGTCACTCCCGCCTACATCGAGTTCCGCGTCGGGGACTACGAGCACGAGCTCGGCATCATCGATGCGCAGTACCGTCCGCCGATGCCCGACGGGCCGGCCGGCGCGGTCATGCAATGGGCGGTCGACGACGTGCACGCCGGCCTGGCCCGCCTGCTCGAGCTCGGGGCGACCGAATATCAGCCGGTGATCGAGCGGGGCCACGGCTTCGACACCGCGGCCGTGGTCGACCCCTTCGGCAACATCCTCGGCATCATGGAGAACCCGCATTACCTCGAGATCGTCGAGCGGGACCGCGCTCGCCGCGCACCATCGGCCGAGTAGCCCGCCCCCGCCCCCGCCCCCGCCTCACTCCCGCTCGCCAGCGGCCCTGACCCGGTCGTTGAGCGAGCGAGGAACGCGGTCGTTGAGCGAGCTTGCGAGTCGAAACGCAGAGACGAAACGCCCTGCGCTCGGCGCAGACGATCGGCCGCAACGTTGTGCAACCTCCCGCCGTCTACTTTCGACCCATCGCGACGACGACCGTCGCGGAACGCGTCGAAGGAGACCAGCATGACCATCGTCGAAGAGGGTGTCTCGAGCATCTACGCCGCCCCCGGGCAGCGCGGCTCGATCGCCGACTACCGCCCCCGCTACGGTCACTACATCGGCGGCGAGTTCGTCGAGCCGATCAAGGGCCAGTACTTCGAGAACATCAGCCCTGTCACCGGCAAGCCCTTCACCGAGGTGGGCCGCGGCACGGCGGAGGACATCGACCGTGCGGTGGATGTCGCGTGGAAAGCGTTCGCGTCCTGGAAGCGCACCACGCCGGCCGAGCGCTCGGTCATCCTCAACAAGATCGCCGATCGCATCGAGCAGAACCTCGAGAAGATCGCCGTCGCCGAGACGTGGGAGAACGGCAAGCCCGTCCGCGAGACCCTGGCGGCCGACATCCCGCTCGCCGTCGACCACTTCCGGTACTTCGCCGGCGTGCTCCGCGGCCAGGAGGGCTCGCTCAGCCAGATCGACGAAGACACCGTGGCGTACCACTTCCACGAGCCGCTCGGTGTGGTCGGGCAGATCATCCCGTGGAACTTCCCGATCCTGATGGCCACGTGGAAGCTCGCCCCTGCGCTCGCCGCGGGTAACTGCGTCGTGCTCAAGCCGGCCGAGCAGACGCCGGCGTCGATCCTGTTCCTCTTCGACCTCATCGGCGACCTGCTGCCGGCCGGTGTCGTGAATATCGTCAACGGCTTCGGCATCGAGGCGGGCGCGCCGCTGGCGCAGCACAAGCGCATCCGCAAGGTGGCGTTCACGGGCGAGACGACCACGGGCCGCCTCATCATGCAGTACGCGTCGCAGAACCTCATCCCGGTGACCCTCGAGCTCGGGGGCAAGAGCGCGAACGTGTTCTTCGAGGACGTCGCTCGCGACACCGGCGACGCCTACTACGACAAGGCACTCGAGGGCTTCACGCTCTTCGCGCTCAACCAGGGTGAGGTGTGCACCTGCCCGTCGCGCGCGCTCATCCAGCGCTCGATCTACGACCGCTTCCTCGGCGACGGGCTCGACCGCGTCGCCAAGATCGTGCAGGGCAACCCGCTCGACCCCGCCACCATGATCGGCGCACAGGCCTCGAACGACCAGCTCGAGAAGATCCTGTCGTACATCGAGATCGGCAAGGCGGGCGGCGCCAAGCTGCTCGCCGGCGGTGAGCGCGTCGACCTCGGCGGAGACCTATCGGGCGGGTACTACGTCGCGCCGACGGTGTTCGAGGGCTCGAACGACATGCGCATCTTCCAGGAGGAGATCTTCGGCCCGGTCGTCTCGGTGACCTCGTTCGACGACTTCGACGACGCCGTCTCGATCGCCAACGACACGCTGTACGGCCTCGGCGCCGGTGTCTGGAGCCGCTCGGGCGACACCGCGTACCGCGCCGGGCGCGCCATCGAGGCCGGTCGCGTCTGGACGAACACGTACCACCAGTACCCCGCGCACGCGGCGTTCGGCGGGTACAAGCAGTCCGGCATCGGCCGCGAGAATCACCTCAAGATGCTCGACCACTACCAGCAGACGAAGAACCTGCTGGTGTCGTATGCCGACGGAGCCATGGGCTTCTTCTAAGCCGGCCTCCCAGGCCGTCGCGTCCGGGGGTCGGGCGCGACGGCGTCCCCCGCCCGGGTGGAGCGAGTCGCCAGCCGCTCCGCCCGGGCCATCCATGTCCCACTTCTCGCTCCTGATGTCCCGAAATCGGTCGACAGCGCCTTTCGGAGCGACCGAAATCGGGACACGCACATCGAGAGGCGAGGCGATCGCAATGGCCCAGACCCGCACCCACTCACGCGTGGCGGTGACGGATGCCGCGGCATCCCTCCTGCGACGGCTCACCGCCGAGCACGGCCCGCTGATGTTCCATCAGTCGGGCGGGTGCTGCGACGGCAGCGCGCCGATGTGCTTCCCGGTCGGCATGTTCCAGACCGGCCCGTCGGACGTGCGCCTCGGCGAGCTCGACGTCGGCCTGGCGGAGCCGATCGAGGTCTTCATCTCAGAGGCCCAGTTCGAATACTGGAAGTACACGCACCTCACCATCGACGTCGTGCCCGGCCGGGGCGCGGGCTTCAGCGTCGAGGCGCCGACGGGCAGCCGCTTCATCATCCGCTCGCGCATGCTGACGGATGCCGAACTCGACCACTTCGGAATGGGGCCGCACGCCACCGCAGGGTGACGTGCGGCCCGGCCCCGTCAGAGGCTGTCGCGGATGTCGCGGGCGAAGCCCTCGGCGTGCGCGCGGAGTGCCTCGATGCGGCGCCGGCGTGCGGCCATCACGTCGAACCCGAGGTACGCGGGCGGCATGGGCCGGCGGGCGTTGACGGAGCACT
Source organism: Microbacterium sp. B35-30 (assembly GCF_010634855.1). Lineage (GTDB taxonomy): Bacteria > Actinomycetota > Actinomycetes > Actinomycetales > Microbacteriaceae > Microbacterium. Next base: position 64,731 of record NZ_MWLQ01000003.1, on the reverse strand, counting down.
CGAAGTTCTCGCACAGCAGGGTGCCCACGGTGTCGCCATTGCGGCCGGACTTGCCGGCGCGCTTCGCGCCGAACAGCACCACGTCGTTCGGGAGCGTGACGTCCTCGCACCACGAGCACTGCGGGCGGGTGCGGGTGCGCTGCTCGGTCTGGCGCAGCAGGATGCCGACCGGCTCGTCGTCGACCGGCACGACGATGAAGCCGGCGAGCGGCTGCTTCGGGTCGCGCCAGCCGAAGTAGTCGAGGTTCGCCCAGTCGACCTGGGCCAGATCGGGGACGACGAGGGCGTTGCGTTCGCGCAGGGAGGCGTTGATGAAGGACGCGCGAATGTCCTTCTGGGTGTGAGCGTGCATGATTCCTTGTTCAGCGAGGGTCGTCGCGGGACGACGAAGAGCGGATGCCGCAGACCGGCGGCCTGCGGAGAGTCGAGGGCGTCATGCTCGGCCTCAGGCCGGGCGACGCGCGCGGCTACCTCCGCTCGGCGCACGAAGCGCCGAGGACCCCCTCACGCCCGCCGGGCGTCGTGAACGTCGAATGCACGCCCGACAGCATACGCTCGCGCCGCTGGCCGCCGGCTCCGAGCCGGCCAGCGCAGGAGCGCCTCATACAGAGCATCAACTCCGCCTCGGCGGTGTGCTGCGGTGGCAATCGGCCGGAATCAGCCCATCCCACCGAAGGCAGAAGGAGTTGTGGCTCGCTTCCGCCCAGCGCCCGCCCGCCCGCCGAGCGGGCAGAATCGGGGAAGCGCCCGTGCGAGATCGCGGGCGCCACCGCACTGCGCGAGGAGGCGCCATGACCGATGCCGGCAGGAACCCCGACGACCTCGACGCGCTGCGCGCCGCCACCGACGTCCTCGGCATCGACGCGCTTCTCACCGCGGACGAGCGCGGCGTCCGCGACCGCGTGCGCGCCTTCGTCGACGCCGAGATCCGCCCGCATATCGCGGACTGGTTCGACCGGGGCCACTTCCCCGTCGAGCTCGCGCCGGCCCTCGGACGCCTCGGCGTGCTCGGCATGACCCTGGACGGCTACGGATGCCCCGGCCGCAGCGCCGTCGAGTACGGCCTGGCCGCGCTCGAGCTCGAGGCCGGTGATTCCGGCATCCGCACGTTCGTCTCGGTGCAGGGGTCGCTCGCGATGGGCTCGATCCACCGCTGGGGCAGCGAGGAGCAGAAGCTGGAGTGGCTGCCGCGCCTGGCCGCGGGCGAGGCGATCGGCAGCTTCGCGCTCACCGAGCCGACCGCCGGGTCGGACCCGTCGAGCATGAAGACGCACGCGCGCCGCGACGGATCGGACTGGATCCTCGACGGCGCGAAGCGCTGGATCGGCCTCGCCTCGGTCGCACAGCTCGCCGTCGTGTGGGCGCAGACCGACGACGGCGTCCGCGGCTTCCTCGTCCCGACGGGCACGCCGGGGTTCGAGGTCGGCGTGCTCGAGCCGAAGGGGTCGATGCGGGCCTCGGTGCAGACCGAGCTGCACTTCGACGGCGTGCGGCTGCCGGCATCCGCTCTCCTGCCCGAGGCACGGGGCCTCCGCGGACCGTTCTCGGCGCTCAACGAGGCGCGCTACGGCATCGTGTGGGGCGCGCTCGGCGCAGCCCGCGACAGCTACGAGGCGGCGCTGCGCCATGCGCTCCGGCGTGAGCAGTTCGGGCGGCCGATCGCCGGGTTCCAGCTGACGCAGCGCAAGCTCGTCGACATGGTGGTCGAGCTGCAGAAGGGTGCGCTGCTCGCGCTTCACATCGGACGCGCGAAGGATGCCGGAACCCTCACTCCGACGCAGATCTCGCTCGGCAAGCTCAACAACGTGCGAGAGGCGATCGCGATCGCACGCGAGGCCCGCACGATCCTGGGGGGCGACGGCGTGCTTCTCGAGCACTCCCCCATCCGCCACGCGGCGAACCTCGAGTCCGTGCGCACGTACGAGGGCACCGACGAGGTGCACACCCTGATCCTCGGCCAGCACCTCACCGGCCTGGACGCGTTCCGCTGACTCGTCGTCGCCTCGCCCCGGGCTCCGCGTCGCCTCGTCCGGCTTCGCCGAACCAGGGGATCTCCGGCGAGCCACAGGGCGACGCCCCCGGGTCTCGGCGCGAATCCCCGGTCTCGACGGCACCTCCCCGGTCTCGGCGCGAATCCCCTGTCTCGGCGACAGCGAGCCCGGTCTCGGCGACAGCGAGCCCGTGGTTCGGCCCACACCGCGGCATCCGGTACCATAGGAGGGTTGTCCGTATGCGTGCGCACCTGCGTGCCGTCCGGATGACGTGCACACACACCCTCCTGCTGTCGGGAAATGCCCGGCAGCCGTTCTAGTCCGAAGGAGGTGGGTTAGTGACGCACCAGTACGAACTCATGGTCATCCTGAACCCCGAGATCGACGAGCGCCAGGTCGGCGCCAACCTCGACAAGTTCCTGAAGGTCATCACGACCGACGGCGGCACCATCGAGAACATCGACATCTGGGGCAAGCGCCGTCTCGCGTACGAGATCCAGAAGAAGAACGAGGGCATCTACGCCGTCGTCAACTTCACGGCGACCGCCGCGACCACGCAGGAACTCGACCGTCAGCTCAACCTCAACGAGCAGATCATGCGCACCAAGGTGCTGCGTGCCGAAGAGGCCATCGCGATGATCGCCTCCGAGAAGCAGCGCGCCGACGAGCGTGCCGCCCGCAAGTCTGCCAAGGCAGCGAAGGCGTAAGGCTGATGGCCGGCGAGACGATCATCACCGTCGTGGGAAACCTCACGGCTGATCCCGAACTGCGGTACACGCAGAACGGCCTCCCCGTCGCGAACTTCACGATCGCGTCGACGCCGCGCAACTTCGACCGTCAGGCGAACGAGTGGAAGGACGGCGAAGCGCTGTTCCTCCGCGCGAGCGTGTGGCGCGAGTTCGCCGAGCACGTGGCCGGCTCGCTGACCAAGGGCATGCGGGTCATCGCGACCGGCCGCCTCAAGCAGCGCAGCTACCAGGACCGCGAGGGCAACAACCGCACCGCGATCGAGCTCGAGGTCGACGAGATCGGCCCGTCGCTGCGTTACGCGACCGCACAGGTCACCCGCGCTGCGGGCGGCTCGGGCGGCGGCGGCAGCTTCGGCGGCGGTGGCGGTGGCGGTCAGGCTCGCCCGGCCCAGGTCGCCGACGAGCCGTGGTCGACGCCCGGTTCGGCGAACGGCGGCGGCGCCGCCGGCGGCGACGCCTGGGCAGCTCCCGGCGCCTACGGCGACGACACCCCCTTCTAAGGGTCGATCTCAGAAGCAGATTCCGGATGCCTCGGCGCGAGGCATCCGATCAAGGAAACGTAAGGAACCACCATGGCTGGAAAGGCAACCGGCGACCGCCGGAAGCCGCGGAAGGGCGCGAAGAACGCGGCCCCCGCGAAGGCGATCCGTGTCGGTCTCATCGACTACAAGGACGTCGCGACTCTTCGCAAGTTCATCTCGGAGCGTGGCAAGATCCGCGCCCGTCGTATCACCGGTGTCTCGGTGCAGGAGCAGCGTCTGATCGCCAAGGCGATCAAGAACGCGCGCGAAATGGCGCTCCTGCCCTACGCCGGCGCTGGCCGCTAAGGAGCACCCAATGGCAAAGCTGATTCTCACGAATGAGGTCGCCGGGCTCGGAAGCGCCGGAGACGTTGTCGAGGTCAAGAACGGGTTCGCCCGCAACTACCTCATCCCCCAGGGCTTCGCTGTGGCCTGGACCCGCGGTGGCGAGAAGCAGGTGGCGTCGATCCGCGCCGCTCGCGAGTCCCGCGCGATCCACGACCACGAAGAGGCCGTGGCGCTCAAGAACGCCCTCGAGACCAACAAGGTCAAGCTGTCGGTCAAGGCCGGCGCCGAGGGCCGCCTGTTCGGCGCGGTCAAGACGGTCGACATCGCGAACGCGGTCAAGGCCGCCGGCCTCGGCGACCTGGACAAGCGCAAGATCCACATCACCTCCCCGATCAAGTCGGTGGGCGAGCACGAGGCGACGATCCGCCTGCGTGACGACCTCACCGCCGTGATCACCCTGCAGGTGGTCGCCGCCAAGTAACTCTGGCGCGGATGGATGCCGCGGGCCGGTGCTCTTCACGAGCACTGCGCCCGCGGCATCCGTCGTTTCCGGCGTCCGTCGCTGCGTGGATGCCGCCTGCCGACGTTGGCGGTCAGAAGACCCAGTTCGCCCCGGCGGCGACCGGCCACGACCAGGCGGCGGATGCTGTGCGCAGCGCCTCGGGCGAGCGCACCTCGATGAGGCCTGCCTGCGCCAGGGAGCTCAGCGAGATCGAGCCCAGGTGGGCCGCGCCGAGCTCGCGGATGTCGAGGGTGAGGTCCGCTTCGTCGTCGGTGCGGGTGACATCGGCGTGGCCCCACGCCTCGGCGCGCACCCGCCAGCGACCGGCGTTGGCGGGGAGCATCGCGTCGGTGACCTCGAGCACGACGTCGACATCGCCGGCGTACCGGCGCTGCGCGAGCGCGGCGGGCAGGTCGACGATGCGGATCCACGAGTTGTCCTGATAGTCGGGCGCGGCGGCCCTGACGTCGACGAGGAGCGACACGATCGGGTCATCGACGGGCAGGTTCGAGATGTGCACGCGGGTGGTCAGGTCGAGGTCGAGCAGCACAGACCACATCCGGTGCGCGGCGGCGGCTGTCAGCGCGACGGCCTCGCGCACGTGCACGGTGCCCTCGGCGCCGGCGCGCTCCCACGACATCGTGCGGCGGAAGGTCCCGTACGCGAGCACGGCGTCGGTGTCGTCGCGCACCAGCAGGAGGCGCAGCGCCTCCTTGCCGCCGCGCAGCGCCGCGGGGTCGGCCTCGCGCGCCGCGCGCTGCTCGGGGGTCTCGCGGGTCGCCCAGCCCGGACGGCCCAGGCCTTCGGGCAGCCGCGCGTAGTCGCGATGGATGGCGGCCACGAGGTCGCCGTGGACCTCGGCATCCCAGTCCTCCAGCGCGACCTCGAGCTCGGCCGCACCGGGTACCGGACGAAGCGCCGCACCGCGGGGGATCGTCAGGCTGAGCTGCGTCGAAGCCATGCCGTAGCCGAAGCGTCCGTAGATCGGCGTCTCGGCCGCCATCAGCCCCGAGATCGTTTCGCCGTGCGCGAGGCAGTCGGCGAAGTGGTGCTCGATCATGCCGCGCAGGATGCCGCGGCGACGGTGGCCGGGGTGCACGCCGACCCACGTCAGCCAGCCGCACGACACCTCGGCCCCGGGGACGGGGTAGGCGCGCAGCGGATACGCGCCGTGGAAGCCGGCGAGCTGTTCGTCGTCGTCGACATGGGCGACGCCGTACGTGCGGTGCCAGCTGAGCGGGCTCGGCAGTTCGCGCAGCGCCTCGACGGAGCGCTCGGTGGGGAATGCCCAGATGTCCAGACGGAGGACGTCGTCGAGGCGGTCATGACCGATGGGGGTCAGAAAGTAGGGCTCGGGAACGGGCACCCCCCTACTCTGACGAGCGGGCGGGGGATGCGCAACGCGAGCGGCGCGCCCTGGACCTGCGCCTTGGGGGCAAGACGAAGCGGATGCCGCGAGCCCCCCGGGTCGCGGCATCCGCTCGTTGCATCTCCCCCCGCATCGCACCGGTCCAGGCATGGCCGGACGGTGCGGGAGGAGATGGGTGAGGCACCCCCGATCGCGGGCACCGGTCCAGGCAAGATCCGGCGATCACGGTCGGGGGCGGTTCAAGGGCGGGAGGGCCGCTGGGGACGGCCCTCCCGCGGTGCTCTCACGGGAGTCGGGGCGAGGGGCGCCTGGGGAACGTCGACTTGCCCCGTCGACTCACGCGGAGCGTCGCCGCGACACGCGCGCGATGGCGCCCGCTGCGAGCAGCGAGAGCCCGAGCAGCAGGAACGGCATCGCGCCCGCTCCTCCTGTCGTGGCGAGCTGGGTGGCCGCTCCGGCCGAGGCCGCCGCGCCCGTGACCGTGGCCGAGCCGTCACCGGAGGTCCCGCCGGTCCCCGGGTTGACGGGAGTCGTCGGGTCCGTCGGGTCCGTGGGGTCGGTCGGGGTCGTCGGGTCGGTCGGGTCCGTGGGATCGGTCGGATCGGTCGGGTCCGTCGGATCGGTCGGATCGGTCGGATCGGTCGGCACCGCCGGGCCGGTGGTCACGCTGTCGCCGATCACCGAGACGGCGTTGCCGCCGATGGTGATGGGAAGCGCGATCGGCGCCAGGATCTGCGTGCCGCCGAGGATCGAGCCCGGGCCGCCGGTGGTCGCGGTGGTGCCGCCCGTGCCGGTGCCCGGAGCCGCGACCGCACCGGTGGAGGTGCTGTCGCCGATCCCCGAGATGGCGTTGCCGACCACCGTGACCGGAACCGCGATGGGCGCGAGCACCTGCGTGCCGCCGAGGATCGAGTCCGTGCCGTCGGTGATGCCGCTGGCGGCGCCGCCGGTCGTTCCCGTCGCGGGTGCCGTGGTGGCGGCATCCGTCGACGTGCTGTCTCCGATCACGGAGATCGCGTTGCCGACCGCGGTGATCGGGGCGGTGATCGGTGCGAGCACCTGGGTGCCGCCGAGGATCGAGTCCTCGCCGTCCGTGGTGCCCAGCGCGCCGGCCGACGGCGTACCCGTGCCGGTGGTGGTGGTGGCATCCGTCGACGCGCTGTCTCCGATGACGGAGATCGCGTTGCCGCCGACGGTGACCGGGGCGGTGACGGGTGCGACGACCTGGGTGCCGCCGAGGATCGAGTCCTCGCCGTTCGTCCAGGCATCGGCGCCGGCAGCGCCGCCCGAGCCGGCGGGCGTCGTCGTGGCGCCCTCGGTCGTGCTGTCGCCGACGACCGAGATCGCGTTGCCCGAGACCGTGACCGGAGCGGCGATCGAGACGATCCCCTGGAGTCCCGAGAGCAGGCCGTCCTCGCCCGAGGTCTCGGCGGTCGCCGGTGCCGTCGCCGGTGCCGTGGTCGCGGCATCCGTCGACGAACTGTCGCCGACGACCGAGATCGCGTTGCCCGACACCGTGATCGGCACGTTCACCGACACGAGGCCCTGCGTGCCCGAGCCGATGCCGTCGGAGCCGCTCGTCGTCGCCTCGACCGGAGCCGGAGCCGGAGCCGGCGCGGGCGCCGCCGTGGTGGCACCGGTGCTGGACGAGTCGCCCAGCACAGAGAGCGAGGTGCCGCTGATGTCGATCGGAAGGTTGACGTCGATGATCGCCTGGGTGCCCGAGAGCAGCCCGTCGTCACCGGTCGTCTCGGCCGCGTTGGCGACCGTCGCGCCGAGCAGCGTGATGCCGCCGGCGAGGAGCGTGCCCCAGAGGGCGCGCTTGTAGAAAGTACGCATGGTGTTCCCCTTTGTGGATTGATCGGTTCGCAGCGCAGGCGTTCTGGAGAACGCGGGAGGCGCTGCTCAGCGCGTGAGGGCGCGCTGCTGCTCTGCCGCCTGGACTCGGATGAGCGAAGGCGGCCGGGAGCCGATCAGTCGGGGGAGACGTCGGTGGAGCCGACGGGCGCCGGCGGCGCGTGCTCGTCTTCCGGACCTGCTCGTCGCACCCAGGCACGGTGTGCGGCAAGCGGGAGGAAGGCGGCAAGCGCCCAGACGCCGGGACCCGCACCACCGGATCCCGCGGAAGATGTCGGCAGGCAGAGTCCGCCTGCAGAGCCGAGGGGTCCGCTCACGGCCAGCGCGGCGGACGAGGCGACGACGGTGACGACGGCCGAGGCGTGGGACACGGATGCCGCGGCCCACGCGCCGATCGAGCCGGCGGTCGTCGAGAAGAGGGTGGCTGCGGCATCCGTCAGCGCAGCGAGCGTGCCATCCGCCGCCGAGGCGTCGGCTTCCGTCGTCAGGCCGGGGAGTGCGGGGAGGCCGGGAATCGCGGGAGCTCCGGGAAGAGCCGGCACTGCGCCGGGGCCGCCGGCGGGCGGTGATCCGACCGTCGCGCCGGTCTCGTCGACGGCGCCGACGATGCCGCCCAGCGTCTCGTCGACCGTGCCGCCGAGGTCGGTCACGGCATCGTCGAGACCGATGCCGGTGACGATGCCGCCGACGATCGGAACCTCGGTCACGAGGTCGACCACGGGCTGCGTCACGTTGCCCACGACCCCGCCGGAGACGACATTCGAGACCGGCTGCGTCACGCTGGTGACGACGGTGCCGACGGTCTGGACGACCTGGCTCACCGGCTGCTGGACGGGCTCCGGAGCGATGGCGACGACGTCGTTGACGACGCCGGTGACGCCCGTCGTCGCGGTCGAGACGGTGGTGGTGACGGTCGTCGCGGTCGTGTCGACCAGCGAGGTCACGGCACCCAGGGCACCCCCGAGCAGTCCTCCGTCATCGGGCTCGTCGGCGTGCGCCTGCCCGTGGCCGAGGCCGAGGAGCAGCGAGACGACGATCCAGGCGAACGCGGTTCCGACCCCGATGAGGGCCAGCCGCACGATCCTCGGCAGCTGCGAGGTTGCGATCTCCACGTTCACCTCCCACGACGAAAGAGCCGCACGTTCCGAACGGATCGTGCGTGAGGGTGCCTGGACCTGTGACGATACCGGCTGGGTCAGCGGTCTGTCCAGACCCTCTGAGCGCGAATCCGATCACGACTCCTCGCGCGCGCACGGTGTGTCTGTGTCCCCGGAATTGTGCACAGGGAACGAAGTTCAGCCCAAACCTTCAACCCTGACTTCAATCACATCCCCCTCCACAGGCTGTGGAATTCGCAAGGGCTGGTCAGGAGTGGTTTCTGACAAGACCGTGCTAGAAAAGCAGCGAGTTCTCCACAGAGGTTGTTCACAGGCGTGTCGGCGTTTCACGCAGTCTCTCCACAGAGTTATCCACAGGTCGTGTTGCGGGTGTCGGAGGCCGTCCTTAGCGTGGGGTGCGGCCCACTCGTGGCGCGCGTCTCCGTGCTGGACACAGCGGCGTGACGGTGGCAGGGGGATCGCACACGGGGGTTCGGCGGGGAGCGGGATGCTGCGGCATCCCGCAATCAGCTCGTGCACGCTCACGCGTGCCGGCGAGCCGCACCGGCCCGCGCCGTGACAACTCGGACGATGTGAACGAACGATAGGGAGGACTCGCAGCCTATGTCGATCGCCGACATCTCCGATGAGCGCATGGGGGGTCCCCGTGGTGAGCACCGTGACTTCGAGCGCACTCCCCCGCACGACCAGCTCGCCGAGCAGAGTGCGCTCGGCGGCATGCTGCTGTCGAAGGATGCCGTCGCCGACGTCATCGAGACGCTCCGGGGCGCCGACTTCTACGTGCCCAAGCACGAGCTGATCTTCGAGGCGATCCTCACCCTCTACTCGCACGGCGAGCCGACCGACGTCGTCGCCGTCACCGACGAGCTCATCAAGACGGGCGAGCTGCAGCGCGCCGGCGGTGCCGACTACCTGCACACGCTGACCTCGATCGTGCCGACCGCGGCCAACGCCGGGTACTACGCCTCGATCGTGTCGGAGCGGGCGCTGCTGCGCCGCCTCGTCGATGCCGGCACCCGCATCGTGCAGATGGGGTACTCGGGTCAGGGCGAGGCGCTCGACCTCGTGAACAACGCACAGGCAGAGATCTACTCGGTGACGGGTGCCGAAGCGGCCGAGGACTACGTGCCGCTCACCATCGCGGTGGATGCCGCGGTGGAAGAGATCGAGGCCGCGCGCGGTCGCGACGGCCAGATGACCGGCATCCCGACCGGCTTCTCTGGTCTCGACTCCCTGACCAACGGCCTGCACCCCGGCCAGATGATCATCATCGCGGCGCGACCCGCCATGGGTAAGTCGACGCTCGCGCTCGACTTCGCCCGTTCGGCCGCGGTCAAGCACGACATGCCCACGATCTTCTTCTCGCTCGAGATGGGGCGCAGTGAGATCGCGATGCGCCTGCTGAGCGCCGAGGGTGCCATCCCGCTGCAGTCGATGCGCAAGGGCACGCTCGACTCGCGCGACTGGACGACCGTCGCCGCGACCCGCGGCCGCATCAACGACGCGCCGCTGTACATCGACGACAGTCCCAACATGACGCTCGTCGAGATCCGGGCGAAGTGCCGGCGGCTCAAGCAGCGCGCGGGCCTGAAGCTCGTCGTCATCGACTACCTGCAGCTCATGACGTCGGGCAAGCGCGTCGAGTCGCGCCAGCAGGAGGTCTCGGAGTTCTCGCGAGCCCTCAAGCTTCTCGCCAAGGAGCTCGCTGTTCCGGTCATCGCCCTCTCGCAGCTGAACCGTGGTGCCGAGCAGCGCGCCGACAAGAAGCCCGCCCTGTCCGACCTTCGTGAGTCGGGCTCGATCGAGCAGGACGCCGACATGGTCGTGCTCCTGCATCGCGAGGCCGCCTACGAGAAGGACTCCCCGCGCGCCGGCGAGGCCGACCTCATCGTCGCCAAGCACCGCAACGGCCCGACCGACACGATCACCGTCGCCTTCCAGGGCCACTTCTCGCGCTTCACGGACATGGCCCCGGGCGACTTCGGGTAACTGTAGGTTCCGCACGAGCTGTACATTTCGCAAGCGAAATGTCCACGCGTTGTCCACCTGGACATTGCCCGTTCTTGCTCGATCTCTCATCGGTCGGCATCGGGGTGCGTGAAAGAGTGTGGTGGTGACCGATATCGAGGATCGTCTGGACCGAATCGAGAGCGAGCTTGCGATCCAGAGACTGGCTTCTGAGTACTGCCATGGTGCAGATAGGCGCGATCTCGACCGGTTCCTCGCCGTGTGGGCGCCCACCGCGGTATGGCAGATGAGCGAAGACGTGCGATACGAAGGCCTCGAGGCGATCGCGAGTGTGGTTCAAGCTCAGTGGCGCACGTTCGCGCAGTACGTTCACTGGACCACGAACCACACGGTCTGGATCGATGGCGACGAGGCCCGCGGCGAATGCGATGTGGCCACCTACGTGCGCTTGCACAGCGGCCGTTGGGTGAGAACCGGGGGCACCTACCGCGACAAGTATCGACGCATTGGCGCCCGATGGCTCATCGCGCATCGGGACGCGAGCACCAGGTTGGACATCGACCCAATACCGGACGAGAGCGAGATCCGCTTGAGACTCGACGACGTTTAGGATCGCCCTCAGCCTCAAGCACGGCGCGCAGACGATTGCCGCTGCTGTGTCTATGGTCGGCGCGTGGGATCGGCTTGGGTCGCCGTAGATCTGCGCTTCGGTCGCGCACCCCTGCCGCTGTGTCATCACCTCACCCGCCGCGGCAGGGGTGAGCGTCACCAGATCGAATAGTCGCGCTTGCTCGACACTCGTCATCGCACCCGGCGTGGCCACGCGTCACCGCAGCGGGCGGAAGAAGGTTCGAACGTCGCCGACCAGGAGCTCGGGGATCTCCATGGCGGGGAAGTGGCCGCCGCGGTCGAACTCAGACCAGTGCACGACGTTGTCGTCGCGCTCGGCGATCGTTCGGATGCCGAAGTCGCCCGGGAACACCGCGACGCCCGAGGGTACTTCCGACCGCGCTGTCGGCTGCCCCCAGTTCGCCCTTCCCTCGCGGTAGAGGCGTGCCGATGAGGTGGCGGTGCCCGTGAGCCAATACACGCTGACGTTGGTGAGCAGCGCATCGCGGTCGACGGCATCCTCGAGCGATGCAGCCGAAGGATCGGTCCACTCCTTGAACCGCTCCACGATCCATGCCAGTTGCGCCGCGGGCGAGTCCGAGAGCCCGACACCGATCGTCTGCGGCCTCGTGGACTGGAGGATCGCGTAGCCGGCGCCCTCCTCCATTTGCTGCTGCAGGGCGCCGAGGCGGGCCTGTTCTGCCTCCGTCATGCGCGAGAACTCCTCCGGATCGCCCGACGGGAACCCGAGAGCGCCGTTGACATGCACGCCGATCACCCGTTCGGCGTCGGATCGCCCGAGCAGGGGCGAGATCACCGATCCGGAGTCGGTGCCCTGGGCGCCGTATCGTTCGTATCCGAGTCGGTGCATGAGCTCGGCCCAGGCGCGAGCGATTCGTGCCATGTCCCAGCCGGTCTCGTGCGTCGGTCCTGAGAACCCGAATCCCGGCAGCGACGGGATGACGACATGGAACGCGTCAGCCGGGTCACCGCCGTGGGCACGCGGATCGGTGAGGGGCCCGATGACGTCGATGAACTCCACGATCGACCCCGGCCACCCATGAGTCAGAATCAACGGCAAGGCGTCCGGCTCTGCCGAGCGCACGTGCAGGAAGTGGATGCTCTGCCCGTCGATCGTGGTGGTGAACTGGGGGAACTCGTTGAGCTCCGCCTCATGCCGGCGCCAGTCGTACGCCGTCCGCCAGTACTCCGCCAACTCCCGCAGGTAGCTCGAGGGAGCTCCATAGCCCCACCCGACACCAGGAAGCTCATCGGGCCAACGGGTCCTTGCCAACCGGTCGTTCAGGTCGTCCAAGGCGGACTGCGGGATGTCGATGCGGAAGGGTCGGACTTCGGTGCTCTGCGTCTCCATGACCACGACAGTACGAAGGCTTCCGGTCAGTTCCTGTCCTGAAGAACGCCTTTCGTTCGCCTGCATTCGCCGGCATCGAAGGGGGTCGACTCGAGCGGTTGAGCATCCCGCCGGTCGGCCCGCGGCCTGGACATCACACCTGGCGCTCGTCGCGTCTTTCGCCGGTGTGACACGCGGTCCTACAGTCGTGGCATGAGAACTGGACTGGCAAAGGCCGGCTGGATCGTGCTGATCGTGCTGAACACTGGGATGCTGCTCAATCACCTGGTCGCGATCTTCCTGGTGGCCACGTCAGCAGACGAGGGCCGGATGTTCATCGCCTACGCGGTCGTCAACGCGTTGGCGCTGCTGGTCCTGTTCTTCGCCTACCGCGTCAGACAGCGCTGGGCGTGGGCCTCGATCTGGCTGGTAGTGCTGGCGACCGCGGTCACGATCGCCTACGGCGTCGACACGATCGGGCTGATCTACGTCGCCGTGGCCGGCGTGATGGCACTCGCCCAGTTGGCGACGGCACGCGAATTCTTCAGTGCGGTGCAGGCTTAGCCCAGGACGAAGGGATGCGGACGTTACCATTTCACGACCTCACCGAGTGAGATCGGTGTGACCACGAACGAAGGCTGCGGTAGATCCTGACTGGTGCACCCGAGCCACCGCGAAGCGGTCGAGGCCTGTCTGCAGACGGCTGGCTTCTCGGTCCTCACGGCGACGCACGCCAACTGGTTGCGACTCACCGAAGCGCTCGTCTGCGCGCTCTCGACGCCCGCCCGACATCGGCGCCGCGCGGTGTCGAAACAGCCTGAGGTTCTCGCGAACGTGCTCGACACGGACGACTCCGCGACCCAGGTGAAGTCGACCCCCTGATCCGCCGGGTGCGACGGTCGTGTCCGCGTTACGCCGGGATGTCGGAGAGCCGGGGTCCTTCTCACTCGTTGGCTGCCCAGAATGCGAGGATCGCCTGAGCGACTGCGCGGGGCTGCTCGAGCGGAACGAGTGTGCGCGCCCCGGCGATCGTGACCGATGTGGCGTGCGGCGAGGATGCCGCCGCGCGTTGAGCATCCTCCGGGCTCCAGTCCCCCCGGTCATCGGATGCGATGAACAGACTGGGCACGCCGATGCCCGAGAGGCGATCGGTCACGTCGGTTCGATCGATGATGAACGAGCGCAGCGCGTGGCTCATGCTGGCGCGCGTGGGTCGGTTGAGGCTGTCGACGACCACGTCACGGATGCCGGGAGTCGCGGCCGAGGCATCCGTCAGCATCGCCGAGATCACTGCCGCGCGCACCGGTCCGACTGCTCCCATGAGGCGCAGGACCGGATGCAGAACGGCGATCTTGCGCCGGAGGTGAGCAGGTACCGGCTCGGTGGGCGCGCTGATCGCAACGAAACTACGGATGGTGGAAGGGTCGGTCGCGAGCTGGTAGCCGACGTGCCCGCCGAACGCGTTGCCCACCCAGTCGACAGGGCTGGTGGCTCCAAGCCCGGCCAGGGCGTCTCGCGCGGCATCCGCAGCTTCGGCGATGCTGCTGCGCCGCGAAAGCGGTTCGCTGAGTCCCAGCCCTGGCGGGTCGATGAGGACGAACTCCCGCTCGGGAGCGCCGGCCAGCAGCAGCGGCAACGCGCTGTCCCAGGTGTGGCTGTCGACGAACATCGATGACCAGAACACGGTCATGTCGCCCGTGCCGACGCGACGAACGGCGAGAGAGCCGAGGCGGGTGTCGACGCGCTCGGCGCGTTCTGAAGAGGTCCTCATAATTTCACGTTACCATGACTAACATGAAAGAGCGCAAGTACCGGATGTCGGCCCGCGCGGACGCCGCGGAGGCGACAGGTCAGCGGATTATCGATTGCATGCTGGACCGCCTGCGCACCACTCCGTACGAGCGGATCAGGCTCGACGACGTCGCCGCAGACGCCGGTGTGACCTCGCAGACCGTGATCCGACGTCTTGGCAGCAAACCGGTGCTGATGACCACAACTGTCGAACGTGAACTGGGACGCATTGCGGCGAAGCGCGAGGCGGCCTTGCGGTCCAGTTCCCTCGAGACGATCCGCGCGCTGGTGGAGCACTACGACGAATACGGGCTGCTGATCCTGAAGACCTACTCCGAGGCCTCACTCGTGCCGGGGCTGCCGGAGATCGTCGCGCGCGGGAGGGCGTATCACCTCGATTGGTGCCGCCGCGCCTTCTCGGAATATCTTCCACCCCAGCCCGACGATGCATCTCGACAGAGGCGGCTCGCCCAGATCGTGTCCATCTGCGATGCGACCACCTGGCGCATCCTGCGATTCGACGGCGACCTGTCCTCGGAGCAGACCGAGCTGGCGATCACCGAACTGCTGACCCCGCTTCTGCGCTGAGCGATGGCGAGCAGCGAGGGCTCATTCGGATGCTTCGCGGCTCGCGCTGGCCACGTACTTATGCAGAAGCCTGGCGAACTCAAGCCGCTCGTCGTCGTCCCACTGGCGGGTGATGTATTCGAACGCTCGGCGTTGCTGGTGTCTCGCGTCGGCAAGCACCTCACGTCCTTGCGACGTCAGGCGGAGTGTGATGCTGCGCCCGTCGGTCTGGGAGGCCACGCGTTCGACGAGGCCTTCGCTCACGCAGGATGCCGCGAGACGACTGACCGAGGTGCGCTCCATCCCGAGTGCGGCAGCCAGCGCGTTGACACTCAGCACTCCGTCGGCCTCTTCCACCATCGCGAGCAGAAGATCGCGGCGCACGTCGGTTCGCGCGACCTGCATGTCGAGGGGGACGCTGCTCGCGCGGCGCCGCAGTCTCGAGAACGCTGTCCCGACGTTCTCGAGCAGATCGTCGTCGCTCGAGGTGGTCCGCGGAGGCTGTTCGCGATCATTCATCTCTGCTCCTCAATTTGCGTGCGTCTTGCACATATGTGGTATTTTACACGTAAATGAGCGTCCGCTTGGTGGCGCTCCCGCAGGGAACGGAAAGTCGTATGCGCACAGCAATTGTGGCCGGTAGGGTGTTCGACGGCACCAAGAACCTCGGGCGCAAGACCGTGGTGATCTGTGACGGGCTGATCGAGTCCATCGGCGATCAGGCTCCCGCGGACGCACAGCTGATCGAAGCTCCCGGTGCGACGCTGCTGCCCGGTCTCATCGACGCGCACGTCCACACCGATACCGCCGGCCTTCGGATGGCGTTGCAGTTCGGTGTGACGACGGAGCTCGAGATGCAGGGTGCGAACACCGCCCGCGACCGTGACCACATCACGCAGGACGACAACCTCGCCGATGTGCGTTCCGCCGGATTCGGGCTCACTCCTCCCGGAGGGCACCCCGAGGAGCTGTTCCCCAAGGACTTCCACCCCGAGCGCGGCGGGGGCCGCGGCGGCCCCGGCGGCCGCGCTGCCGGCCCCGAGCGTGTCGACCCGATCGTGCGCGCGAAGGTCACCACCCCGCAGGAAGCGGTCGACGTGGTCGGCCAGCTCGCTGACGCCGGCTCGGACTACATCAAGTTCATGGTCGACGATGGGTCCGTCGAGGGACACCCGGGCCTCCCCATGCTCGACCAGGAAACGCTGAACGCGGGTGTCGCCGAAGCCCAACGCCTCGGCATGCTGACGGTGGCGCACGCGCTCACCATCGAAGCCACGCAGATGAGCATCGACGCCGGCATCGACGGCCTGGCCCACCTCTTCATGGACCGACCGCACACGTCCCGGATCATCGACGCCATCGCGCAGTCCGGTGCTTTCGTCGTAGCCTGCGTGGTGCTCGACGCCTCGATGATGGGCATCACCGGATCGGCGCTCGCAGACGACCCACGCGTCGCCGCGAAGCTCTCACCGGAATGGGACTCGACGCTGCGGAGCAGCTTCAACCACTATCCGCAGGGTCGGCTCGACGACGTCCTGGCCACCGTGCGCGCCCTCGAGGCGGCCGGCGTCGACCTGCTCGTCGGCACAGATGTCTCGCAGCCGCTGCCCTTCCTCGGCGGTCTCGCGCACGGCGCCAGCGTGCACCAGGAGCTGCAGTACTTCGTCGATGCGGGCGTGACGCCGACCGGGGCGCTGAGCGCTGCCACGGCGGTGACCGCTCGTCGTTTCGGCCTCACGGATCGGGGATCCATCGCGGTGGGCCAGCGCGCCGACCTGCTGCTGGTAGACGGCGACCCGATGACGACGATCAGCGACACGCTGAACATTCGCGACGTCTGGCGTCGCGGCATCCGTCAGCCAACTGCCTGAGGCGCGGTGTCGGATTCCGCTTGAGGCACGGATCAGAAATCGTGGTTCACTCCTAGGCATGTGGATCGAGTGCTTCGAGAAGGACGCGCGATTCGAGGGCGCCGAAGTCGAGCCGCTCGTCGAACAGTTCGTCGCACACGTACGCGGGGCGCACGACGTTCCCTACCCCGACGAAGAGGTGCAGCTGTGGGCGCGCAACTTCGCGGATGCCTCGGCACGCGAGGACGGCCCGGTCGAGCGACTTGCCTCGATCGGCTCGATAGAGGTGCATGCCGTCACAGAGGAGCGCATCGACGACTGGCTGCGGTTCTTCGACCGCGACGCGTTTCCCGACAATCCCGACTGGGGATCCTGCTACTGCCTGCATCCCCATACCGGGGACGTTCCCGAGCGACCATGGCGTGATGTGCGGGCAGAGATGGTCGAACGGCTGCGGGCGGGAGCGACGCTCGGGTACCTCGCGTACGTCGACGGCAGCCCGGCGGGCTGGGTCAATGCGTCGCGCCGGTCGACGTACGCGAAGTACGACGGCGTCGATCCGGATGGGCCGGCCCCCGACACCGTGGTGGGCGTCTCCTGCTTCATCATCGCCCCGCCCTACCGGCGCCACGGCGTGTCAGCCGCGCTCCTGGATCGCGTCATCGCCGACGGCGAAGCGCGCGGCGCGCGATACGTCGAGGGATACCCGCGCCGAGTGGAATCCGGCGACGATTCCGGGGCGTTCTGCGGTCCCCGTTCGATGTTCGATACGCGCGGCTTCGCACCCGCCGAGGACCACGACCGCTACGTCGTCGTCCGGAGGCATGTCTGATCCGGGCGCGACCATGGCCTCGGGACGCCCAGTCCCATTAGGTTCTGACACATGAACCTCGCCGCCAAGATCACCACGGGCGTCGCCGTCCTCGTCGTCGGCGGCCTCGTCGCCCTCGCCGTGCCGACCGTATCGGGTGCCTACGCCGAGATGTCGTCCTGGGCGATCTTCCAGCCGACTGAGGACGCGACCGAGGGGCCGACCGAGGAGCCGGCGTCCGCGGAAGAGGACCCGATCGGCACGAAGATGATCGATGAGCTGGGCGACGGCTACGTGTATGTCGGGAACGGCACCGCGATCCCGAAGAACACGCCCGAGGGCTGCGAGAACCCGATCTGGCTCCACATGGGGCAGACGAGCGCGCATCTGAACGGCGACCTGACCGATCGTGGGGAGCGCGAGTTCGCGGCGGGCACCGTGGGCCTCGACGACGAGGGCCGGATCAACACGTACACGGTCGCGCCGGGCGACGCGCTGTACGCGATCGGGGACCGGTTCTGCATCGCCAACGCGCTGACGCTCGCGACCCTCAACCACACGCGCACGATCCAGCCCGGCGAGGTGCTGCTGCTCCACCCGGACAGTTCGATCCCGTGGGTGCCGTACTACAACCCAGTGACCACGCCCGACGGATACCAGCAGATTCCATACCAGCTCGCCGTCGAGGCGATGAGCGCGGCGGCCCACGCAGGTGACCTGGACCGGATGCGCGGCATCTTCGCGAACGAGCTGTCCGGCCTGTTCCCCGACCCGGCTGAGGCCGAGGTGATCGCGCGGGCACTCGACGTCGGCGACCTCGACGTGCTGCGCCAGATGTTCGCGTAGCCCAGGACCACCGGGGCCGCGAGGATGTCCGTTTCGCGAGTGAGATGAGCCGGGCCTCCACCGCTCGGCGCGGCGGGCGACACATCGACGCCAGCTGACCCGGTATGCGCCTCACTCCCTCCATGGATCAGTTACTGGGGCCGGGATAGCATTCCCTCATGAACTCGGTCAGCCGCTTGCGGTGGCCCGTATCATCTCGACAAGTTGTGCTGCAGCGCGTCCCAGCCGGTCGTGATCGGGGTTGTACTCCACAAGAAGCGCACCGGCACAGCGCGGGTCGCTGAAGAGGATCCGGAGAGTGGCGGAGAGGTCTTCGATGGAGAGTCCTCGTCCGTAGGTCGGGACGTCGGCGGCTGGGACCTGCAGGAAGTCGAGCACGTCGACATCGATGTGGATGACAATGCTGGCTGCGCTGAGCGCCGCCAGCGCACGGAACGCGGCTGCTTCCGGATCTGCGCTGACGAGCGACGACGGGATGCGCCCACTGTGCACAACGTCGTGGATGTCCTCCTCCTCGTCGGCGTACCCGAGGAAGACGATGTCCGAGTCCCGCAAGAGAGGCCGCCGCGGGCCGATGCCGGAAATGACGTCCTCTGTGCCGGGAAGGTCGAGCATATGCGCGACACCCATGCCGTCGAGGATGGGTTCGTCGCGGTTGTCGACGGGGGTCATCAGGTCCTGCCCGCCGTCGACGTATACGACCCCTACGTCGCGGCCGCATTCGGCGAACGCACTCACCATCGCGACCGCCAGCGTGCACTCCCCGCCGATGACGAACGGGCGAAGACCGTCCGTCAGCACATCGACGATGCGCTGACGTGTCTCATCGAGCACCGCGCGTACAGCCTCGACGTTGTTCGCCCCGTCGCCCGTTCGGTGGGTGGCCCAATGGGCGA
Organism: Microbacterium sp. B35-30; assembly: GCF_010634855.1. Lineage (GTDB taxonomy): Bacteria > Actinomycetota > Actinomycetes > Actinomycetales > Microbacteriaceae > Microbacterium. Next base: position 45,647 of record NZ_MWLQ01000003.1, on the reverse strand, counting down.
CCTGCTGGTCACCGAAGTCCTTGACCGCGACGGATCCGTTGGACAGGGCGTCCACGAGTCCGGCCGCTCGCAGCGCGGCTGGCGCCTTTTCGATCCCGGCCCAGTGTGCTGCGGCGCTCGACGGTACACCGACGATCCCCCAGCGTGAGGATGAGCCCGCGCACTCAGCCGGAGATGCTGCAAACCGCTCCATGCTGTCGACATTGCCATGTAGTGGGGACATCGGATGACCGGGAGTCGGGGGCGGCGGTCGCTGTGGCGGCCCGTGGGGGAGGCGACTGGGAGGTCCATGCCCAGACGGTAATCACCTTCAGATGTGGACCGCGTCAGGGAAGGCCGTCGAAGAAGCGCGGATGTCGTCGGCGAGCAGCGTGGTCCTGCATGTCGAGGTTCCGACGCGCGTGGCGCATCGCGGACGCGCCCCTAGGTGGAAGGCGTGTTCGCGGGGGGCGCCCAGCCTTCCTCAGACCGGATCGCGCCCGTGATGCGACGCGAGATCTCGCGTAGCTGCCGCTGTTGCGCACTCGTCAGGCGATCGAACACCAGGCCGCGCACCAGCTCGGCATGTCCAGGTGCCGCCTCGTCGACCTTCTGCTGACCGAGCTCGGTGAGGATCGCCAACGTGTATCGGCCATCCGCTGGGTCGGGCCGGCGGCGCATCCACCCCTTGGACTCCAGTCGCGTCGCAGCACGCGACAACCGTGAGAGCGAGCTGTTCGCATAGCCGGAGAGGACGCTCATGCGCAGGGTTCTGCCGGGAGCATCGGCGAGTGCGTACAGCACGCCGTACTCGAAGTGGGTCAGCTGCGCGTCGCGCTGCAGCTGAGCATCGAGGGCGGCTGGCAGCCACTCGAGAACCGTCGCCAGTCCGGCCCAGGTGTCGAGCTCTTCTGGCGTCAACGCAGCGGGCGCATCGGTTCGCGTCATGCCTCACACTGTAGCCGTCAAGGTTAGATTCACTTACCCAGGAAACTTAAATCAGAGTACAATGACTTGACTGAGCAAGTGAATTGATCCTCGTGCCGGGGAGTGAGAAGGGACATCATGGAATTGGATCTGGCAGGCAGGCGCGCCTTCGTCAGCGGGTCGACGCAGGGGATCGGCTACGCGATCGCGGAGACGCTCCTGCGTGAGGGCGCAACGGTGATCGTCAACGGGCGCAGCCAGGGTCGCGTCGACTCCGCGGTGGAGCGGTTGCGCGCAACGGTCCCGGGCGCCGACGTCACCGGCATCGCGGCCGACTTCGCAGACCCGGAGCAGGTGGGGGGTCTGCTGGGTTCGCTCGGGGACGTCGACATCCTCGTCAACAACGTCGGGGTGTTCGAGGTGAAGGACTTCGGCGACATCACCGACGACGAGTGGCACCGCTACTTCGACGTCAACGTGATGAGCGGCGTCCGGCTGTCGCGGCAGCTGCTCGGACGCATGCTTGAGGCCGGGTGGGGCCGCGTCGTCTTCGTCGCCAGCGAGTCGGGCGTCAACGTCCCCGCCGACATGACCCACTACGGCGTCACCAAGGCCGCCATGCTCGCGCTGGGAAACGGGCTCGCCAAGCTCACGCGGGGCACCGGTGTCACGGTGAACACCGTCCTCGGCGGACCCACGTACTCGGACGGCGTCGCGCAAGCTGTGGCGCAGATCGCCGCGGCGCAGGACATGGCACCCGAGGACCTCAAGAGCGCCATCGCCGGGGGGAATCGGACATCCCTGCTGGAGCGGTTCATCGAGCCCCGCGAGATCGCCGACCTCGTGGCCTACCTGGCAAGCCCTCGCTCCTCGGCGACGAACGGCGCGGCGCTCCGCGCGGACGGCGGGACGCTGACCACGATCCTCTGATCGTCGAGGTTCGGTAGTCAGCCGTAGACGAGGTAGGTGCCGGGCTTGTCGGGCTCGCGCAGCTCGAACTGCAGCCGCAGATCGGTGCCGTCGAGCAGCGCCGCCTGCTGCGAGAACTGCTCGTTCGTCACGAACACCGGCCGCTGGAATCGCCACTCCTCGGCGAACCAGGTGCGCAGTGCCGCGAGCAGGCGGGCATCCATGCCGGTCCCGATGCGGGACCCGCGCACCCAGAAGTACGTCACCGCGTCGACCGCCGCCCAATCCGCGTCGCCGACGGAAGTCACCGCCGACCTCGCGAGGAACGCCGCCGTCGTCGGGAAGAGGTACACGCACCCGAGGCTCTGATCTCCCGCCGGGTCGAGAACGGCGTAGGTGAACGCCCGGTGTGCCTCGTGGCGCTGCGCGAGGTCGATCAGGTCGCCCCGGTTGTCGTCGACGGTGAAGTCGTCGGCCGGCCACGTCGACTGCTCCCACAACCGCAGGTCGTCGCGAGTCTCCATCACGGCGGCGTGATCGCGCTCGGCGTCGTCGGCCGTGATCGGCCGCAGCACGAACTCGCTCGTCCGCAGTCCCGAGGGCACGGGCGCTTCCGGATCGACGAATGACATGGATGCCTCCTCCTCGCCGGCCTGGCGCCACGGTACTCGCACCGGTGTTGTTCATCGCAACCGTGCACTACCGGGGTTCCGTCGGGCCTGACCCGCGATTACCCTCGTGCCCGAGGCATCCACCCGAGAAGTGACGCCCGCGCGATCGCGCGGGCGACGGAACGCGCAGGAGGCTCGCATGCAGATCTTGACGGTCGACTTCATCATGTCGCTCGACGGCTACGGCGCCGCCGAAGGGTGGCCGGGATGGTGGGGGCTCGAGGGCCCCGAGTATCTCGGCTGGCTGGAGCAGCTGCCGGAGCAGGACCATCCGATCCTCATGGGCGCGACGACGTACCGCGTGATGTCGGAGCTCACCGCCGGCGGCGAGGAGGGCACCGAGGTGCTCAACGACGTGCAGAAGTACGTCTTCTCGTCGACGCTCGAGGAACCGCTCGGCTGGGCGAACTCGGTGCTGGTCCGCGAGGACGCGGTCGATTTCGTGCGGCGCCTGAAGGAGGAGTCCGACCGGCCGCTGCGCACGCTCGGCAGCGTCTCGCTCTGTCGCTCGCTCCTCCAGGCCGGCCTGGTGGACCGCTACCGCGTGGTCGTGTTCCCGGTCATCACCGGCGCGACCGGGGCGGACCGGATCTTCGACGGCTACCCCGACGTGCGACTCGACCTCGTCGAGGCGCGCACGTTCGATCAGCGCAGCCAGCTGCTCGAGTACGTGCCGACCGTGCTGGAGGGTCCGCCGCTCGGGTGAGCCGGCAGCCCCGCGTAGGTTGGAGGGCATGGCTCGCATCCTCGCCGTGACCGGCGGCTACGTCGTCCCTGTCAGCTCCGACCCCATCCAGAACGGCACCGTCATCGTCACCGACGGCGTCATCACGGCCGTCGGGGGACCCGAGACCGCCGTTCCCGAGGGAGCGGAAGTGGTCGACGCCTCGGGCAGCTGGGTCGTTCCCGGATTCGTCGAGGCGCACGGCCACCTCGGCGTGCACGAGGACGGCGAGGGCTGGTCGGGCAACGACACCAACGAGATGACGGACCCGAACGGGGCGCGCTTCCGCGCACTCGACGGCATCGACATCGAAGAGGTCGGCTTCCGCGATGCGCTTCGCGGCGGCGTGACGACGGCCGTCATCAAGCCTGGCTCCGGCAACCCCATCGGCGGGCGCACGGTCGCGATCAAGACGTGGGGCGGGCGCACGGTCGACGAGCAGATCCTCGCCACCGACGTGTCGGTCAAGTCGGCACTCGGCGAGAACCCGAAGCGCGTATACGGCGAGAAGAAGCAGACGCCGTCGACGCGCCTGGGCGTGGCATCCGTCCTCCGCGACGCGTTCGTCGCCGCCCGCAGCTACGCCGACAAGCGCGCCTCGGCCGCCGACAAGGGCGAGCCGTTCGAGCGCGACCTCGGCAAGGAGACGCTCGCCGCCGTGCTGGCGGGAGAGCTCCTCTGGGACCAGCACTGCCACCGCCACGACGACATCGCCACGGCCATCCGGCTGGCCGAGGAGTTCGGCTACACGCTGGTCGTCAATCACGGCACCGAGGCGCACAAGATCGCCGACGTGCTCGCCGAGAAGCAGGTCCCGGTGATCTTCGGGCCGCTGCTGACGTCGCGGTCGAAGGTGGAACTGCGCGACCGCGCGATCGGCAACCTGGCGCTCATCGCCGAGGCGGGCGTGAAGGTCGCCATCACCACGGACCATCCGGTGGTCCCGATCGATCAACTCCGGCTGCAGGCCATCCTTGCGGTGCGCGAGGGCTTGGCCGCCGGGACGGCGCTCGAGGCGCTCACCACGAACCCGGCCGACATCCTCCGCTTGAACGAGCGGGTCGGCGCGCTCGAGCCCGGGCGCGACGGCGACGTCGTGGTGTGGTCGGGCGATCCGCTCGCCGTCGACTCGCGCGTGCAGCGCGTGTTCATCGAGGGCCGCGCGGTCTACGAGCCTGGTTCGGATGCTGAGACCCCGCGCGTCGTCGAGCGCTGGGAGCGTTTCGGTCGCACTTCCTGGATGGCGTAGGCCCGGCACGACCGTCGTGAGCGCGCACCACGCTGACGCCGCGCCCCCGCCGCGCGGCTCGTTCGCGCGGTACTGGACGGCGGCCGCGATCAGCTCGTTCGGCACTGCGGTCTCGGCGGTCGCGATGCCGGTGCTCGTGGTGCAGCTGCTCGCGGCGACCCCGTTCGAGGTGGGCATCGTCAACGCGGCGCAGTTCGTGCCGTACGCCGTCGTCGGGCTGATCGCCGGCGCGTACACGGATCGCTGGCGCCGCAAGCCCATCCTCGTCTGGTCCAGCATCGGCCGGGCTCTCTCGCTCGGTGCGATCCCGGTGCTCTGGCTCACCGGAGCTCTCGAGATCTGGATGCTCGTGGTGCTCCTGCTGCTCTTCGGCTCGTTCTCGGTGTTCGGGTTCGCGGCGACGCAGTCGTTCCTGCCCCGGCTCGTTCCGCGGTCGCGACTCGTGGTCGCGAACGCGCGCCTGGATCAGACGGATGCCGCAGCCCAGACGGTGGGTCCGGCACTGGGCGGCGGGCTCGTCGGCCTGCTCGGCGCGCCGATCGCGCTCCTGGTCGACGCGGGGAGCTACCTCGTCGATGCGCTGCTGAATGCGGGCATCCGCGTGGATGAGCCTCGCGAGCGCCGCCTCGAGCGCAATCTCGGCCGCGAGATCCGTGAGGGGCTGCGCTGGGCGTACGCGCACCGGACGCTCGGCCCGCTCGCGGTGTCGACGCACGTCTGGTTCTTCGCGAACGGCATCGCGTTCACGGTGCTCTCGCTGCTGGCGCTGCGGTCCCTCGGGTTCACCGCCTTCACCTTCGGGCTGCTGCTGGCCGTCTCGGGATCGGCGGCTCTGCTCGGCGCGACCTTCGCCGCCCGGTTCGGGTCGTGGCTGGGCACCGGGCCGGCGATCATCGTCGCCCGCGCGGCCTACCCGATCGCGTGGCTGCTGGTCGCTGTGACGGCGTGGTTGTCGGCGGGGCCGGTACTCCTCTATATAGCGCTCGCGATCCACGGGCTCGCGGCCGGCGTCGAGAACGCGAACGAGATGGGCCTCCGACAGGCGGTCACCCCCGATGCCCTGCTCGGACGCGTGAATGCGAATATCCGCTCGGCCAACCGGACCGCGGCGGCCCTCGGCGCGCTCGCGGGCGGTGCGGCGGTCGGTCTCGTCGGTGATCAGTGGACGCTCGTCGTCGTGATGGTCGTCTTCGCGATCGCCGCGCTCGTGGCGGTCCTCTCAGCCCCGCTTCGGGGGATGCGAGTCCTTCCCGATTCGGACTGAGTCCCAGGTCATCGCCTCGTCGCCCCGCACCATCACATCACGCGCGCATGCTCCACGAACGCGTCCAGCGCGGTGCGGAGGGCGGGCGAATCCTCCTGCGAACGGCGGTGCACCGCGAGGACGTCGCGGGTGGAGGCTGGCTCGACGGTCGGGATCGCGACGAGGTCCGGGCCGATGTCACCGCGGCCGAGGCGCGGCACCAGCGCGACCGCGCGTCCGGCGCGGGCGAGTTCCAGGTGATTCTGGAACTCCATCGACTCGTGCACGATGCGCGGTGCGTTGGGGACGCCGTCGAAGAGCCGCCGCAGCCACTGGCGGCAGATCGTCGCCTCGAACGTCGCCACCCAGTTCTCGCCCGCGAGCTCTTCCGGGCGCAGGGCGGTACGACCGGCGAGCGGGTGGTGGCGCGGCAGGATGACGTCGGCGACATCGGTGAACAGCGGTGTCGAGACGAGATGGTCGGGCATCGCCAGGGCGACGCCGCCCCAGCGATGCACGATGCCGAGGTCGCGCTGGCCTGACGCGACGAGTGCGATCGACTCCCACGGCTCGCTCTCGCGGAGCGGCAGCGCCAGATCGGGATGCCGCACCGCCAGGTCGCTCAGCACCGGGATGACGAGGCCGCGTACGACGGTCGAGAAGGCGGCGAGCCTGATCTCACCCACGACCTGGTCATCGGCACCCGCCGTGAGTTGCAGATCGGCGCGCAGGCGCTCGAGGTCGGCGAGGATCGGCGTGGACGCGACGACGAGGCGTGTGCCCGCCTCGGTGAGGATGACCCCGCGCCCGGCGCGCTCGAGCAGAGTGATGCCCGTCTCGCGTTCGAGTCGCTTGACCTGCTGCGACACCGCGGACGGCGTGTACCCGAGGCTCGTCGCGGCAGCGACGACGCTGCCCTGCGTGGCCACCGCGCGCAGTGACAGCACCGCTTCCAGATCGATCATGAAGCAAAGCTACACGGTTCCATGAGAAAAGCATCGCTTGTTCTTCATCCACCAACCCGCTGAGGTAGAAGCGTGAACAGACGCGACATGGTGCTGGCGGCGGCCGTGGCATCCTTCTGGGGGTTCAACTTCGTCGTGATCGACTGGGGCATGACCGGGGTCCCGCCCCTGCTGTTCGTCGCGATCCGCTTCCTGGTCGTCGCGCTCGCCGTCGTGGTGGTCCCTCGCCCCCGCACCTCCTGGCGCACCGTGATCGGCGTGGGGCTCTTCATGAGCCTCGGGCAGTTCGGCCTGCTCTACACGTCGATGGCGCTGGGGCTGCAGCCGGGCCTGGCGGCGCTCGTGCTGCAGGCGCAGGCGGTGTTCACGATCCTCATCGCCGCCTCGGTGCTGCGGGAGCGCCCGACCATCCCGCAGGCCGTCGGCGTCGCGGTCGGCGTCGTCGGACTCGCGATCGTGGCGACCGGACGCGGCGGCGATGCTCCGGCACTCGCGGTGGCACTGGCACTCGCCGCGGCGTTCTCGTGGGGCATCGGCAACGTCATCTCGCGCGGGGCCGGCGTGGTGAGCGGGTCGGGACGGCTCGGCTCGCTCTCGCTCACGGTATGGTCGGCCCTCGTCGTGCCGGTGCCCGCGCTCGCGCTGTCGCTCGTGGTCGAAGGACCGGAGGCGATCGCCGCCGGGATCACCGCCTTCGGCTGGCAGTCGCTGGTCTCGACGCTCTACACCGCGGTGCTGTGCACGATCATCGGCTACTCGATCTGGAACGGCCTGCTGGCTCGCAACCGCTCCGCGGCCGTCGTGCCGTGGGTGCTGCTCGCGCCGGTCGTCGCGATGGCGTCGGCCGCTCTCCTGCTCGGGCAGATCCCGACGCCGGCGGAGATCGTGGGCGGTGTCCTGCTCGTGGGCGGAGTGCTCGTCACCGGTTTGCCCGGTCGGCGTGTCATTCAGCGCACACCGTCAGGTAAAGGCCGAATCGATTCGATACACTAGGCGACTGTCGCTTCGCACCCGCGCATCCCTCGCCTTCGCGCTCCACCCGCTGCCGCGGCATCCGTCCCCCTCCTCGCCTTCTCCTTCGAGAGCCGCCTTCATGACCACCGCCCTGACGACGGGCCGCCCGTGGCGCGTCATCGTCGTGTTCGCCGTCCCCCTGCTCATCGGCAACGTCGTGCAGCAGCTGTACCAGTTCGTCGATGCGATCGTCGTCGGGCGCCATCTCGGCGTCGACGCGCTGGCCGCGGTCGGCGCGACGGGCAGCATGCTGTTCCTGCTGCTGGGGTTCGCGTGGGGCCTGACGTCGGGGTTTGCGATTCCCACCGCACAGGCGTTCGGTGCACGCGACTTCGCGGCGGTGCGCCGCTCGGTCGCGGTCGGCACCATCCTCACCGGCGCGTGCACGCTGCTGCTCACGGTCGGTGCGCCCCTGCTCGCCGGCCCGCTGCTCGTGCTGCTGCGGACGCCCGCCGAACTCATGGACGACGCCGTCGTCTTCGCCCAGATCAGCTTCCTCGGCGCCGGCGCGATGATGTTCTTCAACTACCTGTCGGCGATCATCCGCGCGATCGGCGACTCGCGCACGCCGCTCGTCTTCCTCACGCTGGCCTGCGGTCTCAACGTCGTCCTGGTGATCCTCATGGTCGGCCCGCTCGGCTGGGGCGTCGGCGGCGCCGCGCTCGCCACCGTCGTCTCGCAGGCCATCTCGGTGCTGCTGTGCCTCGAGTTCGTCCGTCGACGGATGCCGGTGCTCCATGTGCGCCGCGCCGACTGGCGTGTCCGCCGCGCCGAGCTCGCCGAGCACCTCCGCCTGGGGCTTCCGATGGGCTTCCAGGCGTCGATCATCGCGATCGGGACGCTGTCGGTGCAGGTCGCACTGAATGGGCTCGGCGCGGACGCGGTCGCCGCCTACACCGCGGCATCCCGCGTCGACGGTCTCGCCGTCGCGCTGCTGCAGTCGCTCGGACTCGCGGTGTCGATGTTCGTCGCGCAGAACCACGGCGGCGGGCGGCCCGATCGCATCCGCCGTGGCGTCACCCAGGCGACCTGGATGTCGGTCGCCGCCGCGATCGTGCTCGGGGCACTGCTCATCGCGTTCGGTGCGGTGCTGGTGCAGCTGTTCGTCGGCGAAGGGTCGAGCGAGGTCGTGGGGATGGCGGCGCAGATGCTCGCGATCAACGGGGCGACGTACTGGATCCTCGGCATCCTCTTCGTCCTGCGCGGTGCGCTGCAGGGACTCGGCCACGCCCTCATCCCCACCGTCACCGGTGTGATCGAGCTCGTCATGCGCGTCGGCGCGGCCGTCGTGCTGGGGAGCATGTTCGGCTTCATCGGCGTGGCGGCGAGCAACCCGCTCGCGTGGCTCGGCGCTGTCGTCGTGCTCGTGCCCGCCTACCTCGTGGCGCACCGCCAGCTCGCGTCGGCGGCCGTGTCGCCGATGGTGATGACGCCGACGACGCCGATCGCGGTCATCGGTCCGACCGACGGCTCGATGGTCGTCGACGCGGTGGTCACGCAGCCGATCGTGCTGCCGACCGCAGCGCAGACGGCAACGCCCACCCCGCCGCGCCGCCGGCGCCGGCGTCTGCGCGCGGCCGACCGCGAACGGCGCAGCGCCCGCGGCTGAGCCGGACCGCGGTTCGCTGCGCCGGGGTGGCCGGTTTCGTGGAGACCGGGTTTCGCCGAGCCCGGAGATTCGCGCCGAACCAGGGGGCGGTGCCCTCGATCTCGCCGCGGATCCCCTGTCTCGTGGGGGGCGGGTGCGGTTGGGTTCAGTCGTCGAAGACGTTCCAGCAGATCGCGCTGCGGAGGCGCTGGTCGTCGAGCACCAGCTCTCGGATCTGTGCCGGCAGCTGCGCGCGCTGCCAGTCCCGTTCGGCCAGCCGTGCCGCGTCTGTTTCGCCGGCTGAATCGGTCCCCACGCCCCCTCCACGCGCCGCTGGCGCGTCGCCCGAAGCCTCCGGGCGCGTGGCCCCAGCCGCCACCGCGCGGATCGCGTACGCCGCGGCGCCGAGCTCATGCGCTGCCACGTGCGCCACGGCGACGGCTTGCCCGGCCGCGAGTGCGGCGAACTTCGCAGGATCGGGCAGACCCTTGCCCGCGGCATTCGCGACGAACGCCCGCTGGTGAGCCTCCTTCATGGGAACCTCGCCGCGAATCCATGCGCGACCGAGCTCGATGGCATCGCGCGGGCGGCTGTCACCGGGTTGCTCGCGCTCGAACAGAGGCAGTACACGCTCGGCGCACAGCGCCGCCCACTCGGCGAGCAGGCGATGGTCCTCGTCGGTGAGGGTTCCGCCTCGCCGGATCGTGATGAACCGCGGATCACGCACGGTGGGAAGGATCGGCATGCCGCCAGCTTCCCACCCGATGCCGGTCCGGCGGCAGTACGGCCGGGTGCGTCCCCGACCGAGGAATGACGTACTATCTGCGTATGAGTGCAGATAAGCAGGGATGCGGATACGCGGTCGACAGCAGCTTCGTCGAACTCGCGGTGGAGGTGTTCGCGATGCTGGCCGACGCGACGCGCGTGCGGATCGTCCTCGCCCTGCAGGACGCCGGCGAGCTGTCGGTGAACCACCTCGCCGACATCGTCGACAAGTCGCCGGCCGCGGTCTCGCAGCACCTCGCGAAGCTCCGGCTCGCGCGCATCGTCTCCACGCGGCAGGAGGGGCAGCGAGTGTTCTACCGGCTCGAGAACGAGCACGCCTCCCGCCTCGTCGCCGATGCGATCTACCAGGCGGAGCACTCGCTCGGCGGCACGCCCCGCCACCACCACGCCGAAAAGGGCGCCGAATGAGCGCGCAGGCCGCGGGGCATCCTGACCATGACGAGCACCCGCATCCGCACGATCCTGAGCCTGCCGCGCCGCACGACCATGACCATGCGCATGACGACGCCGGTCACCCTCACCACCACGCGCCCGACGACGCCAACCACGACCACGGTGACCACCGCCACGGCGACCACGGCGACCACGGTCACTCCCATCCCACAGGACTGCGCGGCATCCTTCATGAGCTGTTCGTGCCGCATTCGCACGACGCGGCAGACGCGATCGACGACGCGATGGAGGCCAGCTCAGCCGGCGTCCGCGCGCTGAAGATCAGCCTCGTGATCCTGCTCGCCACCACGGCACTCCAGGCGATCGTCGTCGCGTTCAGCGGGTCGGTCGCGCTCCTCGCCGACACCGTCCACAACCTCTCCGACGCCCTCACGGCCGTGCCACTGTGGATCGCGTTCGTGCTCGGCCGGCGTGCGGCATCCCGTCGATACACCTACGGGCTCGGCCGCGCCGAAGACCTGGCGGGCCTCTTCATCGTGTTCGTCGTCGCGCTCTCGGCGATCGTGGCGGCCTGGCAGGCGATCGATCGGATGCTGCACCCGCAGCCGCTCCACAACCTCGGGTGGGTGATCGCCGCGGGCGTCATCGGGTTCGCCGGCAACGAGATCGTCGCCGTGTACCGCATCCGCGTGGGCAAGCGCATCGGGTCTGCCGCGCTCGTGGCGGACGGCGTGCATGCCCGCACCGACGGCTTCACGTCGCTCGCGGTGGTGCTGGGCGGCATCGGCGTGCTGCTCGGCTTCCCGCTCGCGGACCCGATCGTGGGCCTGGTCATCGCGGCGGCGATCTTCGTGCTGCTCATCGGCACGGTGCGCAGCGTCGGCCGCCGCCTCCTCGACGGCGTCGAGCCCGAGCTCGTCGACCGCGCCGAGCACGCCCTCGAACATGTCGAGGGCATCGCGCGGATCGACCGCGTCCGCCTCCGCTGGGTCGGGCACCGCCTCCAGGGCGACGCTCTCGTCGCCGTCAAGGCGGACGCCGACGCCGAGGCGAGCGCCCTCGACGCCGAGCGCAGCGTGCGCGCGCACCTCCGCAACGTCGACGACTTCGTCGTCACTGCACGTGGTCTCAGGATGCTCGACGACCGGGGCGAAACGCACACGCCGTAAGACGTCCGCTCGGCGGCTCGGGGCGTTTCGTCTCTGCGTTTCGACTCGCAGGCTCGCTCAACGACCGCGTTCCTCGCTCGCTCAACGACCGCGTTCCTCGCTCGCTCAACGACCGGGCATGACCTTGCCGCGTGTGGGGACCCCAGGGCGGCCCGACGCCGCGTCGGCGGCAGCGCCTAGGCTCGGACGCATGCCCGTGACGACGCGCCGGATGCAGGACCTGACCATCGACGACCACACCGTCACCGTGCCGCTGGTGTGGGGCGATCCGGCGGACGGCCGCACGATCGACATCCACGCCGCCGTGGTCACGCGCGAGGGCGGCGGCGGCCTCCCCTACCTGGTGTTCCTGCAGGGTGGGCCGGGGCACGAGGCGCCGCGCGCGTTCCACGCACCGGAAGCGCCGTCGTGGCTGGACGAGGCGCTCGAGCACTACCGGGTCGTGCTGCTCGACCAGCGGGGCACCGGACGCTCGACCCCGGTCAGCGACCGCGACCTCGAGCGCGGCACGGCTGAGCTCGCCGAGTACATCACGCACCTGCGCGCCGATGCGATCGTGCGCGACTGCGAGGCCGTGCGCGCCGAACTCGGCGCCGAGCGGTGGAGCGTGCTGGGGCAGTCGTTCGGCGGGTTCACGACCCTGGCCTATCTGTCGACGGATGCCGACTCCCTCGAGCACGTCTACATCACCGGCGGCCTGAGCGCCGTGGGGCGGCATCCCGACGATGTCTACTCCCTCACGTACGACAAGATGCGCGAGGCGTCCGAGCGCTACTACCGGCGCTTCCCCGCGCACCGCGACGCGATGCGCCGGATCGTCGACCTCGCCGATGCGGGCGCCCTGGTGCTGCCCGACGGCGAGGTTGCCTCGGTCTCCCGCGTGCGCTCGGCGGGCTCCGCGCTCGGCACCAACGAGGGGTGGCAGAAGCTCTGGAGCCTGCTCGAGCTCGAGCCGCACACCAACGCCTTCCGCCACGACCTCGCCTCGGCGATGCCGTTCGATGCGCGAAACCCGCTGTACTACGTCTTCCACGAGTCCAGCTATGCCGACGGCTACGCCACCGAGTGGTCTGCCGAGCGCACCGAGCCCGACGACTTCCGCGACGACCCGACGCTCTTCACCGGTGAGCACGTGCGCCGCGAGTGGGCCGACACCGTTCCCGGGCTCCAGCCCTGGCGCGACGTGACGCTCGAGCTCGCCGGGTTCGCGTGGCCGCGACTGTACGACGCGGCCGCGATCGAGGCATGCGGCGCCCGCGGAGCCGCCGCCGTCTACGCCAACGACCTGTACGTGCCGTTCGAGTTCTCGATGGAGACGGCCCGTCTCCTCCCGGGCGTCACACCCTGGATCACGAGCGAGCACGAGCACAACGGGCTGCGGTCGGGCGGCGAGGTGCTCTCGCGCCTCATCGACATCGCGCACGGGCGTCGCGTGCGCTGACACCGGACGGGAACGGATGCCGCGGGCCAGTGCGGCCGCGGGTTCGTTCCTCGTCACCCCGCGCCGGATGCGCGGTCGTTGAGCGAGGGACCGCCAGCGAACGAGACGAGACGCGCCGAGCCGCTCGTGTGCGTCGTGTCGGGGGCGTTTCGTCTCGGCATCTCGACTCGCAAGCTCGCTCAACGACCACGTTCCTCGCTCGCTCAACGACCGGACCGGGCGGAGGATGCCGCAGCATCCCCCGCCCGGTCCGGCGCCCCGAGGGCTCAGCCCGCGAGCGTGACCGTGTCGATGGTCACCGCGGCGATGCCCGGGTGGTCACTGAAGACCCCGTCCATGCCGGCGCCGATGAAGGCCTGGAGCTCGCCGGCGAGGTCACCGTAGGCATTCGGGTCGGCGCTCGAGCGGAAGTCGGCGGGCAGGAACTGGTTCTCGGCGCGGAACGTCCAGCCATGCACCGAGAGTCCCGCCGCGTGCGCGTCGGCGATGACCGGGGTGGGCGTGCCCAGGCGGCCGTCGGCGGTGCGTGGGATCATCACGGACTTCTCGAGGCCCACGCCGTCGGCGTAGGACGCGATCTCTGCGAGCCCGGCCGGCGTCACCAGATCCTTGTAGGTGCGGGTGTCGCCGGCGAGGGTGAAGTCGTACGGACGACCGGAGTTGCTCACGAGCTGCGCCAGGGTGACGTCGGTCAGGCCGGCGAGGTCGCGCAGGTTCGCCGTCTCGAAGCTCTGCACGATGACGGGCGCGTCCGCGCGGTCGACGCCGTTCGCCTGCAGCGCCGCGACCAGCGGCTCCTCGAGCGAGAGCCCGATCGAGTCGAAGTACGACGGATGCTTCGTCTCGGGGTACACGCCGACCGTGCGGCCGTCGCAGCTGACCGAGTGGCGGGCGAGGTCGATGACCTCGTCGAGCGTCGGGATGACGTACAGCCCGTCGAACGCAGTGTTGGCCGGACGCGTCTGCGGCAGGCGCTCCTTGGCGCGGAGCGTGCGCAGCTCGGCGAACGTGAAGTCCTCGGTGAACCAGCCGGTGATCGACGCTCCGTCGATGACCTTCGTCGCCTTGCGCGCGGCGAACTCGGGCCGGGTCGCGACATCCGTCGTTCCGCTGATCTCGTTCTCGTGTCGCGCGACGAGCACGCCGTCCTTGGTCGACACGACGTCGGGCTCGATGTAGTCGGCGCACTGCACGATCGCCGTCTCGTACGCCGCGAGCGTGTGCTCGGGGCGCGACCCGCTCGCGCCGCGGTGGCCGATGAGGCTGACCGTCGACGGCTCGAGCTTGGTCTTGTCGAGATCGATGATCGCGAACTCGGTGTCGTCGGGCGTGCCCGGGATGCGCGCGTCGTTGCCCGGGTAGTTGTTGTCGTTGCCGATGAGGAGGCTGCCGTCCTTCAGCTGCACGACGGTCTCGAACGACTGCACCGGGAGCGAGTAGATCTCGCCCGTGCCGTAGCCGTCGCCGGCGCCGATGCCGTGGGGGTTGGCGATGCGAAGTGCGTCGAGCACGAGCGTCTTCTCGAGGTAGCCCTCGGCGTCGGTGCGGCGGAGGTCCACCTCGTAGACGCGCTTGGTGACGGACTGCTCACCCTCGAAGTCGTCGCGCTCGATGAGGATGAGCACGTCGCCCCGCACGGTGAACGCGTCGCCGATGACGTTCGGCTCCTGGTCGGTCTGGTAGCTCCAGGTGCGACCGGTGTACTGCCCGGCGCGCGTGTCGAACTCGAGGATCTCGCGGCGGCGCAGGTCGGGGTCGTCGGCGTACGAGCCCTCGACGACGGGGTAGAGGTAGCGTCCGTTGGCAGAGGCGGCCATCGCCTCGAACCCGCGGCTCGAGCGCACCCGCGGGGTCTCGCCCGGCTGCAGGTAGGGGTTCGCCGGCGACTTGGCGCCCTCCAGCGCGTACGGCTTCTCGAGCAGGGTGCCGTCGGTGTCGAAGTGCAGCAGGAACGGCCCGAACTCCTCGCCGACCCAGAAGGTGCCGTCCTTGGCCCTCACGACCGACTCGATGTCGAAGTCGCCGCCGGTGAGGAGGCGCTCCGCGGTGCCCTCGTTCACGATCGGGAAGTCGAGGACGCCGTTGCGGTCGTTGTACGAGATGAACCGCTCGATCTGGATCTCGCCTGCGCCGCCTTCGGCGGCCTGCCAGGCCGGACGAACGAGATAGTTGCGCAGCAGGAAGTCGGCGGAGTTGCCCTTGGCGCCGAAGCCGTTGTCGGGCTGCGCCCAGAACGTGCCGTCGCCGTTGTCGATCGCGGCCGAGAATCCGGGGATCACCTGGCCGTCCCAGGGTCCGGTGCGGCCGTTGGCCGGGCTCGCGAGCGCGCCCGAGGCCGGGCCGGGCTCGAGGTGATCGGCCGACAGCGTCGCGCGGGCGACGAGCGTCGGCACGTGCGTCTGCACGTACGGCGACTGCGACGCCGCGGGAGCGGCGGCCGCGGCCGGCTGGGCGGAGGCGGCGGTGGCGGGAAGGAGCGCGACGGCGGTGACCGTCGCTGCTGCCGCGGCGAGAAGGCGCGGCAGGACGCGTCGTGTGGGGATTCGACTCATGCCTCCGACGCAATCGCGGACGCCGCACCGCGCGCTGACCGGCCGGCGACGAGCGTGCGACGACTCGGTGAACGGGCGGCGAGCGGCGCGTGAGAGCGCCCTCATCCTCGTGACCGGTGACGGATGCCGGTCGCCCGGCCACGCTCCGCGGCATCCGTCGTCCGTTCTTCCGACGCCCGTCAGCGCCCGGCGAGCACCTCGACGAGGCGTTCTGCGGTCGCGACGCTCGACTGCGGGTTCTGACCGCTCACGAACGAGCCGTCGCTCACGACCGTGACCGACCACGGCTCGCCCGGCTCGACGACCGCGCCGAGCTCGCGCAGGCGCGCCTCCACCAGGTAGGGCGAGCCGTCGCCGAGTCCGCCCTGACGCTCCTCTTCGTCGGTGAAGACGGCCAGCCGGCGCCCGGCGAACGCGAACGACCCGTCCGGCCGCACGGCGCTGAGCAGTCCGGCCGGCCCGTGGCACAGCACGCCCACGACCGCGTCCCGGTCCAGCGCGTCCACGAGCAGCCGACCCAGATCGGCGTCGACGGCGAGGTCCACCATCGGGCCGTGGCCGCCGGGCAGCGCGATCGCGTCGTACTCCCCGTCTGTCACGTCGGCGAGCGCCCGCGGATGCGCCAGGAGTTCTTCGATCGAGGCGAGGTAGTCGGTCAGCGCTGCGGTGTCTCCGGAAAGGCTGCCGGGATCGACGGTCGGGCGCACGCCACCCGGAGTCGCGATGTCGACGTCGTGTCCGGCCGCCACCAGTCCCCGGTGCAGCTCGACGAGCTCCTCCGCCCAGAACCCGGTGGGGTGCGCCGTGCCGTCCGTGAGGACGATGGCGTCCGCGCCGGTGACCGCCATGAGTACGTGTGCCATGTCTGTCTCTCCTGTTCGACGACTCGCGCGAGCCGCTGTGGGAGGGAACGAGGCATCCATCGCCCTCATTTCCTATGCTGGGTAGCAGCCATAGATGTTCTGATGGACGGATGCCGCATGCAAGAGCTCGATCTGCTGCACACGTTCGTCGAGGTGCACCGCGCCGGGTCGATCACGGCAGCCGCCGCACGCCTGGGACTGAGTCAGCCGTCGGTGAGCGAGCGCATCGCCCGGCTCGAGAGCGAGCTCGGCATGCCGCTCTTCACGAGATCGGTGCGCGGGGTCACGCCGACCCCTGCCGGCGACGCGCTCGCCGTGCGCGTGGCGTCGCCGGTCGACCGGCTGCGCGAGGTGTGGACGGCGCCGGCGCCGGGTCCGGTCGAGACGGTGCGGGTGGGCGGCGCGAGCGACGTCGTCGCACTCCGCGTGGTCCCCGCGCTGGCGCCGCTCGCCAGCGCCGGCGTCCGCGTCGAGTTCGGCCTCGGTCTCGCGCACGACCTGCTCGCCCGGCTCGCGGACGGCGACCTCGACGTCGTCGTGTCGTCGGTGCGGACGCCGCTGCGCGGCATCCGGTATCGCGGCCTCGTCGACGAGGAGTTCGTGCTCGTCGGGGCGCCGTCCCTCGCGCGGACCATCGACCGTGGGCGCCTCGCCGCCGATCCCGCAGGCGCCCTGCAGCATCTGCCGCTCGTCGCGTACGACGCCGACCTGTCGATCGTGCGGCGCTACTGGCGCAGCCAGTTCGGGCACCGCCCGGCCAACGCGGTCGCGATCACGGTGCCCGACCTGAGGACCGTACTCGCGGCGGTGGTGGCCGCCGCCGGCATCTCGGCGCTGCCCCGCTACCTCGCCGAACCGGCGATCGGCGCGGGCACCGTGGAGGTGCTGCACCGCGCGGACGAAGCGCCGATCAACACCCTGCACCTGGCGATCCGCGCCGGCGAGCCCCCGACGCCCGCGACGACGCGGGTGATCGAGGTGCTCGTGGAACGCGCGCGGGAGTGGGACGTCTTCTGAGTCCGTCCGCGCCGCCGCCGGCCGGACACGGCGGTGCCCCGGATCCGCCGGGGATCCGGGGCACCGTCGCGGCAGATCACCGATCGTCGGTGAGCGCGTCCTTCACGTCCTGGCCGGCCTTCTTCATCTTCGCGCTGGCCTGATCGCCCACGCCCTCGGCCTGCAGGCGCTCGTTGTCGGTCGCGTCACCGACCGCCTCCTTCGCCTTGCCCTTGATGTCTTCAGCGTTGTGCTTGATGTCATCGTCAAGACCCATGGTGGATCTCCTTTCTCGTGGTGGTTAGAGGTTGAGGTTCAGACCCGGTCGTCGCCGAAGCCGGCCCGGTCCACGCGGCGGTGGTAGCGCATGCCGGCCGCGCCGCCGAGGATCGCCGCGATGAGCGTGATCACAGCAGCGCCGATCGCGGTCAGGATGCCGGTCCAGGTGGCGGTCTCGACGGTCACCGGGATGCGCGGGAAGATATCGACGTTTGCCAGGATGTCCCACTGGGAACCCGCGATCGCCGTCACGACGGCGACGAGGATGGCGATGGCGATGGCCCAGAGCCAGACCGCCAGACCCTGCTTCGCCCCGCTCAGCCGGGCCATGCGCCCCGCGACATATCCGCCGGCGAAGTAGGCGACGAACAGCACGACCGCGATGGCGATCGCGCCGATGATGGTCGCCGCCGTCATGTTCTGGTCGGCGGCGTCGACGGCGTCTTCGACCGTCTCCGGCGACGCAAGACCCGTCGCCGCGCCGATCGCGGCCACCACAGCGGTCAGGGCCACCAGAGCGCCCAGGGCAGTGAGCCAGCCGAAGAAGGCTGCGCCGAACTTGATGCCGCCGAAACGCTCGCGCTCACGCGCCACGACGGTCTCGCGGAGAGACGCGTCGCTGCGATCGGCCACGGCTTCGCGGTGATCGGCCACGCCATCGTGATCGAGGTCGGTATCGGTGCGCCGCGGTGCCAGCGGCTCCGTCGGGCGTGCACCTCGGGTGTCGTCCGTGCTCATGCAGCGACGTTAGGCGGAACAGCGCCGATGACTCAGCCCGTTGCGAATCCGTGCCGAAGGGCGTAATCTCCTCCGCTCGCGCCCGGGCGTCACCGGCTCCGCCACGCTGTAAGGATGGGACACCATCCGGGGCCGTGAGGCCGTGCGGGTAGGTGGAAGAGCAGAATGGCGGGTATGGATGCCGTCGCCCCCCTCGTGCGCACCGAGATGCCGCCGCCCAGCTATGTGATGTCGGCAGAGGGGTACCAGCTCGCGACGTACGCGTGGGGCGAGCCCGACGCCGAGACCGTGCTGTGCGTGCACGGATTCGCCTCGAGCTGCCGCGACAACTGGGTCGACACCGGCTGGGTGCGGATGCTGACCGCGGCCGGATACCGCGTCATCGGCGTCGATCAGCGTGGTCATGGCGCCAGTGACAAGCCGTACGACGCCCTCGCGTACTCCATGGCCGCCTTCGTCGCCGACCTCATCGTGGTGCTCGACACCTACCTGGTCGACGCCGTGCGGTACGTCGGATACTCCCTCGGCGCGCGTGTGGGCTGGCAGCTCGCGGTGGATGCGCCCGAGCACATCAGTCGTGCCGTGCTGGGCGGCATCCCTGACGGCCGTCCACTCGGCCGTCTGCGGATCGATCAGGCTCGCGCGTATGCCGAAGAGGGCATACCGGTCACCGACGCGGTGACCCAGAACTACGTCCGGCTGGCCGAGCGGGTGCCCGACAACGACCTGCGTGCGCTGATCGCGCTCGCCGAGGGCATGCGCTTCGGCGACGCGGACCCGGACCCGGAGCATCCACCCACGCAGCCCGTCCTCTTCGCCACCGGATCGGAGGACGCGATCCTCGAACGCTCGCGCACGCTCGCGGCCACCGCGCCGGACGGCAGGTTCCTCGAGATCCCGGGACGACACCACTTCAACACACCGGGCTCGCGCGCGTTCCGCGAGGCGGCGCTGGAGTTCCTCTCACCGGACCTCTCGCCGGACGGGGGACCGGCATGACTCATCACGTGCGCGTGGTCTACTGCACGCAATGCGCATGGATGCTCCGAGCGGCATGGGTCGCCCAGGAGCTGCTCACGACCTTCCAGGCCGAGCTGATGGGCGGCGGCGCCACCCTCGAGCCCGGCACCGGCGGGATCTTCGAGGTCTACGCCGACGACGAGCTGGTGTGGTCACGCGCCGCCGACGGCGGCTTCCCCGACATCGTCGCGCTCAAGCGCCGGGTGCGCGACCGCATCGCCCCCGGGCGCCAGCTCGGTCACGCCGACCGCGCCGCCGCCCGCTCGGGGGTCGACGGCGGCGCGGCGGCGACGAGCTAGACGTCACGCGGGTGCGACGGCGGTCTTCACCAGCTGCGTGACCTTCTTCTCGACCTCCGGGGTCCAGGCGAGCACCGCAAAGCCGATCGGCCACATGTCGCCGTCGTCGAGGTGCGAAGGCTCGTCGAAGTTGATCGTGGCGTAGCGCGTCTTGAACTTCGACGAAGGCTGGATGAACACGACGACCTTGCCGTCGCCGTTCGCGTAGGCGGGAAAGCCGTAGAACGTCTTCGGCACCAGGTCGGGTGCCGTCTCGGAGACGACCTTGTGCAGGCCCTCGGCGAGCGCCTTGTCGGTGCCCTCGAGCTTGCCGATCGCCTCGAGCACCTGCTTCGTGCCCGCTTCGCGGTTCTTTCCCGCCTTGGCCTGGGCGCGCAGCTCCTGGGCGCGGTCCTTGACGGCCTGGCGCTCGACCTCACTCAGTCCGTCCGACGTCGTCTTGCCGGCCATGTCCGTTCTCCTTTGCGTTCGTGGGGCAGCCTCGCGGCTTGTGATCCTCACGCTACGACGCGGCCGGCGGCCGCGCTTCTCCATTCCTGCTGGATCATCCGAACGAGCGTCTCCCTGGATTGGGGCGCACCGCGTCCGTTCGGGGCGCGTGCCGCACGCCCCGGGCGCACGCGGTGCGCCCCGAACTCGCTCGCTCCGGGGGGATCGCGGTGGTCTAGCGTGATCTGGAGCCCGACCATCGAGGAGACGCAATGTCCGCGACATCCCCGCACGAGATGCACGCCATCTCGCCCGACACGCGTCACACGGTCGAAGACGTGCTCGAATACGCCCGGCGCCGTGCCCTGTACGAGGACGTGCCCCTCGACAAGCCGATGACGCCCCGCGATCTCGAGCGGCTGGCGTCGGGGTCGATCACCGCCGACGGCATCGGCTCGCGGCGCGCCATCGCGCTGTTCGAGAACGTGCTCGCGCCGTCCTGCGTATCCACCGATCACCCCGGCTACCTCTCCTTCATCCCCTCGGCCCCCACCAAGGCCTCGCTGGCGTTCGACGTCGTGGTGTCGGCATCCGCCATCTACGGCGGCTCGTGGATGGAGGGCTCCGGCGCCGTCTACGCCGAGAACGAGGTGCTGCACTGGCTCGCGACGGAGTTCGGGATGCCCCCTGGCGCAGGCGGGGTCTTCGTGCAGGGCGGCACGATCGGCAACCTCTCGGCGCTTGTGACCGCACGGGATGCCGCCCGCCGGGGGCTCTCGGAAAAGGGGCGCCCTGCTCCCGCGCGCTGGGTGGTCGTCTGCAGCGCCGAGGCGCACTCGTCGATCGCGTCGGCGGCGGCCGTCATGGACGTGGACGTCGCGACCGCCGAGGTCGACGCCGACGGGCGCCTGCACGGCGATGCCGTCGCGCGTGCGCTCGACGAGCACGGCGACGCGGTGCTCGCGGTGGTGGCCACCGCCGGCACGACGAACTTCGGCATCGTCGACGACATCGCGGGCGTCGGCGCCGTCGCTCGCGAGCGCGGCGTGTGGTTCCACGTGGACGGCGCCTACGGGCTGGCGGCGATGCTCGTCGAGCGGATGCGCCCGGTGTTCGCGGGCGTCGAGCTCGCCGACTCGGTCATCGTCGATCCGCACAAGTGGCTGTTCGCGCCGTTCGACGCGTGCGCCCTCATCTACCGAGAGCCCGCGCTGGCGCTGTCGGCGCACACGCAGAAGGCCGAGTACCTCGACACCCTCACCGGCAAGCCGGACTGGAATCCGTCGGATCTCGCCATCCAGCTGACCCGCCGCGCCCGCGGTCTGCCGCTGTGGTTCTCGCTCGCCACCCACGGCACCGACGCGTACCGGGCAACGATCGAGTACGGCATCGATCTCGCCCGGCGCATCGCCGACGAGATCGAGGCGCGCGAGGGGCTGTCGCTCGTGCGCGACCCGCAGTTGTCGGTGGTGGTGTTCCGCCGCGAGGGCTGGACGCTCTCCGAGTACGAGGCCTGGTCGGACCGCCTCCTCGAGGAGCAGCACGCGTTCGTCGTGCCCAGCTCCCACGCCGGCGAGCCGGTGCTGCGGTTCGCGATCATCTCGCCGCTGACCACGTTCGGACTCCTCACCGGCATCCTCGACACGCTGGGGTGACGGATGCCTGACCGGGAAGCGGGTTCAGGATGCTGTCACCTATGACGCACGTAGACTGGAGGCATCCGTTCTCGTTCCCGAGAACCCGCCTCTCCGCAGGACCACCGTGACCTCAGCCGATTCCCGCACGTTCGCCGTGCGCCACGTGCAACTCGCGCGCGCCGCCTTCGCGGCGATCGCGGCGATCATGATCACGTTCTCGTCGGACCATTCGGCACTGGTCGGCAGCGCGGTCTTCAGCGGCTTCGCCATCGCCACCGGCCTCGTGCTGCTGCTCTCGGTGTGGCTGGTCTACCCGGCCGGCCGCCGGTGGCCGGCCGCCGCACTCGGCGGCGTGACCGTCGTCGCGGGCATGGCGAGCGGCCTCCACCCGCTGCGCACGGTGGCCGGCTACTTCACCATCGTGATCGCGTGGGCCCTCATCAGCGGCGTCATCGAGCTCATCGCCGGGTGGCGCGGCCTCGCCGGCCGGGGCACCCGCCGCGAGATCGCACCCGGCATTCCCGACGCCCGCCCCGCCGCGCCCGTCGGACCGCGATCCGAGAGCCGCGACGCCGCGGTGATCGGCGCGATCACGGCGCTGCTCGGCATCGCGCTGCTCTTCGTCCAGCCCGCCTACGCGCTGGACTACACGATCGAAGAGGCGAGCGCGACGTTCACCCTCACCGGCATCACCATCGGCGTCGGGCTGTTCGGCGGCTACGCGGCGATCGTCGCGGTGTACCTCGGCATCGCCGGCTTCTCACCGCGCCCCGCAGAGCCGGACACAGCCGAGAACTTCACGGAGGATGCACCCGCATCCGCCGACCCCACCCCGCAGAAGGACTCCGCGTGAGCCACGACAGCCCCACCCGCCGCGATCTGATGAAGCCCCTGCAGCTGCTCGGGATGGCCTTCGGCGCCGCGCTGTTCGCGGGAATCGTGACGCTCGTGTCGATGGGCTTCTTCCAGCAGCGCACCGCCGAAGAGGCCCAGCGTGCGATCATCACCGCCCTGGTCATCGCGGGCGTCAGCTTCATCGCGGTGCTGCTCATCGTTTCGCTGCTGCTGCTCGCGGTCGACCCCGCCCAGGTGACGAAGCAGATCGACCGGCCGGTGCTCTTCGACGACGAGTCCGAGAAGCCGGAGCCGGGCGAGAATCCGGATGCCGCGGCATCCGGAGACCCGAAACCCTGACCCAGGCTCCGCACCGGAACCCTTGACTCGGTCGTTGAGCGAGCGAGGAACGCGGTCGTTGAGCGAGCTTGCGAGTCGAAACGCAGAGACGAAACGCCCCGAACCCGGCGCCAGACGTCGGCTCGAGGCGTTTCGTCTCGGTCGCTGGCGCTCCCTCGCTCAACGACCGGAACCTGGCTCCCGGTCGTTGAGCGGAACGACTAACCGAGCTCGTCGACCAGCTTCGAAGCGAGGCCGTCGTATGTCGCGGGGCTGAGCGCGAGCAGGCGCTCCTTCGCGTCGTCGCCGATGTCGAGGCCCCGCACGAACTCGGCGAGCTCGGGCGCGCCGACGCGACGGCCGCGGGTGAGGTCCTTGAGCAGCGCGTAGGGGTCGCTGATCTGCGAGCGGCCGGCGGCGATCTCGGCGCGGACCACCGTCTGGATCGCCTCGGCGAGCACCTCCCAGTTGGCGTCGAGGTCGGCGAGCAGCGCGTCGTCGGCCAGCGAGATCTCGCGCAGCCCGCGCTGCAGGTTGTCGAGCGCGAGCAGCGCGTGCCCGAACGCGACGCCGATGTTGCGCTGCGTCGTGGAGTCGGTCAGATCGCGCTGCATGCGGCTCGTGACCAGCGTCTGCGAGAGCGTCGCGAGCAGCCCGCCCGCGATCTCGAGGTTCGCCTCGGCGTTCTCGAACCGGATGGGGTTGATCTTGTGCGGCATCGTCGACGAGCCGGTCGCCCCGGCGACCGGGATCTGGGTGAAGTAGCCGATCGAGATGTACGTCCAGATGTCGGTCGCCAGATTGTGAAGGATGCCGCCGGCATGCCGCACGCGGTCGTACAGCTCGACCTGCCAGTCGTGGGATTCGATCTGGGTCGTGAGGATGTTGAAGTCGAGCCCCAGACCCTCGATGAACGCGCGGGAGACCTCGGGCCAGTCGACCTCCGGAGCGGCTGCGAGGTGCGCAGACCAGGTGCCGGTCGCGCCCGAGAACTTCGCGAGGTACTCCCCGCCCTCGATCTGGTCGGCGACGCGGGCGAGGCGCCACGCGAACACGCCCAGCTCCTTGCCCATCGTCGACGGGGTCGCGGGCTGCCCGTGCGTGCGCGACAGCATCGCGGCGTCGCGGTGCTCCACCGCGAGCTCGGTGAGGGCGGCGATGACGGCGCGCAGCTTCGGCAGCCAGATGCGCTGCACCGCGCGCTGCACGGTGAGGGCGTACGACGTCGAGTTGATGTCCTCGCTGGTGCAGGCGAAGTGGGTCAGCTCGGCGATGGCGTCGAGGCCCAGCGCCGACAGCCGGTCGCGCACCAGATACTCGACGGCCTTGACGTCGTGGCGGGTGACCGCCTCCTTCTCGGCGAGCCAGTCGATCTCGGCCTGGCCGAACTCGAGGTACAGCGCGCGCAGGCGGGCCCTGTCGGCGTCCTCCAACGGCGCGGTGCCGAACAGCGAGTGGTCGGTGAGGGCGATGAGCCACTCCACCTCGACCTCGACGCGCGCGCGGTTGAGCCCGGCCTCCGAGAGGTACGCGCCCAGCTCGCCCACGGCGGCGCGGTAGCGCCCGTCGAGGGGGCTCAGGGGCTGCCAGGGCAGGTCAGCAGGGGAAGGAGCGGTCACGGTGACTCCCGTCGGTCTCGGAGGATCCTGTGGCGGCGATCAGGGGGCGACCGTCGATCGGCGACATGACGGCGGAGGTCATGGCGCCGGGCGGATGGCGGGTTCGAGCTGCCGGAAGAGCGCCCGGCTCGCGCTCTCGATCATACCGAGCACCTCGTCGAACATTCCGGGCCCGGCATAGTACGGGTCAGGGACGTCGAGGGACTGGGCCGACGGATCGAACGACAGCAGCAGGGCGATCTTGTCGGCGTCGCCCTCGGTGCGGGCCCATCCGCGCAGGATCCGCTCGTGGCTGCGGTCCAGCGCCACCACGAGGTCGCTGTGGGCGAAGTCGGCGTGCGTGAACTGGCGCGCCCGGTGGTGGGCTCCGTCGTACCCGGCGCGCTCGAGCGCCGCGATGGTGCGCAGATCCGCCTGCTCGCCGACGTGCCAGTCGCCGGTCCCGGCACTCGTCGACGCCACGCGGGCACCCAGGCCCGAGGCATCCGCGAACTCCCGAAACACCACCTCCGCCATCGGAGAGCGGCAGATGTTCCCGGTGCACACGAACACGACGCGGAAGGGCGCCACGTCGCTCGCGGTCATGGGGTCCATTCTGGCCCGAGCCGACACCGAACGTTAAGGATCTCTCCGCCTGGACTCTTCCGTGAACGGATGCTGCTCCCTTAGCTTTGCTCTCACGGGGAGGCGACCGGCCTGCCCTTCGCATGCGCGGCACACCATCCGCGCATCCCACGTGGAGGTTCCGTGTCCCATTCTCCCCGCAGACTGACCGCCGCCCTGGCCGCCGCCGCGCTGGCCGCCACCGGAGTGGTGGCGTTCGCCGCACCCGCGGCCGCGGCATCCGGTGATCTGTTCATCAGCGAGTACGTCGAAGGCAGCTCGTTCAACAAGGCGATCGAGCTCTACAACCCGAGCGCCACCACCGTCGACCTGGCCGCCGCGGGGTACGCACTGCAGCTGTTCTTCAACGGCTCGTCGACGCCGACGTCGTTCCCACTCACCGGCACGGTGGCGGCGGGGGACGTCTTCGTCTTCGCGCAGGGACCGACCGCCTCGAACCCGGTGGATCCCGCGATCGGCGCGGTCGCTGATCAGACGACGACGGCGTCGCTGTTCAACGGCGACGACGCGATCGCACTGGCGAAGAACGGCGCGATCGTCGACGTCTTCGGACAGATCGGCACCGATCCGGGGACGGAATGGGGCACCGGGACCAACTCCACCCAGGACAACACGCTCCGCCGCGCTGCGGACACGTGCGTCGGCGATGAGAACGGTGCGGACGCGTTCGACCCGACGGCCGGCTGGGTCGGCTATGCCAGCAACACCTTCGACGGCCTCGGCACCCACACCGCGGATTGCGGCGGGGAGCCGCCCGTGCCGCGCGTCGTCATCAACGAGTTCTCGGCCGACACGGTCGGCACGGCCGACGTCGAGTATGTCGAGCTGCTCGCGAACCCTGCCACCACCGACCTGTCCGCCTACCGGGTGCTGGAGATCGAGGGCGATTTCAACGGCACCGTCACCGGCACCGTGGACGAGGTCATCTCGTTCGGCGCGGCTGACGCGTCGGGTCGCACCCTCGCAACGCTCGGCAACGGCGCGCTGGAGAACGGCACCGTCAGCCTCCTCCTGGTGACCGGCAGCGCGCCTTCCCTGGGCACGGACATCGACACGAACGACGACGGCGTCATCGACGACGGCCTCGGCTTCACCGTGGTGGATGCGGTCGCCGTCAGCGACGGCGGTGCGACGGATCTCACCTACGGCGGCGTCGTGCTCGGCGTGTCGTATGACGGGCTCCCCTTCGACCCGGGCGGGGCCTCCCGCATTCCGGACGGCGCCGATACGAACGCCGCGGCCGACTGGGTGCGCAACGACTTCGACCTCGCGGGCTACAACGGCACCGCCGGTACGCCGGCCTTCGGCGAGGCGTTCAACACGCCGGGCGCCGTCAACGGCGCCGTCCCGCCGCCCCCGCCGATCGAGGCCGGCTGCGACTTCGACGTCGTTTCCATCTCCTCCGTGCAGGGGTCGGGCGCGGCATCCCCGCGCGACGGCGAATTCCTGCGGCTCGAGGGCACCGTGGTCGGCGACTTCCAGACCGGCGGATTCGAGGGCTTCTACCTCCAGGATGCCGGCGACGGCGACACCGCCACCTCCGACGGCATCTTCGTGCACCACCCGGCGGGGCCCGACGTCGCGGTGGGTGACGTGGTGAACGTGGCAGGCGAGGTGGACGAGTTCTTCGGCCTCACCGAGCTCAAGGCGCTCGACCTCGAGGTGTGCGCGACGGGTCAGCCCCTGCCGCCGGCCGCGCCGTTGACGCTGCCGGCGACCGAGACGCAGCGCGAGGCGCTCGAGGGCATGTACGTCACGCTTCCGCAGAACCTCGCGATCGGCGAGACGTTCGAGTACGGCCGCTTCGGCACGATCACCCTGACGAACGGGCGCCTCGACACGCCGACCGCGGTCGTCGAGCCGGGCGCTGCGGCGAACGCCCTCGCCGCGGCGAACCTCGAGAACAGCATCACGCTCGACGACGGGCGAGGTACCCAGAACCCCGACCCGGCGATCCACCCGGACGGAGAGGTGTTCACGCTCGCTCACTCGTTCCGAAGCGGCGACCTGGTGCAGAACGCGATCGGCGTGCTGGACTACCGCTTCTCGACGTGGGGCGTGCAGCCGACCGACGGTGCCGACTTCACCGTCGCGAACGCGCGTCCGGCGCTTCCCGACGTCGGCGGCGACCTGAAGATCTCGAGCTTCAACGTGCTGAACTATTTCACGTCGCTCGACCCGACCCCGACGAATGATGACGACGACGACTACCACCGGGGTGCCGACACCGCGGAGGAGTTCCAGCGGCAGCAGGACAAGATCGTCTCCGCGCTCGCCGAGATCGACGCCGACGTGTTCGGTCTGCTGGAGATCGAGAACAACGGCACGGCGGTGCAGGCGCTCGCCGACGCGCTGAACGCGCGCGTCGGCGCCGGCACGTACGTGCCCGTCATGACCGGCGTCATCGGCACCGACGCGATCACCACGGCGATCATCTACAAGCCGTCGACGGTCAGCCCGGTGGGCGCACACCTGCTGATGACGAGCGCGGTCGACCCGGCCTGGTCGGACCAGCGCCACCGGCCGGGGCTCACGCAGCGGTTCGCGTCGACCGAGACCGGCGAGGAGTTCGTCGTTTCGGTCAACCACCTGAAGTCGAAGGGCTCGGCATGCTCCGAGAGTCCCGACCTCGGCGACGGCCAGGGCAACTGCAGTGCGGCTCGCACGGCCGCGGCGACGGCGCTCACCGCGTGGCTGAACAACACCGTGGCGCCCGACGGCCGCGCGATCGTGATCGGCGACCTGAACGCGTACGACCACGAGGACGCGATCGACGCCTTCGTGGCGGGCGGCTTCACGGACCTCGAGAAGAAGTTCAACGGCGAGCACGCGTACTCGTACGTGTTCGACGGGCAGATCGGCTACCTCGACTACGCACTGGCGCAGCCGGCGCTGCTCGCCGACGTGTCGGGCGCGGCGGCGTGGCACATCAACGCCGACGAGCCGAGCCTCATCGACTACGACATGTCGTTCAAGCAGCCGGCACAGGACGCGCTGTGGGCGCCCGACCCCTACCGGTCGAGCGACCACGACCCGGTGATCGTCGGGCTGAACCTCACGCCGCCCGACACGACGGACCCCACCATCGAGGTGACCGCCGACCCGTCGGTCGTCTTCCCGCCGAACAACAAACTCCGCACGGTGGAGTTCACGATCGACGCCGATGATGACCGTGGCGACGTCACCGTCGCGTTCGACGGAGTCGGTGTCACGGGCTCCTCGAAGGCGCGCTGGGAGCAGATCGACGAGGACACCTTCCGGGTCCTGGCCGTGAAGGGTGCCGTCTACCGCTTCACCTGGACGGCGACGGATGCCGCGGGCAACACCGCGACGGACAGCGCCGAGGTGGTCGTCGGCAAGTAGCCGCCCGCGAGCTGGCACCTGGAGGAGCGTCGTTCCGAATGCGGAACGGCGCTCCTCCGTCGCAGTGCCCCCTCCTCCATCACTGCGCCCCTCCTCCACAGCCGGCCGGGTGCGCGCGAGTCTCCACGGACTCCCACGGACGCGCTCGATCGCGCTCCGCCGAGGACGACGATCGACGGGTGACGTTCGCTTTCCCGCCCGCCGACTCGGCGGCCCACCAGCTGTCCCAGATCGAGCGCGAGTTCTCACGACTCCTCACGCGGATCACGGATGCTGCGCACGTCGCCCGCGGTCTCGCCGACGCCGTCGACTGGCAGGCGAAGGCCGCGAGCGCCTTCCACGAGCGCGCCACCGCGTGGGCGGGCGACGTGTCGGGCCTGTCGTGCCTCGCAGAGACGGCGCGGCACGACACCGCACGCGCTCGCGATCGCGCGGCGTTCGCGGAGTCCCTCACCAGCCTGCTCCCGGGAGCTGGTCGATGAGCGAGATGCGGCCGGGCGACGACCAGTTCCCGCCAAGCGCCGCGGGGGACGGCGCCTCGCCCGCACCCGGCCCGCTGGCTCCCGACCTCGCCCAGCAACCGGGGCGGGTCGGGCCGAACGAGGGGATCATCGGCCTCTTCGCGGACCACTGGCCCCGCGTCGACGACGGCCTGCAGATCCGCAGCGGCGGGGCCGTGGCGGTTGATACGGTGACCCTGTCGGCGGCCGCCGTGCGCTTCGACGCCGCCAGGGAGGCGCTCGCCGAGGTGGCCGGGAGCGTGCGGGCCCTGCAGAGCGAACTGCGGACGCAGCCGGTGCATGCCGACGACGTCCGGGCGTCGGCATCCGTACTGGCGGCGAAGCTGGAAGCCGTGCAGGCAGAGGCGGAGGCGATCGCCCTCGCGCTGCGCGAGGCGGCGTACGCCTACGAGATGGTCGAGATCCAGGCAGCGCACCGGGCCGCCGTGCTCGCCGGCGACGGCGCTCGCGCGCAGCGCCTCGACGCACGGCTGAGCATGCTGGTCGAGCAGCATCCCGACGCCTGGCGGACGGCGCTCGGCGCGGAGTTCGGGTACGGGGTCATGTGGCCGTCCGAGCTCGTGCGGCAGGCGACGCAGTGGGGCGTCGGCGTGGGCAGCGAGGTCCACGACGCCGGTGCCATCGCGGCCGGCGCCGGCGCCGGCCTGCTCACGCTCGGCGGCGCGGTCGCGGCGGGTCTCTCCGGCACGGGACGGCTCTCACGGGAGGCGCGGCTCTGGGGTGCCGCCGGTCCGGTGACCCTGACGCCCGTCGCACCGGCGGCACCGGGCAGCGCCGGACCGGTCGTGGCGCCGCCGCCCGCCGGACCCGGGGGCATGCCGGTCACGCCGTCATCGCGGGCGCCGTCGTCGGTGGCGCCGCGGAGCCTGGCCGCGGCGACCGCGCGGATTCCTAGCGACGGCGACGCGCGGGTGCGGGTCGAGCGCTACGCCATGGCCGACGGGTCCCAGCGGTACGCCGTCTACATCGCCGGCATGCAATCGGGCTCGATGGGCGGCGACGACCCGTGGGACAACGCCTCGAACCTCGACCTGTACGCGGGAAGGATGTCGGACTCCTACGCCGCGACCGAGGCGGCGCTCGCCGCGGCCGGGGCGCAGCCCGGCGACGCCGTCCACGTGTTCGGGTTCTCGCAGGGCGCGATGATCGGAGCGCACCTGGCGCTGGAAAGCCCGTACGACACGCAGACGCTCGTGTCGCTGGGCTCGCCCGTCGACGCGGACGTCGGACCCGGCACGCTGAGTGTGTCGGTGCGCCATACCGACGATCCCGTCGTCGCGCTCGCCGGCGGCGGGCACGCGGAACCGGTCGGCGCGTCCGGCAGCTTCATCGTCGAACGGGTGGCGGACCCCCAGGTCGAACTCGACGACACGCGGCTGCCCGCTCACCGCCTGACCGTGTACGCCGAGACGGCGGCCCTCGTCGACGGGTCGGCCGATCCGCGCGTCGACGCCCTTCGCGGCGTCTTCGACGAACTGGCCGGCGCGGAGTCCGTCGAGGTCACCGAGTACGCCGCGACGCGCGGCGCCGGCTGAGTCAGTCCTTGCGAGGGCGCAGGATGATGCCGAAGACCCAGTTGATGACGGTGATGATGACCGCCGCGACGATGCCCCACCAGAAGTCCTCGACGCGCAGACCCCAGTTCCACCAGTGCGTGAGCCAGGCCGTCAGCCACAGCAGGAACGCGTTGATGAGGAGGCCGATGAGACCCAGCGTGAGGATGTAGAGCGGGAACGCGAGCACCTTGATGACGGTGCCGATGATCGTGTTCACGAGCGCGAAGATCGCCGCCACGATGAGCAGCGTCAGCACCATCTGGAGCGTCTCCCCCGGAGGGAAGGGGACGACGAAGACCTGGAGCACCGGGATCAGGGTGACGACCCAGATGGCGAAGGCGTTGATGACGACGCGGATGAGGAAGCCCATAGTCCGCCCAGTCTTCCACGGGCACCCGGTGCCGCCAACGGCGGATCTAGGGTGTCGCCGCTCCGCGCAGGGCGAGCGCGATCTCCGGCAGGTCGATCTTGCTCTGAGCCACATTGAGCACGAAGTCGAACGCACCGTCGACAGGCATGTCGATCACGGCGCCGTTGAGCTCGAGGAAGGTCAAGGTCGCCACCCAGGAGAACCGTTTGTTGCCGTCGAAGAAGGGGTGGTTCTGCCCGAGCGAGGACATGAGGGCAGCCGCCTTGGCGAACAGGTCGGGGTATGCCTCCACACCGAACATCGCGCTCTCCGGCCGTGCAAGCGCGGACGACAGCAGTCCGAGATCCCTGACGTGAAGCCCCATGTCCGCCGCAATCGCGGCGGCCTCAGGAAGGCGGAGATACTCGGTCACGCATCCTCGAGGCGGGTGAGGAGATCGGCGTAGCGTTCCCGTACGCCCATTGCCACCCGCGTTGCGCGCTCGACCGCGTTCTCGGCGCTGACGAGCTGGGACGTCGCCTCGATGATGAGCGCGTGCTTCGACGTGTGGCGGGCGCGGGCGAGCTCTTCGAGCTGCGCGTCCAGTTCTTCGGGCAGTCGAACCGTCATGGCCATACCGAAATGGTATCTCGGTACCGAAGCGGTATCAAGCTCGCACAGGTGGCGGGATCTCCTGCCGCTCGTAGACTCGGGACCGTGACCGACGCTCCCGAGATCCCCGTCCGCGTGCGCCCCGAAGTCGCCGCGCTGCCGCCGTACAAGCAGGGCCGGCAGGCCGGCGCAGAGGCGTTCAAGCTGTCCAGCAACGAGAACCCGTTCGACCCGCTGCCCGGCGTGCTCGAGCGCGTGCAGGCGGCGACGGCGCTGAACAGGTACCCGGATGCCAGCGCCGCACGCCTGCGGGAGCGCCTCGCCGAGCGCTTCGGAGTGGGGGCCGACGGCATCCACATCGGCGCCGGCAGCGTCTCGATCCTTGCGCAGCTCGTGCTGGCGACGTCCGGACCGGGCGACGAGGTCATCTACGCGTGGCGCTCGTTCGAGGCCTATCCGTGGCTCGCGGTCGTGGCCGGTGCCACCGCAGTGCAGGTGCCGCTCGCCCCCGGTGCCCGCCACGACCTCGACGCGATGGCCGCTGCGATCACGGAGCGCACCCGCGCGATCATCGTGTGCAGCCCGAACAACCCCACCGGCCCGGTCGTGACCCAGGCCGAGTTCGACGGGTTCGTCGCCCGTGTGCCCTCCGACGTGCTCGTGATCCTCGACGAGGCGTACTCGGAGTTCGTCACCGACCCCGATGCCGTCGACGGGGCCCGCGTGCTGGCGACCGACGCCCCCGCCAACGTCGTGGTGCTCCGCACCTTCTCCAAGGCCTACGGGCTGGCGGCGCTCCGCGTCGGCTACGCCGTCGGCCACCCGCGCGTCCTCGACGCGGCCCGCAGCACCGCCATCCCGCTGTCGGTCACCGCCCACGCCGAGGAGGCGGCGCTGGCGAGCCTCGACGCCGAGCGCGAGCTGCTCGAGCGGGTCGGCGTCATCGCCGACCGTCGCGACCGGCTCGCGGACGGCCTCCGCCAGACCGGCTGGAACGTCCCCGAGGCGCAGGGCAACTTCGTGTGGCTGCCGGCCGGCGACGAGACCGCGACCTTCGCGGCAGCCTTCGAAGAGGCCGGCCTGATCGTCCGCCCATTCGTGGGTGACGGCATCCGCATCTCGGTCGGCGAAGAGGAATCTGTCGAGAAGGTCCTAGGGATTGCAGCATCCGTTGTGAAGAACCTCCCCGAAGGGCACCCAGGAGTGCGGGCTAGCGTAGAACGGTGACCCCGCCTGAAGACTTGATGACGACTGGCGCCCCGGCACCTTCGGAGACCACCGTGCCCGAAGACCCCGCACTCGTCCGCTTCCTCGAAGCCGACGGCACCTTCGCTCCGACCCCCGCGGCCGAGCGATATCGCGCCGCCGTCGATGCGCTGACCGACGCCGACCTCGAGACGTTCTACCGCGACATGGCCGTCATCCGCGCGTTCGACGTGCAGGCGACGAACCTGCAGCGCCAGGGACAGCTCGCCCTCTGGCCGCCGAGCTACGGCCAGGAGGCCGCACAGGTCGGCTCCGCACGGGCGGCGCGGACGCAGGACCACATCTTCCCGTCCTACCGCGAGCACGTCGTCACGAAGATCCGCGGCGTGGACCCGATCGACATCATCCGGGTGATGCGCGGACTGACGCACGGCGGGTGGGACCCGACCGACCCCAAGAACGGCAACACCCACATCTACACCCTCGTGCTCGGGTCGCAGACGCTGCATGCCACCGGGTTCGGCATGGGTCTCGTCTTCGACGGCCGCTGCGGCACCGGCGACGCCGATCGCGACGAGGCCGTCATCGTCTACTACGGCGACGGCGCCTCCAGCCAGGGCGACGTGCACGAGGCGATGGTCTTCGCCGCGAGCTACCGCACCCCCGAGGTGTTCTTCCTGCAGAACAATCAGTGGGCGATCTCCGTGCCGGTCTCGACGCAGTCGCGCTCGCCGCTGTACAAGCGCGGCGCGGGCTACGGGATGCCGAGCACGCTGATCGACGGCAACGACGTGCTCGCGAGCTGGGCCGTCACGCGCGCCGCACTCGACGACGCGCGCGCCGGTGGCGGGCCGCAGGCGATCGAGGCGATGACCTACCGGCTCGGCGCGCACACGACGAGCGACGATCCCACGAAGTACCGGCCCTCGAGCGAGGAAGACGCGTGGCGCCGCCGCGATCCCCTCGCGCGCATGAAGGCCTTCCTCCTCGCGCGCGGCGCGTCGGAGTCGTTCTTCGCCGACGTGGACGCGGAGGGCGCGGCTCTCGCCGACGACATCCGCACCCGCACCAACGCGCTGGGGGGACTCGAGCCCGACGAGATGTTCGCCCACGTGTACTCCGAGCCCCACCCCCTCATGGCGGAGCAGCGGGAGTGGCTCGCCGGGTACGAGGCATCCTTCGAGGGAGGCGCATCGTGACCGACACCCGGCCGCCCCGCGAACGAGGCACGAGCGAGACGAAACGCGCCGAGCCCTCCGTGGACACCGAGCCCGAAGCATCCGCCGTGCAGACGATGCCGCTCAGCCGTGCGATCAACGCGGGCCTGCGCGCGTCCCTCGCCGGCAGCGACCGCGTGCTGCTGATGGGAGAGGACATCGGCAAGCTCGGCGGGGTCTTCCGCATCACCGAGGGCCTGCAGGCGGAGTTCGGCGAGCAGCGCGTGATCGACAGCCCGCTGGCCGAGTCCGGCCTCGTGGGCACGGCGATCGGGCTGGCACTGGCCGGCTTCCGGACGGTGGTCGAGATCCAGTTCGACGGGTTCGTGTTCCCCGCGTTCGACCAGATCACCTCGCAGCTGGCGAAGATGACCAACCGCCTCGAGGGCGCGGTGCAGATGCCGATCGTGATCCGGATCCCCTACGGCGGGCACATCGGCGCCATCGAGCACCACCAGGAGAGCCCCGAGGCGTACTTCACGCACACCCCGGGCCTGCGTGTCGTGAGCCCGTCGACGCCGAACGACGGCTACTGGATGATCCAGGACGCGATCGCCTCGGCCGACCCCGTCATCTTCCTCGAGCCCAAGAGCAAGTACTGGCAGAAGGGCGAGGTCGACACGTCGGCCCGCGCGCTGCCACTGCACGCGTCGCGCATCGTCCGCCGCGGCACCGACATCACGCTCGTCGGCCACGGCGCCATGGTGACGACGATGCTGCAGGCCGCCGTGCTCGCCGAGGCCGAGGGCACCAGCATCGAGGTCGTCGACCTGCGCTCGCTGTCGCCCGTGGACTACGGGCCGATCCTCGACTCGGTGCGGCGCACCGGCCGCATGGTCTACGCGCAGGAGGCGCCGGGCTTCACGTCGCTCGGCTCCGAGGTGGCCGCCACCGTGATGGAGCGCGCGTTCTACGCGCTCGAGGCGCCCGTGCTGCGCGTGTCGGCGTTCGACGCCCCGTTCCCCCCTGCCAAGCTCGAAGGCGTCTTCCTGCCCGACGCCGACCGGATCCTCGAGGCCGTCGACCGGTCACTCGCCTACTGAGAGGGAGCCGGTCGTTGAGCGAGCGAGGAACGAGCGAGACGAAACGCCTCGGACCGGCCGGAACGTCACGCGCGTTTCGTCTCGCAAGCTCGCTCAACGACCGGGTCTTTCGAAAGGACACTCCATGAGCTCGACCCAGACGTTCGTCCTCCCCGATGTCGGCGAAGGCCTCACCGAGGCCGAGATCGTCCAGTGGCGGGTCGGCCCGGGCGACAGCGTCGCGGTCAACGACGTGCTCGTCGAGATCGAGACCGCGAAGTCGCTGGTCGAGCTGCCCTCGCCGTTCGCCGGCACCGTCGGCGAGCTGCTCGCCGCCGAGGGTGACACGGTGAACGTCGGTACGGCGATCATCACCATCGCCTCGACAACGGATGCCGCATCCCCGGCGACCGTGGGGCAGTCCGAGCATGGCGAACCCGCCGAAGCGGCCGAGGGTGCGGGCGCCGTGCTCGTCGGGTACGGCACGGGCGGTCACGTCCAGTCGCGCCGGCGCAGGCCCGCGGTGCCGGCGGCCGAGCGGGTCGCGGCATCCGTCGGCATCATCGCGAAGCCCCCGATCCGCAAGCTCGCCCGCGATCTCGGGGTGGAGCTGGCCGCGGTCGCGCCGAGCGGCCCGGCCGGCGAGGTGACCCGCGACGACGTCGTGCGCCACGCGTCGCAGGCGAGCGTGTTCCGCAACATCGAGACGCCCGAGTGGGGCGACGTGCGCGAAGAGACCATCTCGGTCGCAGCGGCGGCGACCGCCGCCCGCCCGGCGCCGGGCCCCGCGGAGGTCGCGCCGTCGACGCCCGCTCCCGACGCCGCCGGCCGCGAGGAGACCATCGCGGTCAAGGGCGTGCGCAAGGCCACGTCGTCGGCGATGGTGCAGTCGGCGTACTCGGCTCCGCACGTCTCGGTGTGGACCGACGTCGACGCCAGTCGCACGATGGAGCTCGTCAAGCGGCTCAAGACCTCGCCGGACTTCGCCGACGTCAAGGTCTCGCCGCTGCTCATCATGGCGCGCGCCGTGATCTGGGCCGCGCGGCGCACCCCCATGGTCAATGCCGCGTGGGTGGATGCCGAGGGCGGCGCAGAGATCCGCGTCCGGCGCTACGTCAACCTCGGGATCGCCGCGGCGACCCCGCGCGGGCTCCTGGTGCCGAACATCAAGGACGCGCAGGACCTCTCGATGCGCGAACTCGCCCGGGCGCTGGAGAAGCTCACGCTGACCGCGCGCGAGGGGAAGACGACCCCGGCCGACCAGCACGGCGGCACGATCACCATCACCAACATCGGCGTCTTCGGCATGGACGCAGGCACCCCGATCATCAACCCGGGCGAGGCCGGCATCGTGGCGCTGGGCACGATCCGCCAGAAGCCGTGGGTCGTCGACGGCGAGGTGCGTCCGCGCTGGGTGACCACGGTCGCCGGCTCGTTCGACCACCGGGTGGTCGACGGCGACGGGATGTCGCGCTTCATCGCGGATGTGGCGTCGATCCTCGAAGAGCCCGCACTGCTCCTCGACTGACACGCACCGCGCGACCGACCGCGCGGCGCACGAGCGAGCGGCGGGCCCGCCGGTGGTTCTCGTGGTGCCGCCGGATCGCGGCGCGCTCGACCTCGGCCCACCGGGCGAGTGCCGCGTCATCGCTGTGACCCACCTCCGCCACGCGCCGCGCGCTGCGCCGCAGCTCGGCGAAGGCGTCGTCGTCGAGCGTGCAGAGCTCGACGAGCGCCGCGGTCGCGCCGGCGATGTCGCCGTCCGCCACGAGGTGACCTGTGCGGCCGGGCCGGATCAGTTCGGCAGGGCCGTAGGGGATGTCGTACGCGACCGGCACGCAGCCGGCGCCTATCGCCTCGAGGAGCGACAGCGACTCGCCCTCCGATCTGCTGGTGAGGAGCGTCCACGCGCCGTCCGCGAAGCGCTCCGCGGCGTCCGGCGTATACCCGGTGAACCGCACCGCACCGTCGAGCCCGAGCCGCATCGCCTCCTTCTCGAGACGCCGGCGGTCCGGGCCGTCACCGACGATCTCGGCGGTGACCGGCACGCCGAGCGCCCGCACGCGCGCCATCACCTCCAGGGCCTGGTCGAGGCGCTTGAGGCGGCTGAGCCGCGACACGATCACGCCGTGCAGCCGGTCGGGCGGCAGCGGCGGCATCCGATCCGGTACGGTCACCGGGTTGTGGACGACGTGGAGTCCGCCGGTGTCACCGAGCGCGGCGATCGCCGTGGCGCACTGGCGCTCGGTGAGGAAGCAGACCGCATCCCACCGGTCGAGGTGCTCGAACAGCTCGCGACGCGATTCCGTCAGCCGCCCCGCGGCGTCGTGATGCGCGCCGTGCACCAGGTGGACGCAAGCGACGTTCGCGCGGCGGTAGTGCTGCAGCGAGCGGGCCGCGACTTTGCTGTCGACGACCGCCACCGCGGGCTCGCCGGCGAGCACCTGGTCCAGCCACGCGAGGCGGAAGCGCCGCAGCGACGACCACCGGCCCGTGATGCGGCCGTGGATGTCGACGGCGGTCACGGTGCGTGTCGGGGCGTCCGGGTGCGGCAGCTCCTCGAGCACCGCGAGGCTGCCGTCGGCCCGGAGGTGCTCGACCCGCACCAGCACGTCGCCGGTCCTCCAGCGACGCACCGTGCCCGCGGCGCTGACGACCTCGTCGTCGGGCGGCCGCGCGGCGGGCGGCGGGGACGGCCGCGAAGGCGCCCGCATCGGGGTGCGGCTGTCCGCGCGGAAGTCCTCGTAGATGTTGCGCAGCACGACCCCGCCGGCGAGCTCGCCGCGCTCCTCGAGGACGGCGCGGACGACGTCGTAGTCGGGCCGTGACTCGAAGGTCACGACATCGGCTCTCGCGCCCGCGCGTGCGAACAGCCGGGAGCGGTGCAGGAGCGCCGCCGTCATGCCGCCGTAGCGGTCGGGGATTCCCCACGTCACCGCGAGCTGCCGTCGGCAGGGCAGACCGCTCGTGAGCGACGGATCCGACATGCGGGCCACCGTAGGTCCGGTCGCTCGTGCGGCCGCCGGGGTTGACGCGGTGGATGCCGCGAGCTACCGCTCCGGCATCCCCCGAAAGGGAGTACCCCCGTGCCTCAGTCGTCAGCGGCCGTTGCGGACTGCCGCGCGGTGCGCGTCGCGCAGGAGCGAGGCGGGCGCGATCGAGCGCGGGCGCCCGAGGATCAGCAGCAGCGTGATCGCGAAGAGGCCGCCCATCGTGCCCGCCATGATGTCGGCCATGGTGTCTTCCAGACCGCCCTGTGACACGGTTCCGATGAGCTGGTCGCTCGCGAACTCGCAGATCTCCCATGCGGCGGCGAACGCCATGGCGGTCAGCTGGATGACTGTCAGCGAGAACCACGCCGGGAGCGAGATGCTGGATCGCTCCTCGATGCGCCGCACCCACAGCATCCCGAGCCAGGCGAGCATGACCCCCGAGTCGAAGTGGATGAGGGTGTCCCAGTCGGCGATCGCGACGTAGACGTTCAGCGCGCTCCCCGCGTAGGGGCCGAGGGTGATGAAGATCAGGTAGTGCAGCTGCAGCGCGCGGGGCAGTGTCGTGCGGAAGACGAGCTCGGCGGCCGCGGGCGCCCACATGGACAGCGCGAGGAGCACCGTGAGCAGCACCTGGGCAGGCAGACCGGCCGCCCAGAGCGCGAGGGCCACGATGAGGGCTCCCGCCTGGAACGGGAGGGCGAGCAGCATCGAGCGGCGGACGGCCTGCAGATTCACGGCCCGACGATATCAGCGCCATCGACGCGGGCTGCGTTGCGCGCTCCTCCGGATGCTTCGCGGCTGATTTGAGAACGATTCTCATTAGCGTTAGAGTCGCTCACATGACTTCGCTGCGACGCCTCTTGCCCGTGCTCGGCCTGGGGGCGGCATCCGCCCTCGTCCTGGCCGGATGCGCGGGCACCGCGGGGGCGGGCGATGACGCGGATGGAAAGCTCGCGGTCGTCGCGTCGACGAACGTCTACGGGCAGATCGCGGCGGAGGTCGGCGGCGACCTCGTGGACGTCACGTCGATCGTCACCAACGAGTCGCAGGACCCGCATTCGTTCGAGCCCAGCGCGCGCGACCAGCTCGCGGTGTCGAAGGCCGACCTCATCATCGAGAACGGCGGCGGCTACGACGCGTTCATCGACGCGCTCATCGAGTCGAGCGGCACCGAGGCCCCTGTCGTCACCGCCGTCGAGTACTCGCACGACTGGCCCGACAACGCCGGCCACGCCGACCCGCCCGCCGGCGAGGCGGATGACCACCCAGCGGACGAGCACGCGGCCGAGACGGATGCCGCGACCGAAGAGGCCGACGGGCACGAGGCGGACGAGCACGACCACGAGCACGTCGAGGGCTTCAACGAGCACGTCTGGTACGACCCGCACACGATCGCGCACGTCGCCTCCGCGATCGCCGACGAGCTCGGCGCGCTGAGCCCGGCCGACGCCGAGACGTTCATCGCCCACGCCGAGGCGTTCGGCACCGAGGTCGAGACGCTCGAGGCCACGCTCGGCGACATCGGCGCCGCGCACGGCGGTGAGAAGGTGTTCGTCACCGAGCCGGTGCCGGTGTACCTGATCGAGGCCGCTGGGCTCGAGAACACGACCCCCGAGGCGTTCAGCGAGGCCGTCGAGGAGGGGCAGGATGTCGCGCCCGCGACTCTGCTCGAATCGCTCGCGCTCGTGCGGGGCGGCGACGTCAGCGTCGTGATCACGAACGCGCAGACCGGCGGCGCCGAGACACAGGAGATCGTCGACGAGGCCGATGGGCTCGGCATCCCGGTGATCGCGTTTTCGGAAACGCTGCCCGAGGGGGAGACTTACATCTCGTGGATGCAGGCGAACATCGAGGCGCTGAACACGGCGCTGCAGGCGTGACACCCGCTTCTGCGCACCCCGCTCGGCCCGTCGCGCCGAGTACCCCGGTGGTGCTGAGCATCAGGGATGCCGCGCTGCAGCGCGGCGATCGCGAGCTGTGGTCGGGACTCGACCTCGACGTGCACGCCGGCGAGATGGTCGCCGTCCTCGGGCCCAGCGGCTCGGGCAAGACCACCCTGCTGCGGGCGATCCTGGGACTCGAGCCGCTCTCGCGCGGCGAGATCACCGTCGGGTTTCGACAGGGTCAACCACCGGAGAAGGTCTCGAGCCGCGGCAACCGGCGCATCGGCTACATCCCGCAGGCCCGGCCGCTGCCGCGCGACACCTCGCTGCGCGGGCGAGACCTCATCGCCCTCGGGATCGACGGCCACCGCTTCGGCCCTCCGATCCCGCGACGGGGCGATCGCGCCCGCGTCGAGGCGCTCATCGACGCCGTCGGCGCGCGCGAGTTCGCCGACCGGCCGGTCGGGCTCCTCTCGGGCGGCGAGCAGCAGCGCCTGCGCGCGGGCCAGGCCCTCGCCGACGATCCGCCGCTGCTGCTGTGCGACGAGCCGCTCACGAGCCTCGACCTCGCCAACCAGCAGGCCGTCATCGGGCTCATCGACCGCCATCGCCGCGAGAAGGATGCCGCGGTCCTGCTCGTGACGCACGACATCAACCCGGTGCTCGGCAAGGTCGACCGCATCCTGTACATCGCCAACGGCCGCTTCACGCTGGGGACGCCGCAGGAGGTGCTGCGCTCCGACGTGCTCACCGCGCTCTACGGCGCGCACGTCTTCGTGCTGCGCGCCGGCGACCGGCTCGTGGTGGTCGGCGCACCGGATGCCGAGGCATCCCATCACCACCACGAGGGCCCGGTGCACGAGTGAGCGGGGTGCACGAATGAACTGGGAAGACATCGCGGACGCGATGTTCGGCGGGCTGCCCTTCTACGGCGAGATCCTCGGACTGGTGTCGAACTCGGTGTGGGCGGGTGCCGTGCTGGGGCTCGTCGGCGGGCTCGTCGGCGTGTTCGTCATGCAGCGCGACATGGCGTTCGCCGTCCACGGCATCAGCGAGCTGTCGTTCGCGGGCGCCGCCGCGGCGCTCCTCATCGGATGGGACGTCGTCACCGGGTCGATCGTCGGGTCCCTCATCGCCGCGGCGATCATCGGAGTGCTCGGGGCGAAGGCCCGCGACCGCAATTCGATCATCGGCGTGCTGATGCCGTTCGGGCTGGGGCTCGGCATCCTGTTCCTCTCGCTCTACGACGGCCGCAGCGCCAACCGCTTCAGCCTGCTCACCGGACAGATCGTGTCGGTGCAGTCCGATCAGCTCGGCTGGCTGATCGGCATCGGCGCCGTCGTGCTGCTGGGTCTGCTGCTGATCTGGCGGCCGCTGCGGTTCGACTCGCTCGACCCGCAGTCGGCCGCCGCGCGCGGTGTGCCGACCACGGCCGTCTCGCTCGCGTTCATGCTGCTGCTGGGGCTCATCGTGGCCGTCGCGGTGCACATCATCGGCGCGCTGCTCGTCATGGCCCTGCTCGTGACCCCTGCCGCGGCGGCCATGCGGATCGCGTCGGGACCGCTGTCGGTGCCCCTGCTCTCGGCGCTGTTCGGCTTCGTGTCGGCGGTGGGCGGCATCCTGCTCGCGATCATGGGGACGCTCCCCGTGAGCCCGTACATCACGACGATTTCGTTCGCCATCTACGTCGTGTGCCGGGTCATCGGAGCCCGCCGCGACCGCGTGACGAGGGCGGCCGCGTGATCGCGGGCCGCGTCCGGCCGACGTCCAGGCCCCGTCGGTAGAATCGCCGGCATGGTCCAGCGCAACACGTGGCAGCGCGAGCGCGTGCGCGAAGCGCTCTCGGACGCCCGCGGATTCGTGAGCGCGCAGTCGCTGCACGCCGCGCTCCGCGACGAGAACACCGGCATCGGGCTGGCGACCGTGTACCGCACGCTCGCCGGGCTCGCCGCCCAGGGCGACGCCGATTCGCTGCAGAGCCCCGAGGGCGAGGCGCTCTACCGCGCATGCACGAGCACCGGCCATCATCACCACCTGATCTGCCGCTCCTGCGGGCTGACCGTCGAGATCGAGGCGACCGACGTCGAGCAGTGGGCGAAGCACACGGCCGAGCGCCACGGATTCCGCGACGCCGAGCACGTCGTCGACATCTTCGGGCTCTGCGGGTCGTGTGCGGGGGCCGCCGACGACAAGCGTGACGCCGAGCGTGACGCGATCTGACCCGACGACGCGGGCGCGCTCTGCGGGGCACGATCACGCGACGATGACGGATGCCGCGCCGCGGCCGTCCGCACAGGCGCGCACGCTGCTGTGGCTCGGCGTGGGGCTCGCCCTCGTGGCCGGCCTGTTCCTCATCGACTGGCTCGCCCCCACGCTGTTCACGGCATCCCTCCCCACCCGTGCCCAGGACGGGCTCACGCTCGCGATCAGCGTGCTCATCGAGTCGCTCCCGTTCGTCGCGCTCGGCGTCGTGCTGTCGATCGTCGTGCAGGTGTGGGTGCCGCCGGGGGTCATCGAGCGATGGATGCCGCGCCGCGCGTGGGCGCGCCGCGCGGTGCTGTCGCTGCTCGGCATGATCGTGCCGGTCTGCGAGTGCGGCAACGTGCCGTTCGCACGCGGCCTGCTGATGCGGGGCTTCTCGGTGCCCGAGACGCTGACGTTCCTCATCGCGGCGCCGATCGTGAACCCCATCGTGATCCTCACGACGCACCAGGCGTTCGGCTTCAGCGACGGCATCCTCGTCGCCCGCATCCTCGGCGGGTACGCGATCGCCAACCTCATCGGATGGCTGTACTCGCGGCATCCGTCTCCCGACGCCCTGCTCACCGACCGCTTCCGCGACACGTGCGAGCTCGTCACCCACGAGCCGGGAGGCAAGTGGCGCCGCACGCTGGCGCAGTTCGTGATCGAGCTGCGCGCGGTGATGCCGGCGCTCGTCATCGGCTCGGCGCTGGCCGGGGCGGTGCAGGTGCTGATTCCGCGCGAGGCGCTGCTCGCCATCGGCTCGAACCCCGCGCTGTCGATCGTCGCGATGATGGCCCTCGCGATGGTGGTGTCGATCTGCTCGAACGTCGACGCGTTCTTCGCACTGTCGTTCGCCTCGACGTTCACGCCGGGGTCGATCGTGGCGTTCCTGCTCGTCGGCCCGCTCGTCGACGTCAAGATGCTCGCCCTCATGCGCACGACGTTCACGTGGCGGACGCTCGGCGGCATCGTCGTCGTGGTGCTGCTGTCGGCCTTCGTCATCGGGACGGCGGTGAACCTTCTTGCGTAACGCCGGATTCGTGGGCACGCGGTGGCTGGGCGTCGGGCTCGCCGCCGCGCTCGCCGTGGTCACCATCTCGCTCGCGATCACCGATCGGCTCGCGCTGTACATCAACCCCGACTCCACCTGGTTCGCCGTCTCGATGGCCGTGCTGGTGCTCGTCGGCGCCGTGGCGTCGTTCGCGCTGCCGCTGGGCGCCGAGGCCGACCACGGCCACGACCACGGTTCCGCGGAGGCTCCGGGCGCTTCGTCTCGCTTCGCTCGCACAACGACCGGAGGCGGGGACGTTTCGTCTCGCTCCGCTCGCTCGACGACCGGAGGTCCGGTCGTTGAGCGAGCGAGGAACGAGCGAGACGAAACGCCCGCGCCGACGCACGACCACGACGCCCGCCACCCCGCGGCGGTGGCGGCCACCGTGCTCGGCGGGGTCGCGGCGTCCGGCGTGGTCGTGCTGACGCTGGTGCTGCCGCCGGCGTCGCTGTCGGCCGAGCTCGCCATGTCGCGCGACGTCGGGGCGACGCCCCTCTTCGGCGGCGCCGACACGGTGCAGCTGGCCTCGACCGGCGACACCGCGTCGTTCGGCGTCGGTGA
Organism: Microbacterium sp. B35-30; assembly: GCF_010634855.1. Classification (GTDB taxonomy): domain Bacteria; phylum Actinomycetota; class Actinomycetes; order Actinomycetales; family Microbacteriaceae; genus Microbacterium. Next base: position 1,782 of record NZ_MWLQ01000003.1, on the reverse strand, counting down.
CTGGGCGACGGTGTTCGCGACGGCGACCAATCCGGAGGCGTTCGACGGCGACACGATCGAGCTGACCGGCTTCGTCACCCCCGCGGATGCCGCTGCGGCCGACAGCGCCTTCGACCTCACGCGCCTGGTCATCACGCACTGCGTGATCGACGCGCAGCCGGCGAGCCTGCCCATCGTCGGCGCCGTCGCGTCGCCGGGCACCGGGCAGTGGGTGACGATCACGGGCACCGTGCGCTCTTCGTCGGACGGGCGTCTCGTCGTCGACGCGGCCGCCGTCGAGGAGATCGCGGAGCCCGAGGACCCGTATGAGTACTGACGCCGCCACGCGCCGTACGCGGTCGGGGCGCCGTCGCAGCCGCGCGTTCGTCGCCACGTTCGGCATCGTCGTGGGACTGCTCGCGGTGCTCGGCCTGGCCGGAGCGGCGGCGAGCATCGCGCAGGGGCCGCGGGTCACCGAGACGTCGGTGGATCCGGAGGCGGCGGCTGTGGCATCCGGGTCCCGTCTGATCGTGACGACGACGCAGTCGCTCGCCGAGGTCGACGCGTCGCAGGTGACGATCACGCCGGCGACGCCGTTCGTGGTCGACACCTCGGGCCGCAGCGTCGGCGTGCGGTTCACGCTGCCGCTGTGGGACGACACCGAATACACGGTCACCATCGACGGCGTCGGATCGCTCGGCGGGGGCCCCACCGCGACGATCACCGAGACATTCCGCACGCCGTCGACGCACGTCTTCCTGCTGCAGCGCGGCGCCAATGACGGTGACCTGGTCTACCGCACCGATCTCACAGGACAGAATGCCGTGCCGGTGTTCCGTCACCCGCACATCGAGGACTTCCGCGCCACCGCCGATCACCTGGTGATGTCGGTGCGCACCGACGAGGACCGCGCGGGGCTCATCGTCACCGATCTCGATGGCGAGAACCCGCAGGATCTGCCGCTGCCGGTAGAAGACGGCGGCGATGGGTACGTCTCCAATCTGCAGACGGCCGACCGGGGCGAGCGCATCGGCTACACGTTCTCGGACGCGCAGCTCGACGCCGATTCCGGCCGTGAGAGCCGCCTGTTCACGGCCTCGCTCGGAGACCCCGAGGCAGACGCCGTGGCCATCGAGGTCGAGGGGGCCGACCCGCGCGTGGCCGAGTGGCGGTTCGTGCCCGACACCGACAGCATCCTGCTGCTGTCGTTCGACGGGTCGCTGCTGCTGACCGGATCCGCCGGCGAGGGGGCGACAGCCCTGGGTGCGGCCATCGCCATCAACGGCATCGCGCGCGGGTCGAGCGAGGCCGTCGTCGACCGGGTCGACCAGCCTGCGGTCATCGACCTCACCGACGCGAGCGAGCAGCCGCTGGTGACGCCCGACCCCGACCTGGGGGGCACGAGCTCGGTCACACCCCTCCCGGACGGTTCCACGATCCGCACGGCCGCGGTGCTCGACGCCGACGGGATACCGACCGGGCGAACGTCGATCGCCCGGGTGGCGGCGGACGGCGCGGCGACGGTGCTCACCGAGACCGCCGAAACGGATGCCGTGATCCAGGTCTGCGTCTCGCCCAGCGCGCGCTATGTCGCGGTGCTGATGGCGCCGGATGCCGTGGGCAACCGCTACGACACCTACCAGCTGCCGCTCCCCGAGCGCCCGGAGACGCGCATCCTCCAGGTCGCCGACGGCGAACCCGTCGTCGCCCTCAACGGCTCGTCGATCTCGTGGTGCCAGGCTCCCCCGCTCTGACGCCCTTGCCGCCGACCCTCCGCTGACGGCGTTCACTTGCGCTGAATGT
>NZ_MWLQ01000030.1 GCF_010634855.1 Microbacterium sp. B35-30 | reverse complement strand
CCGAGGCGGGGCCGGCGACCGAGACCGGCGTGAGCGGCCCGTCGTTCGCGGTGTTCCGCGACGGGGAGCGCATCGCCACGGTCGACGACAGCACGAACTATGCGGATCCGGCCGGGTCTGCAGCATCCATCTACACGGTCGCCCCGGCGTGGCACGACGTGACGGGCGAGCAGTCCGCTCCCGCGTCGGTGTGGGGCGACGGGTTCTATGACCTGCCGCTGCAGAAGCCCGCCGACGGCGTCACCCCCGCGGGCGAGGCGTTCACGTACTCGGCGAACGACGCATCGGTGGCCGACGTCGACGGCGACGGCGCGTACGAGTTCGTCGTGAAGTGGGATCCGTCGAACTCGAAGGACGTGTCGCAGAAGGGGTACACCGGCGCGGTGTACGTCGACACGTACGAGCTCGACGGCACGCTGCTCAACCGCATCGATCTAGGTGTCAACATCCGGGCCGGCGCGCACTACACGCAGTTCATGGTCTACGACTTCGACGGCGACGGCCGGTCCGAGACGATGCTCAAGACGGCGCCGGGCACGACCTCGACCCGCTACAACGCCGACGGCACGGCTCAGGCGCCGGTGAACATCACGATGCTCGCCGAGGACCTCGCCGCCGGGTACGAACCCACCGACGACTACCGCATGAGCGCCGCGGACTACCGCCGGCACCTCATCGAGGTGTTCGAAGGGTGGTCGGAGCATCCCGAAGTCGTCGCCGGCAACTGGCCCGCGACGCTCGAGGAGGCGTTCGGCATCCCGGTCGCGCACGAGTACCCGCTCTCGGAGGCGTCGGCCACCGAGCTCGTGGACTACTTCATCACCACCTACGCTCCGTCGCGGAGCGCCCGCAACGACCTCACGACCTTCGAGGGGTTCATCGTCGACGGCCCCGAGTACCTCACGGTGTTCGACTCGGCGACCGGCGAAGAGCTCGAAACCGTCCGCTACGAGCCGGGCCGCGACGACGACGGACTGCTGTGGGGCGACTACGCGATGGCGCGCATCGAGCCCGGCAACCGCGTCGACCGCTTCCTCGCCGGGGTCGCCTATCTCGACGGCACGCACCCGTCGGCGATCTTCGCCCGCGGCTACTACACGCGCTCGACGATCGCGGCGTACGACTGGGACGGTGAGCACCTCAGCACCCGCTGGTTCGTCGACAGCGGCCACGTGCCGATAACGAACCCGTTCAACGACGGCCCGCACGGCCGTGACGGCACCGACCCGGTGTACGGCAAGATCACCACGCAGGGCTTCCACTCGCTGAGCGCTGCCGACGTCGACGGCGACGGCAAGCACGAGATCGTGTACGGCGCGGCGACCATCGACGACGACGGCGGGCTGCTGTACAGCTCGTTCGACACGCTGCCCGCCGGCAGCGCCGCCCCCGGTGAGAACGTGCGCCTCGGCCACGGCGATGCGATGCACGTGACCGACATCGACCCGAATCGTCCCGGTCTCGAGATCTGGACCGCGCACGAGGGCGGCACGTTCGCTCCCTACGGCTCGGCGATGAGGGATGCCGCCACCGGCGAGGTGCTGTTCGGCGCGTACTCGGGCCGCGACACGGGTCGCAGCATGATCGGCGACGTGCGCCCCGACGTCGCGGGGATCGAAGCCTGGGCAAGCATGCCGGGCGGCACCGAGGCCTCGGGCCTGCTGAGCGCGACCGGAGACATCCTCGGCTCGACGATCCCGGGCACGAACCAGTCGATCCGCTGGGCCGCCGACCTCACGACGCAGATCGTCAACGGCAGCGGCGACCAGAACGTCACGATCGACGACTGGACGCGCGGCCGCCTGCTCACCGCCGACGGCACCCGCACGAACAACGGCACGAAGGGCAATCCGTCACTCGTCGCCGACGTGCTCGGCGACTGGCGTGAGGAGCTGCTCGTGCGCACCGCCGACTCGAGCGCGCTGCGCATCTTCACGAGCACCGAGGTGACGACGCACAAGCTGCCGACGCTCATGCACGATGTGCAGTACCGTGCCGAGGCCGCCCGCCAGAACACCACCTACAACCAGCCGTCGTACACGAGCTACTACCTGGCCAGCGACATGGAGTTCGCGAACGTGCCGGTTCGCACGACCGCGGCGACCCCGCGCGAGCCGAAGTTCGTGAACCCGAGCGGCTCGGCATCCGACCATGTGGTGGTCGCGCCCGACCCGTCGTTCGACTACTACGTCAACGGCGTGAAGGCCGAGAAGCCGCTCGTCAAGGTCCCCGCCGGGTCGGAGGTGCGCGTGACGGCGGTACCGAAGGCCGGCTTCGCGGTCGCCGCAGGTGCGGTGTCGACCTGGACGCACGCGTTCAGCGCCGGCGACTGACACAACGGCGAACGGATGCCCCGGCCCGGCGCACTGCGCCGGGCCGGGGCATCCGTCTTCCCGCTTCCCCCGGTCGTTGAGCGAGCGAGGAACGAGCGAGACGAAACGCCCGCACCCGGCGCACCACGTCGGCCCGGCGCGTTTCGACTCGGTCGCTGGCGCTCCCTCGCTCAACGACCGCGGGTGAGGGACCGGTCGTTGAGCGAGCGAGGAACGAGCGAGACGAAACGCCCGCACCCGGCGCACCACGTCAGCCCGGCGCGTTTCGACTCGGTCGCTGGCGCTCCCTCGCTCAACGACCGAAACCTTTATCCCGGTCGTTGAGCGAGCGAGGAACCCGCGCGACGAAACGCCCGGCCCCGCGCACGTAGGCTGGTGCGGTGAAGCCGTTCGTCCTCCTCGCGACCCGGGGCGAGGACGTGCCCGCCGACGAGGAGTACGCGCTCTTCCTGCGGTACACCGGCCTCGCGCCCGACGAGCTCGTGCGGGTGCGGCTCGAGGCGGAGCCGATGCCGCGTTTCGACCTCGACGAGCTGTCGGGCATCTTCGTGGGCGGCGGGCCGTTCAACGCGTCGGACCCACCCGAGAAGAAGTCGGCGGTGCAGCGGCGCGTCGAGGCCGAGTTCGCAGCTCTGCTCGACGAGGTCGTCGCGCACGACTTCCCGTTCCTGGGCGCCTGCTACGGCATCGGCACGCTCGGCGCCCACCAGGGCGCGGTGATCGATCGTCGCTACGGCGAGGCGATCAGCGTGGTGCCCGTGACGGCAACCTCGGCTGGGGCATCCGATCCCCTGCTCGAAGGCATGCCGGCGACCTTCGAGGCCTTCGTCGGACACAAAGAGGCGATCTCGCAGCTGCCCGCCTCGGCGACGCTGCTGGCCTCATCGCCCGGGTGCCCGGTGCAGATGTTCCGGGTCGGCGAGAACGTGTACGCGACGCAGTTTCACCCCGAGCTCGACGTCGAGGGGATCACGACGCGCATCCACGCCTACGCCGGTCACGGCTATTTCGCCGCCCACGAGCTCGAGCTCACCCTCGCCGCGGTGCGGCGGGCAGCGGTCTCCCACCCCAGCCGCATGCTGCGGACCTTCGTCACGCGCTACGCCCGCTGAGCCGAGCCCTTCGCAGGGCCGCCCCCGCGGTGGTACGCTCCGGGCACCGGCTGCCTCCGCCGCCCGAAACGAGGTGTGTCATGGGTTCGAAGAAGCTACTCCTCGCGGGTGCCGCGATCGCCGTCGTGGCTGCGGCCGCGATCGTCGTGCCGAGCGTCGCCGCCGGCGCACCACTTCCCCAGGTCTTCCCGGGGTCCACCGAGGTCGCGCCCGACGACGGACCTGGCAACGGGCGGGGCAACGCGTTCGGGCACGACAAGGACTCCCCCGACTTCCCCGGCAACAAGGGCAACGAAGACCAAGGCAACGGCCGGGGCAACGGCAACGGCAACGCCTTCGGGCACGACAAGGACTCCCCCGACCTCCCGGGCAACCGCGACGCGAAGGACGACAAGGCCGCCGACGGACCCGGGAACAACGGCCGCGGCAACGCCTTCGGCCATGACAAGGACTCCCCCGACTTCCCCGGCAACAACGGCGGCGGCGAGGACGAGGGCGAGTAGCACCCCTGAGGTCGGGCGCCGGGTCTCGGGCGCCGACTCTCAGTCCGCCGGCGCCGCCACGACTCGGGATACCGTCGCCTCGCCGACCGGTTCAGCGGCCGCCAACGCCGTGCCGAGCCCGATGTCGACCAGCAGGATGTCTCCCGCGTATTCGGGCCCGCACCCGCGGACGAGTCCGGCCTTGACGGCGCCGAACGTGACGGTGACGGATGCCGGGAGCACGACGTCGTCCGCGGCGCCGGTGTCGGGGTGCAGGCCGCTCGGGATGTCGACGGCCACGACCCGCGGCATCCGCCCGCCGCTCTGCTCAATGGAGAGCAGCGCCGTCACCGCCTCCCGCGCGGTGCCGCGCAAAGCAGGTTCGCGCGAGGCTCCGATGCCCAGGATGCCGTCGACAACGAGGGCGTAGTGGCGCCCGACGTCGGCGATCTCGGTGACATCCACCCGACGCACACCCGCGCCGACGGCAGCCGCCAGGGCCGCCTCGTGGAAGCGGTCGGAGACGAGCAGCACGTCGACGTCGGCAACGTCGGTCACCTGGACGGCGGCGTAGAGTGCGTCGCCGCCGTTGTCGCCGCTGCCGACGAGGATCAGCACCCGGGGGCGCGGATCGCCGGGGTCGTCCGAGGCCACCGGTTCCAGCGCGCCCGTCGTCGTCGGGTCGGTCTGCGGCGTCGCCAGCTCATCGCGGATGACACCCGCGAGGGCGGCGGCGGCGCGCTGCATGAGGGGCACGCCCTCGTCGAGCAGGGGGCGTTCGGCAGCGCGGATCTGCTCGGCGGTAAAGGTCGGCGCGCGCTCCGTCACGACCGCCCCTCTCCGGCCGTGCCCGCGTTCGACTTCGACCGTCCCGCCTTCTCGTCCTCCGCCTTCTCCTCCGCTGCCTTCTCCTCCGCCGCCTTCTGCCGCGCGGCGCGTTCCTTGTCGGCGTCGGCACGAGCGTGCTCGAGCTCTTCGGTGGCGACCCGCACGGCATCCTCCGCCTGCCGCACCCGCCGCAGCACGAACGTCGGCGAGCCGAACCGCTCGCGGACGCGATCGACATGCTCGCGCTCGCTGACGATGATCCAGGTCGACGCCAGCAGGATCACCTGGGCCGACAGGTTCAGCCAGAGCAGCAGCGCGATGAGGCTGGCGAAGGTGGCGAGGAGCGGGTTCGAGCCGGCGCCGGCGACGAAGAGTCCCGACAGCTGCTGGAGGACGGTGAGTCCGACAGCGCCGAAGAACGCCCCCGACCACAGCGCGCGGGGACGCGCGCGCACGCCGCTCAAGCTGACGAACGCGAGGGCGACGACGGCCATGTCGAGCACGAAGACGACGAGGATCGAGACGCCGCGGGTGGCGAGTTCCGCGAAGCCGTCCTGCGTGATCCCCGCCCAGTCGAGCACCGCGCCGACGAACGAGGTGCCGACGAACGTCGCTCCCGCCGAGAGCACGAAGCCGCCGCCGATGGCGATGGCGAGCAGCAGGTTGCGCAGCAGCACCCAGACGAAGAAGACGTCGTCGTGCACCCGGTCGGCGAGGGTCCGGATCGCGACGCGGAGGGATCCGATCGCACCGATCGCGGCTCCGAGCAAGGCGACGAGGGCGATGATCCCAGCGACGGTCAGCCCTGCCGGCGCCTCGATGTCGGAAACGTCGACGAGCCCGCCCTCACCGACGAGGCCCGGGATCGCGGCATCCACCGCCTCCACCAGCGACTGCCATGCCGCGGGGTTGTCCCGCAGCCAGACCGCGGCGAACGAGAAGCCGAGGAGCACCCCTGCGAACACCGAGAACAGGGAGCGGTAGGTGATGCTGTCCGACAGCATGGGACCGCGGCGTTCGGCGTAGTGCAGCCACATCCGCACCAGTCGCAGGGACAAGGCCCAGGCCGTCAGCCTCGCGATCAGGTCCGCCATGGCGCCACCCTATCGAGTGCGCCGAGCCACCCCGCCCAGGCTTGACGCGCGGCACATAGTATGTCCAGTGGGGATTGGGGAATTGCCGTGAGAGGTCTTGCACAGACGCTCGTGCTCACCGGAGCCGTACGAGCCGCCGATGTGTCCGCCGCGATGGCGGAGGTGGGTGATGGACCGGAGCTGCAGCGCGCACTCGTGAACGCGAGGCTCGTGACCGAGGCGCAGCTCGCCGAGGCGATCGCCCTGCACACCGGGCACCGCTACGTCGACCTCGCGAACATGCCGCTCGACCCGAACGTGGTCGGGCTGGTACCCGGCAATCTGTGCCGCAAGTACGGTCTCATTCCCGTCGACCTCCGCGGCGAACGACTCACCGTGGGTGTGCTCGACCCGACCGACATCGTCGCCCTCGACGACGTGGCCAGCATCACCGATCTCTTCGTCGAACCGGTCGTCGTCGCGGAGGACGCGCTGACGCAGATGTTCGAGCGGTTCCTGCGCTCGGACGAGGAGCTCAGCGAGCTCTCGACGTCGATCGAGGAGTCGAGCGAGGCGAACCAGACCGCCTTCACCGAGAGCCTCGAAGAGCAGGACGACACCGCACCGATCGTCCGCTTCGTGAACCTGCTCATCGCGCAGGCGATCAACGACCGTGCGAGCGACATCCACGTCGAGCCGGGCGAGAAGCAGCTCACTGTGCGGTTCCGCATCGACGGCGTGCTGCACGAGATGCAGAAGGCCGACCGGGCGATCCAGGACGGCATCATCTCGCGCCTGAAGATCATGTCGTCGATCGACATCGCCGAGAAGCGCAAGCCGCAGGACGGCCGCCTCTCGGTCACGCACGAGAACCGCACCGTCGACCTCCGCGTGGCGACGCTTCCCACCGTGTGGGGCGAGAAGATCGTCATGCGCATCCTCGACAACACCGGTCAGACCATGGGGATGCGTGACCTGCTGTTCTCGCCCACCAACGAGAAGCGGTTCCGCGAGGCGATCACGAAGCCTCACGGCATGATCCTCGCCACCGGCCCCACCGGTTCGGGCAAGTCGACGACGCTGTATACGGCGCTCCGTTCGATCGCGAACCCGAAGATCAACGTCATCACCGTCGAAGACCCGGTCGAGTACCGCATCGGCGGCATCAACCAGGTACAGGTGAACAACCGCGCCGGCCTGACGTTCGCGACGGCGCTGCGGTCGATCCTCCGCTCCGACCCCGACGTGGTGCTCGTGGGCGAGATCCGCGACTTCGAGACCGCGAACATCTCAATCGAAGCCGCGTTGACGGGTCACCTCGTGCTGTCGACTCTCCACACCAACGACGCACCCTCAGCCCTGACGCGATTGACCGAGATCGGCTGCGAGCCGTTCCTCGTCGCCACCGCCCTGTCGGCCGTGATCGCCCAGCGCCTCTCGCGCCGCCTGTGCATGCGGTGCCGTGAGCCGCTCGTCGAGACGAGCGAAGTGCTGACCGCTCTGGGCTTTCCGCACGACCCGGCCGATCCCCCGCAGCTGTACCAGGCGGTGGGATGCCCCGCCTGCTCCAGCACCGGATACCGCGGGCGCGTCGCACTCCACGAGATCATGACGCTGTCCGACGAGATCGAGACGCTCGTCGTGACCCGCGCGACGGGGAGCGAGATCCGCCAGGTCGCCCTGGAGCAGGGCATGGTGTCACTGCGACAGGACGGCTGGTCGAAGGTCACGCAGGGCCTCACGACGATCGAAGAGGTGCTCCGCGTCACCGTGTGACCCGGAGCCCCGCCCTGCCCCCGGTCGTTGAGCGAGCGAGGAACGAGCGAGACGAAACGCACGCACCCGGCGCACACGAGCGGCTCGACGCGTTTCGTCTCGGTCGCTGGCGCTCCCTCGCTCAACGACCGAAACCCGCGACCCCGCCCCCCGGTCGTTGAGCGAGCGAGGAACGAGCGAGACGAAAACGCCCGCACCCGGCGCACACGAGCTGCTCGACGCGTTTCGTCTCGGTCGCTGGCGCTCCCTCGCTCAACGACCGGTGCTCGACGCCGCCCCCGGTCGTTGAGCGAGCGAGGAACGAGCGAGACGAAAACGCCCGCACCCGGCGCACACGAGCGGCTCGACGCGTTTCGTCTCGGTCGCTGGCGCTCCCTCGCTCAACGACCGGTGCTCGACGCCGCCCCCGGTCGTTGAGCGAGCGAGGAACGAGCGAGACGAAACGCCCTGAGCCCGCCCGCTACCCCTGCTGGGCGAGCTCGCCGTACAGGGTGAAGATCGGCAGGTACAGCGAGATCACCATGCCGCCGATCACGATGCCGAGCCCGACGATCAGGATCGGCTCGATGGTCGACGAGAGCTGGGCCGTGGCCGTCTCGACCTCGTCCTCGTAGAAGTCGGCGATCGACGACAGCATGTCGACGAGCGTGCCCGACTCCTCACCGACCGAGACCATCTGCGGGACCATCGCCGGGAACACCTCCGCCTTGGCGAGGGGCGCCGCGAACGAGCGCCCCTGGCGGATCGACTCCTGCACGTCGCGCACGGCCTCTTCGATCTTCCAGTTGTTCGACGCCTGGCCGACGATCGAGAGCGCCTGGATGATCGGCACACCCGCGTTGAGCATCATCGACAGGTTGCGGGCGAACCGCGCGACCGCGATTTTGGTGGTGAGCTTGCCGAAGACCGGCATCTTCAGCTTGATCGGGTCGACGACCTTCCGGTACTGCAGCGTGTGGCGATTGGTGCGCCACCAGATCACCGCGACGATCACGACGAGCACGAGGGCGGGCAGCATCCACCACATGTTGTTCGAGATCGTGACGAGGATCTGCGTCGGAAGCGGCAGCGACGACCCCAGACCCTTGAACATGCCCTCGAAGATCGGCACGACGAACGTCACCATCACTAGCACGCCCAGGATCGCGATGACCAGCACGATGGCCGGGTAGGTGACGGCGGCGCGGATCTTGTTCTGCAGCTCGGCGTCGCGCTGGTAGTTGTCGGCGATCGAGCCGAGCGCGCTGCCGAGGAAGCCGCCGGCCTCACCCACCTTCACGATGCTGAGCATCAGCGGCGGGAAGGTTTGCGGATGCCGCGCGAGCGCCGCCGAGAAGGACGAGCCCGATTCGACATCGGCCTGCACCTGCACGAGCGCGGGCTGCAGGCGCTTGTCGTCGGTCTGCTCGATGAGGATCGCCAGCGTGCGCATGAGCGGCAGGCCGGCGTTGATGAGGCCGGCCATCTGGCGCGTGAACACGGCGAGCGTGCGCGCCGAGACGGTCTTGGTCGCTCCCGGCAGCTTGATGTCGCGATTGAGCCCGGTGTTGGACTTCAGCGTGACCTCGAGGGGGGTGAGCCCCTGCGCCTTGAGTTTGCCGGTGACGGCGGACTCGCTGGCCGCCTCGATCGTGCCCTTCACGACGGACCCGCCGCGCGGGTCGACCGCTCGGTAGACGAACTCCTGGACGACAGCCATGTCAGGCCCCCTTCTCGGGCGCGGGCAGACCCAGCTCGGCCCACGAGTCGGCATCGTTCAGATACGTGTCGTCGCCCCCAGTGGTCCAGTCAACGTCGCGTGCGGTCGGGTCAACGCGGCCGCCCACCGTCGGCGAGCCGAACCGCGAGCCCATGCCGATGCCCGTTCCGGCCGCGGCATTGGCGGGGACGGATGCCGCGGCATCCGCCTGCCGCCATTCGCCGGCGTGGTGCGCCCACTCCTCCGCGTCGAGGTCGCGCGGCTTGACGTAGACGCCGTCGAGGCTCTTGGGGTCGACCGCGAAGTCCATCGCGACGTTGCGGGCGATCGTGCCCGCGGCGACGAGGCGCCGGAGGTCCTGGTCGAGCGTGTGCATGCCGACCTCCGAGCCGGCCTGCATGGCCGAGTAGATCTGCGCGACCTGACCCTCGCGGATCATGTTCGCGACCGCCGGGGTGTTGATGAGCACCTCGGTGGCGATCGTGCGGCCGTTGGTCTGGGCGAGGGGCAGCAGGGTCTGGCTGACGATGCCCTGCAGCGTGTCTCCCAGCTGTGTGCGGATCTGGTGCTGCTGATCGGCGGGGAACACGTCGATGATGCGGTTGATGCTCTTCGCGGCGCCCTGCGTGTGCAGGGTCGAGAGCACCAGGTGGCCGGTCTCGGCCGCCGAGAGGGCGGTCGAGATCGACTCGGGGTCGCGCAGCTCGCCGATGAGGATCACGTCGGGGTCCTGTCGCAGCACGCGACGCAGCGCTTCGGCGAACGAGTTCGTGTCACGGCCGACCTCGCGCTGGTGGATCAGCGCGCGCTTGGACTGGTGGTGGAACTCGATCGGGTCTTCGATCGTGATGATGTGCGCCGCGACCAGCTGGTTGACGATGTCGACCATCGCCGTGAGTGTCGTCGACTTGCCGGATCCGGTCGGGCCCGTCAGCAGCACGAGCCCGCGCGGGCGCAGCGCGAGGTCGCGCGCGATCGGCGGGGCGCCGAGTTCCTCGAGCGTGTACACCCGGTCGGGGATGTAGCGCAGCGCGATCGCGATCGACCCGAGCTGGCGATACACGTTCGTGCGGAAGCGTCCGATGCCCGCCGTGGCGTGGGCGAGGTCGACCTCGCCGTGCTCGAGGAACTCCTGGCGCTGACCGTCGCCCATGAGCTCGAACGCCGTGCGCTCCACCCACTCCTCCGACAGCGCGTCGGGGTATCCGGGCACGGGCACAAGGTCGCCGTCGACGCGCAGCAGGGGCGGCGCGCCAGCGGTGATGTGCACGTCCGACGCGCGGTGGCGCGCGCCGCGTGCAAGGAGCGTCTCGAAGTCGAGCTCTTCCATGGCCGTCACCCTTCCGCGTCCACGAAGGTCAGCGCCGAGATCTGCACGTCGAACGTGCCCTCGCCGCTCTGCGTCGTGGTCGCCGTGATGCTGTTGAGCAGGCGCGGTCCGGCGCGCAGCGCGTCGAGGAACGCGGTCGCCTGCGCCATGTCGGTCGCGGTGGCGCTGATCACGAAATCGACCTGCTGTCGCCCGGCGTTGACGACCGGGTCGACGGGGGCTGCGGCATCCGTCGTTCCGGCTGTCGTGTCGGTCGCGCCCTCTGTCGCCGCCGGCGTCGGGGCGGGAGCCGGCGCGACCGCAGCCGCGTCGCCTTCGGTGGCGCCGGTGCGGGCCGTGAACGCGACCTGCTCGCCGGCGGTGATCGCGGTGAGGGAGACCCCGGATGCCTCGGCCGCGCGTGCGACGACCTCGAAGACGTCGTCGAGCTGTCCGGTCGCGGGAATCTGCGAGCGCAGTCCGGCGACGTCCGCGTTGATCTGGCCGAGGTTCTGCTCTTCCTCGTTCAGGTGGTCGACCTGGGCCTGGTAGATCGCGTTGGTGTTCGCGACGGTCGCGGTCTGCGCGTCGACGCCGACCGCCTGGAAGTACAGTGGCAGGGCGACGAGGAACACGCCGAGCGCGATGACGCCCAGCGAGACGATGAGTCCGAGCGCGGTGACGAGCTGCTTGGGCATCACTCGCTCCCTTCTTCTGCCGCGTACTGGTTCGAGTACACGGTCTGGTCGAACTCGACGTTGAGCAGGTACGCGAAGCGATCCGACGAGACCTGGCTCGACGTCACCGACTGGCCGTCGGCGTAGAGCACGCCCTCGACGCCGCGGAGCGACCGGATGATCGCGACGATATCGAGCGGCGTGGGGCTGTCGATGGTGACCGTGCCCACGATGCCCTGCTCGGCGGTCGGGTCGTCGCCTTGGGCGGCGCCGCCGACGGTGAAGTCGAAGCCCGTCAGCGTGGTCTCTTGGGGCAGGATGCCGGAGATCTTGGCGACCACGGGCGTCCAGGCGAGGTCGGCGGCCATGGCCTCGGTGCGGTAGTCCGTGAGTTCCGACTCGGTCGCGAGCGCCTGGCTGACCTCGGAGAGCGCGGAGATCTCGACGAGGAGCGCGTTGGTCTCCGCCTGCTCGGCGGCGAGGCGCTGGTCGGCGAGGAACTTGAACGCGAAGGCGCCGGCGATGATGAGGCACGCGACGAGGATGGCGCCGAGCACGATCCACACCCAGAGGCGCACGAGCTTGTCGCGTTCACGGCGAACGACCTCGCTGCGCGGCATGAGGTTGACGCGGGGTGCTCCCGAGAACGGCGCGGGAGCGAGAACGGCGACCGGAACGGCGACAGGAACGGCGGTCATCGGCGGGCCTCCCCGAGTGCGATGCCGATGGTGCCGACGAGGTTCAGCGAGACGTCGCCGGCGGGGGGCAGCGTCACGACCGAGACGACGTCGCCGGCCGACACGATGGTCATCGGCGTGTCGATGGCTGCGGTGAGCGCCGCCATCACGCCTTCGACCGCCGCGCCGGCGCCGGTCACGAACACCCGCGTCAGGGGCGCGGCGCCCGAGCGGCTGCCGAAGAAGGCCAGGGTGCTGCGCACACGCGCCGCAAGGTCGGAAGCTCCGGGCGGGGTCGCCGCGCGCAGCGCGCCGCGCGTACGGCCGGGAGCGGCCGCTGCGGCGACGCTGCCATGTCCGTTGCCGGTCGCGGCGGCGAGCTCGAGCTCGGGTTGGGCGACCTCGGCGCTGTGCCGGAGGGCGGCGGCGGTTGCGACGTCGATGGGCAGCAGGCGCACGAACAGCGGCACGCCGCCGCGCGAGATCACGACCTGCGTGGTGTGGTCGCCGATGTTGATGGTCGCGACGATCTCGTCCGGTGCGGCGAGCGAGGCCGTGGCGCGGGCGAGTCCGAAGGCGGCGAGGTCGACGGCCTGGGCACGCACCTTCACTTTGGCGAGCGTCGAGATGATCTGCTCGATGCTCTCCGACACCGCGGCGACGAGCAGGCCCGACACCTGGTCGCCGTTCTGGGCGAGCGGGAAGAAGTCGAGCACCGCCTGGCTCGCGGGCACCGGCAGCAGGTCTTGTACCTGGTAGGGCAGGGCCTCGCGCAGCAGGTCGGGTCGCATCGCCTGCGTCGTGTATTCGCGCACCAGGATGCGGCGGCTGGCGACGCCGAGCACGGCATCCTTGCTCTTGAATCTCGCGCCGGTCCACAGCTGCCGGAGCGCGACGGCGACGGCGCCCGCGTCGAGCACCTCCGAGTCCTTCGCGGCATCGGGTGGCAACGGCACCTCGCCGTATGCGATGAGCTGGGGTTTGCGACCGAGTGAGAGCTCTGCAGCGCGCACGCTCTCTTCGGTCACCTCCAGCCCCACGATCGTCTTCGCCATGATTTTCCCTTCCCCAAGACCGTCGACGCTCAGGCGCCGACGAAAAGATTCACGTACCACCGGCCGACGGCTTCGCCGGCGAACACTCCGGTCCAGGCGCCGAGGATCATCCACGGGCCGAACGGGATGGCGGTCTTGCGCCCCGCGCGGCGCAGCAGCAGCAGTGCGATGCCGAACACTCCCCCATAGAGGAACGCGGCGAACGCGCCGATGGCAAGGGCTCCCCAACCCAGCCAGCCGAGATAGATGCCGATGACTCCGGCGAGCTTGACGTCTCCCCCGCCCATCCCGCCCGGTCGGGCGAATCGCAGGAGTGCGTAGAACGCGTACATCACGACCATCCCGATCGCCGCGCGCAGCAGCAGCTCCCACTGGTTGCTGAGCCAGGCCGCGACGGTGAACAGGATGCCGGCCACGAGGTAGCTCGGCAGCACGATGCTGTTCGGCAGCCGGTGCGTGTCGAGGTCGATGAGCGTGAGCACGATCGAGATCGCCGCGAAGTACAGGAATGCGACGATGACCAGGGCGGCGGCCCAGACATCGGCGGGGTACACGATGCCGTCCCACGCGGGTGATTCGAGGTATGTCGGCAGCGTCGACCCGAGGAGCCCCTGGTAGACCGCGAGCCCCCACCACGTGACGACCGCGAATGCGATTGCCGTCAAGGCTTCGACGATCGGATAGCGCGCCGCGATCGGCGCTTTGCAGTTCGCGCATTTGCCGCGTAGGGCGAGCCATCCGATCACCGGGACGTTGTGCCACGGCTTGATGACCGCGTCGCAGTGCGGGCAGCGGCTCTCTCGCATCAGCGAGATCTTCGCCGGCACGCGGTAGGCGACGACGTTGAGGAACGACCCGATGAGGAGGCCGAAGATCCCAGAGACGACGACGAGGAAGGTGATGAATGCCGTCACGGCGCCGGATTCTCGATCTGCCGAGTGAGCGGTCCGAGACTCAGCGTCGGAGGCGGAGGAGTTCCCCCACCCGTTGCGGCCTCAGCGACCACAGCGCACCCCAGATCGATCGGGCCCCATGTCATGTCTGCACATTTGAATACCGGCTGCACCCAGCGGACGTTGCCGTCATCGTTCGAGTAGTACTGTCCGGTGAACTCGGTGTGATTGGCCATCCCGATCCCGCACGGCGTGTACATCATCATGCGGACGTCCGTTGCCGTTGCGATGTCGATCGAATCGCTCGCGGACGGCGTAACGCCGCACTGAGGTATGTGATTGGTCAGTGGTCCCGCGTCCCCGTGGATGAAAACCAACTGCGGTGTGTCGGGCGGCGTTGCCGTCGTAGTAATTGTGTCGATGTCGATGTCCATGTTGACAGTCGGCTTGACGAGGAACACCACATCCCGCGTGATCGCACCGTTTCCGAGCTTGATAGTCACATCACCCGTGCAGCTCGTGTAGTCGACCCCGACCTTTGTGTATGTGGGGTCGATCGCGGCCATCGCGGCCGGACGGACGTCTGTCCCATCGCAGGGAGCAGCCGGAAGCCAATAGACGTCGCTGCCCCAGCTGTTCCTGCTGGCTGAGATGTCCATCCACTGAGTCATGAGCAGGACTTGAGCCAGTGACGGGTCGATCATCGTGGTGCCGGGAGTGTCGCTAATGCACAGACCCGGTGTTGCGGGGTCAGGAGTGGTTGCGCATCTCTGAACCGATTGAGTGAGATTGCCGACTTGCGCGGGCTTGTCGATCGTGGAGATTCCGCCGGACTCATACTTGCCGCCGATACCAGCGGCATTCTTCCCGATGGTGAAAGTGCCATCGGTGTACACGTTGCCTGCAACACTCGAATCGTTCGCGGTGATGCTGACATCGCCCACAGCACGAATATCTCCACCGATTGTGGACTTCGCTGAAGCGATCGTCACCCTGCCGCTCGCAAAGATGGTTCCGGTAATTGTGCAGTCGTTATTGAGGTCTACATATCCGGCGAGCACCCACAGATTGCCGTCAATAGTCGTACCGCCACCACTGTTGCAGTCGAAGTTGCCGATACCTGTGTCGGGGTCCGGCCGAATAACAAGGTCGCCCTTGTAATCAGCCTTTGTTGCCTTGAATTCGCCAGAGAAGTAGGTCATGACCCCACCGGGTTGCTTCTGCGTCACCAACCAGGCGTAGTCCGATTCGATCGTGGTCGACGATGAGTCCGCTCCGGATCCAGTAGACGTCACCTGGATTACTGTCGTGGTCGCGTCCGGGCACGCAGCCGACAGCGACGCGAGGTCCTGGCCAGTCTGGGCCGTCACATCGTACGTTGGTTTCGTTGCGTCGTAACCTGATTCTGATTCCAGGTTGTACGCGCGGAACGACTTCATGTCGGCTGTCTTTTCCAGCGAACTGCACGCGGCGGGGTCCGAAACTGCCGCGATGATCGCGTCGCGGCCGGACTCTGCGGCGATGAATGCCTGAGTGCTGCTCTTGTTCCCCTGGTTCGCTCCGATGGTGAAGAACACGCTCGCAGCAATCGTCACCGCGATGACGAAGCCAACCAGCATGACGACAACCACCGTCACTAGGACAGCCCCGCTGTCGTCGCGATTGTGGTGCCGCATCCGCTGAATTAAGGCCAGCATGGTGTCCCTCCGGTCCCTCCGACGCGCATCGACACTTCGCCTTGAAACCGCACCGGCGCTGAATCCGTGGCGATCTCGAACGTATACGTGAGGACCTGTCCGTCCTTCTGGAACATTGGCAGTCCGTCGGCTGGCTCCACTTCGACGACCCACCGTTGTTGGGAGTCGTCGATCCAAACACTCGGCGAGGCCGCAGCCAGGTCAGTGGCAGCACGCTTCATCTGCGCCTTCCCTTCACCGAGATCGAATGCCTGGCACGTACGTGGATCAGCGCCCGTCGGGTCGTCGTAGACGGTGTGCACCCACAGTTGGGTATCGCCGTCCTGCGTCTTGAACTCCGTCGCGTTCCGCACCGCGCGCTCGATGGCTGAACTGACCAGTTGGCCGCGGTTCGTCGCCTCGCTGGTGGATAGCACATCATTCTGCGTCAGCCACGAGTTGATCAACACGGTTGCGATGCCGGCGAGCACGATCGTCGATACGAGGATCGCCACGATCAGTTCGATGAGCCCGAGCCCGCGGTCGTTGAGCCGTCCATCTTCTACGGGGAGCATGCTGTTGCCGCCTTGGCACCCTGGACATAGACCAGCGCAGAGACGGTCGCGAGCGTCCGCCCGCCCTGCTCCGCCGTCAGGTCGAGCGAGATGGCAGCGCCACCATCGATCGGGCACGAGGTGCAGTCGCCCGAGGAGCCGGCGGTAGTGAAGTCCCGCCCTGCACCGTCCTGGAAGATCTGTGTCGCACTCGCGTCGACCAGGTCATCGCATGTGGGCTGACCCTGTCGCACGTCTTCGACGATCGCGTTGAGTTGACGAGTCGCCGTTGCCACCGTCGATTGCTGCGACGAGTACTGGATGCCGTTGATGAGTGCAGGCAACAGCGCGATCGCGATGACTCCCAGTATGAACATCGCAATCACGACTTCGACAAGGCTGAACCCCGCAGCGTCCTCGCTACGACCCCTCATCCGCTCACCTCCCCAAGTGGCAGAATCCCCACGGACATCATGCCACGAGGGCCAGGGAATCGTCCCCGGCCCTCGTGCCAGTGGAATTGGGCCTTACGGAGTAGCGCTAACGCCCGTGCACCCAGGGCCTGCGACGGCCGCATGGCCGTCACCGTCAGTCGCGTTGACGCAGACGTTCGAGACCTCAGTGTTCTTGCCTGTGACGGGGGTCACCGTGATCTTGCCTGGCGTCCCACCAGAGGCGGCCGCGGCTTCCACGGTAGCCGTGTCATCCGGGTTGGCCAGCTTTGCAGCAACCGCAGTGGCGCCGTTGGCCGCAGCAGCGTCGACGGCGTTCTGTGCTGCTGTGTCCTGGATGTTGAAGAAGATCGGCACAGCGATCGCGACGAGGATGCCGAGGATCACAACGACGATGATGAGCTCGATGAGCGAGAAGCCCTTCTCGCCGTCTTCCTCGCGACGCTTCGCGGCCTCGAGGTAGTTCTTGATGGATGCACGCATGTGCGGTCTCCCCAGTGTCAGTTTCCGTTGAGTGCCCAGAACGTGACCAGCCACACACGCACGGCGATTATCCCAGTCGCTTGCATGTCCGGACCCGTCAGGGCCGGATGAAGAACCGCGGCTTGAACCGCGATGCCCCTCCCCGCCGACAATCATGCTGGAACATGCTCATGCATGCATCGCGAAGACGCTCACGATTTTGCAAGGTTTGGCTCAAGTGGTCCGTGATGATCCGATGCAGGAATGGGAGTAGCCTTCGGCAACCGGCCACGGCCATGTCGTGAACGACGGATCGCCCACTATCGCCAGGAGGACCACGACAACCGCACTCGCCACTCCCGTCCACGCAACGACCGTCAATGCCCGACTGCTCCGCCTCGCCAGCGCTGCGACCGGCGCCACTGCCGTCCCTCCGACCGTCGCCATCAGCCCCACGAGCATCGTGTAGTACAGGTCGTACTCGACTACGAGGTGTCCCACGGCTGCGACCGTCGCGGCAACGGCCCCCCATCGCATCGGATCGGCGCGCAGCGCCGGGGCGTCTGGCATCGGTCGCAATGACCGCACGACCAGCACCACGACGCCCACCACGAGCAGCAGCATCGGCAGGAGCCCGACGATTCCACCTTCGGCCCACGCGTAGGCCCACTCGTTGTGGGGGTGCCATTGCGCGACGGCGTCGTAGCAGACCGCCTCATCGGCGAACGTCAGCAGTCCCGTGCCGGTCAGCGGGTGATCCGCGCCGATGCGCCATGCCGCGATCCACCAGTCGATGCGAGCGCCGCCGAGAGAGTGAAACCCACCACGCTGCGTCATGGTGCCGAGCGGGTTGAGCCCGGCCGAAGTACCTGGGAAGAAAAGCGGACTCCGCAGGATCAGCGGCAGCAACACCACCCCCGCGATGACGAGCAACCATCGAACGACAGGCGACCTCTGTTTCTCGCGAAGCCCGACGATGAGCGCAGCCGCCAGCGCGGCAACCACCACTCCGCACGCGAGTGCGAAACCGTACCGCGAACCGGACAGCACCACGCCGGCACCGCAGATCGCAGCGCAGAGGGCGGCGAAGATCGACCAGACACCTCGGCCGAGCACCGCGACGAAGATGCCGGCCGCAAGTCCGAAAATCATCTCCATGGCGAACTGGTTGTGCCAGTCGAGCGTGCCCTTCATGAGGTTCCACGGCCTCGGCTGGACGGTCATCCACGCCGACCACGACAGCACGAATGCGCCTGCGCCAAGTCCGGCGACGAGTAGTCCGACAATCATCCGGCGCCGCGCCGTACGCGCCCATGCGGCGATCGCGAGGAACAGGATCGCTCCGTACGCGAGCTTCGACCCTCGAACGGTTCCCGTCGCGTCCCCGTGCGCGAGGGCGACGATCGCGATCGACAGCGGGAAGGATGCCGCACCGGCATGCAACCACCACGGCAGACGCCACGCGTGAGATGCGACCCATAGCGGGATCGCGGTCGCAACCGCCAGCCCGACGTCGAGCCGCTCAGTGGCGATCCCCCGGCCGGTCAGCCAGAACAAGCCCCACAGCGCGATGAACGCCGGCGCGCCGCGCCCGATGCGCATGAGCAGTTCACGCGCATCGACCGCGCCGTCGGCCGTGCGCGGCAAGCCGAACGCACCCTTGAGTTGATCGGTCCCCACCGATGTATCGGTCCCCATTCGCCGGATTCTATGGTGAGCCCGGCGCCGACCCGAGCGATCCGGTCGGATCCCGCGGATCCCTGAGCGTTTCTTGAGCACAGGAACGGCCGCGCGGCCACATCCGCTCGCCGCGACCGCGACCGCGCTGGGGAACTGCAGCCGGCGGCATCCGTTCCCCCGCCGATGATGTCGTTGCGCTCCCCTACCACGCGCGCGTGGCGAAGCAACCGACGAAGCAGCGGATATTCGTATCTCGTGCGCGCGACCTGTTGCGATCCGATGTCTATCGGCGAGCGACCAGACGCGGGGTCAAACTCCTTGGGGCCGGTCTTGTCGCCGCGCTCGATGTGGGGGGGAATCGCGATCACGATCTGGCTGCCCGACGCGAATGGATCAGGCGATGCGCCTGCCTTTCCTCGAGTGGGTGACCTGTTCTCCGTCACCGTCGACCCTGTGCTCCCGTCGTTGGTTGGCGCGCTCCTGACTCTTGCCGTGATCAACGCCAGCGATCCGATCTGACCAGTCGACGCTGTATCCTGTGCCCATCGACCGTTATCGTATTTACTTTCGAATGTCTGTGAACTTGGATAGTGTTGATATGTGAGCATCTCAGCGAACATGGAAGCCGATCTGGAGTGGCGCGCTGACCTTGCCGACCCCTACTTCCTGCCGGCGGATGACTCGTCGGACGATGAGCTGACTCACCCCGATGTCGCGGTGGCCGCGCTCGAAAGCAGCGGCGAAGCGCATACCGTCGCGGTCACCGCGCTCGAAGGCCTCAGCATTCGCGCTCGAGTGCTGATCGCCGACGAGTACGCCGCCATCGCGACGATAATGACGGATGCCGCGGCCTGCCCTGACCCGTGGGTTGGGCCCGATCCGACTCAGGATCCGGCCTGGCGCGACCCTCAGGGCCGTCCGGCCGTCAAGGTTCGCGCGGAGCGGCGGAACATCGCTGTCCGCGCGGCGGCGCTCGACATAGCAGTGCGGCTGGGGATGTCGGAGTTCGCCGTGCGCACGCGGGCCTCGCACGCCGACACCCTGCGCGAACGATGCCCGCGGGTCTGGAACGCTTTCCGTGCCGGACTCGTGTCCGCTCAGAACGCGACGACCGTGGCGCAGCAGGCGGCATCGTTTCCCGACGACGCCCCCGAGGCATGGGCGCGGTTCGACGAGGCCGTCGCGACGGCGGCGCGGACGCTCTCGCCCGGCAAGTTCCGAGTGCGCGCGCGCGTCGCGCGCGAGCGCGTCCACCCTGAGTCTGTCGAGCTGCGCCACCAGCGGGCAGCCGAAGATCGCAACGCGTGGTTCCAGGCAGACCATGACGGCATGGCGACGCTCACCGTGTTCGGGCCCGTCGAAAAGGTCCTCGCCGCACACGATCGCGCCGACGCCCAAGCCCGGCATCTGCGAGCGCAGCCGGGCGAGGAGCGCACGCTTGCGCAACTCCGCGCCGACGTGCTGCTCGATCTGATGACGACCGGAACGATCGACGAGGCGGAGACACGTCGTCGCCGGCCATCCGTCGCGATCACCGTCCCCGTGATGACGCTGCTCGGCCTCGACGACGAGCCCGCCACGCTCGACGGCTACGGCCCCATCGACAGCGAGACGGCCCGCCGGCTCGCCGGAGAGGCCACCAGCTGGGTGCGGATCCTTACCCACCCGATCAGCGGCACCGTCCTCGACGTCGACCGCACCACCTACCGCGTCCCGAAGGCGCTGCGAAGATGGCTCGGCGTGCGCGACCCCGTCTGCATCGGCCCGGGGTGCACTCGCCCCGCTCGGACCTGCGACATCGATCATCGAATCGATTGGCAATACGGCGGAGCGACAGCCGACACCAACCTCGGGCCGCTCTGCGAGCCACACCATGTCATCAAGTCCAAGAGCAGATGGACGCTCTACCGCGACGAGATGACGGGTGCGACCTGGTGGGTCACACCCACCGCGCTCGACCTGCCCATCGAGCCTGCGCCCTGGTAAGAGAACGCCGACCGCCGCGCCCACGCGCTGTCGGGTGAGGTCTCAAGTGCGGCCGGCGCTACGCGGTAGGGCAGCGGTCGCGAGCGCGCGCTCCATGTCGACGTTGTCGCCCACACGGACGACCTCGCGGGTCATGCGGGATGGCCGTGGTCTTCGACGTCGGGCTGCGCACGGTTGAGGTCAGCGATCTCCTCTTCCGGGCGAGGTGGGATGGTCTCGTCGTCCTCGAGCTCAGGAATGCTCGACTCACCAGGCTCGGGCACATGAGGGGCGGACGGATCCTCGCGGGGAATCAACACTCGGGTCCTCCCTTCGAACACACACAGCGTACGGCGATATCGACGTCCCGTGGCGCCTCGACGAGCGATCGCCGCAGGCGGGACGCGGCGGGCCGTCAAGCGAGAATCGCGAGCGCCTGCTCCGTGGCGACGATCACGAGCCAGGCGACGAGCACGACGGACACCGCGAGGGCCACCGCCGACATCACCTTGCCGGTGCGCCGCTGGCCCGCCACGATCAGCCCGCCGACCGCGAGGAAGAACGCACCCGCAGCGAACGCGACGCTCACCAGACTCACCAGCCCGGCGATCGTCTGATCCCAGCCCGCCAGCCACATCACGACTGCCAGCCCGCCGATCACGGCCAGCGCCAGCAGCACGATCGACGCGATCGCCGGCACGTTCCGCGGAGTCGCCTCGGGAAGCGGCGGCCGCATCGCGCCGATGTACGAACTCGCGACCGGCTGATAAACGATCGGCGTCGGCGGGCGCTCCACCGCCGGCGGCGGCCGGCGCGGCACGATCTGGTCAGGGATGGGTCCGACGCTCGCCGCGTGCGGCTCCGCCGCCGGTGCGCCGGATGACGGAGATTCGGATGCCGCAAGAGGAGCGTCAGTCGGAGGAGATGCGGATGCCGGCATCGCAGCGTCAGGCGCGCCGTCAGACGGCTCGCCCGCACCGGCGGGAAGAGCCAACGACGAGGGAGCGGGCCAGGCGTGGGCAGCAGGACGATCCTCGGCGCCCGGCGCGACGTCGTTCGTGCCACGCTCATGCGCGCGCCCCGACTCCCCCGGGCCCGCCTCGACGACGTCGACCGCCTCGCCCGCGAGGGTCGGCTCCGCCTCACTGGCGGCCGGGTGCATCCGGCCGTCGCGTCGGTATGGCACCCCCTGGTCCGCGTCGCTCGTCGGCACCACCGCCTCGCGCTCCGTCCCAGCCTCCGCCCGCACCGGGGCGGCCTCCGCCGTCGCCGCAGCGTTCGCCGGCGCTGCGGCGGCATCCGCCGTACCCGTCTCCGCATCCGCATCCGCATCCGCATCCGCGGCAGCGTCCGCGGGTACTCCAGCGGCATCCGCCGTACCCGTGCCCGCGTCCGCAGCGTCCGTCGTCACCGCGGCAGTCTGCGAAGCGCCGCGCCGCACCCGCCTTGTCGGCGGCGCGGTCGGCGTCGCGAGGGAATCAGGCACAACCGAATCGGGCCCAACCGAATCGGGCCCAGCGTGATCGGGCAGACCCTCGACGGCGGCTGCGGCATCCGTCATTGCCGGACGGAAGTCCTCCGTCCAGGCAGCACCGTCCCACCACCGCAGGCGGTCGGCGCGCGATGCGTCCCTGTACCAGCCCGGCGGTGGTCCCCCCTGAGACCCGTCCGACATCATGCTCCCCAGCAGAATGATTCTCGCCGGGGCCCAACTTACCGGACCGATGGAACTGGCAGTATCACGGCAGACGCTCGCACGCTGCGGGTGAGCGCACGCGGCCGAACTCAGCCGTCGAGCACCTCGAGTCGGACGGTCACCGGGCCGCCGTCAACGAGCTGCTCGGCATCCCTCACCGCCTTCTTGAGCGGCAGCACGTACGAATCCGTCTCCGCCAGCGGGAAGATCGACGTGGTCCACTCGCTGCCACCGACACGCGCGCGAACGCGAACCGACCCGAACCCCCGATACGGCCGCGGAATCTCGCGGATCTCCGCGCCCAGCTCGGGCGGAACGGCGGTGAAGAACCAGGAGGAGTCCTCCCTCGCCGCCCAGCGGAACACGTCGCTGTCGAACTCGATGATCACGCTCCGACGTTAGCGCCGGCCACCGACGAGCAGGGGCCAGTACTTCGCCGCCCGAGCTCGGCCTCTTCAGCGGTGCATGCTGCGTCGAATCGTCGCGGCGTACTCATCGAGCACGCCGAGGACGCCGTCGTGCTGCCAGATGCGGTTGCGAGCACGCCCGGTGCGCTCACTCACCACACCCCGCTCGACGAGGGTGTCGACCGCGCGCAGCGCCGCAAGACGGCTGATCCCCAAGGCCGACACCAGGTACTTGGTGTTCACAATCGGCTGGCCCACAAGTCGCGGGAGCACTCTCCACACCGTGGAATCGGCACGCACACCCGCGAGCTTCTCGCGTGACGACGCCACCTGGTCCACCAGGCCGTCGACGAGCACGCGGCCGGTGGCCGCGGCGAAACGGGATGCGTCGGCGAATCGCCGGATGATCGGGCCGGCGTCTCCGTCACGAAAGGCGGTGAGGGCGCGGAAGTATCCGGAGAGGTCCGTGAGCAGGCCGGCCGAGATCGGGATCGTCGTATGCGCCGACAGTCCCTTCGCACGGAGCATCGCCTGCGCCAGCGCTCGTCCCGTCCGGCCATTGCCGTCCACGAACGGGTGAATGGTCTCGAATTGCGCGTGGGCCACGGCGATCTGCGCGAGGATCGGCACGTCGGCGCGCTGCGCGAATGCGAGAACATCGCGCACGGCGGAGGGTACGAGGTCGTGCTGAGGGGCGATGAAGTCGGCGCCGATCGGGCCGGCATTGTCCCGCCCCCCGATCCACACCAGTTCACGCCGGAAGCGCCCTGCCTCCTGTTCCATGCCGACCTGCTTCGACATCAGCTCGCGATGCATGGTGAGCACACTGGCCTCATCGAGCTTGTCGGCCAGGCGCAGCGCGGCTTCCATCGAGCGGACGTTGCCGACGACCGTCAGCGCGTTCGCTTTGTCGCCCTCGTCGATCTCGGCGAGCGCCAGCTGTTTCGCGGATGTCGTGAGCTGTTCGATCTGACTGCTCGAGGCGCTCTCGGTCCGCAGCAGAATCGCCGACATCGGCGCGAACGCCGGGTCGCTCGAACCCAGCCGCCCAAGTGCGTATCGATCGAACTCGTGGATGGCCAGC
Source organism: Microbacterium sp. B35-30 (assembly GCF_010634855.1). Classification (GTDB taxonomy): domain Bacteria; phylum Actinomycetota; class Actinomycetes; order Actinomycetales; family Microbacteriaceae; genus Microbacterium. The sequence goes on along the minus strand of NZ_MWLQ01000030.1, from coordinate 45,747 downwards.
GTCGCGTCCTCGAAGTCGGCGGCATCTTCTGCGCCCACCCGAGGAGACCACAACGCGAGCGATCCCGTGACGGCCGATTCGTAGACCCCGGTCTGACGAGCAACCTCAGTCTTCGAGAAGATCTCAGGAGCACGCGGCCGCCAGTCGTGGCGTTGCCACTGCACAGGAGCGACCTCGATCGGCGTCTGGCCCTCTCGCGGTCGAGCATCTGCAGTCACACCGCCAGATTATCATCATATAAGTCAGTAACTGATACTAAGACTGAACCTTGTTATCGCTTTGCATGGTCGGCGCACAGGGCAGCCCTCAGCCGACTCCACCCTCGGGCGGGCACGCGCGGCCTGCGGCATGGGTCACAGGTGCTCGCCCGGAGCCCCACCATGCCGGTCCACCAGGCGTTGCAGGCAGGTCGACCAGCCGTCGACGTGCTGATCCCGCTCCTCGGCGCTCGCGAAGCCCGACTGGCGCACGATCACACGGGTCGCGGCCTCCGCTGCCGATTGCAGTTCGATCTCGACGTCGGTCGCGTGCTCCTCCCCCTCCCACCGCCAGGAGAGCCGCAGGGCGCGCGGCGGCTCGAGCGTGAGCACCTTCGCCTCCACGGCGAGGTCCGCCGCGAGCGACCGCACCTCCCAGCGGCCCAGCTCGCGCAACTCGATGACCGCGGCGGTCTCGAAGTGCGACGGCCAGAACCACTCCGCGAGCCGGTGTGCCACCGTGAACTCGCGCCACACCACGTCGACGGATGCCGCCACCAGCGCCTCTTCGGTGAGCTCATGCATGCTCACACGGTACGCCGGGGCCTCGCCATAAGATCGAGCGCATGTCGAACGCGCGCCCCCGGCCATCCCTCGCGACGCCTGACCGGCCGGGTCGAGACCTCTCGAAGCCGCTGCCGCCGGCACTCAGCTGGATCACGCTGCTCGTCTTCGCCGTCGGATTCGCCGTCGCGTACCTCGTGTTCGGCCTCGCGTGGTGGGTGCCCGTTCTGTATGGCGCCGCGAGCCTCGTCGCGTTCGCGGCCTACGGCATCGACAAGTCGGCGGCCCGACGCGGTGCCACACGCATCTCGGAGCAGACGCTGCTCCTGCTGGGACTCGTCGGCGGCTGGCCGGGAGCACTGGTCGCGCAGCAGCTGTTCCGCCACAAGACCCGCAAGCGGTCGTTCCGCCGCGCGTTCTGGGGCACGGTCGGAGTGAACGTGCTCGTGCTCGCGGCTGCCGTGTACGTCGCCGCCGGCACGTCCCCGTTCTGACCCCACTGCGCGAGCGCTTCTCCGCGACGTCACGAGACGCGACCCGGGGGCGGAGTATTCGGGTTGCTCCGCCCTCGGGTCGCCGTTCTCTCGCGTCGGGGTGGATTCGTCAACGCCGAACACCCCTCCCACATGGAAGGCTACGACCGCGCCGAGCCGCGACGACTGGGGGTTGACAAGTGTGCGCCGACCGCGCTCGGAGCACCGCATGACACAGACCGGTGCGACGACGTCAGCTGCGGTACTCGACCGCGGCGTCAGTGCGTACTCGGCTGCGTCAGCGTCCGTACCCCGGCGCCCAGTCGTCGCCGCCGGGAGCCCATTCATCGGAGGATGCGGAGCCTGCCGAAGGCTGGGTACGACGCCACGCCGCGCCCTCCGGCCAGCTGACAGCGAAGGTCGACGCGACCTTGAACACCCGTCGCGACAGACCCGACACGGTCTGCACGGGACGCGCCGACACCGGCATGCGGAGCTGAGGGTCGTATCGCACGCCGTCGGAAGGCCGCAGGCGGATGGTCAGGTCGAGGTCGTCATGGATGCGGGCGTTGTCGCGATCGACCTGCTCGCGCACCCGCTCCCACACCCTTGCGCGCATCGCGAAGTTCGATCCGAACACGAGCGGGATGCCGAGCCACTTCTTGATCCAGTAGTGCCCACCCCCGATGTACCAGTGCTCGCCGAGGTAGTTCTGCAGCGGCGTGCCGCCGTAGAACTCCGCGCCACCGGTCAGCACCCCGAGCGAGGGGTCGGAGACGAACGCGCGCACGAGCTTCGCGACCCAGTCGGGGTGCGGACGCGAGTCGGCGTCGAGCCGCGCGATGATGTCGGCACCGCCCAGCGCCTCGTCGTAACCGTGCGCTGCCGCAGGCCAGATGCCGATCGACGACTCGTGCACGACGACGGCGTCGTGCACGCGGGCGACAGCGGCGGAGGCATCCGTGCTGGCGTTGTCGACGACGATCACGACATCCGCCTGGTGGGTCTGGGCGGCGAGGGCGGTCAGGCACGCGTCGAGGTAAGCCGCGTCATTCCGGCACGGAATGACCACGGCGACGCGAGGGGCGAGGGGCACAAGCGCCACCCTACTCCCGGGCTGTCGGCGCCCGGCGCTACTCTGCCGACATGAGCAGCGGACTGCGTTTCGCTCCCGCGAACGAGGCGTCGTGGGATGACCTGCAGGCGATTCTCACGGGCGCCGCGGGACGCTGCCAATGTCAGCGCCAGCGCCTCGGAGACCACGACTGGTGGTACATGCCCGCATCGGAACGCGCCGCGATCCTGCGCGCAGAGACTCACTGCGACGACCCGCGGGCGACCGACACCATCGGCATCGTCGCCTACCAGGACGACGAGCCGGTCGCCTGGGGCGCGGTCGACCGACGCGGCGTGTACGGACGCCTGCGGGGGTCGCCCGTGCCCTGGCAGGGACGTGACGAAGACCCCGACGACGAGACCGTCTGGGCCATCACGTGCCTGGTCGTTCGCAAGGGTCATCGCCGCGAGGGTCTCACGTATCCGCTGGTCGCGGCGGCAGCTGAGCACGCCCGTTCTCGCGGCGCATCGGCCGTCGAGGGCTACCCGCTGCTGACCGGGGGCGCCGACATCACGTGGGACGAGCTCAACGTCGGACCCGTCGGCCCGTTCCTCGCTGCCGGCTTCCGCGAGGTGTCTCATCCGACGAAGCGGCGACTCGTCATGCGCCTCGACTTCTGACGATCCAGCAACCGCTCTCCCGAAATTGGTGGTTGAGACCGCTCCCACGTTTGGTTACAGTCCGGTAAGTAAGCGGCATCCGCCGCGGTCATCCCTCAACGGAGAGGACTTCTCATGCCCGCACCCGTTCCCCGCCCCGCGGCGCCGATCGCACGCACCGCGCGAACCGCGCGAACCCTGCGCATCGCCGCGGTGGTTACCGGCACCGCGCTCATCGCGAGCGCACTGCTGGCCGCGCCTGCGACCGCTGCGCCACCACGCACGGTCGATCCCTTCGACCCGGACTTCGGCCCCAACGTCACGATCTACTCCCCCGACACACCGGTCGCCGACATCCGTGCCGAACTCGACGCCCTGCACGCGCAGCAGGTCGATGCCGAGATGAGCACGGAGCGCCAGGCGGTGTACTTCCTTCCGGGCGAGTACGGCTCGGCCGCCGATCCGCTGCAGGTGAAGGTCGGCTACTACACCGAGATCGCGGGCCTCGGCGCCTCGCCCGAGGACGTCACGATCAACGGCGCGGTGGAGGTCTACAACCGCTGCCTCGCCGACGGCGGCACGGGCAACTGCCTGGCCCTCGTCAACTTCTGGCGGACGATCTCGAACCTGTCGATCGACATCCAGGCGGCGGACCGCGGCTGCCGCACCGGCACGGACTTCTGGGCCGTGTCGCAGGCGGTGTCGATGCGCCGCCTCGACGTCGCGGGCGGCAACCTGTCGCTGATGGACTACTGCACCGCAGGCCCGCAGTACGCGAGCGGCGGCTTCATCGCCGACTCGCGGCTGCCCAACGTGATCAACGGCTCGCAGCAGCAGTGGCTCATCCGCAACAGCGAGGTGGCCGGCTGGTCCAACGCCGTCTGGAACCAGGTGTTCTCGGGCGTCGTCGGCGCACCCGACGACGGGGCCTTCCCCGACCCGCCGTACACGACGCTCGATGAGACTCCGCTCAGCCGCGAGAAGCCGTACCTGTACGTCGACGACGAGGGCCGCTACAACGTGCGGGTGCCCGCCGCGCAGCAGGACTCGCGCGGAGTCACCTGGGCCGACGGCGAGACCGCGGGCCGCAGCATCCCGATCACCGAGTTCTTCATCGCGACGCCCGACGACTCGGTGAAGGCCATCAACAACGCGCTCGCGCGTGGCCGGCACCTGATCCTCACGCCCGGCGTGTACGACGTCGCCCAGTCGATCCAGGTCAAGCGCGCGAACACGGTGGTGCTCGGCCTCGGCCACGCGACGCTCACAGCCGTGGGCGGTGCGGTTCCGCTGGAGGTGAAGGATGCCGACGGCATCGTCGTCGCGGGAGTCACCATCGACGCCGGCACCGAGCTCTCGCCGGTGCTGCTGCGCGTCGGCGCGGCCGACAGCGACAAGGTGCTCGACCCGGCGAACCCGATCACGCTCAGCGACGTGTACTTCCGCGTCGGCGGGCCGCACATCGGCAAGACGACCACCGCGCTCGAGGTGAACGCCGACAACGTGCTCATCGACCACACGTGGGTGTGGCGCGGCGACCACGGGATCGAGGGCTTCGACCCGAACGACGGCGTCAACGGCGACAACCAGCGCTGGGCGACCAACACCGGCACCGTCGGCGTCATCGTCAACGGCGACGACGTCACCGCGACCGGGCTCTTCGTCGAGCACTTCCAGACGTACAACACGCTCTGGAACGGCGAGAACGGCCGCGTCGTGCTGTACCAGAACGAGCTGCCGTACGACCCGCCGACGCAGGCCGACTGGACGCAGCCGAACGGCACGCTCGGCTACCCCGGGTACAAGGTCGCAGACGACGTCACCACGCACCGCCTCGACGGCGCCGGCGTCTACGTGTTCAACCAGAACAACCCGTCGATCCTGACGGCGAACGGGTTCGAGGTGCCCGAGACGCCCGGCGTGCAGCTGCACCACATCATGACGGTGAACCTGTCGGCGGGCACGGTCCAGCACGTCGTCAACGGCATCGGCGGGCAGGCCGACAACACGAACACGGGCACCCCGCAGTTCGTGGTGGACTACCCGCTGCCGTGACCCTCTCGGTCGTTGAGCGAGCGAAGCGAGACGAAACGCGGCAAGACCCTCTCGCAAGCCCTGGGCGTTTCGTCTCGCTCGTTCCTCGCTCGCTCAACGACCGGAACGGGTGCCTCGGCCCACGCGACACGCGGGGGTCGGGGCATCCGTCTTCCTGTGCGCGGCGGCGGTTCGGATCTAGCATTCGAGCAACCGCCCACGCACAGTCGCGCGGGCCTTCGGGAACGGAGAACGCCATGACCGATGTGGAAGAGCAGAGCTGGACCGGATGGGTGATGTTCGGCGGGATCGTCATGATCATCGCGGGCGCGATCGACGCCCTCCTGGGATTGACGGCGATCCTGCTGCCTTCGAACGAGTACCTGTTCCTCACGGATGAAGCCGTGATCCTGCTCGATGCGGCGGGCTGGGGCTGGTGGCACCTGATCATCGGCGCCGCCATCGTCTTGGTCGGCATCTTCGTGCTGCGGGGCGCCACCTGGGCGCGGATCGTCGGTGTCGTGCTGGTCTCGATCAACGCCATCAGTCAGCTGGGACTCCTCGCCGTGCAGCCCCTGTGGTCCCTCATCATGATCCTGCTCGACATCATCGTGATCTTCGCGCTGATCGTCCACGGCCGGGAACTGAAGCGCACCTGACGCGCGGGCAAGACCGTAGGGCGACGGAGAGCGAGAAGCGCGACGAACGACCTCACAGCCGTCATGGGCCGGGTCCGGCGCGTTTCGTCTCGCTCGTTCCTCACTCGCTCAACGACCGGGCCGCTGATTCGACCCGTGACTTCACAGCCGTCATGGGCCGGGTCCGGCGCGTTTCGTCTCGCTCGTTCCTCGCTCGCTCAACGGCCGGGCCCGCGTGCGACCGCTAGATCCGGTCGTTGAGCGAGCGAAGCGAGACGAAACGTCCCGAACTCACCAGAGCGGGTGGATGGCTTCCCGGAGGTCGCGGTCGTACACGTCGCGGACCACTCGGTCGAAGGCGGCGACGTCGAAGCCGGTGTCGGCACCGGAGCCGTCGAGGAGCGCGGCGGCATCGGCGTTCGATGACGCCTGCCGCACGTTGCGCGCGCCGGGGATGACGCTCGTCACGCCCGGCTGCGCGGCGATCCACGCGAGGGTCGCGGCGGGGAGCGTGACGCCGTCGGGCAGGGCGCCCGCGAGCTCGGCCGCGTCGGCGACACCGGCCTCGAAGTCGACCCCCGAGAACGTCTCGCCGCGGTCGAACGCCTCGCCGTGGCGGTTGTAGGTGCGGTGGTCGTCGGCGGCGAACGTCGTCTGCGCCGTGTACTTGCCCGACAGGAGTCCCGATGCGAGCGGCACGCGGGCGAAGACCGCGACGCCCGCCCGCCCTGCCGCCGGCAGCACCTCATCGAGCGGCTTGAGCCGGAACGGGTTGAAGATGATCTGCACGTTGGTGACGTTCGGTCGCGAGATCGCGGCGAGCGCCTGTGCGCACGTCTCGACCGACACACCGTACGCGGCGATCGCACCGCTCGCGACGAGCTCGTCGAGGGCGTCGTAGGTCGCCTCGTCGTCGATCACCGCGGTGGGCGGGCAGTGCAGCTGCACGAGATCGAGCGTTTCGGCGCCGAGGTTGCGGCGCGAGCGGTCCGTCCACGCACGGAAATTCTCGGGCGTGTAGTTCTCGGGCTCCTGCGCCAGGCGCCGGCCCATCTTGGTGGCGACGGTGATGCCGTGACCCGGCCGTGCGGCGAGGAACCGGCCGATGATCGACTCGCTCCGCCCGTCGCCGTAGACATCGGCCGTGTCGAACAGGGTGACGCCGTTGTCGGCGGATGCCGCGAGCACCTCGGTCGCGTCCTCCTCCGACACCGCGCCCCAGTCGGCGCCGAGCTGCCAGGTGCCGAGGCCGATGGCCGAGACCGAGCGTCCGGTGCGGCCGAGTGCGCGCTGCTGCATGAGGATCCTCCGAGGTGCGGTATGGGGCGACTCCAGCATCCCACGGCGCGTGGGGATCGAGCCGGGCGGCGACGCACTCGACTGGCTACCTCCGGGCGCTGATGGGCGCAAGTCCGGTACGCAGATCGAGGCAGCGAGTACGTTTGCCTGCGACCCACCTCAGGAGGCCGCCATCGCCGAGCACACCCGGCCGCTGCGCCGCGCCGTCTCTTACACGGCGCGACTCGCCGATCAGCCACGCCTGCTGCTGGCGATCAAGACCTCTTTGGCGGCGGTGCTGGCGTGGTATCTGGCGCCGCTCATCCCGTTCACGGAGGACCAGTACTCCTACTACGCCCCGCTCGGCGCGCTCGTGACCATGCACCCGACGATCGCGCGCTCCGCTCAGGTGGGCGTGCAGGTGCTGATGGGACTCGCGATGGGCATCGCGCTCAGCCTGTGCGGCATCGCCGCGCTCCGGCTGGGGGTTCCCGGCGGCGTCGTGCTCGGCGTCGTGCTCGGCGTCGGCGTGCTGCTCGGCGGATGGCGGCTGCTCGGCGCCGGCGCCGACTGGGTGGCGCTTGCGGCGCTCTTCGTGCTGCTGGCCGCGGGTGGCGATCCCGAGGGCTTCTCGATCTCCTACCTCGGCACGACGGCGTTCGGCGTCGTGGTGGGCATCGCGGTGAATCTCATCGTCGTGCCTCCGCTGTACCTCCGCCGCGCGAGCGAGCGGCTCTCGGCGCTGCGCGACGCCGTCACGACGCTGCTGCGGGACGCCGCGGAGGCAGTGGCGGACGACCGGCTGGATCCGGACCGCTTCCGCGCTGCTCTGGACGATCTCAGCGTCACGCGGTCGGCGGTGACCGAAGTGGTCGACGAAGCGGACGAGAGCGCTCGCGCGAATCCTCGCCGCCGGCGCCACCAGGAGGAGCGTGAGGAGAACGCGCGCCGCATGGCCGCACTCGAGCGCACGGCGTTCCTCACCCGCGAGCTCATCGACCTGCTGGTCGAACTGCACGCGTCCGCAGACGTCACGCTGACCGATGCCGTGCGCGACCGCCTCGCCCACGCGATCCGGGAATCCGCGGACCTCGTCGCCACTCCGCTCGGCGACCCGGCGGCGTCCGATCGGTTCCGAGGCGCGAGCGAAGCGCTTGCCGAGTATCAGAGCGCACTGGGCACCCCGACGGCAGGAAGCCGCACCGAGCTGGCGGCGGGCGCTGCGGTCGAGCTGTGCCTGCGCCGAATCATCGACGTCACGCGACCGTTCGTCTGATCGGGGTGCCGACGCTCTCACCGATCTGGGACCGTCCGCTCACGGATTGACGATCACCGGCGTCCCGAGGGGCAACTCCGAAAGCTTGGTGATCGCCGTGGGGTCGACGCGGAGACACCCGTTCGAGATCGGCCCCGAACGGTCGTCGTGGTAGTGGAACGCCGTCACCGCGACATCCGCCCCGCCGAAGCCGTCGAGGGTCGGCGACTGCACCGACAGGTACACGATGGGGTGCCCGCGCGTGTACCCGTATTCGGGCACGACCCGGGTGGTCATGATGAACGCGCGCCCGAGGGGGGTCGGCGTGCGCTCCGTGCCCCAGGCGAAGTCGGTCGCGACCCGCTCGGCCACCCCGGCGCGGACGATGTCGATCGTGCGGCCCGAGATGCTCACCACGACGCTCGTGTCGCTCGGGGCGAGCTGCACGTCGCTCTTGCGCAGCCACCCGCTGATCTGCGCGGGGTTGCCCTGCGACGGCACGGCCTGGCGCCCGGTCAGCAGCACCTTCACCCAGTGCTCCTGCTCCTCGACGACGGGCACGGCGGTGCCGCCGTACGGGAACTCGTGCGGCAGGTAGGCCACCGGCTGCCCGGAGGGATCGGCCCAGATCGGCGCGCCGAGTCCGTGCGCCGTCGCCTGCGCGGGCAGTGGGCCCGCGAACGCGGCATCGTCGACGGGCAGCCCCGGGACGACGGCGAACACGTTCACCTGCGGCAGGGTCGTCACGTCGTACGACGCGGTGTTCGCCGCGAAGCCGGCGGGCGTCGGTGTGGGGGTCGGCGTCGGCGTGGGCGTCGGAGTCGGGCGGGGATCCGCCGTCGCCGTGGCCGTCGCCGACGGCACGGGTGGAGCGGATGCCTCGGTCACGGGCGGCTGCAGCAGCCACACGGCCGCCAGCCCGCCGGCGACCACCACCGCGGCGAGCGCGGCGAGCAGCCAGACGCGCACCGGGCGGCGCGAGCGCGTCGGCGGCGCTTGCGACTCCACCCGCGGCGGAACGGGCCCGACCGCAGCCGGGTCGTCTGTCTCGGCATCCCCCATTCCCCCATGGTCGGTCGCGATGACGGATGCCGCAACCGCGCGCCTTTGGTTAGCCTGAGCCGGTGAGCACTGACGACGGCGGGGAGCGCACGATCCGCGTCCTGGGCATCATCGGGGCGGGACGTGTCGGTCTGGTGCTCGCGCGCCTCGCGACCGCCGCGGGATACCGGGTGCTCGTCGCCGGATCCGGAGACCCGGCCCGGATCACCGCCACCCTCGCGGCCGCTGCTCCCGGCGCGACCGCGGCCGCGGCATCCGTCGTCGCGCGCGACGCCGATGCGGTCGTCCTCGCGCTGCCCCTCCCCCAGCACCACACCCTCCCCGTCGAAGCGCTGCGGGGCGCCCTCGTCATCGATGCCATGAACTACTGGTGGGAGGTCGACGGCCTCCGGTCCGACTTCGGCGACCTGCGCACGTCGACCAGCGAGACCGTGCAGCGTTCTCTGCCGGACTCGCGGGTGGTGAAGGCGTTCAACCACATGGGCTACCGCGACCTCGACGACGAGGCCCGGCCGGCCGGAACACCGGGCCGCAAGGCGATCGCGATCGCCGGCGACGACCCCGCCGGCGTCGCCGCGGTCATGCGCCTCGTGGACGACCTGGGTTTCGACCCCGTGCTCGCGGGCCCTCTCTCCGCCGGCATCATGCTCGAGCCGGGCGCCGAGGCGTTCGGGGCGGATGTCGACGCGGCAGAGCTGCGCGCGATGCTCGACCGGTTCCCGACGTCGCAGCGCGGGATCGTCGTCGCACGCGCCCGCGCCGCACCCACCGGGACGGATGCTGCCCCCTGAGCCGCGGCATCCGCCCGCTCACCGCACCACACACGCTCGCAACCACCCGACCGCGCCCTCGCGGGAGCACTCAGCGGCGGGCGTGCCGGACCGCGTGGAGACCGGCGTCGAGCGCTGTGGCCAGGGCGATGGTCACGAGATACACGACGAGGTCCCGCGTATCGAACACGGTGCCGAGCACGAGCGTAACGGGTGCGAACTGCGCGCCCCAGACGAGCGGCAGACCGGTCAGCTGGAACAGCTCGACCGCCGTGCACCAGGCTGCCGCGATCCCGCCGACGACGAGCGGCGGCAGCCGCGGGGCGACCAGCACCACCGCGAGGTAGGCGGCGACCGCGTACAGCGCGTCGCCCGCGATGTCGGTGGCCGCGGTACCGGGCAGTGCACGGTACACGAGGAGTCCGGCGCCGATGGTGGCGATCAGCAGCACGCCCGCGATCGCACGGCGGCGGATGCCCGGCCGCGGGCGCGAGGCCCTTTCGGGTGTCCTGCCCTCACCGATGTCGGTGCTCACGCGATGACTCCGGCCGCGCGGGCGGGTTCGGCATACGCGGCGGCCAGCGTGGCGACGGTGGCGTGGGCGTTCAGGCCGCTCGGGTTGGGAACGACCCAGAGCTCGGCGCCGCCCAGGCGCTCCGTCTGACGGCCGGCCACCGCGCGCGGGCGCGCGAACCCCTGCCGGTACGCGGTGAGTCCGGCGATCGCCACGACGCGGGCCTGCCATCCGGCGACGTCACGGGCAAGCCGCTCGGCGCCCTCGCGCAGTTCGGCCCGGCTGAGCTCGTCGGCCCGTGCCGTGGCGCGGCGTACGACGCTCGTGATCCCGATGCCCGCGTCGAGGATCATCCGGCGGTCGGCCTCAGCCATGCCGTCGGCGTCGATCTGCGGCATCCGCGGAATGATGCCCGCCGCGACCAGCGCCGGGTAGAAGCGATTGCCCGGGTACGCGAAAGGCACGCCCGTCGCCGCGGTCCAGAGGCCCGGGTTGATCCCCGCGAACACGAGTCGCGGGTACTCGGGCATCAGATCAGGGATGCTGCGCCCCTGGTACGTCTGCAGCTCGGCGCGCGTGAAACCCATTCGCCCAGTGTCGCCTATAGGGACGGCGCGCTCGCACGCACCGCCCCGTGCTGCTCAGACGGCGCGGCGCTGCTCGAGGTGGAAGTCGTTCGAGCGTGACCCGTCGGCGCGCGTGGTGTCCTGGTAGACGAACTCCACTCCGCGCTCGTCGAAGGCCCGGAACCACTCGTCCCAGGTGACCTCGCGCAGGTCTTCGAGATCGTTGCCGAAGTCGAAGTCCAGACGGAGCTCGCCGGTGACGCCGTCGCCCTCCTCGCCGCCGACCGTCGCCGGTGTTGCATGCCGATCTTCGGCCCACCTGCGGATCAGCTCGTGATCCGTCGTCGCGGCGTACTCGTGGGCCTCCGTCGACGCGCCTGTCATCGCACTCGGCGTCTCACCGGGCGTGACACCACTGGCCGGGTCTCGCGTCACACCCGTGGTCGCGTCTGTCGTCGCGCCGGTCCTCGCGTCGCCGACGCCCATCGTCTGCTCCGAGTTCCGCGCATCCTCTGCATAGCCGCTCATAGCGCCCTCCTCTGCATGTGCTTCCACCCTGTGACCGGCGCCGCGGCGTGTGCAGGGGGTTGCAGACGAGGAACGAGCACGCTAGCCCTGCGTGCCGCCGCGCCGGCCGGCTCCGATCCGGGCCGCCATCAGGGTGACCAGCTCGTAGACGACGTGACTCGCCGCGATGCCGGTCAGCTGTGCGTGGTCGTACGCGGGCGACACCTCGACCACGTCCGCGCCGACGACGTCGAGATCGCTCAGGGCTCGCAGCATCCGGAGCAGCTCCCGGCTCGTCATGCCGCCCGCCTCGGGTGTTCCGGTGCCCGGGGCGTGCGCGGGGTCGAGCACGTCGATGTCGATGGAGATGTACAGCGGCCGATCGCCGACACGGCGCCGCACCCGCTCGATCGCCGCTTCGACCCCGCGCTCCTCGATGTCGACGCTCGAGACGATCGAGAACCCCAGGCGCTCGTCGTCATCGAGGTCCTGCTTGGAGTACAGCGGGCCGCGCGTGCCGACATGGCAGCTCGCGGTGAGGTCGATCAGTCCCTCCTCGCTCGCGCGCCGGAAGGGTGTGCCATGCGTGATGGGCGCGCCGAAGTAGGTGTCCCACGTGTCCAGGTGCGCGTCGAAGTGCAGCACCGCGACCGGGCCGTGCTTCTTCGTCAAGGCCCGCAGCAGCGGGAGCGCGATGGTGTGGTCGCCGCCGACGCTGACGATGCGGTCGACGCGGGCGCCGAGTGCCGTCGCCGCGGTCTCGATGTCGGCGACCGCCTCGCCGATGTCGAACGGGTTCGCCGGGATGTCGCCCGCGTCGACGACCTGCGCCTCGGCGAACGGCGACACGTCCTGCGCCGGATTGTACGGGCGCAGCAGCCGTGACGACTCGCGCACGTGCGAGGGGCCGAACCGTGCGCCGGGCCGGTAGCTCACGCCGGTGTCGAACGGGATGCCGACGATCGCGACGTCGGCACGCGGCACGTCCTCGATGCGGGGCAGGCGCGCGAACGTCGCGATGCCCGCGTAGCGCGGGTTCACCGAGGCGTCGACCGGACCGACCGGCTCGTGGGGCTGCGGGTTCGGGTCGTGCTCGGTCATGACTCACCTCTCGGCGTGGCGGGGGCGGCGCTCTGGGCGCCGATGGTCTGAGGAAGGTGCACCAGCTGCACGCCGCCGGCCGCGATCGCCGCGACGAGCGCAGGTTCGATCTCGTCCGGCGTCTCGGCGCGCCGCCCGGTCGCCCCGAACGCGTTCGCGAGTGCGACCCAGTCGGGCTGCACGAGATCGACGCCGATGGGACGGATGCCGCGGTCCACCTCGTTCTGCTTGATCTCGGCGTATCCGCCGTTGTCGACGCACACCACGGTGAGGTCGAGGCGCTGCTCGACCGCCGTCGCCAGCTCGTTGACGCAGAACATGAGCGCGCCGTCGCCGACGACCGCGACGACGTGGCGCCCCGCGCCGGCGGGCTGGGCGACACGCGCGCCGATCGCAGCGGGAAGGCCATAGCCGAGGGTGGCGTAGGTCGGCGTGTACAGGAGCGAGTGCGGACGCGACTGGCGCAGCACGTTGGCCAGCGCCATGTAGACGATCTGCGAGGAGTCGCCGGCCACGATGGCGTCGCGCGGCAGCGCCGCCGCGATCGTCTCGGCGAGCGCAACGGTCTCGGGCAGGATGGTCCGCGTCTCGGCGGCGATCGCGGCGCGCTCCGACTCGAGGTCACGCGACGGCCGGCCCGTGGCGGGCAGCGCGGCCAGCAGGTCCTCGACGACCGCGCCGCAGTCGCCCACGATGCCCACGGCCGCGTCGAGGTTCTTGTGCAGCTGCGCCACCGAGATGTCGACGCGGACGACGGCGCCGCGCGCGGCGAGCGCCGGCGCCCACAGCTCCGCCTCGCCCAGCTTCGACCCGAGCACGAGGAGCACGTCGGCGTCCTCGGCGACCGCCCGTGCCGCCTCCAGGCGCAGATTCGATCCCAGCGACAGCGGATGGTGCTCGTCCACCGTGGCCTTGCCGTTGAGCGTCGTGAGAACAGGAGCACCCAGCCGCTCGGCGAGCGCCGTGACGGCGCGCCCGGCGCGCGTCGCGCCGCCGCCGGCGACGATCACGGGGCGCTCGGCACCGGCGAGCAGCGCGGCGGCCGCCCGCACCGCCGCCGCATCGCCGCGCGCGGGAGCCGGCTCGGGCCGGGCCGCGCGGGCGGCGGCGGGCACGTCCGCCGCAGACTCGAGAACGTCCAGCGGGATCTCGATGTGCACCGGCCGCGGTCGCCCGGTGCGGAACAGCGCGAACGCGTCGTGCACCGCGTCGACGGCATCCGCCCCGCTCGTCACGCGACGTGACCACTCCGCGATCGCGCCGACCATGGCGGTGGCGTCCTTCGTCTCGTGGAGCGTGCCGACGTCGCGGAACTCGGCGCCGAGCGCCACACCGGGCGAGATCACCAAGAGCGGCCGCGACTCGCAGAACGCCGTGCCGATCGCGCTCATCGCGTTCTGCAGCCCCGGCCCGGACGTGGTGATCACCACGCCCGGCAGTCCGGTCTGCTGCGCCCACCCGTCGGCGCCGTACCCCGATCCCTGTTCGTGCCTGTTGGTGACGGCGCGGATGCCGAGGTCGGCGAGCGGCCGGTACAGCTCGAGGTTGTGCGTGCCGGGAATGCCGAAGACGGCCGTCACGCCGTAGTTGCGCACCGTCTCGAGCACCGCCCGGCCGGTCGTGTCGGCGTACTGCGCGGCGATGTCGTCGTCGACCCGCGGGCCCTGTGCGTCGGTGTCAGTCACATGCATGTCTCCCCCTCGCCTCAGGATGCCGCGAACCGGCGCTCGCCGCCGACCCAGGTCTCCAGCACCGGGATATGCGAGATCGCAGCCGCGTCGACCGCGAGCGGGTCGCCGCCGAGCACCGCGAAGTCGGCGTACTTGCCGGCCTCGAGCGAGCCGAGGTCGTCCTCGCGGCCGAGCGACACGGCGCCTTCGATGGTGTGCGCGCGCAGCGCGGCGCGCGGCGAGACCCGCAGGTCGTCCGGCCCGAGAGTGTGTCCGCGGCGGGTGACCCGCGTGACCGCCGTCTGGATCGCCTCGAGCGGGATCGGCTCGGCGACCGGCGCGTCCGACGAGATGGTGAAGGGCACGCCCGCCGCCTCGAACTCGCCGAGCGGGTTGAACCGCTCCCCCGGCGTGCCGATCGCCTGCTCCACGCCCTCGCCCCAGTTGAAGTAGTGCTGGGTCTGGTTCACGGGACGGATGCCGGCTGCCGCCATCCGCCGGATCTGCTCCGGTGTCGGCAGCCCGCAGTGCTCGATGCGGTGGCGCGCGTCATCGTCGGGCCGCTCGGCGAGCGCCGCCTCGATCGCCGAGACCACCATCTCGATCGCGGTCGGCGACTGCGCGTGCGTGGCCGTCTGCAGCCCCGTCGCGTGCGCCTTGCGGATCAGCTCGGCGTACTCGGCGGGCTCGTGGTAGAGCTGACCGGTGCGGCACGGGTCGCCGACGTAGCCGTCGGGGAAGTACGCCGTCCAGCCGCCGAGGGTGCCGTCGGCGTAGAGCTTGATGCCGGCGAAGCTCAGATGCGCGTTGCCGAACTGGCCGACGAGGCCCATCTCGAGCGCCTCGTCGAGCAGGTGCGACAGCAGGTACATCGAGACCCGCAGCTCCAGGCGCCCGGCCTCGGCGAGCCGCAGGTACATGTCGAACTCGCGCCGCGACACCTGCGCGTCGCCGAGCGTCGTCACTCCCCCGGCGAGGAAGCGCTGCGTCGCGGCATCCAGCTGCCGCAGGTGCTCCTCCGGCTCGTCGGCGAGATGGAAGTTCGGGCCGTGGTGGCCGATCTTCACGCCGTGCACGCCCGTGAGCATGTTGCACGCGGCATCCGAGATCTCGCCGGTCAGCTCGCCGTCCGCGTCCCGGAAGTACTCGCCGCCCTCGGGGTTCGGGGTGTCGCGGTCGACGGCGTTCTGCGCGAACGTGTACGAGTTCACCACACCGCCGTGGCCCGACGCGTTCATGAGGTACACCTCGCGGTCGCCGGCGACCTCATCGAGCTCGAACCGGGTCGGATGCCGCTGCTCGGCCAGGTTGCGGTGCTCGTAGCCGTACCCGCGCACGGGCCGCCCCGCCGGCAGGTCGACCGCGGCCGCTCGCAGCAGGGCGACGATCTCGGGGATGCTGCCAGCCTTCTCGGGCCCGCAGTCCACCCACGTCATGAGTTGCCCGTACATGAGCGGGTGCGCGTGCGCGTCGACGAATCCGGGCACCACCACCGCGTCGCCGAGGTCGACCACTTCGGGGTCCAGCCCCGCGGCCGCCGCGGCATCCCGCACCTCGTCCGGCGTGCCGACCGCGACGATCCGGCCCCGATCGGTGAGCATCGCGGTCGCCGTGCGATCGAGCGCGTCGACGGTGTGGATCGCGGCCGCCGTCAGCAGACGCGGCGTCTGCTGCGCGGGGCGGTCGAATGGGGCGAGCTTGCGCATGTCTTCCTCAGTGGTCGGGTCGTGCCGGACGGGGGTTGAAGGGCGCCGCGGCGCCGCCCTCAGGCGGTGCGGGACGCCGTGGTGTCCGTGCGCGGCGTGAACGAGTCCGTCACCGGCGCCTCGTCGGAGTGCTGCGGTGCGAGCCACGTGCAGAGCCCGGCGAGAAGGGCCATGCCGGTGAACATCGCGAGCACCGACCAGACGCTGCCCGTCCACGCGATCAGCTGCGTCGCGAACCAGGGCGAGAAGCCGGCCCAGATCGCCGCGCCGACGCCGTACGACAGCGCGATGGAGGTGTAGCGGGCCTGCGGGCGGAACATCTGCGCCAGGATGGCGGCGATCGGCGCGTAGGTGAAGCTCATCGCGATACGCACCAGCGATGCCATGAGGAAGATGACCGGCTCGATCTTGCCGGGCAGGAGGAGCATGAACGGCACGAAGGTCAGCACCGACGTCACCAGTCCGATGTACATGACGTTCTTGCGGCCCCACTTGTCGCCCAGCCACGCCACCGGCAAGGTCACCACGAACTCGATGAACGACGCGATCGTCATGGCGTCGAGGATCAGCTGCGAGCTCATGCCGATCTGATCGCCGGTCGCGTACGCCGTCGCGAACGTCGTCGCGAGGTAGTAGCCGCCGGTCGAGATCGGCAGCAGGCCGATGCCGAGGAGGATCGGCTTCCAGTTGACGCGCAGCGCGAAGGCGAGCGGCATACTCTGCTTGCGGCCCTCGACCTTCTGCTCGAACACCGGTGACTCCTCGACGCGGTAGCGCACCCAGAAGCCGACGGCGATGAGCACGATCGACAGGAGGAACGGGATGCGCCAGCCGCCGTTCATGATGAAGTCGTCGCCGAAGCGCGACATGATCGCGAAGATGCCGGAGGCCAGCAGCGCGCCGGCGGGGTTGCCCAGCTGCGTGAAGCCGCCGTAGAACGTCTTCTTGCCGGCGGGCGCGTGCTCGACGCTCATCAGCACCGCACCGCCCCACTCGCCGCCGACGGCGAGGCCCTGCATCGCCCGCAGCAGGATCAGCAGGATCGGGGCGACGATGCCGATCGTCTCGTACGTCGGAAGCAGACCGACGAGCACCGTCGAGACGCCCATCAGCAGCAGCGTGATCACCAGAGAGACGCGGCGACCGAGCTTGTCGCCGATGTGGCCGAAGATGATGCCGCCGAGCGGACGGACGAGGAACGCCACCGCGAAGGTCGCGAACGCCGCGGCGGTCTCGGCGAGGGGATCGCCGCTCGGGAAGAACAGCGGTCCGAACACGAGCGCCGCGGCGGTCGCGTAGACGTAGAAGTCGTACCACTCGATGGTGGTCCCCACGAACGCGGCGATGCCGGCGCGCCTCGCCCTGCTGCTGGTGGTTGTCATGACCGCTCCTTTGCGGATGTGTCGGGATGGGAGCGATGCTAGGGACGACGGATGCCGCAGGCAAGGGCAGAACTCCAGCCATCGACGCATCCAACTGGCGTTTTGAACACGGTGCTACGCAAATCACCACGTGACATCCGGCTGAACGCGACCTAAACTCGACTTCTGCATGCGACCGCGTGCGTTCGCGGGAAAATCGCCGAATCGAGGATCGCGATGGATTTCGACGCAGAGCTGATCCGTGAGCTGCAGATCGACGGCCGGGCCAGCATCCATGCGCTCGCAGGCCGGCTGGGTCAGTCGCGCGCCGCGGTCTCGGGGCGCCTCAACGCGATGCTGGCCGACGGCACGGTGCGAGTGGTTGCCGCCGTCGACCCGGTGTTCCTGGGGCAGCATGTGCTGGCACACGTGTCCATCCGCACCCGCGGCGGGGTCGAGCCCGTCGCGCAGCACCTGCGCGGCCTCAGTGAGACGGTGCTGGTGTCAGCCGTCGGCGGGGCCCACGACCTCGTCACCGAGGTGCGGCTCGGCTCGATGCCGGCCCTGCACGACCTGCTGGCCGAGATCCGCGCGCTTCCCGGGGTCGCCGACATCAACACGCTCATCTACACCGACGTGGTCAAGGGGTTCTTCGTCTCGGAGTACCACGGCGACGTCACCATCGACGCCATCGACACCGCGCTCATCGAACAGCTGCAGCGGGATGGACGCACGAGTTATCGCGCGCTCGGCGAGGCCGTGCGGCTCTCGCCCTCTGCCGTGACGACGCGGGTGCAGCGACTCGTCACCGGCGGCGTCATCAAGATCAGCGCCGTCGAGGCCCGCGGCCTCGCGCACCGGCAGCTCTCCATGGGCGTCGGGCTCAATCTCGCCGGGGCGGACGATCGCGTGACGGAGGCCCTGCGCACCTGGCGCGGCGTGGACTTCGCCGCGCGCACCCTCGGGCGCTTCGACGTCGTCACGACACTCGTGGAGCCCTCCGCGGGCTCCCTGTACGCGAGCCTCGAGCGCATCCGCGCGATCCCCGGCGTGGCGAACGTCGAGGCCTGGTTCCACCTCGCCGTACTCAAGGAGGACTACGCGCGCACCCTGCGGCCCGCGGGAGGCGGCATCCCGCAGCCGCTCGGATCCACCGGCGGCTGAGCCGATCAGCCCCCGGCGAGTGCGGCGATCAGCGCGTCCTCCGCGGCGGCGCGCGGGATGACCGCCGTCTCGGCGCCGAGGCTGCCGAAGGTCGCCGGATCCCAGTCCAGTCCGAGGGCCGCGTTGACTGCGAGGAGCACGTCGGTGAAGCGCTCGACTCCGGCGAGCGGCAGCATCCCGCTGAGCAGCCGCGCGCCCCGAACCGCGCGCTGCGAGGTGCCGATCAGCTTGACCGCGCCGCGCGCGTTGATGCTGAACTCGCCCGGGCAGTACTCCCCCGGCACGTCGCCGACCCGTGCGTCGACTCCGAGCCCGCGCAGCGCTGCGGCGAGCGCCTCGCCGATCTGCCGGAAGAACCGCACCTGGTCGATGGCGCCGTCCTCCTCGCGAGCGATCACGTCGAACACGATGCACGTCTCGTCGTAGGCGACGGCGCGGCCGCCGGTGGGACGGATGACCGGCGCGAAGCCCAGCGCTCTCGACGCCCGGCGCGCGGTCGCGATGCCGGGCAGGCGGCTCTCGCGCCGGCTCATCGCGACGGTGGCCGCGGGGGCGTACAGCCGCACCACGCGATCGTGCGCGATCACGCCTGTGGCGACGGCCCGCAGGAGCTCGACGGATCGCTCCAGGTCGGCCTCGGCATCCGCTCGCTCCTCCTGGCGGATGACGAGAGCCGGGCCATGCGACGGGAGCGGAGCCGGCGATGCCACGGGCACCACACTCTCACGGTCTCGCGCGGCGGTGACCTCAGCGCGGTCCGCCCGTTCCTCGGTGTCCCGAGGCCCGCGCGTGCGTGCCCGTGTCGATCGGGCTCATTCGGGGTCGTTTCCCGAGTCGCGACCGAGGCGGAACGGCGTCGTGACGCCGGTGTACGCCAGGTGTGTCATCAGGCCCTCCGCCGCGTGGGGCAGGTTGTGGCAGTGGTCCATCCAGATGCCGGGATTGTCGGCGACGAACGCCACCTCGTACGACTCTCCGTGCGCGACGTCCAGGGAGTCCACCCACCAGGGGCTGCCTGTCGACGGCTGCCCGTCCCTCGACACCACGAGCAAGTGGTGGCCGTGCAGATGCATCGGATGCACCTCGCCGCTGTTGTTCACGATGCGCATCACGACGGTGTCGCCTTCGTCGACCATGTACATCGGGACGGCGGGCAGGATGCCGCCGTTGATCGTCCACCAGTAGCCCGGCAGCCCGTCGAGGAATCCCGGCAGTCGTCCGATGTCGTAACTGAATGTGCGATCGGCGTCGGCGGGATCCAGGCCCGGGTCGGCCGGCTCGCCGTACGTGAGGAGGTCGACCGTCTCGCCCGGCGCGGACGACGTGTCGGCCTCGGCCCCGTCGGGTCCGATGACCAGCGACGCGCCCGGCACCTGCACGCGCACCGCGCCCCGGCGGGGCACTACCACTTCGAGGTCGGCGCGCGCGCCCGCGGTGAGCCCGACCGCCCGCTCCTCCACCTCGCCCGGACTGTGGAGGTCCTCCCCGTCGATAGCGAGCACGCGGAAGGTCGCGCCGGTCACCCACGCCGATGTCGGCGTGCTGTCGGTGTTTATCAGACGCACGCGCACCGTCGCACCGGCCTCCGCCCGGACGTGCCCATCGCCGGTGGCACCGTTGATCGTGCGCTGCCCGCCCGGGTACGTGTGGATCGCCGCGACCGCGTCGGCCGTGGCATCGATCTCGGCCGCGGGTTCGAGGATCAGCGCGCCGAACAGTCCGCCGACCACCTGCGGATGCGAGGTCTGGTGCGAGTGATACCAGAACGTGCCCGACTGCTCGGCGACGAACCGGTATGTGAAGCTCTCCCCCGCCCGCACGGCGTCCTGCGTGACGCCGGCGACACCGTCCATCGCGGCCGGCACGTCGACGCCGTGCCAGTGCAACGTGACGCCGTCGGGCACATCGTCGTTGCGGAGCACGACCTCGATCAGCTCGCCCTGCGTCGCGCGGATGTCTGGACCGGGCGAGAGGCCGTTCAGCGTAAAGCCGTCGAACGGCTCGCCGCCGGCGGGTGTGATGCGTTCCGCGCGAGCGACCAGCTCGACGCGGACGTCCACCGGTCGGCCGGGGTCGGCGACGAGGTCGGTCACGCTGGTCGTCGGGTCGCCCGCGGATCCGGTGGCCGCCGCGGTTGTATCGGCATCGACCGCCGAGTCGCCGTGCGTTCCGGCGTGCACCGCGGCCGACCCGGGTCCGCCGCCGTACTCCGGCACGCCCATGTCCATCGCGGAGTACGTCCCCGGCAGGATGCTCGACCACCACGTCCAGCCGACGAAGGCAAGCGCGATCGCCGCGACCACCACGGCGAGCCGGCGGGCGAACCACGCCCACCGGCTCGCCGCCGGGGCCGTTCTAGACGGCGGCACCGGCAGTGGTGGTGGTCGCCGCCGTGGCGGAGGCCACCCGGTTCTTCGACGCGCGCAACCCCGCGATGAGCGCGGCCGCGAACAGCAGCAGCGCGTTCATGCCGTGCAGGAATCCGAGGAACGGGATGCCGTGGCCGAGCAGGCCGAGCGTCACCTGCAGCAGGACGAGCACGAGCACGGCGGCCGCGAACGCGACGCCGCGCGGAACCTTGGCGAAGAACGAGACGATCAAGAGCGCCAGCGCGAGGAGCGGGATGACGAACATGCCGTTCATGCCGTGGATCATGAAGCCCATGACCTCGGGGAACGGCGGCGGGCCCTCCTGGGCCGACGCGTCGACCACTCCGCCTTCGGCGATGTAGAGGCCGAGTCCGGCGGACGCCCACGCGTGGGACGCCGCCTGCAGCGCGACGAGCGCGCAGATGGTGAACGAGATGATGCGGTATGCGAGGCGCATGATTCCCCCAGAGTTTTCAGGTGCGATGACCCTCCAGAGCACGCCGACGGCACGGTGATACATCCGCACCGCTGCGATAGCGTCGGAGCGCGCGGTGCTGCGCGCAGGAGGACGGTGCACATGGATCACTTCGACACGATCGTCGTCGGCGCCGGGGTGGCGGGGCTCACCGCGGCCAGGCTGCTCGTCGAGGCCGGGCGCGATGTGGTCGTGCTGGAGGCCCGCGACCGCGTCGGCGGGCGCGTGTCGACCGACCGGCGCTTCGGCCTCGTCACCGACATGGGTGCGTCCTGGATCCACGGCATCAACGACTCCCCCGTCGCCGCCGCGGCCGAGGCGTTCGGCATGCCCGCGGTCGAGTTCACCGTCGGCGGGTATCAGCCCGACAGCCGGCCGATCGCCTACTACGGGCCCGATGGGATGCGATTGACGGATGCCTCAGCCCAGGCGTTCATCGCCGACATCCACGCCGCCGATGCCGCGCTGCTCGAGGCGGTCGCCGCATCCGCTCCGGACGCCTCGTACCGCGACGTCACCGAGGTGGCGCTCGCCGCGCAGGGCTGGGACGCTGGGCGGACCGAGCGCGTGCGGGAGTACTTCGAGCACCGGTCCGAGGAGCAGTACGGCGTGTGGATCGAGGACCTCGCCGCCCACGGCCTCGACGATGACGTCGTCGAGGGTGACGAGGTGGTGTTCCCGGGCGGGTACGACCGACTCCCCCGGCGACTCGCCGAGGGGCTCGACATCCGCCTCATCCATGTCGTCTCCCGCGTGCAGTGGTCGGCCGAAGGCGTCGTCGTCACGACCGACCATGGCGCTTTCGCCGCCGACAGTGCGATCGTCACGGTGCCGGTCGGCGTGCTCCAGTCCGAGGACTTCGTCATCGAGCCGGCCCTGCCCGAGCCGGTCGCCGGAGCCCTGGCCCGGCTGAGCATGAACGCCTTCGAGAAGGTGTTCCTGCGGTTTCCCACGAAGTTCTGGGACGACGGCGTGTACGCGATCCGGCAGCAGGGCCCCGAGAGCCGCTGGTGGCACTCGTGGTACGACCTCTCGGCGCTGCACGATACGCCGACCCTGCTGACGTTCGCCGCGGGGCCGGCCGCCATCGACACCCGCGACTGGACCGAGGAGGAGATCGTCGACTCGGTGCTTGCGCAGCTGCGTCGCCTGTACGGCGATCGCGTGGAGCGGCCGACGCACGTGCATGTCACCGACTGGCAGGACGACCCGTGGTCGCACGGCTCATACGCCTACATGACCGTCGGATCGACGACCGCCGACCACGACGACCTCGCCACGCCGATCGGCGGTGTCCTGCATCTCGCGGGTGAGGCGACGTGGACCGACGACCCGGCAACCGTGACCGCCGCGATGTGCTCCGGCCACCGCGCGGCCTCCAGAGTGCTGGGGCACGACATCCCGATCGAGACCGCCTGGACCTGAGCGTTCGCCCAAGCTTTCGCTTTCTCGCCGCGTACAGGGCAGGCTTGGGCAATGCAGCGCACGGTCAGCAGCACCATCGTCCTCAACATCACCGAACCCGCCGACCTGGTCTTCTCGATCGCGGCGGCCGGCGACTACGACTTCAGCACGGAACACGTGACCGCGACCCTGGACGGCGCGCCCGTCTCGATAGCCGAGCTGACCGACGTCCACGCCACGCGACTGCATCGGGTGCAGAGCGGACTCGGCCAGCTGGTGATGAGCTATGACGCCACCATCGAGGGCGCGGCATCGCCGACGGCACGCGACGACGTCGAACTGCTGACGTACCTGCGTCCCAGCAGATACGCCGAGTCGGACGCGCTCGCCGAGACCTCCGCAGCCGAGTTCCGCGGCATCCGGGGTGCCGCCGAGCTGCTCACGGCCGTGTCATCGTGGGTCGGCACGCGCCTGAGCTACATTCCGGGCTCCTCCCTCCCGACTGACGGCGCGGTGCGGACCCTCCTCGCCCGCCGCGGCGTGTGCCGCGACTACTCGCACCTCTGCGTGGCGCTGCTTCGCGCACAAGGGGTGCCGGCCAGATCTGTGGCCGTGTACGCGCCCGGGCTGGACCCGATGGACTTCCACGCCGTCGCCGAGGCGTGGGTGGATGGTGCGTGGCGGGCGGTCGACGCCAGCGCTCTCGCTCCCCGCTCGACGCTCGTGCGGATCGCCACCGGCAGGGATGCCGCCGACACGGCGTTCCTCAACGTCCTCTCGGGCAGGGCCGAACTCGTGAACATCTCGGTCACCGCCGTCGCCGACGAACTGCCGAACGACGACCTCGACCAGCTGGTCAGCGTGCTCTGACCGCGCCGGACGGGTGCCGGAAACGACGAAGCCCTGATGAGGAGCGAATCCTCATCAGGGCTTTTCCGTCGGGATGACAGGATTTGAACCTGCGACCCCTTGACCCCCAGTCAAGTGCGCTACCAAGCTGCGCCACATCCCGTTGGCCCCGCTGACGCGTGGACAACTCCCCCATCCTACCCGCTCGGCGGTGGCGTCGCGAACCGGCGTGCGCCCGGGCGTGGCATCCGTCCTTTGCCGGTGTCTGCGGGGGCCAGTAGCGTCGCGGCATGACCACCATCACCATCGAACCGGCCACCGCAGATCGCTTCGACGACGCCCAGCACGCGCTGAGCGGCGGCGGCGATGGATACGGCTGCCAGTGCCAGTGGTGGATGATGCCGAACAGCGAGTGGCAGACGACGTCGAGAGAGCAGCGCGAGGGCATGCTCCGCGACGAGATCGACGCAGGTCCCCCGCCCGCGCTCGTCGCTTACGTCGACGGCGAGGCGGCCGGCTGGGTGAGGGTCGGACCGCGCATGCGGCAGATTCGTCTCGCACGCACGCGCAATTATGCGACGGACTCGGAAGAGCCGTGGGACGACGAGTCGGTCTGGACGGTGAGCTGCTTCGTCGTCCGCCGGGAGCATCGCCGGCAGGGGCTCAATGCGCGCCTGCTCGACGCCGCGATCGAGTACGCCCGAGCGAGCGGGGCGCGTGTGATCGAGGCCTACCCGCTCGACCCCGGCGCGGGCAGGAAGATCCCCACGAACGACCTCTACCACGGCGTGTTGTCGACCTTCCAAGAGGCCGGGTTCCGCGAGGTCGCACGACCCAAGCCCCACGTCGCGATCGTCTCGCTCGATCTCGCGGCCTGACCGACGCCGACCCCGGCGGGGCGTGCGGCGCCGTCGTGCGACGATGGTGTCTGCCTGCGTTTCGAGGAGGATCATGCATCGGCTGTGGATCGGCTTCGTGCCGTACATCGTGGTGTCGGTCGTCCACGTGTCGGCGCTCGCCGCCGACTCCCCCGCCATCGCCGCACCGACCAAGCTCGCGCTCATGCCTCTGCTGCTGGTCGCCGTCGCATGGGGCGCGCGAGGGACCCGATGGACGGCGCCGCACACGCTCCTCGTCGCTGCGATCGCGCTCTCCTGGCTCGGGGACGGCGCGGGCGTCTTCGTGCCGTGGCTGCCCACCGTGCCGATGATGCTGCTCTTCTTCGGACTCGCGCACCTCTGCTATATCTGGCTGTTCTGGCGGAAGCTCGCCGCACGCCGGGTACCCCGATGGGCGGCGATCTACGCCGTCTGGTGGATCGCGCTGCTCGTCGTCCTCTGGCCCTACCTCGGCGGGCTCGCCGTCGCCGTGGCCGCCTATGGGCTGGTGCTCGGCGGCACAGCGGTCGCGGCATCCCGGTGCCATCCGCTCGTCGTGTGGGGCAGCGTGTTCTTCCTGGCATCCGACTCCGTGCTCGCTTTCCGCCTCTTCATGCCGGAGGCCATGCCAGGCTGGACGAGCCCGCTCGTGATGTTCACGTACTGCCTCGGCCAGGGACTCATCGCCGCGGGCGTGCTGGTCAGCGTTCGCGCACGGCACGCGGCCGTGACGCCGGTGACGGCATGACAGATCCGGCGGCCGCCGGCAAGGCCGTGCGGGTGGATGCCTGGCTCTGGGCGGTGCGCATCTACAAGACCCGCTCGGCGGCCACGACCGCGTGCCGAGCCGGGCACGTGCGCGTCGGCGGCGAGCGCGCGAAGGCTGCGCAGGCCGTGCGGATCGGCGACGAGATCCGCGTGCGCATCGACGGCTTCGACCGGATGCTCGTCGTGAAGCAGCCGATCTCCAAGCGCGTCGGCGCCCCGCTGGTCGCCACGGCCATGGAGGACCGTACCCCGCCACGCGACCCGACGCCGATCATGGCGCAGCGCGACCGCGGCGCCGGCCGTCCGACGAAGCGCGAGCGGCGGGAGATCGACCGGCTCCGCGGCCGCGAGTGACCGGCTCCAGACCCTCCGTGATGGAGATCACCGACACGCGGCGCGGCACCTCGCTCCTCCGCGCGGCACGGCTCTTCGCGAGGCACAGCACCAGCATGATGGCGCACGAGACGAGGTAGAACGTGTGCAGAGCCCAGATCGGGCCGAGCGGCAGGCTGAACACGTAGAGCGAGTAGACGACGTTCGCGACGTTGATCATCGCGATGCTCGCCAGGCTGTACGACGAGACGTCGCCCGTGCGCAGAGCCTTGCGGAGCATGGGCAGGTTGCTGACCGCGAACACGACGGTCGAGACCGTGCCTGCGATCAGCGGGATGTCCATATCGCCACGGTAAGTGCAGGGGTCCGCGCGCCGCGTCGGGCGAAGAGCCCATCCTCGCTGGGCGCCACGCATGGGTCATTGTGTGTAGACCGCGCTGCCGAGGCCCCACCGGTCAGACCAGCCCGTTCTCGTACGCGTAGGCGGTCGCCGCGGCGCGGGTGGAGATGCCGAGCTTGCCGAAGATGTTGGCGAGGTGCCGCGCGACCGTCTTCTCGCTCAGGGACAGCTTCGCGCCGATGCCCCGGTTCGTGAGGCCCGTGGACACGAGCCGCAGCACCTCGAGCTCACGCGGGGTGAGGGCGCCGGCGCGCCGATCGCCCATCAGCGCGGCGAGGTCGGCGAGCGCCGGTTCTGCACCGAGCTCGAAGAACACCGCGCGTGCGGCCTCGAACGTCTCTCTTGCGTCCCCGGCCTCGCCCAGCAAGCGAAGCGCACGCCCCGCCAGCATCCGGCTGCGGGCGGCCTCGTACGGCGCCCCGAGGGCGCCCCACCCGTGCGCGGCGGCTCGTGCCGACTCGAGGGCGTCTGCTGCGCGTCCCTCCCCGAGCAGCACCCTCGCGTCCGCCGTGGCGACGGTGGCGTCGAGCATCGGGGTGGCCGTGTCAGCGCTCGCGTGACGCAGCTCCTCCAGCGCGCGACGCGCGGATGCGGGATCGCCCGCCGCGACCTCGATCTCGATGAGCGCGGGCAGGAGGGACCGCCGGGTGACCGGGTCGGCGCCGGCCGCGCTTCGGCGGATCTCCTCCTGCGCCCGCGCCGTGCGTCCGAGCGCAAGGTGGAGAAGCGAGAGGCCGGGCTGCGCTTCCCATCCGGAGTTCGCCGCGCGGCGGTACGACTCCTCGGCGGAGTGGAAGGCTCCGCGCAGCCGAGCGAGCTCCGCCGACTGGTAGGGCGCGCCCCAGATCGCCCGGTAGTCCCCCGCTCGGAAGCGCGCCAGGGCGAGATCGACGGCCGTCGACGCCTCGGCCCACGCGCCCCGCACGAGGAGGAGCGCCGCCTCGAGCGCGTGACACTGCCCGCTGAAGGCGACCAGCTGCGGCTGCTCGCCGCACCACCGATCCAGCACCGCGGTCCACGCGTCCGCGCGCTCCAGGTCGAAGGCCAGCAGCGCGTCCGGGATCGAGGCACAGGCGATCACGCCGCTCGGCAGCGGCGGGACATCGCCGGCTGCGACGGCGGCCATCGCCAGGTCCAGGCATGCGAAGCCCTCGGCCAGCGACCCCGCCTCGATCAGCGACTTGCCGAGGCCGAGTCTCGTGAAGGCCGCGAGCTCCCGATCACCCGCGCGCTCGGCGACATCGAGGATCTCCTCGAAGGAGTGGACCGCCTCGGCGGCGTTTCCGCTGCCGAGCTGCCCGACGGCCGGCGCCAGCCGGACGAAGCCCGCCAGCGCGCCGGGCTCGGCCATCGCCCCCACGATCCGCATCGCCCGCGCGGCCCACATCACGCTGTTGGTGAAGTCGCCCTGCTCGATGAGGTTCAGCGCCAGCCACCCCGCCGAGCGCGCAGCGCCCGCGGTGTCCTGCACGCCGAGGTGCGCCGAGTAGGCCCGCGAGAGCGCGTCGACGGATACGCGCGGCTCGCCGCGGAGCAGCGCCGCCGTCGCGAGCATCTCCAGGTCGGATGCCCCCAGCCCGACGCGCGCATCGACACGTGCGAGCAGCTCAAGCGCGTCCGCCCAGCGCCGGTCCGCCGCCGCCGTTCGGCCGGCGTCCAGGTCGCTGGAGATGATCATGTCGCTCCCCCGCCGGTCGGGTCCCGACCTTGGGCCGGCACGCGGCCGATCCTGCGCGAAACGTACCGCCACCGAGACGGCCCCGCAAGGCGCGAGCCGCGTCGCAGACCTTCCGCCCGGCGCGGGTGGGAAGCTCGACAGGCCAGTCAGGCGTCGAGCAGGTCGAGCAGCCAGCGCGCACCGCGGACGGCGGCTCCGGCATCCGTCGCCCTCCCGGCCAGGCCACGATCGCTCGTGACCACCGTCACGACACGTCCGCGCGCCATCGCCAGCTGTGCGGCGGCGACGATCGCGTCGTCACCGGATCCCTCTGCCCGCACCACCTCGACGCCGTCGGCGTCTGCCACGGACCGCGCCTGCCCCTCGACGACGGCGGTCCATTCGGGGTACCACGTGTGCTCGGGCAGGTCGAGAGCGGATGCCGGCACCCCACGCCCGGCGAGGCCCACGATCCGCGAGATCAGGCGGGCGGCGGCGCCCGCGCGGTCGTTCCACCAGCCGTCGGGCACCGAGCCCATGACGTTGGCGACGTCGACGATGACGGCCGGCCGCACATCGAGAAGACCGCGCAGCACCTCCCACGACGCGGCGAAGCCCGGATGCAGCGGATAGTCGGCGACCGCGCCGACGGGGACCCACGCCAACTCTCGACTCTCGGGATCGCTGATGACGGGCTCGAACGGGCGGATGACATCGCCGACGACGGTGGTGTAGGTCCAGTAACCGAGGTCGAGCACGCTCAGCACGCGCGCCTGCACCGCAGCCTCGGGAACACCAGCCTCTTCGGCGGCCTCACGCAGGGCGCCGCCGGACGCGGACTCCCCCTCGTGGCGCGCTCCTCCGGGCAGCGCCCACGTGTCGCCGAAATGACTCCACGAGACCCGGTGCTGCAGCAGCACTCCCCGCTCCGCGTCCACCGCGAGCAGCCCGGCGGCGCCGAAGCGACCCCAGTACCGCTCCCCCGTGGGTGCGACCACCCACGCATCGCCCGGGTCGCGCGGCCCATCGGGGCGCCGGGGCTCTCCAGGGGCGGGGGGCTCGATCGTCACTGTGCCGGCCTTTCGTTCACCGCCAGCCTGTCATACCACCGAGCCACCGGCCGAGGACCGGACCGCCGGGCGTCACGCGATGACTCGCCACAATAGAGCCCATGGACTACGACCTCGACGACGACCGATCCCGCATCCAGCACGATGTCGTGTGGACGTGGCTCTCGACCGAGGCCTATTGGGGACGCTGGCGCACGCGCGCCGACGTCGAGACGCAGATCGGGAACGCCTGGCGCGTCGTCGGCGCGTATCGCCGCGACACCGGCGCGCAGGTCGGGTTCGCCCGCGCGGTGTCGGACGGCGTCGCCTTCGCGTACCTCGCCGACGTCTTCGTGCTCGACGCCCACCGCGGCCACGGTCTCGGCAAGCGGCTGCTGCAGCTCATGATCGACGACGGTCCCGGCCGCGACCTGCGCTGGACGCTGTTCACCGGCGACGCGCACGGCCTCTACCGGCAGTTCGGCTTCGCCGAGCCTGACGCGACCGCGATGGTGCGGCCGGCGTTCGCCCACCGCACCGGCGGCTGACGGCGGTATCCCGCGATCAGCGCTGGCGGCGCTCGCGCACCCGCATGTTGATGACGATCGGCGTGCCCTCGAAGCCGTAGAGCTCGCGCAGGCGTCGCTGGATGAAGCGGCGGTAGCCCGGGTCGAGGAAGCCCGTCGTGAACAGCACGAAGGTCGGCGGGCGGGTCGAGGCCTGCGTGCCGAACAGGATGCGCGGCTGCTTTCCGCCCCGGAGCGGGTGCGGGTGCTCGGCGATGAGCTCGGACAGGAAGGCGTTGAACTTGCCCGTGGGGATGCGCTGATCCCACGACTCGAGCGCGGTCTCGAGCGCCGGCACCAGCTTGTCGAGGTGGCGACCGGTCCGCGCCGAGATGTTCACGCGGGGCGCCCAGGCCACGTGCGCGAGGTCCTGCTCGATCTCGCGCTCGAGGTAGCGACGGCGGTCCTGGCCGTCCATGTCGTCGTCGTTGAGGCGGTCCCACTTGTTGAACGCCAGCACGAGCGCGCGCCCCGACTCGAGCACGAGGTCGATGATGCGGACGTCCTGCTCGCTGAGCGGCTGCGTGACGTCGAGCACCACGACGGCGACCTCCGCCTTCTCGAGCGCAGCCGACGTGCGCAGCGAGGCGTAGAAGTCCGCGCCCTGCTGCAGGTGCACGCGGCGACGGATGCCGGCGGTGTCGACGAAGCGCCAGAGCTTGCCGCCGACCTCGACGATCTCGTCCACGGGGTCGCGGGTAGTGCCGGCGAGTTCGTTCACGACGACGCGCTCCTCGCCCGCGGCCTTGTTGAGCAGCGACGACTTGCCGACGTTGGGACGCCCGAGGATCGCCACGCGGCGGGGGCCGCCGATCTCGTGCTTGGCGACCGCCGACACGTCGGGCAGCACCTTGACGACCTCGTCCAGCAGGTCGGCGACACCGCGACCGTGGATCGCCGAGACCGGGTAGGGCTCACCCAGGCCGAGGTTCCACAGTGCGGCTGCTTCGGGCTCCTGCCGAGCATCGTCGATCTTGTTGGCGACGAGGAAGACGGGCTTGCCGGCCTTGCGCAGCAGGCGCACGACATGCTCGTCGGTCGAGGTGGCGCCCACCATCGCGTCGACGACGAACATCACGACATCGGACAGATCGATCGCGACCTCGGCCTGCAGGGCGACGGAGCGGTCGATGCCCTTGGCGTCGGGCTCCCAGCCGCCGGTGTCGACGATAGTGAAGCGGCGATCCATCCACTCAGCCTTGTAGGTGACGCGGTCGCGCGTCACACCGGGGGTGTCCTCGACGACGGCCTCGCGGCGGCCGAGGATGCGGTTCACCAGGGCGGACTTGCCGACGTTGGGCCGGCCGACGATCGCGACGACGGGAAGCGCCGGGAGGAACTCGATGCCGTCCTCGCCACGCACGAGGCCCTCGAGCAGCTCGGCGTCCTCCTCGTCGAGGTCGTAGTCCTCGAGGCCGGCGCGCAGAGCGGCGGCACGCTGGTCGGCGAGGTCGTCGTCGACGGCGGCGAGGTTCTCGGCGAGCTGGTCGGCGCCGGTGTCTTCGAACTCGTCGAAGTCTTCGGGGGTGCCGGTGGTGTTGTCAGCGGCCATCTCAGGCTCCTGTCTGCTGGTGGTCGACCGCGGGGGTGCTCCGGATCATCGGGACGGACTCTGCCGCCCGGATCACGCCGAGCACGGCGTCCACAGTCTGGTCGAAATCGAGGGAGGTCGAGTCGACGACCTCGACGCCGGGCGCGGCGGTGAGGAAGTCGACGACGGCCGAGTCGGAGGCGTCGCGCTGGTGGAGTGCCGCGGCGACGGCCGCGGCATCCTGCGTCGTCACTTCGGCGCTGCGACGCGCCGCCCGCACCTCCGGTGCCGCCGTGAGGAGGATCCGCACCGGGGCGTCGGGGGCGACAACCGTCGTGATGTCGCGGCCCTCGACGACGACGCCGGGACGCCCGGAGGCGTCCACCAGCGCACGGAACAGCCGGTTCACCGACTCGCGCACGGCGGGCACGCGGGCGACGCCGCTGACGGCATCCGAGACACGCGGCTCGCGGATGGCGTCCGTCACGTCGGCGGCGCCGACGCGCACCCAGTACGCATCGGGATCGAGCGAGATCGCGTAGTCGAAAGCGCTCGTGACGTCGAGAACGGATGCCGCATCCGACGTGTCGATGCCGTGCTCGAGGGCGTGCCACGCCAGCGCCCGATACGCGGCGCCGGTGTCGAGGTAGCCGTACCCCAGGTGCCGGGCGACCTGCTTGGAGACGCTGGACTTGCCGCTGCCGGCCGGCCCGTCGATCGCGACGACGATCGTCCGTGGCGCGTCAGCCGGCCCGCTGCCGGCGTCGTTCGCGGCCCCGCTCTCCGAGCGTGTCGAAGGGGTCGAAGGGTCAGTCATTGGTGGTGCTCGCAATCTTCCAGCCGCGCGATTCGAGCCCGTCGACGGCGCGGCGCACCGCGCTCGGCACGACGCTGATCTCGGCGAGGCCGAACTGGGCGCCCGGCGAGTGCTCGAGGCGCAGGTCCTCGACGTTGACGCCGAGCTCGCCGAGCTCGCCGAACAGCCGGCCCAGCTGGCCGGGGGTGTCGTCCACCATGACGACGACCTGCTCGAAGCGGCGGTTCTGTCCGTGCTTGCCGGGAAGGCGCTCGACGCCGTCGTTGCCGCGGCGGATCGTGTCGGCGACGGCGCGACGAGAGCCGGGGGCGTCGGGCGCGCGCAGCGCGTCGGCGACGGCCGTCAGGTCGGCGGCCAGCAGGTCGAGCACGTCCACGACGGGCGAAGCGTTGGCGCCGAGGATCTGCACCCACAGTTCGGGGGCGGATGCCGCGATGCGGGTCGTGTCGCGCACGCCCTGGCCCGCGAGCCGCAGCGAGCCGTCGGGCGCGTCTACGAAGCGCCCGGCGAGCAGGCTCGCCACGAGCTGCGGGACGTGCGAGACGAGCGCGACCGCGCGGTCGTGGTCTTCGGGAGTCATCTCGAGCGGCGTCGCGCCGAGATCCAGCGCGAGGCCCTCGACGAGGGCGAGATCGGCCGACGGGGTCTCCTCGTCGCGGCATACCACCCACGGCCGCCCGACGAAGATGTCGGCGCGCGCCGAGATCGCTCCCCCGCGCTCGCGCCCGGCAAGGGGATGCGAGCCGATGTAGTGCGTGAGGTCGACGCCGCGCTCGCGCAGCATGTGGAGAGGCTCGAGCTTCACGCTCGCGACATCCGTGACCACCGCGGCCGGGTAGCGGGCGAGCTCGCGCTCGATGACGTCCGCCGTGACGTCCGGAGGCACCGCGACGACGACCAGCGACGGGTCGTCGGTGTCGGCGGCATGACGACCGGCCCCGTAGTCGACGGCCAGGCGCAGCTGCGACGGCGAGGTGTCGTCGAGTGCGACGTCGACGCCGCGAGCGGTCAGCGCATGACCGATGCTGGCCCCGAGGAGGCCTGCGCCGACGATCCGCACCGTGCCCTGCACGCGCGGAGCGAGCGCGGACTCTGCGGCGCGCTCGCGCG
Source organism: Microbacterium sp. B35-30 (assembly GCF_010634855.1). Taxonomy (GTDB): domain Bacteria; phylum Actinomycetota; class Actinomycetes; order Actinomycetales; family Microbacteriaceae; genus Microbacterium. The sequence goes on along the minus strand of NZ_MWLQ01000030.1, from coordinate 12,965 downwards.
CCGAGGTCGGCCTCGTGTCGGTCACTTGCGTCTCCTGTTCGCCCCGCAGGGAGGGATCTTCACTCCGCGGACTGATCGCCATCGCGGGTATCGGGCGCGTCCTCCGCCGGCGTGGAAGATGTCGCACTGCGCGCGAGAGTCAGCAGAGCGCCCCGCTCCACTTTAGTCAACTCGCGCGCGCGCCCGGCTGGCAGGGTTCCCAGGTGGAGCGGCCCGAACTGCCGGCGGACGAGTTCGACGACGGGATGACCCACCGCGGCCATCATCCGGCGGACGATGCGGTTGCGCCCGGAGTGAAGGGTGAGCTCGACGAGCGACCCGCCGCCCTCGGCCGACGATGACAGCAGCCGGGCCTTGTCGGCCGCGATCGGGCCGTCCTCGAGGTCGACCCCGTGCACGAGCTTCTGAATGGTCTGTGGTGTGACGCGCCCCTCCACCTTGGCGATATACACCTTGGTGACGCCGAACGAGGGGTGAGCGAGCACATGCGCGAGCTCGCCGTCGTTCGTGAGCACGAGCAGGCCGCTGGTCTCGGCATCCAATCGCCCCACGTTGTAGAGCCGCTCGTCCCAGTCCTTCGTGAAGCGGCGCAGATCGGGCCGACCGCGGTCGTCCTTCATGGAGCTCACGACGCCGGTGGGCTTGTTGAGCATGACGTAGCGCTTCGACTGGTCGAGCTGGATGGCCGTGCCGTCGACGTCGACCAGGTCGTTCTCGGGATCGATGCGCGAGCCGAGCTCGGTCACGACCTCGCCGTTGACGCGCACCCGGCCCGCGACGATGAGATCTTCGGCGACGCGGCGGGACGCGACGCCAGCGTTCGCGAGGACCTTCTGCAGGCGCACGCCCTCGGCGTCACCGCCAGACCCGGTCCCGGTCTTCTCGTGCGAGGTCATCGTGTCCCACTTTCGTTCGCTCCCGCGGCCGGGAACGACCGGAATCGGGACATATGGACAAAGGGTCGGGACATGGATGCCGGGGACCGGGCGTCCGTCGATCTCATCGCCGTATCCCTTCGTCCAGGCCGCCGCCGACCTCATCCGCCCTCGACACCTCGTCGGCGCCGTCCAGGAGCGGGGAGATGTGGGGCAGCTCATCCAGTGAGTTGATGCCCAGATGCACGAGCAGCGCATCGGTGGTGCCGTAGTTGATGGCGCCGGTCTCGGCATCCGCGAACAGCTCGGTGATGAGCCCGCGCGCGAGCAGCGTGCGCACGACCGAGTCGACGTTGACCGCGCGGATGGATGCGACCTGGCTGCGCGTGACCGGCTGCTTGTACGCGATCACGGCGAGCGTCTCGAGTGCCGCCTGCGACAGCCGCGACGGCGCCTGCCCGCCGACGAACTCGCTGACCAGGTCGTCGAGCTCCTCGCGGACGTACAGGCGCCAGCCACCGCCGACCTCGCGCAGTTCGAAGCCGCGCACCGGCCCACCCGACTTGCCGTCGTAGTCGTCGACGAGCGACTCGATCGCCTGGCGCACCGCGGGCACGGGTGCGCCGACGGCCGCCGCCAGGCTCACCAGGCTCTGCGGCTCCTCGACGATCAGCAGGATCGCCTCCAACCGCCGCGCGACGTCCGTGGTGTCCAGGCGATTCGTCGAAGCATCATCGGTCATAGTCGGCTCCCAAAGTGGCGAGGTTCTCGTCGCTCCAGCGCTGCGCGCTCCACCGGAGCGTCAGCTCGCCGAGCGGCTCGAGCTGTTCGAAGGACAGTGCGGCGTGACGGTACAGCTCGAGCACCGAGAGGAACCGCGCGACGACCACACCGGACTGTGCGACACCCGCGATGAGCTCGCGGAACGTCAGGGACCCGGCATCCCTCAGCAGGGTCACCACGATCGCGGCCTGCTCGCGAATGCTGATGAGCGGGGCGTGCAGGTGGTCGAACCCGATGCGCGGAAGCTCCTTCGGCGTCATCGCCACGAGCGCCAGTGCGGCGAAATCGTCGGGGCTGAGCGACCACACCAGCTCGGGGACGGCCTGACGGTACTTCTCGTCGAGCCGCACCGAGCGCGTGTGCCGCACGCTCTCGCGCCGGAGGCAGCGCTCGAACCACGTCGACACCTCTTTGAACGCGCGATATTGCAGCAGGCGCGCGAACAGCAGGTCGCGTGCCTCGAGGAGCGCGACCGACTCGGCGTCGACCAGCTCGCCCTGCGGAAGGAGCCCCGCGACCTTCATGTCGAGCAGGGTCGCGGCGACGACGAGGAACTCGGATGCCTCGTCCAGGTCCTCGTCGGGGCCCAGCTCGCGCAAGTACGCGATGAACTCGTTGGTCACCAGCGACAGCGACACTTCGGTGATGTCGAGCTCGTGCTTGGAGATCAGCGTCAACAGCAGGTCGAAGGGTCCGTCGAAGTTCGACAGCGCGACCCGGAACCCCGGCTCGGTCGCTGAGCCCTCATCGGCCACAGAGCCCTCATCGGTCCCTGAGCTTGTCGAAGGGTCAGGCGACAGCGCCACGGGCGACCAGCTCTCGCGCCAGCCGCAGGTAGGCCTGCGCGGCAGCGTGCTCGGGCGCGAACTCGGTGATCGGCATGCCTGAGACGGAGGCATCCGGGAACTTGACGGTACGGCCGATGACCGTCTCGAGGACGTCGTCGCCGAAGGCGTCGACCACACGCTCGAGCACCTCGCGCGAGTGCAGAGTGCGCGCGTCGTACATCGTCGCGAGCACGCCGTCGAGCGTGATCGTCGGGTTGAGGCGGTCGCGCACCTTGTCGATCGTCTCGATCAGCATCGCGACGCCGCGCAGGGCGAAGAACTCGCACTCGAGCGGGATGACGACGCCGTGGCTGGCGGTGAGCGCGTTGACGGTGAGCAGGCCCAGCGACGGCTGGCAGTCGATGAGCACCACGTCGTAATCGGGGCTGACCTTCCGCAGCGTGCGAGAGAGCGTCTGCTCGCGGGCGACCTCGTTGACGAGGTGCACCTCGGCGGCCGAGAGGTCGATGTTCGCCGGGATCACGTCGAGGTTCGGGACTCGCGAGTGGACGACGACCTCGTGCGGGTCGCGCTTGCCGTCGAGCAGCAGGTCGTAGATCGTGGGGATCTCGTGCGTCTGGATGCCGAGACCCGCCGACAGCGCGCCCTGCGGGTCGAAGTCGACCGCGAGCACTTTGCGTCCGTAGCTCGCGAGGGCTGCGGCCAGGTTGATGGTGGTCGTCGTCTTGCCGACGCCGCCCTTCTGGTTGCAGAGGGCGATGATGCGAGCCGGGCCGTGGCCGTCGAGCTTCGGCGGCGTGGGGAACCCCTGGTAGGGACGCCCGGTCGGCCCGATGGGAACCTCGTACTCCGAGGCCTTCCCCGATCTGGTCTTCGCCGTGCTGTCAGCCACCGTGCTCCCGCTTCCTCGTGCTCGCTCGATCCTAGTGGGCCGTAGGCGAAATCCTTCAGCAAAGCGCCGCGGCGGCAGGAGATGTCCGCCACGTCGACCCGCCGGAGACCCCTACCGCGCGCGCGGGTGCGACGTGGCGTACACGTCGCGCAGCGCGTCGACCGACACATACGTGTAGATCTGCGTGGTCGCCACCGAGGCGTGCCCGAGCAGCTCCTGCACGACGCGCACATCTGCGCCGCCCTGCAGCAGGTGTGTGGCGAACGAGTGCCGCAGGGTGTGGGGCGAGACGTGCGCGGTGAGGTGGGCACGATCGGCCGCCGACTGCATGATCAGCCAGGCGCTCTGCCGCGACAGCGGCGCTCCCCGCGCCCCGAGGAACAGCTTCGGCGTGGCGCGGCCGCGCAGCGAGAGCTCGGGTCGGGCGCGGATGAGGTAGGCGTCGACGGCGGCGCGGGCGTACGAGCCTACGGGGACGATGCGCTCCTTCGAGCCCTTTCCGCGCACCCGCAGCACGTCCCCGTGGGCGACGTCGTCGACGTCCAGCTGCACGATCTCCGACACACGCGCGCCGGTCGCGTACAGCAGCTCGAGGAGCGCCCGATCACGCGTGCCGACCACGTCGCCCGGCGCTCCGCCCCCGGTGCCCGAGACGTCGGCATCGGTCGACGGCGCCGGGCCGGAGGCATCCAGCAGCTTCTCCACCTGCTCGATGGTGAGAGCCTTCGGAAGCCGCCGCGCCTGCTTCGGCGGACGCAGATTCGACGACGGATCGGCCTGCTCGATGCCCTCGCGCGCGAGGAACCGGTGCAGTCCCCGCACCGACGACTGCAGTCGGGCGAGCGACGACGCCGCGATCGGAGGGTCGCCGGCCGCCCGGTCGGCAATGAAGCTGGCGAGGGTCACCGATGTGACCGCGCTGGTCTCGCCGATGCCCTGCTCGCGCAGCCAGCCGGCATAACCGGCGAGATCGCGCCGGTACGCGGCGACCGTGTTCTCCGACAGGCCGCGCTCGATCGCGACGTGGCGCAGGTAGGCGTCCACCGCACGATCGATGTCCATGTCAGGCGATCTTCATGTCAGCCGACCGAGCTCTCCCCGGCGCCTCGAAGACGCTCCGCCGCCGCCAGAACGCCTACGGCGAGGATGCCGTTGCGCAGCCGCCCCGCGAAGATGCCCGCCACAGCGTCGGCGATGGGCACCCACTCGAGGCGGATGTCGGCCTCCTCGTCCTCCCGTGCGTGGACGTCGTCGGCCGGCGACAGGCCGCGCGCGAGGAAGAGGTGGACGATCTCGTCGTTTCCACCGGGCGTGGTGAAGATGCTCACCAGCGGCTCCCACGAGGAGGCGACCAGGTCGACCTCCTCGGCGAGCTCGCGGCGCGCCGTCTCGATCGGCGCCTCGCCGGCGATGTCGAGCAGCCCCGCCGGGATCTCCCAGTCGCGGAGGCGGATCGGATGCCGGTACTGCTGGATCAGCAGCACCCGGCCGTCGTCGTCCACCGCGACCACCGCAGCGGCCCCCGGGTGGTCGACGTACTGGCGCACGATCTGACCTTCGCCGTAGGCGACGGTGTCGCTGCGCACATCCCAGACGCGTCCCTCGTAGACCAGCTCGCTCTCGAGGATGGCGGCAGCGACGGGCTCGTCCGCGAGAAGCGCCGGCGCAGGCGTCGCGGCAGCGACAGGCTGTTGCGACCGCTCGTCCGTCACGTCAGCGGCCCGCGAGCTCGTCGAACGGCTCCACCTCGAACAGCTCGCTCGCGCTATGACGCTCGAGGGCCGCGCCGACCAGTCCGCGGAACAGCGGGTTGGCATCCGTGGGGCGCGAGCGCAGCTCGGGGTGCGCCTGGGTCGCGATGTAATACGGGTGAACGTCGCGGGGCAGCTCGACGTACTCGACGAGGTTGAGATCGGGGTTGATGCCCGAGAACACCAGGCCCGCCTCGGCGATCCGGTCGCGGTAGCGGTTGTTCACCTCGTAGCGGTGGCGGTGGCGCTCCGACGCGCGGCTCGAGCCGTAGACCTCGGCGGCGATCGAGCCCTCCGCCAGCTCGGCCGGGTAGAGCCCGAGGCGCATCGTGCCGCCCATGTCGCCGCGGTCGAGGATGTCGACCTGCTCCTCCATCGTCGCGATCACGGGGTGCTCGGTGTCGGGATCGAACTCGCTCGACGACGCGTCCTCGATGCCGGCGACGTGGCGCGCGTACTCGATGACGATGCACTGCAGGCCGAGGCAGATGCCGAGCGTCGGGATGCCCTGCTCGCGTGCGAACTTCAGCGCGCCGATCTTGCCCTCGATCCCGCGGATGCCGAAGCCGCCGGGAATGACGATGCCGTCCAGCGGCGCGAGCGCCTTGGCGGCACCCTCGGGCGTCTGGCACTCGTCGGACGGGATCCACCGGATGTTGACGTGCGTCTCCTGCGCGAATCCGCCGGCCTTGAGCGCCTCGGTGACCGAGAGGTAGGCATCCGGAAGGTCGATGTACTTGCCCACGAGGCCGATCGTGACCTCGTGCTTGGGGTTGTGCACCGCGTTGAGCACGCGCTGCCAGCGGGACCAGTCCACGCCGTCGGCCTTCGACAGGCCGAGGGTGCGCACGATGTACTCGTCGAGCCCCTGCTCGTTGAGCATCGACGGGATGTCGTAGATGCTCGGCACGTCGACGGCATTCACCACGGCGCCTTCGTCGACGTCGCACATCAGCGCGATCTTCCGCTTGTTCGCCTCGGTGACCGGGCGATCGCTGCGCAGCACGAGCGCGTCGGGCTGGATGCCGATGGAGCGCAGCGTCGCCACGGAGTGCTGCGTGGGCTTGGTCTTCTGCTCCCCCGAGGCACCCATGAACGGGACGAGCGACACGTGCACGAAGAAGACGTTGTTGCGGCCGAGCTCGTGACGGATCTGGCGGGCCGACTCGATGAACGGCTGCGACTCGATGTCGCCGACCGTCCCGCCGATCTCGGTGATGATGACGTCGGGCTTGGGCGACTCGTCGGCCTGCAGGCGCATGCGGCGCTTGATCTCGTCGGTGATGTGCGGGATCACCTGGACGGTGTCGCCGAGGTACTCGCCGCGACGCTCCTTGGCGATCACCTGCGAATAGATCTGGCCGGTCGTGACGTTGGCCGCCTGGCTCAGTTCGATGTCGAGGAAGCGCTCGTAGTGGCCGATGTCGAGATCCGTCTCGGCGCCGTCGTCGGTCACGAAGACCTCGCCGTGCTGGAACGGGTTCATCGTTCCCGGATCCACGTTCAGATACGGGTCGAGCTTCTGCATCACGACGTGAAGACCCCGCGCCGTCAGAAGGTTTCCGAGGCTCGCAGCGGTGAGGCCCTTGCCCAAAGAGGAAACGACACCACCCGTCACGAAGATGTGCTTGGTGGTGTCGTTCGAATTGTCGCCGCGGGAAGAACCAGAAGTCTGCATCACGGGCTTTTATCCTATCAGGCTGTATTTCGATGAGCTTCGCAGAAGCTGGCGACACGCGGAGCAGGCGCCGAATCTCAGTCGACTTCGGTGCGAAGGCCCAGCAACTCGCGGGCGTGTGTCAGAGCGGCGTCCGAATCGGGCATGCCCGACAGCAGGCGTGCCATCTCGGCCTCGCGGTCCGCGCCCTCCAGGCGGCGGACATCGGATGCCGTGACCGAGCCGTCGTTCGCCTTCACGACAGTCAGGTGGTTGGCGGCGAACGCCGCGACCTGCGCGAGGTGGGTCACCGCGATCACCTGCGACGACTCGGACAGACGGGCGAGGCGCCGTCCCACCTCGATCGCCGCGGCGCCGCCGATGCCGGCATCCACCTCGTCGAACACGAACGTCGGCACCGGGTCGACGGCCGCGATCACGACCTCGATGGCGAGCATGACGCGGCTGAGCTCTCCCCCGCTCGCGCCGCGCGAGACCGCGCGCGGCTCGGCACCGGGGTGCGGGGCGAGGAGGATCGCGACGTCATCGCGCCCTGACGCCGTCTCGGCTCCTGCGGTGACCGCCACCTCGAGCCGGGCATCCGGCATCGCGAGGGCGCGCAGCTCGGCCGTCACCGCCGCGCCCAGGCGCGCGGCCGCCTCGGTCCGCGCGGCGGTCAGCACGGCTGCGGTCTGGTCGAGGGCAGCGGCCGCGGCATCCCGCTCCTCGGTCAGCCGTTCGATGCGACCGGAGTCGTCGTCGAGCTCGGCGAGTCGGGCAGAGCCCGTGTCGAGCAGCTCGATCGCGGCGTCGAGCGTGCCGTGCGCGCGCACGAGTCCCGCGAGCACCGCGCGCCGCTCCTCGACGGCGGCCAGCTCGTGCGGTCCCGACTCGTCAAGATCGGCGAGATAGCCGGCGAGGGCTGCCGCGATATCGGCGACACGATAGCCGAGGTCGGCCAGCTGGCCCGCGAGCTCTTCGAGCACGGGGTCGTGCACGCGCTCGAGGACGCGTCGCGACTCGGCGAGCAGTGTGGCGGCATCGGGCTCGTCGCCTTCACCCGAGAGGCCGTCGTGGGCGGTCGCGGCGGCAACCCGCAGCTCCTCGGCATTCGCCAGCCGCTCAGCGCGGGCGGCGAGGTCGGCGTCCTCTCCGGGCTGCGGAGCGGCCTGCTCGATGTCGGCGAGCTGCGACCGCAGTTCGTCGGCCTCACGAGCACGCGCGTCGCGATCGTCCGTGAGCTGCGAGAGCTCGCGGTCGATCGCTCGCCAGTGCTCGAACGATCGCCGGTAGGCGTCTCGCGCGGTCTGGACGGTCTCGCCGCCGAAGCGGTCCAGCGCGTCGCGCTGCGCCGCGGCTGAGCGCAGTCGCAGCTGATCGGACTGCCCGTGCACCACCACGAGCTCGTCGGCGAGGTCGGCGAGCACCCCTGCCGGCGCGGCACGCCCGCCGACGGAGGCGCGGCCGCGTCCTTCGCTCGAGATCGAGCGCCCGATGTACAGCTCGGCTCGGCCACCGCCGATGGGCTCGACGTCGCCGCCCGCCTCGCGTACGCGCGCGGCGACGGGCCCGTCCTCGGGCACGATCCAGACGCCGTCCACCGTGGCCTGCGAGGCGCCGGCGCGCACGGCACCCGAGTCGGCCCGCTGGCCGAGCAGCAGGCCGAGACCGGTGACCACCATCGTCTTGCCGGCGCCGGTCTCCCCCGTGATCGCCGTGAACCCCGCGCCGATCGGCAGTGTCGCCTCGGCGATCACGCCGAGGTCGCGCAGGCGCATCTCCTCGATCACGGCGCCACCTCGGAGGTGACCGGCAGGAGGCCGGTGATCGCAGCGGGGCCCCGCCAGCCTTCGACGGGAAGACGGAACTTGCGCACGAGGCGATCGGTGAACTGCGCGGGGTGCAGACGCGCGAGGCGCACGGGGCGATCGGAGCGCCGCACCACCACGCGGGCGCCGGGAGGCAGGTCGTGCGAGCGACGACCGTCGCACCACAGGATGCCGGTGCCGTTCGTGCGCTCGAGCACCTCGATCGCGACCGAGTGCTCCGGGCCGACGACGAGGGGCTTGGCGAAGAGCGCGTGCGCCGACAGCGGCACCACGGCGATCGCCTCGACCGTCGGCCAGATGACCGGACCACCCGCGGAGAAGTTGTAGGCGGTCGAGCCGGTCGGCGTCGACACGACCATGCCGTCGCACCCGAACGTCGACAGCGGTCGCCCGTCGATCTCGACGACGACCTCCAGCATGCGCTCGCGGCTGGCCTTCTCCACCGTCGCCTCGTTGAGGGCCCACGTCTCGTAGATGACGGAGTCCGCGGTGTCCTTCACCCTCACCTGGAGCGCCATGCGCTCCTCGACCTCGTATTCGCGGGCGATGACGCGGCGAACGGCCTCGTCCATGTCATCCCGCTCGGTCTCGGCGAGGAAGCCGACGTGGCCCATGTTGATCCCGAGCACCGGGGCGCGACCGTCCCTGACGAGCTCCGCGGCACGCAGGATGGTGCCGTCCCCGCCGAGCACGATCGCCAGCTCGATCTCACCGACCGACGCATCCACGCCCAGCAGCGCGACGTCACCGATCGCCGCACCCGCGGCGAGCAGCTCCTCCGCATCGTCCGCCGCGAACACCGGCTGCGCACCCGCGGCGCGAAGGGCGTCGACGACGCGCTCGGCGGCGGTGACGGTCTCGGCGCGATGCGCGTGCGCCACGACGAGGATGCTGCGCCCGGCCTGCGCCTGAACCTGCAGGTCGTGCGGTGCGTCGGCGTTGTTCATCGGCTCCCCGCCAGTCGGTTCACAGTGCCTGACCATTCTGTCGGATTGCTCCCCCGGCCCGGCGCGAGGTGCGCGATGAACTCCGAATTGCCGTGCGTGCCCGCGATCGGGGAGGAAACGAGGCCGCACGTGCCGAGCCCTACGTCCCACGCCGCCCACAGCACGCGGGCGACGGCATCCGCTCGCAGCACCGGGTTGGTCACCAGGCCGCCCTTCACCGCGGTGCGACCGACTTCGAACTGCGGCTTGACGAGCAGCACGAGATCCGCATCGGATGCCGCCACCGCCCGGGCCGCCGGCAGCACGTGCGACAGCGAGATGAACGACAGATCGCCCGTCACGATCGACGGCGGCTCCGCGACGCCGCTCGCCTCGGCGAGCGAGTCGGGAGTCATGTAGCGGACGTTGAACCCCTCGATCGATATGACGCCGGGGTCGTCGGCGACGGATGCCGCGAGCTGGCCGTGTCCGACATCCACCGCGATCACCGGCTCGGCGCCGCGCTCGCGGAGCACCTGCGTGAACCCGCCGGTGGAAGCCCCCATGTCGAGCGCCACGCGGCCCCGCACGTCGAGGTCGAAGGCGTCCAGGCCGGCGATCAGCTTGTGCGCCGCGCGGCTGACGTAGTGATCGGCACCGGCGACCTCGATGAGAGTCTCGTCGCCCACTGGGGTCGAGGCCTTCACCACCGGGCGACCGTCGACGCTCACGAATCCTTCGGCGATGAGTGTCGCGGCGTGAGTGCGGGAGCGCGCGAGACCGCGGGCGGCGAGAGCGGCGTCGAGCCGGCTCGTCATGACGGGGAGCCCGGGGTCGCCTCGAGGCGACGGGCGAGCGTGTCGTGCAGCGAGTCGTAGGCGTCGGCGCGAGTGGCCAGCGGCTGCGCCTCGATCACTTCGAGCGTGGAGAGGAGGTCGCCTGTCTCGTCGTCACGCGGGCTGGCCTGGTCCATTCATCCAGACTACGGGGGCAGCACGACAGTCGTCCGGATTCGAGGCGGCGTGACGGGTCAGGGGCGGTGGAACGGGTCGGCGTACAGCCGCTCCGGCACGCGGAAGCCGAAGATCGCCCGACCGCTCGCCCAGATCGCTGCGGCACCCGCGCGCACCAGATCGATCGCGCGATCGCCCTCGCTGAGGATGCGGACGTCGGCGCCGTCGATCGCCACGCGCGCCTCGCGCACGGTGGCGACGCCGTCCTTCACCTGCACCTCGGGATATGGCTCGTGCAGTTCACGAAGGTCGCCCAGGATGTACGTCGGCCGCGAATTCTCCGGAGCGGCAAGCACGTGCTTGGGCCGGTCGACCCCCGTCAGCACGAGTGCAGAAGCAATGCCGGCGCGGTTCGCCCCGAGGATGTCGGTGTCGAGCCGGTCACCCAGGAAGAGCGGATGCTGCGCACCGAACCGCGCGACGGCCTCCTGGAAGATCGGCGTCTCGGGCTTACCTGCCACGGTGGCGAGCCGGCCCACCGCCGTATGCACGGCGGATACGAGCGTGCCGTTGCCAGGAGCGATGCCGCGCGACTGCGGGATCGTCCAGTCCGTGTTCGTGGCGACCCACGGGATGCCGCCTTCCTCCTCGGGCGTCTTGAGGGCGAACGCGGCCTCGGCGAGCTGCGTCCAACCGACCTCGGGCGCGAATCCCTGCACGACGGCCGCCGGCGCGTCGTCCGCGCTGCGCGTGACGACGAACCCGGCCTTCTCGACCTCGACCACGAGTCCGTCGCCGCCGACCACGAGGATCGTCGAACCCGGGGCGATCTTCTCCGCGAGCAGCCGCATCGCCGCCTGAGGGCTTGTCACGACATCGCTCGGATCCGTCGCCAGGCCGAGCTCGCTCAGGTGCGCCGCCACCGAGGCATCCGTGCGTGCCGCGTTGTTGGTGATGTAGGCGATGGCAGCCCGGCCGTCCCTCGCACGATTCAGGCTCTCCACCGCGTGCGGCAGCGCTCCTGCGCCGGCGTAGACGACGCCGTCGAGGTCGGCCAGTACGACGTCCACACCGTCGAGCGGGGCGGGCGTCACAGCCCGCCGCCCGAAGAGTGCCATCAGCGCTGGGCCTCGTCGGTGTCGGCGTCCGCCTCCGCTTCCGCGGCTGCGTCGGCTTCGGCTCCGGCTCCGGGCTCCGGCGTGTCGACGCCGGCCTCGACGAGGATCTCAGCGACCTCAGCGGCGACCGAGAGCTCCTCCTGCGGGCTCAGCTCCAGCTCGGCCTCGGCCACGTCGCCGTCCTCGTCGGACGTCTCGACCTGGTGATCCTCGCCGTTCTGGACTTCCTCGCCGGACGCCTCGACCCGGCCTTCCGGGTCGATCTCGTCGTCCTGGTCGTCGTAGTCCTGGTCGTCGTCCTGGTCGGCCTCGTCGTCCTCGAACGACTCCTCCTCGTCGACCTCGTCGTAGGACTGGTCCTCGTCGAACGCCTCGTCCTCGTCGTCTTCGTCGATGACTTCCTCGATGACCTCCTCGACGAGCATCGTCTCGAGGTCGTCAAGACCAGCCGCCGCGTCGATCGCCTCTCCGGCGACGACGGCGCGATGCTGCCACTGCGCCGCCTCGTCGGTGCGGCCCAGCTCCTCGAGCACGGCGGCTCGCGCGGCGAACAGTCCCGGGCTCCATTCGAAGGCGCGATCGGGGTCGAACTCAGGGATGTCGAGCTCCTGCAGCGCGCGCTCGGGTTCGCCGAGATCGAGACGTGCCCCCGACATGGCGATCGCCAGCTCCACGCGGACCGAAGTGTCCAGCGTTGCGCGGTCCACCGAGCGTCCCACCTCGAGGGCGCGGTCGGCGCGGCCGACGCCACGTTCGCTGTCGACCATGAGCGCGATCTGGTCGTCGCGTCCGGAGATGCGCCGGTAGGTGCGCAGCTCACGCAGCGCGAGAGCGAAATCGCCCGTCGCATAGGCGGTGATCGCGAGCGTCTCCCGGACGATCGCGATGCGCCCGGCACGTCGGGACGCCGACAGCGCATGCTGGTGCGCCAGCGCGGGGTCCTCGTCGATGAGCTCCGATGCCATCGCCAGGTGGCGCGCCACCTCGTCGGCGTTCTCCTTGCTCAGCGTCTTCAGCTCGTTGCGTGCGGCCGTCGGCAGGTCTTGCGGGGTGACGTCGTCCGGGATGAACGGGTCGTCGTGCCGAGCGCGGACCGGACGGATCTCTCCCTCGCGGACCTCACGATCGGGACGATTCGCGCCACCGCGCGTCGGACGCGCGCTGCGCTCGTACGGCTTGCGGTCGCCGTCGCGAGGTGCGTAGGGACGGTCGCCGTCACGCTTCTCGTACGGCTTGCGGTCGCCGCCCTCGCGAGGTGTGTACGGCTTGCGGTCGCCGTCGCGAGGTGCGTAGGGACGGTCGCCGTCACGCTTCTGGTACGGCTTGCGGTCGCCGCCCTCGCGAGGTGTGTACGGCTTGCGGTCGCCGTCGCGCGGCGCGTAGGGGCGGTCGC
>NZ_MWLQ01000029.1 GCF_010634855.1 Microbacterium sp. B35-30 | reverse complement strand
GCAGCTCGCCGGCGGCTGAGCCGCGCTCACGTCACGAAGCTCGAGAGCCTGACCGGAGCGCCGCGCGCAGCGGCCTCCGGTCGGGCCGTTTCGGAGGGAATGCGATGACGGATGTGCGGATCGACTTCGACGCGATGAGCGCGAGCCGGCACGCGTACGCCAACATGCGGACGATGCTGGAAGACGCCACCGGCGCGCTCGCGAACGTGTCGGGTTCGGCGGTGCCGCAGGACGAGCTGCGTCGGCGACTGGAAGACCTTCACGAGTCGTGGGGCGGCGGCATGAAGAAGCTCGCGCGCTACGCGGAGGACGCCGGTGCCGGTCTCGAGGGCATCCTCGAGGCGTTCCAGGGACTCGACTCCGAGCTCGCCGCGAGCATGGTGCCGCAGGAAGGAAGCTCGGCGTGACCGATTTCACCGCGCTCGGCTTCGACCCCGCACCCGGCGACATCGCGACGCTCGAGGGTTATCTCGACGCCCTGTCGGCGGGCTGCGACGGCGTCGGCGACGCGCTGGCGATGCTCGACGGTGGCGACGACGCCGACTGGGTCGGCCTCTCCGCCACCGCGTTCCGCGCCTCCATGAGCGAGGACTTCCGTCCGCAGCTGTCGGACACCGGCGAGGCCCTGCGCACCTCGCGCGACGCGCTTCGCACCTGGACCACACAGCTCACCTCCTTCCAGCAGCGCGCACGCGTGCTCGCCGAAGAGGCGGATGCCGCCGCCACCCGGATCGCGTCGTGCGAGAACGCACATGCCACCGCTGTGGAGCACAAGGACGATGACGACGCCGATCCCGACGCGGTGTCGGATGCGGCGCTCGCGCTCGGCAGCGCCGGCGCCGAGCTCGACCAGATCCGTGCCGAGGCGCGGTCTCTGAAGACCGAGGTCGACGACGAGGCCGCCGCGGCCGCTCGTTCGCTGAACGACGCCGGCGGCATCCTCGACGGCTACGCGGGCAACGCGTTCTCGAACTTCTTCGGCGACGCCGGGGAGTGGCTCGCCGACACCGGCGCCTGGCTCATGGACAACGTGGTGCCGATCCTCGAGGACATCCTCCGGGCGGCGCTTCCGGTCATCGCGATCCTGTCGCTCTTCTTCCCGGCGCTGGGCGCGGTCGCCCTCGTCATGTCGGGCATCCTCGTCGCGATCGACGGGCTTCAGGCGCTCACCGGACGCGGGGACTGGACGGACTTCGCGGTCGGCGCGCTCGGCATGCTCGCAGGCGGCGCCCTCGGCATGGCGGCGAAGTCGCTCATCGGTCCGGGTGGGCAGGTGCTGATCCCCTCGATCCAGCGCATGACCCCCGCGCTGGCCGGCGGCGGGACCGCGGCCGGATCGCTCGCCGTCGCGCTCAACGTGAACATGCAGAACCTGGTCTCGAACACCTACTGGACGATGTCGCAGGCCAAGGACGCGCACGACAACGGACAGAGCTTCGTCGAGAGCCTGAGCGGTCCGTGGCAGAACCTGGGGGAGCGCGTGGACAACACGATCCGCGGCAACGGACCCCGCACCGACGAGGAGCTCTGACCCCATGACTCCGACGACCGGTGACCGCGTCTGGCAGCGCCTGCCGCAGGGCTGGATCGAGTTCCGGGCGTTCGGCGATCGCACCCCCGACGAATGGCTGGAGTGGTATCTCGCGAGCGGTGAGGGCTGGCTCCCGGACGAGGCGCGGACGGCGATCGTCGAGGGCTTCCGCTCCGGCGTCGCCGCCTTCGCGGGGACCGACTTCGACTTCGCGGGCGTCTCGCTCACCGCGGGCGAGCGACCCGCCGCGTCGTTCCTCTGCACCAATGTCGTGCGCGCGGCGCCGGGCGTCGAGGTGCCGGCCACGGCATTCCATCGGCTGTTCCCCCTCGTGCGCTTCGGCGAGGACGCGGGCGCCGAGACCTTCACCGCGCCGGACGGCCGCGTCGGGACCGTCGCCAGTGGCCGGCTGCTCACGGGCGGCATCCCGAACGTGGCGACCGTCGGCGAGCTGCTTCTGCCGGATGACGGCGGAACCGTCCTCGTCATGGGGATGTGCTCGGACCCGTCGCAGCGGGCAGAGCTGGCACTGCTGACCGCCTTCGTCCTGTCGACCACGCAGGTGCTGCCCGAGGGTGTCGAGCCGGCGCTGCCGGTGGCCGATTCCGGCGCCGCGCAGCGCACCGCGTAACCTGACGTGCATGGCTTTCACCCTCATCCGGCCGGAGTCGCGCCCCTGGATCGGCGGTGCGCCGGCGGATGACGTCACCGTCGCGGAGGCCGACCGTGTCGCGCTGCTTCTCCGCGGCGACTACCAACGGTGGTCGCGATGGGCGTTCGGGCTCGCCGCGTTCGTCGTCACCGCGGTCGGCGTGTTCGTCGGCGTGGGGATGGTCGATGCGATCGTGCAGCTGGGACAACCCCCGGCGCTCATGGACCTCGTGGTGACGGTCGTCGCCGCGATCCTCGCCGGGATCGCGGTCACTGCGCTCGTGCGGCTGTGGCTCACCGGACGTGCGCTCACGACGAGCGCCGCCGCGTGGCTCCGCGCACCGTTCCGGGCAGGTTCGCGGCAGCGCCGCGCCGGGGGGTGGGTGCAGGCGCGAACCGTCTATCTCGAGCCGCGCAACCTCGTGAGGCTGCTGACGTCCTCGCTGGCGTTCCTCACCGCGATCTTCGGCATCGCAGCCGCGGTTCGCGACCTCGCGGGGGGTGACTTCAACGGCTTGTCGGCCGCCGCGTGCCTGATCGGCCTGATCGCGCTCGCGTGCGGGCTCGGCCAAGCGGGCGGTGTGCTCCGCATCGGAGCCGGGATCGCGGAGGGCGATCCGCTCTGGAGCCGCATCCGCTCCGCCTTCGCCCCACGCTGAGCTGCGGTCCGCCCCGGAGCGGCCGAACAGCCGTGTCCGATTTCCGCCAGCGGGTGTCGGGGGAGCGTGTCAGGCTAGGGACATGAGCCTGACCATGACGGCCGACGCGGCGGGCGTCGCATCCATGTCATTCGATGAGCGCTACCGCGCGATCGACTCGCGTGATGTCCGCTTCGACGGGCAGTTCGTCACGGCGGTGCGGTCCACGGGCATCTACTGCCGTCCGAGCTGCCCCGCACGCACGCCCAAGCCCTCGAACGTGACGTTCTACCCGACGAGCGCGGCCGCGCACGAGGCGGGCTATCGGGCCTGCAAGCGCTGCCTGCCCGAAGCCGCGCCGGGGTCGCCGCAGTGGAACCTCCGCGGCGACACCGCCGGTCGCGCCATGCGGCTCATCGCCGACGGCGTCGTCGAGCGCGAGGGCGTCCCCGGCCTCGCTCGGCGGCTCGGATACTCGCCGCGGCACCTCACGCGACTGCTCACGACCGAACTCGGCGCCGGGCCCCTGGCACTCAGCCGTGCGCACCGGGCGCAGACGGCCCGCATGCTGCTCGTCGGCACCGACCTGCCGGCCGCCGACGTCGCGTTCTCGTCGGGGTTCGCGAGCGTGCGCCAGTTCAACGACACCGTCCGGGAGGTGTTCGGGATGCCGCCGCTCGAGCTGCGCGCGCGACGCCGGCCGGCGCGGCCCGGCGAGCGACACGACGCCGCCGCCGCACCCACGGCGCCCGGGGTCACGATCGACCTCGCACTCCCGCACCGCGGTGCGCTCGACGCCGCGGGACTGTTCGCATGGATGGCGGCCCGTGCGGTACCGGGTGCCGAGGCCGCCACCGCCTCGACCTTCGCCCGCACACTGCGACTGCCGCACGGGCCTGCGTGGTTCGAGCTGCGCCTCGACGACCTGGGCCGCGTGCGGCTGCGCGCCGCGCTGACGAACCTCGTCGACCTCTCGACCCTCGTCACCCGCGCACGTCGCCTCTTCGACCTCGATGCCGACCCGGACGCGGTGGACCAGTCACTGGCGCGGCATCCCGAGCTCGCGCCGCTCATCGCCGCGCTGCCCGGCATCCGGGTTCCGGGCGCTGCCGACCCGCACGAGATGCTCATCCGCGCGATGGTCGGCCAGCAGATCACGGTCGTCGCCGCACGGACTGCCCTCACTGCCCTGACCGCGGCGCTCGGCGAGGAGGTGCCCGCCTTCGCAGGGATGCTCCCGGCTGCGGGCGCGGCCGCCGGGGCGAGCTCGACGAGCGCGGAGGCGCAGGCGGCGGGCGAGGCATCCACCCCCGTCCGCCTGTTCCCGACGATGGCGGCGATCGCGGAGCGCGGCCACGAGGTGCTGCGCGGTCCCGCCGCCCGCATCCGCGCGATCACGGGTGCCGCGACCGCGCTCGCCGACGGCACGCTCACGCTCACCCCCGGCGACGACGGCGCCGAGCAGCGCGCCGCGCTCCTGGCGATGCCCGGTATCGGCCCGTGGACGGCCGACTACGTGCGCATGCGCGTGCTCGCCGATCCCGATGTCTTCCTGCCCGGCGACGTCGCGGTGCGCTCCGGCGCCGCCGCGATCGGCCTTCCCGCCGAGCCCCGGGCGCTCGACGCCTGGGCCGCCGGCACCGCGCCGTGGCGCAGCTACCTCACCGCGCACCTGTGGCGCGCCGTGCCGCCCAAGGCATCCATCTCCCGCGCGACCACCGCCTCATCCCTCAAGAACGCCGCCCCATCCGAGAAGAACACCGGCCCGTCCGACAACACCACCGGAGGCATGTCATGACCACCGCGACCATCCAGACCATCGACACCCCCGACGGTGCCTTCACGATCCTCTCCGACGACTCCGCGCGCGTGCTCGCCTCGGGCTGGACCGCAGACCCCGCCACGATCCTGGCCCGTCTCGCGGCGCGCGATCGTCCTTCGGCCGTCGAGGTCGGACGGACGGATGCCGCCGCCGCCGTCGTCGCGTACTACGACGGCGATCTCACCGCCATCGACGACGTCGCCGTGTCGCAGCAGGGCACCGCGATGCAGCTCGCCGGGTGGGATGCGCTGCGCCGCATCGCGCCGGGCCGCCCGTTGACGTACAGCGAGTTCGCCACGGAGCTCGGGTCTCCGAGCGCGGTGCGTGCCGCGGCATCCATCTGCGCCCGCAACGCCCCGGCGCTCTTCGTCCCCTGCCATCGCGTGCTGCGCGCCGACGGCACTCTCGGCGGGTTCGCGTGGGGACTGCCGGTCAAGCAGCGGCTGCTCGACCGTGAGGCGGGTGTTCCGGCGCTCGTCGCCTGAGTCCCCGACATCCCGGGCCGTCCGCTGGCGGTCCGCGATGCCGTGCGTGTGGTGGGCACTCCGCGAGCATCTTCCGGGGAGGCGGAAAGCGCTTGTTGTGTTCAGCGATCTCCCAGGTATACGCTGGAGGGCTGGCGTGTCGTTTCGGCGATCGCCGGTCCCCGTCCCACGTTCAAGGAGGAAGCCATGTCTCAGGCCGTCGTCACCACGAAGCCGATTGTCTTCCTGCCTGTTCTCGGGACGCTGCGCGTCGCCCTCGAGGGATAGTCCCCGGGCCGACCTCCGCCGATCCGCCGCGTCCGCGGCGCCGCCGCTCGCCACACCGCGCGGCATAGGATCACGAGCTCCCGCGTTCTGGCACACAGGACGCCTTTCCGGCGACCCCGCACGCTGTCTGTGCGGTGCGCCGTTCCCGCCGTTCCCGCGGCATCGACACACCCCGCCACACCACTCGTCAAGGATCATGACTACGTCTTCCGCTGAGAGACTCTCCACTCCCCGCGCGCTCGCGCGCCTTCTTCCCTTCGCCAAACCTGTGCTGCCGCGACTGACGATGGGCGCCGTCAGTGCGCTCTTCGCCAGCCTGCTCGCACTGGCCATCCCGCTCGTGCTCGAGCAGATCGTCCAAGGCCCCATCGCCTCGGGCGACGTCACCGCGATCTGGTGGGGGGCGGGAGCGATCCTGCTCCTCGGCCTCGCCGAAGCCGGCATGGTCTGGCTGCGCCGGTGGTTCGTGCTCGCGCCCGCGACCCTGGTCGAGTACGACCTGCGCCAGACCTTCTACTCGCGCCTGCAGCGCCTACCGGTCGCCTTCCACGACCGCTGGCAGTCGGGTCAGCTGCTCAGCCGCATGATGCAGGACATCAGCATGCTGCGCCGCTGGCTCGCGTTCGGTCTCGTGCTGCTCGTCGTGAACGTCCTCACGATCGCCGTGGGAACGGCGCTGCTGTTCCGCTGGCACTGGCTGCTCGGCACCATCTTCCTCGTCACCTCCGCGCCGCTCTGGTACGCGGGCTACCGGTTCGAGAAGTCCTACGGAACGCTCGCACGGCAGTCCCAGGACCAGGCGGGCGACCTCGCGACCTCCGTCGAGGAGAGCGTCCACGGCATCCGCGTTCTCAAGGCGTTCGGCCGGGGCAAGCATGCGCTCCAGCAGTTCACGCGCCAGGCCGAGACGCTGCGCGAGACCGAGCTGCGCAAGGCGCGCGCGGTCGGCTGGATCTGGTTCTGGCTGGTGCTGCTCCCCGACATCGCGTTCGCACTGTGCCTGGGTGCGGGCATCTACCTGACGGCGATGGGGCAGCTGCAGGGCGCGGAGCTCATCGCGTTCTTCGCGATGGCCACCGTGCTGCGCTGGCCGATGGAGTCGATCGGCTTCCTGTTCTCGTTCCTGCTGGACGCGCGCACCGCGACCGACCGCCTCTTCGAGGTGTTCGACGAGGAGAACACGATCGTCGACCCCGAGAACCCGGTCTCGATCGAGCGTCCGCAGGGCGAGCTCGTCTTCGAGGGCGCGCACTTCCGCTACCAGGATGCGGCGTCCCACGAGCGGGATCTGCTCGACGGCGTCGACCTGGTGCTCCGTCCGGGGGAGACCATGGCGCTCGTCGGCCTGACCGGCTCGGGCAAGACGACGCTCACGACGCTGCCGACGCGCCTCTACGACGTGACCGGCGGGCGGGTCACGCTCGACGGCGTGGACGTGCGCGACCTCACGCTCAAGGAGCTCCGCCGGCACATCGGCATGGCGTTCGAGGACGCGACGCTCTTCTCGCAGAGCGTGCGGGACAACGTGCTGCTCGGGCGCGAGGACCTCGTCCCCGGCAGCGACGAAGCCGAGCACGTGCTGCGCGAGGCGCTCGGTGTCGCACAGGCGGGGTTCGTCGACGATCTGCCCGACGGCGTCGACACGATCATCGGCGAAGAGGGGCTGTCCCTCTCCGGCGGACAGCGTCAGCGGCTCGCGCTCGCGCGCGCCGTCGCGGCTCGTCCGGCCGTCCTGGTGCTCGACGACCCGCTGTCGGCGCTCGACGTCGACACAGAGGCGCTCGTCGAAGACGCTCTGCGCCAAGTCCTCTCCGAGACGACCGCGCTCGTCGTGGCGCACCGCCCCTCGACCGTCATGCTCGCCGATCGCGTGGCGCTGCTGGAGGCCGGGCGCGTGACGGCGGTCGGCACGCACTCCGAGCTGCTGCGCACCAGCAGCCACTACCGACACGTGATCTCGAGTCTCGAGGTCGAGGAAGCACGTATGCAGGCAGCCCGACGAGCTCACGAACCGATGGGGGAGGTGACCCTGTGAGCACCACAGTGACCGGAACGAGCGGCGAAGACCGCTCCGACTACACCCGCGCCGAGAGCAAGGAGATCCGCAGGCGCTCGCTGCGTCTGCTGGGCTCGCTCATCACCCCGGTGCGCGGGCAGCTGATCCTCGCCGGCGTCGTGCTGGTGATCTCGACGGCGCTCCGCGTCGCGGGTCCCTGGCTGATCGGCATCGGCATCAACAACGCCCTGCCCGCCGCGGTGGAGCAGATGGACTGGATGCCGACGATCCTGGTCGTGCTGGTCTACCTGGCGACGGCGCTCGGCGGCGCCGCCCTCATCGGCTGGTACGTGGTGGTGGCCGCACGCCTCACGCAGGCGGTCATGCTCGACCTGCGCAAGCGCATCTTCCTGCACACGCAGCGGCTGAGCCTAGAGTTCCACGAGTCCTACACGTCTGGCCGCATCATCTCGCGTCAGACCAGCGACCTCGACACGATCCGCGAGCTGCTCGACGGCGGCCTCAACGAGCTCGTCTCGGGCATCCTGTACGGCGCCTTCACACTGGCGGCGCTGTACATGGTGGACTGGCAGTCCGGCGTGATCCTGACCGTCATGGGCATTCCGCTGTACTTGCTCATGCGCTGGTTCTACTCGCGCTCGCAGCTGGTGTACCGGGAGTCGCGAGTCATCAGCGCCAAGGTCATCGTCAAGTTCGTCGAGACGATGACCGGCGTCCGCGCCGTGAAGGCCTTCCGCAAGGAGGACCGCAACGACGAGGAGTTCGGCGCCGTGGCGATGGACTACCGCGATGTGAACATGCGGTCGATCCGCCTGTTCGGCACCTTCGAGCCGGGGCTCATGGCCGTGGCATCGCTGACCCTCGCGGTCGTGATCGCGTGGGGCGGCATCCGTGTCGTCGACGGGGCGATGGAGATCGGCTTCCTGCTGTCCGCCGTGCTCTATGTGCGGAACTTCTTCTCGCCGCTGCAGGAGGTCGCATTCTTCCTGAACTCGTACCAGTCGGCGACGGCCGCGCTCGAGAAGGTGTCGGGCGTGCTGGAGGAGGAGCCCACCGTTCCCGACCCGAAGCACCCGGTCGACCTCTGGACGGCGAAGGGCCACCTCGAGTTCCGCGACGTGGAGTTCGGCTACGGCAACGGGCGCACCATCCTGCCCGACTTCTCGCTCGACATCCCCGCCGGGCAGACGATCGCGCTCGTCGGCACGACGGGCGCCGGCAAGTCGACGCTCGCCAAGCTCGTGTCGCGGTTCTACGACCCGACGAGGGGCGCCGTGACGCTCGACGACGTCGACCTGCGGTCGCTGCACCCGAAGGACCTCCGCCGTGCGATCGTCATGGTCACGCAGGAGGCCTACCTGTTCAGCGGCACGGTCGCCGACAACATCGCGCTCGGCAAGCCCGACGCGACGCTCGACGAGATCAAGGCCGCGGCGAAGGCGGTGGGGGCGGATGCCTTCATCGAGGCCCTTCCCGACGGCTACGACACCGACGTGAACAAGCGCGGCGGCCGAGTGTCGGCGGGGCAGCGTCAGCTGGTCTCGTTCGCGCGCGCCTTCCTCGCGAACCCGGCGGTGCTCATCCTCGACGAGGCGACGGCGTCGCTCGACATGCCCTCGGAACGGCAGATCCAGGATGCCCTGCAGACCCTGCTCGCCGACCGCACCGCGATCATCATCGCGCACCGTCTGTCGACGGTCGCGATCGCCGATCGCGTGCTGGTCATGGAGCACGGCCGCATCATCGAGGACGACGCCCCCGACGCGCTGATCGGCGGCGACGGCAAGTTCGCCCAGCTGCACAGTGCCTGGAGGGAGTCGCTGG
>NZ_MWLQ01000028.1 GCF_010634855.1 Microbacterium sp. B35-30 | reverse complement strand
CCCGCGGGGCGCCGTTCTGCTGTGTGCACGGTGCGCTTCCGGCCCGCTTTCAGCGAGGTTCATGAGCGGTGCGAGGAGCGCTGCTCTCCGCCGATCGCGATAGCGTGAACGGGTGAGCATCACCCCTGTGCCGCGCATCGGCGTGGTCGTCGTCGCCGCCGGCTCGGGCACCCGTCTCGGAGCCGGCGCCCCCAAGGCGTTCGTCGGCATCGACGGCAGCAGCATTCTGCGTCATGCCCTGACGGGCGTGTTCGCCGCCCCGACCGCCCAGGTGGTGATCGTGGCCCCCGCCGGGCGCGAGGGCGATGCACTCAGCGAAGCGCTCGCTGCGGCGGGCGAGCGCCGTGACCTGGTCTCGGTGGTCGCCGGCGGTGAGACCCGCCAGGCCTCCGTCGCCGCCGGGCTCGCTGCGCTCTGGGCAGACGTCGAAATCGTTCTCGTGCACGACGCGGCGCGGGCGCTGACCCCCGCCGAGGTCTTCGAGCGCGTCATCGCGGCGCTCGACGCCGGCGCTGCGGGTGCGATCCCTGTGCTGCCGGTCATCGACACCGTCAAGCGCGTCGTGGGGCACGAGATCGTCGCCGCCGTGGACCGCGCCGAGCTGGCGGCCGCGCAGACACCGCAGGGCTTCCGGCGTGACGTGCTCGATGCGGCATACGCCACAGCGCGCCACGACTTCACCGATGACGCCGCCCTGGTCGCCGAGGCCGGCCACGCGGTGGCCGCCGTGCCGGGGCATCCGCTCGCGTTCAAGATCACGACGACGGCCGACCTCGACCGTGCCCGGCACCTCATCACCGAGGCCGTTCCGCACGCTCCCGCGCATCTTCAGCACGGGCCCGTCGTTCCCCGCGTGGGGGTGGGCACGGACGTGCACGCCTTCGGCGGCGACGGCACGCTGTGGCTCGCGGGCCTCGAATGGCCCGGAGAGGCGCCGCTGTCGGGCCACTCCGATGGGGATGCCGTGGCGCACGCGATCGTGGACGCCCTGCTCTCGGCCGCCGGCCTGGGCGACATCGGCACGCATTTCGGCACGGATCACCCGGAGTACGCCGGCGCGCACGCGGATGTCTTCCTGAAGCGCACGGTCGCCCTCCTCGGCGAGGCGGGATGGCGCGTGGGAAACGTGTCGGTGCAGGTGCAGGCTCAACGCCCCCGCTTCTCGGCCCGCCGTGCGGAAGCCGAGCGGGCGCTGTCGGCCACCCTCGGAGGAGCGCCGGTCACGGTCTCGGCGACCACCACCGACGGCCTCGGATTCACCGGACGCGCTGAGGGCGTGTCCGCCTTCGCGGTCGCCCTGGTCGTTCCCGCCTGAAGATCTCGGCCCCGCGGTTCGGCGCGGCGCGCGTCAGAGCGCGCGCGTCATGAAGATCGAGAAGGGATCGAGGGCGTAGTCCTCGAACGGGCCGCAGAGCACGAAGCCCTCGCTCGCGTACAGGCGCTGCGCGGGTGCGAAGTCCTCGGTCGTGCCGGTCTCGAGCCACAGGCTCGACAGGCCCCGCAGCCGTGCCTCGTCGACGATGTGGCGCAGCATCGCGCGTCCGACGCCGGTGCCCCGGAAGCGGTCGTCGACGCGCATCGACTTGATCTCGCCACGGTCGGAGTCGAGTGCCTTCAACGCGCCGATGCCCGCGAGCTCCCCGTCGATCCATGCCGACCACACAGCTAGGGACGGATGCCGCAGCGCGTCGATGTCGAGCGCGTGCACGCTCTCTGCGGGCGAGGTGTCGTGCATCCCGGCCAGGTGCGAGGCGATGAGGCGTCGGGTGGCATCACCGCTCAGGTCGTCGGTGCGGATCTCGATGGTGCGCTGCATGTCCGGGCTAGTGTGCCACGCCTCGATTGCGGGCGTGTTTCGGCGTGGCGCGTCAGGCCTCGACGGCGAACGGCGCCGGATCGCGCGGTGCACGGGATCCCCAGGCGAGCAGTGCCAGCCCTGCCGCCAGCACCACCAGACCGACGATCGCAAGCGCCGAGAGCCGCTCGCCGACCACGACGATGCCCAGCACGCTGGCCGTCAGCGGCTCGCCGAGCGTGAGGGTCGCGGCCGTGGCGGCGGTCAGGCCGCTCAGCCCCCAGGTGAAGAGGACGTAGGCGATCGAG
Organism: Microbacterium sp. B35-30; assembly: GCF_010634855.1. GTDB lineage: Bacteria > Actinomycetota > Actinomycetes > Actinomycetales > Microbacteriaceae > Microbacterium. The sequence goes on along the minus strand of NZ_MWLQ01000028.1, from coordinate 82,489 downwards.
ATGGTCGCGATTCCCAGCCACAGTGCCATCACCAGGCCCGCCGGGGTGCCGAGCCACGTCAGGTCGACGAAGGGCAGTGCGCAGGCGCAGATGATCGCCGAACTGGCGCCCATCGCACCCACGACCGTGAACGGGTCCCAGCCGTCGTCGAGCAGGCGGCGCTGTGCGTTCGCGATGACGGCGAAGGAGGCTCCTGCGCCCACCGACCCGAGCAGGCCGAGCGGATCCGTGCCGCCTGCGGCACCCGCCTCGCCGCCCGAGCCGAGGAGCACGACGCCGATCGTCGCGAGGGCGGTCGCACCGATCCACGTGCGGCTCGGCATCCGTCGCGTCAGGCCCCACTCCAGCAGACCCGCCAGGATCGGGGCGGAGCCGAGGGCGACGACCGTGCCGACGGCGACGCCGTTGCGCGTCGTGCCCAGGAAGAACAGCGGCTGGTAGAGCGAGATGCACACCCCGGTGAGCACCATCAGCGCGAGGGGGCGCAGGCCCCCTTTCGACAGGCTCAGCGAGCGGACCGTCTTCGCCGCGGTGTGCGGGCGGCGCCTGGCGTGACGGGCAGCGAGGGCGAACGCGATCACCGCGAGTCCGGCGCCGCCGATCACCATGCGCATGACGCCGACCGAGAGCGGCGTCGTGCCGTCGGGACCGAGGGCCATGGCCGTCCCGGTGGTGCCGAACAGCACGGCGGCGGCGAGGACGGCGAGCACATGCATCCTCCGTTTATATCCGCATCCTCGCCCTCCGGCGGACATGTCGCCACCGGGCTCCCAGGGGCCGCCGTGGCACCGCCGGTAGGCTGGTGCGGTGACGGTTCAGCTGTACGACACCAAGACGCAGACACTGCGCGACTTCGTGCCCCTCGACTCCGGAAACGTCACCATCTACGTCTGCGGCCCGACCGTGCAGTCGGGGCCGCATATCGGGCACCTGCGCGGTGCGCTGAGTTTCGACATCCTGCGCCGCTGGCTCACTCACCGCCACGGGCGTGTCACGTTCGTCCGCAATGTCACCGACATCGACGACAAGGTGCTCGCCAACGCCACCGACGGTGAGCCGTGGTGGGCGCTCGCCTACCGGATGGAGCTCGAGTTCACCCGCGCGTACAGCGCGATCGGCATCCTCGCGCCGACCTACGAGCCGCGGGCCACCGCCTCCATCCCGCAGATGCAGGAGCTGATCGCGCGGCTCATCGACGCGGGGCATGCATACTCCGCCCCTTCGACCGGCTCGGCGGCCGAGACCGATTCCGCGGGTGATGTGTACTTCGACGTGCGGTCCTGGGCGGAGTACGGGTCGCTCACGAGGCAGAGCCTCGACGCGATGGAGCCGGCGGCGGACGCCGATCCGCGCGGCAAGCGCGATCCTCGGGACTTCGCGCTGTGGAAGGGCGCCAAAGCAGACGAGCCGACGTCCGCGACATGGGACTCGCCGTGGGGACCCGGGCGTCCCGGCTGGCACATCGAATGCTCTGCGATGTCGCGGCGCTACCTCGGCAGCGAGTTCGACATCCACGGCGGCGGGCTCGATCTGCGCTTCCCGCACCATGAGAACGAGCTGGCCCAGTCGACGGCCGCCGGCGACGGCTTCGCCCGCTACTGGGTGCACAACGGCCTCGTGACCGTCGGTGCGCAGAAGATGTCGAAGTCGCTGTTCAACTTCATCCTCGCCGAGGACGTGCTGCGTGCGCGCGATCCGCTGGTGGTGCGCTACGCGCTCGCCGCGGCCCACTACCGTTCCAGCCTCGACATCACCACGACGACCTTCGACGAGGCCGAAGCCGCGGTCGACCGCATCCGCACCTTCCTCGAGCGCGCCGTGCGGACTCTTCGCGGCGCGCACGACCTGCGCGTGAGCGCCGCCGTGCCGGCCGCGTTCGCCGCGGCACTCGACGACGACCTCGGCGTGCCGCAGGCGCTCGCCGTGCTGCACGAGACCGTGCGCGAGGGCAACACGGCGCTCGACGCCGGGGACCGCGACGGGGCGCTGCGCGCGTTCGCCGACGTCGCGGTGATGACGGGTGTGCTCGGCATCGACCCGCTCGACCCGCACTGGCGCTCGACGGATGCCTCGGACCAGACCCGCGCCCTCGACGCCCTGGTGCAGACGATGATCGCGCAGCGCGCCGATGCGCGCGCAGCGAAGGACTGGGCGGCCGCCGACCGCATCCGCGACGCGATCGCGGCGGCCGGCATCGCCCTCGAAGACGGACCCGACGGGACGCACTGGAGTGTCGCCGACACGCCCCGTTCCGCGGAGAGCAACTGACGGGGCGGCGCCCCGCATGAAGGAGAACTGATGGCCAAGGCAGGACGCCCGGGCGCGAGCAAGGGCAACAAGAAGGGCCCCACCAAGGGCACCGGAGGCAAGAACAAGCGGTCGCTCGCCGGTCGCGGGCCGACCCCCAAGGCGGAGGACCGCGCGTGGCACCCCGCCGGCAAGCGCAAGGCGGCCGCTGAGCGCTACGCGGCTGCGGGCGGCAAGGCCCAGCCCGGTCAGTCCGCACCGCGTTCGCCGCGTCCCGGCAAGAAGGACGACGACACCGAGACCGTCACCGGTCGCAACTCGGTGCTGGAGGCGCTGCGCGCGAAGATCCCCGCGACTGCGTTCTACATCGCGCAGCGCGTCGAGATGGACGACCGCGTCAAGGAGATGCTGTCGATCGCGACGCACCGCGAGATCCCGGTGCTCGAGGTGACGCGGCCGGAGCTCGACCGCATGGCGGGCTTCGACGGCGTGCACCAGGGCGTCGCGCTGAAGGTGCCGCCGTACGAGTACGCGCATCCGCAGGACCTGCTGGAGCAGGTGATCGACCGTGGCCAGACCCCCCTCTTCGTCGCCCTCGACGGCATCACCGACCCGCGCAACCTCGGCGCGATCCTCCGCTCGACGGCCGCGTTCGGCGGCCACGCCGTCATCGTGCCGCAGCGCCGTTCGGCGAGCGTCAACTCGGCGGCGTGGAAGACGAGCGCCGGCGCGGCTGCGCGCATCCCCGTCGCGATCGCGGCGAACCTCACCGCGATGCTCAAGGACTTCAAGAAGCAGGGCGTGTTCGTGCTCGGGCTGGACGGCGGAGGAGACGTCTCGCTGCCCGAGCTGCAGCTCGCCGACCGCCCCGTGGTCATCGTCGTCGGCTCCGAGGGCAAGGGCCTCTCGCGACTGGTGACCGAGACCTGCGACCAGATCGTCTCGATCCCGATCTCGTCGAGCACCGAGTCGCTCAACGCCGGCATCGCGGCATCCGTCGCCCTCTACCAGGTCGCCACACTCCGCACCGCGCCGCCCGAATGAGTCGCGTGTGACGCATTCACGGGAATGAAGCGTCGGCGGGGGCGCTTGTCTCACGCAGGGCCGGCGAGCGTTCGCCGGCACGACAGATCGAAAGGCAGAACATGGCACGCATCGCCGTCATCGGAGGCTCCGGCTACGCCGGCCGCCACATCGTCGCCGAGGCGGTGAGCCGCGGGCACAGTGTCCTGGCCATCGCGCGCCGCGTCCCGAGCGAGCGTCAGCCCGGCGCCGTCTACATCGAGGGCTCGCTCACCGATGTGCCCGATCTGCTCGCCCAGATCGAAGGGGTCGACGTCGTCGTGTCGGCGGTAGCGCCCCGCGGCGACATGCTCGGGCTCGTGCGCCCGAACATCTCCGCGCTCGCCTCGCTTCTGCCCGAAGGCGTCCGGCTGGGGGTCATCGGCGGTGCCGGCGGCAGCCTCGTCACCGAGGACGGGCAGCGGGTCGTGGACCTGCCCTCGTTCAGCGAGGACTACAAGCCCGAGGCGCTCGAGGCGATCGGCATCCTGGAAGACCTCCAGGCCGGCCCGGACTCGCTCGACTGGTTCTACATCCACCCCGCCGGCGGGTTCGGCGCGTTCAAGCCGGGCGAGCGCACCGGCTCGTACCGCACCGGCGGCGACGTCATCGTGACCGACGCCGAGGGCGAGTCGTACATCTCGGGAGAAGACCTCGCCGTGGCGATCGTCGACGAGATCGAGAACCCGCAGCACCCGCGCAAGCGTTTCACCGTCGGGTACTGACCCCGGAATCGCGAAAGGGTATGTTTCCGCACGCGTGGAGTGCGGAAACATACCCTTTCGCGCGTCCCGGCGACGCGGGTCAGACCCGGGGTGGCTAGACGAGGTCGCGCCAGTCGATGTCGTCCTCGTCGTCGTCGATCACCGGGTTCGGGGACGTGATGACCGAGAGCGACACCGTCTCGGTCGGGGGGCCCATCAGCGTCGCCTCATCGCGGCGGTGTCGCAGCACGTTGTCGATGTAGCTCGTCAGCGACTCCGCGAGCGGGACCGACTTCCCCTTCGCCTGAGACAGGTACCACCGGTGCTCGAGCAGCTGGTGGAACACCTCCGCGGGCTCGAGCTTCGACCGCAGATCCCACGGGACCGCCTTGACGACCGGCTCGAACACGCGTGTGAGCCACTCGTGCGCGACCATCTCCTCGTCGTCACCCAGGCGGGAGATGCGCGCGCGGAATTCGTCGAGGTCGTTCAGCAGGCGCCGGGCCTGGTTCTCCTCGACGTCGAGGCCGGTCAGGCGCAGCAGGCGGCGCTGATGGTGGCCCGCGTCCACGACCTTCGGCTGGATCGACACCCGGGCGCCGTCAGCCGTGGCCTGGATCGACATCTCGCCGATGTCGAACCCCAGCTCGTTGAGGCGCTGCACCCGTTCGGTCAGGCGCCAGGACTCGTCGGCGCGGAAGCTCTCTTCGTCGGTGAGCGCCGCCCACAGCGCGTGGTACGACGACACGATCCCGTCCGCCACCGCGATGGCGTCGACGCCGCCCTCGAGGCGGCCGCCGGCCTCGAGGTCCATGATCTCTCCGGCGATGTTGGTGCGGGCGATATCGAGGTCGTGTGCGCGCTGGCCCGGGGTCAGACCGCTCTCGTGCAACTCGCCGGTCTCGGCGTCGACCAGGTACGCCGCGAAGGCGCCGGCATCGCGGCGGAACAGCGTGTTCGACAGCGACACGTCGCCCCAGAAGAACCCGACGTTGTGCAGGCGCACCAGCAGCAGTGCGAGCGCATCCACCAGGCGGGTGGCGGTGTCGGGGCGCAGCACCTGGGTGAACAGGGCGCGGTAGGGGAGCGAGAACTTCAGGTGGGCGGTGACCAGGGCGGCGGGCAGCGGCTCACCCGCGGCATCCGTCCGTCCGGCGATCACGGCGACCCGTGCGACGCAGGGAACGTCGAGGCGGGCGAGGTTGCCGAGCATGTCGTATTCGCGCTGCGCCATCGCCTGCGTCGTCTCCTTGATGGCCACCACCCGGCCGGAGAGGTTCGCGAAGCGAACCAGATGGCGTGAGAGGCCCTTCGGGAGGAAGACGATGTGCTGCGACGGCCAGTCGCCCAGCGGCGTCGACCAGGGCAGCGTCAGCAATCCCGGGTCCACACTGCTGGCGGTGATGCTCAGGGCGTCAGGCACGTCCCCTCCTGAAAAGAAAGCGACGGCGCGGGGGAATCTCTCCCACCCGCGCCGTCGCGATGCGAAACGGTGTTACGCCGCAGCGATCGCCCTGTCGGTGAGGCGCTCGCCCGACTCGATGTCGAACACGTGGACGTGTCCGGGGACCGGAGCCAGCGCGACCTGGTCGCCCGCGATGGGGTGACGGCGGCCGTCGACGCGCGCGACGATGTCGGTGCGCTTGCCGTTGACGTCGGTGTGCCCGTACAGGTAGCCGTCGGCGCCGAGCTCCTCGACGAGGTCCACGGTGACCGTGAGGCCCTTGCCGTCGGCGGGGGCGACCTGGATGTCCTCGGGGCGGACGCCGATGGTGACGTCGGAGCCGTGCGCCTTGCCGAGCGTGTCGGCCTCGATGCCGACGACGGTGTCGCCGAACTGGACGCCGCCCTCGGCGAGGTGCGCCGGGAACAGGTTCATGGCAGGCGAGCCGATGAAGCCGGCGACGAACACGTTGTTCGGCTTCTCGTACAGGTCGCGCGGGGTGCCGACCTGCTGCAGGAGGCCGTCCTTGAGGACCGCGATGCGGTCACCCATGGTGAGGGCCTCGGTCTGGTCGTGGGTGACGTAGACGGTGGTGACGCCCAGGCGACGCTGGAGCGACGCGATCTGGGTGCGGGTCTGCACGCGGAGCTTGGCGTCGAGGTTCGACAGCGGCTCGTCCATGAGGAACACCTGCGGCTGGCGGACGATGGCGCGGCCCATGGCGACGCGCTGACGCTGACCACCCGAGAGGGCCTTCGGCTTGCGGGTCAGGTACTCCTCGAGGTCGAGGAGCTTGGCGGCCTCGAGGACGCGGGCTGCGCGCTCCTCCTTGCCGACGCCGGCGATCTTGAGCGCGAAGCCCATGTTCTCGGCGACCGTCATGTGCGGGTACAGCGCGTAGTTCTGGAAGACCATCGCGATGTCGCGGTCCTTCGGCGGGACGTCGGTGACGTCACGGTCGCCGATCAGGATGCGGCCCGAGTTGACCTCTTCGAGGCCGGCCAGCATGCGCAGCGATGTGGACTTTCCGCAGCCCGAGGGGCCGACGAGGACCAGGAACTCGCCATCGGCGACCTCGAGGTTGAGCTTGTCCACAGCGGGGCGAGTGCCCCCGGGGTACAGGCGAGTTGCGTTGTCAAACGTGACGGACGCCATGTTCTCTTCTCCTTCACCGGCAGGTACGTGCCGGACGATCCGTAGTGATGGAATGAGCGGGGGCATTCCCGCACGCCCGTCATCGGGCGCACGAACAGTATGACACGGCGCGTGCGGAGGTCGCGTCTGGGCATTTCCCAGGGTGGCTGACTAGCATCGTTGACGGCCACTTTCCCGTCCGGCCCCCGCCGGATACCGGCCCGATTTTCCGCACCGAGAGGTCCCATGTCGAGCGACGAGTCACAGAACGCCGCATCCAGCGAGCGCCGCGACGCCGTGCGTGAGAAGGCGCAGCAGGTGAAGGCGCGGCAGTCCCGGGCTCGTCTCATCCGACGGACGTCCCTCGCGGTCGTCGCCCTCGCGTTCGTGGCCGTCATCGCGGTCGTGGTGACGTGGACCGTCTCGTCGAGTGCGTCGAAGCCGATGATGAGCCCTGCGAACGTCGTGGACGACGGCTTCGTGGTGAGCGACGTCACGGGTGGCGGCGTGGGATCCGAGGGTGCGGACGTGAACGGGACTCCTGGGGGCGAGGCGAGCACGGCCACCCCCGCGCCTGCGTCGGAACCCACACCCACGGGGACGCCCACGGAGGCCCCCGCGGTCGAGATCCGGGTGTACGTCGACTATCTTTCGACCGGTTCGCGGGACTTCCAGCTGGCCAACATGAAGCAGCTGTCGGAGTGGGTCGACGACGACGCCGCGACCCTGACCTACTACCCGGTGGCGATGCTGACGGCCAAGTCCAACGGCACCAAGTACTCGCTGCGCGCTGCCGGTGCGGCCGCCTGCGTCGCCCAGCACGCTCCGGACTACTTCTTCGCGTTCAACGACGCGCTGCTGCGCCAGCAGCCCGAGGTCGACTCCGACGGCTACAGCGACAGTGAGCTCGCCGCCATGGCGATCGCCACGGGTCTGGACGGCCCGAAGGTCGTGCGAGCGTGCATCGAGGAGCAGTCGTACGCCTCGTGGGCGAAGACGGCGACCGACCGGGCGCTGCAGGAGCTTCCCGGAACCGGCGGCGCCGCCCTCACCGGCACGCCGATGGTGCTCGTGAACGGCACGCAGTACGTGGGCAAGCTGGACGACCCCAAGGAGTTCGCGCAGTTCGTCCTCACGGTCGCGAGCGACGCGTACTACAAGGCCACGCCGACCCCGACTCCGACCCCGGCTCCCTGATCGGGTGCCTGCGCGGGCGCCGCTAGACTGGGCGCTCTGCCGACTTGGCGCAATTGGTAGCGCACCGTACTTGTAATACGGGGGTTACGGGTTCAAGTCCCGTAGTCGGCTCCACGTCGTCACATCTCGGCGTCGACACGCACGTTGTCACGCGTCGTCGGCTCCACCTCGGGTGTCGTCGTCATCGACGCCGGTCGTTGGCAGGCAAAATGGATCGGGTGACCGCATCCCGCCTGCCCGTCTGGATGGGCCTCGGCGGCGCCGCGCTCATCGGGGTGCTGACCGCGGTGCAGGCGCGCATCAACGGCCAGCTGGGCGTCCGCATCGACGACGGGTTCGCGGCCGCGGTGATCTCGTTCGGCTCAGGCCTGGTCGTGCTGGTCGTGCTCTCGGCGGCCCTGCCGCAGGGACGGCGGGGCTTCGCCGCGCTGATCAGCGGGGTGCGCGGCGGCGGCATCCCGATCTGGATGCTGGGCGGCGGTGTCGCCGGCGCGCTCTCGGTCGCCACGCAATCTCTGGCTGTCGGCATCATCGGCGTCGCACTGTTCACGGTCGGGGTCGTCGCCGGGCAGACCGTGAGCGGCCTGCTGCTGGACCGTTCGGGCATCGGCCCGGCGGGCGTCGTGGCGGTGACCCCCGCGCGGCTGGCCGGCGGCGCGCTGGCGCTGCTCGCCGCCGGAGTGTCGCTGGCGGGCGGCATCGATGCCCCGCCCGTCCTGGTCGTGCTGCCCTTCCTGGTCGGCGCCGGCATCGCCTGGCAGTCCGCGGTCAACGGCAGGCTGCGTCAGCGCGTCGGAACGCCGTTGACCGCGACCCTGGTGAACTTCATCGGCGGGACCGCTGTCCTCGGCGTCGCCGAGCTCATCCACACCGGGGTCGCCGGCCCGCCGACGTCGTACCCGTCCGATCCCTGGCTCTACCTCGGCGGGGTGATCGGGGTGGCGTACATCTTCCTGGCGGCAGCACTCGTGCCCCACACCGGAGTGCTGCTGCTGGGTCTGGGCACGGTCGTCGGGCAGGTGGTGACGTCCGTGCTCATCGACGCGATCTGGCCGGCAGCGGGGGCACCAGCTCCGGCAGCGTCGCTGCTCATGTCGACGCTCGCGATCCTCTCGGTGGTCGTGGCGGTCGTGCCGTGGGGACGGATGCCGCGCCGCCGGCGGTGACGCCGCGTGCCGGTCCCTCCTCCCCGCCGACAAGACAGGCGACCATGGCGCTCCGACGCGGTGATCGCCCTCCGGTGCGCCGCCGGCGCGAGAAGGTGGTGGAATGGATGTCGGCGCGACAGCCGGCCCCGGGCGTCACCCGCAGGGGCGGCGCCGTGCTCCACGTCGGCTCGACAGCGCGCGCACCCCGCCCGCTCGTCGGCCGCCGGCGGGCGTGAAGCCGCACCATCGCGGTCGCCTGCTGCGCGATGCGCGTGCCGCGCCCGACGGCCCGCGACGGCCTCAGACCTGAATTCCGGAAGAAGAGTGAGATGTCGGCAGATCCCTATGGCAACGGCGCAGAGGTCCTCGATCCAGAGGAGGACCTGCGCACCCTGATCTCCGTCCGTCCGGCGCGCCACCGCGCCGTCGACCCGTCGATCGCCCGCTCCTGGCTGCTCGTGCCCGGAACGCGCCCCGAGTCGTTCGCAGACATGGCGGCCTCCCGCGCCGACGCCGTCGTGCTCGACATCGAAGACGCGGTCGACCCGAGGAACAAGCCGCAGGCACGGCAGGACGTCGTCGACTGGCTCGCTGGCGGAGGCCGTGCGTGGGTGCGGGTGAACGACGCGGCCAGCCCGTTCTGGGCTGACGACCTCGCCGCCCTCGTCGGTGTCCCGGGGCTGCTCGGCATCATGCTGGCCAAGACCGAGTCGCCCGACCAGGTGACGAGCTCGTTCGACCGCCTGCGCGCCAGCGTGCCCGTGGTCGCCCTCATCGAGTCGGCGCTGGGCATGGAGGACGCCGCCCATATCGCCCGTGCGCGCGGCGCGTTCCGTCTCGCGTTCGGCAGCGGTGACTTCCGCCGCGACACCGGCATGAGTGCGGATGCCGAGGCGATGGCGTACCCGCGGGCGCGCCTGGTCGTCGCGAGCCGCGTCGGCGACCTCCCGGGTCCGATCGACGGCCCCACGGTGGGCAACAGCATGCCGACGCTCCGCGAGCACTCCGCGATCACCGTGTCCATGGGCATGACCGGCAAGCTGTGCCTCGCGGCCGAACAGGCGCCCGTCATCAACGAGGTGATCTGCCCCGCACCGAGCGAGGTGGAGTGGGCGCTGGACTTCCTCGCCGATTTCGAGAGCCGCGGCCGGGTGGTCCGCGACGGCAGCGACTTGCCGCGACTCGGCCGCGCGCAGAAGATCGAGAAGCTGGCGATCGCGTTCGGGGTGCACCCGACCTCGTGACCGACGCCGCACCACCGAACCCGAAGGGACGCACCACATGGCTGACGACATCCGCTTGAGCGAAGGCGACGAGAACCCGGGGTTCGCCCTCCCCGATTCCACGGGCGCCGTGGTCCGGCCCGAGGACTTCGCCGGCCGACGCCTGATCGTCTACTTCTACCCGGCCGCCTTCACCCCCGGCTGCACGACCGAGGCCTGCGACTTCCGCGACAACCTCGCCTCGCTCCAGGCAGCGGGCGCCGCCGTCGTCGGCATCTCGCCCGACTCGGTGGCGCGGCTCGCGGAGTGGGCGGAGGCCGAGCAGCTGCAGTTCCCGCTGCTGTCCGACGAGGACCACGCCGTGGCAGAGGCCTGGGGTGCCTGGGGCACCAAGGTCGTGGGCGGCGAGGAGCGCGTGGGACTCATCCGCTCGACGTTCGTCCTGACCGCCGACGGCACGGTGGAGTCGGCCGAGTACCACGTCGACCCGAAGGGTCATGTGGAGCGGCTGCGCGCTCAGCTCGCCGCCTGAGACCCGTCCGGCCGGCCCGCCACCTTCATCCGGGCGACGGGCCGATTCGCGGCATCCGTGTCAGCAGCGTCGATCCGCCGCCCGTCAGGGCATCCGGCTGACGAGCCCGCGGGCGTCGATCGCTTTGCGTCGTTCCGGCCGAGACCGCGGCGGCTTGCCACCGACGTACAGCCAGCCGAGGAGCTCCTCGTTCTTCTTGAGGCCGTGCGCCTTGGCGACGGCCTTGGCGCGGGTGTAGTGGCCGGTGCGCCAGATGACGCCCCAGCCCGCCTCGTCCAGCAGGAGGCTCAGCATGTGGGCGACGCCCGAGGCGACGGCCTCCTGCTCCCAGCGCGGCACCTTGTGGCTCTTGCGATAGCTCGCGACGACGGCGATGAGCAGGGGGGCCCGCATCGTCTTCGACGACACGCCCTTGTCGCCCTGCGCCTTGTTGATCGCACGGCCGAGCCGGTCGCGATCGTCGCCGCGCAGCTCGATGAGTCGCCAGGGCCGGAGCGACGAGTGATCTGCGACCCGACCGGCGGCGGCCACGAGCTCAAGCAGCTCATCGTGCGTCGGCGCCTCCTCGGTGACCTTGGACCACGATCGCCGCGCGAGCGCGGCCTCCAGTGCTCCGGGCATCAGGCGGCGCCGGGCTCGTCGCCCGGCGTGAACTGCAGCGAGATCGAGTTCATGCAGTAGCGGTCGCCGGTCGGCGTGCCGAAGCCGTCAGGGAACACGTGGCCGAGGTGCGAGCCGCAGTTCGCGCAGCGCACCTCGGTGCGGACCATCCCGTGGCTGTTGTCTTCGATCAGCTCGACCGCTTCAGGGCGGATGGATTCGTAGAAGCTCGGCCATCCGCAGTGCGAGTCGAATTTGGTGCCGCCCTGGAACAGCTCGGCGCCGCACGCCGCGCACGTGTACAGACCGGCGCGGCTCTCGTCGAGCAGCTCGCCGGTCCACGGCCGCTCGGTGCCGGCTTCACGCAGCACCGCGTACTGCTCGGCGGACAGGTCTTCGCGCCACTGGGCGTCGCTCTTGTCGACGGCGTAGGTCATGGTCTCCTCCTGGGCACAGCATCCGGGCCCGTGCACTTCAGGTTCCATTCAACCTCAGCCGGCGGGGCAGCGGGTCGTCGGGTGCGGGGTTTGGGGCGCGCAAGGAACGTTCGGGGCGCGTCGCGTGCTCCCCAAACGTTCGCGGGGCGCCCCGAACCCCGAAGAGCGGGCCGTGGGGGAGGATGGCGGGATGACCGAGGACCCGGATGCCGAGACCGCGGCGGTGGCGGAGCGGTACGGGCGCTTCGCGCGCGATGAGGCGCCCGGGCGGTCCGACCTCTACGCGGACTGGGCTCGCGGCGTCGCCGCCGATCCCGACCTCGCCGCCATCCTCGCGCGGATTCCGGCCACCCGGCGGCAGCCGCCCCTCGTCTTCGCGGTCACCCGCATGCTCGGGGCACCCGAGGAGGGGTATCCGGCGTGGGCCGCGTGGCTCCGCGTGCACGCCGACGAGGCTGTGGCCGAGGCATCCGCCCGCCGCCTGCAGACCAACGAGCCGCAGCGATGTGCGGCGCTCCTGCCCGCGCTCGCCACCGTGCCTGGGCCGATCGCTCTGCTCGAGGTCGGTGCGAGCGCGGGACTGTGCCTGTACCCCGACCGCTACTCGTACCGCTACCACGGCGGCGGGGGCGTGACGGCGCTCGACCCGGCCGACGGGCCGTCGACCGTGATGCTGGACTGCGATGTCACCGGCGACCCGTCGCTCGAGATGCCGCAGGTGGTGTGGCGCGCCGGGATCGACCTCGATCCGCTCGACGCGGCCGACGCCGGTGACCGGCGGTTCCTCACGAGCCTCGTGTGGCCGGGGGAGGTGGGCCGCGCCGCGCGGATCGGAGCCGCCCTCGACATCGTGGCGGCCGACCCGCCGCTGCTCCTCGCCGGCGACGCGTCCGATCCGGAGGTCCTGCGGACCGCCGCAGCGCTCGCGCCGGCCGGTGCGACGCTCGTCGTGACCACGCCGGGAGTGCTCCCGCACATCCCGCGCGCCGGGCGCGAGCGGCTGATCGACGCCGTGCGGAAGCTGGATGCTGTGTGGATCACGATCGATCCGCCCGGCCTCCACGAGCGATGGAATGGGGCCGTCGATCCCGGCACATGGGGCGGCTTCGTGCTCGGCCGCGACGGCGAGCCGCTGGCCGCGGTGGATCCGCTCGGCGGTTTCGTGCACTGGCGCGCGTGGCACCCCGGAGGGATGGATGCCGCGGGCTAGCGTGGACGCGTGCCTCTGACCGACCGTGACCGCGCCCTTCTCGACTTCGAGGCCGAGTGGCGCCGGCACGCCGGGGCCAAGGAGGAGGCGATCCGCGCCGAGCTGGGCGTGTCGCCGGCGCGGTACTACCAGCTGCTCGGGCGGCTCATCGACACGACCGAGGCCCAGGAGCACGACCCGATGCTCGTGAAGCGACTCCGCCGACTGCGCGATGCGCGGCTGCATGAGCGCGCCGCCCGCTCCGCCGACGCGCGCTGAGCACCGGTTCGGGCGCGGACGGACTGTCGCGCGCAGGACGCCCAGCACCGGCCGGGTAGCATCGACGGGTGCCGACCACCAGCTTCCCCCGGGATCGTTTCGACGACGTGCCGGAGACGGACCGCGTCGGCGCGCACCGGGCGGAGAACCCCCGTATGCGCGGCTGGGTCGTGCTGCTGTGGGCGGCACTGGCCACGGTCGTGCTCATCCTCGTCGGGATCTTCGGCACCCTGCTGGCCTCCGGCCGGATCGAGCTGGTGCCGACGCCCGCTCCCACGGTGGCGCCCGAGCCCGAGGTCACACCCGTGGTCGACATGGACTACGACGTCATGATCCTGAACGCCACCCCCGAGCAGGGACTGGCGACGCAGATGAAGGACGTCGTCGTCGGTGCCGGTTGGGCGGATGAGAAGGTGACGGCGGGCGAAGCCGGCTCGCAGGACTTCCCGACGACCACCGTCTTCTACGTCGACCCGGCGGACGAAGCGGCGGCGGCCGGCCTCGCCGGCGTCATCGGCGGCGCCGGGATCGAGCAGAGCGATGCCTACCCGGCGACCTCCCCGGACGTCCCCCAGCTGACCGTGGTGATCGGTCTCGATCGCACCGCCGCCGGACAGACGCCCGCACCCACCCCCTGACCGCGCGCTGCGGCGTGTTTCGCGCCGGTAAACACTTGTATTCCTGCGTGTCAACAAGTGACGAAACGCGCCGAGGCCGTGTTTTCGCCTGCATACGATGAAGCCCTGCACCGCCGGCTACAGGAGATTCGCATGACCCAGGGCACCGTCAAATGGTTCAACGCCGAGAAGGGATTCGGCTTCATCACCGTCGCCGACGGCCAGGACGTCTTCGTCCACTACTCGAACATCGACATGTCGGGCTTCCGCGTGCTCGAAGAGGGGCAGACCGTGGAGTTCACGGTCGGCTCCGGGCAGAAGGGCCCCCAGGCTGAGGCGGTGCGCGTCGTCTGAACGACCGCCGCAGCGCCTGGCGCTGAACCTGATGAAGAGACGGGGATGCCGAAAGGCTCCCCGTCTCTTCGTGTTGCGGCATCCGTCATCGCGGCTTGCACTCGATAGGGTCGAGTGCCAGAATGAGTTAGCACTCGTGATTGTTGAGTGCTAATACCCAAAGCCAACGTTCCGGAGGGACGACACACAACATGGCAAAGATCATCGCTTTCGACGAGGAGGCCCGTCGTGGCCTCGAGCGCGGCCTCAACATCCTGGCCGACGCCGTCAAGGTGACGCTCGGCCCGCGCGGTCGCAACGTCGTGCTTGAGAAGAAGTGGGGCGCCCCCACGATCACGAACGACGGCGTCTCGATCGCCAAGGAGATCGAGCTCGACGACCCGTACGAGAAGATCGGCGCGGAGCTCGTCAAGGAGGTCGCCAAGAAGACCGACGACGTCGCCGGTGACGGCACGACCACCGCGACCGTCCTCGCCCAGGCGCTCGTCCGCGAGGGCCTGCGCAACGTCGCAGCCGGCGCCGACCCCATCTCGCTCAAGAAGGGCATCGAGAAGGCCGTCGCCGCCATCACCGCCGAGCTGCTCGAGTCCGCCAAGGAGGTCGAGTCCAAGGAGCAGATCGCTGCCACGGCTTCGATCTCGGCCGCTGACCCCGAGATCGGCGCGCTGATCGCCGAGGCCATCGACAAGGTGGGCAAGGAAGGCGTCGTCACCGTCGAGGAGTCGCAGACCTTCGGCACCGAGCTCGAGCTCACCGAGGGCATGCGCTTCGACAAGGGCTACATCAACCCTTACTTCGTCACGGACCCGGAGCGTCAGGAAGCGGTCTTCGAGGACCCCTACATCCTCATCGCGAACCAGAAGATCTCGAACATCAAGGACCTTCTGCCCGTCGTCGACAAGGTGATCCAGGACGGCAAGGAGCTCGTCATCATCGCCGAGGACGTCGAGGGTGAGGCTCTCGCGACCCTCGTGCTCAACAAGATCCGCGGCATCTTCAAGTCGGTCGCCGTCAAGGCTCCCGGCTTCGGCGACCGTCGCAAGGCGCAGCTGCAGGACATCGCGATCCTCACCGGTGCGCAGGTCATCACGGAGGAGGTCGGTCTCAAGCTCGAGAACGCCACCCTCGACCTGCTCGGCCGTGCGCGCAAGGTCATCGTCACCAAGGACGAGACCACGATCATCGAGGGTGTCGGCGACGCCTCTGCGATCGAGGGTCGCGTGACCCAGATCCGCCGCGAAATCGACAACACCGACAGCGACTACGACCGCGAGAAGCTCCAGGAGCGTCTCGCCAAGCTCGCCGGCGGCGTCGCCGTCATCAAGGCGGGTGCGGCGACCGAGGTCGAGCTCAAGGAGCGCAAGCACCGCATCGAGGACGCCGTTCGCAACGCGAAGGCGGCCGTCGAGGAGGGCATCGTCCCCGGTGGTGGCGTCGCGCTCATCCAGGCCGGCAAGAAGGCCCTCGACGGGCTCGAGCTGACCGGTGACGAAGCGACCGGTGCCAACATCGTGCGCGTCGCGATCGAGGCTCCGCTCAAGCAGATCGCCCTCAACGCCGGTCTCGAGCCGGGCGTCGTCGCGAACAAGGTCTCGGAGCTCCCCGCGGGCCACGGCCTCAACGCCGCCACGGGCGAGTACGGTGACCTGTTCGCGCAGGGCATCATCGACCCCGCCAAGGTGACCCGTTCGGCGCTGCAGAACGCCGCGTCGATCGCCGGCCTCTTCCTCACGACCGAGGCCGTCGTCGCCGACAAGCCCGAGAAGGTCTCGGCTCCGGCCGGCGACCCGACCGGTGGCATGGACTTCTGATCCAGCCCCTCGCATAACGCGTTCACAGAACGGCCCCTCCTCGCGGAGGGGCCGTTCTGCGTCTCCCGCCGGTGGGGGATCAGCGGAAGAGGCTGGTCGTCGCCAGCTCGGTGTCGGCGTACTGCCGGCCCGCGGCCGCGAGAGACGCGTTGATGTTCGCGAGCGACTCCTCGACCTGGCGCTGCGTCCCGCGCCATTGCTCCACGACGCCCGCGAACGCCACCGCGGCCGAGCCCGACCACGAGGACTGCAGCTGGGTCAGCTGCGCGAGCATCGCGTTCGACTCCGCCTGCAGCCGGTCGATCGTGCCGCGCACGGTGGCGGTCGAGGTGAGGATGCTGTCGCTGTCGACGGTGAAGACGGCCATTCGGGGCTCCTGATCAACGTGCGGCGGCCGGATGCCGAACCGCGGTGACCGCAACGCTAAGTGCCTGCACGACGCGGGACGCGGCATCCGTCGTCATCTGTGGAGGGTGCAGCTGAGACGCCGGCTGGGGAGGAGAGACGTCACTCGGAGGCGTCGGCCAGGCGCCGCATCGGCTGTGTGAGGATGTCGATGTGCTCCCCGGCGGCGCGGGCGTCAGCGAGCGGGAAGGCGACGCGGAACGTCGCACCACCGCCCGGGGTGTCGACGACGTCGACGGAGCCGTGCAGCGCCTCGACGATCGACGCCACGATGGACAGGCCGAGGCCCGAGCCGCCGGTCTCGCGCGTGCGGGAGGTGTCGGCCCGCCAGAAGCGCTGGAAGATCTTGTCTTTGATCTGGTCGGGAACGCCCTCGCCGTGGTCGACGATCTCGATCCAGCCCATGCGGGCGCGGGCATCGACGCCGACGCGCAGCTCGATGGGCGAGTCCTCGGCGGTGAAGCGGCGCGCGTTCCCGAGCAGGTTGGTCACGACCTGGCGGATGCGGTTCTCGTCACCGAGCACCACGGGCAGCAGCCCGTCGGCCGGGAGAGCATCGTCGGCCTCCGGTAGCAGGGTCGGCATGGCAGAGGCGGCAGCGCCAGTCGCCGGTATCGGCTTGGGACGCCGTCGCAGCAGCGACAGCGTCGCACCGGCGCGCGAGATCGCCGACGGGCTGCCGGCACGCCGCTTGTCGTCGGGAGAGACGGCGGACTCGGCTTCAGCCGGCGCGACGGAGTCCTCGATCGTCGTGTCGATGACCGTGACCGGCCGCGCCGGCGCGGCCGCGCGCACGTCGAGCGCCGCATCCCGTGCGACGGGGCGCAGATCGACGGGTCCGATGACGACGTCGCGGCGTTCGTCGAGGCGGGCGAGGGCGAGCAGGTCCTCGACGAGGAGGCCCATGCGGATGGCCTCCTTCTCGATGCGCTCCATGGACTGCGCGACGTCCTCGTCGCCGCGCACGGCGCCCATCCGGTAGAGCTCGGCGTAGCCTCGCACGGTGACCAGCGGGGTGCGCAGCTCGTGGCTGGCATCGCCGATGAACCGCCGCATCTGTCGCACGGTCGCATCGCGCTGGGTGATGGCGGCGTCGACACGGTCGAGCATCGCGTTGATCGCCGTCTTCAGGCGCCCGACTTCGGTCGTGGTCGGCTCGATGTCGGTCATGCGCAGGCTGAAGTCGCCGGCCGCGATCGCGTCGGCCGTGGATTCGACCTGGCCGAGGCTGCGGAAGGTGAGGGTGACGAGGTACCGGGTGGCGACCGCGCCGCCCACGAGGATCAGGATCGCGAGGATGCTGTAGATGCCGATGTACGACGCGATCGTCCGGTTCACCGTCGCCAGCGGCACGGCGACCATCTGCGAATAGAAGAGCCCGCTGTTGCCGAGCTCCTCCACCGTCACCGTCGCCCGGAACTCGGCGTCGCCGTCGACCGAGGACAGCGTGACGATGTCCAGTTCCCTCGGTATCGCGTGGTCGAGTGGATAGGTCTCGGGGAACGCGGGCTCCGGGCCGCCGCGTCCGCCCGCGGTGGCGACGAGGTCCCCGTTCTCGGGTTCGTACACGGCGACGAAGTAGTCGGTCGTAGGCGGGTTGTCGAGCGGCTCGACCACGAGTTCGCCGTCCTCGGCCGTCAGCTCGAGCAGTGGGCTCGCGGCATCCGTCCGCGCGAGCGCATCGACCTGCGTGTCGACGCCGTCGATCAGAGAATTGCGCAGGAACGCCGCCGTGCCGACGCCCGCCGCGATGAGGCCCACCGCGAGGAGCGCGACGGTGACCCCGGTGACCTTCGCGCGCAGACTCGTGCCGCGCCACCACCGGGTGATCGCGTCGGGCTTCTGCGCCAGATCGTCCCCCTCGCTCGGGCCGCGTTACGCGGTCTTGCCGGCTTTCAGCATGTAGCCGAAGCCGCGCTTGGTCTGGATGAGCGGCTCGGTGGAGTGGGGATCGATCTTGCGGCGGAGATACGAGATGTAGCTCTCGACGATGCCCGCGTCGCCGTTGAAGTCGTACTCCCAGACGTGGTCGAGGATCTGCGCCTTCGACAGCACGCGGTTGGGGTTGAGCATGAGGTAGCGCAGCAGCTTGAACTCGGTCGGGCTGAGGTCGATCGACGCGTCGCCGACCTGCACGTCGTGCGTGTCCTGGTCCATCGTGATCTCGCCGGCACGGATGACGGATTCCTCGTCGGCCTGCATCGTGCGGCGCAGGATGGCCTGGATGCGGGCGACGATCTCGTCGAGACTGAAGGGCTTGGTGACGTAGTCGTCGCCGCCGGCGTTGAGGCCGGTGATCTTGTCTTCCGTCTCGTCCTTGGCGGTGAGGAAGAGGATCGGGGCGGTGTAGCCGGCGCCGCGGAGGCGCTTGGTGACGCTGAACCCGTTCATGTCGGGCAGCATCACGTCGAGGATGATGAGGTCCGGTTCCTCCTCGAGAACGGCCGAGATCGTCTGAGCGCCGTTCGAGACGGCCCGTACCTGGAATCCGGCGAATCGCAGGCTCGTGATCAGCAGGTCGCGAATGTTCGGTTCGTCGTCCACGACGAGGATGCGCGGTGCGGTCATGCCCTCATTATGTCGGCGGAACCCATGCGGCGTCTGGATATCGGCGCCGAGCCCTGAAATCATCGCGCGGCGCTGCGGCGCAGTTCGACGCAGCAGCGGGCGCTGAGGGACGAGGAAGGGTAGCGTCAGGGCCAGGCGAGCCGTTCGCTGTTTGGGCGACGGATCGAGGTCACGACGGCCCTTCCCGCGCCTCGACCGACGCCCGCACGTCGACGAGAGGAGTCGTCATGAGCCACATGCTGATCATCGGAGGGGGTCTTGCCGGCGGCACGGCGGCCGAGGCGCTGCGCGACGAGGGCTTCGACGGTGACATCACGATCGTCGCCGCGGAGCCGCATCCGCCCTATCAGCGGCCGCCGCTGTCGAAGGGGTACCTCGCCGGGAGCGAGGGGACGGATGCCGTCATCCTCCACCCCGCCGAGTGGTACGCCGAGCGCGGCATCCGGCTGATCACCGGCCTGGCCGTGACCGCGCTCGAGCCCGTCGCCCACACGGTGGAGGTCGAGGACGGGACACGGCTGGACTACGACGCCGTGCTGCTGGCGACCGGTGCGACGCCGCGCATGATCCCGCTCCCCGGCCACGAGCTGCCCGGCGTGGTGACGCTGCGTCGCCTCGACGACTCCGACGCGCTCGCCGCGCAGCTGCGTGACGGTGGCCGCCGCCTGGTGGTCATCGGCGCGGGGTGGATCGGCATGGAGGTCGCCGCCACCGCTCGCGGCTTCGGCAACGACGTGGCGATCCTCGAGCGCGACGATGTGCCTCTCGCCGCCGCGCTCGGACCGGAGATGGGGGAAGTCTTCCGGGAACTGCACCTGGAGCACGGCGTGGACCTCCGCACGTCGGTCGCGGTGGAGCGCATCGTGGGATCCGACCGCGCCCAAGCCGTCGTCGTCGACGGTGAGACGCTCCCTGCAGACCTGGTGCTGGTCGGCGTCGGCGCCGCACCCGACATCACGCTCGCCGAGGAGGCCGGCCTCGACATACTGAACGGCGTCCTCACCGATGCGGCGCTGCGCACCAGCGCCCCCGACGTCTATGCGGCGGGAGACGTCGCCAACCCGTTCCACCCGGTGCTGCAGCGGCACCTGCGCAGCGAGCACTGGGCCAATGCGTTGAATGCCGGCAAGGTCGTGGCGAGGTCGATGCTCGGCGAGCGAGCGTCCTTCGACGACATCCCGTACTTCTATACCGATCAGTACGACCTCGGCATGGAGCTGTCGTGCTACGCGCCGCTGATGACGGATGCCGACCTCGTCGTGCGCGGTGATCTCGCAGCTCGCGAGTTCATCGCGTTCTGGGTCGAGGCTCCCGATTCCACGGGCAGGGGTCGGGTGGTCGCGGGCATGAACGTCAACGTCTGGGATGTCAACGAGACCGTGCAGGCCCTGATCCGATCGGGGGAGCGGCTCGACGCGGAGCGCCTGCGGAATGCCGACGTGCCGCTGGATAGCCTGCTCCCGTGACGCTCGCTCGTGAATCGACCTCCGCGCTGTTCACGGGGGTGCTCGACCTTCCCGACGGCCCGCTCGACCTCTCGCGGCACGTCGCGATCATCGGCCTCAGTCGAGCGCGGCGCGCACGGCGCGCTCGATGACGGGCCGGATCTCGGCATCCGGATCCACGGTCATGCGATGAAGGACGAGCCCCTCGCCGGTCGCCATCAGCGTGCGGGCCGCGTCCCGGGGAGAGCGCGCGCCGACGGCTGTCAGCAGGGCGATGGTCCAGTCCACGAAGACGCGACGCTGGGCGAGCAGCGGAGCCAGCAGCTCGGCATCGCCGGCGCACTCGAGGAAGATCGCGTAGCGCGTCTTCGTCCGCGAGGCGAGTGGCCCGGTCTGGAGCGCGATCGCACCGCTGAGCGCGTCGACGAGCTGCTCCGGCGTCTCGATCGAGGGCCTCCCGTCCGAGGTGAGATCGGCTCGCTCGCTCTCGGCGAGCCACGCCACGACCCCGGCGATGAGTGCGTCGCGCGTGCGGAACCAGTTCGAGGTCGACCCCCTCGGCAGCCCCGCCCGCTCGTCGACCCGGGCGTGCGTCAAAGCCCGGATGCCCTGCTCACCCACGAGCGCGACCGCGGCGTCCAGGGCGCGGTCCCTCGTTGAAGCCATGTTCTGACGATAGGCGACGGATGGGCGCAGAGCGCCATCGCGTCGTCCGGGCTCAGTCGTTCACGTCAGACCCGCGATGCGGGCGCCGATGGCGTCTCCGGTGCGGGTCGGAAGAAGGGCGTGCATGGCGACCATCGTCCGTGCCGGAGCCCCCACCACGTAGCGGGCGCGCGGCCGCCGCGCGGTCAGCGCGTGTTCGACCGCACGCACGACGGCGTCGGGCGGTGCGGCCGCTGATCCGAAGCGCGCGATGTTCTTGCGCAGCCCGACCACATGCTGCGCATAGAGGTCGCGGTGATGCGGCGACATCCGCGCATGCATGTCATCGATCATCGCGTCGACCTCCCGCCAGGTCTCGGTGTCGGTCGGGCCAGGTTCGACGACGGAAACGGCGATGCGCCACGGGCGCAGTTCCACCCGGAGAGCATCTGCGATCCCCTCGACGGCGCACTTGGAGGCACAGTAGGCGCCCTCCATGGGGACGACGGACCGGCTGCCGACCGACGAGATGAAGACGATCCGGCCCGCTGCGGTGCGCAGCCGCGGGAGTACGGCGCGAGTGACTGCCACGGTGCCCACGACGTTGACCTCGAACTGTCGCCGAAGATCCGCGGTGGTGAGCGTCTCAACCGGTCCCAGAACGGCGAACGCGGCGTTGTTGATGAGCGCGTCCAGACGGTCGGGCAGGGCGTCGGCGCCGGCGTCGATACGCGCCTGGTCGGTGACGTCGAGGCTGACAGGGGTGATGCGCTGGTCCGATTCGGCCATGACCTCCCAGTCGGTGAGGTCGCGAACCCCGGCGAAGACCGTCCAGCCCGACCCGGCGAGTCGACGTGCGACCGCTCTTCCGATCCCGCGCCTCGTTCCGGTGACGAGTGCTGTAGGCATGTCGTCTCTCCCTCCGAACCGCGGGATGGCCCACCACCCCTCGCGGACGATACTACGAATGTAGTGTACGAGTACTGTCTTCGTAGTACAACCCGTTCTCGCCGGTGCTGAATGCCTCGTGCCCACAGGAGTGTTCGCGGCATTCACCGTCACCGTCGGTCGGGGTCGTGCGACCACACCGCCAGCTCGTTCCCCGCCGGATCGACGAAGTGGAAGCGACATGCCCCGGGGAAGCTGTAGATGTCGTGGCGGATCGTGCCGCCCGACGATGTCACCCGATCGCGCACGCGGCCGCGCCCGGCATCCATTTCCCCCTGTCGCGTCCGCGCGCGCTGTATTAGGTTCATCCTGATCGCGCCCACGAGGACGCGTGAATGCGGCGGGCTGAGGCGTCCGCCACGAAGGGGAGGGCCCTGTGCACATGCGCTCGACATCCATCTCACGGCTGACCGGAGGAGCGGTCATCGCCGCGACCGCGGTCGTGCTCGCGCTGGCCGGCCCAGGCGCCGCCACCGCGGCGCCCGGCGACAAGAAGACTCCGAACGGACCGGAGATCGAGATCCAGCTGCTGTCGTTCAACGACTTCCACGGCAACCTCGAGCCGCCCGCAGGCTCCAGTGGCCGGCTCAACCTGCCCGGCGGCGTGACCACCGACACGCTCACCCCTCCCGGGGTCGGCGGCGTCGAATACCTCGCGACGCACCTCGCACAGGCGCGGGAGGGGCACGAGAAGACCTCCCTCACTGTCGCGGCAGGCGACCTCATCGGGGCCTCGCCGCTGCTGTCCGGCGCCTTCCACGACGAGCCGTCGATCGAGGCGCTCAATGCGCTCCACCTCGACGTCTCGGCCGTCGGCAACCACGAGTTCGACGAGGGCTATGTCGAGCTGCTGCGCATGGCGAACGGCGGCTGCCTCGACGACGGCGACGGCGCGAACAACCAGAACTCGTGCCCGGACGGCTCCTTCGCCGGGGCCGATTTCGACTTCCTCGCGGCGAACGTCGTCTACGACGGGACGAACGAGACGATCCTCCCCGCGTACTCCATCGAGAATGTGCGAGGAGCCAAGATCGGCTTCATCGGCATGACGCTCGAGGAGACCCCCGACATCGTTACGGCGGCGGGCGTGGCCGGCCTGGACTTCAAGGACGAGGTAGAGACCGCGAACGCCCTGGTGCCGGTGCTCCGGGCCCAAGGCGTGAACGCGATCGTCGTGCTGATCCACCAGGGCGGCACGCCTCCGTCGAGCGCCGCCTACAACGCGGCCTGCGGCAACGGGGCGGAGATCGCGGCGAACAGCCCGATCATCCCCATCGCTCAGAACCTCGATCCGGCGATCGACCTGATCGTGTCGGGGCACACCCACGCGCCGTACGTCTGCAACATCCCGGACCCCGCGGGTCAGAGCCGCATGGTCACGTCCGCCTCCTCGTTCGGGCGCCTGTACACCGAGACGAATCTCTCGTACGACCGCCGCACGCAGGACATCGTGCGCACGTCTGTCACGAGCGAGAACATGCTCGTGACGCGCAACGTGGACAAGGACCCGGCCGAGACCGATCTGATCGCCAAGTACAAGGAACTGGTCGCGCCGATCGCGAGCGAGGTGATCGGTTCGATCGCCTCGGACATCACACGGGCGACCAACGCCGGTGGTGAGTCGGCTCTGGGCGACCTGATCGCCGATGCGCAGCTCGCCGACCCGAGTGTCATCGGGCCGTACGCCGCGCCGCAGATCGCGCTGATGAACCCCGGCGGCATCCGCACCGATCTCACCTATAGTGCGTCGGCGTGGGGCGAGGCCCCGGGTGACGTCACCTACGAGGAGGCGTTCAACGTCCAGCCGTTCAACAACTACCTGGTCTCGCTCGACCTCACCGGCGCCGAGATCAAGCAGCTGCTGGTTCAGCAGTGGAGCGGCGCGAACGCCGCCCAGCCGAAGATCCTGCAGGTGAGTGAGGGCTTCGCCTACACGTACTCCGGCACCACGCTCGGCACGGTCACGCTGAACGGCCAGCCGTTGGTCGACACGACTGTCTACCGCATCGTGACGAACAACTTCCTCGCGGGCGGCGGCGACGGGTTCCCGACGTTCCTGGACGCCGACAACGTCTACTACGGCGGGCTCGACATCGACGCGTTCGCGGCGTACCTGACGGCCAACAGCCCGTACGCTCCGACACCGCTGGACCGCATCATCAAGCAGTAGCGAAACGAGGGAAGGCCCGGTGCTGCAGCGCAGCGCCGGGCCTTCTCGTTCTCGGTGGCTCAGGCCGCCAGAGAGTGCGCGTCGAGGATCGTGTAGGCGTAGCCCTGCTCGGCGAGGAACCGCTGCCGGTTCTGCGCGAAGTCCTGATCGACGGTGTCGCGGGCGATCAGCGTGTAGAAGCTGGCGGTGTGGTTCGACTGCTTGGGGCGCAGCAGGCGTCCGAGACGCTGGGCCTCCTCCTGGCGCGAGCCGAACGACCCCGACACCTGGATGGCGACGGATGCCTCGGGCAGATCGATCGAGAAGTTCGCGACTTTCGACACCACGAGCACCGAGATCTCGCCCACGCGGAACGCCTGGTACAGCTGCTCGCGCTCGTCGATCGGGGTCTGCCCGGTGATCTTGGGGGCGTTCAGCGCCTCGGCGAGCACGTCGATCTGGTCGAGGTACTGGCCGATGATGAGGATGCGCTCTCCCTCGTGGCGCGCCACCAGGTCGCGCACGACGCCGATCTTCGCGGGTGCGGTCGCCGCGAGGCGGTATCGCTCGTCGTCCGCGGCCGCGGCGTACTCCAGACGGTCGCCGGCGGGCAGGTCGACCCGCACCTCGTAGCAGACGGCAGGGGAGATGAAGCCCTGCGCCTCGATCTCCTTCCAGGGCGCGTCGAACCGCTTGGGGCCGATGAGGCTGAACACATCGCCCTCGCGGCCGTCCTCGCGCACGAGCGTCGCGGTGAGGCCGAGTCGTCGCCGCGCCTGCAGGTCGGCGGTGAGCTTGAACACCGGCGCCGGGAGGAGGTGCACCTCGTCGTAGACGATGAGACCCCAGTCGAGCGCGTCGAGGAGGGCGAGGTGCGCGTACTGGCCTTTCCGCTTGGCGGTGAGGATCTGGTACGTCGCGATGGTGACCGGCTTGATCTCCTTGGTCTGACCGGAGTACTCGCCGATCTCCTCGGCTGTCAGCGACGTGCGCTTCAGCAGCTCGTCGCGCCATTGCCGGGCGCTCACGGTGTTGGTCACGAGGATCAGCGTCGTGGTCTTGGTGTCGGCCATCGCCGCGGCACCCACGAGGGTCTTGCCGGCGCCACAGGGCAGCACGACTACGCCCGACCCGCCCTGCGTGAAGATGTCGACGGCCTGCCGCTGGTAGGGCCGCAGGTGCCACCCGTCCTCGGCGAGGTCGATCGGGTGCGGCGTGCCCGGCGTGTAGCCGGCGAGGTCCTCGGCCGGCCAGCCGATCTTCAGCAGCTCCTGCTTGATGTGGCCTCGGGCCCACGCGTCGATGATGAACGCGTCGGGGGAGGGGCGGCCGATCAGCAGCGGCTGGATGCGCTTGTTCTTCGACACCTCCGCCAGGACCGCGGCATCCGTCGATCGCAGCACCAGCTCGCTGTCGTCGTTGCGCTCGATGACGAGGCGGCCGTAGCGCCCCACCGTCTCGGAGATGTCGATCGACACCGACGGGGGCACCGGGAAGCGCGACCACCGGTCGAGCGTCGCCAGCATGTCCTCGGCGCCGTGGCCGGCGGCGCGCGCGTTCCACAGACCCAGCCGCGTGATGCGGTAGGTGTGGATGTGCTCGGGAGCGCGCTCGAGCTCGGCGAAGATCGCGAGTTCGTGCCGCGCGCTCTCGGCATCGGGGTGTGCAACTTCAAGAAGAACCGTGCGGTCGCTCTGCACGATGAGGGGGCCGTCAGCCATAACGTGCCAGTCTACCGGCGCTTTCCCGGTCCCGGGTTCCCCTGACGCACCCTGCGGCAGCCCGCGTGACGAGCCACGGTTCACCGAGACAGGGGATCTGCGTCGAGACGCGGTGTCATGTCCTCGGTGTCGGCAGGATTCCCCGGTCTCGCGGCTGCGGCGCGAGCCAAGACGGGCGGCCTGTCGGGCGCCGGCGGGTAGTGGATGCCGCGGCTTCAGACCGCGCCGACGCTCACGATGCTCGACACCGGCAGGGTCCGCTCGATGTCGGCCGCGCGGTCGCGGCCGCGCAGGCGGCCGCCGCCGAGGCCTGCCGCCTCGAGCGTGAACGAGCGCTCCGCGCCGTCGGGCATGCGCACGACCACCACGATCTCAGCGCGGGCGCGCACCGCCTGCTCGAGTTCGCGCTCGAGCCAGCCGGCCTCGCCCTGGGTGCCGTGGCCGCCGCGCAGCGTGCGGATCAGGCGGGCGTAAGTGGCCTCCGGGGCGGCGGCGGGCACCGACGGCGTGGCCGCGGTGCGCCGGTGGATCGACTCGGGGGCGCCCGTCGCGTCGAGCGCGACGACCGGGTACCGCGCGTCGGCGAGGCTCCAGTACACCGCGTCGCGGGCGACCCGCGACGAGAGCGCGTGGTCGCCTTCGAGCACCAGCAGACCCAGCGGGCGCAGTGCCTGGTCGATCGCGATCGCCTCGAGCAGGCCGGCATCCGTGCTGTCCACCCGCGTGCGTCCGGTGGCGTCGTCGGAGCTCACGCGCACCAGGCCATGCCGCGCGGCGGTGCTCTCGATGAGATAGTCCAGGGGCTGGGGGATGCCGGTGAGCGATAGTTCTGCGAGGAAGGCGCGCATCGACGCCGCCGTCTCGCCCTCGGTCATTCCGGCGCCGACCGACGCCGCGGTGAACCGGTACGTCGAGGCCTGGGCGCGGGACTCGCGCACAGCGATGGAGCGCAGACGCAGGTCGAGGGCGGGTGCGAGCGGACCGGGCGCGATCGCCGTCAGATCGGCCTGCAGGTAGACGCGGTCGATCTCGGCGGGGAGGTAGGCGGCCATCGTGGCGGCATCCGCGGGCTCGCCGGCGCGCAGCGCGGCGGTCCACGGGAACTCGGCGGCGGAGTCGTCGGCCCCGAACAGTCCCCAGCGCACGCCCATGCGGCGCAGCTGGTCGGCGCGGGCGGGCCACTCCGGGTCGAGCGGGTAGACATCGGCCCAGGCGGCCGGGACGAGGAATCCGTTCGCCGGGGTCCGCAGGCCGTCGGGAAGCTCCGCGCGGAAGCCCTCCGCGATCGTCTCCCAGCGCAGCGGCGTCGGGGCCTCGAGCCATCGCTCACCCGCCTCGGTCACCGTCCACTCCCGCTCGTGCGCGACCGCGAGCCCCGCGTCGGCGGCGGAGCCGAGCAGATCCTCGAGCTCGTCGGCGAACTCGAGCGCCCCGGCATCCGTCAGCCGTCGCCGATCCACCGCGCTGACCGGACCCGCGCCCGTCCGGGCGAGGGGGGTGTGCAGACACGCCAGCAGGATGTCGGCGAGTGAGCCGGCCGTCGTGAACGCGCGTTCCGCGGCCGCCGCGGCGGCCTTCGCCTCGGCGGGAAGCGGAGCCGGGGGCGGTCCGGTGGGCCGGAAGGCGTCCGGCGCTGCCGTGGCGGCAGCCGCCACACGCTCAGCCACCTGGGTGTAGGCGTTGCCGTCTTCGTCGACGAGCGCGAGCAGCGTGGGTCTGCCGTCGCGCCTCCCGGGATCACTGTCGGCGGGTGTGGTGCTGTGGAGAGCAGTGAGGTCGCTCCGGTCGAGGTGCGTCAGCGCACGGTCGATCGATGCCGGGTCGAGCAGTCCCTCGGCGGCGTCGAAGAAGTCGTGCCAGCCGCTCTGAGGCGAGACGCCCCGGGCCGCGAGCGTTCGGGCGAGCGCAGCGTCACCGAGATCGGCGAGCCGCGTCGCGAGTGCGCGCGCGTCGGAGACCACGCGCGTCAGCCCCCTCGGTTGGCGCGAGCCCTTCGCACGAAGCTCATGATCAGGACCGCCAGCAGCAGTGCGAACGCCACGAGCGGTGCGATGTACACCAGCACGCCCACGAGCGGCCAGACGCCCGTGCGCATGTCGGCGCCGGAGGCGGACGCGATCATGATCGCGAAGAAGCTCAGGATCGAGAGCACAAGAAGGCCCAGCGACATGAAGGCCAGGATGCGGTCGATGCGGCGTACGGGGACGTCGCCGGCGGGGTTGGTGCTCATCCGTTCCAGCCTACTCGCTGGCGTCGGCGCGCCGGGGCCGATCGTGCACCGGTCCGTTAGGCTGGGTGGCGGGGTTGGAAGACCCCGCTTTTGTCATGCTCTGTTTCGCCGCGATGTTCGCGCGGCGACCGATCCAGCGAGGTTTCGATGCCCACCGGCAAGGTCAGGTTCTACGACGAGGAGAAGGGGTTCGGCTTCATCACCTCCGAAGACGGCCAGGACGTCTTCCTGCACGCCACGGCCCTGCCCCCCGGCACGCCCGCGCCCAAGGCGGGCACGCGGCTCGAGTACGGCATCGCCGACGGCAAGCGCGGCCCGCAGGCACTGTCGGTGCGTGTGCTCGACGCGCCGGTGAGTCTCGCGAAGCGCTCCCGCAAGCCCGCCGACGACATGGCGATCATCATCGAGGACCTCGTGAAGCTGCTCGACGGCATCGGCGGCGATCTGCGCCACGGCCGGTACCCGAGCGGCGCGCACGGCAAGAAGGTCGCCGCCGTGCTGCGCAAGGTGGCTGATGAGCTCGACGCCTGATCCCGCCGATCCTGCCGACGTCGTCACCGAGGTGGACGGCGACTCCGGCGCGCTTTCGGAGGAGTCGACGGTGAAGGATGCCGCGGCCGCCATCACCGACGAGGCCTCGGTCGCAGAGCCCGAGCCCGCGGTCGAGGAGGTCACGCCCGAGCCCGCGGTGGAGGAGGTCACGCCCGAGCCCGCGGTCGACGAGGTGGCGCCCGATCCCGAGCCCGAGCTGGCGCCCGAGCTCACGGCCGAGGACCTCGCAGCCGACCCGGAGCCGGAGCCCGATCCCGAGCCCGAGCTGGCGCCCGAGCTCACGGCCGAGGACCTCGCAGCCGACCCGGAGCCGGAGCCCGAGCCCGCCCCTGACCCCGACCCGCAGCTGCTGGCCGCTCACGACCTCGCCCTATCGGCGCTGCGCGAGATCACGCCGGAGGCGACGGTCGGCGCGCCCGCGGACTACCGCGTGGAAGCCGGCGGTGTGGTCTCGCTGCGGTTCGCCAACCGCCTCCCGGGCTACCCCGGATGGTTCTGGACGGTGAGCATCGCGCGCGTCGAGGATGCCGAGCCGACAGTGCTGGAGGTCGAGCTGCTCCCCGGCGACGGCGCGCTGCTCGCACCGGACTGGGTGCCGTGGGCCGTACGGCTCGCCGACTACCACGCGGCGCAGGCGGCGCTGGCCGAGGCGGCCCACGACGAGGATGACGAGGACCTCGACGAGGACGCGGATGACGACGAGGACCTCGACGACGTCGAAGACCTCGATGCGTCGGACTTCGACGACGACGGGTCGCCCATCCTCCACGCCGGCGACGTCGACGGTGTCGACATCGACGAGCTGGCCGAGGCCGGCGCTGACGACGACGAGGACGACTTCGACGAGAACTTCGACGAAGACGAGGACGACTCGGACGAGTACGACGACGACTCCGACGAGGACGACGACCCCAAGGACGATCGCGACTGAGCCCAGGCCTCACCGCAGGACCCGCGAAAGGGTAGATCTCCGCCGCACGCACGACGGCGGAGATCTACCCTTTCGCGATTCCGTCAGCGGCGCTCGACGGCCTGATGGTCCGAGGCGGCCGCGGCGCTCCCGTCGCCCGGAGACGTCGAGCTCGCGGCCGCGTCCGCCACTCGGAAGCGCGCGCTGAGGAGCACATCGTCGCGGGATGACGGGCCGACCAGCAGCTCGAACTCGCCGGCCTCGACGATGCGCCGGCCCGCGGCATCCACGATCGTGCAATCGGCGACCGGCAGCGACAGCTCGACCGTTGCGGTCTCGCCGGGCTGCAGATCGACATGGCGGTACGCCTTGAGCTCCTTGTCGGCCCAGCTGACCGTGGCCACGCTGTCGCGCACGTACACCTGCACGACCTCGTGCGCAGGGCGGTCACCGGTGTTGCGAAGCTCGACGAGCGCACGCACGGTGCCGTCGCGGCTCGGTTCCGGATCGATCACCCGGAGGTCGGCGTACTCGACGGTCGTGTACGACAGGCCCTCGCCGAACGCGAACGCCGGGCTCTGCGTGAGGTCGGCGTAGCGGTCGCCGTGCTGGCCGCGGATCTGGTTGTAGTAGATCGGCAGCTGTCCGGCGTGGCGCGCGAACGAGATCGGCAGGCGGCCGCTCGGCTCGATGAGTCCGAGCAGCAGTTCGGCGACGGCCTGGCCGCCGCGCATGCCGGGGTTGGCGGTCCACACCAGTGCTGCGGCATCCGTGACCGCCTGCGGCAGCACATGCGGCTTCGAGGCGAGCAGCACCACCACCAGCGGTGTGCCGGTCGCCGCCAGCGCCTCGAGCAGCGCGACCTGCCCGCCGATGAGCTCGAGTGTCGCCGTCGAACGTCCCTCGCCGACCAGCTCGATGCGATCGCCGACCACGGCGACCACGTAGTCGGCGGCCTCGGCCGCCGCCACCGCCTCCGCGATGAGCGCCGCGTCGGCGCTGCTCGGAACGACGACCTGCGGCCGCGGCTGTCCGTCCGGGAAGAACGCGCCCGCGGGGTCCTCCTCGAGGGCGAGGATGTCTGCGCCCCGGGCGTGGGTGATCTCCCAGTCCGCCGGGACGTGCGCGCGCAGCCCGTCGAGCACTGTTGTGATCATCTCGCGCGGGTGCCCGTCGGGGATCCAGTCCACCTGGCCCGACGATCCGGCCCAGTCGCCGAGCTGCGTCTGCGCGTCGTCGGCGAGGGGCCCGACGACGGCGATGCGGCGGGATCCGGTCCCCGCGCCCCCTCCCGTCAACGCCGGCGCGTCCGCGGCTGCCTCCGGGCGCGTGGGCCCAGCTGCGGCATCCGTCCGTCCTGCCGCATCGGCGGTGAGACCGCCGCCGAGGGGCAGCGTGCCGTCGTTGCGCAGCAGCACGAGGGACCGACGTGCGGCTTCAAGGTTGAGCGCCGTGTGCTCGGGTGAGCCGACGACCGCGGCGATGCGCTCGCGATCGGGGAGTCGCGGGTCTTCGAAGAGGCCGAACTCGAACTTGAGCAGCAGGATGCGCGTCACCGCCCGGTCGAGGGCCTCCTCGGTCACGAGCCCCCGCGCGAGCGCGTCGAGCGCGCCCTGGAAGAACCCGGGCGTCGTCATGATCATGTCGTTGCCGGCGAGCATCGCCGCAGCGGCGGCGTGGGCGTAGTCGGGCTGCACCTTCTGCTCCCACACCATGCGGCCGACGTTGTCCCAGTCGGTGATGAGGGTGCCGGTGTAACCCCACTCGCCACGCAGCACGTCGTTCAGCAGCCAGTCATTGACCGTGATCGGCACGCCGTCGATGCTCTGGTAGCCGAGCATGAAGGTGCGGCATCCTTCTTTCGCCACCCTCTCGAACGGCGGCAGGAACCAGGAGCGCAGCTTGCGCTGCGAGATGTCGGCCTCGCTCGCGTCGCGGCCGCCCTGCGTCTCGGAGTAGCCGGCGAAGTGCTTCGCCGTCGCGAGGATCGCGGTGGGGTCGTCGAGCCCGCCGCCCTGGTAGCCGCGCACCATCGCCGACGCGAGCTCTCCGATGAGGAACGGGTCCTCGCCGAACGTCTCGTCGACACGGCCCCAGCGCAGGTCCCGCGCGATGCACAGCACGGGCGAGAACGTCCAGTGGATGCCGGTGGCCGAGACCTCGACGGCGGTGGCGCGTGCGACCCGCTCGGCGAGACCGGCGTCCCACGATGCCGCCAGGCCCAGTTGGGTCGGGTAGATCGTCGCCCCGTCCCAGAAGGAGTGGCCGTGGATGCAGTCCTCGGCGACGAGGAGCGGGATCTGCAGCCGGGTCCCGAGCGTCAGCTCACGGGCGCGCAGCACCTTCTCGGGCGAGGCATGCAGGATCGAGCCGGCGTGCATGCGCACCACCTGGTCTTCGAGATCCTCGCGCGCGTCGAGCTGCAGCATCTGGCCGATCTTCTCCTCGACCGTCATGCGGCCGAGGAGGTCGGCGATGCGGTCGGCGACCGGCAGCGCGGCGTCGCGGTAGGCCGGGCGGTGCCCGTCGTGGGAGTCGCGCCGTTCCGGGGGGCGGGGGGCGTCGGTCACGGGGTCTCCTGTCGAGCCGGTGCGGAGGACGCGTCGTCGAGCGCCTCGCGAGGTGCGGGGGCAGGCGCCGCGGGTGATGTCTCTGCGGGTGCCGCGGACGCTGCCGGGGATGTCGCTGCGACGGATGCTGCCGCCGATCCCGGTGCGGGTGTCTCCGGGCCCGTCCGGACCGCGGTGACGGCGGCGGTCGCCTTCATCCCCTTCTTGCGCAGCGCCCTCGAGCGCTCGCCGGCCGAGCGCAGGCGCGGGTTGACGTACTCGTCGATGCCGAAGTTGACGAGCGACAGCGCCATGCCGAGCAGGGCGATGCAGAGTCCGGCCGGGACGTACCACCACCAGTAGTCCGGGAACGCGCCGTTCTGCTGCGCCCAGAACAGGATCGTGCCCCAGTTGAGGTTGGTGATCGGGATGACGCCGATGAAGGCGAGCGTCGTGAGCCCGAGCACCGCCGCGGTCACCGTGCCGACGAAGCTCGACGCGATGATCGCCATGAGGTTCGGCAGCATCTCGACCGTGATGATGCGCCCGAGCGGCTCGCCGTTGGCGCGCGCGGCCTGGACGAAGTCGCGGTTGCGCAGCGACATCGTCTGCGCGCGCAGCACGCGCGCACCCCATGCCCATCCGGTCAGCGCCAGCACCGCGGCGATGAGCAGCAGGCTGGGGTCTTCGAACTGCGACGCGATGATGATCATCAGCGGCAGGCCCGGCAGCACCAGGAAGACGTTCGTGAGCGCCGACAGCGACTCGCTCTTCCAGCCCGTGACGATGCCCGCTGTCACGCCGATCGCCACCGCGATCGCCGTGGCGAGCACGCCCGACAGCAGACCGACGACGAGCACACCGCGCGTGCCGTAGATGATCTGGCTGAAGATGTCCTCGCCCATGTGGCTGGTGCCGAGGAGGTGCTGCCACGACGGCGGCTGCTTGAGCGCCGTGTAGTCCTTGTCGAGCGGACCGTAGGGCGCGATGAGGTCGCCGAACACGGCGATCAGCACGAAGAACCCGAGGATCGCCAGCCCGGTCAGCGACTTGCGGTTGCGGAACATCGCGAACGACGAGCCGATGCGCGCGAGCGTCGACGGAGTGGCAGGGGTCTGCGGGGGCGCCGGTGCGACGGCCGTGCCGGGGGTCTCGGCATCCAGTGCCGTCGTGGTGGGAACGGTCATGTCAGGCCTCCTGGCGGGCGCGCGGGTCGAGGATGACGTACGCGATGTCGGCGAGGATGTTGGTCACGAGCACGGCGAGCGTGATCACGAGGAAGACCCCCTGCATGAGCGGGTAGTCCTTGGCATTGGTCGCATCGAGCAGCAGCTTGCCGATGCCGGGGTATGAGAACACCAGCTCCATGACGAGCGTGCCGCCGACGATGAAGCCGAGCGCGAGTGCGAAGCTCGACAGCTGCGGCAGCATCGCATTGCGGGCGGCGTAGGTCGTGACGACGCGGCGGTCCGAGAGGCCCTTCGCCTGGGCGACGGTGATGTAGTCCTCGTCGAGGACGGTGACCATCATGTTGCGCATGCCGAGGATCCAGCCGCCCAGCGACGCGATGACGATCGTGATCGCGGGGAGCGCGCCGTGATACAGCACCTCTCCCATGAACTCGGGATTCAAGCCGGGCCGCGTTCCCTTCCCGTACGCGTGGGATGCCGGGAACCAGCCGAGTGCCGACGAGAACACCGCGATCGCGATCAGGCCCATCCAGAAGTAGGGAACCGTGGAGAAGAACGTGGCGACCGGGATGACGGCATCCGATCCCCGTCCGCGTCGCCAGCCGATCACCGCACCGACGGCCGTGCCCAGGATGAACGACACGATCGTGGCGATGCCGACGAGCCCGACGGTCCACGGCAGCGCCGTGCCGATCACGTCGGTCACGGGGGCGAGGCCGTGCGAGAACGAGCGGCCGAGGTCACCGGAGAACAGCAGCTGCCAGTAGTCGATGTACTGCTCCCAGAGGCTCTTCTCGGTGTCGAGGCCGAAGAGGGTGCGCAGGGCGGAGGCCGCCTCGGGGCTGATCTTGCCCTGGTTCTTCGCCAGATAGGCCGAGACCGGATCGCCCTTCATCATGCGCGGGATGAGGAAGTTGATCGTGATTGCGGCCCATGCCGTGAACAGGTAGAAGAGGGTCTTCCGCAGCGCGAACCTCATGCGGGGACTCCTTCGGTGTCGGGGGTGTCGGGGGTGGCGGGGCGCGCGAAGTGGCGGTCGGGGTCGGGTGAGGCGTTGCGCAGTGCGCGGGTGTAGTCGTCCTGCGGGTTGAGGATGACCTCGTCGGCGGGGCCGCGCTCGACGACCTTGCCGCGGTTGAGCACCATGATCTCGTCGCTGAAGTGGCGGGCGGTCGCCAGGTCGTGCGTGATGTAGAGCACGCCGAGGTTCGACTCGCGCTGCAGGTCGGCGAGCAGGTTCAGCACGCCCAGGCGGATCGAGACGTCGAGCATCGAGACCGGCTCGTCGGCGATGAGCAGGCTCGGCCGCGACGCGAGGGCGCGCGCGATGGCGACCCGCTGACGCTGGCCGCCCGACAGCTCGTGCGGCCGCCGGTCGATGGTGCTGTCGGCATCCAGTCGCACGCGTTCGAGAAGCCGGCGCACCTCGTGCTCGACCTCGTCGGGTGGGACGACCCTGTCGAGGCGCAGCGGGCGCTCGATGTGGTGCCGGATGGTGTGGTACGGGTTCAGCGAGGCGAACGGGTCCTGGAACACCATACGCACCTGCTGCCGGTAGCGGCGCAGGCCGCGGCCGCTGCGGGGGATGGGGGAGTCGTCGAGGAGCACGTCGCCCGAGGTCTGGCGCTCGAGCTGCGTGATGATCTTCGCGATCGTCGACTTGCCGCTGCCCGACTGGCCGACGAGGGCGATCGTGCGTCCGCTCGTGAGCGTGAAGCTCACGTCGTCGAGCGCCAGCATCTTGCCCGCGCCGCGCACGCGGTAGCGCTTGGTCACGTGGCGGAATTCGAGGGTCGTCATGCGGTCACCTCCATGGCGGTGTCGGCTCCTGCGGTCCCTGCGGCCGAGGTCGCGGCCTCCCGCTCGCTGCGCCCCGCGTCGGTGCCGCGCACGAAGTCCCCGCGGTCGCCGGTGAGGCTCGGGAACGACGACAGCAGCCGCCGCGTGTACTCGTGCTGCGGGTTCCGGTAGATGTTCTCGGCGGTGTCCAGCTCGACGATGCGGCCCTCGCGCATCACGGCGATGCGGTCGGAGATCTCCAGGAGCAGCGGGAGGTCGTGGGTGATGAAGACGACCGAGAAGCCGAACTCGCGGCGCAGCTCCGAGATCTGGGCGAGGATCTCGCGCTGCACCAGCACGTCGAGCGCGGTCGTCGGCTCGTCCATGATCATCAGCTGGGGGTGGAGGGCGAGCGCCATCGCGATCATGACGCGCTGGCGCATGCCGCCCGACAGCTCGTGCGGGAACGACCTGAGACGGTCGCGGCCGACGCCGACGAGGTCGAGCAGGTCGCCGCACGCGCGGGTGCGCTCGCTGCGTGACAACTCGGGGCGGTGCGTCGTGAACACGTCGCCGAGCTGGCGGCCGATGTTGATGACGGGGTTCAGGGCGTTCATCGCGCCCTGGAACACCATCGAGGCCTTGTCCCAGCGGAACCGGCGCATCTCGTCGTCGCTCAGCGCGCCGATGTCGATCACCTCCCCGGTGGCATCGTGGAACACCGCGCTGCCGCCGGTGATGACGGCCGGGGGCTTCAGGAGGCGCTGGATGCCGTAGGCCAGGGTGGTCTTGCCCGAGCCGGATTCGCCGGCCAGGCCCAGGATCTCGCCGCGCTTCAGTTCCAGCGACACGTCGCGCACCGCCTCGACAGGCGGGTCGACGTCGTAGGTGACGCTGAAGTCGGAGATCGTCAGCAGAACGTCTTCGGTCATATCTCGATCGTGCTCGCGGTTCGTGTGGTTTCGGGGGAGTGGCGCGTCAGGCGGCGGTGCGGGTGTGAGGCGGCGCCGTGGGGCGCTGCCGCGTGACGACGCGGATGGGTGGAGGAGACGCGTGCAGGGGCTGGGCCGGTCGGGCCCAGCCCCTGCCGCCGTCGCTCTCAGTCCGCGGGCTGGAGCTTGGTGAGGATGTACACCGCGGTGGGCTGCGTCGGGTCGGCGGGGACGTATGGGTCGTCCTCTCCGGGCCAGCCGACGAAGCTGCGGGTGTTGTACTGGCTGAGGAACGGACGCGTGCCGATCGGCATCGCCGGCACCTGATCGACGAAGATCTGCTGCACTTCCTCGAGCGCGGCTTGGCGCGACGCGTCGTCGGTCGTGCTCGCGTACTCCGCGAGCGCGGCCGTCGCTTCCGGGCTGTCGAAGCGGCCGAAGTTGAAGTCGGCCGTCTCGCCGAGGGGCTTCAGGAACCGGCCGTCCATCTGGTCGCTGTACAGGTCGTAGGGCGTCGCGCCCGAGTCGGTCCAGTGCAGGATCGCCTGGAAGTCGCCGGTGCCCTTGGCCTCCCACCACGAGTCGGAGTCGGGCGTGTCCACCGCGGCTTCGACGCCGAGCTCCTTGACGGAGTCCGAGATGAGGCTGATGCCGGTGACGTAGTCGTTCCAGCCCTGCGGCACCGACAGCGTGAACGTCACCGCTTCGCCGTCGGGGTCGACGAGCGCGTCGCCGTCCCAGGTGTAGCCGGCCTCCTCGAGCACCGCCTTGGCGCCCTCGACGTCGACCGCGTACTCCTGGCCCGCGAACTCGTCGGCGATGTAGGCGTCGCCGGCCGGGGTCGGGAGCCCCGTGACCGATGTGAGTTCGGGTACGCCGCCCTCGCGGGCGATCTCCTGGTGCTTCGCGCGGTCGAGGACCATGTTGACGGCCTTGCGGAAGGCCACGTCGTCGAACGGCTTGGTCGTGGTGTTGACGAACATCGTGTCGATGCCCAGGCCCGCCGCTGCCCAGTAGACGTTGTGGTCGGGGTCCTTGTCGAGGTAGGCGGACTGCACGTTCGGGATGAACGCCTGCGCCCAGTCGGCGTCGCCGCTGGCGAGGGCTGTCGTCAGCGCGGTGTTGTCGGCGTACGACACGTAGTAGAGCGTCGGCACGGCCAGTTCGCCGCCCCAGTAGTCCTCGCGTGCGGTGAGCTCGACGGCCTGGGTGCTGAAGCTGCTGAGGGTGTACGGACCCGTGCCGACGGGCTCCTCGTTCGTGAAGGTGGTCGGGTCGTCGACCTCCTCCCAGACGTGCTGCGGGACGATGCGGATGTGCAGCACCTTGTCCTGCTTGATGAACATCGGGTTCTCGAACGACAGGGTGACGGTGTCGCCGTCGACGGCGACGTCGGTGAGCCCCAGCGCCGTGATGTCGAGCGCCGGGTTGTCCATGATCAGCTGGAACGTGTAGGCGATGTCGTCAGCCGTGAAGTCCTCGCCGTCGTTCCACTTCACGCCTTCGCGGGCGGTCAGCTGCACGGACTTGTAGTCCTCCGACCAGCTGATCTCCGAGGCGAGCCACGGCACCACGTCGGCCGTGGGGTCGACGAGGTTGACGATGCCGAGGGGCTCGAAGATGGCGTTCGCGTAGCCGAGCTTCAGCGCCGACGAGTCGCCCACCCAGGGGTTGTTGCCCTCGGTGGTGATCGGGCCGTCAGGCTTGGCGATGGTGAGGGATGCCCCGCCTTCGGGGTCGGCCGTGTCGTCTCCGCCGCCGCCGGCACAGCCAGTCAGCGCGATCGCTGCGGCGAGGCCGATGGCGAGGAGGGGGGTCCTGAGCCTCATTGCTTCTCCTTCGTGATGTGTGCACGGCGCCGTGTACAGCAATGTGACGTCGGCGTCGTGGAGGTGATTGCCGGATCAACTTACAATCAAGTAAGTAACTTTTGCAAGTAGGGTGTTCCGGTGTGCACGGACACACCGTGCGTAGACTCACAGGCGCCAGCGGAGAAGCCGCTCCGAGTCCGCCGAAGAAGGGGGTGCCGACCGATGGCAACACAGCGTCGGCAGCCGCGCTCGCGGCCCGAGACACTCGCCCGCCGCCGGGAGATCCTCGACGCCGCCGTCGAGATCTTCGGCAGCAAGGGCTTCACCGGCGGCACCCTGCAGGACATCGCCGACCAGGTCGGCATGACCCACGCGGGCATCCTCCACCACTTCGGATCGAAGCACGAGCTGCTCCTCGAAGTGCTGCAGCATCGCGACGAGACGGACGTCGCCGACCTCGCCGAGCAGCACATCCCCGACGGGCTGGCGCTCTTCCGCCACCTGGTGCGCACCGCGTTCGTGAACGCCCACCGGGCCGGCATCGTGCAGGCGTACGTCGTGCTGTCGGCCGAGTCGGTGACCGACGACCACCCCGGGCGCGACTTCTTCGAGAAGCGCTACCAGACCCTCCGCGCAGAGGTCGCCCACGCGTTCGCCGTGGTGTGCGCCGAGCGCGGCATCACGGCGCCCGAGACCGTCGGGTTCGCGTCGACGAGCATCCTGGCCGTCATGGACGGCCTGCAGGTGCAGTGGCTGCTCGACCCCGACGCCGTCGACCTGGCGCACGCGTCGGAGTTCGCCATCGAGGCGATCGTCTCGGCGGTGCTGTCGCCGTCCCCGTCACCGCTCGCCGACGACGCCGACAAGCACGCCGATCAGCCCAGTCGCTCGACCGTGTAGTCGATGCAGCGGATGAGCTGACGCACGTCGTCGGGCTCGATCGACACGAACGTCGCGACGCGCAGCTGGTTGCGACCGAGCTTGCGGTAGGGCTCGGTGTCGACGATGCCGTTGTCGCGGAGGCTCTTGGCGACGGCTGCGGCATCCACCGTCTCGTCGAAGTCGATGGTCACGACGACGGGGGAGCGGTCGGCCGCGTCGGCGACGAACGGCGTCGCGAAGGCGGATGCCTCGGCCCAGTCGTACAGCGCCTGCGACGACTCGCGCGTGCGGGCGTCGGCCCACTGCAGACCGCCCGAGGCGAGGATCCAGTCGAGCTGCTTGTCGAGGAGGAACAGCGTCGCGAGCGCGGGGGTGTTGAGGGTCTGGTTGAGGCGTGAGTTGTCGAGGGCGTTCTTGAGGCTCAGGAACTCGGGGATGTAGCGTCCCGACGCCGCGATGCGCTCGATGCGCTCGATCGCCGCCGGCGAGACGAGCGCGAACCAGAGGCCGCCGTCGGAGCCGAGGTTCTTCTGCGGTGCGAAGTAGTAGACGTCGGCCTCGTGCACCGAGAAGTCGATGCCGCCCGCCGCACTCGTCGCATCGATGACGGTGAGGGCGCCCTCGTCGCCGTGCACGCGCG
Source organism: Microbacterium sp. B35-30 (assembly GCF_010634855.1). Classification (GTDB taxonomy): domain Bacteria; phylum Actinomycetota; class Actinomycetes; order Actinomycetales; family Microbacteriaceae; genus Microbacterium. The sequence continues at coordinate 43,155 of NZ_MWLQ01000028.1, read as the reverse complement.
TGACGGCGGTCGAGACGCCGGTGGAGGTCTCGTTGTGCGGCCAGGCGTAGACGTCGATGCCCTCGACCGCTTCGGCGACCGTGCTGGTGCCGGGCTCGGCCTTGCGGACGTCGGGAGCCTCGAGCCAGGGGGTCTTCGCCGCGGCGGCGAACTTCCCGCCGAACTCGCCGAACACGAGGTTCTGGCTGCGCTTCTCAATGAGGCCGAAGGCCGCGGCATCCCAGAACGCGGTCGAGCCGCCGTTGCCGAGGATGACCTCGTAGCCGTTCGGCAGGCGGAACAGCTGGTTCAGCTCGGCGCGCACCTGGCCCACCAGGCTCTTGACGGGCGCCTGTCGGTGCGACGTGCCCAGCAGTGCGGAACCGGGTCCTGCGAGCGCCTCGATGTGGGCGGGCGCGATCTTCGACGGGCCGCACCCGAAGCGTCCATCGGCGGGAAGGATCTCACGGGGCAGAAGGACGTGGGCCATGCGTCGATTCTAGAGAGGCCCGCCCCGCCGCCTCGCCCCCGTGACAGCCTGTGACGCGCCGGGCTTTCGCGGGGGGCGTTCGACCGGGAGTCGCGGCATCCGTCATCGACAGGTCAACCGGGGCTTCGACTGCGGGTCGCGGCATCCGTCGCCGACAGGTCAACCGGGGCTTTCGACTGCGGGTCGCGGCATCCGTCGCAACAGGTCAACCGGGGCTTCGACTGCGGGTCGCGGCACGGCACCCGTTGCCGACAGGTCAACCGGGCTTCCACAGGAGGATGAAACCTTCCAACGTCCTGTGGAGGGCCGGTTGACCTGTTGGGTGCCTCCTCCACAGGAGGGCGAACGGATGCCGAGTGCATGACTTCTTCACCGTGCTGCCGCAGACGCGACCCACTGGTCGGGCGCTCCGCCATCGTTCGAAGATGATCGGGCTCATCGATGCGCTGACCCGTCGGGGTGGCGTTGCGCGCCTCCGGGCGCTTCTCGACGCAGGATTCAGCCGCCTGACGGTTGCCAGAGCAGTCGCGGACGGCATCCTCACTGTTCCTCGACGTGGCTGGATCGCGCTGGCCGATGCAGATCCCTATCTCCTCGCCGCGGCCAGTGCCGGCGTCGTGCTCACCTGCGTCACCAGGGCGAAACGGCTGGGGCTCTGGGTGCTCGCGGAAGAGGCACCGCACGTCGGAGCGCCGTCATCCGCCTCGCGGCTGAGTTTGCAGAATCCGAAGACGACCGTGCACTGGGCAGCTCCCGTCCAGCCGCGGGAGGTCGGAGCCCTGGAAGACGGCATCCTGAACACGCTGGTGATCGTCGCCCGCTGCCAACCCTTCGAAGCGGCGTTGGCGGTATGGGATTCCGCGCTCAATGGCGGACTGGTGACGAAGATGGAACTGGCTCGCCTGCCGCTGCGACCGGCCGCCCGGCGGGTGCTCGACGCCGCGACCCCCTTTTCGGATTCTGGACTTGAGACGATCTTCGCGATCTGACTGAAGTGGCTGCGGCTTCCGATCCGGGCGCAGATCTGTATACTCGAGCATCGTGTCGACTTCCTGATCGGCGAGCGGCTCGTGGTCCAGGTCGACGGCGGCCACCACGTCGGACTCCAGCGCGCCGCGGATGTCGCGCATGATGCGGCGCTGACGCTGCTCGGCTACCACGTGATCCGCGTGACGTATGCGCAGGTCATCGACCGCTGGCACGAGGTGCAGGAGCTCATCATGCGAGCGATTGCACAGGGCCTCCACCGCCCACGGTGATTCTCTGCGTCGCCGGTCGCCGGTCGCGCGTCGCCGGTCGCCGGTCGCCGGTGGTCGCCGGTGATCGGTCCATCCGCTGCCGTCGCGCTGCGAGGCCTGCTCGACAGGTCAACCGGCCTTCGACAGGAGGTTGAATCCTTCCAACCTCCTGTGGAGGTGCGGTTGACCTGTTGGAGCCCAGGCGGCGCCCCGAGCCCGCCCGCCCGCCCGCCTCGGCGTCTGCGCCAGAAGATAGGCTGTCCTTACACTCCAGACATCGAGGACGCCGCGACATGACAGACCTGATCGACACCACTGAGATGTACCTGCGCACGATCCTCGAACTCGAGGAGGAGAACATCGTGCCGCTGCGGGCGCGCATCTCGGAGCGCCTCGGGCACTCGGGTCCCACGGTGTCGCAGACCATCGGCCGCATGGAGCGCGACGGGCTGGTCGTCGTGTCCGAAGACCGCTCGCTCGAACTCACCGCCGCCGGCCGTCAGAAGGCCGTCGACGTCATGCGCAAGCACCGTCTGGCCGAGCGCCTGCTCTCGGATGTCATCGGCCTGGACTGGGCCTACGTCCACGAAGAGGCCTGCCGCTGGGAGCACGTGATGAGCGAGCAGGTCGAGCGCCGCCTGGTCGAGCTGCTCGGCCACCCCACCGAGTCGCCCTACGGCAACCCCATCCCCGGGCTCGACCAGCTGGGCGACGTGCCGACGAACGGCTTCGAGCAGGGCGTCGTTGGCCTGGTGCGCCGTCTCAACGACGCCGGCGAGCCCATCACCGGCACGGTGCGCCGGCTCGCCGAGCCCGCGCAGGTCGACCCCGAGCTGCTGCAGCAGCTGAAGGGCGCTGGCGTCGTGCCGGGCGCCTTCGGCGACTACCGCTACAACGAGGGCTACGTGCTCGTGCAGATGCAGGGCAGCGACGAGGGCCTCGAGCTTCCGGTCGAGATCGCGTCTCACATCTTCCTGGTCGACGAGACCCGCTGACGGCCTGAGGCGGGGGACGGATGCCGCATCGCGGCGCCCTCCGGCACGCCCCGAGTCTCCCGGGACGGCGCCCGCTCCGTGCGCCTCTGGAAGCCCCGCAGACCGCGGCCGCGGCATCCGTCGACGCACTGTGCGGAGATTGCCAGGCGTGGAGCGTGACATAAACGTGACCTTCGGGTAGCCTCGAGAAGTCCACCAGGCGAGAAGCCCGCCGACCGGACCCCACGTGGATTGCCTCACCGGCTCGTCGTCCACATGTGGTGTAGCCCGCATATCGTGCCCCGACATCGAATGCTGACGAGCCAGCGCCCAGGCGCAGAGGCGCCGGAGGAAAAGTTTGGCTGAAGAGATAGATTCGCACGCGATCGTGCCCGAGCACGCGGCGACCGACCCGACCCGTCGAGCGCGCAAACGGCAGACCCCCGTGCGACAGGCCCGAGCCGTGCCGCCCGCCAAGTCGAAGCCGACGACCGTGCGCTCGAGCGCCCCGTCCTCGTCTTCAGCTTCCTCGACCAAGGGGCGCGTGCTCAAGCCGCTGCGCAGCCTGGCCGTGCTGGCCATGGTGGGCGGACTCGTCGCCACCGTCGCGATCCCGGCGTTCGCCGCGACCGCCGGCGTCGGCACCGAAGAGGCCCGCACCATCCAGCAGATGGCCGTCGACGACGCGCAGTCGTTCGTCGCGGCATCCGATGCCAATGCCACGGAGCTCTCGCGCGGAAGCTACGCGGCCACCACGGCCGAAGAGATCGAGAAGCGGAAGGCCGAAGAGGCGGCTGCCGAACGCGCCCGCCAGGTCGCCAAGGCGGCGGCGGCGGCGGCGACGCGGTCGTCGTCGTCCGTCCCGGTCAACATCGCCCTCACCTCGCCCGGAACCGGCGAGGTGCGCTGGCCGATCCTCAACTTCACCAAGGGCCGCGGCCTCTGGGACTCGGGCTACCACCAGGGTGTCGATCTGCTGTCGTCGTGTGGGACACCGCTCTACGCGGCTGCGGCCGGCGTGGTCAAGGTCTCGCAGGAGAGCTACGGCGGCTACGGCGTCGGTGTCTCGATCGACCACGTCATCGGCGGCCAGCAGGTCAACACGCTCTACGGGCACATGACGTACGGCAGCCGTCAGGTCTCGGTCGGCCAGTCGGTCGCGGCGGGCCAGCTCATCGGGCTCGTCGGCAGCACCGGAAGCTCCACCGCGTGCCATTTGCACTTCGAGGTCCACATCAACGGCTCCGTCGTCGACCCGTGGGCGTGGCTGCAGGCCAACGCCGGGTAGCCGGATCGACCCCATCGCATCACGACGGATGCCCGTTGCCCGGCCGGGCGGCTGGGCCCACGCGCCCGAGGCTCCACGCAGCGCGAAGCGATGCGTGGAGAGGCGTGGGGAGCATCCGTTGTTCGACACGCCCCCGTGCGTTCACCGAGTTCACCGCCCCGGTGTCGGCTGGGTGCGTTAGCCTGAATCCCGACGCTGAGAGAGCGGAGGGAGCCGATGGGCTGCACACCACGCATCCGAACCATGGATGCGCTTGGACGCCTCGTCCTTCGGCATTGCACGAGTGGATGCCGCGGCATTGCCGTGGCGCCAAGGCGCTGTCTATAAGACAGCGCCTTTTTTCATGCCCCTGCGCCCTTGATCGTCGCGCAAGTCGAATAACCGAGAAGCCGTCCCGGCCATTCGAGAGGATGATCAATGCGCACTCTGGTGCTGAATGCGGGCTACGAACCGCTCGCGGTCGTGTCGTTCAAACGGGCGCTCGTGCTCGTGATGAACGAGAAGGCCACCGTCGTGGAACACACCGAGACCGATCCGGTGTGGGGCACCAGACGCGCGTACGAGCGTCCGGCCGTGATCATCCTGACCCGCTACGTGCGGGTGCCGGGCGGTCGCCATGTGCCGGTGACGCGGCGGGGTGTGCTGCGGCGCGACAACCACCGCTGCGGGTACTGCGGCAAGGCGGCGTCGACGATCGATCACGTGCTGCCACGCTCGCGCGGCGGTGCGGACTCCTGGGAGAACCTCGTGGCCTGCTGCCTGCGCTGCAACAACGTGAAGAGTGACCGCACGCCGCAGGAGATGAACTGGGAGCTGCGCTTCCTGCCGCGCCCGCCGCGCGGCGGACAGTGGACCGTCCGGGGCACCGAGCGCACCGATCCGCGGTGGGAGCCGTATCTCGCCCTCGCGGCCTGACATCTCGCCGAGTCAGGAGAGCTCGAGGCCCGAGACCTCGAGGGTGAGCAGAGCCGCGACGACGAACGCCAGCCCGGTGTACACCAGGTCTTCGAACCAGTCGAACAGTCCCGGTCGGCGCTCGATCATCATCTTGGGGTTGTAATAGAAGATCGACGCGAGGATGACGAGCGCCGAGAAGGCGAGTCCGATCCACGCGGCGAACGGCACGCCCGCGAACAGCAGGGCGATCACGATGGTGGCCAGCACGTACAGCCACAGCTCCCGAACGAAGGCCCGCATCGAGTCGTGGCGCGACACGCCCGCCTTCGCGGTCGCTCTCCAGAGTTCGTAGAGCAGCGACAGGGTGAACGAGACGATCAGCACCCACGCTGAGATCGATTCGAGCAGGCTCGGGTGAATGGCACCGTCCACGGCAGGCTCCTCACGGAATGCGTGGAGCGAGCCCACGGTGGTCCATACGGTAGCGATTGCGCGACAGCCTGGGAAGGCTTGGGGCGGGATCGCGTTCGGCGCGGGAAGCCCAAATTTCTCGAACATAACTGTCGGAAGCTGGGGGTACGCTCGTTCGCAGCGGTTGAATGACTAGAACATCTGTTCTAGGATAGGCGAATGGGGGCGATCGTGCAGCTCACGGCACAGCACGTGCACGAAGCCGTCGGACAGGAGCCGACGGCCGCCCGGCCTGCCGCCATCCGCGCGGGAGGAGCGGGGTCGGCCGGTGCAGGTAGGGGCACCGGGTCTACCAGCACCGCATCCACCAGCACCGTCGCCCAACTGCGGGCGCAGCTCGAGCGGGTGCAGGGGCGACGGCTCGACGCGCCGGTGCTGCCGGTGCATCCCGCCCTCGCCTCGCTGCTTCCCGGGGGCGGCCTGCGTCCCGGGGCGGCCTATTCCCTCCCGCGGTCGACGTCGGTGCTGCTGGCGATGCTCGCCCAGCCGTCGCAGTCCGGGTCGTGGTGCGGAGTGATCGGGATGCCGCGGCTCGGCGCCGAGGCGGCAGAGGGGCTGGGGGTCGATCTGTCGCGCCTCGTGCTCATCCCTGATCCCGGTGCCCGCTGGCTCGCGGTGACCTCGACGGTCGCCGAGGTGCTGCCGGTGGTCGCGGTGCGTCCGTCCGGACGAGCCGCCGACGGCGAGATCGCGCGTCTGGCGGCGCGGCTGCGCGATCGCGGCGCGGTGCTGCTCGTGCAGGGACCGTGGCCGCAGGCCGAGGCCGTGATCGAGGTAGGTGAGCCGGCATGGGAGGGCGTCGGGCGCGGGCACGGCTATCTCTCCGGCCGCGAGGTGACGCTCACCTCGTCGAGCCGCCGCTGGCCGCGATCACGGCGCGCTCGCGTGATGCTTCCGGATGCCGCGGGCCATGTCTCCGCCGTGCCGGAGCGGATGCGCCCCGTCGAGTCGCTGCATCCCGCCGCCGCATCGGCCTCCTCTCCGCTCGATGTCTCGCTCGGTCATCGGATCAGGGCGGTGGGGTGACATGACGCCGGGAACGCCCGTTCGGAGCCTCGTGCTGTGGTTTCCCGACTGGCCGGTCACGGCTCTCGAGCGGGAGGCGGCTGCGGCTGCGGCAGATCCGATCGCCGTCGTCGAGCGCAACCTGGTGGTCGCGTGCTCGGCGTCCGCGCGCGCCGAAGGGGTGCGTCGCGGGCAGCGCCGGCGCGACGCGCAGGCGCGGTGTCCGGGGCTGACGCTGGTGAATGCGGATGCCGCGCGCGATCACCGCGCGTTCGCGCCGATCGTGTCGCTGATCGAAGAGCGGGCGCCCGGGGTGCAGCTGGTGCGGCCGGGGCTGTGCGCGCTGCGCGCCCGTGGCCCGGCGCGGTACTACGGCGGCGAGACCGAGGCCGCCCGCATGCTGATCGGCGCGCTGCGCGAGGCCCGTCTCGACGGGGTCAGGGCGGGCATCGCCGACGGGCCGTTCACGGCCGAGCAGGCGGCGCGCGGGGGCACGAGCGCCGAGGATCCGGTCTTCGTCGTGCCCGCCGGCGGGGCGGCGGGGTTCCTCGCGCCACTGTCGGTCGCCGTGCTCGACGCGTCGGCGATGATCGGCGCGGGCGCGGCCGGGACGAAGGATGCGGCGGACCTCGTGGGACTCCTCGCGCGGCTGGGCGTGCAGACGCTCGGCGGGTTCGCCGCGATGGAGCCCGATCGCGTGCGCGAGCGGTTCGGCGAGCGGGGCGTCCGGCTGCACTCCCTCGCCGCGGGGCACGACTCGCGGCCGGTGCAGCCGCGCACCCCGCCGCCCGAGCTCGAGCGCGAGGTCGCGTTCGAGCCGCCGCTCGAGATCGCCGACCAGGTGGCGTTCGCGATGCGCGTCACCGCGGACGACTTCATCGGCGGGCTGGGTGCGATGGATCTCGTCTGCACCGAGCTGCGGGTCGAGCTCGTCGGCGATCGCGGGGAGCGCAGCGAGCGGGTGTGGCTGCACCCCGGCTCGTTCGATGCGGCGGCGGTCGTCGACCGTGTGCGGTGGCAGCTCGCCGAAGACGTCGGCGCCGATCCCTCTGGCGGCGACGCGGCAGGGCGGCGCGGCTTGCGCAGCGGAGTCACCCTGGTGCGGATCTCGCCCGAGGCGGTGGATGCGGCATCCCATCACGCTCCGGCGCTGTTCGGGGGCGGACCCGAGGAGCGGGTGCACCACGCACTGTCGCGGGTGCAGGCCATGCTGGGTCATCGCGGTGTGCTGACGCCCGCGATCGGCGGCGGGCGGTGGCTGGCCGAGCGGCAGGTGCTCGTGCCGTGGGGGGACCGGGACGAGCGCGACCGGCAGGCGACGGGCGCCGGCGGTCTCGCAGCGCAGCGGGCGCGACCGTGGCCGGGGAGTCTGCCCGAGCCGCTGCCGACGACGGTGTTCGCCGATCCGGTGCCGGTCGACGTGCGTGCGCTCGGGGGCGAGCTCGTCGATGTCGACGAGCGGGGCAATGTCGCGGCCGTGCCCGCGTTCTTCATCGAGAGCGGGCGCCGGCGGGCGATCGAGGCGTGGGCGGGCCCGTGGCCGGTGATCGAGCGGGGATGGGATGCCGCGCGCTCGCGGCGTGCGTACCGGTTCCAGGTCGTCGACGCCGACGGGTCGGCGTGGCTGCTGGTGTGCGACGGCGACGCCTGGACCGCGGAGGCCACCTATGACTAGGGAGCTTGGCTCCCGGTCGTTGAGCGAGCGAGGAACGAGCGAGACGAAACGCCCCGGAACCGGCGTGACTGTGCGGCTCGAGGCGTTTCGTCTCGGTCGCTGGCGCTCCCTCGCTCAACGACCGGGATCGTTCTCCCGGTCGTTGAGCGAGCGAGGAACCGGCGTGACTGTGCGGCTCGAGGCGTTTCGTCTCGGTCGCTGGCGCTCCCTCGCTCAACGACGGGGATCGTTCTCTCGGTCGCTGGCGCTCCCTCGCTCAACGACCGAGATCGTTCTCCCGGTCGTTGAGCGAGCGAGGAACGAGCGAGACGAAACGCCCCGGGCCGACGATCGGCGTCGGTGCGGCGCTTTTCGTCTCGCTGCGCCCGCTCAACGACCGGGATCGGGGTGAGGGCTGATGGGCTTCAACAACCCGGGCGTTCCGTGGTCCGAGATGGAGCGCGTGCTGAGCGGTCGCCGCAGGCCCGAGGCGCCGCCGGTCGGCGCGGACGGCGGCGACAGCCCGGCGTGGTCGCGCAAGCGCGGGCCGTATGTCGCGCCAGAGATCGAGCGTCCGGCGGATGCCATCCCGTATGCCGAGCTGCACGCGCACTCGTCGTACTCGTTCCTCGACGGCGCCTCCTCTCCGGAGGAGCTCGCCGAAGAGGCCGAGCGCCTGGGACTGCACGCCCTCGCGGTCACCGACCACGACGGCTTCTACGGCATCGTCCGCTTCGCCGAGGCGGCCGAGGCGCTGCAGCTGAAGACCGTCTTCGGCGCCGAGCTGTCGCTCGAGCTGCCGAAGCCGCAGAACGGCGAGGCCGACCCGGTCGGCGCGCATCTGCTCGTGCTCGCCCGCGGCGAGGAGGGCTACCACCGGCTGGCCGGCGCGATCACCCACGCCCAGCTGCAGGGGGCCGAGAAGGGGCGCCCGGTCTACGACCTCGAAGAGCTCGCCGCGCAGGCGGCAGGGGAGTGGACGGTGCTCACCGGGTGCCGCAAAGGCGCCGTGCGCCGGGCGCTCGCCTCGGCACCGGGGACGGCGGGGGCGGATGCCGCGGCCCACGAGCTCGACCGCCTCGTGACGCTGTTCGGGCGCGATGCCGTCCACGTCGAGCTCATCGACCACGGCAATCCGCTCGACACGCGTGAGAACGACGTGCTCGCCGGGCTCGCGCGCGAGCGGGGTCTGCCCCTCCTCGCGACGAACAACGTCCACTACGCGGTGCCGCAGCGGCAGCTGCTCGCCGCGGCGGTCGCAGCGGTGCGGGCCAACCGCGGGCTCGACGAGCTCGATGGCTGGCTGCCCGCGCACGCCGGGGCGCACCTGCGGTCGGGCGCCGAGATGGCGGAGCGGTTCGTGAGGTTCCCGGATGCCGTGGCTCGCACCGTGACCCTCGCCGACGAGCTCGCCTTTCCGCTGCGCAAGGCCAAGCCCGCGCTGCCGAAGCAGAAGGTGCCCGAGGGGCACACGCCGATGTCGTGGCTGCGCAAGCTCGTGTGGGAGGCGGTGCCGCGCAAGTACCCGCACCTGACCGAAGAGAACCGGGCGCGCATAGAGAAGGAGCTCGGCGTCATCGAGCTGAAGGACTTTCCGGGCTACTTCCTGATCGTCCACGGCATCGTGCAAGAGGCGCGGCGCCGCGGCATCCTGTGTCAAGGTCGCGGGTCGGCGGCCAACAGTGCCATCTGCTATCTGCTCGACATCACGGCGGTCGATGCGATCGGCTACGACCTGCCCTTCGAGCGGTTCCTGTCGAGCCTGCGGGAAGAGGAGCCCGACATCGACGTCGACTTCGACTCCGATCGTCGGGAAGAGATCATCCAGTGGGTCTATCAGGAGTACGGGCGCGATCGCGCGGCGCAGGTCGCGAACGTCATCCAGTACCGGCCCAAGAATGCCGTGCGCGACATGGCCAAGGCGCTGGGGCATTCGCCGGGGCAGCAGGATGCCTGGTCCAAGCAGATCGAGGGGTGGGGGGCTCTGCTCGAGACGGGCGCCGGCCACGACATCCCCGATCAGGTGCTCGAGTTCGCATCCGAGCTGCTCAAGGCGCCGCGGCACCTCGGCATCCACTCCGGCGGCATGGTGCTCACCGACCGGCCGGTGGGCGAGGTCGTGCCGATCGAGCACGCCCGCATGGAGAACCGCACGGTGATCCAGTGGGACAAGGACGACGCCGCCTGGATGGGGCTGGTCAAGTTCGACCTGCTGGGACTCGGGATGCTGGCGGCCCTGCAGTACTGCTTCGACATGATCCGCGCCTCGACGGGGGACGACTGGGAGCTGTCGACGATCCCGAAGGAGGAGAAAGCGGTCTACGACATGCTGTGCCGGGCGGATTCGATCGGGGTGTTCCAGGTCGAGTCGCGGGCGCAGATGGGCCTGCTGCCGCGCCTGCAGCCCCGGCGGTTCTACGACCTCGTGATCGAGATCGCGCTCATCCGGCCCGGACCCATCCAGGGCGGCGCCGTGCACCCGTTCGTCAAGCGCAAGCTCGGTCAGGAGAAGGTGACCTACGCCCACCCCAAGCTCGTGCCGGTGCTCGAGCGCACGCTCGGCATCCCGGTGTTCCAGGAGCAGCTCATGCAGATGGGCATGGCCGTCGGCGGGCTCACCGGCGAGGACGCCGACCTGCTGCGACGGGCGATGGGGTCCAAGCGCGGAGTGGAGCGCATCGACTCGCTGAAAGAGAAGCTGTACGCGGGCATGGCCGAGAACGGGCTCGTGGGGGAGGATGCCGACGCGATCTACGCCAAGATCCAGGCGTTCGCGAACTTCGGGTTCGCCGAGTCGCACTCGCTGTCGTTCGCGCTGCTGGTCTATGCGAGCTCGTGGATCAAGCTGCACTATCCGGCGGCGTTCCTCGCGGGGCTGCTGCGGGCGCAGCCGATGGGCTTCTACTCGCCCGCGACTCTCGTGAGCGACGCGCGCCACCACGGCGTCGAGGTGCGTCGCCCCGACCTGCACCTCTCCGGCGTCGAGGCCGTGCTCGAGCGGGTGGACGGGGAACCTGCCACCGGCCTGGACTCCTGCCTCGAGCGCGACCAGCCGCCGGTCGGGCTCTTCGACCTCGATGCCCCCGACGAGTCCGCCGCGCACCGGCGAGACGGCGGGCACGCGGTGCGCCTGGGCCTCGCCGGGGTCAAGGGGATCGGCGCGGCGGTGGCGCAGCGCATCGTCGCCGCACGCGAGGCTGGCGGCCAGTTCCGCGACCAGCGCGACCTGGTGCGGCGCACCAGCATCACGGCGACACAGGTCGAGGCGCTCGCCACCGCCGGGGCGTTCGAGTGCCTCGGTCTCAGCCGGCGGGAGGCGATCTGGCTGGCCGGATCCGCAGCGCAGGATCGCCCCGAGTTCCTGCCGGACTCCCTCATCGCGGTGCAGCCCCCGCTGTTCACCGATCCCACCAGCTACGAGCGCCTCGCCGCCGATCTCTGGGCCACCGGCATCTCGACCGACGACCATCCGCTGAGCCACTATCGCTCCGGGCTCGATGCCCGCGGGGTACTGACGTCTCGCGAACTGCGCAGCCACGAGGTGGGGCGCCGCGTCGAGGTCGGCGGCCTCGTGACCCACCGGCAGCGGCCGGCCACGGCATCCGGAATCACCTTCCTCAATCTCGAAGACGAGCATGGCCTCGTGAACGTCGTGTGCTCGCTCGGCGTCTGGAACAGGTACCGCCGGGTCGTGCGCGACTCGCCGGCCCTCATCGCCCGCGGCATCCTGGAGCGTTCGGCCGAGGGGGTGACGAACCTCATCGCCGACCGGTTCGAAGACCTCCGGGTGGGCGTGCAGCACCGCGCGAGGGACTTCCGCTGAGACGCGGGGGAGAAGGGTCTAGGGTGGCGGATGTCGCGGCGCCGACGCCGTGGGAGAGAAGGTGGTCATGACCGGCAAGCTCGGCAACATCACGTTCTACGCCGACGATCCTCCGGCGCTCGCCCGCTTCTGGGCCGGGGTGTTCGACTATCCGGAGGCCACGTGGGACGGGCCGCTGAAGAGAGAGCTGCTCGCTTCCGGACTGAGCGAGGCCGATCTTGCCCACCGCGGACTGGCCGAGGATCCCGAGGGGGTGGGGCCGAGGCTGTTCTTCCACCACGCCTCCGAGAAGAAGGACGGGCGCAACCGCCTGCATCTCGACATCAGCGCCACCCCCGGCCGGCCGCCGACACGCGAAGAGCTCGAAGCCGAGAAGGATCGTCTCGTCGCACTGGGAGCGGAGGTCGTGCGCATGGTCGACCAGTCGTGGGGTCCGTGGCCGGAGACCTACTTCCAGATGAGGGACCCCGAGGGCAACGAGTTCTGCCTGCAATAGCCGGTCGTCACACCTGCCCGTTCGTCACCCGCCCGTTCGTCACATCTCGCCGTCCCACGCCTGATTCCGACTGTCGGCGTCCCACCGTTCCCGGTCCTTGCTGTCGACGTCGACGGCGGCCACCGGTCTGAGGCGCCGCTCGATCGCCTGCAGCCGGGCGATGGCGGTGACGTCGATGAGTTCCTCGACGTCGATATGGGCGTCTTGGACGACGATCTGGCTCGCCGGGCCGATGAGTATCATCACCCCGGTGATAGCGCCCTGCTCCCATGACGGAACTGTCACTGCCTCGGCTTCGCCGGCCTCCGCCAGCGCCCGACCGCAGCTGAGCAGTGCCGACGCGATGTCATCCCCGGTCACAAACTCGCTTCCCGCGTACGTCACTCTCTTCACTCTGCCTTTCTACCCGCTTGGCCCCCAGACACCTCTGGGGGTTGCAGCATGTCGGCGAACGGGCTACAGATGACCGAAAGCGCCGCTTGAGGCTACGCGTGTGACGGGCGGGGGTCTGCCGCGGCGGTCGCGAGACCGCCCTATTCGACGAGCTTTCCGGCGACCGACACCTCGCGCATCAGGGCGGCGATCTCGGCGGGAATCGGCGGAATCGCCTCGCGCACGACGCCGGTCGTCGGCGACCAGACGAGGTTCACCTGCAGCTCCGGGTCGAGCTCGGGGTAGTCGCTGCGGTTGTGGCAACCGCGGGTCTCGCGGCGCTCGAGCGCCGCTTCGAGGGTCGCGCGGGCGGCGAGGGCCGCCGACTTCAGGTCGAACGCGTGCGCGAGGTCGTGATAGCCGGCGATGTCGGGGTGCACGCCGATGTCGGCCATCCGCGCCTCGATGGTGTCAAGCTCGGCGAGCCCGGTGAGAAGGCCCTCTTCGTCGCGCACGACCCCGGCATGCTCGGTCATCGTGTCGCGGATGGCGCGCTGCAGCGCCCGCACGTTCTCGGTTCCGGATGCCGCCAGGAGGCCGTCGATCTCGGCTCGAGCAGTGGCGACGGCCGAGGCCGATCGCTTCTGCGCGGGCAGCAAGGCCGAATACTCGGCGGCCGCCTGGCCGACGATGCGCCCGAACACCAGCAGCTCGATCAGCGAGTTGCCGCCGAGCCGGTTGGCGCCGTGCAGGCCGGACGACGCCTCGCCGATGGCATAGAGACCGGGCACGTCGGTCGCGTGGTCCGACGAGCGCACCCAGACGCCACCCATCGAGTAATGCGCGGTCGGCGCGATCTCGATGGGCTCCCTCGTGATGTCGAGCATCTGCAGCTCGAGCATCGTCTGGTACACGCGGGGGAGGCGCGTCATGATCGTCTCCCGCGGCAGGTGCGAGACATCCAGCCAGACGCCGCCGTTCGGGGTGCCGCGGCCCTCTTTGATCTCGGTGTAGCAGGCCAGCGCGACGCGGTCGCGGGTGGACAGCTCCAGCCGCTCCGGGTCGTACTTGTGCATGAAGCGCTCGCCGAGGCCGTTGCGCAGGATGCCGCCCTCGCCGCGTGCGGCCTCCGAGATGAGGGTGCCGGCGGCGTTCTCGGGTTCGATGATGCCGCTCGGGTGGAACTGGACCAGCTCAGGGTCTCGCAGGCGGCCGCCGGCCTCGATGGCGAGGCGGAAAGAGTCGCCGGTGTTCTCGTCGCGCCGCGACGAGGTGCGGCGCCAGATGCGGTTGTGCCCGCCGGCGGCGAGGATCACGGCATCCGCGTGGATCAGGTAGCGGGTGCCGTCCTCGAGATCGAAGCCGTAGGCGCCGAAGACCGCGCCGTCGTCGTTGACGAGGATGCGCGTGACGTACACCGTGTCGAGGATGGGCACCTCCAGCTGCGCCGCGCGGTTGATCAGGGTGCGCTGGATCTCGAGTCCGGTGTAGTCGCCCGCGAAGGCGGTGCGGCGATAGGTGTGTGCGCCGAAGAACCGCTGCGAGATGCGCCCGTCTTCCTCCCGGGCGAACGGCATGCCGTACCGCTCCAGGTCTTCGATGCCGCGGGCGGCCCCCGAGGTGACGATCTCGACCGTGTGCGGGTTGGCGAGCAGGTAGCTCTCTTTGAGAGTGTCCGCCGCGTGCTGCTGCCAGCTGTCTTCGGCATCCATCGTGGAGAGGGCGGCGTTGATGCCGCCGGCAGCCAGGGAGGTGTGTGCGTCCGACTTCGGCCGCTTGCCGAGGGCGATGACGTCGACCCCGGCTTCGGCGAGTTCGATGGCTGCGCGAAGTCCGGATCCTCCGGTGCCGATCACGAGGACGGTGGTGGAAAGCTGGCGCTCTGAATTGCTCACGCCGTCCACGGTAGGCAGAACGGTCACATAACTCCAATGCATCTTTCTATTGCAAACGATAGCGGTACGCTATTGATGTGAAACGGGATCGGCGGTGAACCTCGAACAGCTGCGTGCCTTCGTGACCGTCGCCCAGGTGGGCAACTTCACGCGCGCAGCCGAGCAGCTGCACCTGGCGCAGCCGTCGTTGAGTCGCCAGATCGCGGCGCTCGAGCAGGATCTCGGTGGGGCGCTGTTCACCAGGGCACGCGCGGGCAGCGTGCTCACGGCCGCCGGTGAGTCGCTGCTGCCGCTGGCTCGGCGCATGCTGGCGGACGCGGCATCCGTTCGGCGTGAGCTCGATGCCCTGGCGGGCCTCCGTCGGGGACGCGTGCGCCTCGGCGCCACGCCCACTCTCTGCGTCAGTATCGTCGCGGAGGTGCTGAACGCCTTCCACGCCGCACATCCTGCCATCGAGCTGCACATCACCGAACGGGGATCCCGCGGCCTGCTCGACGCACTCGGCGGTGGCGAACTGGATCTCGCGCTCATCACGACGTCGGGTGCGGCATCCGCCGAGAAGTTCACCGTGACTCCGCTCCTCGTCGAGGAGCTGGTCGTCGTCTCGTCCAGTGACGCCCCGCCGCTCACCTCCCGCGAGAGCATCCGGCTCGCCGAGGTGGCCGAGCTGCCGCAGATCGTCTTCAGTTCGACGTACGACCTCCGCGGCGCCACCGATGCCGCTTTCGAAGAGGCCGGACTGTCGCCGCGCGCGGTGATCGAAGGTGCGGAGATGGATGCCGTGCTCCGGTTCGTGGAGCGCGGGATCGGCGTCGCCATCGTCCCCGCGATGGTCATGATCGAACGCCAGGGGCTGCGTGAGGTGCGGCTCGCGGAGCCCACGCTCACCCGCACAATCAGCCTCGCCCGTGTCACTGACATCGCGCCAACCCCGGCGGCCGAGGTCATGCAGCAGACGATCGCCCGCACCGCCGCGATCATGGCCGAGCGACCGGAGGCCACCATGCGGCTCGCCTGACGGCGGAACGGCTGTCAGCGGTGCACGCTCGGCATTCGTGCGTAGGCACTGGTTCCGCGTGTCGACCGGTGGATGCCGCCTCCACCGACAGATTCGCCGCGAGGCGTTCGAGCGGCGAAGTGCGCGAGCTCCCGCGCTCCGGCAGAGGGGTTGACGAGCGCGATCCGCAGGGGCCGGCGATCTCCCGGAACCGGTGCACCGGCGGCAGACGGCACCTTCTCGGGGAGTTGTCAACGCCCGAGACAAGGCCAACGGAGGCTGCTTACTGTGCACGCATGAAGCACGTGAGCTTCGCCGACAAGTCGCTCTTCATGGGCGACGATGCCGCCGACACCCTGCTGGAGTACGCCCGCCTGGTCGCCGACAATGAGCGCGCCGACACGGTGACGCTGAGGTCGATCAGCACTGACGGCAACACCGTGGAAGCTTCGTTCCTGTTGGATGCCAGCACGATTCTGATGGTCGAGACCACCAACTCCGAGATGGATGCGCCCGACAACAGCGAGGCCGTGCAAGACATGAAGGAGCGGATCGACGCCATCACGCGGCCGGTCAGCGTGGACTCACAGGAGCCGCCGCACGTCGACTACGACCTTCCCGATTCCTTCTGACGGCGCGGGCGTCGGGCGCCGCGCGGCTGGCGACCTCGGGCGCTCCGCCTCGTCGGGGCTGCCGCGGTCGGGCCTCAGTCCCACGCCGTGTTGATGAGCCGTTCGAACGTGACGTACCCGTTGCGTGAGAATGACTTCGCCATCGGCACGTTCCCCAGGTCGGTGGAGGCACGGATGTCGTCGGCGCCGGCGGCGACCAGCACGCGGGTGCCTTCGTTGAGGATGCCGTCGATGTAGCCGTTGCCGCGGTGCTCGGGGAGGACGCCGACGTAAGCGATGATGTGGCGGTAGGAGTTGCGGGCGGGGAAGACGAAGCCGACGGCCTCTCCCGACGGAAGCGTGGCGACCTGCCACCACTCGCGAGGGCTCGAGTAGCTCGAGAACTCATCCGTGTACTGAGCCAAAGCGACGGCTCTCGCTTCGGCGGTCGCGAGCTCCTCGACGCTGTGGGCGTCGAGAGTGCCGGCAAGCGCTCGGGTGGTGAGATCGATGAGCTCGTCGTCGGAGTGGAACGGACGGAACGTCAGCCGCGCGTCGGGTGCCGCGATCGGTGTACCTTCTCGCCACTCCAGGCGCAGCCGTTCCACGACGAATCGGGCGCCGGCGCTCTCCATCAGTTCGAGCAGCACTTCTGTCGCGCGGCGGGACCGCGGATCGTCCCGCCAGTCCGCGGCGAGGTAGCGAGCGTATTCGGGGGGAGTGCTCAATCCGGAGAGCAGTTCGGTGTGCGCGGCGTCGAGCAGCGACGCGCCGATCTCGCGCTGCATGTCTTCAGGCAGCGAGGCGTCGGTGTCGAAGATGTCGAGCTGCGTGGGCTCATTCGCACCGACTGGAGCCCACAGAGCCAGGCGACCGACAAGTCGATGGTCACGGATCGCCAGCCAGGTCCACTCCGGGCGACGCCGACCCTGCTCGAGGTCGTCGGCGACCTCGTGATTCAGCGCGTAGGGCAGCGTGAGGAACAGTTCGAGGTCGCCGGAGTCGCGATATCGACGGATGTCGAGGGTCAACGTGTTCTCCCTCCCTGGTCGGTGTTCAGCGCATCGGTGCATCGGTGGTGCGGGACGACGTTTTCGGCGCGGGAACCATCGATTGCGGGGGAGAGGTCGTCGGCGAGTTCTCGCATGATTCCTTCGGCTGGGGGAGAGAGCTGACTCACTCTACTGAAGGACGTCGGATGCCCGGCATCGAACAGGTCGAGTGCCATCTGTCGGTCGTTTCCTGGTCGCCCCACTGCGGCCGCACGTGCAGGGGAATGGTACGCGGCACGTTCAAGGCGACTCGCAAACTCGCGGGCTCGCTGACCCAGATCGGGTGAGACAGAAACGGTGCCCCTGGAGGGACTCGAACCCCCAACCGTTTCCTTAGGACGGAACTGCTCTTCCATTGAGCTACAGAGGCTGGCCCTCACAGTCTACGTGGTGCGCCCGGACCGCCCGTCAGCGGTCGAAGTCCGGCCGCACCTCGGCCACACCGTCCAACTCTGCCTGCAGGCGCCGGTACAGCGACCACCCTTCCTCGTGCCAGTCGGCGGGGAGCGGGTCGTCAAGGTCGCGGTCCCGCCACCTGCTGTTCCACGCCGCGAGCTCGGCGACCAGTGCTTCCGACAGGCCGAGCTCCCCGGCATCCATCGGGTAGTTGTCGGTGAACGACTCCCACAGCGGCCAGGTCACACCCCACTCGGGGAACATCCGGACCACACGCAGACCGTTCGGCAGCACGACGGGCTCCCCGCGGCGGCTGCGGGCCGACAGGCAGCGGTTCTGCATCTCAGCACGCCTGCGCCATTCGAGAGCGGATGCCGGAGCCCGGTGATAGTCCATCCCCGACAGCCACACGAGCCCGCGGCCGCGCGGCCCAGCCTCGTCCACCACCAGGGCGAGCGACCACAGGTTCCGGTCGTTCTCGGCGAGCGCGCGCGTGGAATCCATCACGTCGTCGAGCGAGGCATCCACGATGTCGATCGCCTTCACCGCCGCGTCGGCGCCCGAGTAGACGAACAGTCGGTAGCGAGCATCGCTGGTCTCCCAGGTGGTGTCGCGCTCGTCGACGGTCTCGCCTCGCATGGCTCCGAGCGTACCCAGCGGCAGGCGAAGGGCCCCGGCATCCTTGAACGGATGCCGGGGCCCTTCGTGAGCTCGTCAGCCCTGGTCGCCGAGGGCGAAGCGCACGGCGCCGTCGTTCGACAGTTCTGCGTCGAGGACGCGGTTCTCGAGAACCGAAGCAGCGGTCTCGTCGAGGAAGACGCGGGCGCCGCCCTCGACCACGACGGTGTCGGTCGCCTCGGGGACCGGCACGACGCTCAGTTCGAATCCTTCGGAGCTTCCCGTGTCGCGGATACGCACACCTCCGTCTTCGGCGAGCGGGACGCGGGCGATGAGTTCTTCGACGGCCTCAGCGGCGGTCTGGGTCAGCGTGAGCATGCTTTTCCTTTCCTCGTGCGGTTCCGAGTCGGCCACGATTCCGAGATCCCACGGCAGATGCAACCCCTACGCGCCGCGGAGCTCGCATTCGGAGGGAGTTCCCACGTTTTCGGTCGTCCATGGATGCGAAGCCGAACTTCGTGCCCGGCTCTGGTGAGACGCGGTGCGAAGCCGACGGTCCGACTGCCTGCCAAGAAGGACAGATGTGGTGCGCAGCGAGCAAGATCTGTGATTCTTGTCATCGTGTCGGGGACAACGCGGGGTCGATCCACGCCGCGGTCTGACATGGTGGAGGCGTCGTCGCGAGTGCCCAACGAGGTTGCTCGCGGACTCCTTGCCCGGGCAGCAGCGCGCTGCACAAGAGACTTGCTCATCAGACCCAGAGGAACGCATGACCCGCATTGGCATCGTGGCCGAAGCGCCCGGAGAGAACCGGGTGTCGGCGACCCCGAACACCGTCCCCAAACTCATCGCCCTCGGCTACGACGTCGTCGTCGAGTCCGGCGCCGGAGCCGCCTCGTCGTTCCCGGACGCCGCGTTCGCGCAGGCCGGAGCGACCGTTGTCGACGGCGCCACCGCCTGGGCGTCGCCGATCGTGCTCAAGGTCGTCGCGCCGACGCCGGCCGAGATCGACCGGCTCGCAGACGGCGCGACGATCATCGCGACACTGAGCCCGGCGCTGCGTCCTGACCTCGTCGAGGCGCTGGCAACCCGGGGGATCACCGCGATCGCGCTCGATGCGGTGCCGCGGATCTCACGGGCGCAGTCGATGGACGTGCTGAGTTCGATGGCCAACATCGCCGGCTATCGCGCCGTCGTCGAGGCCGCGCACGAGTTCGGCCGGTTCTTCACCGGGCAGGTGACCGCGGCGGGCAAGGTGCCCCCGGCGAAGGTGCTCGTCGCGGGTGCCGGTGTGGCGGGACTCGCTGCGATCGGCGCAGCCTCGAGCCTCGGTGCGATCGTGCGTGCGACGGATCCGCGGCCGGAGGTGGCCGACCAGGTCGCGTCGATCGGCGGCCAGTTCGTCGAGGTGGTGGTGCCCGACGAGGCGAAGCAGGTCTCGGCAGACGGCTACGCCAAGGCCACGAGCGAGGCGTACGACCGTCGGGCGGCGGAGATCTACTCGGAGCAGGCCGCCGACGTCGACATCATCATCACGACGGCGCTGATTCCCGGCCGTCCGGCGCCGCGGCTCATCACCGCCGCCGACGTCGCCTCGATGCGGCCCGGCAGCGTGATCGTCGACATGGCGGCCGGGCAGGGCGGCAACGTCGAAGGATCCGTCGCGGGGGAGAAGGTCGTCACCGAGAACGGCGTCGTGATCCTCGGCTATACGGATCTGCCCGGCCGCCTGCCGCAGCAGGCGTCCCAGTTGTTCGCGACGAACCTCGTCAACCTGCTGAAGCTGCTCACCCCGGGCAAGGATGGCGAGCTGACGCTGGACTTCGACGATGTCGTGCAGCGCACCGTGACCGTCGTGCAGGACGGTGCGGTGACGTGGCCGCCGCCCCCGGTTCAGGTGTCGGCGGCACCGGCATCCGCGAGGGCGACCACCGCGCCGGTGGCCGCGGCGAAGAAGCCGATGTCGGCGGGCGCCCGCACCGGACTGATCGTCGCCGGCATCGCGGCGCTGTTCGCGATCTGCGCGTTCGCGCCGCCCCCGCTGCCGCAGCACTTCCTCGTGCTGACGCTCGCGATCGTCGTCGGCTTCTACGTCATCGGCCACGTCGCCCACGCGCTGCACACGCCGCTCATGAGCGTCACCAACGCGATCTCGGGCATCATCGTCGTCGGTGCGATGGTGCAGATCACGCTGCCCGATCTCACCGTGCAGATCCTCGCTGCGATCGCCGTGCTGCTCGCGAGCATCAACATCTTCGGCGGCTTCGCCGTCACGCGGCGCATGCTCGCGATGTTCCAGAAGGGGGAGACCCGATGACCGCCGTCGCCGGCCAGGTGGCGGGCGCCGCCTACATCG
The DNA here is from genome assembly GCF_010634855.1 of Microbacterium sp. B35-30. Lineage (GTDB taxonomy): Bacteria > Actinomycetota > Actinomycetes > Actinomycetales > Microbacteriaceae > Microbacterium. The sequence goes on along the minus strand of NZ_MWLQ01000028.1, from coordinate 22,543 downwards.
TCGCCGCGCTGCTGTTCATCCTCAGCCTCGCGGGACTCAGCAAGCACGAGACCAGCCGCCGAGGCGTCACGTTCGGCATCCTCGGCATGGCCATCGCGCTGGTCGCCACCGTGTGGGTGACTGCCGCGGGTGCATGGGGCGACGCGCAGGCGACGACCGGGCTCGTGCTGCTCGTCGTCGCCGTGGTCGTCGGCGCCGCGATCGGGCTCTGGCGCGCGCGGGTGGTGGAGATGACCGGGATGCCGGAGCTCATCGCCCTGCTGCACTCCTTCGTTGGTCTCGCGGCGGTGCTCGTCGGCTGGAACGGGGCGCTGTACGACACGGGCCTGGAGGGCGCGCTCGCCGACATCCACCACGCCGAGGTGTTCATCGGCGTGTTCATCGGTGGCGTGACCTTCACGGGATCGATCGTCGCGTTCCTGAAGCTGTCGGCGCGGATCTCGTCGAAGCCGCTCATGCTGCCCGGCAAGAACGCGCTCAACATCGGTGCGCTCGTCGCGTTCCTCGTCCTGACCGTCTGGTACGTCATCACGCCCGAGCTGTGGCTCCTCATCGCGGTGACGCTGCTGGCGCTGGCGCTGGGCTGGCACCTGGTCGCGTCGATCGGCGGCGGCGACATGCCGGTCGTCGTCTCGATGCTCAACAGCTACTCCGGCTGGGCCGCCGCGGCGGCGGGCTTCCTGCTGAACAACGACCTGCTCATCGTCACGGGTGCGCTGGTCGGCTCGTCCGGTGCCTACCTGAGCTACATCATGTGCAAGGCGATGAACCGCTCCTTCCTGTCGGTGATCGCCGGTGGCTTCGGCATCGAGGCGCCGCGCTCGAGCGACGAAGACTACGGCGAGCACCGCGAGACCGACGCCGAGAGCGCGGCCGACATGCTCGCCGGCGCCTCGACCGTCGTCATCACGCCGGGCTACGGCATGGCCGTCGCCCAGGCGCAGCACGGTGTCGCCGACCTGGTGCAGAAGCTCCGAGAGCGCGGCGTCGAGGTGCGGTTCGGCATCCATCCGGTCGCCGGCCGCCTGCCCGGGCACATGAATGTGCTCCTCGCGGAGGCCAAGGTGCCGTACGACATCGTCCTCGAGATGGATGAGATCAACGATGACCTCTCAGCCGCCGACGTCGTGCTCGTCATCGGCGCCAATGACACGGTCAACCCGGCCGCCGCCGAGGATCCGAGCAGCCCGATCGCCGGAATGCCGGTGCTGCGGGTCTGGGAGGCCCAGAATGTCATCGTCTTCAAGAGGTCGATGGCATCCGGATATGCGGGCGTGCAGAATCCGCTCTTCTATCGCGAGAACACCCAGATGCTGTTCGGCGACGCGAAAGAGAAAGTCGACGAGATTCTCTTCCAGCTCTCGCGCACTTCAGACGTGCGCTGAACCGTAAAAGCCGCGAGGCGGCGTGCGTCAGTGCGCCGCCTCATAGGCTTCGAGAACGGATGCCGGAACCCGGCCCCGCTCGGAGACCTGATAGCCGTTCTGCTTGGCCCACTCCCGGACGGCGCTGAAATCCTGCTGGCCGCTGCGGCGGCGCTTTCGCCCGGCCGACGCGGCGCTGGAGGTCGCGCGAGCGGAGGACACGGTGCGCGCCGCCTTGGTGTACCGCTCGAGGCTGGTGCGCAATGCGGCGGCATTCTCGTCGGTGAGGTCGATCTCATATGCGACGCCGTCGAGGGAGAACAGAACTGTCTCGCCTTCGCCGACTTCCAAAAGGGTGCCGTCGATGTCGTCGACGAGCTGGTGAACGATTCTTCGGGCCATGCTGGAAGAATAGCCCCAATTGTCGCCGTCGACCATTCGAGAATTCGGCGATGTGGAGAATTGGTCGCTCGAGCAATTCGAATGGATGCCGAATTCCGACGATTCGCGATGGTCCGGGGCGTTTCGTCTCGGGCGCCAGAGCGCCCTTCGCTCAACGACCGTGCGTTGAAGTTCCGCGGGTTGAGGTTGCGGGGCCCGGTGCCGGTCGTTGAGCGAGCGAGGAACGAGCGAGACGAAACGCCTCGAGCCTTTTCGGACACTCGGGGCGTTTCGTCTCGGGCGCCAGAGCGCCCTTCGCTCAACGACCGGAAGGGCGACGTGGGTCAGGGGAGGAGGCCGGCGCGACGCGCCGTGACGACGGCGGCGTGGCGGGTCGAGGCATCCAGCTTCGCCATGGCGGACTGCAGGTACGACTTGACCGTGCCCTCTTTCAGGTCGAGGGTCGTCGCGATCTCGGCGTTGGTGGCGCCGAGCGCCGCGCACGCGAGCACGTCGACCTCACGCGGCGAGAGGCGCACGTCGAGCTCGAGGGACGGCTCGGACGCGTCGTGCGAGAGGGCGGCCAGGCGCTGCTCAAGGCGCGCGAGCCGTGCGCGCAGCGCCGGATCGTCGACGACGGCGGCGATGCTGCGCAGCTCGGCGTACGTCTCGCGCAGCTCTTCGCGGGTGGTGGCGGGCATCGCGGCAGGTCCCGCAGGCGAGGGGGCGAGGGTGAGCCGGCGCTGCACCTCCTCGCGGATGCGCAGCTCGCTCGAGAGCTCTTCGGCGACGGCGAACGCGGGCCGGGCGACGACATCGCCCACCGGCGACTCGGCCCACGACCCGCAATAGATGATGCCCCGGGCACGATTGCCCACCATGACGGGAACCGCGAACAGGGTGGAGATGCCCTCTCCGAGCACGGCGCGGTCGTAGTCGTGCGTGATGCTGCGCGACGATCCGTAGTCCACGGCGAGGCGCGGGCGCTTCTCGACGAACGCGCGCCCGCCGAGTCCGCGCGAGGCCTCGACCACGAGACCTTCCAGTGCGCGGGTGTGGGCGCCGTGGATCGAGGTGACGTGGATCGCGTCGCCCTGCGCGAGTCCGCCGAACCCGACAGGGAATCGCGTCCGGCGCACGAGCTCGGCGACCGCGTGGTCGAGCGCCCTAATGTCGCCCGCGTCACTGCCGAAGGCATCGACGGCCGCGCCGGCGCCCGCGCGATTGCGATCGGGGTTCGGCGAACGATGTGGGAGGGACGCGCCCACGAGTACCTGCTTCCGGGGTGACGGCGTCCTCGCCGCCATTCGTAGGCCCGACTTTACCACTGGGGAGTGCGAGGCCCGGGTGTGCATTCCCCGGGCCCCGCGGCGTGCGGGCGGCCTACACGCCCGCCGCCAGCTTTGTGCCGGACGGGCGGGGTGGGCACGGCCGTGTCCGGGTTGCGCCCGAGCCTCCGAGGCGTTTCGTCTCTGCGTTTCGACTCGCAAGCTCGCTCAACGACCGCGTTCCTCGCTCGCTCAACGACCCGCCAGACTCGGCGCCGTCGGAACTATCGGCCCCTGCTCGAGGTCGATGAGGAACCGCTTCATCTCCGGCTGCCCGCCGTACTCACCGAGAGAGCCGTCCGCTCGCACGACGCGGTGCACCGGGACCACCACCGAGAACGGTGTGGTCGCGCACGCGGTGCCGACCGCGCGGGCGGCACGCGGGATGCCCGCAGAGATCGCCACCTCGCCGTAGCTCGCCGTCTCGCCGTACGGGATGTCGCACACGGCCTCGAGCGCCGCCCGCGTGAAGCCGCGGACGAGCCGCCAGTCCAGCGGAAGGTCGAACTCGTGGCGATCGCCGTCGAAGTACTCATCGAGCTGGGCGATCGCGACGTCGAACAGGCCACCGGCATCGGCGCCGGCGTCGGGAGCAGAACCCGGGGCCACGGCATCCGCTGTCTCGTCCCTAATCGGCAGCGCGCGCAGCCGCAGCGCGACCCGTTCGATCTCGGCGTGCAGGGGGCCGTCGAAGGGATGGAGGGTCACGATGCCGTCGGCGGTCGTGACGATGAGGACGTCGCCGATCGGCGACGGGTGGACGCGATAACGGGGGGAGTCCTCGGGTGTCATGCGACCATCCTGGCCCGCAGCGCCGACCCTGCGGCGGGTGCACGTGACGTTCTGTGGGAAGCCGCGCAAGGTCATGCGTTGGGGAGGAACCGGCGCGGGAGGGCAGGTCGCGACCGCGTCCAATACCGCGAAACTCAGGTCCATTGCAAGTACCCGGCAGTCCCCGCCTTTAGGGTGGCACGTGTGTGGCGAGCAGAACGGAGCGCCGTGCTGGGCTCAGAAGATGCCGAGCGCGGGTACGACGTGACCCCGGGTGATCTGGGTCTCGCCGATCCCGACGTCACCGTGGTGCACGTCGCCGAGTCCGAGCGCGACCGGCTCCGCCAGCAGTCGGCCGCGCTGGGCGGCCGCTCGACGCTGCTGCACTTCTCGGACGGCCAGGACGCCTCCATCGAGATCACGAAGGCGCATCCCGGCAGCCTCCCGCAGTTCATCACCGGCCGCTCGACGCTGCTCTCCAACCTCTTCCGCGACGAGGTCGCGCTCCGCAACGCGCGGCTGGCCGCCGAGCGCATCACCGCGAAGGATCAGGAACTGCGCACCACGCGCGGCCTCGATGCCGTGCGCCTCGCCGTCGGCCTCGCGAACTGGCGTGTCGGCGGAATCGGCTGGAGTGCGCCGGTGCTGCTGCGGCCGCTCGCGATCCGCCGCCACCACGGCGACTTCGAGCTCAAGCTGCACGGGACGTTCTCGGTCAATCCCGAGCTCATCCGCGCGATGCACACCCACTTCGGGATCATGATCGACGCCGGCGGCCTCGCCGCCCTCGCCTACGACAACGGCGTCTTCAAGCCGCAGCCGGTGATCGACCACATCCGTGCGCTGACGGCATCCAGCGAGAGCTTCGTCGTGAAGCCCCGCCTGCTGGTGTCGAGCTTCGCCGACGTGGGCGGCGACATGGCGCTCGACGCGACCGATCTCGACCATCGCGTGCTGAACGCCCTGGCGGGTCACGTCGCCGACCGCGAGTCGCTCACGCTCCATCGCCGTGGACCCGTGCCGACCAGCCCGGACGAGCGCCCTCCCGCAGCCGACATGCTGCTGCTCGACGCGGACTCCGAGCAGGAGCGCGTTCTCGCGCGCGTGTCCGACGGTCAGTCCCTCGTCGTCCACACACTGCCCGGCACCGGGGGTACGCAGACCGTCATCAACGCCGTGGGCGCGCTGGTGCGCGACGGCAAGCGGGTCCTCGTGGTGAGCGCACGGCGCTCGACCCTCGACGGCGTGCGACACCGGCTCGCCGGCATCGGGCTTCCAGGCCTCGCTGTCTCGCCCGACCGACTGCAGCGCGACCTCATCCGTGCGATCGGCCGCAACGAGAAGGCCCAGGCGCCTAAGGTCTCCGACATCGACGATGCGCTGGTACGCCTTCGCGGCGTGCTCCGCGACTACCGCGCCGCCGTGACGGCGCGGCATCCGTCGTTCGGGGTGTCCGTCCTCCACATCCTGCGCGAGCTGTCGCTCCTCGCCGAGCGAGGCGGCGCGCCGGTGACCGAGGCCCGCTTCGACGAGAAGGCGCTCGAGCGTCTGGCGACGACGCGACAGGATGCCGCGGCCAAGCTCGCCGCGGCGGCCCGGCTGGGCGAGTTCCGGTTCGGCCCCGACGACTCGCCCTGGTACGGCGTCACGTTCACGACGGTGGAAGAAGCCCGCGGCGCCCATGCGCTCGCCGGCAAGCTGCACCGCAGCGACGTGCCCACGCTGCTGGAGCGCGGCTACGAGCTGATCGCGCAGACGCGCATGCGTCCCTTCCAGACCATCGCAGAACTCGGGGTGTACCTGCGCCTGCTGCGCGGCATCCGTGACTCGCTCGACCGGTTCAGCCTCACCGTCTTCGAGCGCCCGCTCGGCGAGCTGATCCAGGCGCACGCGCCGCGGCGCGAGGCGCCGGACATGACCGGCGCCAACCGCCGTCGCCTGCGGCGGCTCTCGCGCGAATACCTGCGCCCCGGCGTGCACGTGCCGGACATGTACGAGGCACTCGTCCGCATCCAGCAGCAGCGCACCGAGTGGCAGCGGTACGTCGAGACCGGCGTCACCCCCGAGGTGCCGCTGGGCCTCGCCGATGTGCAGGTGGCGTGGCAGCGGGTGGATGCCGAGCTCGGCGAGCTCGACGCGGCCCTCGGCCGCACCGACCCCGACCGGCTCGCGACGCTGCCCGTGAAGCACCTGGTGCGCACGCTCGCCGGCCTCGCCGCCGACTCCGACGTGTTCGACAACCTCAAGGAGCGCGCGACGCTGCGCAGCGAGCTCGCTGCAATGGGGCTCGAGCCCCTGCTGCTCGAGCTGTCGGTGCGTCACGTGCCCGAGGACGAGGTGGCGGGCGAGCTCGAGTACGCGTGGTGGCAGTCCGCGCTCGAGCTGCTGCTGCGCACCGACCGCGCGGTGCTCGGTGCCAACACCGCCGTCGTCGACCGGCTGGAGCGGGACTTCCGGCTCGTCGACGAAGCCCATGCCGCGGCATCCGGTCCCCTTCTCGCCGCCCATCTCGCCACCCAGTGGCGCATCGGGATCGTCGACCACGCGGACGAGGCCGCCGGGCTCAAGCAGGCGCTCAAGCGCGGGGCGATCACCGCCGCCGAGCTCGCGAGCGTCGCGCCGACGCTCTCGCGCACGCTGGCGCCGGTGTGGCTGGCGTCGCCGTACGAGGTGCCGCGCATCCCCGACGCTGTCGCGTTCGACGTCGTGATTCTGGCGGATGCCGGAGCCCTCTGCCTCGCCGAGGCCGCACCCGCGCTCCGTCGAGGCGGCCAGGTCGTGGCGTTCGGCGACCCGGTCACGCAGAAGCCGACGCCGTTCCGCGTCGCCGCCGGCTCCGCGGTGGCGGACGCCGCCACGCCGCCTCCGAGCAACGCGACGAGCAACGGGTCGAGCAACGGGACGAGCAACGGGAACGGCGCACCTGCCGAGGGTGCGGACGACGAGGTGCCGTTCGATGGGACGAGCGTGTTCGAGCGCCTCGCCGAGCTGCTGCCGGTCGAGACACTCACCCGCAGCTACCGCGCGGGTGGCGAGGACCTGGCCGCGCTCGTCAACGACGCGTTCTACGGCGGCGAGCTCGTGTCGCTGCCGTGGGCAGGCTCGTACCTCGGTCGAGGCAGCCTCGCCGTCGACTACGTCGAGGGCGGCCACGGCGCACCCGACCCCATCACCGGCGCCGTCGAGAGTCCCGACTCCGAGGTGGCGCGCGTCGTGACGCTCGTGGTGGAGCACGCGGTCAACCGGGGGAACGAGTCGCTCATGGTCGTCACCGCGAGCGCGCGGCACGCCGAGCGCATCCGCGGCGCCGTCGAGGCCGCCTTCGCCGGGCGCTCCGACGTGGCCGACTTCGTCTCACGCGACACGGCGGAGCCCTTCGCCGTGCTGACCCTCGAGGAGTCGGTCGCCGAGAGCCGCGACCGCGTGGTCTTCTCGCTCGGCTTCGGTCTCACCAAGCATGGCCGCGTGCTGAGCGACTTCGGCGACCTCTCGTCGCCGGATGGCGAGCGGCTGCTCACGGTGGGCATGACCCGCGCCCGCCGTTCGATGGTGATCGTGTCGTCGATCCGTCCCTCCGCCTTCGACGAGGGGCGCCTCGAGTACGGCGCCGCGACGCTCATGGCGATCCTCGGCGGCATCGCCGCGCGCTCGCGCGAGGCGCGGCTCGAAGACCTCGCGGATCCACTGACCAGGGCGCTCGCCCGTGAGCTGCGCCGCGCGGGGCTCTCGGTCGACGTGCACTATCGCGGACTGCTGCCGCTCGTCGCGCAGTACGACGGCAAGGCCGTCGTGGTCGAGAGCGATCCCGAGACCATCGGCGAATCACTGCGCGAGTCGCTCCGCCTGCGCCCGCAGATCCTGCGACGCCTCGGCTGGCACTACGTGCGCGTGCACTCGTTCGACCTGTACCGCGACCCCGCGGATGTCGCCCAGCGCATCGCCACGATGCTGGGCGTGCCGCCCGACGCCCCCCGGGTCGACAACGAGACCCAGCCCATCGATGTCGTCGAGTGACCGTCAGCGCATCGAGCGGGTCAAGGGCTCACGCCGCGCGAAGCTGACCCCCGCGCCCGGCACGAGTGCCGAGCCCGTACCCGGCGACGAGACGACGGATGCCGCGGCCGCGGCGCCCGACGCGGCTCCCGGGTCCTCCGGGCCGAACGACGAGCGCCTGCGGCGCGACGTCCCCCCGCACTACTGACCCGGGGCTGTGCGCCGCCTGCGGGGTCGGTGTTCCGGTCGTTGAGCGAGGGAGCGCCAGCGACCGAGACGAAACGCGTCGGGCCGACCTGCGGCGCCGGGTGCGGGCGTTTCGTCTCGCTCGTTCCTCGCTCCCTCAACGACCGCGAGTAAAGTCCCGGTCGTTGAGCGCGGGAGCGCCAGCGACCGAGACGAAACGCGTCGGGCTGATCCGATGCGCCGGGTACGGGCGTTTCGTCTCGCTCGTTCCTCGCTCGCTCAACGACCGGGGGCAGGGTGTGCTCGAATTCCGGTCGTTGAGCGCGGGAGCGCCAGCGACCGAGACGAAACGTGTCGGGCTGATCCGATGCGCCGGGTGCGGGCGTTTCGTCTCGCTCGTTCCTCGCTCGCTCAACGACCGGGGGCGAGGAGACGGGCCTCGTCGGCCCGCGAAGGGAGCGCGAGCGACGTGCAGGGCGGGGGTCAGGCCTTCTGCTTCTCCAGGAGATCGCGGATCTGGACCAGGATCTCCTGCTCAGTGGGAAGCTTGGGCTCCTCGTCGGCGGGCGTGATCCCCGCCTTGGCGGCTGCTCGCTCCTTGAGCACATTCATCGGGTGCACGAACACGAAGTAGACCACGATCGCGACCGCGAGGAAGGCGATGATCGCGTTGATCAGCTCGCTGATCGGGAAGGTCACGGGACCCCACAGGCCGTTCACGGTGATGCCGATGGTGCCGTTCTCGTCCGGCTTCCAGAAGAGGGCGATGATCGGATTGATGATGCTCGACACGATCGCGTTCACCACCGCGGTGAACGCGGCGCCGATGACGACAGCGACCGCCAGGTCGATGACGTTGCCGCGCAGGATGAACTCTTTGAAGCCCTTGATCACGGATACCCCCCTGGGTGTCGACCGCGCCGGGGGCTCCGGACGGTCAGGATCCGGACGACGCGGGTGAGGCCTTCGCCTCGGTCTTCGATGATGTCGAAGTCGACGAGGAGGCGCCACTCGAGGCATCCGTCCCCCCGCTCGAAGCGGCGCCGCCGCTCTTGGCGCCCGCGCGCGAGTCGGTGCGGTAGAAGCCGGAGCCGTTGAAGGTCACGCCGATCGAGCCGTACTCCTTGCGCAGCACGCCGCCGCACTCGGGGCATTCGGTGAGGGTGGGGTCGGCGAAGGACTGCACCGCGTCGAAGCGGTGACCGCACTGCTTGCAGGCGTAGGCGTAGGTGGGCATGGCTCTCTCGGTGGGTATCAGCGCCGGGTGGACGCGAGGGTGATGGTGCGCGTGGGCGTGACGACGCCGGTGACGCGCTGATCGAGTTCGTCGCTCGGAAGCTCGTCGACGAACTCGGAGTCGAAGACGACCGCGTACACGGGAGGGCAGCGCTCCATCGACCCGATGGTCTTGTCGTAGAAGCCGCGGCCCCAGCCGAGCCGCATCCCGGTGCGATCGACCGCGGCGGCGGGGATGATCAGCAGGTCCACGTCGTTGACGGCGATCGGTCCGAGCAGCTCTCCGACGGGCTCGGGGAGTCCGAACATCCCCTCGGCGATGTCGCCCTCGCGGGTGGCGACCGCCCAGTCCAGCAGGCCGTCGGTGCGCGTCACCGGAAGCAGGACACGGATGCCGCGGGCCACGGCATCCGTCACGAAGGAACGTGTGCCGGGCTCGGTGGTGATCGACAGGAAGCAGGAGATCGCCTCCGCACCGTGCTCGGCGACGAGGGCGTCCAACTGAGCGCGGATGCCGGCCTCGGCGAGTTCGCGGGCCTGCGGGGTGATCAGCTGGCGGCGCTCGCGAAGCTCTGCGCGCAGGGCGCGCTTCGCATCGGCGATGGCGTCGGACATGGTGTCGATTCTACGGCGCGCGGCTCCGCTCCCGGTCGCGCGCGAAATCGGACATCGGCGGCGCCACCTCTAGACTCGGGGAATGCCTCATTCTCCGATCAAGGCCGTCATTCCGGCCGCCGGCCTCGGCACGCGCTTCCTCCCGGCAACGAAGGCGATGCCCAAGGAGATGCTCCCTGTCGTCGACAAGCCGGCGATCCAGTACGTCGTCGAAGAGGCGGCGAAGGCCGGCATCGACGACATCCTGGTGATCATCGGCCGCAACAAGAACGCGATCTCGAACCACTTCGACTCGGTCCCCGAGCTCGAAGAGAAGCTGAAGGACAAAGGCGACACCGATCGCCTGCGCCGTGTGCTGGAGTCGAGCGATCTCGCCGACATCCACTTCGTGCGTCAGGGTGAGCCGAAGGGCCTCGGCCACGCGGTGCTGCGCGCAAAGGCGCACGTCGGCGACGCGTCTTTCGCCGTCCTGCTGGGCGACGACCTGATCGACGAGCGGGACGAGCTGCTCACCACCATGATCGCGGAGCACGAGCGCACCGGCGCGGCGATCGTCGCCCTCATGGAGGTCGACCCCGAGCACATCAACCTGTACGGTGTGGCCTCGGTCGAGTCGACCGACGGCAACGGCGTCGTCAAGGTCAACGGGCTCGTCGAGAAGCCCAGTGCTGAGGATGCACCGTCGAACCTCGCGGTGATCGGCCGCTACGTGCTGTCGCCGAGCGTGTTCGAGATCCTGGAGCGCACCCAGCCGGGCAAGGGTGGCGAGATCCAGCTCACCGACGCGCTGCAGGAGCTCGCTGCCGACCCCGACGGTCCGGGTGTGTACGGCGTGGTTTTCCGTGGCCGTCGCTACGACACCGGCGATAGGGTGGATTACATCAAGGCCATCGTGCAGCTCGCGGCGGATCGCGACGATCTCGGCCCCGCACTGCGTCCCTGGTTCAAGGAGTTCGCGGCGAACCTCTGATCTTCGGATCCGGCGCCGCCCGTTCGAGGGAGTCTCGTGGATCTGTCGGCTCCCCGCAGGCATGGCTCGGTGGCCATCCGCCTCGTGCGCCAGCGCGACGCGCGCGTGTTGCAGAACGAGCTGCTGTCCAATCGCGGCTGGCTGCGCCCGTGGGAGGCGACCAGCCCCGACGGGCCGGTGTCGTTCGACATGCGGATGGGCGTGCGCCGGCTGCTGCAGCAGTACCGCGACGGCGCCGGCGTACCCTTCGTCATGGAGTACGACGGTGAGATCGCGGGCCAGCTGAACGTGTGGGGGATCGCGCGCGGCTCACTGGCCTCCGCCACGATCGGGTACTGGGTGAGCGAGCGGTTCGCGGGCCGGGGCATCACGCCGACCGCCGTGGCGCTCGCCACCGACATCTGCTTCTCGGAGCTGCGGCTGCACCGCATGGAGATCTGCATCCGCCCCGAGAACCGCGCCAGCCTGCGCGTGGTCGAGAAGCTCGGCTTCCGCTACGAGGGGCTGCGGCGGCGGTTCATCCACATCGACGGCGACTGGCGCGACCACTACGCGTTCGCCCTGGTACGCGAGGACGTGCCCGACGGCGTGCTGCAGCGCTGGGTGTCGGGCCGGGCTCCCCAGGATGCGGCCACGGTGCCGCCCAGCGACCGCCTGCACGCGTAGCGATACAGGTCCCGGGGCGTGCATTTGCACGTGAGCGCGTCAAGGTCGCACACCGGGCGGGGTTGAGGGACACGCCAGCGGGTGCCGAGGCCTCAGGCATCCGTCGCATACCGTGGTCTGCATGGGCGGGCAGGTGTGGGGCGGGGGAGTGATCGTTCTCGTCGCCGTGGGCTTGTGGCTCGTCTACCTGCTCCCGTCGTGGCACAGCCGCCGCCAGTTCGACGCCGCCGAGCGCAACGCCGTTCGCCTCAACCAGGCGCTGCGCGTGCTCGCCGAGACGAGCGAGACGCCGGAAGAGGTGCGGCTCGAGCTCAACGCCCGCACCGCCGCCGCGCAGCAGCGGCTCGCCAAGCGCGCACTTGCCGAGCGCGAACATGCGGCACTCGAAGAAGCGCGCGTCGACCTGGAGCGCGCCCGCACCGAGCGTGAGGTGGCCGAAGCCACGGCGCGGCTCGAGCGCGAGCGCGCCCGCACCGAGCGCGTCGCCGCTGAGGCGGCCGCCCGAGTGGACCTCGAGCGGGCGCGCGCCGCGCGCGCATCGGCCGAGGAGGCTGCGCGTGCCGAGCTCGCCGCCGCGCGGGCGATCCCTGCGGCGCGCCGCGCGCGCGTGCGCCGCGTCTTCCGCTTGGTCGCGACGCTCGTGGGCCTCGGCGGTCTCGGGCTCGCCGCGTGGGGAGTGTTCGAGACGCTCACCGCGGGTGTCCAGACGCTGCTGTGGGTGGGCGTCGGTCTCGTGCTGGTGTCGGGCACGACCCTTCATCGCCTGTCCCGCGTGGCGGCGCGTGCCGTCGTGCGACAGACGGATGCCGTACCCCGCCGTGCCTCCGAGCGGCGGGCCGCCGAGCAGCGGGCCGCGGAGCTGCAGGACGTCGCGCTCGAGCGCGAGCAGCGGGAATGGGCTCCGCGCGACCTGCCGCGACCGCTCACCGCGTCGGCCGGGTCCCGTGCCGCCGCCGTGCTGGATGCCGAGGCCGCGCGTGCGGCGCTCCGGCAAGCCGCCCTCGAGCAGGCCATGCTGGCCCGCGCCGAGGCCCAGCAGCCGACGTCGATCGACACCGCGCGGACCGCCCGCGCAGCGTCTGCGGAGTCGGACTACACCCGCATGGGGTACGTCGACGACGCCGAGATCGAGGCCCACGTTCGCCAGCTTCTGACACGTCGCGCCGCGGGCGAATAGGGCCTTCCGAGGGGTCCCGCCGATTCGGGACGGACCTCGAACCGTGATAGTGTTTCTGAGGTTCACGGGCCTGTAGCGCAGTTGGTAGCGCGCCTCGTTCGCATCGAGGAGGTCAGGGGTTCGATTCCCCTCAGGTCCACCACAAGAAGGCTCCCGCAGCGCGGGGGCCTTCTGCTTTTGCCCGGTCCGACGGACTTTCAGACGGCCGGGTACGGATGCGCCCCGGTCATTCCGGCGGTGGGGGATAGCGGAACCCGCTGCCCCAGCCGATCTCCCAGCCGGCGCCGGCGTCGAAGTAGTCGGCGAATGAGACGGGCAGCGCGTGCTGCGGTTCGACCGCCGCGAGAAGCCCGGCGAACCACGCCGTATACTCGGGAGCGTCGTGGGAGGCTGCGAGGCGGGGGAGAGCCCGCAGGATCAGCTCGGCGACGGCGGTCGGCGTCGACATCGCGTCGACGGTGCCGCCGCCCGCGAACTCCGTCTCGGCGCCCGAGGTGTAGTGGATCGTGGCGTCGGGGTCGGCGGCATCCGACAGCACGATCCTCCAGTACATGCCCGAAGGTGCCATCCCGGGCTGCACCCGCAGGCCATGGAACCCCCGCCGGTGCAGCTCGCGCACGCCCTGCAGGATGCGGACGGATGTCGTCATCACGAGTGCCGAGGCGATCTCGCCGTGCACACGCTTGTCGTGTGCGACGAGCGACACGCTGTCGAGCGAGGTCCCCGCGGCGGCGATCGTGTCGATCGCGGCGGTGATGGCCTCGCGCCGCGGCCAGGCGTACACTCCGGCGCTGATCAGCGGGAAGGCGATACTGCGGGCGCCCAGCTGGCCGGCCACCTCGAGCGACCGCCGGTAGCAGGATTCGAGCAGCCCGCGATCACGTTGGCCGGCGCCGTAGTCCGGTCCCACCGTGTGCACGACCCACCGGGCGGCGAGTCGGCCGCCGGTCGTCCAGCCGGCATCGCCCGTCGCAAGCCCGTGCGGGAAGCGCGCGATGCAGTCCCGAAGGATGTCGGGGCCGCCCGCGCGGTGGATCGCACCGTCGACGCCGCCTCCGCCGCGCATGGCGTTGTTGGCGGCGTTGACGATCGCGTCGGTGGTCTGAGCGGTGATGTCGCCGTGGACGGCGAGGAGGCGTGTCATCGATTCCTCTCCCTGTGCGCGTGCCAGCGCTATTCCGCGGCGCAGACGGCTTCGAGTTCGGCGTAGTAGTCCGCAAGGGGCGCCAGGCCGGCCTCGGCGCGTCGCTCGTCGACCGCTGCCTCGTCGGCGATGGGCGTCGAGGGCGTGGGGCCGTCTTCGCCGCAACCGATCTGCGTGCCGTACGTCTGCGGCTCGCCGGCTCCCACGGCGATGCGGTCGGTCAGGTAGGCGAGGTTGCCGGGTGAGGCGTCGTCGTTCTCGACGGCGATGCGCAGCCACTCCCGCGCCTCGCGCTGGAAGTCGGGGTCATGGTCCGAGTGCTGGGCGATCGCCCACGCCGCGTCTTCCGCCTCCTCACCCACCAGCGAGTACGTCGGCCAGCCGTGCGCGACGATGATCTCGCGCAGGCGCTCCGTGCGCTCCTCGTCGGTGCCGTCCCCGTCGCCGGCGAGCCGATCGGCCTGGTCCTGCGCGAGCATCTCGATGAGCTCGGCCGACAGCGCGGCGTCGAATCCGGACGGCGTCCATGTCGGGCTCGGCGCGCGGTCCGCAGCATCCGTCGCCGCCCGTGTTGCGGTGCCAGACGGTGTTGTGCCCGGGGGAACCGCCGAAGGAGCGCACGCCACGAGCGCGAGACCGGCCAGCAGGAGGCCGGTCGCGGCGAGGGTGCGTCGGGACATCGTCGTCCTCTCGTCGGGTGTCAGCCGGGCCGTGCCTCGGCGGCGGCTCGTGCGGCTGCGGGAAGCGCGTCGACGATGCGCGACACGGCGGCGTCGTCGTGCGCGGCCGAGACGAACCACGCCTCGAACACCGACGGCGGCAGCGAGACGCCCTGAGCGAGCATGGCGCGGAAGAACGGCGGGTAGCGGTACGCCTCCTGCGCCTTGACCGTGTCGTAGTCGACGGGCGGCTCGGCGGCGAACTGGATCGAGAACAGGTTGCCCGAGCGCTGCACGACGTGCGTCACACCGGCTTCGGTGAGAGCGGATGCCGCGGCGTCCGCGATCGTCGTCGCGGCGGCGTCGATGCGGGCGTAGGCGTCGGCGTCGAGGTGGTCGAGCGTGGTGCGCCCGGCCGCGACGGCGAGCGGGTTGCCGCTCAGCGTGCCGGCCTGGTACACCGGTCCGAGCGGCGCGAGCAGCTCCATGAGCGCCGCCGAGCCGCCGAGTGCAGCGAGCGGCAGCCCGCCGCCGACGACCTTGCCGAACGTGATGAGGTCGGGCGCGAACGGCACCGGGTCGATGCCGTACCAGCCGGCGGGGCCGACGCGGAACCCCGTCAGCACCTCGTCGAGGATCAGGAGCGCGCCGTGCGCGTGGGCGATGTCGGCGATCGCGGCGTTGAAGCCGTGTGCAGGAGGCACGATGCCCATGTTCGCGGGCGCCGCCTCGACGATGATCGCCGCGATGTCTTCGCCGCGGGCGGCGAAGACCTCGCGCACGGCGTCGAGGTCGTTGTAGGGGATCACCAGGGTCTGCGCGGCGATCGGTGCGGGAACACCCGCCGAGCCCGGCAGCGCGAGGGTCGCGACGCCCGAGCCCGCTTCGGCCAAGAGTCCGTCGGAGTGCCCGTGGTAGTGGCCTGCGAACTTCACGACGAGGTCTCGCCCCGTCGCGCCGCGCGCGAGGCGGATCGCCGTCATCGTGGCCTCGGTGCCGGTCGAGACGAGGCGCACGCGCTCGACCGGGGAATGGTCCGCCCGCGTCACGCGGGCGGCGATCAGCTCGGCCAGCTCCGTCTCGCCGGGCGTGCTCGCGCCGAAGCTGAGACCGTGGGCCGCGGCATCCTGAACCGCCTTCACGACGGCGGGATGCGCGTGCCCGAGGATCGCGGGACCCCACGAGCCGACGAGGTCGACGTACTCGCGGCCCTCGACGTCGGTGACGTACGGTCCCGAGGCCGCCACGAAGAAGCGCGGCGTCTCGTGCACCGAGCCGAAGGCTCGCACCGGCGAGTTCACGCCGCCCGGCATCGCGCCGCGGGCACGGGCGAACTCCTGCTCGTTCGTCGTCATCGGATCCACTCCGCAAGCTCCAGCGCCCAGTAGGTCAGCACGGCATCGGCGCCGGCGCGACGGATGCCGATCACCGACTCCTCGATCGCGCGGCGGCGGTCGATCCAGCCGTTCGCGGCGGCGGCCTCGATCATCGCGTACTCGCCGGACACCTGGTAGGCCCACACCGGCACGGGGCTCGCGGCCGCCGTGTCGGCGAGCACGTCGAGGTAGCTCATCGCGGGCTTCACCATGACGATGTCGGCGCCCTCGGCGATGTCGAGGTCGACCTCGAGCGCGCCTTCGCGGCGATTCGCCGGATCTTGCTGGTAGGTGCGGCGGTCGCCCTCGAGCGAGGACTGCACCGCCTCGCGGAACGGGCCGTAGAACGCCGACGCGTACTTGGCGGCGTAGCCGAGGATCGGGGTGTTCGCGAAGCCGGCGCCGTCGAGCGCGTCGCGCACGGCGGCGACCTGGCCGTCCATCATGCCCGACAGGCCCAGCAGCTGCGAGCCGGCCTCGGCCTGGGCGACGCCCATGTCGCGATAGCGCTCGAGCGTGGCGTCGTTGTCGACGTAGCCGCTCGCATCCAGCACGCCGCAGTGACCGTGGTCGGTGAACTCGTCGAGGCAGAGGTCCGTCTGCACGACGAGTGCGTCGCCCGCCTCGGCGGCTGCGATGCGGGTCGCCACGTTCAGAATGCCGTCGGGGTCGGTCGCACCGGAACCCGTGGCGTCCTTGTGCTCGGGCACGCCGAACAGCATGATGCCGCCGATGCCGGCGGCCGCGGCATCCGTCACCGCCTTCTTCAGGCTCTCGGTGGTGTGCTGCACGACACCCGGCATGGACGAGATCGGCACGGGCTCGGTGGCGCCCTCGCGCACGAACATCGGGAGGATGAGCTCGGCCGGGTGCAGGCGGGTCTCGGCGACGAGGCGGCGCATCGCAGGCGTCGCGCGCAGACGGCGGGGGCGGGTCGTGGGGCCGACGATGGGGGTCACGGGCGTTCTCCCGTCAGGCCGGCGGCGCCGGCGTCGAGCAGTTCACGGGCGACGGATGCCGCGACCTCTCGCGGCGGGTCGCCCTCGTCTTCAGGCCACGTGGTGGCGTGGGAGGAGGTGAGAGCCGTCGCGCCGTCGAGGCTGTAGACGCGCGCCGACAGCAGGAGGAGTCCTGCGTCCACGACGGCGCGTGCGCCGACGGGGGCGGAGCAGCCGGCCTCGAGAAGGGCGAGCACCTCGCGTTCGGCCTCCACGGCGGCGCGGGTCTCGGCATGGTCGAGGGCGCGGACGAGGTCCTCCTCGCCGCGGCGCACCTCGATCGCGAGAGCTCCTTGCCCCGGGGCCGTCGGCCAGGAGTCGGCGTCGAGGTAGTCGGTGACGACCTCGGTGCGGCCGATGCGGCGGAGTCCGGCGGCGGCGAGGATGACGGCATCCAACTCGCCGCTCGTGACCTTGCCCAGGCGCGTGTCGACGTTGCCGCGGATGTCGACGACCTCGAGGTCGGGGCGGCGGGCGCGCAGCTGCGCCATGCGCCGCGGCGAGCCGGTGCCCACCCGCGCGCCGGCGGGGAGGCTGGCGAGCGTGAGCCCGTCGCGCGCGCACAGGGCGTCGCGGGGGTCTTCGCGTGCCGGGATCGCGGCGACGACGAGCTGGTCGTGCGGCGCCGTCGGGAGGTCTTTGAGCGAGTGGACGATCACGTCGCACTGGCCCGCGAGCAGCGCGTCGCGCAGCGCACCCGTGAAGAGGCCCGTGCCGCCGGCGCGGGACAGCGGCTCCTTCGAGCGGTCGCCTTCGGTGGTGATCGTGACGAGCTCGGTGGTGACGCCGGTCGCGTCGGCGAGGTCGTCGGCCACCATGCCGGTCTGGGCGAGGGCCAGGGTGCTGCCGCGCGTGCCGATCCGCAGCGCGCTTCTGGATGACGCGCTCACGCGAGCACCTCGGCGATCTCGTCGACGGCGATGCGGCGGCCGGTGTAGAACGGCACCTCTTCGCGCACGTGGCGGCGCGCCTCGGTCTGGCGGAGGTCGCGCATGAGGTCGACCAGCTCCACGAGCTCGGGTGCCTCGAGCGCGAGGATCCACTCGTAGTCGCCGAGCGCGAAGGACGCCACGGTGTTGCTCAGGACGCTGCGGTGCGCGGCACCCTTTCGCCCGTGATCGGCGAGCATCTGCCGCCGCTCCTCGTCGGGCAGGATGTACCAGTCGTATGACCGCACGAACGGGTACACGGTGAGCCAGGCCTCGGGGTCCTTATCGCGCATGAACGCCGGGAGATGGCTGGCGGTGAACTCCGCGTCGCGGTGCACGCCCATCGCGTTCCACACCGGCACGAGCGACGTGAGCGGCTCGGCGCGGCGCAGCGTCCGCAGGGCGGACTGCAGCACCTCGGGGGCGACGCCGGTGCCGGTGAGCCAGATCATCAGATCGGCGTCGGCGCGCAGACCCGACACGTCGTAGAAGCCGCGGACGGTGACTCCGGATGCCTCGACCTCGGCGACTGCCGCCGCCAGGTCGGTGACGGGCGAGGGGCCGGCGGTGGAGTTGCGCCGGAAGACCGCCCACAAGGTGTAGCCGAGGGTTTCAAGGGGGTTCGCCGCGACGTCGGTCATGCCTCCATCATTTCATCCCTTGCCGGTCGCATTCCCGGCCGGCGATCGGTCGTTGAGCGAGCGCGGAATGAGCGAGACGAAACGCCTGGAACCTCAGCGCGTTTCGTCTGCGGGCGCCAGAGCGCCCTCCGCTCAACGACCGGTTGTCCGGCCGGCCGGCGATCGGTCGTTGAGCGAGCGAGGAAGGAGCGAGACGAAACGCCTGGAACCTCAGCGCGTTTCGTCTGCGGGCGCCAGAGCGCCCTCCGCTCAACGACCGGTTGTCCGGCCGACCCGTCCGCGGTCGTTGAGCGAGCGAGGAACGAGCGAGACGAAACGCTTGGGGCGTCGTCGCGGACGTGGAGTGCCTCGTCTGCGGGGCGCTCAGCGGGTGAGGAGCTCGGACGCCGTGCGCTCGGCGTGGGCGATCAGGCCGGCGAGGCCCGAACCCGCGACCGTCTCGCCGACGACCGTGACTCCGCCCGGCGGGACGGCGGCGGCCGGCCGCACCCACGAGACGTGTGCGGCGTCGACCACCACCGGCAGCGGCACGCCGAGGAGGGTCTCGGCGTCGGCGAGTGCCGCGGCGACGGGGTCGGCCGGCGTCGCGTCGTACGAGAGGCGCAGCACGTGGCGGCCTGCGGCGGCGTCGCGCAGCCACGCCCACTTCGCGGTCGCGTGGGTGAGCGCGCGGGCGCCGACCGGTGCACCGGCGGCGACGAGCAGTCCGGTGCCGCGGGGTGCGGCATCCAATTCGTCCTGCTCCACCACGAGGGTGACGAGGTCGATGCGACGGCCGGGTGCGCCCGGCGCCGCGAGGCTCGGCGCGGCGACGACGACGATGCCGTCGAGGGTCGCGATGTCGTCGACGGGCGTACTCAGACGGATGTCGCCGCCGCGGCGCGTGAGATCCTCCGCGAGTGCGGGCACGATGCGGTTGACGCCGCCGCGAAGGCCGGCGACCGCCGATCCCGGTGGAGCGGCGGCGCGCAGCTGCGCGACGGCTGCTCCGAGCGAGCCGGCGCTCGCAACGGCATCGGCGAGTCCCGGATGTGCCCGGGCGACGGGCACGTCGTCGGGATGCTGCGAGTGCACGCCGTGCACCACCGGTGCGACCAGGCGGTCGAGAACCTCGTCGCCGAAGCGGTCGCGGACGAGGGCGCCGAGTGTCGGCGGCACTGCTTCCACAGGGCGGGCGTCGAGCTCGACCGCACGCTCAGCGGCGGCGCGACCGACGACCCGCACGACGTCCGCAGCGAGCGGATCGGACGGGATGCCGAGGAGCGCCGTCGCCGGCAGCGGCACTGCTTCGCCGGTCACGGGCTGGAGCCACGCCGGCCCGGGAGTGGGGGCGACGATGTCATCGGCGAGCCCGAGTTCGGCGAGCAGCGCCGCGACGACCCCGCCGCGGACGGCGAAGCTCTCGGCGCCGGCATCCAGGGCGAGCCCGCCCACCTCGTGCCGCGCGACGGTTCCGCCGAGGCGATCGGATGCCTCGAACAGCGTCACAGCCGCGCCCGACGCCACGAGCCGGCGCGCGACCACGAGCCCCGCGACGCCGCCTCCGACGACGGCGAAGCGACTGCTCGTGCGGGACTCAGCCATGCGCGTGGACGAACTCCACGATGCGCGTGAGCACGGTCGGGTCGGTGTCGGGCGGAACGCCGTGGCCGAGGTTCAGCACGTGCGCGCGGGCGGCGCGGCCGCGTTCGAGCACGTCGACGATGTGGGCTTCGAGCACCGGCCACGGGGCGCGGAGCAGCGCGGGATCGATGTTGCCCTGCACCGAGACGTCGGGACCGAGGCGACGCACGGCTTCATCAAGGGGCAGGCGCCAGTCGACGCCGACCGTGTCGACGCCGACGTCGCGCATCGCGGCGAGAAGCTCGCCGGTGCCGACGCCGAAGTGCACGAGCGGCACGCCGAGCTCACGCACCGGCTCGAGCGCCCGCGCCGAGAACGGCGCGACGTGTCGGGTGTAGTCGGCGAGGCTCAGCGAACCCGCCCACGAGTCGAAGAGCTGCCCGGCGGACGCTCCAGCCTCGATCTGGGCGGCGAGGAATGCGCCGGTGATCTCGGCGCACCACGTCAGCAGCGCCGACCACGTCTCGGGGTCGGAATGCATGAGGGCCCGGGTCCGCAGCTGCTCCTTCGACGGGCCGCCCTCCACCAGATACGACGCGAGGGTGTACGGCGCGCCGGCGAAGCCGATGAGCGGCGTGGTGCCGAGCTCGGCGACGGTGAGCGCGACGGCTTCGCGGATGGGTGCGAGCGCTTCGGGGTCGAGCGGCGGCAAGGCCGCGACATCCGCCGCCGTCCTCACCGGGTTCTCGAGAACCGGCCCACGGCCCGCGACGATGCGCACGTCGACGCCCGACAGACGCACTGGGATCACGATGTCGCTGAAGAAGATGCCCGCGTCGACGCCGTGGCGGCGCACCGGCTGCAGCGTGATCTCGCTGGCGAGCTCGGGATTCAGGCAGGCGTCGAGCATGTCGGTGCCCACGCGCAGCTCTCGGTACTCGGGCAGAGATCGTCCCGCCTGGCGCATGAACCACACCGGGGTGCGGCTCGGCCGATCGCCGCGGTACGCGCGTATCAGCGCGGGCGGATCGTTTCTCTGAAGAACGGAAGGGTGAGAGACATGCAAAGACACACGTTAAGATTAGAGTCGTGCTCCTCTGTCTGACCGCGAACCATCGGAACGCGAGCCTCGACGTCCTGGAGCGTCTCTCTGTGGGAGCGCCCACGGCGACGCGCGCCCTCGTGGATGACGAGCTGTTCGTGTCCGGCGCCGTCGTGCTCGCGACGTGCAACCGGTTCGAGGCGTATCTCGACATCGACGAGCCGCTCACCGGCGGCGAGGCCGTCGCGGTGGAGTCGGTCGTCGAGGCGATGGCCGCGGCATCCGATGTTTCCGTCGACCTGCTGCGTGCGTCCGTCGCGGTGCACCAGGGGGCGGATGCCGCAGCCCACCTGTTCGCGGTCACCAGCGGCCTCGAGTCGATGGTCGTCGGCGAAGACGAGATCTCCGGTCAGGTGCGTCGCGCCCTCGACGCCGCACGTGCCGACGGCATGACCAGCAGCGAGCTGGAACGCCTGTTCCAGAAGGCGACGCACACCAGTCGTGGCGTGCGCAACCGCACCCAACTGCGCGGCGCCCACCGCTCACTCGTGCGGCTCGCGCTCGAGCTCGCCTCGAGCCGTGTCGCCGACTGGGCGGCCGCCCGCGTCGTGCTCGTGGGCACCGGGCGCTACGCCGCGCGCACCGTCGACGCCCTGCGCGCTCGCGGCGCCGGCGACGTGCACGTGTTCTCGCCGTCGGGGCGGGCCGAGGGATTCGCCGCCCAGCACGGACTCATCCCGGTGTCGGACTTCGCGGCGGCAGCGGCCGAGGCGGATGTCGTCATCACCTGCACCGCCGACGCCGTCGTGCACGCCGACGCCTTCGTTCCCGGGCGCCGCGTGCTCGTCATCGACCTCGGACTGCCCCGCAACGTCGACCCGGCCGTCGGCGCCGTGGCCGGTGTGGAGCTGCTCGACCTCGAGACGATCCGGCTGCATGCTCCGCTCCAGGAGTTCAACGCGCACGCCGACGCACGCGCCATCGTGGGGGACGCGGCGACCGAGTTCCACGCCGACCGCCTCGCAGGTCCGGCGATCACGGCGCTGCGCACCGACGTGCTGAAGACGCTCGACGACGAAATCGCGCGCGCCCGCTCACGCGGCGCGGGCGACGAGGTCGAGGCCGCGCTGCGGCACCTCGCCGGGGTGCTGCTGCACCAGCCGTCGGTACGGATCCGCGAACTGGCGGTCGAGGGCCGGATCGACGAGGCGCGCGCGGCGCTGGAGTTGCTCCACGGGCTGTCGATCGACGCACCCGGCGCGGTCGACGCCGACGACGACTTGTGGGAAACGGCGTAGCGGAGACCTGGCGCCGCCAGCTGCGGTTGGGCATGCGCTCGGGCGTTTCGTCTCGCTCGTTCCTTGCTCGCTGAACGAGCGCGGGACGGTCGGCGTCGTCTCGCTCGGGCGAAGACGGGGCTGGGTCGTGGTGCGTCTCGCTCGGTCGACGACGGGGCTGGGGTGGGGGTGTTGTCGCTCGGGCTGGGTGGGGGTGCGTCTCGCTC
>NZ_MWLQ01000027.1 GCF_010634855.1 Microbacterium sp. B35-30 | reverse complement strand
GGCGACGCGGGCGCGACGCTGCGGCCGCCCGGTTCCGCGCGGCGCGGCGCCGTAGCCGACCAGGTTCGGCTCCGATGCCGTGGCCGGCGGTGCGGGCGCGCTCGCGGCGGTGTCGGGAGCGGATGCCTCGACCGATGCGGCCGGTGAGGGCGTGGGGGCCGTTCCCCCCGTATCGAAGGAGATCAGCACCGAGCCCACGGCGATGACATCGCCGGCCTCGGCGTGCAGCGCCGTGACCGTGCCCGCATACGGAGAGGGCAGCTCGACGACGGCCTTGGCCGTCTCGACCTCGGCGATCGTCTGGTTGAGTGCGACGGTGTCGCCCACGGCGACCTGCCACTGCACGAGCTCGGCCTCGGGAAGCCCTTCGCCGAGGTCGGGGAGGTGGAAGTCCTGCGCCATCAGTCGAGCACCCCGCTCAGGCTGTTCGGCCGGTCCATGACGCGATCGACGGCGTCGAGGATGCGGTCGAGATCGGGCAGGTGGTGCTTCTCGAGCTTCGCGGGCGGGTACGGGATGTCGTGCCCCGTGACGCGCTGCGGCGCAGCCTCCAGGTAGTTGAAGCAGCGCTCGGTCACGCTGGCGATGAGCTCGGCGCCGACGCCCGCCTCGCGGGCCGCCTCGTGGGTGACGACGACGCGGCCGGTCTTGCGGACGGATGCCGTGACGGTGCGGTAGTCGACCGGCGAGATCGATCGCAGGTCGATGACCTCGATCGACACGCCGTCGTCCTCGGCGGCGGTGGCGGCATCCATGGCGGTCGCGACCTGCGAGCCGTAGGTCAGGAGCGTCACGTCGCTTCCCTCGCGGGCGACGCGCGCCAGACCCATCGGCGGCGCGTCCGCCAGCGCCACGTCGAGGTCGACCTCGCCCTTGGAGTGGTAGAGGCGCTTCGGCTCGAAGTACACCACGGGGTCGTTCGAGGCGATGGCCTGCCGCAGCATGATGTACGCGTCCTGCGGGTTCGAGACCGCGATCACGCGGAGCCCCGACGTGTGGACGAAGTAGGCCTCCGGAGACTCGGAGTGGTGCTCGGCCGCGCCGACGCCGCCCGCCCACGGGATGCGGATGGTGATCGGCATCGTCACGTTGCCGCGCGTGCGGTAGTGGAGCTTGGCCACCTGGCACACGATCTGGTCGAACGCGGGGTAGACGAAGCCGTCGAACTGGATCTCGACGACGGGCCGGTACCCGCGGAAGGCGAGCCCGACCGCGGTGCCCATGATGCCCGCCTCGGCGAGCGGCGTGTCGACCACGCGCTGGGCTCCGAACTCATCGAGCAGCCCGTCGGTGATGCGGAACACGCCGCCGAGCTTGCCGATGTCCTCGCCCATGACGAGCACCTTCGGGTCGTCGGCCATGGCGCGGCGGAGTCCCTCGTTGATGGCCTTCGCCATCGTGAGCTGCACCATCGTCACACCCCCTCGGTCGCGGGAGCGAATCCGTCGAGGTAGGCGCCGAACCGCGCGCGCTGCTCCTCGAGACCGGAGTGCGGCTCGGCGTAGACGTTGTCGAGCACGGTCAGCGGCGCGCGGGTCGTGGCGGTCATCGCGGCCTCGCGGACGCCGGAGGCCAGCGCATCGGCATCCGCCTCGACGGTGGCGACGAAGGCCTCGTCGAACTCGCCACGCGCGCGCAGCAGCGCTTCAAGGCGGGCGATCGGGTCGCGGCGGCGCCACTTCTCGACCTCTTCCTTGTCGCGGTAGCGCGTGGGGTCGTCCGAGGTCGTGTGCGGGCCCATGCGGTACGTGACCGCCTCGATGAAGGCCGGCCCGTTGCCGCGGCGCGCGTTGTCGAGCGCCCAGCGCATCGCGGCGAAGCAGGCGAGCACGTCGTTGCCGTCCACGCGCATGCTCGGGATGCCGAAGCCCGGCGCCCGCCCGGCGATGGGGAACTTCGCCTGCACGGAGACGGGTTCGGAGATCGCCCACTGGTTGTTGGTGCACATGAAGACGACCGGTGCGCCGAAGGAGGCGGCGAAGACCATCGCCTCGTTCACGTCGCCCTGGCTGGACGCGCCGTCGCCGAAGTACGCGACCGAGACCTGGTCGCCGCCGTCCCGCTGCACGCCCATCGCGTAGCCGACCGCGTGCAGCGCCTGCGCGCCGATGATGATCTGCTGCGTCGCGGTGTTGATGTCGTACGGGTTGTAGGTGGAGTGCTCCTCGCCGCGCCACGCGAGCACGAAGTCCGAGGGCTTGCCGCCGCGCGCGTAGACCACGCCCGTCTCGCGGTAGCTCGGGAACGCGAAGTCGTCGGCACGCAGCGCGCGCGCCGTGCCGATCTGGGTCGCCTCCTGCCCCTGGCAGGGCGGCCACAGGCCGAGCTGGCCCTGTCGTTGCAGGGCGACGCCCTCGGTGTCGATGCGTCGCAGGAGCACCATGTCGCGATACAGGCCGCGCAGCGTCGCGGCGTCGACGTCGGCGACCCAGCGATCGAGCTCGGGGTCGGCGATGCGCTCGCCGTCAGGCGTCAGCAGTCGCGCGACATCGTCGATGTCGGTGGCGAGATCCGCTGTCGGTGTCAGGGTGTGCGTCATCGTCATCACTCCTCGTTGCGGGCCCCCTCGTGAGGAGCCGCTTCGCGTGCGCCGGCTTCGTCGCCGACTACGTCGAGGCTACGTCCGTATCGCACCTCGCTCAAGCATTCGCGCTCTGCTTGAGCATGTTGATAAGTCACGACCACCCATACCGTGCTAACGTTTGGCACTATGAGTGCCCTCGATCATGTCGACCTGGAACTGCTGGCCGCGCTCTCCGCCGATCCCCGAGCCACCGTCGTCGCACTCGCGGAGCGCCTCGGCCTCTCGCGCAACACGGTCCAGGCGCGCATGTCGCGCCTGGAGAAGGCGGGGGTGTTCCTGTCGTATGAACGGGCGATCTCATCCGCTTCGCTGGGCTTCCCGATCGAGGCGTTCATCAGCGTCATCGTGCGGCAGGCGGATCTCCCCCGCATCGCGATCGAGCTCGCGCGTGTACCCGAGGTCGTGCAGGCGCACGGCCTGTCAGGTCAGGTCGATCTGCTGGTGCGGGTGGCCTGCCGCGACACGCAGCACCTGTTCGACACCGACGCCCGCATCCTCGCCATCGAAGGCATCGAGCGCACCGAGACATCCCTTGTGATGGGCGAGGTCATCCCCCATCGCGTCACTCCGCTCATGGGCCTGGCGCGGGAGGAGTAGGTGGGAGGCTGCCCGTCGACGAGGCGTCGGCACGCACCAGCACCACACCCACCAGGATCAGCGCGCCCCCCGCGAACTGCACGGGCGCCGGCACCTCGGCGAGGAAGATCCACGCGAACATGAGGGCGAACAGCACTTCCGACAACCCCACGAACGACGCGACGCGCGAGCCGATGCGCGGAACCGCCATCACGCCGAGCGCGTAGCCGAGCGTCGTCGCGATGCCGGCGACCCAGAGCAGCGGCATCCACCACGGCACCGATACCCCGGCCAGCACCACCGACACCGCGGGTGCCTGGAACGGCAGGATGCCGGTGGCGCAGAGGATCCCCATGACGATCGCGCCCGTCAGCAGCCCGCTCGCCGCGAGCGCCAGCGGCGGCAGATCGTCGCCGGCGCGTTCCGAGATCACGAAGTAGGCGCACACGCAGACGGCTGCGGCGAGGGCGAACAGGGTGCCGATCAGATCGAACGACGCGCCCGAGATGTCCACGACGAGCACCAGGCCCACGATCGCCACCACCGACCCCCACAGCACGAGCGCCGAAGGGGCCTTGCGCGTCCGGACCCACACCGCCACGACGAGCATGACCGGGGCGAGGTACTGGATCAGCAGGGCGACGGCGACGGGCATCCGCTGCATCGCCGAGAAGAAGAAGAGCTGGCAGCCGAGCACGGGCATGAGGCCGAAGCCGGCGATGAGGCGCCAGTGCCGGCGCAGGAAGCCGCGCTGTCGCTTCATCGCCAGGAACAGCGCCGGCGACAAGACCAGTCCGGCGACGCCCATGCGCACGAGCAGGGCCGCACCGAGGGACCAGCCGGCCTCGAGCAGCGGCTTGACGAACGGTCCGCTCGACGAGAACGCGAGAGCGGAGGCGACCCCCATGAACAATCCGCTGGTGCGCAGCCGCGCGCTCGAACGGGGAGCCGCGCCCAGCAGCGCAACCGAAGGGGATGCGGTCGGGGCGGTCATGGCGACATCCGTCTGTCAGGGGTGAAACGTGCTTACACTGGTGACAGTACCGGACCAGCATGTCAGGAGTCAACGTGGTTTTCATTCATGACACCGAGCAGAATCTGCGCGCGGCGTCGTACCTGGTGAACACGCTGCCCGGCTACGACGACGAAGACACGCTCTCGACCCTCGAGGACTTCGAGGACTATCTCCGCGTCAACCCCTATACCGGGCTCATCCGGCGTGATGATGCCGAGCTCGCGGCCATCCGCGCGGTCCGGCGACGGCTGCGACAGCTGTGGGAGGTCGACCGCGACGGTGCCGTGCCGCTCGTCAACGAAATGCTCCGCGACGGCCAGGCACTCCCCCGCCTGGTCATTCACGACGGATTCGACTGGCACATCCATGCGACGAGCGATGACGCCCCGCTCGCGACCCGCATCATGGTCGAGGCGGCGCTGGCGTTCGTCGACGTCATCCGAGCCGACGAGTACGACCGTGTGCGGATCTGCGCCGCCGACGACTGCGACGGCGTCTACGTGGACTTCTCGAAGAACGGCTCGAAGCGCTACTGCGACATCGGCAACTGCGGCAACCGCATGAACGTCAACGCGTATCGGCGTCGGAAGGCGCGAGAAAGCGCGTGATCGCGTCGGCGGCTGGAGCCGGCGTCTCGTAGTGGATCAGGTGCCCGACGTCGGGGATCTCCACCAGCTCGGCATCCGGGAACATCGTGGCGAGTCGCCGCTCCGCCTCGATGGGCGTGATGTCGTCGCGTTGCGCGGCGACGAGCAGCGTCGGCTGCGCGATGCACGGAGCGAACGCGCGCACGTCGTTCGACACCGAGGCGAGGAACGCGTCGTGCAGCACATCCCGGTCGGCGAAGCGCGAGAAGTACGTGTCGTGCTGATCGTGCACGAATCGACGGATGCCGGGGTCCTTGGTCTTCGCCATCGACACGCTCATCACCCGGACGATCAGGCCGTTGCGCAGCAGCGCATCGCCGAGCCGCTTCGGCAGCTTCGTCCCGACCCAGTAGTAGAAGACGGCGAGTCGCGTGAGCACGCCGCGCGGTCCCTCGAGCGCCGGTGCGCCGATCGGGTTCACCAGGATGACGCGGGGCGTCGCGAGCCCGCCGGCGACGGCGGCCGCCACCACGATCGAGCCGAACGAGTGGCCGAGGATCACGGCCCCCGGTGCCACGGCGGCGGCGAACTCGCGCAGCCACTCGGCGTAGAGGTCGAGGTCGTGCCGGCGGTTGGGCACCGGCGCCGTCTCGCCGAATCCCGGCAGATCGGGCGAGATCACCCGCACCGACGGGAGGTGCGCCACCACGGGCTCGAGCCCATGATGCTCGCCCCGGAAGCCGTGCACCGCCACGACCGTGACGGCCGCATCGGCCGGGCCGTAGACCCAGTACGCCGTCACGCCGCCCAGCACGCCGACCTCGCGCCGCTCGACGGGGATCGCGTCGAGCAGCGGGGCGTACGGATTCGGGGCGGTCACCCGTCGAGTCTACGAGGCGCGGCTCCGCCTCCGGTGCGCGCGGAGCGCCTGCGCCGCGATGTCGGAAGCGGCGCATACCGTGATCGGCATGAGCCGCCCGCGTCCCGAACAGCTGCCGCTGTGGGACGTGCCGGACTGGGTGCGCATGATCGGGGTGTTCGACCTCGAGACCACGGGCATCGACGTCACCGCCGACCGCATCGTCACGGCTCACGTCGGACTGCTGGATGCCTCGGGCCGGGTCATCCGCGCGCGCGACTGGCTCGCGGATCCCGGCGTCGACATCCCCGAGGGTGCGAGTGCGATCCACGGCATATCGACCGCGCATGCCCGCGCGCAGGGGCGACCGGCGGCTGAGGTCGTGAGCGAGGTCGTCGAGGCGGTGCGCGCGCTGCTGGACGCCGGCATCCCCGTCGTCGCCTACAACGCGCCCTTCGACTTCTCCTTGCTGAAGTACGAGTCGCTTCGTCACGACATCGCGCCGATCCACGAGCCGTCACCGGTGATCGACCCGCTCGTCGTCGACAAGGCGTACGACCGCTGGCGCAAGGGCAAGCGCACGCTGGAAGTGGTTGCGGCGCACTACGCCGTGAGGCTCGATGCCGCACACGAGGCGTCAGCCGACGCGGTGGCAGCGGGCCGGGTCGCCCAGGCGCTCGCCGAGCGCTTCGCGCCGTGGCTGCCCGACACCGTCCACGAACTCCACACCCGCCAGATCGGCTGGGCGCGCGCCCAGGCCGAGAGCCTCACCGAGTACTTCGTCCGCATCGGCCGGCTCGATCCCGACGAGCAGCTCGATGGCCGCTGGCCGATCCGCTGAGCGGCTGGAACGCAGAAGACCCCGCCGAGGCGGGGTCTTCTGATCCGAGGCGGACGCTGACCGGTCGTCGAGCGCCGTCGAAACGCGCGGAGGGCTTACTTGGAAGCGCCGCCGAAGTTCTTGAAGCGCTGGTTGAACTTCTCGACGCGACCGGCCGAGTCCATGATGCGCTGCTTGCCCGTGTAGAACGGGTGCGAGGCCGACGAGATCTCCACGTCGATGACGGGGTACTCGACGCCGTCGAGCTCGATCTTCTTGTCGCTGCTCACCGTCGAGCGGGTGAGGAACGTCTCGCCCGAGCCGAGGTCACGGAACACGACGGCCTGGTAGTCCGGGTGGAGGTCAGTCTTCATGATGGTCCTTTGAGGGTGATGCCCTGGATTTTGCCAGGGCGGTCAAAGTCTGGGGTGCGAGCGCACCAAAGAGAGATTCTACCAGGCTCCCGGCCGGTTGCCGAACAAGCCTCCGCGGGCGTCAGTGCGTCGCCCGTGCGGCGTAGCGGCCGCCGTCTTCGGTGAGGCGGATGGGGACGCCGAACGTGTCGGTGAGCGTCTCGGACGTGAGGGTCTCGCGGATGGGACCGGATGCCACGGCCTGTCCATCGCGGAGCAGCAGCACGTGGGTGAAGCCGACCGGAATCTCCTCGACGTGGTGCGTGACCATGATCATCGCGGGAGTCGTGGGCGCCTGGGCGTAGCCGCCCAGGAGGATGAGGAGCTCTTCGCGCGCGCCGAGATCCAGGCTCGCGGTCGGCTCGTCGAGCAGCAGCAGCTCCGGGTCCGTCATGACGGCTCGCGCGATCTGCACCCGCTTCTGCTCGCCGTCGCTGAGCGTGCCGAAGGTGCGGTCAGCGAGGTGGTCGAGCTTCCACTCGGCGAGCACCCGCAGCGCGCGGCGCTCGTCGATGTCCTCGTAGTCCTCGCGCCAGCGGCCCAGCACCGAGTAGGCGGCGGTGAGCACGACGTTCAGCACGGTCTCCTCGGGGGGCACGCGACGCGCCATCGCCGACGACGCGAATCCGATCCGGGGGCGCAGCTCGAACACGTCCGTGCGGCCCAGCCGCTCCGCGAGGATGGTCACCGTTCCCGAGGTGGGGTGCAGGAGCGTGTCGGCCATCTGCAGCACCGTGGTCTTGCCGGCACCGTTGGGTCCGAGTACGACCCAGCGCTCATCGTCGTTGACGGTCCAGTTCAGGTGGTCGACGATGTTCCTGGCGTTTCGGCGGACGACGACGTCGGAGAACTCGAGCACCTGTGGCATGCGACCAGCCTAACGGCCGCCGGCGGCCACCTCCGCGTAGAGCGCGGCCGTCTGATCGGCGATGCGCTGCCAGCTGAAATCCTCCGTCGCACGACGCCGTCCGGCGGCGCCGTACTCGCGCGCGCGGTCCGGATCGCTCACGACCTCGGTGAGCACGCGTGCAAGATCTGCCACATACCGCTCGGGGTCGGTCGGCGTCCCGGTGCCGTCCTGCACCTGCTCGATCGGGACGAGCCTCCCGGTGACGCCGTCGACGACGACCTCCGGGATGCCGCCCGTCGCCGTCCCCACGACTGCCGCACCGCAGGCCATCGCCTCCAGGTTCACGATGCCCAGCGGCTCGTACACGGACGGGCAGACGAACGTCGTGGCCGCGCTGAGGATGGTGCACAGCTCGTGGCGCGACAGCATCCGATCGAGCCAGACGACACCCGCGCGGGTGTCCTGCAGCCCGCGCACGAGGCCCTCGACTTCGGCCATGATCTGGGGTGTGTCGGGAGCACCGGCGGCGAGGATCACCTGCACGTCGGCGGGCAGTCGCTCGGCGGCGCGGAGGAAGTACGGCAGACCCTTCTGCCGCGTGATGCGGCCGACGAACACCACCGAGGGCCTCGCCGGATCGATGCCGAGCTCGGCCAGCAGCGCCGGATCCTCGACCGGGTGCCAGGCCTCGACGTCGATGCCGTTGTAGATCACGCGCACCCGCTCCGGATCGAGCGCCGGATAGCTGCGCAGGATGTCTTCGCGCATGCCGTTGCTCACCGCGACGATCGCCGCGGCGCCCTCGTACGCCGACTTCTCGATCCAGCTCGAGACGGCGTAGCCGCCGCCGAGCTGCTCGGCCTTCCACGGCCGCAGCGGCTCGAGGCTGTGAGCGGTCACGATGTGCGGGATGCCGTGGAGCAATGAGGCGAGCTGGCCGGCGAGGTTCGCGTACCAGGTGTGACTGTGCACGACGTCGGCGCCGGCGACATCCGACACGATCTCGAGGTCCGTGCCGAGCGTCTGCACCGCCGCGTTGGCACCGGAGAGCTCGGCCGGCACGCCGTACGACGTCGTGCCCTCTTCGTCGCGCTCGGCCCCGAACGCGCGCACGCGCACATCGATCGTCGACCGCAAGGCCTTCACGAGCTCCGTCACGTGCACGCCGGCGCCGCCGTAGATCTCCGGAGGGTACTCCTTGGTGACGATGTCGACTCGCATGTCTCGAACGCTAGTACACGGCCCGGAACGCGTCATAGTGTGGGGGCCATGCCAGCTGCACCCAAGGTCTTCGGAATCATCCTCGCCGGCGGCGAAGGGAAGCGGCTGATGCCGTTGACCGCGGATCGCGCCAAGCCCGCCGTTCCCTTCGGCGGGCAGTACCGGCTCATCGATTTCGCCATCTCCAACCTCATCAACTCGGGCCTGCGGCAGATCGTCGTGCTCACCCAGTACAAATCGCACAGCCTCGACCGGCACATCTCGCAGACGTGGCGGATGTCGGCGCTCCTGGATTCGTACGTCACCTCGGTTCCCGCGCAGCAGCGACTCGGAAAGCGCTGGTTCTCCGGATCGGCGGACGCCATCCTGCAGAGCCTCAACCTCATCAACGACGAGCAGCCCGACATCGTCGTCGTGATCGGCGCCGACCACGTCTACCGCATGGACTTCCGGCAGATGCTCGCGGCGCACATCGAGTCGGGCGCGCGGGCGACGGTCGCCGGCATCCGTCAGCCGATCTCGCTCGCCAATCAGTTCGGCGTCATCGACGTCGACCCCGAGGACCCGATGCGCATCCGCGAGTTCCTCGAGAAGCCGCAGAACCCCGTGGGCCTGGGCGATGCGCCCGATCAGGTGCTGGCGTCGATGGGCAACTACATCTTCGACACCGACGCGCTGATCGAGGCGGTCGAGGCGGACGGAGAGCTGCCGACCTCGAACCACGACATGGGCGGCGACATCATCCCCTACTTCGTCGGCCGGGGCGAGGCGGGCGTCTACGACATGAACCGCAACGACGTGCCGGGGTCGACTCCGCGCGACCGGTACTACTGGCGGGACGTGGGGACGATCGACTCGTTCTTCGACGCGCACCGCGACCTCATCTCGACGCTGCCGGTGTTCAACCTGTACAACATGGACTGGCCGATCCACTCCCAGGCGGTCAACTCCCCGCCGGCGAAGTTCGTGCGCGACTCGGTAGGCCGCATCGGCAATGCGATCGACTCGATCGTGTCGCTCGGGTCCGTTCTGTCGGGCACGCACCTCGAGCGCAGCGTGGTGGGCCCGTGGACGCTCGCCGGCGGCGGCTCGACGATCACCGACTCGGTGCTCTTCGACCACGTGCATGTCGGCGCGGGCGCGCGGGTGCACCGCGCGATCCTCGACAAGAACGTGGTCCTCGATGAGGGCGCGACCGTGGGCGTCGACCGGGAGAAGGACCTCTCCCGAGGGTTCACGATCACCGACAGCGGCATCACCGTGGTCGGGAAGGGGTTCCGCGTCGAGCGATGACGCAACGGTCGGGTGGGGCTTCCGGGTTTCGCTAGCGTGGAGGGATGCCCGCTGCCCCCGCCCGCTTCCTCGTGGTGCTCGACGCCGATTCGACCCTGATCCGCAACGAGGTCATCGAGCTCATCGCCGACGAGGCGGGGCGCGGGGCCGAGGTGGCGGCGGCGACAGAGGCCGCCATGCGCGGCGAGGTCGACTTCGCGAGCAGCCTGCGGTCGCGCGTCGAGGCGCTCGAAGGCGTGCCGCTCGCGGCGTTCGCACGCGTTCTGTCGCGCATCGAGCCGACCCCCGGGGCGCGCGAGCTCATCGCGGCCGTGCACGAGCGCGGCGGTGCCGTCGGAGTCGTCTCGGGCGGATTCCACGAGATCCTCGACACCGTCGCACCCGACCTCGGCGTGGACGTGTGGCGTGCGAACCGCCTCGCGACGCGGGACGGCGCGCTGAGCGGCCTCGTGGACGGCGGGATCGTGGATGCCGCGGGCAAGGCCGCTGCGCTGCGCGAGTGGGCTGCCGAACGCCGCGTGCCCGTTGCACGCACGATCGCGATCGGTGACGGGGCGAACGACCTCGAGATGATGGCCGTCGCCGGGCTCGGGGTCGCCTTCAACGCCAAGCCCGCGGTGCGCGCCCGCGCCGACCTCGTCGTCGGGCCGATCGACCTCGCCGAGGTCATCCCGCTGCTGCCGTAGGCCGCATCTCGGCTACGTCATCGGCTGCCGTAGGGGGCTCCGGATGTCGGCTGCCGTCGCTAGCGTCGAGTCATGCACATCATCCTCGTACCCGGGCTGTGGCTCGACGCGTCTTCCTGGGGCGAGGTCGCCCCTGCCCTCGAATCCGCCGGCCACCGCACCCACGCGCTGACGATGCCCGGCGTCGGCGCGTCGGGCGCCGAGTCGGCCGGCATCGGCATCTCCGATTGGGTCGCCGCGACGGTCGACGAACTCGACCGCCTCGACGGTGACGTGGCCATCGTCGGCCATTCCGGCGGCGGGAACGTCGCCTACGGCGCGGTGGACGCGCGTCCCGACCGCGTGGGGCGCGTGGTGTTCCTCGACACCTTCCCGCCGGGCGAGGGCGGTTCCATCTCGGAATTTCCCGTCGTGGACGGGGTGATTCCGTTCCCCGGCTGGGACTTCTTCGACGAGTCCGACGTCGCCGACCTCGACCCGCAGACACGTGCCGAAGTCGCCGCGCGCGCCCGGTCCGTGCCGGAGAGGGTGCCGACGGACCCGATCCGACTCTCCGACGAGCGACGGCGTGCCGTGCCCGCCACGATCATCACGGCAACGGTGCCCGAGGCGCACATCAGGGAGATCATCCAGCAGGCCCCGCCGTGGGCGGCCGAACTCGCCGCGCTGCAGCATCTCGACGTGATCGAACTCGGAGCACCCGGAGACGCCACCGGCCACTGGCCGCAGTTCTCGCGACCCGGCGCGGTCGCCGAGGCGATCCTGCGTGCGATCGGCTGACCCTGCGACAGGCTCAGGGACCACCTGGCCCGGTCGCTGAGCCTGTCGAGCGCAGACGCGCGGGGTCAGTGACCCATGCCGAGGCCGCCGTCGACCGGGATGACGGCGCCCGAGATGTAGGCGGCGTCGTCGGACGCCATCCAGGTGACGACGCCGGCCACTTCCTCCGCCGAGGCGAACCGTCCGGCCGGAATGCTCTTCTTGTACTCCGCCTGCGTGTCGTCTGAGAGCTCGGCGGTCATGTCGGTCTCGATGAAGCCTGGTGCCACGACGTTGGCGGTGATGCCGCGTCCGCCGAGTTCGCGTGTGAGTGAGCGGGCGAAGCCCACGAGCGCGCTCTTCGAGGCGGCGTAGTTGATCTGGCCGGCGGAGCCGTACAGGCCGACGACGCTCGAGATGAGCACGACGCGGCCCCACCGTGCGCGCAGCATGCCCTTCGACGCGCGCTTGACCACGCGGAACGCGCCGCCGAGGTTCGTCGCCACAACGCTGTCGAAATCGTCCTCCGTCATGCGCAGCAGGAGCGTGTCCTTCGTGATGCCGGCGTTCGCGACGACGATCTCGACCGGGCCGAGGGCGCTCTCGACCTCGGTGAACGCCGCGTCGACGGCTGCGGCATCCGTCACGTCCGCCCGGACGGTGAGGGTGCCCGCGGGACCTTCTCCAGAGCGCGCGGTCACCGCCACCCTGTAGCCCTCGGCGACGAAACGCTCCGCGATGGCACGGCCGATGCCGCGGTTTCCGCCGGTGACGAGGACGACGCGATCGGTGGACATGGTGGCACTCCCGGGGTTGTGACGGATCAGCACCAGCCTATCGGCGGCACAACTGCGCACCCGGCCCGTTTGACACCCTCGGTGCGCCGCTGGGACGCTGGGCACAGACATCGACGAAAGGCCCGCCGTGAGCGACCCCACCCCCCAGAACCCCGCACCCGAGCCCGACGCGTACCCGCCGGTTCCGCCGGCTCCGGCAGCGGCGCAGCCGGCCGCGGGCGCGTACCCGCCGCCCGCGCAGGGCGCCTATCCCCCGGCCGCCTACGGCGCGCCCGCGTCGACTCCAGCTCCTTCCTACGGCGCAGCCCCCGCGTACGGTGCGGCGCCCGCCTACGGCACCGCAGCGGGTTATGGCTACGGAGCGCAGACCAAGACCAACACCCTCGCGATCGTCTCGCTCATCGCGTCGGTCGCCGCCTTCGTCATCGTGCCCTTCGTCGGGTCGATCGTGGGCGTGATCACCGGCCACATGTCGCTCAACCAGCTCAAGACCAGCGGTGAGCAGGGCCGCGGGATGGCGCTGGCCGGCACCATCGTCGGCTGGGTCGGTCTCGGCCTGGCGCTCCTCGGCATCATCGCGGCGATCGCGTTCTTCGGATTCTTCTTCGCGGTCTACCAGGAGACCGGCGGCACGTACTGAATCCCGGCGCCCCGGACACGATTCCGGGGCGCCTACGCCGTGCAAGCGGCGTACCCTGGAAGTACCGTGAAGAGTTCGAGCCACGCCCCATCGGCCACGTCCCTGCCGCGCGCACCGCGCGACGACGTCGACGCGCGGTCGATGCGGTATCTCGTGACGATGGGCATCCGCATCGCGTGCTTCGTCCTCATGGTGGTCATCACTCCCTATGGCTGGTACACGTGGGTGTTCGCGGCTGCGGCGATCTTCCTCCCCTACGTCGCGGTCGTCTCGGCGAACGTCGGCCAGGAGGGCCGGCGCAACCGGCGCGAGGATCCCGAGGCGGCTCTGCCCGCCGCGCCCTCGGCTCCCTCGGCGGCCGCCGCACCCGAGGCACGCGTGATCCGCATCGATGAGACGCGGCCGGCCACAGACGGCACCCGGGATGGGGCCGCATGAGCGACGTCCACCGCGAGCAGGGCGTCGACGCGACCTGCTCGCGGGCGGGATGCCGCGCCGCGGCAGGCTGGCGCATCGACTGGCGGAACCCGCGCATCCACGCCGCCGATCGACGCAAGACGTGGGTCGCATGCGACGAGCACGTCGGGTATCTGCGCGATTTCCTCTCCGCCCGCGACTTTCCCGTCTCGGTGGCGCCGCTGGCCCCTATGGAGTCGGATACGACTGCGGAGAGGGAGACGACGCGATGAGCGGCCGCTCGGTCAGCATGCAGCGTCTTCCCCGCGCGGGGCGCTGGGCGATCTACATCGCGCTCGCCGTGGTCTTCGCCATCGCGTGCGCGTTCCTGTCGAACTGGCAGTTCACGCGCAATCAGGAGCGCTCCGGGCAGCTCGCGCTGGTCGCGGAGAACTACGACGCCCCGCCGGTGCCCCTCGCCGACCTCATCCCTGCCGGCGGCGAACTCGATCCGCAGGACGAGTGGCGTCCGGTGATCCTCACCGGCACCTACCTGGCCGACGACGAGCTTCTCGCCCGCAACCGTCCGCACGGCGGCACGTCGGCGTTCGAGGTGCTCGTGCCGTTCCGCCTCGACGACGGCCGCGTGCTGCTCGTCGACCGCGGTTGGGTGGCGCCCGGGAAGGACCAGCCCGAACCCGATGCGGTGCCCGCTCCCCCGTCCGGCGAGGCGACCGTCATCGTCCGGCTGCGACCGGGCGAGGCGCTGCCGTCATCGGGACGCTCCGCGCCCGAAGGTCAGGTGCCGACGATCAACCTCGGCCTCGTCGCCGACGCACTCCCCGACGCGGGCGACGCCCTCGAGCAGAGCGCCTACGGCGTGATGGTCTCGGAGGCCCCGGCGCCGGCGACCGCGCCGAGCGCCCTCGAGCCGCCTTCCGACGACCCCGGCCCGCACCTCTCGTATGCGATCCAGTGGATCCTCTTCGCCGTGATGGGGTTCATCTTCATCGGCTACGTCATACGCACCGAGCGGCGGCACCGCCGCGAAGACGCCGAGGATGCCCTGGCCGCCGAGACCGCGGCGGAGGGAACGGATGCCGCTCCAGGGGCCGCTCCGGCACCCCGGAGGGGCCGCGACCGCGACGCCGAGGACGAGGACGCACTCCTCGACGCCGCCGGCCGCTGACTGCGGGATGACCGCCGAGAACCGAGCATCGGAGATCCTCGGCGAAACGCCGGGCGAGGCATCCGTCCGCAGCGCGTTGCCCAGAGTCTCCGGTTCTGTGCGCGAACCTGCGCTCGCCGGCGCTAGGCGAGCGCGATGAGGTCCGCGTAGTCGCGGCCCCAGATGTCTTCGACGCCGTCGGGGAGGATCAGCACGCGCTCGGGGTTGAGCGCCTCGACTGCGCCCTCGTCGTGCGACACGAGCACGACGGCGCCCTCGTAGTGCGCGAGCGCACCGAGGATCTCTTCGCGGGATGCGGGGTCGAGGTTGTTGGTGGGCTCGTCGAGCAGCAGCATGTTCGCCGACGACACGACCAGCGTGGCCAGCGAGAGGCGGGTCTTCTCGCCACCCGAGAGCACACCGGCGGGCTTCAGCACGTCGTCGCCCGTGAACAGGAACGAGCCGAGCACCTTGCGCGCCTCGGTCGCCGTGATGTCGGGCGCGGCCGACATCATGTTCTCGAGCACAGACCGGGAGACGTCGAGGTTCTCGTGCTCCTGCGCGTAGTAGCCGATCTTGAGGCCGTGGCCGGGCTCCAGCTGACCGGTATCCGGCTGGTCGACGCCGGCCAGGATGCGCAGCAGCGTCGTCTTTCCGGCACCGTTGAGGCCGAGGATGACGACCTTCGATCCGCGGTCGATCGCGAGGTCGACGTCGGTGAAGATCTCGAGCGAGCCGTATGACTTCGACAGCCCCGACGCCATGAGGGGCGTCTTGCCGCACGGTGCCGGCTTCGGGAAGCGCAGCTTGGCCACGCGCTCCTCCTGGCGCACCTCGTCGAGGCCGGCCAGCATCTTCTCGGCGCGCGCGACCATCTGGTGCGCCGCAGCGGCCTTCGACGCCTTGGCACCGAACCGCGCCGCCTGCTGCTGCAGGACGGTCGCCTTCTTCTCGACGTTGGCGCGCTCCTTCTTGCGGCGCTCCTCGTCGGCCACCCGCTGGCGCAGGTAGTTCTTCCAGTTCATGTTGTAGACGTCGATGACCTGGCGGTTCGCGTCGAGGTAGAACACGCGGTTCACCGTCTCGCCGACGAGCTCCACGTCGTGGCTGATGACGATCAGGCCGCCCTTGTAGCCCTTGAGGAACTCGCGCAGCCACACGACGCTGTCGGCGTCGAGGTGGTTGGTCGGCTCGTCGAGGATCATCGTCTGGGCGTCCGAGAACAGGATGCGAGCCAGTTCGATGCGACGCCGCTGACCGCCTGACAGCGTCTTCAGCGGCTGGTCGAGGATCCGGTCGGGCAACGACAGGTTGTGCGCGATCGAGGCCGCCTCAGCCTCGGCCGTGTAACCGCCGAGCGCTTCGAACCGCTCGGTCAGGTTGGCGTACTTGCGCATCGCGCGTGCGGCGACCGCCTCGTCCTCGCTCGCCATCGCGAGCGAGGCGTCGTGCATGCCGATCGCGAGGGTGCCCAGTCCACGCGCGTCGAGGATGCGGGTGCGGGCCAGCATCTCCGGGTCGCCCGAGCGCGGGTCCTGCGGCAGGTAGCCCAGTTCTCCCGAGCGATCGACCCTGCCGTCGGCCGGAATGAGGTCTCCGGCGAGCACCTTGGTCAGTGTGGTCTTGCCGGCGCCGTTGCGGCCGACCAGTCCGATCTTGTCGCCGTCCGACACGCGGAAGGAGACGTCCGTCATGAGCACGCGAGCGCCCACGCGGATCTCGAGGTCGTGCACGGCGAGCACAGCGGATGTCCGTTCCGTCGGTGGAGTGGGGGAATGGCCGAGTGGCCAGCCATCCAGTATACGGGGCGTCGTCGTCCGCCCGGGGCAGCCCGAGTTCTCATCAGGGATACCTCCACGGGGTGACACGGTCGATACCGCAGAGGGATGCCTCGCCCCGCACCCGCCGCATAGCTTGCGGGAGTGGATCTCATCACCGACCTCGTTCTGCACGCCGTCTCGTCGCCATGGCTGTACCTCGCCATGTTCGTCGTGGCGGTCATCGACGGCTTCTTCCCACCGGTGCCCAGCGAGACCGTGCTGGTGGCGGCAGCGGCGGTGACGGCATCCACCGGCGGACCCGATCTGGCACTGCTGGGTGTCGTCGCCGCTGCCGGAGCCGTGGTCGGCGACAACATCGCGTTCGCCATCGGAAGACGCACCGGCACCACCAGGTTCGCGTGGATGCGGCGCGCCCGGGTGGCGGGGGCGTTCGCATGGGCGGGCGCGGCATTGGAGCGGCGCGGCGCCGGCCTCATCCTCGGCGCCCGCTTCATCCCTGTCGGGCGGGTGGCGGTCAATCTGTCGGCCGGTGCGCTGCACTATCCGTGGCGGCGGTTCGCCCCCCTGACCGTGGCGGCGGGCCTGTGCTGGTCGGCGTACAGCATCGCGATCGGCCTGCTGGCCGGGGCATGGCTGAAGGACCAGCCGCTCCTGAGCGCCGGGTTCGGCATCCTCCTCGCCCTCGCGATCGGGCTGGCCGTCGATCGCGTGGTCGCCCTGCGCACGCGCCGTGTCGCGGCATCCGTCTGACGGCCGACGGCTGACAGGATGACACCGTGCACGACACTCCCCCGCCCGCACCGCCTGCTCCGCCCGCTCCGGGCACCGGCCGACGGCTGAACCCGCGGACGTTCGCGTTCGGTGCTCTCGCGCTGACGCTGGTCGCGCTCTTCTCGGTGCTCGTGCCGGTTCACATCACCCTCTACCTGCAGCCGGCACCCCTCGCGTTCCTGTTCGGGGCGATGCTCTGCGCGGCTCCCCTCTTGGCGGTGCGTCTCCCGCGGTGGTCGATCGCGCTGTTCATCGTGTCGGCGGTCGCGCTGCCGCTTCCCGTCGCCGAAGCCGGTGCCGCCGTCTGGCCGTGGCCGTGGTCGGTCCCGGCGATGCTGGTGCTCATCGTCTTCGTCGGCGTGCTCGCGATCGTGCACGGCTGGCGTCTTGCGCTCGCCGCGTGGCTGCTGGCCATCGCGGGCACGCTGATCGTGGTCATCGCATGGTCGGGCACCGTGCCCGTGGTCGCGGGGATCGTGAACCTCGTGATCGTGACCTCCGTATCCGGTGCCGCGCTCCTGGTCGCGGTGCTGGTGGCGAGCCGGCTGCGGGTCGGGGCCGAGCTCACTCGCGAAAGGGAGCTCAGCGCGATCGAGCAGTCCCGGCGGGTGCTGGTCGAGGAGCGCACCCGCATCGCGCGGGAACTGCACGACGTCGTGGCGCACGGGATGTCGCTCATCCAGGTTCAGGCGTCGACCGCGCGCTACCGCGTGCCGGGGCTCTCCGACGAGGCGCGGCACGAGTTCGACGAGATCGCTCAGGCGGCGCGTGAGGGCCTGACCGAGATGCGACGACTGCTCGGCGTGCTGCGCACCGAGGATCAGCAGGCCGACCTCGCCCCGCAACAGGGGCTGCGCGACATCCCGGATCTCGTCCGGGCCCTGCGCCGCGCAGGTGCCGAGATCGACGCCGACCTCGCGCCTTCGCCGGAAGGCGTGCCGGGCGCGGTCGACATCGCCGCCTTCCGCATCGTGCAGGAGGCGCTGAGCAACGCGGTGCGCCACGCCCCGCACACGAGGATCCTGCTCTCGATGCAGGCGGATGCCGCGGCCGTCCGCGTCGTGGTCCGCAACGATCCGCCTGAAGCCGCTGAGACCGCCTCAGGCCTTCCGCCGCAGCGCGGGCACGGCCTACTGGGCATGCGCGAACGCGCCGCACTCGTCGGCGGGACTGTCAGTGCCGCGCGCGACGACGACGGCGGCTGGACCGTCCGTGCGGTCCTCCCCCTCACCGGACCGGTGATCGACTCCCCCGCCGGCGACCCCACGGCCATCGGCCCCATCGACTCCGCCCGAGGAGGCCTGCAGTGACGATCACCGTGCTCATCGCCGACGACCAGGCGATGGTGCGAGCCGGCTTCGCCGCCTTGCTCGACGCGCAGGAGGACATCCGCGTGGTCGGCCAAGCGGCCGACGGCGCCGAGGCCGTCTCGCTGTCGGCGCGGCTGGACCCCGACGTCGTACTGATGGACGTGCGGATGCCGGAGCTCGACGGCATCGCCGCGACCCGCCGCATCCTGGGCCCGACGTATCCCGCCGCTCGCGTGCCGCGCATCCTCATGCTCACCACGTTCGACATCGACGACTACGTCTACGACGCGCTCGAAGCCGGCGCGAGCGGCTTCCTTCTCAAGGACGCACTGCCGGAGGACCTCGTGCACGCAGTGCGCGTCGTCGCCGCGGGCGATGCGCTGCTGGCGCCGAGCGTCACCCGCCGCATGATCGAGCACTTCGCCGCGCGCCGGCCGCGTGCCGGCCGCGCGACCGCGACACTCCGAGAGCTCACCGAACGCGAGCGCGAGGTGCTCACGCTCATCGGCCGGGGCCGCGCGAACGCCGAGATCGCCGCGGAGCTGTTCATCTCGGAGCAGACCGTGAAGACCCACGTCGGCAAGGTCCTCGCCAAGCTCGGCGCCCGTGACCGCGTGCAGGCCGTCATCTTCGCCTACGACGCGGGGCTGGTCGAGCCCGCCTCCTGATCACCCCACGGGGGGAGACGACAACAGCACCACGGAGCGATGCCCTCGGGGTCGCCGTCTCCATAGCCTTCCGGGACGCACCCCCGAGGAGGCCTCATGACCATCGTCCGCCCCACCGCCGCCGCCGCGGTCACCCCGACCATCCCTGCGGGCAGAGACCGCGCCGTCGATCTGGTCCGCGCCCTGTGCATCAGCGCGGTGGTGGTGCTGCACGCGATGATGGTCGGCGTCACTGTGACCGATGCCGGCCCGTCGTTCGTCAACGCCAGCGACGGCACCGCGTGGGTCGTGCCGCTCAGCTGGGCGCTGCAGGTCATGCCGCTGTTCTTCGTGATCGGCGGATTCTCGGGTGCCACCGCCTTCCGCCGGGCCCGCACGCGCGGCGTCGACGGCGTCGGCTTCGTCGCCGGCCGCATCCACCGTCTGCTCCTTCCGGCGCTCGTCACGATCGGCGCGGCCGGAGCGATGCTGGCACTCCTCGCTGCGGCGGGGGCGCCTTCCGACCTCGTGACACTGGCCGGCTTCCGGTTCGCGCAGCCGCTGTGGTTCCTCGGCGTCTTCCTGATCTGCCAGGCGCTGCTCCCCGCATTGCTGCGCCTCCACGAGGTTGCGCCGCTGCGCAGCATCGCGGCGCTCGCCGCCGCGGCCGCCGTCGTCGATATCGCTCGCATCACGACGGGAGTCGAGGCGCTCGGCTTCCTCAACCTCGCGTTCGTGTGGCTGGCGATGCAGCAGCTCGGGTTCTTCCTCGCCGATGGTCGGATCGACGCCCTGTCGCGCCGCGCACGCGTGCTCTGGCTCGCCGGAGCGGTGGCGGCTCTCGTGCTCTCGTTCACCAGCGGCATCCACTCCCCCGATCTGGTCGCCAACATCAACCCGCCCACGACGGCGCTGCTGCTGGTCGGTGTCGCGCACACGACCCTGCTGTCGCTGTTCCGCCGCCCGCTGGGTCGGCTCGCCGCGCGGCGCCTGCCGTCCGCGCTGACCGAGTTCGTAACCCCCCGCGCGATGACGGTGTACCTCTGGCACATGCCGGTGCTGCTGTGCCTGGCGGGGCTGAGCGCCGCGGGCGCGATGATGACCGGGATGCCGCTGCCCGCTCTGGACAGTCCTTCGTGGTGGCTCACCCGGCCGCTGTGGCTGGCGGTGGCGCTCGTCGTCACCGCTCTCGTCGCGCGGCGGCTCGCTCCGATCGAGGCGCTGCCGGCACCGGCGCCCGCGCGTGCCGCCTGGCGGGTGGGGATGGCCGCCGTCGCGGGCACGGCGGCGGTCGCGATGCTGCTGGTCGCAGGCACCTCCGTCGTCACCGCCGCGATCGCCGTCGCGCTGCTGGGCGTGGCCCTGGGGACTGCCCGCGGGCCGGTGGTGGGCGTGCCCCGCGTCGCACTGCATGATCGGTCACACGGCGTCCCGCGCCTCGACGGCGCGTCACCGCTGTCGTAGAACGCGGACAGCGGATCGCCCGATCATTGGTGGACGGCGTCCAAGTACCCCTCTCCGACGCCCCCTAGGCTGAGTGCCATGTCATCCATCGCCGCCGCCCCGACCCCCTCCGCCCCCCTGATTCCCGCGGGGACCCGTCGCGTGCTCGCCGACGTCATCGCCCGCCCCTCCTCGCGCGTTCGCGCGTTCGCCCTCGACGCCGGTCTCGTGATCGCCGGCGCGACCATCGTGGCCCTCCTCGCCCAGGTGGAGATCCCGCTCTGGCCGGTCCCCATCACGGGTCAGACGCTCGGCGTGATCGTCGTCGGCGCCGCCCTCGGCGCCTGGCGCGGAGCGGCGGCGCTCACCACCTACATGCTCGTCGGCCTCGCGGGACTCCCGGTCTTCGCCGGCTTCACGGGCACCCTCGCCGCGGTGGGCAAGCCGAGCTTCGGCTTCGTGATCGGCTTCATCTTCTCGGCGTTCGTCGCCGGCTGGTTCGCCGAGCGGGCATGGGATCGCCGCCCTGGGCTCGCGTTCCTCGGCTTCGCCGCCGCCAGCGCCGTGCCGTTCCTCTTCGGCATCCCGTACATGGCGTTCATCCTGAACGTCGTGATGGGCCTCGACTACTCGTTCTCCGCTCTGCTGGGGGCCGGCCTGCTGCCGTTCATCGTGGGCGGACTGGTGAAGGCTGCACTCGCCGCAGCCATCATCCCCGGCGCCTGGGCTCTCGTGCGCAAGGCGGACAAGACCAAGGAGTGAGCGGATGCCGCCTCACGAGGCATCCGTGATCGACAGCCCCGGCCGTATCGGCCGGGGCTGTCGTCTGCGAGCGGTGTGTCGGATCGGATTGGCA
This sequence comes from Microbacterium sp. B35-30, assembly GCF_010634855.1. Lineage (GTDB taxonomy): Bacteria > Actinomycetota > Actinomycetes > Actinomycetales > Microbacteriaceae > Microbacterium. The sequence goes on along the minus strand of NZ_MWLQ01000027.1, from coordinate 72,048 downwards.
TTCTGGAAAACGGCTGGGTAAGGTTGGCCTTACTGCGCCCGAATAAGGGCATCCTTACCTAAAATCTTCCGGAGGATTCCGTGCGCCTTAACCGCCCCGTCGCTGCCACCGCGATGCTCGCCATCGCCGCGCTCACCCTTGTCGGGTGCGCCGGTGCGGCCGCCGACGACGACGCCACCACGACGGGATCCTCGTCGGGCGATGGCTTCCCCGTCACGATCGAGCACGCCCTCGGCGAGACCGTGATCGAGGCGAAGCCCGAGCGCGTGGCGACGGTGGCGTGGTCGAACCAGGAGGTGCCCCTCGCGCTCGGCATCGTCCCCGTCGGCATGGCAGAGGTGACGTGGGGCGACGACGATGCCGACGGCGTGCTGCCGTGGGTCGAGGACAAGCTCGAGGAGCTCGACGCCGAGACGCCGGTGCTCTTCGACGAGACCGACGGCATCGACTTCGAGGCCGTCGCCGACACGCAGCCCGACGTCATCCTCGCCTCCAACTCCGGCCTCACGCAGGAGGAGTACGACACCCTCTCGAAGATCGCGCCGGTCGTGGCCTACCCCGGCGCCGCGTGGGGCACGTCGTATGAGGACATGATCCGCCTGAACTCGCAGGCGCTGGGCCTGGCGGAGGAAGGCGACGCCCTCATCGAGGAACTGCACGGCGAGGTCGACGCCGCGCTGGCGAACTACCCGGAGCTGGCGGAGTCGCGCGTGCTCTTCTCGTACATCGACCCGTCGGACTTCAGCCAGGTCGGCTTCTACACGAGCACCGACACGCGCCCCGGCTTCCTCGAGAGCCTCGGGTTCCCGGTGCCGACCGTGGTGGGCGAGGAGTCGGACGGCGTGGCCTTCTACACGACGGTGAGTGCCGAGCAGGCCGACCGCTTCGCCGACGTCGACGTCTTCGTCACCTACGGCGATGCAAGCGGATCGATCATCCCGCAGCTCCAGGCCGACCCGCTGCTCTCGCAGATCCCCGCCATCGCCGACGGCCGCATCGCGATCCTCGAGGAGTCGACCCCGCTCGCGGCCTCGGCCAACCCGTCGCCTCTCTCGATCGGCTGGGGCATCGACGAGTACTTCGCGCTGCTCGCCGGCGCGCTCGGCTGATCCACCCCGGAGTCTGATCGGTGGCCGTCATCGAGACCTCCGCGCCGGCGCCGGATGCCGCAGCCCTGCGGCGTCCGGCGGCGGTGCGGCTGGCGTGGCTCGCGGTGTGCCTGGTGGTGCTCGCGGCGCTGTGCGTCGCCTCGGTGGCATTCGGCGTCCGCGATGTCGGACTGGGCGACATCATCGCCGGTCTCGCCGGCGACACGAGCGGCGTCGCCCAGGCCGCGGTGGTGGCACGGCTGCCGCGTACGGTGCTCGCCATCGCCGTGGGCGCGGCACTCGCGATGTCTGGCGCCGCCATGCAGGCCGTCACCCGCAATCCGCTCGCCGATCCCGGCATCCTGGGCATCTCGGGCGGGGCGGCGCTGGCCGTGGTCATCGGCATCGCCTTCTTCGGCATGTCCGACCCGTACGCGTTCATCGCCGCATCCATCATCGGCGCGGGCGGCGCCGCGGTCTTCGTGTACACGGTCGGCTCCCTGGGCCGGGGCGGCGCGACGCCGCTCAAGCTGGCGCTGGCCGGCGCGGCGACGTCGGCCGCTTTCATGTCGCTCGTGAGCGCGGTGCTGCTCCCCCGCGTCGATCTGCTCGAGACCTTCCGGTTCTGGCAGATCGGGGGCGTCGGCGGCGCCACCTGGGATCGCATCGCCACCATCCTCCCGGTGCTCGTCATCGGCGCCGTCATCACCATCGCATGCGGCCGCGGCATGAACTCCCTCGCGCTCGGCGACGATGTCGCGACGGGCCTCGGCGAGCACGTGATGCGCACGCGCCTGATCGCGGCGGCCGGCGCGGTCATCCTCTGCGGCGCCGCGACCGCCATCGCCGGCCCCATCGCGTTCGTCGGGCTGATCATCCCGCACCTCTGCCGCCTGCTCGTCGGCACCGACCATCGCTGGCTGCTGCCCTTCTCGGCCGTGGCGGGAGCCGCGCTGCTGGTCGCCGCCGACGTCGTCGGCCGCGTCATCGCCCGGCCCGACGAGATCGAGGTCGGCATCCTGACGGCGCTCATCGGCGCTCCGTTCTTCATCTGGATCGTGCGTCGGCAGAAGGTGAGGGAGCTGTGAGCGCTCAGACAGCGAGCACCAGGCCTGCGAGCACACACACCCTCTCCCCCGTGGCGACGCAGGCCGTCATCACCGGCCGTCGGCGCCGTGCGCGGCGACGCACGGCGGTGACGGTCGCGCTCGCCGTGGGCATGGTGCTCGTCTTCGCGGCATCGCTGATGATCGGGAAGACGTTCTACGGCCTCGACGACGTCGTGCGCGTCATCCTCGGAGAGACGGTTCCCGGCGCCTCCTTCACGGTCGGCGAACTGCGCCTGCCCCGGGCGGTGCTGGCGATCCTCGCGGGAGCCGCCTTCGGCATCGCCGGCGTCACCTTCCAGACGATGCTGCGCAACCCGCTCGCGTCGCCCGACATCATCGGCATCACCGCCGGCGCGAGTGCGGCCGCCGTGTTCGGCATCGTCATCCTGTCGCTGAACGACACCGCCGTCTCGATCCTCGCGGTCGCAGGCGGCCTGCTCACAGCCCTGGCGATCTATCTGCTCTCCAACAAGGGCGGCTTCGCCGGCACCCGGCTGATCCTCATCGGCATCGGCGTGGCCGCCATGCTCGACGCCGTCGTGACGTACGTCCTCTCGAAGGCGGCGTCCTACGACCTGCAGGCCGCCATGCGGTGGCTCACCGGCAGCCTCAACGGGGCCACGTGGTCGGCGGTCCTGCCGCTCGCGCTGGCGAGCCTCTTCCTCGTGCCGGCGCTGCTGTCGAGGGGACGCGACCTGAACGTGATGCGCCTCGGCGACGACGCGGCCGCCAGCCTCGGGGTACGCCTGCAGAGCACACGGGTGATCACGATCGTCGCGGCCGTCGCTCTGCTGGCCTTCGCGACCGCCGCCACCGGGCCGATCGCGTTCGTCGCCTTCATGGCGGGTCCGATCGCGGCGCGCATCGTCGGGCCCGGCGGGTCGCTGCTGCTGCCGTCCGCCCTCGTCGGGGCCCTGCTGGTGCAGCTGGCCGATCTTCTGGGCCAGTTCGCGTTCGACAGCCGCTACCCGGTCGGCGTGGTCACCGGCGTGCTCGGCGCGCCCTTCCTCATCTACCTCCTCATCAAGACGAATCGAGCGGGAGGCTCGCTATGACCGCTTCACACAGCCTGTCTGCCGAAGCCCTGACGCTGTCCTACGGCGACCGCACCATCGTCGAGGACCTCGACCTCGCGATCCCGCCCGGGAGCATCACCGCGATCGTCGGAGCGAACGGATGCGGCAAGTCCACGCTGCTGCGCGCGCTCGCCCGTCTGATCTCGCCGCGCGCGGGTCAGGTCGTCCTCGACGGCAAGGCGCTGCACGGCCGCCCCACGAAGGAGATCGCGCGGACGCTCGGCCTGCTGCCGCAGAGCCCGGTGGCGCCCGAGGGCATCGCGGTCGCCGATCTCGTCGGTCGCGGACGCCATCCTCATCAGAAGCTGCTCGCACGGTGGAGCGCCCACGACTACGAAGTGGTCGCGGGGGCCCTCGCCGCCACCGGCATCGAGGATCTCGCCGACCGCTCGGTCGACGAACTGTCGGGCGGCCAGCGTCAGCGCGCCTGGATCGCGATGGCGCTCGCGCAGGAGACCGACATCCTGCTGCTCGACGAGCCGACCACGTTCCTCGACGTCGCGCACCAGGTGGAGGTGCTCGACCTGCTCACCGACCTCAACCGCGAACGCGGCACCACGATCGTGATGGTGCTGCACGACATGAATCTCGCCGCGCGCTATTCCGACCACCTGTTCGCGCTGCGCGCCGGGCGGATCGTCGCGAACGGCGCGCCCGGTGACGTCATGACGAGCGAGCTTATCCGCGAGGTGTTCGACCTCGACGCCCTCGTCGTGCCCGATCCGGTATCCGGCTCGCCGATCGTCCTTCCCCGCGGCCGCCACCACGTCTCTGCCGCACAGCCCGCGGCATCCTTCGGCGTCACCGCCTCATCCTGACTGGAGTCCCCATTGCCTGAAGCCGATGTGCCCTACCGCTTCTTCCGCGCCCGCGTGACGGCGATCGCCGATGTGACGCCGAGCTTCCGCCGCTTCACCTTCGGCGGCGACGACCTCGGCGACTACGGCGACCCCGGGCTCGATCAGCGCGTCAAGATCGTCTTCCCCACGCGCACTCTCGGCCTCGACGCGATGCCGACGGGCGACGACTGGTACGCGCAGTGGCGCGACCTCCCCGACGACCGGCGCCTGCCGTTCCGCACCTACACGACCCGCTACGTCCGCAACCACCTCAACGAGGTCGATGTCGACATGGTCTCTCACGACGTGATCGGCCCGGCATCCGACTGGATCGCCCGCGCCCGTGTCGACGACGAGGTGCTGATCTTCGCACCGACGGCCGCACACAGCGGCGTGAGCTTCGGCATCGACTTCGTCCCGCCGGCGCGCGTCGACGCCATCCTGCTCGCCGGCGACGAGACGGCCGCACCCGCCATCGCCGCGATCCTCGAGCAGCTCCCGGCCGACGCGCGCGGGGTGGTCGCCGTCGAGCTTCCGCACGCCGACGACGCCGCGTACCTGCCGCAGCACCCCGGCTTCGACTATCGGATCGGGGCGCGCGGGGACGGCGATCGTCACGCCCACCTGGTCGAGTCGGTGACGGATGCCGCAGCCCGGCTGGCACCCGCCGGCACGGGCTCCGAGGTCGAAGAGGTCGACATCGACACCGACATCCTGTGGGAGGTGCCGCGCACGGCCAAGGGCGGAGCCGCCCTCAAGAGCGCGCGGGTGTACGCGTGGCTGGCGGGCGAGGCGGGGGCGATCAAGGCTCTGCGTCGCCACCTCGTGTCCGAGCGCGGCGTGGACCGTCGCGCCGTCGCCTTCATGGGCTACTGGCGCCTCGGCCGCGCCGAGAACACCTGAGCGCGGCACGGATGCTCAGACCCGCGGCGCCGCCTCGTGGGCGTGGCCGAGGCGGAGCCCCGGCACGAGCGCCGCGAGCGCGAGCACCACGGCGATGGCGAAGACGGCCGGGAATCCGGCATCCGTCCCCACCAGTGCGGTGAAGACGAGCCCCATGACCGCGATCGACGACGCGGAGCCGACGGCGTCCGAGATCGACAGCGCCGACGAGTTGAAGCCCTGGTTCTTCGGCGTGGAGTAGGCGAGGGTCAGCACGGTCAGCCGCGGGTACATCAGACCCATGCCGCCGCCGGCGAGCCCCCATCCCGCGATCAGCACGGCCGGATGCAGCCCCAGCAGCGCCGTGGTCGCGGCGACCACCAGCGAGGCCACGAGCAGCGCGATGCCGATCAGCGTGATGCGGGTGTTGCCGATGCGGTCGCCGAACCTGCCCTGCACGTCTGCGGCGGCGGCCCAGGCCAACGCCGCGGCGGTGAGGCCGAGCCCGGCCCACGTCGGTGAGAACGCGTACTCGTCGATGAGCAGGTACGGCACGTAGATCTCGGCGCCGAACAGCGCGCCGGCGATCAGCCCACGCATCAGCACGACACTCGGCAGGCCGCGCGCGGCGATGAGCGTGCCGCGGGGCAGCAACGGCCGCGAAGCCAGCCCGATGACGACGACGGATGCCGCCACCGCCGCCCAGGCCCACGCTCCCAGTTCGCCCGCGAGGCTGAGACCCAAGGCTCCGACGGCGACCGCCACCGCGCACGCCAGCCGCGGCGCGACGCGCGAGGTCGCGGGCTCATCGGTATGGAGCGGGAGACCGTGAAGGCGCGCCACCACCATCGCGAATGCGACGACGGTCAGCGCGGCGACACCGAGGAAGACCCACCTCCAATGCAGGAACTCCGCGACGGCTCCCGCCAGGAACGGGCCGATGAGCGAAGGCACCACCCAGGCGGCCGAGAAAGCGGCGAAGACGCGGCCGTGCAAGGCGCTCGGGTACACGCGGGCGACCACCACGTACAGCGCCACCGTCTGTCCTCCGGTGCCGAGCCCCTGCACCAGGCGCCCCACGACGAGCGTCGGCATCGAGAGGGCGAGACCCGAGATGAGCAGCCCTGCCACGAACAGCACCACCGCGGTGCTCAGCGGTGCCAGCACGCCGCCGCGATCGCACCACGCGCCGACGGCGACCATGCCGATGACGCTCGTGGCGAGCGTTCCCGCGAAGGCCACGGCGTAGAGGCGCTCTCCGTCGAGGTCGGCGCTCACCACCGGCATCACGGTGGTCACCGCGAGCGACTGGATGGCCGCGAGGAAGATGAGGGCGACGGCGCCAACCGTCACCCAGACGAACCGGCCCTGCCAGATGCCGGTTGCGGGCTGGGACGCGGTGGTCACGATCGCGCCAGGGCGCCGATGCGCTCCACCGCCTCGCGGAGCAGCTCGGGCGCGCAGCCGAAGTTGATGCGGACGTGCCCCGTGCCCTCGGTGCCGAAGAGAGGCCCGTGGTGCAGCGCCACCTTGGCGTCGCGCAGCACCTTCACCGCCGGGTTGTCGCCCCAGCCGTACGCCGACAGGTCGACCCACGCCAGGAAGCCGGCGTCGGGTGGCAGGTAGCGTGCGAGCGGCAGGTGCTCGGCGAGGAGCTCGGCGAGGAGCAGGCGGTTGTGATCGAGGGCGGCCAGCAGGCTCTCCAGCCATTCGTCGCTTTCGGGCGAATACGCCGCGACGTTCGAGAGCGCGCCGAACAGGCCGGTGCGCCACTCCACCTCCCACGGCAGGGAGCGCAGCGCCGCGCGCTGATGGTCGCCGCCGGCGACCATCACCGCGCACTTCAGGCCGGCGAGATTGAACGTCTTGCTCGCGCTGGTCACCGCGTAGCCGACCCGCCGCGCCGCCTCCGAGGCGTTGAGGAACGGCGTGAAGGCCGTCGGCGCATGGGTCAGCGGTCCGTGGATCTCGTCGCTGATCACCGTCGCACCGAACCCCTCGGCGATATCCGCGAGCGCCGCCAGGCTCTCGGGCGTGTGCACGGTGCCCGTCGGGTTGTGCGGGTTGCACAGCAGCACGGCGCGCGCGCCACCCGCGAGGGCCGCCTCGACACCGAGGAGGTCGATCTCCCAGCCGACGTCGCTCGCCGCGAGCGGCACGCGCTCGACGACGCCGCCAGCCTCTTCCACAGTGTCGTAGAACGGCGGGTACACGGGAGGCATGACCACGACCCGGTCACCGGGCTCGATGACCTTGCGGAGAACCTCGACGACGCCCATCATGACGTCGCCGGTCCAGAACACGTGGGACGGATCGACGTTCCACCCCCAGCGACGCTCGGCGAACCCGGCGAAGGCCTCGCGGACGCCGGGGTCGGGCGGCGTGTAGCCGGTGTCGCCGAGCTGCACCGCGCGCGTCAGTACCCGTGTGATCTCGGGAGCCAGCGCGTAGTCCGTCTCGGCCACGAAGAACGGCAGCACGTCCTCCCCGTACTTCCGCCACTTCGTGCTCGTGCGCTGGCGCAGCTCGTCGAGGGGCAGTGCTTGCAGGGGGGTGACGCTCACCGTCCGACCCTATCGAGCCATGGTGACGTGGCGCCGCCCGCGTGTCACCGTACGAAACGACGGTGCCGACGGTCCCGGTACGAGCGGGGCCGTCGTCAGGCGTTGGCGAGGAGATACGAGGTGAGCGACTTCTCGATCGTCGTGAGCCGCTCGGCGCGCGTGCGGACATCGGCGCGCAGCGCCTCGATCTGCTCGAGCAGTGCCGGGCATGCCGCTTCCGAGCGTTCTCCGACGGTACAGGGCAGCACACCCGCGATCAGCGCGGTCGGAAGGCCGATGTCGAGGAGGGAGCGAATGGTGTCCACCATCGCGACCGAGTTCTCGGGGTACACGCGGTAGCCGTTGGGCAATCGGTCCGACGTCAGCAGCCCTTGCTGTTCGTAGTAACGCAGCGACCGGACGCTCGCTCCGGTCCGACTGCTCAGCTCTCCGATCTGCACGACCCCTCCTCGTATCCTGATGCCCGGCTTGACCCTGACGCTGATGTCAGACTCTAGCCTGCCGACATGACGACGACATCACGCCCCGCATCGCCCTCGCGCACCCGCCTCACCGCACCGCTCAGCCAGCCGGATCTGAGCGGCCGTCGAGCCGTCGTCACCGGCGGCACGAGCGGCCTCGGCCTCGTCACGACGCGGGCCTTCGCCGCCTGGGGTGCCACGGTGGTCGTCGGAGCGCGCGATGTCGAGCGCGCCGCTGAGGTGCGCCGGAGTCTCCTCAACGACCTCGGGCTCTCCGATGACCGGGTGACGATCGCACGCCTGGATCTGTTCGACCTCGATTCCGTCGATGGGTTCGGACGCGTCGCCGGCGCCGCAGCGGTGGATCTGCTCGTGCTGAACGCCGCGAGCAGCAGCGTGCCTTTCCGCACCAGCCGCGAAGGCGTCGAGAGCCAGTTCGCCACCAACCACCTCGGTCACTTCGCCCTCACCGGTCAGCTGCTCGATCAGCTCGGTGCGGGCCAGGATCCGCGCGTCGTGACGGTCTCCTCGGCGCTCTACACGCGAGGTGCGCTCGACCTCGACCGGCTGGGGGACGCCGCGGGATACTCGCCCGGGCGCGGATACATCCGCGCGAAGCTCGCGAACACGATGTTCGCGGCGGAGGTCGAGCGCCGGCTCCGCCGGGCGGAGAGCAGCATCCGCAGCTTCGCCGCCCACCCCGGCATGGCGAGGACGCCGCTGCACGGGACGTACCCGTCAGCGACGACCCGCGCCGTCACCGCGCTGCTGGCCCGTGCAATCGGCCGTGAGCCGGAACCTGCCGATGCAGCCATCCTCGCCGCCGCCACTGCCGCGAACGTGACGCCTGACCTGTTCTGGGGCCCGGTCGGTTCGAGGACCCGGCCTGACGTCGCGGGCGTGCCGTTCGCCCCGGTGGCCACCGACGCGCGTGCAGCCGTCGCGCTGTGGAACGCGTCCATGGCGCTGACCGGGCGGCGCTACCTCGAGGAGTAGATGTCGCTGTGCGTCAGATCGCGAAGCCGAGCGCGCGCATCATGTCGCGCCCGTCGTCGGTGATGCGCTCCGGGCCCCACGGCGGCATCCACACCCAGTTGATGCGGAACCGTTCGACGACGTCGTCCAGCGCCTGCGCGGTCTGCTCCTCGAGCACGTCGGTGAGCGGGCAGCCGGCCGACGTGAGGGTCATGTGGATGACCAGCGCGTCGTTCTCGTCGTCCCAGGCGAGGTCGTAGATGAGGCCGAGGTCGACGACGTTGATCCCGAGCTCCGGGTCCATGACGTCCTTGAGAGCCTCGGTCACCTCGTCGTACTTCTCGGAAGTGAGGGTCGCCGTCATAGGTCGATCCTACGCTTCGCCGGCGACGGGGGCCCCGGCCGGCTCTTCTTCGCCCGCGGGCAGGAAGCGGTCGTAGCCCTCGTCCTCGAGGCGGTCGGCCAGCTCGGGGCCGCCCTCCTCGACGATGCGCCCCTGCACCATGACGTGCACGAAGTCGGGGTGGATGTAGCGCAGGATGCGGGTGTAGTGCGTGATGAGCAGCACCCCGAGGTCGTTGTCGGCCTTGGCGCGGTTCACGCCCTCCGACACGATCTTCAGCGCGTCGACGTCGAGACCCGAGTCGGTCTCGTCGAGCACGGCGATCTGCGGACGCAGCAGCTCGAGCTGGAGGATCTCGTGGCGCTTCTTCTCGCCGCCCGAGAAGCCCTCGTTGACGTTGCGCTGAGCGAACTTGGGGTCCATGCGCAGGTTCTTCATGGACGCCTTGACGTCCTTGGTCCACGTGCGGATCGAGGGCGCCTCGCCGTCGATCGCGGTCTTCGCGGTGCGAAGGAAGTTCGTGACGGTGACGCCCGGGATCTCGACCGGGTACTGCATCGCCAGGAACAGGCCGGCACGCGCACGCTCGTCCACGGACATCGCCAGGACGTCCTCGCCGTCGAGCGTGATCGTGCCGCTCGTGACGGTGTACTTGGGGTGACCGGCGATCGTGTAGGCGAGCGTCGACTTGCCGGAGCCGTTGGGGCCCATGATCGCGTGGGTCTCACCCGTGCGGATCGTGAGCGACAGACCGTTGAGGATCGGCGTGGTGCCGGCATCCGTCTCGACCGTCACATGGAGGTCGCGGATCTCGAGAACAGACATTCTTCAGTACCTTCTTCAGTTCACTTCGAGCGTGACGGTCGCGTCGACGAGCACGTCATCGCCGTCGACGGTGACCGCGAACACGGGGACCGGCTCGTACGCGGGGAGATTGAGGGGCTTGCCGGTGCGCAGCGAGAACGCCGAGCCGTGGGCCCAGCATTCGAGCGACTCGCCGTCGACGAAGCCCTCCGACAGCGAGATGTCGCCGTGGGTGCAGACGTCGCCGATGGCGTGCACCTCGCCGCTGGAGTCCAGCACGAGGGCGATCGCGACGCCGTCCACCTCGACCCGGCGGGCCTCGTCCTGGACGAGGTCGCTGAGGGCGCACACGCGCTGCGCGGTCATCGGCCGGCCTCCTTGGCGAGTTCTTCCTCGATCGCGGCGAACAGCTCCGCCTCGAGGTCTGCGACACCGATCTTCTGCACGATCTCGGCGAGGAAGCCGAGCACGACGAGGCGTCGTGCCTCGTCCTCGGCGATGCCGCGCGCCTGCAGGTAGAACAGCTGCTCGTCGTCGAAGCGCCCGGTGGCGCTCGCGTGGCCTGCGCCGCGGATGTCGCCGGTCTCGATCTCGAGGTTCGGGATCGACTCGGCACGCGCGCCTTCGGTCAGGACGAGGTTGCGGTTGGCCTCGTACGAGTCGGTGCCCACGGCATCCGATCCGATGAGGACGTCGCCGATCCACACGGTGCGCGCCGCCGCGCCCTGCAGCGCGCTCTTGTAGAGCACGTCGCCGGAGGTCTCGGCGCCCTTGTGGTGCAGGTACACCTGGCTCTCGAGGTGCTGACCCGAGTCGGCGTAGCTGAGGCCGTAGAGCTCGGCGCGCGAGCCGGTGCCGGCGAGCTCCACCGTCGGGTTGACGCGCACGACACCGCCGCCGAAGCTGACGACGACATGACGAAGGGTCGCGTCGCGCTCGACGCGGGCCTGGTGCGACGCCACGTGCACGGCGTCGTCGTCCCACCGCTGCACGGTCACGAGCTCGAGGTGTGCGCCCTCGCGCACGATGATCTCGACGTTCTGCGCGTGGTGGGCGGTGCCGCTGTGGCGGAAGACCACGGTGGCGTGCGAGTTCGCCTGCGCCTCGACGACGACGTGCGCGTGCGCCAGGCCACCGGTGCCGGTCAGCGACACCACGATCGGCTCGGTGTACTCGGCGCCGGCGGGGATGCGCAGCAGCGGCGCCTCGGTCTCCTGCCTCCAGGCGATCGCGCTCGGCAGGTCCTCGGGACGGAAGACCTCGCCGCGGGGCGCGGTGCCGACCGTCAGGCGCTCCTGCACCAGACCGGCCGGGGCGTCCACCTCGACCTGGATGATGCCGTGGGGCCCGGCCTCGTCCGCGAACAGCGGCTGGACCTTGGCGATCGGCGTGTGCTTCCAGTTGACCTCGCGGCCGGTGGGCACCTCGAAGTCCGCGGGGTCGAACGACCAGGGACGCTCGGAGCGGGTCTGAACCGGCACGAACGCGCCGGCACCGTCGGTGTGGCCCTTCGCGCCGGGAATGGTGGGGGCCTCAGTGGTGGGGCTCATCTAGCCGACGGATCCTTCCATGCCCATCTCGATGAGCTTGTTGAGTTCGAGCGCGTACTCCATGGGCAGCTCACGCGCGATCGGCTCGATGAAGCCGCGCACGATCATGGCCATGGCTTCGTCCTCGGGCATGCCGCGGCTCATCAGGTAGAAGAGCTGCTCCTCGCTGACCTTCGAGACCGTGGCCTCGTGGCCGAGCTGCACGTCGTCCACCCGGATGTCGATCGCGGGGTACGTGTCGGAGCGCGAGATGGTGTCGACCAGCAGGGCGTCGCAGCGGACCGTGTTGGCGGAGTGGTGCGCGTTGGCGTCCACACGGACCTCGCCGCGGTAGCCGGCGCGGCCACCACCGCGGGCGATCGACTTCGAGACGATCGATGACTGCGTGTAGGGCGCCATGTGGATCATCTTCGCGCCGGCGTCCTGGTGCTGTCCCGGGCCTGCGAAGGCGACCGAGAGGGTCTCGCCCTTGGCGTGCTCGCCGACCAGGAAGATCGACGGGTACTTCATCGTGACCTTGGACCCGATGTTGCCGTCGATCCACTCCATCGTCGCGCCCTCGTGGGCGATGGCGCGCTTGGTGACGAGGTTGTAGACGTTGTTCGACCAGTTCTGGATCGTCGTGTACCGAACGCGGGCGTTCTTCTTCACGATGATCTCGACGACGGCCGAGTGCAGGGAGTCGCTCTTGTAGATCGGGGCGGTGCAGCCCTCGATGTAGTGCACGTACGAGCCCTCGTCGGCGATGATGAGCGTCCGCTCGAACTGGCCCATGTTCTCGGTGTTGATGCGGAAGTACGCCTGCAGCGGGATCTCGACGTGCACGCCCGGCGGCACGTACACGAACGAGCCGCCCGACCACACCGCGGTGTTGAGAGCGGCGAACTTGTTGTCACCGGCCGGGATGACGGTGCCGAAGTACTCCTCGAAGAACTCGGGGTGCTCGCGCAGCGCGGTGTCGGTGTCCATGAAGATGACGCCCTGCGCCTCGAGATCCTCGCGGATCTGGTGGTACACGACCTCGGACTCGTACTGGGCGGCGACGCCGGCCACCAGGCGCTGACGCTCGGCCTCCGGGATGCCGAGCTTCTCGTACGTGTTGCGGATGTCCTCGGGGAGGTCCTCCCACGACTGCGCCTGCTTCTCGGTGGAGCGCACGAAGTACTTGATGTTGTCGAAGTCGATGTCGCTGAGGTCTGCACCCCACGTCGGCATCGGCTTGCGGCCGAACAGCTGGTAGCCCTTCAGCCGGGTCTTCAGCATCCATTCGGGCTCGTTCTTGAGCGCCGAGATGCCACGCACCACGCTCTCGTCGATGCCGCGCTTCGCCACGGCACCCGCGGCGTCGGCATCATGCCACCCGAACTCGTAGACACCCAGGCTGTCCAGCTCCGGGCGGTCGATCAGCACATCAGACATCGTCACGTTCTCCTCCGGGTCCTAGCGGTGTGATCCGCCCCGGCATCCGTGTTCTCCGGTGGAGATACCGGAGGGGGGATGCCGCTTCTCGGGCCCTCTCAAGCGGCGCCGATCATCGCGCCTAGACTGTCAGTGGTGCGCGGCGCCTTGAACTGCACCGCCACCGACCCCTCGATTCTACAGGTTCCACCCCGACGCGGACGCGCCCCGTGCGTCTCGCGCGGCATCCGGAGCCTCTGCCAGGAGGCGACCACCCGCATGTCCGCGCATCAGTCCACGACGAACGCCCCCGGAATCGGGCAGCGCATCTGGCGCTGGCTGCCGGATCGCGTCGACCGGCGCGTGATCGCAGCCGCGTGGGCAACGCTCGTGGTGCAGATCGGCATCGTCGGCACCGGCGGGCTCGTCCGCCTCACCGGCTCGGGACTGGGCTGCGAGACCTGGCCGCGCTGCACCGAGGACTCGTTCGTCCCGGTCCCCGAGGTCTCGGGGGTGCACGGCTTCATCGAGTTCGGCAACCGCCTGCTGACCTTCGTGCTGGTCGCGGTCGCGATCATCATGTTCCTGTTCGTCGTGCGGATGCGACGTGAGCGCCGCGACCTCTTCTGGCTCTCGCTGCTGATCGGCCTCTACGTGCCGCTGCAGGCGGTCATCGGCGGCATCACGGTGCTGACGAACCTCAACCCCTACGTAGTGGGCCTGCACTATTTCGCCTCGGTGCTGCTGGTCGCGCTGGCGACCGTGCTCGTCGTGCGCGTGTACGCCGAGCCCGGTCCGCGCGTCCTCGCCGTGCCCCGCTGGTACGCGGTGGTGACCCACATCACGACGGCCCTCTTACTGCTCACGGTCGTGGTCGGCATCCTCGTCACCGGCTCCGGCCCGCACGCGGGCGACGGCGGCGCCGCGCGCAACGGGCTCAACCCCGAGCTGATGCAGCACATCCACGCGTGGCCGGGGTACATCACCTTCGCGCTCACGCTGGTGCTCGTGGCCGGCTCGTGGCGCACTCCCCCGGCGTTGCGCCTGCGCCTGTGGACGCTGCTCCTCCTCGCGATCGAGCTCGTGCAGATCGTCTTCGGGCTCTGGCAGGCGCGCACGGGTCTGCCGATCGTGCTGGTGAACATCCACATGGTGCTCGCCGTCGGACTCGTCGCGGCGATGACCGCCGTGGTCATGCATCTGAAGGCGCCGGCAGCCGCGGCCGTCCACAGCTGATCCATAGCAACCCGATTGGCGCCGCACGGACTCATTTGCCAGGGTGGGATGCCGCGGCCACCACGGGTCGCGTATCCCGAGGAGTGATCGACACATGTCCACCCGCCCCCCTCTCATCCGCAGCATCCCGTTCTGGGGCCTCGTCGTCGTCTCCCTGGCGACCGTCGCCGGCGGCTGGTTCATCACGACCGACAAGATCGCGTCGATGACGTCGACGCTGACCGACGGCACCGCGACCGGTGTCGACGTGTACGTCGGCCAGTCGATGGCCCAGCTCGGCGGCATCCTCATCGGTGCCGGCATCGTCGGCATCCTCCTCTCGCTCGGTATCGCCGCCCTCTCGACGCTGCGCCCGCACGCGCCGGTCGAGGTCGTCGAGCCCATCGACTGGGACGCCGAGGCCGACACCACCGCGGGCGTCACCACCGACGCCGCACCCCAGAGCGCCAAGCCGGCTGCAGCCGACGCCGAGCCCGCCGTCGCGGCGGAGCCCGCCGCAGAGGTCGACGCACCCGTCGCCTCGCGCTGACACCACCTCGAAGCCGCAGGGAGTCTCGTACTCCCTGCGGCTTCGACGTGTCCGGTCCCGCCGCAGCACCCTCAGACGGACGAGCGTGCCCTCGCCGCCTGCTCCCGCAGGCGCTGCCGCTCCGCCTCGCTCCCCACGAGCAGGGCGGCATCGGCGTAGGCGTCGGCCGCCTCGCCCCAGCGGCCGAGGTCCATGAGAAACGCGGCTCGCGCCGCAGGGAGATACGGATAGTGCGCGAGCGCGGGGTCGTCAGCCACGGCCTCGACCGCGGCGAGCCCGGCCGCCGGCCCGTCGCGCATGCCCACGGCGACCGCGCTGTTGAGCGCGACGACGGGGCTCTGCCAGGCCTGCGCGAGCAGCCGGTAGAGGTCGGCGATCCTCGCCCAGTCGGTGTCGCCCCACGTCGGCGCCTGTGCATGCTCGGCGGCGATCGCCGCCGAGATCGCATAGCGGTCCACCGCTCCCGCCGAGGCCGTCGAGAGCAGGGCGATCCCCTCGTCGATGAGCGCCCGATCCCACCTCGAGCGATCCTGGTCGGCGAGCAGCTCGTCGCGTGTGTCGCGCCGGGCGTCGATCAGGAGCATGAGGGCGAGCAGGCCCGCCACCGAGCGATCAGCGGGCAGCAGTCCGTGCAGCAGGCGGGTGAGCACGATGGCCTCCTCCACCAGGTCCGCGCGCACGACGGCGTCTCCGGACGGCGGCGCGTGCCCGACCGTGAAGACCAGGTAGAGGACGTCGCACACCCTTGCCACCCGCTCCGGCAGCTCCCACGCGTCGGGTACCCGGAACGGGATGCGCGCCGTGGCGATCTTGCGCTTCGCGCGCGTCACGCGTGCCGCCATCGCGGATTCCCCCACGAGGAAGGCCGCCGCGATGTCGCCGGTCGACACGCCGCACACGAGCCGCAGCGTGAGGGCGATCTGCGCCTCCCGCGCCAGGGCGGGGTGACAGCAGGTGAAGATCAGCCGCAGCCGATCATCTGAATGCCATGACGCGCCGTCGTCCGTCGGAGCCTCGCGGACGAGCAGCGGGAGCCGGCGCCGCAGCGCCGCATCCCGCCGCAGCACGTCTCTCGCGCGGTTGGCGGCGACCGTCGTCAGCCAGGCGCCGGGACGATCCGGGATGCCGCGCCCCGGCCACACCTCGACGGCCCTCGCGAACGCCTCCTGCGCGCACTCCTCGGCGAGGTCCAGGTCGCCGGTGAGCCGCGCCGTGGCCGCGACGACCGCCGCCCACTCGGCGCGGTGCGCTTCGGCGAGGGCGGCACGGACCTGCACGGGGGGAACGATCGGGGACGCACCCTGGCCCGCGCGGCCGGGGGCTCCCCCGGGCGCGCCGGCGCTGGATGGAGGAGACGTGGGCACCATCGTTCAGGAGTGATCGACCAGCGGATGCACCTGCACGCCGCCGTGGCCCTCGGTGGTCTCGTGCAGCAGTCCCGCGAGGCCCAGCGCCGCGTCCAGGTCGGGCACGTCGACGACATAGAACCCGCCCAGGACCTCCTTCGTCTCCAGGAACGGGCCGTCCGTCACGAGCGGCCGCTCTCCCCCGGCCCGCAGGGTGGTCGCCATGCGGCTCGACTCGAGTTCACCCGAGGCGACGACCGCCGAGCCTCCGCGTTCGCAGAACGCGCCGTGCGCGGCATCCACAGCCCGCTTCTCTTCGTCGCTGCGGGCATCCCACTGCGCCTCGTCGCCGTAGATCAGGATCAGATACTGCGCCATGTCGTCCTCCTTCGTCGTCGAGAGGCATTGTGCCCCTCATCCATCCGACGAACGAGCCCCCGCCGCAATCGACAGGGGGCTCCGGATCAGAACGGCAGCAGAGGGTCGACCGCGATCGCGACGAAGAGCAGCGTCAGATACGTGATCGAGGCGTGGAACACGCGCATCGGTCGCGGCTCGGTTCCTCGCACCGCCCGGTTGTAGAGCACGTGCGACTCGTAGATGAACCAGCCGCCGAAGACCACGGCCGACACCGTGTACACCAGCCCCATGCCGGCGACGGGGATCAGCAGCAGCGAGCACACCACGGTGGCCCACGCGTACAGAATGACCTGCAGGCCGACCTGCGAACCCCCGCGGGTCGCGCCGAGCATCGGCACCTGGACGCCTTCGTACTGGTCCTTGTACTTCATCGACAGCGGCCAGTAGTGCGGCGGCGTCCAGAGGAACACGAGAGCGAACAGGATGACGGGGGGCCACGCCAGCGAACCCGTCACGGCCGTCCAGCCGATGACCACGGGGAAGCAGCCGGCGATGCCGCCCCACACGATGTTCTGCTCGGTACGGCGCTTGAGGATCATCGTGTAGATCACGACGTAGAAGAAGATCGCGACGGCCGACAGCGTCGCTGCCAGCCAGTTCGTGGTGAGCCAGAGCCACACCGTCGAGAACACCGCGAGCGACCACGCGAAGATCAGCGCGCCCCGGGGCGACACCTCACCGGTCACGAGGGGCCGGTTCACCGTGCGCTGCATATGCGCGTCGATGTCGCGGTCGAGGTACATGTTGAACGCGGCGGCCGAGCCGGCGCTGGCCGTGCCGCCGATGACGGTCGCCACGACGAGCCAGACGTCCGGGAAGCCGCCCTGCGCCAGGATCATCACCGGCACAGTCGTGACGAGCAGCAACTCGAGCACGCGCGGCTTCATCAGCGCGACATAGGCGCGGACGGTGCGACCGAAGCCCTGCCGGGGCCGGCGGGGTGTGTCGACGGTCCCCACAGAAGTGGGGACGGCCGCAGCCCCGGCCGTCTTCGTGCTGTCCATGACCCCCGCAATCGCCGCCTGCAGATTCGCCCCAAGTCTAGGGCATCGGCGTGTCGCGCCCTGCGCCGGGGCCGCCTCCGCCGCTCCCCCGGTGCATCACATCGCCACGCCGCCCGTGGTGAGCAGAACGTGACCCCCGCGACACCGGGATGTCATCGACGGCGTCGGGGCCTTCGCAAGACTGCGTCACATACAGATCTCGCATGGCCTCGGTGGCCCACCCCTTCGCTATGCTGAGAAACACGCGCGCCCGTCGCCGATTCCCCCTTCTCCATCCGGACAAGGGCCGCGATCCGGCCACATTCTGGGCGCACCTCCTCGAGAAAGGCGGCCCGGTGTCGGAACTGCGTTGGGATGAGATCGATCGGCGCGCGGTGGACACTGCCCGCGTCCTGGCTGCGGACGCCGTGGAGAAGGTCGGCAACGGCCACCCCGGCACCGCGATGAGCCTGGCGCCGGCGGCGTACCTGCTCTACCAGCGCGTGCTGCGGCACGATCCCGCCGACACCCACTGGGTCGGTCGCGACCGGTTCATCCTGTCGGCCGGGCACTCCTCGCTCACCCAGTACGTGCAGCTCTACCTGGGCGGGTTCGGGCTCGAGCTCGACGACCTGAAGGCGCTGCGCACCTGGGGCTCGCTCACGCCCGGCCACCCGGAGTACGGGCACACCAAGGGCGTCGAGATCACGACCGGCCCGCTCGGCCAGGGCCTGGCGTCGGCCGTCGGCTTCGCGTACGCCGCCCGCTACGAGCGCGGCCTGTTCGATCCGGACGCCGCCGCCGGCACGTCGCCCTTCGACCACCACATCTACGTGATCGCCGGCGACGGCGACCTGCAGGAGGGCATCACCTCCGAGGCCTCGTCGCTCGCCGGTCACCAGGCTCTCGGCAACCTCATCGCGATCTACGACTCGAACCAGATCTCGATCGAGGACGACACCAACGTCGCCTTCACCGAGGACGTCGCGAAGCGCTACGAGGCCTACGGCTGGCAGGTGCAGGTCGTCGACTGGAAGAAGTCGGGCGAGTACGTCGAGGATGTCGCCGAGCTGTTCGCCGCGCTCGAGGCGGCGCAGGGCGAGACGGCCAAGCCGTCGCTCATCATCCTCCGCACCATCATCGGCTGGCCGTCGCCCGGCAAGCAGAACACCGGCAAGATCCACGGCTCTGCGCTGGGCGGCGACGAGCTCGCCGCGACGAAGAAGGTGCTCGGCTTCGACCCCGAGCAGTCCTTCGTCGTCGCCGACGACATCCTGGCTCACACCCGCTCGCTGAAGGACCGCGCCGCCGACGAGCGCGCGGTCTGGCAGGAGTCGTTCGACGCCTGGGCGGCGGCGAACCCCGAGCGCAAGGCGCTGTTCGACCGCCTCGAGGCCGGCGACCTGCCCGATGATGTGGCATCCGCTCTCCCCTCGTTCGAGGCCGGCAAGGACGTCTCCACGCGCGCCGCGTCGGGCATCGTGATCAACGCCCTCGCCGCCGAGCTGCCGGAGCTGTGGGGCGGCTCCGCCGACCTCGCCGAGTCGAACCTCACGACGATCAAGGACGCGAAGTCGTTCATTCCGGCCGAGTGGTCGACCCACGAGTGGTCGGGCGACCCTTACGGCCGCGTGCTGCACTTCGGCATCCGCGAGCACGCGATGGGCGCGATCGTCAACGGCATCAAGCTGCACGGCCCGACCCGCCCGTTCGGCGGCACGTTCCTGATCTTCAGCGACTACATGCGCCCCTCGGTGCGACTCGCCGCGCTGATGGACATCCCGTCGATCTTCGTGTGGACGCACGACTCGGTCGCGCTCGGCGAGGACGGGCCCACCCACCAGCCGGTCGAGCAGCTCGCCACGCTGCGCGCCATCCCGAACTTCACCGTCGTGCGCCCGGCCGATGCGAACGAAACCTCGGCCGCATGGCTCGAGATCGTGCGTCGGCAGGGGGGACCTGTGGGCATCGCGCTCACCCGTCAGAACATCCCGGTGTTCGAGCGGGGCACGGCCGAGGCTGACGGTGACGTCTTCGCGTCGACGGACGGCGTCGCGAAGGGCGCGTACGTCCTCGCCGAGGCGCCGGGCGGCACGCCCGACGTCATCCTCATCGCGACGGGCTCCGAGGTGCAGCTGGCGGTCTCCGCCCGCGAGACGCTGGCCGCCGAGGGCGTGAACGCCCGCGTGGTGTCGGCGCCGTCGCTGGAGTGGTTCGACGAGCAGGATGCCGCCTACCGCGAGAAGGTCCTCCCCACCGCGGTGAAGGCGCGCGTGTCGGTCGAGGCCGGCTCGGCGCTCACCTGGCGCGGCATCGTCGGCGACGCCGGCCGCTCCGTCGCGATCGACCACTTCGGTGCGTCGGCCGATTACAAGACCCTGTTCCAGAAGTTCGGCATCACCGCCGACGCCGTCGTCGAAGCCGCCCGCGCCACCATCGCGGCCGCTTCGTCGGCAGAGTAAGCACGAGGAGAAGGCAGCATGAGCACCCCCACTGAGAAGCTGGTCGCCGAGGGCGTGAGCATCTGGCTCGACGACCTGTCGCGCGAGCGCATCACGTCGGGCAATCTGACCGAGCTCATCTCGACGCGCAACGTCAGCGGCGTCACGACGAACCCGACGATCTTCCAGGGCGCCATCGGCGGCGGCGGCCACGCGTACGCCGCGCAGATCTCGGAGCTCGCCGCGGCCGGCGCGTCGGTCGACGATGCGATCTTCGCCGCGACCACCGACGACGTGCGCGACGCGGCGGACATCTTCCGCCCGGTCTACGACGCGACCGACGGCATCGACGGTCGCGTGTCGATCGAGGTCTCCCCCGACCTGGCCCACGACACCGACGCGACGATCGCGCAGGCCAAGGAGCTGTGGGCGAAGGTCGACCGCCCCAACGTGCACATCAAGATCCCCGCGACGAAGGCCGGACTGCCGGCCATCACCGCGGTGCTGGCCGAGGGCATCTCGGTCAATGTCACGCTGATCTTCAGCCTGGAGCGCTACTCCGAGGTCATCGACGCCTACCTGTCGGGGCTCGAGCAGGCCCAGGCGAACGGCCACGACATCTCGAAGATCCACTCGGTGGCGTCGTTCTTCGTCTCGCGCGTGGACACCGAGGTCGACAAGCGGCTCGTCGCCGTCGGCACCGAGGAGGCCACGGCGCTCAAGTCGCTCGCCGGCGTGGCGAACGCCCGCCTCGCGTACGAGCTGTTCGAGCAGGAGTTCGCCACCGACCGCGCGAAGGCGCTGACGGATGCCGGCGCCCACGTCCAGCGGCCGCTCTGGGCCTCGACCGGCGTCAAGGACCCCTCGCTGCCCGACACCCTCTACGTGACCGAGCTCGTCGCCCGCGGCACCGTCAACACCATGCCCGAGAAGACGCTCGAGGCGACCTTCGACCACGGCCAGATCGCCGGGGACGCGGTCACCGGCACCTACGCGGCCGCGCACGAGGTCTTCGACCGCCTCGCCGCGGTCGGCGTGGACTTCGCGGACGTGACCCAGGTGCTCGAAGACGAAGGGGTCGACAAGTTCATCGCCTCCTGGCACGACCTGCAGGGCACCGTGAAGACGGCGCTCGAGGACGCGCTCCAGGCCACCCGATGAGCTTCGACATCCATCTGAGCGGACACGTCAAGTCCGTCGTCGAGGCCACGCTGCCCGAGCTCGTCGCGAGCCTCGTGGCGTCGGGCATCACCGGCGGCGACGCGTCGCTGTGGGGTTCCGCGGCCGAGGACGAGGCGTCGCGTCGCCTCGGCTGGGTCGAGGCCGTCAGCGTCGCCCGCCCGCTCGTGCCGGAGATCCTGGCTCTCCGCGAGCGGCTGCGCGCGCGGAACGTCACGCGGATCGTGCTCGCGGGCATGGGCGGTTCGTCGCTCGCTCCCGAGGTCATCGCGCAGACCTCCGGTGTGCCGCTGGTGATCCTGGACTCCACGGCTCCCGGCCAAGTGCTGGCCGCGATCGACGGCGACTCCCAGGCCGGCGACCTCACCCGCACCGCGCTGGTCGTCTCGTCGAAGTCGGGATCGACGGTCGAGACCGATTCCGCCAAGCGCGCCTTCGAGGCCGCCTTCCGCGACCTCGGCATCGACCCCGCCGAGCGGATCATCGTCGTGACCGACCCGGGCTCGCCGCTGGACCAGGACGCCCGCGCGGACGGCTACACCGTCTTCAACGCCGACCCGACGGTCGGCGGCCGCTACTCGGCCCTGACCGCCTTCGGGCTGGTGCCGTCGGGTCTCGCGGGCGCCGACATCTCCGAGCTCCTCGACGAGGCGGAGGCGACGCTGCTCGAGGTGTCCATCGACAGCCCCGACAACCCCGCGCTCGTGCTCGCGGCCGCGATCGCCGGCGGCCAGCCCCGCAGGGACAAGCTGGGTCTCGTCACCGACGGCACGCACATCGTGGGTCTGCCGGACTGGATCGAGCAGCTCGTCGCCGAGTCGACCGGCAAGGAGGGCACCGGCATCCTGCCCGTCGTCCTGCTGCCGGTCTCACCCGAGGTCGACACGAAGCCCGCCGACCTGCAGATCGTCCGGTTCGTCGACGAGGCGAAGCAGTTCCACCTGTTCGAGCACCACGAGGGCGAGCTGCTCGTCAGCGGCTCGCTCGGCGCGCAGCTGGTGGTCTGGGAGTACGCCACGGCGATCGCGGGACGGATGCTGGGCATCAATCCCTTCGATCAGCCCGATGTCGAGTCCGCCAAGGTCGCTGCGCGCGGCCTCCTCGACGCGCGCCCCGCACCCACCGCCCCCGCGTTCGCCGTGGAAGGCGTCGAGGTGCGCGTGTCGGAACCGGCACTCGCGGCATCCGGAACCGTCGCCGGCGTGCTCGACGCGCTGTGGGCACGACTGCCCGAGGACGGCTATGTCGCGATCCACGCCTACGTCAACCGGCTCGAGCTGTCGCAGCTCGCAGGCCTGCGCGAACTGGTCGCCGCCGACTCCGGTCGTCCCACGACGTTCGGCTGGGGACCGCGGTTCCTGCACTCGACCGGGCAGTACCACAAGGGCGGCCCCGCGAACGGCGTCTTCCTGCAGATCCTCGAGCAGTCGGACGTCGACCTCGAGATCCCTGGCCGGCCGTTCACGTTCGGCCAGCTCATCCAGGCGCAGGCCGCAGGAGATGCGGCCGTTCTCGCCGATGGCCACGGCCGACCCGTCGTGACCCTGACCCTCACCGATCCCCAGATCGAAGTGCTCTCGCTCTTCGAAGCGGCCCAGTAGGAGTTCGAGCCCCACATGACCGTCGAGATCTCGCGCGGGCACAACCCGTTGCGCGACCCCGAAGACCGTCGCCTCAACCGCATCGCCGGTCCGAGCGCGCTCGTCATCTTCGGCGTCACGGGAGACCTCTCCCGCAAGAAGCTCATGCCCGCCGTCTACGACCTCGCCAACCGCGGTCTGCTGCCTCCCGGGTTCGCGCTCGTCGGCTTCGCGCGCCGCGATTGGGCGGATCAGGACTTCGCCCAGGTCGTCTACGACGCGGTGCGCCAGCATGCGCGCACCGAGTTCCGCGACGAGACATGGCAGCAGCTGCTCCAGGGCATCCGCTTCGTGTCGGGCGAGTTCGACGACCCTGACGCGTTCCGACGCCTGAAAGAGACCGTCAACCGGCTCGACACCGAGCGCGGCACGATGGGCAACCACGCGTTCTACCTCTCGATCCCGCCCAAGGCGTTCCCGCTGGTGGCCGAGCAGCTGAAGTCGTCGGGCCTCGTCGACGACACCGCCGACCAGCCGGACCGCTGGCGGCGTGTCGTGATCGAGAAGCCGTTCGGGCACGACCAGGAGTCGGCACGGGCGCTGAACGACGTGCTCCGCTCGGCGTTCCCGACGGATTCGATCTTCCGCATCGACCACTACCTCGGCAAGGAGACGGTCCAGAACATCCTGGCCCTGCGCTTCGCCAACGAGCTGTACGAGCCGATCTGGAACCGCAACTACGTCGACCACGTGCAGATCACGATGGCCGAAGACATCGGCGTGGGCGGCCGTGCCGGCTACTACGACGGCGTCGGCGCTGCGCGCGACGTGATCCAGAACCACCTGCTGCAGCTGATGGCGCTGACGGCGATGGAGGAGCCCATCTCGTTCGACGCGAAGGACCTCCGCGCCGAGAAGGAGAAGGTGCTCGCCGCCGTCACTCTGCCGGAGGACCTCGCGCGCTCGACCGCGCGCGGTCAGTACGCGGGCGGCTGGCAGGGCGGCGAGAAGGTGCTCGGCTTCCTCGAGGAGGACGGCATGAACCCTCGCTCGACGACCGAGACGTACGCCGCCGTCACCCTCGAGGTGAACACCCGTCGCTGGGCGGGCGTGCCGTTCTACCTTCGCACCGGCAAGCGCCTCGGCCGCCGCGTCACCGAGATCGCTGTGGTCTTCAAGCGCGCGCCCGAGCTGCTGTTCTCGCGCAGCCAGACGTCGGGTCAGGGGCAGAACGCCCTGGTGATCCGTGTGCAGCCCGACGAGGGCGTCACGATCCGCTTCGGCTCGAAGGTGCCCGGTGCCGGTGCCCAGGTGCGCGACGTCACGATGGACTTCGGCTACGGGCACGCGTTCACCGAGGCGAGCCCCGAAGCCTACGAGCGCCTCATCCTCGACGTGCTGCTCGGCGACCCGCCGCTGTTCCCGCGGCACGAAGAGGTCGAGCTGTCCTGGAAGATCCTCGATCCGATCGAACAGTTCTGGGAGGCCCAGGGTGGCCCGCTCGAACAGTACTCACCCGGGTCGTGGGGCCCGGAATCCGCGGACGAGATGCTCGCCCGCGACGGACGAACCTGGAGGCGGCCGTGATCGTCGATCTTCCCGACACCACTGTCAGCAAGATCTCGCGTGCGCTCGTCAACGTGCGCGAGGAGGGCGGCGCGGTCGCGCTCGGCCGCGTGCTGACCCTCGTCATCCTCACCCGTGAGGGCGCTGTCGAAGAGGTCATCGAGGCGGCGAACGACGCGTCGCGCGAGCACCCGATGCGGGTCATCGTGCTGCTGATCCCCGACGGCTACGACGCGGAGCCGCGCCTGGACGCGCAGATCCGCGTCGGCGGCGACGCCGGCGCCAGCGAGGTCGTGATGCTGCGGGCCTATGGCGACGCCGGTCACTCGAACCTCGAGAGCCTGGTGACGGGGCTCCTGCTCCCCGACGCACCCGTCGTGGTCTGGTGGCCGAACCGCACACCCGACAACATCTCGAAGACCTCCATCGGACGGATCGCGCAGCGCCGGATCACGGATGCTGCGACCAAGTCCGACCCGTCGGCCTGGGTCGCGGACCTCGGCGAGCAGTACGCCCCCGGCGACACCGACCTCGCGTGGACGCGGTTGACGCGCTGGCGCGAGCAGCTGGCCGCGATCCTGGACCAGCCGCCGTACGAGCCGGTCGTCGGCGTGCGGGTGCGTGGCGCGGCAGACTCGCCCTCGACCGCGCTCCTCGCGGCCTGGCTGCGCCTCACCCTCGACGTTCCTGTCGACTGGGCGTATCTCGACGCCGAGGAGTGGCCGCACGGCATCAAGTCCGTCGCGCTGGTGCGCCCGAGCGGCGAGGTGCTCCTGGAGCGCCCGACGCCCGGTGTGGCGATCCTCACTCAGCCGGGGCAGCCCACGCACGACCTGGCGTTCCCGCGCCGGACACTGCGCGAGTGCCTCGCCGAGGAGCTCCGTCGGCTCGATCCGGACGTCCTGTATGGTCGAGTGATCACCGAGGGCTGGCAGCTGCTCAACCCTCCGGCGACGAAGGGGACGCAGGCCTGATGGACGGTGCGCGGGTGACGGACAGGACGAAGACGGATGCCTGAGGGCTGGGCCGAGAAACGTGTCATCATCAGTTCCGATCCCGCTGCGCTCGTCGATTCCGTCGTTCCGCGCTTCCTGAGCCGGGTCGCCAAGCGCGTCGACGAGGGCAAGCTCGCTCACATCTCCCTGACGGGCGGGGTGATGGGTGCGGCCGTGCTCGCCGCAGCAGGACGCAACCCGCGTGCGGCCCGCATCGACTGGTCGCGCGTCCACTTCTGGTGGAGCGACGAGCGTTTCGTCCCCCGCGCCGACGCCAAGCGCAACGACCGCCAGGCGCGTGAAGCGTTCCTGGACGGTCTGGACATCCCGGCGGAGAACATCCACGCCATGCTCAGCACCGATGACGGCGTGGATCTGGATGCCGCCGCCACCGCATACGCCGAGGAGCTCGCCCGCTTCCCCGGCGCCGAAGGCGCGTGGCCCTCGTTCGACGTCTGCTTTCTCGGAGTCGGTCCGGATGGACACATCGCGTCGCTGTTTCCCGACCGCGCCGAGATCCAGATCACGGATCGCTCGGTGGTCGCGGTGCGCGACTCCCCCAAGCCTCCGCCGGAGCGGATCACGATGACCCGTCCCGTCATCAACAGCTCCAAGCGGGTGTGGCTCGTGCTGTCAGGCACCGACAAGGCGGCTGCGCTCGGACTCGCCCTGGCCGGTGCCAGCTACGCGAGCGTCCCCGCCGCCGGCGCGAAGGGCCGCAAGCGCACGACGTTCTTCGTCGACCAGGCCGCCGCCTCCCAGGTGCCGCCGGAGCTCATCGACCGCGAGTACTGATACCCGCAGACGAAGAAGAGCGGATGCCTCGGCATCCGCTCTTCTCATCTGTCTGTCTGGGCTCGTCAGCCCTGCTCGTCAGCCCTGACCGCGCCTGTCGCGCAGCTGCTGCAGCGCGTCGTCGAGGAGCGTCTCGGCTTCCTCTTCGGTGCGGCGCTCCTTCACGTACGCGAGGTGGGTCTTGTACGGCTCGGTCTTGGCGACAGCGGGAGGATTCTCCTTGTCGCGGCCGGCCGGCAGGCCGGAGTGCGGCGAGTCGATCGTCTCGGGGATCTCCTCTTCGGGGATGCCCGCCGCGAAGTAGCGGACCGTCTCGTTGCCCAGGGCGTCCCAGTACGAGATCGCCACGCGCTCGGCGTGGTAGCCATGATCCTGCTCGCCCATCGGACCGGCACCGACACGGGTGCCGCGGATCGCGTTGCCTCCGGTAGCCATCAGATGGCCTGGAACTTCGTGATCAGGCCGAGCGCCACGATGGATGCGAACCACACCAGCGAGAGCACCACGGTGAAGCGGTTGAGGTTGCGCTCTGCCAGGCCCGACGAGCCGAGAGCGGACGTCATGCCGCCGCCGAACATGTCGGAGAGGCCGCCACCGCGGCCCTTGTGGAGCAGGATGAGGAGGGTCAGCAGGAGACTCGTGATG
Source organism: Microbacterium sp. B35-30 (assembly GCF_010634855.1). Taxonomy (GTDB): domain Bacteria; phylum Actinomycetota; class Actinomycetes; order Actinomycetales; family Microbacteriaceae; genus Microbacterium. The sequence goes on along the minus strand of NZ_MWLQ01000027.1, from coordinate 45,244 downwards.
CCGAGGAGCACCTGCAGGACGAACTCGAGGATCTGCACAGTCGTTGAAGCCTTTCGCTGCGATCGGGCGCCGGTCGCACAAGGGTCAAGTATACGTGTACGCCGGCCGGCGGTGAGGAATCCCCCGCCGCCGGCCGGCAACGGCGTCAGACGCCGACGTGCTTCTGGTAGCGGATGATCGCCGCGAACTCGTCGACGACGAGGCTCGCGCCGCCCACCAGCGCACCGTCCACATCGGGCTCGCGCATGAAGCTCGCGATGTTCGCGGCCTTCACCGACCCGCCGTAGAGCACGCGGGTGCGGGCCGCGGCATCCGGTCCGAGCTTCTCGGCGATGACCTCGCGGAGCTTCGCACAGACCTCCTGCGCCTGCTCGGGCGTCGCGGCCTGGCCGGAGCCGATCGCCCACACGGGCTCGTAGGCCACCACGATGTCGGCATCCGGCTTCACGCCTTCGAGTGCGATCTGGAGCTGGCCCACCGGCACGGCGCTGGCGCCGTGCTTCTCGAGGTCGTCCGCCGTCTCGCCCACGCAGATCACGGGGACCAGCCCGTGCTTCAGCGCTGCCTGCACCTTTGCGGCGACGAGGTCGTCGCCCTCGTGGTGGTACTCGCGGCGCTCGGAGTGGCCGATGATCACGTAGCGGTTGTCGAGCTTCGCGAGGAAGGCGCCGGAGACCTCGCCCGTGTAGGCGCCGGAGTCGTGCGACGAAATGTCCTGCGCGCCCAGGGCGAACGGGATCTTGTCGGCGTCGAGGAGGGTCTGCACGGTGCGGATGTCGGTGAACGGCGGGAAGACCGCCACCTCGACCGAGCCATCCTCGTGCTTCGCATCCTTGAGTGTCCAATGCAGCTTCTGGACGAACGCGACCGCCTGCAGATGGTCGAGGTTCATCTTCCAGTTGCCGGCGATGAGCGGGGTGCGCCTGGTCTGCGCAGCAGTCGTTGAACCAGCGCTGTCTACTGCCATCCGAGGACCTCCAGTCCGGGGAGCTTCTTGCCCTCGAGGAACTCGAGGCTGGCGCCGCCGCCGGTCGAGATGTGACCGAAGGCGTCGTCGGTGAACCCGAGCTGGCGGACCGCCGCGGCGGAGTCTCCCCCGCCGACGACCGAAAGGCCGTCGACCTCGGTGAGCGCCTGCGCGACAGCCTTGGTGCCTGCCGCGAACGGCGCGAGCTCGAAGACGCCCATCGGGCCGTTCCAGAAGACCGTCTTCGACCCGCGGACGAGGTCCGCGAAGCGCGCCGCAGTGTCGGGGCCGATGTCGAGTCCCAGACCGGATGCCCCGAACGGCGTCTCTTCGATCTGATCGGCGCGCGTCACCACATGCTCCGCGTCGGCGCCGAATTTCGAGGCCACCACGACGTCGGTCGGCAGCACGAGCTCCACTCCCGACTCCTCGGCGCGGCGCATGTACTCGCGCACGGTGTCGAGCTGGTCGGCCTCGAGCAGACTCGAGCCGACCTTGTGCCCCTGGGCGGCGAGGAACGTGAAGAGCATTCCGCCGCCGATGAGCAGCCGGTCCACGCGGGGAAGCAGATGCGAGATGACGCCCAGCTTGTCGCTGACCTTCGAGCCGCCGAGGACGACCGTGTAGGGCCGCTCGGGATTCTCGGTGAGGCGATCGAGGACGTCGAGCTCGGTGGCGATCAGCAGACCGGCCGCGGACGGCAGGATCTCGGCGAGGTCGTACACCGAGGCCTGCTTGCGGTGGACCACGCCGAAGCCGTCCGAGACGAGTGCGTCACCGAGGCCGGCGAGCTGTTCGGCGAAGGCGCGGCGCTCCCCCTCGTCCTTCGCGGTCTCACCCGGGTTGAACCGGAGGTTCTCGATGACCGCGACGTCGCCGTCCTCGAGCGCCGCGACGGCCTCGTGGGCGGACTCGCCGACGGTGTCGCGGGCGAACGCGACGGGCTTGCCGAGCAGCTCCGCCAGCCGCTGTGCGACCGGGGCGAGGCTGTACTTCGCGTCCGGCGCACCCTCGGGGCGGCCGAGGTGCGAGCAGACGACGAGCCGTGCGCCCTGGTTGATCAGGGCGTTGAGCGTGGGAAGGGATGCCCGCACACGGCCATCGTCCGCAATGACCGCGTCCTTGAGGGGAACGTTGAGGTCACAGCGGACGATGACGCGCTTGCCTGCGAGCGAACCCAGCGAATCGAGGGTGCGCAGAGCCATGGGAGATCGCTTAGAGGCGCTCGGCCACGTACTCGGTGAGGTCGACGAGACGGTTGGAGTAGCCCCACTCGTTGTCGTACCAGGCCGACACCTTGACCAGGTTGCCGCTGACGTTCGTCAGCTCCGAGTCGAAGATCGACGAGTGCGGGTTCAGCTGGATGTCGCTGGAGACGATCGGGTCCTCGGTGTACTCGAGGTACCCGGCGAGGCGGCCCTCGGCGGCAGCCGCCTTGTACGCCTCGTTGACCTGCTCGACCGTGAGACCCTCGGTCGGCGTGACGATCGTCAGGTCGACGATCGAGCCCGTCGGCACCGGCACGCGGTAGGAGGAGCCGCTCAGCTTGCCGTTCAGCTCGGGCAGCACGTGGCCGATGGCCTTGGCCGCACCGGTCGACGCGGGCACGATGTTGATCGCGGCGGCGCGGGCACGGCGCAGATCGCTGTGGGGTCCGTCCTGCAGGTTCTGGTCGGCCGTGTACGCGTGAGCGGTCATCATGAAGCCGCGCTCGATGCCGAACGCGTCGTTGAAGACCTTCGCCAGGGGCGCGAGGCAGTTCGTGGTGCACGACGCGTTCGAGATGATCACGTGGTTCTCGGGGTCGTACTCGCCCTCGTTGACGCCCATGACGATGGTGACGTCGTCGCCGGTCGCAGGAGCGGAGATGAGGACCTTCTTGGCGCCGCCGGCGATGTGCTTCTTGGCGTCGTCGGCCTTGGTGAAGCGTCCCGTCGACTCGATGACGATGTCGACGCCGAGCTCGCCCCAGGGCAGGTTCGCGGGGTCGCGCTCTTCGAAGACCTTGATGGCCTTGCCGCCGACGGTGATCGAGTCGCCGTCGTACGAGACGGACTCGCTCAGCGGGCCGCCGACCGAGTCGTACTTCAGCAGGTGGGCGAGCGTCTTGTTGTCGGTGAGGTCGTTCACCGCCACGATTTCGAGGTCCGCACCCTGCGCGAGAGCCGCGCGGAGGTAGTTGCGTCCGATGCGGCCGAAGCCGTTGATGCCGATCTTGACAGTCACGGAGTTTCTCCTGAGATGTGTCGTGCGCGAGTGCGCGGTTGGTGCGATGCGAACGAGGACAACGGCGTCCCGGCGGGCAGTCCCGCCGGGACGGCCGCGCCTATTAGGACAGTACCAGCAGGCCCGAGGTCTTCTGACGGGCGGCGTCGAGACGCTGGGCCACGTTCTGCCAGTTCGCGATGTTCCAGACAGCCTTGACGTAGTCAGCCTTGACGTTGAGGTAGTCCAGGTAGAAGGCGTGCTCCCACATGTCGAGCTGGAACACCGGGATCGTGCCCTGCGCGGTGTTGCTCTGCTGGTCGAACAGCTGCTGGATGATGAGCTGCTCGCCGATCGGGTCCCAGCTGAGGACGGCCCAGCCGGAGCCCTGGATGCCGGTCGCGGCGGCGGTGAAGTGCGCCTGGAACTTGTCGAAGCCGCCGAAGAACTCGTCGATCGCGGCGCGCAGCTCGCCCTCGGGCTCTCCGCCGCCCTCGGGCGACAGGTTGGTCCAGAAGATCGAGTGGTTGACGTGCCCGCCGAGGTTGAACGCGAGGTCCTTCTCGAGCTTGTTCACGTTCGCCAGGTTGCCGGACTCACGCGCCTCGGCCAGCTGCTCCAGCGCGGTGTTCGCGCCGGTGACGTACGCCTGGTGGTGCTTGCTGTGGTGCAGCTCCATGATCTTGCCGCTGATGTGCGGGTCGAGGGCGGCGTAGTCGTAAGGGAGGTCGGGCAAGGTGTACTTCGCCATGTTCTCTTCTTCCTGTCGGCGCGCGCCGAAGTCCCCGGCGCTGCGAGGGTGACGGAATCATCCTACTGAGCGGCAACGCCTGGGCGACGGGGTTGCTTCCCACTGTGACGTGTGGAACACGGTCCCCGCGGATCGCGCGGTATCAGTCCTCGATGCCGGCGGGCACGGCCGACTCCGTGCCGGGCAGGCCCTCGATCTCGGCCTTCTTGTCGGCCATCGCGAGGAGCCGGCGGATGCGGCCGGCCACGGCATCCTTCGTCAGCGGCGGGTCAGCGTGGTGTCCCAGCTCGTCCAGGCTCGCGTCGCGATGCGCGAGGCGCAGATCGCCGGCCTGGCGGAGGTGCTCCGGCACCTCGTCGCCGAGGATGGCGAGGGCGCGCTCGACGCGCGCGCAGGCGGCCACGGCGGCCTGCGCCGAGCGACGAAGGTTGGCGTCGTCGAAGTTCACGAGCCGGTTGACGCCCGCCCGCACCTCGCGGCGCTGACGCATCTGGTCCCAGTCGGCCGCGGCGCGCATCGCGCCCATCGCGGCGAGGGCGGCACGGATCGCCTCTCCCTCGCGCACGACGACCCGCGGGATGCCGCGCACCTCGCGGGCCTTGCCTGCGATGCCGAGGCGGTGGGCCGCGCCCACGAGCGCCATCGCGGCCTCGGACGACGGGCAGGTGATCTCCAGGGCGGCGGAGCGGCCCGGGTCGGTGAGCGTGCCGGCGGCGAGGAATGCGCCCCGCCAGATCGCGGCGAGATCCCCGCGCGAGCCGGTGGTGAGCTTGTTGGGAAGCCCGCGGACGGGTCGCCGCCGCTGGTCGAGCAGGCCGGTCTGGCGGGCGAGCGTCTCGCCGCCTTCGATGACGCGCACGGCGTAGTGGCTGCCGGTGCGGGCACCCGAGCCCTGGACGTGCACGAGCTCGGGCCGCACGCCGTACAGCTCGACGAGGTCGCGGGCGGTGCGCCTGGCCAGGATGTCGGAGTCCAGTTCGGCCTCGACCGCGACGCGGTTCGCGATCGAGTGCAGGCCTCCCGAGAATCGCAGCAGCGACGTGAGCTCGGCGACCCGCGCGGTGGGGCGCGGGTCTCGCACGGTGATCAGCTCGGCCTTCACGTCAGCGGTCAGCGACACGGGACTCCTTCGCGGGTCTTTCGGGAACGACCCTCCACCCTACCGGCCGGTCCGGCCGGTGGCCGCATCACTCCCGCCCGAGATCGCGATGCGTGACACGAACGGCCACGCCGGGCACCGCCGCGAGGCGCTCAGCGAGCTCGCGCACCATCACCACCGACCGATGTTTGCCACCGGTGCATCCGACGGCGACGACCGAATGGCTCTTGTTCTCGCGCTGGTACCCCTCGAGCACGGGTCGCAGTGCCGCGCTGTACGCGTCGAGGAAGTCGGCGGCCCCCTCCTGTGCGAGCACGTAGTCCCGCACCTCCGCGTCCTCGCCCGTGAACGGCCGCAGCTTCTCGTCCCAGAACGGGTTCGGCAGGAACCGCATGTCGGCCACGAGATCGGCGTCCGGGGGCAGGCCGTACTTGAAGCCGAAGCTCTGCAGCGTGAGCGTGTGCCGCGCCGACCCTTCCTCGGTGAACAGGTCGGCGACCTTCGTCGCCAGCTGGTGGATGTTGTACGACGACGTGTCGATGATGATGTCGGCGCCCTCGCGGACGGCGGCGAGGCGCGCACGCTCGCGACGGATGCCGTCGAGGATGGTCCCGCCGCCTTGCAGCGGGTGAGGGCGCCGCACCGCTTCGAACCGGCGGACGAGCACCTCGTCCGAGGCATCGAGGAACATGACCCGGATCTGCCGGCGGTCGCGGAGCGCCCGCATCGCAGCGGGAAGATCGGAGAACAGGTCGCGCCCGCGCACGTCGACCACGACGGCGACCCGGGGCAGCACTCCCCCGGCAAGCTCCGTCAGGTCGAGCAGCGGCTTGAGCATCTGCGGCGGCAGATTGTCGACCACGTACCAGTCGAGGTCCTCCAGCGAGTTCGCCGCGGTCGATCGCCCTGCCCCCGACATCCCCGTGACGATCAGCATTTCTCCGACGTCGTGACGCGTCGCCTCGCCCATGACCACCCCCGTCGGGCAAGCCTACCCACTGGTGACAGGAGCCGGCTCCGTCAGATGGGCGTGAATCGCCGCCGCGAGCTTCGGCCCGACGCCAGGCAGCTCCGCGATCTCTTCGGGAGTCGCCTTGCGCAGCGCCGCGACCGAACCGAAGTGCCGCAGCAGCGCTTTGATGCGGGCTTCGCCGAGGCCCGGAATCTCGGCCAGCACGCTCTGGATGTCGCGGCGCCGCCGCTTGCGCTGGTGGGTGATCGCGAAGCGATGCGCCTCGTCGCGCAGGCGCTGCAGCAGGTACAGGGCCTCCGAGGTGCGGGGCAGGATGACCGGGTACTCCTCGCCCGGCAGCCAGACCTCCTCCAGCCGCTTGGCGATGCCGCACAGGGCGATCTCCTCGTGGCCGGCGTCGCGGAGCGCCCGGGCTGCCGCCTCGACCTGGGGCTTGCCGCCGTCGACCACCAGCAACTGCGGGCGGTAGGCGAAGCGCGGACGCCGCCGCTCGGTGACGACGGTCTCGTCGGAGGTCACGTCGGGCACGGCCGCCGTCTCGTTCTCCTCCGGGCGGTCGAGATACGCGAGCCGGCGCGTGAGCACCTGGTAGAGCGAGTCGGTGTCGTCGGTGGTCTCGGGCACGCCGAACGAGCGGTACTGGTCCTTGCGGGGCAGTCCGTCCTCGAAGACGACCATCGACGCCACGACGTTGGTGCCGCTCAGGTGCGACACGTCGAAGCACTCGATGCGCAAGGGCGCCTCGGCGAGGTCGAGCGCCTCCTGGAGGTCGGTGAGCGCCTGGCTGCGGGCGACGTAGTCGCTGGTGCGCCGCGTCTTGTGGAGCATCAGCGCCTGCTGGGCGTTGAGGGTGGCGGTGCGCATGAGGTCGGCCTTGCGGCCCCTCTGCGCGACCTGGATCGTCACGCTCTTGCCTCGCCGGGTACGCAGCCACTCCTCGAGGTCAGCCGCGTCCTCCGGCATCGACGGCACCAGCACCTGCTTCGGGATGTCGGCGCCCGCGGCGTTGCCGTACGTGCGCTGGATCACCTGATCGACGAGATCGCCGTCGGAGATGTCGATCTCCTTCTCGATCGTCGTGGCGCGCACACCGCGCACGCGGCCGCCGCGGATCACGAAATGCTGCACCGTGGCGGCGAGCTCGTCCTCGGCGATGCCGAACAGGTCGGCGTCGGTGTCAGGTGCGAGCACGAGCGCGCTCTTGTTCAGCACCGCGTCGATCGAGTGCAGGCGGTCGCGGTACACCGCGGCTGCCTCGTAGTCCATCGCCGCCGCGGCCTCGCGCATGCGCGCCGTCAGCTGTTTCGTGAAGCGCTGATCGCCACCCGACATGAAGGCGATGAAGTCGTCGACGATCGCGCGGTGCTCCTCGATCGTCACCTTCATCGAGCAGGGCCCTCCGCAGCGCCCGATCTGGCCCGGAAAGCACGGGCGGCCTGTGGCCATGGCCTTCTTGTACGACGCGTCGCTGCAGGTGCGGATCGGGAAGACCTTGATCATCAGGTCGATCGTGTCGTGCACCGCCCACACTTTCGGGTACGGACCGAAGTACTTCGCGCCGGGGATGCGGCGGTTGCGGGTCACGATCACCCGCGGCGCCTCGTCCGCGAGCGTGATCGCCATGAACGGGTAGGACTTGTCGTCCTTGTAGCGGACGTTGAACGGCGGATCGAACTCCTTGATCCACTGGTACTCGAGTTGCAGCGAGTCGACGTCGGTCGCGACGACGGTCCACTCCACCGATGCCGCGGTCGTCACCATGCGGCGGGTGCGCTCGTGGAGCGTGTGCAGCGGAGCGAAATAGTTCGACAGGCGGGCGCGGAGGTTCTTCGCCTTGCCGACGTACAGCACGCGCCCGTCACGATCGCGGAACCGGTAGACCCCGGGATTGGTGGGGATCTCGCCCGGATTCGGCTTGTACGGGACCGTGGGAGCGGAACGCGCCATGCCGCTCAGCCGGCCTTGCGGGCCCCGACGAGCTCCGCGGGCGCGCTCACTCCCAGCACCTCGGCGAGGAACATTCCGGTGTGGCTGTCCTCGACGCGTGCCACCTGCTCGGGAGTCCCGGTCGCGATGACCTCGCCGCCGCCGGCGCCGCCCTCGGGTCCGAGGTCGATCACCCAGTCCGAGGACTTGATCACGTCGAGGTTGTGCTCGATCACGATGACGGTGTTGCCCTTGTCGACGAGGCCGTTCAGCACCTCGAGTAGCTTGCGCACATCCTCGAAGTGCAGGCCCGTCGTCGGCTCGTCGAGCACATAGATCGACCGGCCGTTGGTACGGCGCTGCAGCTCGGTGGCGAGCTTCACACGCTGCGCCTCACCGCCCGACAGCGTCGTGGCGGACTGGCCGAGCCGCACGTACCCGAGGCCGACGTCGACGAGCGTCTTGAGGTAGCGGTGGATCGCCTGGATCGGCTCGAAGAACTCCGCCGCCTCGGCGATCGGCATCTCGAGCACCTCGGCGATGTTCTTGCCCTTGTAGTGCACCGCGAGCGTGTCGCGGTTGTACCGCTTGCCGTGGCAGACCTCGCAGTCGACGTACACGTCGGGCAGGAAGTTCATCTCGATCTTGATCGTGCCGTCACCCGAGCAGGCCTCGCAGCGTCCGCCCTTGACGTTGAAGCTGAAGCGACCCGGCTGGTAGCCGCGCACCTTCGCCTCGGGCGTCTCGCTGAAGAGGGTGCGGATGCGGTCGAACACGCCGGTGTACGTCGCGGGATTGGAGCGCGGCGTGCGGCCGATCGGCGCCTGGTCGACGTGCACCACCTTGTCGAGGTTTTCGAGACCGGTGACGCGGGTGTGCTTGCCCGCCACGCGACGCGCGCCGTTGAGACGGGTCGCGAGGACCTGATACAGGATGCCGTTGACCAGCGATGACTTGCCGGAGCCGCTCACGCCGGTCACCGCGGTGAGCACGCCGAGCGGGAAGTCGACTGTGACGTTCTTGAGGTTGTTCTCGCGCGCGCCGACGACGGTGACCTGGCGCTTCTTATCGATCTTGCGGCGCTTCTTCGGCGTCGGAATGGCGCGCCGCCCCGACAGGTAGTCGCCGGTGATCGAGTCGCGGTCGGCGAGGAGCTCTTCGATCGGACCGGAGTGGACCACCTCGCCGCCGTTGACGCCGGCACCCGGGCCGATGTCGACGACCCAGTCGGCGGCGTGGATCGTCTCTTCGTCGTGCTCGACGACGATGAGCGTGTTGCCGAGGTCGCGCAGCGCCACCAGCGTCTCGATGAGCCGGCGGTTGTCACGCTGGTGCAGACCGATCGACGGCTCGTCGAGCACGTAGAGCACGCCGGTCAGGCCCGACCCGATCTGCGTCGCCAGGCGGATGCGCTGGGCCTCGCCGCCGGACAGCGTCGCGGCGGCGCGGCTCAGGCTGAGGTAGTCGAGGCCGACACGGATGAGGAAGTCCAGCCGCACGCGGATCTCGCGCAGCACCTGGGCAGCGATCGTGGCCTCGCGCTCGGTCAGCGTGAGCTGTGCGAAGTACTCCCGCGCCTCGCCGAGACTCAGGCGCGAGGCATCCGCGATCGAATGCCCGTGCACCTGCACGGCCAGCACCTCAGGCTTGAGCCGGGCGCCGTCGCACACCGGGCACGGCACCTCGCGCAGGTACTCCGACCAGCGCTGACGCTGTGTGTCGGACTCGGCCTGCGTGTACTGCCGTTCGATGTAGGGCACGACGCCCTCGAAACCCGACGAGTAGCGCATCTCGCGGCCGTAGCGGTTCTTCCACCGCACGGTGACCTTGTAGTTCTCGCCGCGCAGCACCGCCTCACGGACGTCCGAGGGCAGCTTCTTCCACGGCGTGTCGAGCGAGAAGCCCAGGTCGTTCGCGAGGCCCTCGAGCAGGCGCTCGTAGTACTGGAAGAGTCCCTTGCCCTGCGTCGTCCATGGGATGAGCACACCTTCGCGGATCGACAGCTCGTCGTCGGCGAGCATCAGCTCGACATCGACGGACATGCGGGTGCCGAGGCCCGAGCAGGCCGGGCAGGCGCCGAACGGCGCGTTGAACGAGAACGTGCGGGGCTCGATCTCGGTCAGCTGCAGCGGGTGGCCGTTGGGGCAGGCGAGCTTCTCGGAGAAGGACTGCCACGCGGCATCCCCCTCTTCGTCCACGAAGTTGATCTGCAACACGCCGCCCGCGAGCGACAGCGCGGTCTCGACGGAGTCGGTGACGCGATCGAGGATGCCGGGTGCCGCGACGAGGCGGTCGACCACGACCGCGATGTCGTGCTTGTAGCTCTTCTTGAGCACCGGCGGCTCGGCCAGCTGGATCAGCTCGCCGTCGACGATCGCCCGGGCGTAGCCCTTCGCGCCGAGCTCTTTGAAGAGGTCGACGAACTCGCCCTTCTTCTGGGTCACCACCGGCGCGACGATCTGGTAGCGCGTGCGCTCGGGGAGCTCCACGAGCTGGTCGGCGATCTGCTGCACCGTCTGGCGCTGGATGACCTCGCCGCACTCGGGACAGTGGGGCACGCCGATGCGCGCCCACAGCAGGCGCATGTAGTCGTGGATCTCGGTGATCGTGCCGACCGTCGAGCGCGGGTTGCGGTTGGTCGACTTCTGGTCGATCGACACCGCGGGGCTCAGTCCCTCGATGAAGTCGACGTCGGGCCGGTCGACCTGGCCGAGGAACTGCCGCGCATAGGCGCTGAGCGACTCGACGTAGCGGCGCTGGCCCTCGGCGAAGATCGTGTCGAACGCGAGGCTCGACTTGCCCGAGCCGGACAGACCGGTGAAGACGACGAGCGAATCGCGTGGGATGTCGAGGTCGACGTCCTTCAGATTGTGCACGCGGGCACCGCGGACGCTCAGCTTTCCGCTGGTGCCGCCGACGGTCTTTGCGGGCAGGTTCGCGGGCAGGGCGACAGGGACGATGGGCACCAGTCAAGTGTAGGCGGGGCCTCCGACATGGGGCCTGGGAGCCGTTCGCCATGGGCGAAGACGACCATGCCCACTCCCCCGGTCACGCTTCGCGACTCCGTCGAGGCGCCTTCTCTGCGGCCTCTGAGCGGCGGCCGTCGCAACGTCAGCGCGCGCCGGAGAAGGGCCGCAGTGCGTCGCGCAGGGCGAAGAGCGCATCGGCATCCGTGCCCGCGCTCGCCATCACCTGACCGGGAACGTCGAGCGCTCGCTCGCGCAGTGCCAACCCGGCATCGGTGAGGCCCACGTCGAGAACACGCTCATCGCCGCCGCGGCGGGCACGCGTCACGAGCCCCTGCGACTGCAGCCGCTTGACGAGCGGTGAGAGCGTGGCCGGCTCGAGCGCCAGTTCGGAGGCCAGCTCGCGCAGGGATCGGGGCGATCGCTCCCACAGGGCGAGCATGACGAGGTACTGCGGATGAGTGAGGCCGAGCGGCTCCAGGATCGGCCGGTACAGCCCCACCACGTTGCGCGCGGCCGTCACCAGTGCGAAGCAGACCTGGTTGTCGAGTGCGAGCAGGTCGTCGGGGCTGAGTGCAGCGGTGCCCGCGTTCTCGGAGACTCCGCTCGACGCTTCGGCGGGCGGCGGAGAGGAGGTGGGCAAGGTCACGGAGGTATCCTATATCGCACTAATCATTAGTACACTAAGTAACATGCCCGATCAGGATGCCTCCCCCGACGCCCGCCGCCCACTCCGCGAACGGGTGCGCGAGGCCGGCGGCTGGTACGCCTTCCTCAACGCGAACCTGATCCGCGTGGCGGGCCCGGCCGCGGTCGGACCGTACGAGACGGCTCCTCCACCCAGCGCCGCCGAACGCGCCGAGCGCGCCTGTCCGCTGTGCGGCGCACCGATCACCCGACACACCTTCGACCGCTCGGGACCGAAGCCCCTCTTGCACTGCCCCTGACCCGCGGGCGCCGGTGCTGCGGCGCGCGTGTTGCGGCGCCTCGTGTTGCGGCGCAGGCGCCGTCGGACGCCTTACGCGTGCCCCGCGCGCTCCATGGCGCGCAGCTCTTTCTTGAGGTCCTGCACCTCGTCCCGCAGGCGCGCGGCGAGCTCGAACTTCAGCTCGCCGGCCGCCGCGAGCATCTGCTGGCTGAGGTCGGCGATCGTGGCCTCCAGCTGCTCGGCGCCCTCGGCCGCGATGCCCTCTCGTCGCAGCTGCGGCGTCGGGCTCTTGCCCATGCCGGACTTGGTCTTCGCCGCCGCCTTGCCCCGCAGCATCCGATCGGTGTCTGAAGCCTCGCGCGCGAGCACCTCGGTGATGTCGGCGATGCGCTTGCGCAGCGGCTGCGGATCGATGCCGTTCGCCTTGTTGTAGGCGATCTGCTTCTCGCGACGACGGTCGGTCTCGTCGATCGCCTTCGCCATCGAGTCCGTCATCGTGTCGGCGTACATGTGCACCTGGCCCGAGACGTTGCGCGCCGCGCGACCGATCGTCTGGATCAGCGAGGTGCCGCTGCGGAGGAACCCCTCCTTGTCGGCGTCGAGGATCGACACCAGCGACACCTCGGGCAGGTCCAGGCCCTCGCGGAGGAGGTTGATGCCGACGAGCACGTCGTAGACGCCGGCTCGCAGCTCGCTGAGCAGCTCGACACGGCGCAGCGTGTCGACGTCGGAGTGGAGGTAGCGCACCCGCACACCGTGCTCGCCCAGGAAGTCGGTCAGCTCTTCGGCCATCTTCTTCGTGAGCGTCGTGACGAGCACGCGCTCGTCGCGGGACGCGCGCAGCCGGATCTCTTCGAGAAGGTCGTCGATCTGCCCCTTCGAGGGCTTCACGACGATCTCGGGGTCGATGAGGCCGGTCGGACGGATGATCTGCTCAACGACGCCGTCTGCGATCCCCATCTCGTAGCGGCCCGGCGTCGCGGACAGGTACACGGTCTGGCCGACCCGGTTCTTGAACTCGTCCCACCGCAGCGGCCGGTTGTCGAGAGCGCTCGGCAGCCTGAACCCGTGCTCGACCAGCGTGCGCTTGCGCGAGGCATCGCCCTCGTACATCGCCCCGATCTGCGGCACGGTGACGTGCGACTCGTCGATGACCATGAGGAAGTCGTCGGGGAAGAAGTCCAGCAGCGTGTGCGGGGGCTCGCCGGGGGCTCGGCCGTCCATGTGGCGGGAGTAGTTCTCGATGCCTGAGCAGAATCCCAGCTGCTGCAGCATCTCGAGGTCGAACGTGGTGCGCATGCGCAGACGCTGCGCCTCGAGAAGCTTGTTCTGCGACTCGAGCTCTTTCAGCCGCTCGGCGAGCTCGTCCTCGATGGTGCCGATGGCGCGCTGCACCGTCTCGGTGCCGGCGACGTAGTGCGACGCCGGGAAGATGGGCACGCTGTCGAGCCGCTGCACCACATCGCCCGTGAGCGGGTGCAGCATGAAGAGCGCCTCGATCTCATCGCCGAACATCTCGATGCGGATGGCGTACTCCTCGTACACCGGGATGATCTCGATCGTGTCGCCGCGCACACGGAAGTTGCCCCGTGAGAAATCGACGTCGTTGCGGTTGTACTGCATCGCGATGAACTTGCGGATCAGCGCGTCGCGGTCGTACACCTCGCCCACCTGCAGCGCGACCATCGCCCGCAGGTACTCGTCGGGCGCACCGAGACCGTAGATGCACGAGACCGTGCTGACCACGATCACGTCGCGCCGGCTGAGCAGCGAGTTGGTGGTCGAGTGACGCAGCCGCTCGACCTCGGCGTTCACCGAGGAGTCCTTCTCGATGAAGGTGTCGGTCTGCGGGACGTACGCCTCGGGCTGGTAGTAGTCGTAGTAGCTGACGAAGTACTCCACCGCGTTGTGCGGCATGAGCTCGCGGAACTCGTTCGCCAGTTGCGCGGCCAGCGTCTTGTTGTGCGCGAGCACCAGGGTCGGCCGCTGCACGGCCTCGACGAGCCAGGCCGTCGTCGCGGATTTGCCGGTGCCCGTCGCACCGAGCAGCACGACGTCGGTCTCGCCGGCGTTGATGCGCGCCGCCAGCTGGGCGATCGCCTGCGGCTGGTCGCCCGACGGGGCGAATTCGCTCACGACCTCGAACGGCCGCACGGATCGAGTGGTCTGCACCGTTCCAGCGTAGGCGGCGCCCCCGACATCGGGGCGGCGTTCGCGACGAGCGGATGCCGCCACCCGGCCGACGCGTGGGGTTCAGCCTCCGAAGCCGCCGCCGCCGTCGAACCCGCCGCCGAAGCCGCCCGCGTCGAATCCGCCGAAGGCACCGCCGTCGTATCCGCCGCCACCGGCGTCGTAACCGCCCGCACCACCGCCGCCGTCGAAGCCGGCGGCGCCCGGGTCATAGGTCTCGCCGACCCACGCCGGCTCGGAGCCGATGCCGATCGAACCGGCGCCGACCGTGTAGTACGCCGCGACCGAGCTCGACAGCAGGAACTGCTGCGCCACGATCGTCATGACGCCGACGTTCAGGAGCATCCGCTGCACGTCCACGCCGTCGCGGGGATCGCCGTCGTCGACCGCGACCGCCGTGCGCGCGGGATCCGCGGCGGCTCGGGCCGCGGCATCCGTCCCGGCGTCGGCCGCGCGCGCCGCACGGTGCTCTTCGGCACGACGGACGAGTTTCGCGATCACGGACGGGTCTTCGGCGGCGACATCGCGCTCAGACTCCGCGAGGAACGGCCGGAGCTGCTCGAACAGCTCGCGGCGGCGCTCCGGCGGCAGGTCCTTGAACGCCGAGGCGTGAGCGCTCTCGATCACCGATGCCGGAAGCGTGCCGAGCAGGTAGACGTAGCGCGAGATGCGCTCTTCCTCCGTGGCCGCACGGTAGGGGCCGCGACGCCGCCGGAACCTCGAGAGCACACCCATGCGACACCTCCTTCGGTCTCACTCCAGGGTAGCCCGCGCCACCCGACGGCGGAATGGTGCGGAACCGCTCTCTACGAGCGATCCCCGCGTCGCGCCACGTGGTCGTCGAGGCTCTCCCACAGCGCGTCCACCTGGCGGATCGTGTCGTCGAGGGTGCCCGCCGTGTCGATCACCACGTCGGCGATCCGCAGTCGCGCCTCGTCCGGCACCTGCGACGCGATGCGTGCTGCCGCATCGGCCGGGCTCAGCCCGCGCAGTCCGATCAGCCGCTCGATGCGCACCTCGGCCGGAGCGTGCGCCACGACGACGAGCTGCCACGGGTCGTCCACGCGCGCCTCGACGAGCAGCGGCACGTCGTAGACGACGACGGCATCGGGGTCGTCCGCGAACGCCGCCGCGAAACGGCGCGCGGATTCGGCGCGCACAGCCGGATGCACGATCGCGTTGAGCTGGGCGATCGCCGCCGCGTCTCCGAACACGCGGGTGCCGAGCGCCGCGCGATCCAGCGAGCCGTCGGGCCGCAGCATCCGCTCGCCGAAGGTCTCTGCGATCGCCGCCAGGACCGGAGAGCCCGGCGCCTGGACTTCGCGCACCAGCTGATCCGCGTCCACGACCACGGCGCCGCGCTCCGCCAGGCGACCGGCGATGGTGGACTTTCCCGAGGCGATGCCTCCGGTGAGGGCGACGAGGGGCATGCATCGAGCATGCCACGCCGGACTCCTTGACCGGTTCTTGAGGCGGGGCTGAGCGTGCGCTGAGGAGGTGGCGATAGCCTCGGGACACCCGAGAGACAGTCCACACGTGCAGCTGGGGAAGGGCGCAAGTGAACGTCGGACGCGACGCCGTGCAAGACGACGGTGTGGCGTACGACAGCTCCGCGTCCTGCTGCGCGCACCGCACCTGCCGTCTTCGCGACGACGGGGGCGAGTGGATCGTCTTGAGGTGCGGACCGGTCGCCCGCGTGGGGACGATGGCGACCGAGGTCCGTGCACCGAGGACGCGCGCAGGGCGGGATGTGGGGAGATCTCCCGCCCTCCGCGCGGCCCGTGCCGCCGCGGGAGCGTCGCGCAGGCGAGTGCCCGGCGGGCACCGCGAGCCGCCTCCGTCCGGACACGCTGCGTGACCGTGGCCCCGTCCCACCCGTTCCGCCGCGCGTTCTGGGATATCATGACCGACGTCCAGGATCCGTCGGCACACCCGGATCCGGAGGGTGGAGCGGTGGAAGAAGCGCGCGTCGCCGTCGTGATCGAAGACGAAGCGGACATCCGTTCGCTCCTGTCGACGGTCCTCGCCCAGGCCGGGTTCGAGGTGCACGGCGCCGCCAACGGCACAGACGGCGTCGAGTTGGTCCGCGCGCACCGGCCGCTCGTCACGACGCTCGACGTCAACATGCCCGGCATCGACGGCTTCGAGACCGCCAAGCGCATCCGCGCCATCAGCTCGACCTACATCGTGATGCTGAGCGCGCGCAGCGAGGAGATCGACGCACTGCAGGGACTCGAAGCAGGCGCCGACGACTACGTCGCGAAGCCGTTCCGCCCTCGCGAGCTGCGGGCGCGCATCGACGCCATGCTGCGGCGCCCACGGCACGTCGCGCCGCCGGACGGCGAGACCGCAGCGGCGCCGGGAGCATCCGAGGACTCCTGGCTCGAGCACCACGGACTGCGTCTGAACGCCGCTATCCACGTGGTCAAGGTCGACGACCACGACGTCGAGCTGACGCGCAGCGAGTTCGACATCCTCGCCGACCTGCTGGTGGCTGGCCGGCGCGTGCGCGCGAAGTCGGACCTCGCCCTCATGCTGCGCGGCGACCAGTACGCGGTCAGCGACTTCGTGTCCGACAGCGATGCGCGCGCCATCGAGGTCCACATGGCGAATCTGCGCCGGAAGCTCGGCGAGTCGCCGGCGCAGCCGCGCTGGATCGAGACGGTCCGCGGCGTCGGCTACCGACTGACGGCGTGAACGAAGGCGGCGGATCGTCGCCGCAGCCTGCGCCACGCGCGGGCGAGTCGTCGGCCCGCAGCCACCGCCGCCCACACCCGGTCCGAAGGCGCGCGCGGAGCCGCTACTCCCCGTCGTCGATCAGCACGGACGTCTCGACTTCCACGGCCGCGCGGCTGGCGGCCTCTCGCGCCGCACGGATGAGCTCGACCGCGTCGTACCCGGCCGTCTCGCTCAGAGCGACGCCGACGCCGACGACGGGGATCACTCCCCCGCCGACCTTGCCGAGGTCGTCGAACAGGCCGCGGTAGATGATGCCGGCCTGACGTCGCGCCTCCTGCGCGGACACGACGGCGAGCCCGACGACGAGCCCGGTCGGGCCGTCCTGTCCGACGACGGCGTTGGTCGGCGCGTGGCGCCGCACCCCGGCACGCCAGGTGGCCGCGACCGATCCTGCCACGTCGCTGCCGAAAGCAGTCGAGATGGGATCCAGGTCATCGAGGCGGACGGCGGTCACCGCGACCGGTTCATGTCGCCGTGCTGCGCGCCGGCAGATGCCTTCGAGGAGAACGGCGAAGGACTCGTCGCTCATGATCCCCTGCTCCTGGTCGACCGCCCGCGCGTCGCGCAGGTAGCCGCGCATCGGCGCGCGGCTCGCCCGCAGCACGGAGGTCACGACGACGGCCACAATGGTGAGCGTCACCGTGAGGAAGCTCGTGCTCACGGTGCCGAACGCCGCCTGGAACAGGGCGCTGTCGGGGCCCGACGTCACGAAGGCTGTCGTGCGCGACACGTAGTACAGCGACTGGAACCCCAGCACCGCGCCGAGCACCCAGGCCGTCCGGGATTCCCGCATCTCGCCCCGGAGGCACTCGACCGCTCCGGCGCCGGCGAATCCGAGCAGCGGCACGAACATCCAGAGCGCGCCCGCCCAGTCGCCGCCGTCCGGACCCTCGAACGCCACGCCGAGCGCGGCCGCGACCACGGCGACCGCCACGAGGATCGACGACCATCGCATGCGGCGCCCGTTGAAGCGGCGGCATCCCAGCCACATGCATCCGGTGCCGGCCACGAAAGCGGCGTTGCCGACGGCGATGGCCCACCAGGCGTCGTCGGACTGCACCCACACGGTGTACGCGAGTGTCGTGAGCATGGCCGAGAGGAACCCGATCGACCAGATGCGCCCCGCTCCCTCGTCACGGCGCAGCAGCGTCTCCATGATGAACAGCACGCCGCTGACGTTGACGACCAGCGCGGTCATGATGTGCACGCTCGCCAGATCCAGAGTCATGGTGCGTCTCCTTCCGGGGCGATCGCGGGCAGCTTCACGATGAAGGTGGACCCCACTCCCGGCGCGCTGTGCAGGGCCAGTTCTCCCCCGTGCGCGCGCACGATGTCGCGGGTGATGGCGAGGCCGAGACCGGTGCCGGCCCGCCGATCGGTGCCCGCCTTGTAGTAGCGCTGGAAGAGCCTGGAGCGGTCGGCGTCGGAGATGCCGACGCCGGTGTCGCGCACCAGGATCCAGCTCGAGGCGCCGTCGGTCGTCGTGCCGACGAAGACGGTGCCGCCGTCCTTGTTGTAGGCGATGGCGTTGGAGACCAGGTTGTCGACGACCTGGCGCAGCCGGAGAGGATCGGCCCAGGCCGTGGCTGGTTCCAGCCCGCTGACGTCGATCGTGATCGCGCGCCCTGCCGCGCGCGGCAGGGCATCGGTGGTGGCGGCTGCCACGAGTTCGCGCGCGTCGACGGGCTGCGGCGCGAGGGATGCCTCGACCGAGGACGGCGACGAGCTCGACGCGGCGAGGATGTCGGCAACGATGCGCAGCAGCCGCTCGGCGTTGCGCTCGGCGACGTCGAGGCTGGCGCGCACGGCATCGGGCGTGTCGGGATCTTCCATCGCGAGGTCGAGGTAGCCGAGGATCGAGGTGAGTGGGGTGCGCAGCTCGTGCGACACGGACGCGACCAGGTCGTCGCGTGCGCGCAGCGCGGTGAGCTCGGCCGTCACATCCCGCGAGACGACCACGGCGCCGGCGTCCGCGCCGTCGGGATCGGTGAGCCGGCGCGCGGTGATCGTGAGCGCGCGGCGCGGACCCGGCTCGACGCCGAACCACACCACCTGATCGTCGAACGCCTCGCCGCGGCGCGCGCGCTCGAGCGGAAGCTCGTCCGCGGGCAGCGGTGAGGTGCCATCGTCGCGGAACGCCGGAACCTCGGCGCGGTCGTCGTCCGCCTCGAAGCCCTGCTGAAGTCGCCCGTGCGCCTCGTTGGTGACGGCGACGCGTCCGGCGGGGCTGATGCGGACGACACCGAAATCGACAGCGTCGAGCACCTCGGTCACGACCTGCTCCTGGCGTCGAGTACGCGCCAGGATGCTCTGCAGGAGCTGCGACTGCTTGGCCAGCAGCATGCGCTGGGCATCGGAGCGGCGGGAATTGAGGTGACTGGTTGCGGCCACGGCGAACAGCACCAGCGGCAGCAGCAGCGTGCGGTACGTGACCTCGGTGGCGCTGAGGGCGGTCAGCACGCTCACGATTCCCGCGATCGCCACGATCACGCCGAAGAGCCCCAGCAGTCCGAACCCGCCGGCGAGCCACGTCGTCGGGAAGATCCACAACAGGCCGAGGACGGTGTCGGGCGCCGCGATCTGCATGAGCGTGATGGCCAGGATGTCGACCGCCGGCACGACCGCGACCCATCCGTACGGCAGGCGACTCCAGGGCACCACCAGCGTCGCCGCGGTGACGACGACCACCACGACGACGCCGCTGAAGAAGAGCACCGGCTCCCCGCCGAACGGTCCGACGGCCACCAGGACGCCCAACACGAACACCACGGCCGCGAGGAGCAGCTGGTTGAGCATCGCGTGGCGGCCCCGGGTGCGATCGGCGGCCTCAGGTGCGGTCACACCGGGGCGGGAGCGCACCGCGGGCGCGCCCGGGTCGCCCGGCATCGCGGCGGTCATACCGCGACGGTAACGGATGCCGCGCCCCGCCGCTGGGAGGGGCGCGCTCAGCTTCCCGTTCCGGGCGCCGGATCGCCGGCCTCCGCGACCGGGGTGTCAGAACCCGAAGTCGCCGAAGTCGCCGAAACCACCGGCGTCGGAGCCGGCCGCGTCGCCGCCCCAGCCGGACCCGCTGTCGCCCCAGCCGGCGTCGGCCGCCCCGGTGTCACCGCCGGTCTCGCCACCGGCATCCGCGCCCTCCCCGGACGACCCGTCCTGGTTGCCCGAGTCGTCGGCGAAGGTCGGAGCAAGGAACGAGCTCACCAGCGCCGAGCCGATGACGTAGCCGACCACGGTGCCGAGGATCGACGAACCCAGCATCGAGCCGAACGACGGCCCCTGGCGCTGCGGCCCGAGCGTGCGCTCCATGAAACCGGGGTTGAGGTACTCGGCGCGCGTTGCGGCACGGGCCATCGTCTGCGGGTCGCTCGAGCGCGGCTGCTCGGCGGAAGGAAGCCCCGCGGAAAGCTCGGCGAGCACCTGCTGACGCTGCGGCTCGGTGAGCCTGCCGAACGCCTCGGCGTGCACCTGCTCGATCGTCTCGGGCGGCGCGGTCCGAAGCAGGTACCGGTAGCGCTCGATGGCGATCTCGTCCTCGCTGCGCGGCGGCTGCATCCCCGGCGGCTGCATCCCCGGCGCCTGCGGTCCCGGCCGTGCGCCGTAGGTGTTCTGCGGCACAGACGGCGTCTGGCGCCCGTCGTCCGAGCCTCCGAAGAGTCGATCGAAGATTCCCATGGTCTGCTCCATCGTGTGTGGGTGCCGGTGGACTCCGAGGCTAGGGACCGATCCTCCGAGCCTGCTGGAGGATCGCAGCCGTTCTCCGAGAGCGTATGGCCGTCATCCTCGGGCTGCCAGCGCCTCGCTGAGCCACCTGGTGTGGAGAGCCCACGGATCTTCGATCCCCGCGGCCAGCACGCCGATGTGCGCCATGAGGGCCTCGGAGCGGCGGAACCACTCGGTACGCGGGTAGCGGTCGTCGGCGAACTGCATATGCCGCCGCTGCTCGAGGGCACGACCACCGCGCTCGAACGCCAGCAGTTCATCGTGCCAGAGGGCGGCGAGGCGCTGCCGCGGGTTCGAGCTCGTGCCGATCTTCACGCGGTCGGCGTAACCCAGGTAGTACACGACGTCGACGCGCGGCGGCGCGAACTCGGCGTCGGGGATCTCGCCGTGGCGCCATTCGCACACCGCGCACAGCCACGCCGACGGATAGCGCACGCCGAGCCGCGAGCCGCAGGCGGCGCACGGCGACGGCAGTGCGTCCGTGACGCCGTACTGGGAGTCGCCCCACTCGGTCGCCGCGGCGAGGTGTCGCTCGCAGAGGGCGACGGGGCTGTCCACGGGCACCGGGCCGCGGCATCCGTCATCGTCCACCAGGCAGCGCGCGGACGGGAGCTTCGAGGACACACGGCGACAGTACCCGCGACCACCGACGCCGTGGTCGGGGGACGCGAAAGGGCCGTCACCCCCGACCTCGCGGTCGTTGGTGACGGCCCTTCTGCCAGCCGGGTTCAGTGAACCAGGCGGGTCAACTCAGGATCAGCGACCCGAGAGCTTCTCGCGCAGAGCGGCGAGGGCCTCGTCGTCCGCGAGCGTCCCACCGGAGCCGGTGTCGGACGAGTACGAGGACGAGCCGGTCTCGACCGGGGCGGCAGCCTCGGCCTCGAGAGCCTTCGTGACGGCGGCCTTGTGGGCCTCCCAGCGAGCGTGGGCAGCGGCGTACTCCTGCTCCCACTTCTCGCGCTGCTCGTCGAAGCCTTCGAGCCACGCGTTGGTCTCGGGGTCGAAGCCCTCGGGGTACTTGTACTCCCCGTTCTCGTCGTACTCCGTGACCATGCCGTAGAGGGCCGGGTCGAACTCGGTGCCGTTGGGGTCGACCGACTCGTTCGCCTGCTTCAGCGAGAGCGAGATGCGGCGACGCTCGAGGTCGATGTCGATGATCTTGACGAAGACCTCTTCGCCGACCGACACGACCTGCTCGGCGAGCTCGACGTGCTTGCCCGACAGCTCCGAGATGTGCACGAGGCCCTCGATGCCATCCGCGACGCGCACGAATGCACCGAACGGAACGAGCTTGGTGACCTTGCCCGGCGCGACCTGGCCGATCGCGTGCGTGCGGGCGAAGACCTGCCACGGGTCCTCCTGCGTCGCCTTGAGCGAGAGCGACACGCGCTCGCGGTCCAGGTCGACCTCGAGGATCTCGACGGTGACCTCCTGGCCCACCTCGACGACCTCGGACGCGTGCTCGATGTGCTTCCACGACAGCTCGGAGACGTGCACGAGGCCGTCCACGCCGCCCAGGTCGACGAACGCACCGAAGTTGACGATCGACGAGACCGTGCCCTTGCGGACCTGGCCCTTGTGCAGGTTGTTGAGGAACGTGGTGCGCGACTCGGACTGCGTCTGCTCGAGCAGGGCGCGGCGCGAGAGCACGACGTTGTTGCGGTTCTTGTCGAGCTCGAGGATCTTCGCCTCGATCTCCTGGCCGAGGTACGGCGTGAGGTCGCGGACGCGGCGGAGCTCGATCAGTGAAGCGGGCAGGAAGCCGCGCAGGCCGATGTCGACGATCAGACCACCCTTGACGACCTCGATCACGGAGCCGGTGACCACACCGTCGTTCTCCTTGATCTTCTCGACGTCGCCCCAGGCACGCTCGTACTGCGCGCGCTTCTTGGACAGGATGAGGCGGCCTTCCTTGTCCTCCTTCTGGAGAACGAGGGCTTCGACCTCGTCGCCGACCTTGACGACCTCGTTGGGGTCGACGTCGTGCTTGATGGAGAGTTCGCGCGAGGGGATGACGCCCTCGGTCTTGTAACCGACGTCGAGGAGCACCTCGTCGCGGTCGATCTTCACGACGGTGCCCTCGATGAGGTCGCCGTCGTTGAAGAACTTCAGGGTCTTCTCGACCGCGGCCAGGAAGTCCTCGGCAGATCCGATGTCGTTGATCGCGACCTGCTTGGTGGCCGGGGCGGTCGTTGCGGTAGTCATGTAGTGGGTTGTCCTTGTTGGGTTTGGTGTCGGGCTCCGGCTTTCAGTGACATCGTCGCGCAAGGGCGAACGGATGCCTCGAGCCGAGGCGAAGCGGATTTTCCAGCGATGTCACCCGGACCCTTGCGGGATGCGGAAAGCCGGTGCAAACCGGTTACCCGAGCGTGGCGAAACAGCCACACGAGTGACACTCCAGGGTAACAGAACGGCCGGGTCGACCGCGATGTTCCCTTGCGGGCCGAAATCGGGTCCGCCGCGGGCCGCGGGAAGGCCGTGGCCCGGAGGCTCCGCGCGAGCCGCCGACGGAGCGGCGAGGGGGCGCGGGGACCGTCTTCTGCGGCGCCCGATCAGCGCGGGAGCTGGATCGGGGCGGTGTTGGTGCGGTCGGGATCGAACGGGGTCGGCGCCGACGAGGGATCCCCTCGCAGCTGCGCGAGCCGCTCATCCTCGCGCCGCTGCGCGTCGGCGAGCCAGTCCCATCCCGACGGGTTCGCGGCGGGACGCACCTCGGGCACCGGGGCGGTGGGGTTGTCGTCGCGGCGCGCCTCGGTCGTCGTGACGGATGCCGGGGGCTCGACCGGCATCGGCGGCGCGATGTGCGCGCCGCCGAACTGATCACCGCGTCCGGCGGCACCGCGAAGGCCCGCCTGCTGGATGACCCGCTGGATCGTCAGGCCGCGTTCGTCGGGGTCGCCGACGAAGCGGATCTCGCGGAGCCCCTGCTCCTGCGCCGCCGACTCGAAGACGAAATGTCCGTAGCCGAAGACTCTTCCGACGACCGGCTTGTAGACGGAGATGTCGAGGATGCGCGCGAGCGGCATCGTGGCGATCCGCCGCGACAGGATGCCGTGCACGCGGAACACGCGCATGTTGGTGATGACGAAGCGGTCGGTGTGCTGCTCGAAGTACCGCCAGACCGCGTGACCGGTCACCGCGGCGCCCAGGAGTGCGGGCACCCACCAGGCCTGAGCCGGCACGAAGAACGTGAGGAGGAGCACGACGATCCCGCCGAACAGCTCCAGGACAGCCGAGACGGTGGCCGCCCAGTGCTTGCGGACCTCGTCGACGATGCGTTCGCCCTGATCTGTGATCAGGTGCTTCTCGATCCGCGGATCGAACACGGTCAGCCCGCAGCGAGAGCCATGAAGAAGTCGACCACGGCGGCACCGGCGCCCCAGACGGCGCCGATCGCGCCCTGCACCGCGTTCGCCGCATCCTGCGGGCGGGTGATGAGGTAGAACGCCGCGAACGCGATGACGAGCACCACGACGATGCGCTTGACGAGCTTCACGGTCCGGGGTTCCCTTCGACTTCTGCTGTTCTACCGTACGGCAGGCGTTGCGTGCGCAGGCGCGCGGGCGCGTCGCGGATCGCGCGGGGATCGATTTGCCCGCGCGCCCGGGCGTCAGGGCCGCAGCAGCACCTTCGTGGCGCGGCGCTCGTCCATCGCGGCGTAGGCCTCGGCGGCCTCCGCGAGCGGCAGCTCGAGGTCGAACACCAGCCCGGGCCGGATCGCGCCGGAGCGGACGTCGGGCAGCAGCTCCTCGATGTAGCCCCGGACGGGCGCGACGCCGCCGTTGACACCGACGTTGCGGTTGAACATCTGCCGCACCGGCAGCTCGGGGCCGCCGTTGGGCACGCCGACGTAGCCGACCATGCCGCCGGGGCGCGTGGACCTCAGGGCCTGGTCCATGGACTCCTTCGTGCCGACGCACTCGAGCACCCGGTCTGCGCCGATGCCGCCGGTGAGTGCGCGCACCGCCTCGATGCCGGCATCCCCTCGCTCCTCGACGATGTGGGTGGCGCCGAGCTCGCGGGCGAGCGCCTGGCGCTGCGGATGCCGCGACATCGCGATGATCGTCGTTGCGCCGAGCCGTTTGGCGGCGATGACGGCGCACAGGCCCACCGCGCCGTCGCCCACGACGGCCACGGCATCGCCGGGGCCGACACCCGCCGATACCGCGGCGTGGTGGCCGGTGCCCATGACGTCGCTGAGCGTCAGCAGGCCGGGGACCTCGTCGTCGCCCACCGGTCCCGGCACGACGGCGAGAGTGCCGTCCGCGAGCGGGACGCGCACCCGCTCCCCCTGGCCACCGTCGGCGAATCCGCCGAATCGGTCGTCGCTCCCCCACCAGCCGCCGTGCAGGCACGATGTGCTGACCCCGTTCCGGCAGTTCGCGCACGTGCCGTCGCAGACGTAGAACGGGGCGATCACGAAGTCGCCGGGCCGGACGACACGGACGTCCGCGCCGACCTCCTCGACGATGCCGACGAACTCGTGCCCGATGCGGTGCGGTTCGTTCGTGGGTGTCACGCCGCGGTACGGCCAGAGGTCGGAGCCGCACACGCAGGCCGCGACGACGCGGACGATCGCGTCGGCGCCGGTGGACAGCACGGGGTCGGGCACGTTCTCGACGCGGATGTCGCGGGCGGCGTGGATGACGGTGGCGAGCATGGATCGAGCCTACGGCCGCGCCCCGCGCGCGGCTGCTGGCACCATGGACGCATGTGGATCGGCTGGATCGAGTTCGACCTGCTCCTCGGCGACATCCGCTCGTTGAAGGAGAAGCGCAGCGTGCTGCGGCCGCTCATCGCGGAGCTCAGCCGCCGCACCGAGGCAGCGGCCGCCGAGGTCGGCGAGCACGACCTCCACCGGCGGGCCGGCATCGGCGTGTCGGTCGTCGCGGCGGACTCGTCGCACGTGCGGGACGTGCTCGACCGCGCCGAACGGCTGGTCGCCGACCGCCCCGAGCTCACCCTGCTGTCGGTGCGGCGCGGGCTGCACTCGAGCGAGGACTGAGGTCAGCCGGCGATCGCGTGCCCGATGGGCTCGCCGCCGCCGCCGAACCGGATGGTGCGTCCGATGGTGCGGTCGTCTGCGATCGTCGCGGCGATCGCCGCGGCGACGTCCGCCCGCGGCACCGCACCTGCGCCCTCCGGGTCGAGGGCGATGCGCCCGGTGGGCGGATCGAGCGTGAGCGTACCCGGCGCCAGGATCGTCCAGTCCAGCGCGCTCTGCGCGAGGTGGGCGTCCGCGGCCCACTTGGCGTCGGCGTAGGCGAAGAACGAGGATTCCCGGGCGACTCCGTGGTCGGCGCGAGACCCGATCCACGACACCATGACGTAGCGGAGCACACCGGCCGCCGCCGCGGCGTCCATCGAGCGCACCGCCGCGTCGCGGTCCACCGCGTACGTGCGCGTCGGGCTGCCGCCGCCCGCACCCGCCGACCACACCACGACGTCGTTGCCGGCGACGAGGTTCGTCAGCTGATCGAGATCGAGGATCTCGACATCGGCGACGACCGGCTGCGCGCCGGTCGCGGCCACCTCCGCCTCCTGGGCGGAGTCACGGATGACGGCGGTCACGGTGTGCCCCTGCGCCACGAGCATCGGCTCGAGCAGCAGGGCGACCTTGCCGTGTCCGCCGAAGATCAGGACGCGTGCCATGGGGTCTCCCTCTGTCGTCTGCCACGATACGCCCGCGCCGCCGCGGGGCTAGGTGGCGGAGCCGCCTGTGCCCGGGTCGACGCCGGCGGGTGGCGGTCCACCGGCGGCGGCATCCGTCTCGTGCTCCGCCCGCGCGAGCAGACTGTGCCGGCGGCCCCACAGCAGGTAGAAGGCGAGCACGACCGCGACCCACACCGCGAACCACGCGTAGGTCGACCAGCCGAGGCCGGTGATGAGGTACAGGCAGGCGAGGATCGACAGGACCGGGGTCACCGGGTAGCCCGGCACCCGGAACGCGCGGGGCAGGTCGGGGCGCGTCCGTCGCAGCACCATGACGCCGATGGAGACCACGATGAAGGCCACGAGCGTTCCCATCGAGACGAGGTCCCAGAGGCTCGACAGCGGGATGAAGCCCGCGAGGAGCGCGACGGCGATCGCGACGACGACCGTCGAGAACACCGGCGTATGGGTGCGCGGGTCGACGCGGGCGAACGCCTGCGGGATGAGCCCGTCCCGGCCGATCGAGTACAGGATGCGGGTCTGGCCGAAGAGCGTCACGAGCGTGACCGAGAAGATCGAGATCACCGCGCCCGCCGCGAGCACGGTGGCGGGCCATCCGGCGCCGAGCACGTCGCCGAGGATGACGGCGAGACCGGCGCTCTGCTGGCCGGGGTCCTCGAAGTCGGTCCATGGCTGCGCGCCGACGGCCGCGATCGCGACGAAGAGGTAGACGGCGACGACCGTCGCGAGCGCGATGAGGATCGCCCGGGGCAGCGAGCGCTGCGGGTCGCGCACCTCGTCGCCCGCGGTCGAGACGGCGTCGAGGCCGATGAATGTGAAGAAGATCGTGCCTGCGGCCGCCGTGACCCCCGCCGCGCCGTGGGGCGCGAAGTCGGCGAAGTTGTCTGTCTGGAACGCGGTGACGGCGATCGCGGCGAACATGAGGAGTACGCCGAGCTTGATGATCACCATGACGGTGTTCACCGCCGCCGACTCACGTGTCCCGCGGATGAGGAGGAGCGCGCACAGGCCGACGAGGATCACGGCCGGCAGGTTCACGACGCCACCCTCGAGCGGGCCGGCCGACAGCGCGGCGGGGATGTCCCAGCCGAACAGGTCGCCGAGGAGGCGGTCGAGGTAGCCGCTCCACCCGGATGCGACCGCGGCGGTCGAGACGCCGTACTCGAGCATGAGGCACGCGGCGACGCCCATGGCGACGATCTCGCCGAGCGTCACGTAGGCGTAGGAGTAGGTCGAGCCCGACACCGGCACCGCGGAGGCCATCTCGGCGTAGCAGACGGCCGACAGCCCGGCGGCGATCGCCGCGACGAGGAACGCCAGGATCACTGCGGGTCCGGCGAGCGGCACGGCCTCGTGCATCACGAAGAAGACGCCGGTGCCGACCGTGGCTCCGACGCCGAGCATCGCGAGCTGGAAGGTGCCGATGCCGCGGGTCAGCCCGCCGGGCGACGGCGCGGGCGGCGCCACGGGTTTCCGCCGGAACAGTTCTCGGGCCAGGCTCATTTCGTCCGCTCTCGTCGGCGACCGGGATTGCACGCGAGTCTAGAACCGGAGGGGGCGAGCGTGCTCCCTTGCGCCGCGGCGGTTCCCGGGCGATCCCGCGGGGGCCTGTGAGTCGGTGAGTCTGGCGACCGGCGGGCGGTCTCAGGCCGCGAGGGCGACGCGGTCGGCCATGATCGCGCGGACGGCGTCGCGGCCGGCGCGGTTGGCTCCGACGGTCGACTGCGACGGCCCGTACCCGATGAGGAAGAGCCGCGGCTCGTCGATCGAGCGCCCGTTCTCGACGCGGAAGCCGCCCTCCGGGGTGCGCAGGCGCAGCGGGGACAGGTGGTCGAGCGCGGGGCGGAAGCCCGTGGCCCAGAGGATCACGTCGGCCGGCTCGAACGAGCCGTCCGGCATCCGCACGCCGTCCTCCTCGATCGAGGCGAACATCGGATGCCGCACCAGCACGCCGCGTGCCTCGGCCGCCCGCGCCCACGGGGTCCAGTGCATGCCGGTGACCGAGATCACGCTCCCGGGCGGGAGGCCCCGGCGCACGCGGTCCTCGACGCCGGCGATCGCGGCGACACGCGCCGGGATGTCGAAGTCGGCCTCGACCCAGTCGGGCTCGCGGCGCGTCACCCAGAACGTGTCGGCCACGTGCGAGATCTCGTCCAGCAGCTGCACCGCCGAGACGCCGGCGCCGACGACGACGACGCGCTGTGCGCGGAACTCCTCCGCCGAGACGTAGTCCGCGACGTGCAGCTGGCGGCCGCGGAAGCGCTCCTGCCCGGGGTAGTGCGGCCGGAACGGTCGGGTCCACGTGCCGGTCGCGTTGATGACGTACTGTGCCGTCCAGGCTCCACCGTCGGTCTCGACCAGGAGTCGCCCGCGCGGGTCGTCGTCGACGCGGCGCACTCCCTTCACGTTCACGGGCCGCAGGACGTCGAGGGCGAACCGCTCCTCGTAGTCGGCGAAGTACGCCGGAAGGATGTCGCGGCTCGCGGCGACGGGGTCGGCCGGCGGGACCGCGAACCCCGGCAGCTCGTGGATGCCGTTGACCGTCGCCATCCGCAGCGACGGCCAGCGGTGCTGCCACGCGCCTCCGGGGCCGGGGTTGGCGTCGAGCACGAGGAACGTCGGCGCTGCCCCGGTCGAGCGCTGCGCCGGTGCGAAGCCGCGGCGCTGCAGATGATAGGCCGCGGAGAGCCCGGCCTGTCCCGCGCCGATCACGACGACGTCGACGGCTGCGGGCTCCATGCCGGGCTCAACAGCATCCGGCCCGCGGGGATTCCCGCGGGCCGGACGGATCGATGGGGCGGAGCGACCTCAGTTGAGGGCGCGCGTGGAGGCGGGGATCACGCCGTCGCGGTAGAGGTCGGTGGCGACATCCTGCAGCGCGGTCAGCGCGACCCGCTGCGGCATCGGCCCGTACGAGATGCGGGCGACGCCCAGCGCCTCGTACTCCCCCGCCGTCAGTGTGCCCGGCAGGCCGATGACGCTGACCTTGCGCTCGCCGATGCCCTCCACCAGGCGCCGCGTGATGTCGGCGTTCAGGATGCCCGGCACGAACACGAGGTCGGCTCCTGCCGCGAGGTACGCGCGGCCACGCTCGATCGCGTCCGCGATCGACTCCTCGAGCGGGCGCTTGCCAGCCCGCACGAACGCGTCGGTGCGCGCGTTGAGCACGAACGGCACGCCCTCGGCGGCGCCGGCCGCAACGATCGCCTCGACGTTCGCGACGGCCTCCTCGAGCGGGCGCAGGCGGTCCTCGACGTTGGCGCCCACGACGCCCGTGCCGATCACACGGCGCGTGGTCTCGCCCGCATCGCCGTAGCCGTCGTCGAGGTCGGTCGTGACCGGCAGGTCACCCACGGCCTCGACGATGCGGCCGACCATGTCGAGGGTGATGTCGAGCGGGATCTCGCCGTCGGGGTAGCCGAACGTCGCGGCGATCGCGTGGCCGGCGGTCGCGACGGCGCGCGTCTCGGGAAGGGCGGCGACGGTGCGGGCGGACACGGCGTCCCACACGTTCACGACGCGCAGGATCTCGGGCGCGGCGTGCAGCCGCGCGAGGGTCTGTGCTTTCTCGGCCTGAGTGGTCATGCCTGTCACGCTATCGGCGCCAGGACCCTTCGGGGCCGGTCAAGACGGCCGGATCTCGCCGTCCACGTACCACCAGCGCCCGCTGCGGCGGAGGAACCGGCTTCGCTCGTGCAGCACGCCTTGGTCGCGTCCGTGGCGCCAGGCCGCGTGGAACTCCACGACCCCGCGCGCGTCGTCCTCTCCCCCGCCCTCGACAGCGACGACGTCGAGGCCCGTCCACCGCTGGGCGGGATCGAGAGACAGGTCCTCGGGCCGCGTTCCCGGGTGCCACGTCGCGGCGAGATGGCGCTCGTCGCCCACGACGAACGCCGTGTAGCGCGAGCGCATCAGCGCCTCGGCCGTCGGCGGAGGGGTTCCCTGCAGCGCGGGGGCGCAGCATCCGTCGAAGCGATCGCCGCTGCCGCAGGGGCACGGACCTCTTCCCGCCATGCGCGGAAAGCCCCCTGCGGCGGCTCGGGATGCCGCGGCGCCGAACGACACGTCAGACGCCGGCCTTCTCGGCGCACGAGACGCAGCGGGTCGCGAACGGACGAGCCCGCAGACGCGCGATCGGGATGCCGCGACCGCAGTCCACGCAGACACCGTAGGTGCCGCCCTCCCAGCGCCGGACGGCTTCGTCGATCTCGGCGATCTCGCGTCGTGCAGCCTCTTCGAGCGCGACGGCGCGGGCCCACTCCCCCGACAGGGTCACGCCCTCGGGGTCGTGCTCGTCGTCGGCGACGTCGCCGCGACGGTCGGCACGCAGCTCGGTCAGATTCTCGTCCATCGCCGCGACGCGCGCCGTCGCCGCGTCATGCAGCTCGTCCAGGAGCGCTCGCAGCTCGGTCCGGCTCGCGGCGGTGGTCATCGCACGAGGATACGCCCGGTTGTCAATGCCACGCCGCAGCCGTGCCGGATCGCCGCCACCGGACGCACCAGCAGCCACGGTCTTGCGACGCCCGAGGCCTGATGGCCGATGACCGATGCCGTCATGACGACAGCACAGCGCCTGCACGGCCGGCGTGCGGCGTTCATGCGGGCGGGCGATAAGGAACTCCCAGGTGGGAGACGGAAGCTGGATGCATTGCTCAGCGGGATCACGTTCCCGCTCCGCGCACCCCACGGCGATGCGTCGCCGGGCCCACTCCTCGTGCCCTACCCGAAGGGCACGAGGGGCGGTCCCATCGGCCCGCCCCGAAGCCGGCGATCCGCACCCCCGGGCGTGATCGCCGGCTTCACCTGGCTCCGCTGTGGATAACTCGGTCGGCGGCTCGGCACCACCGGTTAACGTGGGGGCGTGAGGACTCGGGTCACGGCCACGGCGCTCGGCGCTCTCCTGATGCTGACGCTCGCAGGCTGCACCACGCCGGAGCCCACGGACCCGACGCCCACACCGACGTCTGCGTTCGCCAGCGAGGAGGAAGCGTTCGCTGCTGCGGAGGCTACGTACCGGGCGTATGTCGATGCGCTGAATGAGGTCGATCTCAGCGACCCGGAAACGTTTGAGGCTGTGTACGAGTGGACGACCGGGGAACTGAACGGTTCCGACCGCAAGTCGTACTCACAGTGGCACAGTGACGGCTACACGAAAATCGGGGATGCCGTCGTCGTGTCGATAGAACCCCAGGCTACCAACCTAGACGTTGAGCCTTCGGAGGCGCTTGCGCACGTCTGTCTGGACATTTCCGCCGTCGACATCCGCGACGGGGACGGTGCTTCTGTTGTCGCAGCTGATCGACCCGATGTCCAGTCTCTCGAAGTCACATTCTTGGAGTCCGACGACAGCGTCTCGGGACTCCGCATTTCTAGCCTCGACCCAGCGGCGGCGGTTCACGGATGCTAGCGGCCGTATTGTTCGTTGCCGCAATGACGATGGGCTCCTCAGAGTCCCCGGGGGCGTGCGACTCAGCGAACATCTTCATCTCGGCGTGCGCGTCGAATAGCGACACGCAGGTCGATGTGGCAGCCGGCGGCGCGAGAAGTGGCGGTGATCACGACGGCGCGACACCAACGCGACCGGCCGAGGCTAACTTGCAGGCCCCCACGCCCCAACCCTGGGACTGCGGCCCGATGAACCGCTGCACAGGCGTCACCGTTGTCACCGACGCTGTCCCCGACGTCACCCTCGCCGACCTGGCGTCGTTCCGTCCCGCACCGCCGACCCTCGCCGGCGAGCCGGCGGGCTTCGGCGTCATGGGTATGCCGACGAACCTGCTGGCGTCGGCATCCGAAGAGCGCATCCCGGGCACCGTGCTCGGCTGGGATGTCACCGTGCGGTTCGTGCCGGTCGCCTACGTCTTCGACAACGGCGACGGCACCACGACGCGCACCGCCACGGGCGGGTCGCCCTGGACCAGCCTCGGGCAGGGGCAGTTCACCCCGACCGCGACCAGCCACGTGTACGGCGCGCGGGGGACGTACGGGGTGTCGGTGACGGTCGAGTACGCGGCATCCGTCGACTTCGGCAGCGGGCTGTGGCGACCCGTGCCGGGCGTGGTCCGCGCGGAGGCCGCCGGCTACGACGTGCGTGTCGTCGAGGTGCGCACAGCGCTGGTGGACCGCACGTGCGACGAGGATCCCACCGGCCCCGGCTGCTGAGTCTCGCCGGCGACGAGCCGGCGCGCGCGATTCACGAGGCGCACGGTCGTGCGCAGCGGAACGCCGACCGCATACGCGACCGCGCCGGCGGCCGAGGTGTCGCCGCGTCCGAGGGCGACCCTGCGCTCCCAGGCGTCGCGCAGCCCGCCGCCGCGACGGGCGAGTCCCGCCCGGGGCGGCAGGCGAGCGGCTGATCGCTGCGCCAGCAGCGCCTCGACGTGATCGGTCCAGTCGTCGGCCTCGGGGTGGTGGAAGTAGTTCTCGTCGAGCCATTCCGGATCGGGATGCCGGAACCGGCGCGCGACGACATCCTCCTCGCCCGCGAGGAGGTCCGCGTCGGCGAGGGTCTCGTTGATGAGCTGCGGCGAGACGCCGAACGTGTCGAGGGCGATGACGGGGATGCCGCGCGCGATCGCCTCGATCGCCGCGGTCGAGCTCACCGTCACCAGCCCCTCCGCCGTCGTCAGCGCGTCGCGCATCGGCCCGGTCGAGGTTACGAGGTTCGGCGGCAGCGGACCCAGTGACGCGAGCAGCTCGGTGTAGCCGTCCTGCTCGACGTGCGTCTGGTGCTCTCCGGTCGCTGCGCGCAGCTTCACCACGACCCGCCGCGACGGATCCGCCTGGGCGGCGCGGACCAGCATCCGGGCGATCCCGAGACGATCCGCGCGCTCGGCCGGCACCTTGGCCTGCGCCGCGAACACGAGGTCGCCGCCCGCCGGGCTCAGTGCGACCGCCCCACCGGCAGCCACCCGGGCGCCTCTGGCGAACGGCAGGGTGGCCAGCGCGTAGCGATGCGCGTACCCGGTGCGCACCGACAACGCCCCGAACTCCCGCAACTCGCGCCGCGAGTGCACCACGAACAGGTCGCTCTGCAGCCGGTAGACGACGGCGCGGCGGGTCGCCGGGATCGAGATGCCCGGCAGGCCCGTCACGACGACCGGCCGGTGCGGGAGCGCCGAGAGGTCGCGCGCGAGCACGCGCACGAGCGGACCCCGCGCTCCGATCACGACGACGTCGGCCCGCAGTTCGGCGAGACGCGCGGTCAGCCGGCCGTACGCGATCCTCTCCACGCGGTCTCGCGGAAGGCGGCTGCCGGCCAGGGCCGAGGCGAGCTGGGCGTCGCTGACCACAAGGGGCGTGTCGAGCACCAGCAGCGCGGCATCCCATCGCTGACCCACCCCGCCGAGGAGCGCCGCCGCCCACTTCACATACGAGTCCGTGTCGGCGATCGCGACGACGCGGGGCCTGCCGTCGGCGGGCGCGTGCGGACTCACGCGGGAACGCGGCGCAGCTTCGCCATGGGCGCGAGCTCACCGGGGTACACGCGCTTGACGCCGTCGCCGAGTGCCGCCTCGATGACGCGGATGTCGCGCACCAGGTGCTGCAGGCCGGCAGGTTCGAGCGAGGCGGCGTGGTCCGATCCCCACATCGTGCGGTCGAGGGTGATGTGCCGCTCGACGGCGACGGCGCCGAGCGCGACGGCGGCCAGCGAGATCTGCAGCCCGCGCTCGTGCCCCGAGTAGCCGACGGGCACACCCGGGTAGCGATCGCGCAGGGTCGGGATCATGCGGATGTTCGCCTCTTCCGGCTCCATCGGATACGTCGAGGTCGCGTGCATGAGCACGAGGCGGTCGGTGCCGAGCACCTGGATGGCCGCGTCGATCTGCTCGCTCGTCGACATGCCGGTCGACAGGATGACGGGCTTACCGGTCTCGCGCAGGGCGTCGAGCAGCTCGACGTCCGTAAGTGACGCTGATGCGACCTTGTGCGCGACGACGCCGAGGTCTTCGAGGAAGGCGACGCTGGGCACGTCCCACGGCGAGGCGAACCACTCGAGCCCGCGCAGCAGCGCGTGGTCCGAGATCTCGATGTACTGCTCGCGGTCGAACTCGACGCGGCGGCGGTAGTCGAGGTAGGTCATGCGCCCCCAGGGCGTGTCGCGCGGGATGTCGCGCATGTGCTCGGGCGTGGCGATCTCGGGCGTGCGCTTCTGGAACTTCACCGCGTCCGCACCGGCGTCGGCGGCGACGTCGATGAGCCGCTTGGCGAGCTCGACTTCGCCGTTGTGGTTCAGCCCGATCTCGGCGATGACGTACGCGGGGCGTCCGCCTCCGACGACGCGGGATCCGATGGTGACGGTCATGTTGCCTCCAGTGGTGCAGTGGGGTGATCGGTAGCGGGGTTCCGCCCGCCGGGTCGCTGAGCCTCGTGCAGGGCCGTGGCCGCGGACTGCCGCGCGGCGAGCACGCGCTCCGCGAGATCGCGCACCGCGCCGTCTCCGCCTCGACTGTCGAGGACGACGCGCGCGGCCGACAGGACGAGCGGGTGGGCCTCGGGCACCGCGATGGGCCACCCGACGAGTTCGAGGCAGGCGAGGTCGTTGACGTCGTTGCCGAGGTAGGCGATCCGCGACAGCGGGATGCTGTGGTCCTCCGCCCACTCCCGCAGCACTGCGGCCTTGTCCGCGGCGGCCTGCCGCACGTCGACGCCCAGCTTGCGCGCGCGGGCGGCGACCACCGGGTTCGCCTCGGTCGAGAGGATGAGGAACGGGATGCCGGCGGCCCGCAGCAGCGAGACCCCCATGCCGTCCGACCGGCTCACGGTCACCGACTCGAGGCCGTTCTGGTCGACACGCACGGTGTCGTCGGTGTGCACCCCGTCGAAGTCGGTCACCACCGCGTCGACGGCGACGCCGCCATCGCCCCGAATGTCACGGTCGACGAGCGGCGCAAGGCGCCGTGCCAACTCCATCTCGTCGGGAGTGTCGATCTCGATCGCCGTGCGCGGTGCCACGCCGGCGATGCCGACGCTCCCGAAGAACCGGTGCTGTGCGGCCCGGAATCCCGCCGCACGCATGACGTAGAAGCCGCCGGTCTCGAGGTAGTGCGGCTCGCGATCCTGCCGGCGCGGTCGCACGTCGATCTCGTGGTTGATGGGCTCTGCGGCGTCGCCGAGGCCCTTCTCCCACAGGAAGCCGTACGTCTCCACCGCCGAGAAGACGCTGTCGCGCCGGCGGGATCGCACGAGCTGCACGGCGGCGGCGAGCGCATCGACGTCGATGAAGGGCGACGTCGCCTGCAGGAAGGCCAGCACGCCCACGTCGACCTTGCGCGCCTCGAGCGCGTCGAGCGCATGCAGCAGCGCCGTTTCGCTGGACGCCTGGTCACCCGACAGCTGCGCAGGCCGCTCGACGATCTCGGCGCCCCACTCGGCGGCGACCGCCGCGATGTCGGCATCGTCGGTCGTCACGACGACCCTGTCGATGGCCGGGCACCGACGCGCCGCGTCGACGGCGCGCGCCACGAGAGGCACGCCCCCGACCCGCTGCAGGTTCTTGCGCGCAATGCCCTTCGAGCCGCCGCGCGCCGGGATGATGGCAACCGCCTCGCTCATGCGGCCGCCGTCCGTGCCGAGCGGCGTGCGGCGCCGTTCCGGCTCACATCCGTGAACACCCTCGCACCGGTGCCCGCGAGCACGAGCGGCAGCGTCGTGGTCGTGCTGGACGGGAGGGTGTGCACGTCGAGCGGATGCCGCGCCCCGGCCAGCACGAGTTCCACCGGCAGGCCGGTCCGGTGGATCCGCAGACCGGGGACCGTCGCGACCGCGTCCAGCTGCTCGGCGGTCTCGCGGCGATGCGGGAGGTACACGGCGCCGCCGGCCGCGGCATCCCGCACCCACCGCACGTAGTCGACCAGCATCATGCGTCCGTCGACCGGCAGCGCGCTGCCGAGCACGATGCGCCGTCCGAGCGCGGGCGCGGCGGGCGCGGTGGCGCGGGTCCACGAGAAATCGTGGCGACGGATGCCGAACCCGCGGTCGGCGAGGCCGTCGAGGCGGTCGGCGCCGAGGTCGAAGGCGGTGAAGATGGCGGCGCGTCGCGAGGCGGCGCGTCGATGCACGAGCTCGGCCGCGAACGGCGCGACGACAGTGGTGAGGCCGCGCTCGGCGACATTCGGCCGCGCGTAGGGACGACGGCCGAGCAGCGCGTCGGCGTACGCGATCGCGTACGCGCCGTCGTCGAGGAATGTGACGCGGTGCGGGCGCAGCACGGCCGCGGCGAGGCGGAACTGGCCCGAGAACCCGTCGCCGACCAGCCAGTGGCCGTGACGGGCGAGAAGGCTCCACGGGATGCCGAGGTAGGGCGCAAGCTCGCCGAAGCGCGCGCCGCGGGTGAGCAGCTCGTCGGCCGTGGCCGAGATCTGAGGCGTCAGCCGCCCGGCCACCGGCACCGTCCGTCCGTGCGACGCCGCCCACTCCGCGGCGCCGATCAGCTGCAGGGGCGACTCGACCCACGCCAGCACGTCTTCGCGACCCATGGCGCCTCCTCTCGCGACATTCCCTTACGGGGGCTCGGGGCTGGTCCTCATCACGGGCTCAGGGCTGTGCCCCCGCACAGCCCTGAGCCCGTGGGACTCCCGGTTGTCTCCCCACGGTGGGTGCGAGACGTGAACGAGACGGGTGCCGACGTGCGACCGGCATCCGTCGCGCAGGTGAACGGCAGGTGGCGCTCAGGTCGCCCGGCGGGCGTCGGAGCCGCATGCCAGGATGAACGCGTGACCGACCGCCTGATGCTGCTCGACTCCGCGTCCCTCTACTTCCGCGCGTTCTACGGGGTGCCCGACACGGTCCGCGCACCGGACGGCACGCCTGTCAACGCTGTCCGCGGATTCCTCGACATCATCACGCGGCTCGTGACGACCTACCGTCCGACCCATCTCGTGGCGTGCTGGGACGACGACTGGCGGCCGCAGTGGCGGGTCGACCTCATTCCCACCTACAAGACGCACCGCGTCGCCGAGGTTGTCGCCGGCGGCACCGACGTCGAAGAGGTGCCCGACCCGCTCGAGGTGCAGGTCCCGGTGATCCGCGAGGCGCTCGGCATCCTCGGGATCCGCATCGTCGGCGCCGCCGACCATGAGGCCGATGACGTCATCGGCACCCTGGCGACGACGGCGGCCATGCCGGTCGACATCGTCACCGGCGACCGCGATCTCTTCCAGCTCGTCGACGACGCCCGCGACGTCCGCGTCGTCTACACCGCCCGCGGCATGAGCAACCTCGAGGTTCTCACCGACGCCGCGGTCGTCGCGAAGTACGGCGTCCTCCCCTCGCAGTACGCGGACTTCGCCACCCTGCGCGGCGACTCTTCGGATGGTCTGCCGGGCGTCGCCGGGATCGGCGACAAGACCGCGGCCGGGCTGCTCGCGACCTACGGCGACCTCGCCGGGATCGTCGAGGCGGCAGAGCTCGGCGAGGGCATGGCCGCCGGGGTGCGGGCGAAGGTGCTCGCCGGCCTGCCGTATCTCGCCGTCGCTCCGCAGGTCGTCGCCGTCGTCCGCGATCTGCCGCTCGACGTGCCCGACCCGCGCCTGCGCCCTCTCGACGAGCGCGCGAAGACGGATGCCGCAGCCCTCGCCGAGCGGTGGGCGCTCGGCGCGGCCATGACCCGCATCATCGACACGCTCGACGCCGTCTGAGGAAGCGGTGACGCGCCGTCCGCCGGACAGTGCGGAACCGGCACCGGATCAGGCGCCGCGCTCGCGTCCTGTCCACTCACGCAGTCGCGACAGCGGCCACGTCGTGACGATGCGCTCGGGAGGCACTCCCAGGCGCTCCGCGCGCTCGGCACCGTAGTCGAGCAGCGACAGCTGCCCGGGCGCGTGCGCGTCAGAATCGATCGAGAAGAGGCATCCGATCTCCAGCGCGAGCGCCATCAGCTCGTCGGGCGGATCCTGGCGCTCGGGTCGGGAGTTGATCTCGACCGCGACCCCGTGCGCTTCGCACGCCTCGAACACCGCGCGGGCGTCGAACGTCGACGGCGGCCTCGTGCCCCGCGAACCCTCGACGAGCCGGCCCGTGACATGGCCGAGCACATCCGTGTGCGGATTCGACACCGCCGCGACGAGCCGGCGGGTCATGGGTGTGCGTTCCATCCTCAGTTTCGAGTGCGCCGAGGCCACGACCACGTCGAGCCGATCGAGCATCTCGCGCTCCTGGTCCAGCGTGCCGTCCTCGAGGATGTCGACCTCGATGCCCGACAGCAGCGTGAACCCGTCGCCGCTCATCCCCGCCACGACGTCGAGCTGAGCGCGCAGACGCTCGGAAGAGAGGCCGTTGGCGACCCGCAGCCGTGGCGAGTGGTCGGTGAGCGCGAGGTACTCGTGGCCGAGCGCGCGGGCGGCATCCACCATGAGGTCTATGGAGGTGAGGCCGTCCGACCAGTCGCTGTGGGCGTGCAGATCGCCGCGCAGCAGCGGCCGCAGCGTCGAGGCGCGCTGCACGCCGGCACGCTCGCGCAGATCGACCAGGTAGCCGGGAACCTCGCCGCCCAGCGCCTGCTGGATCACCGCGAAGGTGGATTCGCCGATCCCCTTGCGCCGACGCAGAGCTGTGGAATCGCGCAGCTCTTCGTCGGTCAGTCCCTGGATGGCGTCGGCGGCCGCCCGGAACGCCTTCGACTTGTACCGAGACGACCGCTCCCGTTCGAGGAGGGTCGCGATCTCGCTGAGGGCGTCGTGGGGGTGCACGTCGGATATGGCCGCCTGATCAGACGACGTTCGCCCGCTTGATCACCACCGGCACGCTCGCAAGCCGGTGGATCGCCCAGCCGAACAGGATCGCGAGCACGCCCATGCCGGCCGCGAACAGCGCGACGCCGTACGCGACGATCGAGGTGAACAGCGAGGCTCGCAGGAACGACGCCTGCATCATCGTCGCGCGCACCGGGTCGTCCTGGTCGAGCTCGGCGTAGGTCTTGCCGCCGGATGCCTCGAGCGCGTGGTGGTTGATGATGTCAGCCTGCACGAAAGCGGTGAACGGGCCGGTCACCTGCTGACCCTGGAACGCCGCGGCGTCGTCCGGAATCGTGATGTTCTCGGCCGACAGCTGGTTGGTCACGCCGATCCACGCGATCACACCGACCACGATCAGCAGGATGCCGCCCACGATGCCGAGGATGCCGACCGCCTTCACGAGGCCGACCTTCTTCTCAGGCGGCTCGACCACGTCGGCGGTGCGGGGCTCTTCCTGGCTCATGCGTCCTCCTCGATCACGGGTGCGTTGTGGCACACGCTATCGGCGCCCTGCCGTGCGGCGGAAGACCGCGCGCCGTACTAAACCACACACGGTGGAAAATCGGCGCGTCACCCGTCAGCGCGAGAGCGCCTTCGTGGTCTGGACCCAGCGCTCGAGTGTCGCCGTGGCCGCACCCGAGTCGATCGCGGCCGCCGCGGCGTCGCGCGCCTCGGCGAGGCGCTCGAGGATCGGCCGCTGCACCTCTGCGGCATCGCGGAACAGCCGGTAGGCGACGATGCCGGCGGCCGCGTTGAGCAGGACGATGTCGCGCACCGGACCCTCCTCGCCGCCGAGCACCCGGTGCACGACCGCGGCGTTGTGCGCGGGGTCGCCCCCGAGGAGATCGTCGATGTCGGCTACCGGGATGCCGAGGTCGCGCGGGTCGAGGTCGTGCTCGTGGATGTCGCCTCGGCTGACCTCCCAGAGCCTGCTGTGTCCGGTGGTGGTGAGCTCGTCGAGCCCGTCGTCGCCGCGGAACACCAGCGCCGTCGCGCCGCGTGTGCGGAACACGCCGGTGATGAGCGGCACGCGGTCGAGGTGCGCCACACCGACCGCGTTCGCCTCGGCGCGCGCGGGGTTGCAGAGCGGGCCGAGGAAGTTGAACACGGTCGGCACTCCCAGCTCGCTGCGCGTCGCGCCGGCGTGCTTGAAGCCGGGGTGGAACGCCGCGGCGAACGCGAACGTGATCCCCGCCCGCGAGAGCGTCTCGGCGACGGCGTCCGGTGAGAGCGCGAGATCGACGCCCAGCGCGCCCAGCACGTCGGAGGAACCCGATGACGAGCTGGCGGCCTTGTTGCCGTGCTTCACGACGGGAATCCCGGATGCCGCAGCCACGAGCGCCGCCATCGTGGAGACGTTGACGGTGCCGAAGCGGTCCCCTCCGGTGCCCACGATGTCGAGCACCGCCGCGTCGACCGGAAGCGGCAGCGCCGCCTCGAGGATGGCGTCGCGGAAGCCGACGATCTCGTCGACGGTCTCGCCCTTCGCACGCAGCGCCACCAGGAAGCCCGCCAGCTGGGACGGCGTGGCGCTGCCCGACATGATCTGCCGCATCGCCCACGTCGACTCCGAGACGCTGAGGTCGCGCCGCTCGAGCAGTGTCGTGAGGATTCCCGGCCAGGTGTACAGCTCCGCCATAACCGAGAAGCCTAGCCGGGCGCGCGAATCGGAACCCTTTCGTGACACGGGGTGCCGCCCCGCGCGATTCTGCGTCTTCACCACGTGTTCACGGCAGAGTCGCAGGGACCTCTTAGGTTGCCCTAAGTTCCCGGACGGGCAAAGAGATGCCCTCCGATGCGAAAATCGGGGGCCCGAATCGGCCATAATGGGGAGCGTGACGACCTCCACAGCGACCTACTCCCAGGCCATGCGGTCCGTCAAGCGGCCGGATCCGGTCGCTGTCGGAACCATCGTGTGGCTCGGCAGCGAGGTGATGTTCTTCGCCGGCCTGTTCGCGATCTACTTCACCCTGCGCAGCACCTCCCCCGAACTATGGGCCGAGAGCACGCAGCTGCTGAACGTTCCCTACGCGACCGTGAACACGATCATCCTCGTGCTGTCGTCGGTCACGTGCCAGATGGGCGTCTTCGCGGCCGAGCGATTCCAGCCGTACTCGCTGAAGAAGCGCGGCTGGCTCGGCTGGGGCATGGTCGAGTGGTTCTGGCTCACCTTCGCACTCGGTGCGATCTTCGTCTCGGGCCAGGTGTGGGAGTACGCCCAGCTCGTCGCCGAGGGCCTGCCGATCAGCGCGAACTCGTACGCGTCGGCGTTCTACCTCACCACGGGCTTCCACGCCCTCCACGTCACCGGCGGCCTCATCGCCTTCCTCCTCGTGATCGGTCGCGCGTACGCCGTCAAGAACTTCGGGCGCAAAGAGATGACTTCCTCGATCGTCGTGTCCTACTACTGGCACTTCGTCGACGTGGTCTGGATCGCCCTCTTCCTCGTCATCTACTTCCTCAAGTGAGAGCGGAGCTGTAACCCGACATGGCACGAGAGACCACGCGCCGCTCGAAAGGCCGCCGCAGCCCCTGGGCCGCAGCCGCACTGATCGGCATCGGCCTGCTCATCACCGGTGGCGTCTACGCCGGGGCATCCGCCGCGATGGCGGCGACGACGCCCGAGACGGTGACGAACTCCGCGCTCACCGTCGAAGACGGCGAGAAGCTGTTCCAGGCCAACTGCGCCACCTGCCACGGCCTGGATGTGGAGGGGACCGACGACGGACCGTCGCTGTACGGCGTCGGCGAGCTCGCCGTGCACTTCCAGATGAGCACCGGTCGCATGCCGCTGCAGATGCAGGGGCCCCAGGCCCCGCAGAAGCCGGTGCAGTTCACCGACGAGCAGATCGCCGCGATCGGCGAGTACATCCAGTCCATCGCCCCGGGCCCCAGCTTCCCGGACGACGAGGTGCTCGACGGCGAGGGCGATGCGTCGGAGGGCGGCGAGCTCTTCCGCATCAACTGCGCGATGTGCCACAACGTCGCGGGTGCCGGCGGTGCCCTCACCGAGGGCAAGTACGCCCCGAACCTGCACACCACGACCCCGCTCAACATGTACGCGGCGATGGTGACCGGGCCGCAGAACATGCCGGTCTTCAACGACTTGACGCTGACCACCGAAGAGAAGCGCGACGTCATCACCTACCTGCTCTACCTGCAGGAGAACGAGTCGCCCGGCGGATTCACGCTCGGCTCGCTCGGCCCCGTCTCGGAGGGCCTCTTCATCTGGATCTTCGGCATCGGCTCGCTGATCGCCATCACCGTGTGGATCACGGCGAAGTCCAACTGATCTACGTACGACACACGCAACACTGACGAGGAGCAGCATGGCCCACGAGGACGACCCGCTCGAGCACGAGAGGGCTTCCTGGAAGCCCTCCCCCGGGCTCGCCGTCGCGGTCCCCGACCCGGTGCACAACCCTGGCCTCCCTCCGCACCGCGAGCGGATGACCGACCAGGACCCGGCTTCGATGAAGCGCGCCGTGCGCGGCATCTACACGCTCTTCTACCTCTCGATCGCCGGCAGCATCTGGGCCATCGCGGCCTACATGCTGTTCCCGATCGAGAGCGGGCGGATGGTCGACATCCGCAACAACAACCTCTTCATCGGACTCGGCATCGCCTTTGCGCTGCTGGCCATCGGCGTCGCTGCGATCCACTGGTCCAAGGCGGTCATGTCCGACCGCGAGTTCGTCGAGCCCCGTCACGCCACGCGCGGACGCGACACGACGCGTGAAGCGGCCATCAAGGCCTTCGCCGACGCCGACGCGGAATCCGGCTTCGGTCGTCGTGCGATGGTCCGCAACTCGCTGATCGCCGCGCTCGTCGCGTCCGTCGTTCCGGGCGTCGTGCTCTTCCGGGGACTCGCGCCGTTCAGCTCCCCCGAGAAGCCGCACGCGGGAGACCCCGTGTATCTCCTCGAGCACACCATGTGGAAGGAAGGCATGCGCCTGGCGCACGACCCGTCGGGCGAGCCCATCCGTGCCGCGGACCTCACCCTCGGCTCCGCCGTCCACGTCATCCCCGAGGCCCTGGCCGAGGTGTCCCACAGCGACGGCTACCTCGAGGAGAAGGCCAAGGCTCTCGTGCTCCTCGTCCGCCTGCTGCCCGAGGACCTGGTCGAGTCCGAGGAGCGCAAGGAGTGGTCGTACAACGGCATCGTCGCCTACTCCAAGGTCTGCACCCACGTCGGCTGCCCGGTGGCGCTGTATGAACAGCAGACGCATCACCTGCTCTGCCCGTGCCACCAGTCGCAGTTCGACGTCACCGACCATGCCAAGGTCATCTTCGGCCCGGCCGCTCGCCCGCTGCCGCAGCTGCCCATCACCGTCGACGACGAGGGCTACCTCATCGCGAGGAGCGACTTCAACGAGCCCGTCGGCCCGAGCTTCTGGGAGCGTCATTGAGCACCTCAACCGTCACCGAGCAGCCTGAGGCTCCCGGGGCGCCCGTGTCACCGAACGGGCGTGACAAGCCCCTCGGCGGCCGCTTCATCGGCGCCACCGCGAACTACATCGACGAGCGGACGAGCCTCTCCGGCTTCGTCAAGGAGCTCGGCCGCAAGATCTTCCCCGACCACTGGTCGTTCATGCTCGGCGAGATCGCGCTGTGGGCCTTCGTCGTCGTGCTGCTGTCGGGCACGTTCCTGACGTTCTTCTTCCAGGCGTCGATGGTCGAGACGCACTACAACGGGGCCTACCTTCCGATGCGCGGCATCGAGATGTCGGCGGCGATGGCGTCGACCCTCGAGATCTCGTTCGACCTCCGCGGCGGTCTGCTGGTGCGCCAGATGCACCACTGGGCGGCGCTCGTCTTCGTCGCCGGCATCGGCGTGCA
Organism: Microbacterium sp. B35-30; assembly: GCF_010634855.1. Taxonomy (GTDB): domain Bacteria; phylum Actinomycetota; class Actinomycetes; order Actinomycetales; family Microbacteriaceae; genus Microbacterium. The sequence goes on along the minus strand of NZ_MWLQ01000027.1, from coordinate 1,534 downwards.
CATGCTCCGCGTGTTCTTCACCGGTGCGTTCCGCAAGCCGCGCGAGCTCAACTGGGTCATCGGCTTCATCCTGTTCATCCTCGCCCTCGGCGAGGGCTTCACCGGCTACTCGCTCCCCGACGACGTGCTCTCGGGCAACGGCCTGCGCATCATCGACGGCATGGTCAAGGGAATCCCGCTGATCGGCACCTGGACCTCGTTCCTGCTGTTCGGAGGCGAGTTCCCCGGCACTGCGATCGTCGGCCGCCTGTATTCTCTGCACATCCTGTTGCTCCCGGCGATCCTCGTCGGCCTGCTGGTGCTCCACCTCATGCTGATGGTGATCAACAAGCACACGCAGTTCGCGGGCGCAGGTCGCACCAACAGCGTCGTCGTGGGCTACCCGATGATGCCCGTCTACATGTCGAAGATGGGCGGCTTCCTGTTCATCACGTTCGGCGTGATCGTGCTCATCGCGTCGCTGTTCACGATCAACCCGATCTGGAACTACGGCCCGTACGACCCGTCCCCCGTGTCGGCCGGCACGCAGCCCGACTGGTACATCGGCTTCGCCGACGGCGCGCTGCGACTGGTGCCCCCGGGCTGGGAGTTCGTCTTCCTGGACCGCACCTGGTCGTTCAACATCCTCGTGCCGCTCGTCGTGCTCGGTCTGTTCATCGTCCTCGTGCTGATCTACCCGTTCATCGAGGCGTGGGTGACGGGTGACAAGCGCGAGCACCACATCGCACAGCGTCCGCGCAACGCCGCGACGCGCACCGCGATCGGTGCCGCCGGTGTCACGTTCTACGCAGTGCTCTGGGCCGCGGCAGCCTCCGACATCATCGCCACCCACTTCTGGCTGACGATGGAGGGCGTGATCCACACACTGCAGGCGCTGCTGATCCTCGGCCCGATCGTCGCGTACTTCGTGACGAAGCGCATGTGCATCGCGCTGCAGCGGAAGGACCGCGAGATCGCCCTGCACGGCTACGAGTCGGGCCGAATCGTGCGTCTCCCCGGTGGCGAGTACATCGAGGTGCACCAGCCCGTCGACGAGTACGAGCGCTTCAAGCTGGCCGACTTCGACACCTACGAGCCGCTCGTGGTCCGCCCGAACGCCCAGGGTCGTATCCCGTGGCACGAGAACGTCCGCGCGTCCATCTCGCGCTGGTTCTTCGAGGATCGGCTCACCCCGGTCTCGCAGGCGGAACTCGACGCGGCCCTCGCTCACCAGCATCACGGCCTCGACCACATCGCGGCCGAGGAGGACCTCGAGCTGCAGGGCGCACATGAGCGTGCTGGTGTGCCCGATGCCCCGCACAAGCCGATCGACGACGGCCACAACTCCGAGACGGCGGTCCGCCCCTCGAACGTGATCGTGCCCGAGCCCGAGCAGGGAACGAAGTCGCCCAGGAACCGTGAGAAGGAGTCCGACCAGTAGGTCGAGACCACTACCAGACGGAAGACACGGCACGAGCGTCACGAGCGAGCAGAGGCATCCGTCATTCTCGTGGCGACAAGCGGGAACGAAGCAGATGCGCTGCCGACGACGCCC
>NZ_MWLQ01000026.1 GCF_010634855.1 Microbacterium sp. B35-30 | reverse complement strand
CAGGCGCTTGTCGGCACTGAGCCGCAGGCGCTGGTCGTCGCCCAGCCGCGGACGGGTCATGCCACCGTGAGCGCGCGGCGCACGAGCTCCGTGAGGATGCCGCGGACCTCGTCGCTGCGCATGATGACGACGAGGAGGCCGGCGAAGGCCACCGCCGCCATGGTCGCGATGGCGTACTCCGCGGTTGCCGCACCGGCATCGTCGGCCAGTGCGCGATCGGCGCCTTGCGGGCGGAACAGCCGCTCGGCGCGTCGGCGGGTGAGACGCGGCACTGGGGTGGTGGTCCAGAGGAAGGGCATGTGGTTCTCCGTTCGATGGAAGGGGTGTGCGGGCACGGTCTGGAGTACGGACGCGATGAGGCGGCCGTGAGCGACGCGATGGCGATTTCGCCGCCGAGAGCAGGTATGCGGCGACCGGTGCGGCCGTCACAGCGAGACCGACATCGTCGACATGACGCTCAGCATCATCGGGGCGACGCCGAGAAGGAGGAACGCGGGCAGCGTGCAGACGCCGAGCGGAAGGAGCAGCCGCGAGGACAGGCGGGCGACCCGCAGTCGTCCATCGATGCGGGCGCGGTGGCGCGCGTGGGCCGCCGAGGCGCGCAGCAGCTCCACCGCCGGCACACCGGCGCTCTGCGAAAGCGCCAGCACGGCATCCACCCCGTCGCTCTCGCCGCCAGGCGCGGCAGGGTCTGCTCGCGCCGGCGCATCCCCACGCGGTTCCCCGGTGCGTGAGCCCGGGCCGCGCAGGGCGCGGGCATCGCGCACGACCGCGCGTGCGCGATCGATCGAGACGCCGCCGGTCAAGGCGATCGCGATCAGCTCGGCGTCGAGACCGGGCACGTCGCCGGCGGTCTGCGCACTGCGGACCAGCCGCGCCGTCCATCGTTGTGCGACGACGATGAGCACGGCGCCGCCGGCGAGGCAGGCGAGGCCTAGCGGGTTCGTGAACAAGGTCCCGAACGTGTCGAAGCCGAGCGCAGCGCCCAGCCCCACGGCGACCAGCGGCAGCCAGCTCATGAGACGCGCCGTGCCGGCGGGCTCGGCGAGCGCGACCCGAACGTCGTCGGCGGCCTCGTGGGCGTCGCGCAGCGCGACCGCCAGCCCGCGCAGGCACTCCGCCAGCGGCGCTCCGACGACCAGGGCGACCTGACAGGCGATCCCCACTTCACGCCAGGCGCCCGGCCCTGCGGTCGCGATCGCCTGTGGCAGCGGCATCCCTTCTCCGATCGACGACGCCACGTGCACGGCCGCCGGATCCCCGCGGTGCGCGAGATGCTCCCACGCCCGCGCCGGAGACACCCCGGCCTGCAGCAGCACCGCGAGCCGCAGCACCGTCTCGGCGACGTCAGCCGCCTGCGAGGAGGACGAACTCTTCGCCACCGGCAGCGACCGCCGGGGCGGCGCGACGCCTCGTCGCCCGCTCGTCCGCCGCGCGTGCGGCACGCGGCGCTGCGTCATTCCGCGTCCCATCGCGCCTCCTCGATTGCGAGGCGGCCGTCGCCGTCTACCACCGGACGCCCGGCCGACGCGATCCGACGCGCGCCGTTCGCACCTCGTTCGACGTGCAGCACGAGTCCGATCGCACTCGCCGCCTGGCGGGCGAGCGCCCGATCGTCGAGCCCTGCCAGGGCACCGAGCGCCTCGAGCCGCGCAGGCACGTCGTGCAGGCTGTTCGCGTGCACCGTGCCCGCGCCGCCGTCGTGACCGGTGTTGAGAGCTGAGAGCAGCTCCCGCACCTCGTCGCCACGACACTCGCCGACCACCAGCCGGTCCGGGCGCATACGCAGCGCTTCGCGCACCAGCCGCGCCAGGCCGATTCCTCCGGTGCCCTCGATGTTGGGCTGACGCGCCTCCAGACGAACGTGATGGGGATGCGCGATGCGCAGCTCGGCGACGTCTTCGATCGTGACGATCCGCTCGTGCGCCGGTGCCTCCGCGAGCAGCGCGGCGAGGAGCGTCGTCTTGCCCGCACCCGCCGCTCCGGAGACCAGCAGGTTCACCCGCCCGTCGATCGCCTCGCCGAGCCGGCGCCGGACGCCGTCGCCGAACATGCCGGCGCGCGCCAGATCGTCGAGCGTCGCGACGTCGAGGCGGGGCACGCGGATCGACAGCACCGTGCCTTCGGGGGCGATGGGCGGCAGCACCGCGTGTACGCGGATGCCGCCCTCCAGCCGGACGTCCACGCACGGCGACGCGTCGTCGATGTGACGCCCGCCGGCGCCGATGAGGGCGACGGCGAGATCGCGCACCTCTTCTTCTGTTGCGCGCCACTCGCGCGCCGAGACGGCTCCCGCGCCGCGATCGACGAACAGCCCATCAGCGCCGTTGACGAACAGGTCGGTGACATCGGGATCGTCGAGGTACGCCGCTAACGGCGCGAGTGCCGGATGCCGCACCACCGGCACCCGCGGCGGCCGCGGGGCGGATCGGCCGTCGCCAGACTGCTCTCGTCCCCGGGGCGGGGCGGCCTCCCCCGGCGCGCCCTCACGCCGGTGTGCGCCGGTGACACTCGTGCGGGCGGGCGCGTCGAGCCGCAGGGGCACCCATGCCTGCCGCGATCCGCCTCCCCCAGGTGCTCGCCCAGCGCGCCCGACCGGCACGTCGGCCACCGCCGCGCGCGCCCCGTCGGCCGCGACATCGGCGCCAGCGCCCGCGATGCGCGCCGCGGCACCGACGGGACCCGTGCCTGCGCGTCCCGACGACGGGCGGGCCGCGGCATCCCATCGGTCCTTCGCCACTGCAGCGGCGGAGACGCCGGCGCGAGGTCGGGCGACGAAAGGTGCGGACATGCTTCGACGCTAGAAGCGCCGCGCGCGGAGCACCGGTCGAGCCGGACGATCCGTGGATGAGCGGCGCAGAACCAGGGCTGGGGAGGAACGGACGCCACGCCATATCGGCGGGACCGCTCCCAGAAAAGAGTGGCGGCATCCCATGGGGGGAATGGGATGCCGCCAAGCGCGGGCCCGGAATCGGGGGGTGACGTCGGGCTCCGCAATGCCAGAATCGATGTTCGGCCAACGGTCAGCATATGCGAGGAAGGGGGCCTCACAAAACGAAAAGGAGAGGATTCTCACTGATATATCGGTCGAGTCCAACATCGCAGGGGCTACCCACTATCGGGGGTAGCCGGCTCCGGCCCCGCTGGGTACATTTCCTGGCAGACTCGCCGGCGCCCGTCGGCCTCCCTCAAGCCCGCAAAGGAGCGCGCTCCCATGACCGAACAGTCCCCCCTCACGCAGTCCAGCAGCAGCCAGATCGACCACCTCCTGAACGAGGATCGACGCTTCGCACCAAGCGACGACTTCGCCGGCAACGCCGTCGCGACCGCCGAACTCTACGAGCAGGCGAAGACCGATCGGCTCGGCTTCTGGGCTGAACAGGCGCGCGATCTCCACTGGCACCGGCCCTTCACCGAGGTGCTGGACTGGTCGAACCCGCCGTTCGCCCAGTGGTTCGCCGACGGTGAGCTCAACGTCGCCTACAACTGCCTCGACCGCCATGTCGAGGCAGGCAACGGGGACCGCGTCGCACTGCTCTGGGAGGGTGAACCCGGCGACGAGCGTCGCGTCACCTATGCCGAACTCACCGACGAGGTGAAGCGGCTCGCGAACGTTCTCGAAGGGCTCGGGATCGGTCAGGGCGACCGCGTCGCGATCTACCTGCCGATGATCCCCGAGGCGGTCGCCTCGATGCTGGCGGTGGCGCGCATCGGCGCCATCCACTCCGTCGTGTTCGGCGGCTTCTCGGCCGACAGCCTGCGCGCGCGCATCGATGACGCCGGCGCCAAGCTCGTGATCACCGCCGACGGGGGCTACCGCAAGGGCAAGGTCTCGCCGCTGAAGCCCGCCGTCGACTTGGCGCTCGGCGACCGCGGCACCGGCGCGCAGGAGACGGTCGAGCACGTCCTGGTCGTCAAGCGGGGCGACAACGAGGTCGATTGGACAGACGACCGCGATCTGTGGTGGCACGATGTCGTCCCGGCCGCCTCCGGCGAGCACGAGGCTCAGCCCTTCCCGGCCGAGAACCCGCTGTTCATCCTCTACACGTCGGGAACCACCGGAAAGCCCAAGGGCATCCTCCACACCTCCGGCGGCTACCTCACGCAGTCGGCGTTCACCAACAAGGTCGTGCACGACATCCACCCCGAGACCGACGTCTACTGGTGCACGGCCGACATCGGCTGGGTCACCGGCCACTCGTACGTCACCTACGGTCCGCTCGCCAACGGCGTGACCCAGGTGCTGTACGAGGGGACTCCGGATGCCCCGCACCCGGGTCGCTGGTGGGAGATCGTGCAGAAGTACGGGGTCACGGTGCTCTACACGGCGCCGACCGCGATCCGCTCGTTCATGAAGCTCGGCCGCGCCATCCCCCAGCAGTTCGACCTGTCATCGCTGCGGCTCCTCGGCTCGGTGGGCGAGCCCATCAACCCCGAGGCGTGGATGTGGTACCGCAAGATCATCGGCGGCAAGACGGCGCCGATCGTCGACACGTGGTGGCAGACCGAGACGGGTTCGGTCATGATCTCGGCCCTCCCCGGCGTCACCGAGACGAAGCCCGGCTCGGCGCAGGTGCCGCTTCCCGGCATCTCGATCGACGTCGTCGACGAGGACGGCACGCACGTCGGCAACGGCAACGGCGGGCTCCTCGTCGTCACGGAGCCGTGGCCGTCGATGCTGCGCGGCATCTGGGGTGACCCGGAGCGCTTCGTCGAGACGTACTGGGAGAAGTTCCAGAAGCAGGGCTACTACTTCGCCGGCGACGGGGCACGCCTCGACGATGACGGCGACGTGTGGCTGCTCGGCCGCGTCGACGACGTCATGAACGTGTCGGGGCACCGCCTGTCGACCACCGAGATCGAGTCGGCGCTGGTCGCGCACGAGGCCACCGCCGAGGCCGCCGTCGTCGGCGCCTCCGACGAGACCACCGGGCAGGCCGTCGTTGCCTTCGTCATCATCAAGCAGTCCTTCCTCGACGAGCACGATGTGGAGGGCCTGGGCCAGACGCTCCGGCAGTGGGTCGGCGAGCAGATCGGCCCGATCGCCCGCCCGCGCGACGTCTACATCGTGGGCGAGCTGCCCAAGACTCGCTCCGGCAAGATCATGCGCCGCCTGCTCCGCGACGTCGCCGAGGGCCGCGAAGTCGGCGACACGACGACGCTCGCCGACACGGCCGTCATGTCGGTGATCTCCGCCCAGGTGAAGTAGGTCGCGGGAGGCTCGGGGCGTTCGTCTCGCTCAACGACCGACATCGGACGAACGAGGAGAGCGGATGCCGCAGCCCAGGGCTGCGGCATCCGCTCTTCGTTCGCGTCGCCTGAGCGGAATGCGCGTCAGGCGTAGGAGAAGACGACCTCGACCTCGACGGGGGCGTCGAGCGGCAGCACCGGGACGCCCACGGCGGACCGCGCGTGCGTGCCCGCTTCGCCGAAGATGTCTCCGAGCACCTCGCTGGCGCCATTGATGACGCCCGGCTGCCCCGTGAACTCGGGCACGGATGCCACGAAACCCGTGACCTTCACCACGCCGGTGAGCCGGTCGACCCCGCCGACAGCGGCCGCGGCGGCGGCGATGGCGTTGAGGGCGCTCTGACGGGCGTATCCCTTCGCGTCATCCGCGGGGACGAGGCCTTCGCCCTCCCCGACCTTGCCGGTCGCCGGGAGGGCACCCGACACCATCGGCAGCTGGCCGGCGGTGTAGACGAGGTCGCCGTGCGCCTTCGCGGGCACGTAGGCGGCGACGGGCGGCACCACACCGGGAAGGGCGATGCCGAGTTCGGCGAGACGGTCGCTCACGCTCATGGTCATGCCCCCTCGAACTGCTGGGCGGCCTGGGCCGCGGCATCCAGCCCCGCGTTCTGCTGTCCGCCGCCGGCGGGGCGCTTGAAGTAGGCGACCAGGCCGCCCTCAGGACCAGGAACGACCTGGACGAGCTCCCAGCCCTGCTTGCCCCAGTTGTTGAGGATCGCGGCGGTGTTGTGGATCAGCAGGGGCGTGGTGAGGTACTCCCACGTCGTCATCGCGACTCCTCGGGTATGCGGAAAGGACGGCAGGTGAAGGCTGGGAAACACCTCGGCGGGCGCACGTCTCTGAGGGAATCGCCCAGGTATCTCCCCTACGATCAACCCTATGCCTGATACCAAACGCACGGCCACAGGTGTGCTCGGCGGCCTCGCCGGGCTCGTAGGCCTCAGCGCCGCAGCCGGTGTCCTCATCGCAGCGACCGTCACCCCCGCGGTCGCGATCACGAGCACTGCGGCCGAGCGCGCGATCACGATGTTCGACAATCTGCCGAGCTCGCTCGAGATCGACAAGCTCATGCTCCCGAGCAACTTCTACTACACCGACCCGGCGAGCGGGCAGCCGCAGCTCATGACGCAGTTCCTCGAGCAGGACCGCACGCCGGTCAACTTCGACCAGATCAACCCCGTCATGTACGACGCGCTTCTCTCCAGTGAGGACCCGCGCTACTACCAGCACGGCGGCATCGACCTCATCGGAACCACGCGCGCGCTGCTCTCCAACGCCGGAGGCGCCTCAGAGACCCAGGGCGGGTCGTCGATCAGCCAGCAGTACGTCAAGAACGTGCTGATCCAGAAGTGCGAGCAGAACGCCGCCACGGAGTACGAGACGAACGACGCCGGCGAGGTGGTCATCGACGAGGCGACCGGTCTGGCGAAGGAGAAGGTCAGCCGCGATCAGGCGCTGCTCAACTGCTGGGTCGAGGCGACGACGGCCGAAGGTGCCGAGGGATACAGTCGCAAACTGCAGGAGATGCGCTACGCGATCGCGCTCGAGCAGAAGTACTCCAAGAACGACATCCTGCTCGGGTACCTCAACATCGCCAACTTCGGCGGCATCACCTACGGCATCGAAGCCGCTGCCCGTCGATACTTCAACAGCACCGCCGCGAATCTCACCGTCGCGCAGGCGGCGACGCTCGCGGGCATGGTGCAGAATCCGAACAGCTACCGCATCGACAAGGTCGGCGGATCGATCACCAGCTCCGACGGAACGACCTTCAACAAGGCACCGGACGGCGTGATCGACGAGGGCGCCAAGCTCGGCGTCCTGGATGACCTCGTCGCCTCCGGTGAGATCACCGAAGAGCAGAAGCTCGCCGCCGCCGACGGATACACCTCGACGAAGGTGCGCCAGCTCTACGTGCTGAGTCGCCTGCTCGAGGACGGCAAGATCACGCGCGAGCAGTACGTCGAGGCGGCCGCCTGGCCCATCACGCCCGATGTCGTCGAACCCAAGACCGGTTGCGCGAATGCGGGAGGCGCGGCGTATTTCTGCCAGTACGTCAAGTACGTGATCCTCAACGACCCCGCGTTCGGTGAGACCGTGGAAGCGCGTCAGGACACCCTCCAGCGCGGCGGACTCAGCGTCTACACGACCCTCGACCCGCGCATCCAGGGCCCCGCCGAGCAGGCGATGGCCACCTACGCGCCGACCAGCATCCAGATGCGGCAGGGGACGACCCAGCCGCAAGCGGGCCGCTTCGGCTCGACCACGGTCAGCATCGAGGCGACGACCGGGCGGGTCCTGGCGATGGCGCAGAACACGAAGTTCAGCGAGGATGCCGCCAATGCCCCGGACTGGAATTTCTCGTCGCAGGTGTATGCCGGCGACCAGACCTTCGGCGCGTCGACCGGCTTCAACGCGGGATCGACGTTCAAGCTCTTCACGCTCCTCGACTGGCTCGAGAAGGGCCACTCCGTGAACGAGACGCTCAACGGCACGCTGCGCATCTTCAAGAAGATGACCGTGTGCGGCGAGACCTGGTTGAACACAGCCACGAAGCCGACGGGCAACTTCGGCAAGGACCCCGGACGGATCGGCACTCCGATGCAATTCACTGCCTCGTCGCTGAACACCGGCTACTTCGCCATGGCCGAGAAGCTCGACCTCTGCGACATCGGAAACGTCGCCACCAAGCTGGGCGTCATCGATACGTACAGCAACGCGCCGGTCAAGATGGACGGCCTCAACACCGTCATCGGCACGGCCAACGTGTCGCCGCTCGCGATCGCCGAGGCCTACGCGACGGTCGCCAACAACGGCGTGTACTGCCAGCCGCAGGTGATCGACCGCGTGACCGATTCGGACGGCAACGAACTGCCGAAGCCGCAGCGCGCGTGCAGCCCGGTGGTGGATCCGAAGGTGGCGGCGACCGCGGCCTACGCGCTGCAGGGTGTGATGAACGGCGGAACCGGTGCTCAGGGCAAGCCGCGCGACAACGTGCCGCTCATCGGCAAGACCGGTACCCACGAAGAGCTCCAGTCGTGGCTGGTCGAGTCCAGCACCAAGGTCGCGACCGCGACCTGGGCAGGCAACGTCCAGGGCGGTGGGGACATCTTCAAGACCTCCCACAACGGGGTTCGTCTCTCCGACATCCGCTACCGCATCACCCGGGACGTCCAAGGCGCGGCCAACGCCGCGTACGGCGGCGACCGGTTCGCGACCCCTGACAACGACCTCATCAAGGTGCAGCTGACGGACCTCCCCAACGTAGTCGGCCAGACGATCGAGCAGGCGACGAAGACCCTGACCGACGCCGGCTTCACGGTCGAGGTCGGCGGGCCAGTCGACTCCAACCAGCCCGCGGGCGTCGTGGGTGCCCAGAACCCCGGAGCCGGGAAGGTCGCGGGTGGCACTACGGTCACCATCAACCCCAGCAACGGCGAGGGCCTCACGGTCCCCGACGTATCGGGTCGCTCGCTCGAGGACGCCAAGAAGGCCCTCCGCAGCGCAGGCTTCGGCAACGTCGGCGACGGCACCTGCACCGCTGACGTCAGCGCCGGTGCGCAGACGCGCACGAGCGGGACCAACCCCGCCGCCGGCAGCGCCGTGAACCGCAACACGGCGATCGCCGTCGACTACACCGCCGCGGTCTGCGGCGGCGGCGGAGGCCGCGGCCCTGGCGGCGACGGCGGTGACGACGACTAGTGCCGTCTGCAGCAACTCGCACCGCCCTCACCGTGCTCGGCACGGTGGGGGCGGTCGGTGCAGGAGCCGCGATCTGGGGCGTCGGCATCGAGCGCTACCTCTTCACCGTCCGCTTCCATGAGGTGCCGGTCCTTGCCGCCGGAGCGGCGCCGATCCGCGTCCTCCACCTGTCCGACGCGCACATGGCGCCCTGGCAGCACCGCAAGCAGGAGTGGATCGCGGCCCTCGCCGAGCTCCAGCCCGACCTCGTGGTCAACACCGGCGACAACATGGGCCACGCCGAAGGGCTTCGCGGCCTGCGCGCGGCGTTCGATCCGCTGCGCGGCATCCCGGGCGTCTTCGTCCACGGCTCGAACGACCATGCCTCCCCTTCGCCGCGCAACCCGCTGAAGTACTTCACCGGGCCGTCGAAGGTGAAGCACACGTCCGAGCCCCTCGACACCCAGGCGCTCGACGACTACCTGACCGACGAGCTCGGCTGGCTCGATCTCAACAATCGTGTCGGGGCTCTGGATGCCGCCGGCCGCCGCATCGCGGCCTTCGGCGTCAGCGACGCCCACCGTGAGTGGGACAAGCTCGAGGTACTCCCCGGGCTGCTGTCGGAACTGCGCAGCAACGAGTCCGCCGATCTCACGATCAGTGTCACCCACGCGCCGTACCGGCGCGTGCTCGACGACTTCGTCGATCTCGGCGCCGACGCCGTCTTCGCCGGCCACACCCACGGCGGGCAGGTGCGTGTGCCCGGCTTCGGCGCGCTCGTCGCCAACTGCGACATTCCGCTGAAGCAGGCGCGCGGGCTGAGCACATGGACGCACGAGGGGCGCACCGTTCCCCTGAACGTCAGCGCCGGTCTCGGACACTCGATTTATGCCCCCGTGCGCTTCGCCTGCCGGCCGGAGGCGTCACTCCTGACGCTCGTCCCCTCGGCGTAACGCACGGTTCCTCCCCAGAGCGGGCGCACGGGCGTTCATCCACAGATCCGTCCGGCAGCGGCGGACGCCGGGCGGCGCTCGCGCAGTCTCTATGTGTGCCGAAGAAACATCGAACACCTCTCGATCCCACACCCCGACCCCTGATCATGCGGCTGCTGTTCGCCCGCCTCCCACTGCCCGCCTACGTACTGATCCTCGCCGGGCTCGTCGTGCTCCTGGTCATCGACGTCGTGGCGCCGCCGCGCGCCGATGCGGCGGAGCGAGGCGTCGGGTTCGGCACGTGGGCGCCCATCTCGGCCTACGGCTGGCACGGCTCGATGCTCATCGACGGCGTCCACACCTACTGCATCACTCCGGGCGCGCCCGCTCCGACCGGACCGAGCACCGACCACGGGATCAGCGGCTCCGCCGCGGGGCTGTCGCTGCAGCAGCTCGCCGGGATCAACCACCTCGTGTCCAACTACGGACAGACCGAAGATCCCGTTCAGGCGGCCGCGGTGGCGTGGGCGGTCAAGGCCATCGCGAACCGCGAGGAGACGCTCCATGCGTTCGGGTACCGCGGCGATTCGCTGGCTGAGGCCATCCATTGGACGCTCTCCGCGCTCGCGCCACAGCACGATCGGGCCGTGCAGGAGCGCGCAGTCGCCTACTACGACGAGGCCACCCGCGCCGCACCGACGCCGACCACGGCGAGCGGAAGTCTGGTGTTCTCGACGGATGCCGCCGACCACCGCAGCGGCACGGTGCGGGTTGACGCAACGAGCGCGGCAACCGGGACGGTGACGCTCGTGAACGCCGTCTTCACCGACTCGGGGTCACCGACACTCGACGGGGCGTCCGTGGGGAGCACGCACTCGATCCGGACGGTGCCGCCGGCAGAAGGGCGGGCGTACGCGGTGAGCGGCACCGGCCGCTTCCGAGCCGGCCTTCCCGCTGCCGTGCGCCACTACACGACGCCGGGTGGGCAGCAGACGGCCGGCCCTGCCGGCGTGATCGAGTTCGAGGTTGCAGGAGCCGACGCCGCCCCGCGCGTCCCGCCGTTCTCGCCGAGCATCTCGACGCGGGTGCCCAGGCGAGAGACGGCGGGAGGTCCGTATGTCGACGAGGTGACCTTCGCCGCGGAGGCGGGATCATGGCCGCGGGCCGAGGACGGGTCGTATCTGCCCGTGACCGCCGGCGCCGTCGTCTACCGGACCGACGTGGAGCCGGCGCCTGGCTCGGCAGTCCCTGCCGAGGCATCCATCGTCGGCACGCTGCGCGTGACGACCGATCCGCTCATCGGTCCGGCGGGCCCGTACACCGTCACTTCCCCTTGGGGAATGACCGCACCGGGCTTCTACACGGCGGTATGGAGCGTGAGCGCCGCCGACCAGGTCGCCGCAGTCGTCGCCCACACCGGGCCGGATTTCGTCTGGGTCGAGCGCTTCGGCGAGCCGTCGCAGATCGCCGTCGTCGCGCCTTCTCCCACCGAGCCGACTCCCCCACCGCCCGCGCCGGCGGAGACCCCTGCTCCCGCCGGAGAGGTCGCTCAGAACCCGCCGTCGACCGCTCTCGCCGTCACGGGAACGGATACCACCGCCGTCCGGGGGCCTGCGGCGATCGCCATCGGACTGCTCAGCATCGGCATCGCGATCGTCGCGTCCCGTCGACCCCGGTTCGGAGCACGCCCCGTGATCAGGTAGACTCATGGGGTTGTCAAACGGGGTGTGGCGCAGCTTGGTAGCGCGCTTCGTTCGGGACGAAGAGGCCGCAGGTTCAAATCCTGTCACCCCGACATCAGAGAGGCTCCGCCGGAAGGCGGAGCCTCTCGCATGAAAGGACGGACGCCGTGGCCGACAGCAACTCGCCCCTTCTGGTGGCGTTCGACCTCGATGACACCCTGGCTCCGTCGAAGAGCCAGATCGACCCACGCATCGGCGAACTGCTGATCGCCCTGGCCGAGCGCGTCGAGGTGGCGATCATCTCGGGCGGCCAGCTGGCTCAGTTCACGACGCAGGTCGTCGACCGTCTTCCGGATGCCTCGGCCGCCGCCCGCTCGCGGATGCACCTCCTGCCTACCTGCGGCACCCAGTACTACCGCCTGACCGAGGACGAGGTCGTCACCGTCTACAAGCGCTCGCTGACTGACGACCAGAAGTCCCGCGCACTCGCCGCCGTCGAGGGAGAGGCCCGTCGCCTCGGACTCTGGGAGTCCGAGACCTGGGGCGACATCCTGGAGGACCGCGGCTCGCAGATCACGTTCTCGGCGCTGGGCCAGCAGGCGCCGGTCGCGGCCAAGATGGCCTGGGATCCGACCGGCGAGAAGAAGAACGCCCTCCGGGCGGCCGTGGCCGCTCTGCTCCCCGATCTCGAGGTGCGCTCCGGCGGCTCGACGTCGGTCGACATCACCGAGCAGGGCATCGACAAGGCTTACGGCATGCGTCAGCTCGCCGAGCAGACCGGCATCGCCCTCGACGACATGCTCTTCGTCGGCGACCGTCTCGATCCGGACGGCAACGACTACCCCGTCCTCGCGATGGGCGTCGCCTGCCACGCGGTCGACGGCTGGGAGGACACCGCCGTGTACCTGGAGCAGCTCATCCCCACGCTCCCCGTCCGCGTCTGACCCGACTGCCACGCGCTGGCGTGAGCCCCATGCGTTTCGTCTCGCTCGTTCCTCGCTCGCTCAACGACCGGATCAAGGCAGCGGTCGTTGAGCGAGCGAAACGTCGAAGGGATCAGCCCTGAGGGCGCGACGCGGTGCCCTTCGACGCGGTGGTCTTCGCGGGACCGGATGCCGCAGCATCCGTCTTCCCGTTCGCCGTCGTCCGCGGGGACCGCGCCGCGGCACCTGACGCCACGCGCACGCGCGGTGCGCCGCCGCCGACGGCCTCGGCCGACGCGCCCGCGAGGGGCATGAGGCGGGTGAGCTGCGTGACGTGGCGCGGCTCCAGCTCGGCGATGGACGAGACTCCGAGGAGCTTCATGGTGCGCTCGATCTCGCTGCGGAGGATGGCGATCGTGCGGTCGACGCCCTGACGCCCGCCGGCCATGAGCCCGTAGAGGTATGCGCGGCCGATCAGCGTGAACTTGGCGCCGAGCGCGATCGATGCCACGATGTCGGCGCCGTTCATGATGCCGGTGTCGACCATGACCGTGGCGTCCTTGCCGACCTCGCGCACCACCTCGGGCAGAAGGCGGAACGGAATCGGCGCGCGGTCGAGCTGACGGCCGCCGTGGTTCGACAGGATGATGCCGTCGACGCCGGCATCGATGAGCCGCTTCGAGTCGTCGATGTTCTGGACGCCCTTGACCACGATCTTGCCCGGCCAGATGTCGCGGATGATCGCGAGGTCGTCGTAGCTGATCGTCGGGTCCATCGCGGAGTTGAGCAGTTCGCCCACGGTGCCGCCCGTCGTCGAGAGGGAGGCGAACTCGAGCTTCGGCGTGGTGAGGAAGTCGTACCACCACCACGGCCGCGGGATCGCGTTGATGATCGTGCCGAGGGTCAACTGGGGCGGGATGGAGAACCCGTTGCGCTTGTCGCGCAGGCGCGCGCCCGCGACGGGCGTGTCGACGGTGAACTGCAGCGTGTCGAAGCCGGCGGCCGCCGCGCGGCGCGCAAGGTTGTACGAGATCTCGCGGTCGCGCATGACGTACAGCTGGAACCAGTTGCGTCCGTGCGGGTTGGCCTTCTTCACGTCCTCGATCGACGTCGTGCCGAGCGTCGAGAGCGTGAACGGGATGCCGGCGGCACCGGCCGCACCCGCCCCGGCCGTCTCGCCCTCGGTCTGCATGAGCCGCGTGAAGCCGGTCGGCGCGATGCCGAACGGCAGCGCCGACGGACCGCCGAGGATCTCGGTCGACATGTCGACGTACTCGGCCGGACGCAGGATGTCGGGGTGGAACTCGACGTCCTCGAACGCCTGGCGCGCACGGGCGAGCGAGAACTCGCCCTCGGCGGCGCCGTCGGTGTAGTCGAAGGCCGCTTTGGGTGTGCGGCGCTTGGCGATCGTCCGGAGGTCGTGGATCGTCAGCGCCGCCTCGAGCCGGCGCTTGCGGCCGTCGAGTTCGGGCTTCTTGAACTGCATGAGCTCGAGCAGCTCTGCGGGCTTGGGGAGTTGGCGCTGGACCATGGGGGTGCCTTTCAGGAGGTCGGATCCGTCGCGGCGGGTCCGGGGACGGGGGTGGCGGCGCGTGCGAGGCCCGCCGATGCGTAGTAGCCCACGATGTGGTCGTGGACGAGGGTGCGGGCACGGGCCGCATCGCCCGCGTCGACGGCGTCGAGGATCGCGTGGTGCTCGCGGCGCAGGCGGTCGGCGGCGGCATCCCATTCGGCGATGCCGGCGGCACCCGCCTGGACGTACGACTCGATCGCCGTGCGCAGGCCCGCCATCATGGCGGCGATCACGACGTTGCCCGACGCCTCGGCCAGGGCAAGGTGCAGCTGGGCGTCGAGCGCCAGAAACTCCGGCGCCGTGAGGTCGGCGGCGTCCATCGCATCGAGGATGTCGCGCGCCCGGGCCGTCGTGAGCGCCGGGTCGGTCGCGACCGCGTCGACGACAGCGGACTCCAGCACGAGGCGGGTCGCGACGACGTCGTCGAAGGGGAAGCCCTGCGCGGCCACTTGCAGCCGCAGCAGTGCCGACATGCCGCCCTCGGGCGTCGCGATGATGATCGCGCCGGATGTCGGCCCGGAGCCGGTGGCGGTGCGGATGAGCCCCATCACCTCGAGCACGCGCAGCGCCTCGCGGACGCTGGAACGGCCGACGCCGAGGTTGGCGGCGAGCTCGCGCTCGGGGGCGAGCCGGTCGCCCGGCCGCAGCGCGCCGTCGAGCAGATCGGTCTCGATCTTCTCGAGCACGACGCGCCAGGCGCGCGCCGGGGCGATCGCCGGCGGCGGGGTTGGGGTCACTGCCACGGATCTCCTCATCGTCGTCGGATCCGCCTGCTCTCCTCGCTGAAGAGCCCGGTGTTCGGTCAAGATCGCGTGTGGTCAGACCACGATAACTTGTGGTCGGACCACAGACAACCCACGATGACGGGAGATGTCGCCCCGGGGCGATACTCTGACGCCATGGATCCCCTCCCCCTCGTCCTCATCGTCGCGGGCGTCGCTGCCGCGTTCTGCTGGATCACCTCCCTCATCACCAACGAGACGTCGTGGATCGACAGGATCTGGTCGATCGTCCCGGTGATCTACGTGTGGATCTTCGCCGCTGCCGCCATCGCCGCCGGAGTCGACGCGACCCGATTGGTCGTGATGGCCGTGCTGGTCACCGCCTGGGGCGTGCGGCTCACCTTCAACTTCGCGCGCAAGGGCGGCTACACCGGCATGGAGGACTACCGCTGGGCGGTCCTGCGCGGACGCATGAAGCGGTGGCAGTTCCAGGTGTTCAACCTGCTCTTCATCGTCGGATTCCAGAGTGCTCTGCTGGTGCTCATCTCGCTGCCGGCCTTCATCGCGTGGCAGCATCCGGTGCCGTTCAACGGATGGGATGCCGCATTCGCGGTCGTCTTCGCCGCGTTCCTTGTCGGCGAGACCATCGCCGACCAGCAGCAGTGGACCTTCCACCAGGCGAAGAGGGCAGCCGGCGGCACGCTGGAGCCCGGGTTCCTGACGACAGGGCTGTTCGCGTACAGCCGCCACCCCAACTTCTTCTTCGAACAGGCGCAGTGGTGGGCGTTCTACGCTCTCGGCGCGGTCGCCCTCGTCGCCGACGGCGGCAGCTGGCTCAACTGGACCATTGCCGGCCCGGCACTGCTGACCGTGCTGTTCATCGGTTCGACACTGTTCACCGAGTCGATCTCGGCCGGGAAGTACCCCGCCTACCGGGAGTACCAGCGCACCACGTCGATGCTGCTCCCCCTCCCCCGTCGCCAGGGGCGCGCGCCGGAGACCGCCTGACCGGCGCCATGCCGAGAGTCACTCCAGGCGTCCACCGGACGCGCGGAGGTAGTCCTCGGCGCAGAGCGACTCGTAGGTGATGCGGTCGGCGGTGAGCTCGTCGATCGCCACCTGGTCGCCGTCGAAGACGAAGCGTCCGCCGACGAGACGCGCGTTGAAGAGCGCCTTGCGGCCGCACCGGCAGATCGTCTTGAGCTCTTCGAGGCTGTGGGCGAGCTCCAGCAGTCGCGCCGAGCCGGGGAACGCCTGCGTCTGGAAGTCGGTGCGGATGCCGTACGCGAGGACCGGCACGCCGTCGAACACGACGATCCGCAGCAGGTCGTCCACCTGTTCACGCGTGAGGAACTGCGCCTCGTCGATGAGAAGGCAGGCGACGTCGACCTCGTGCTCGAGCGCCTCGGGGACGAGGGTGTCGGCCGCCTCGGCCTTGACTCGCGCGCGATGCTCGGCGAACAGCGCCCGGATGTCGTCGTCGGGGCCCACGAGGAAATCGGCGGTGCGCTTGACGCCCAGGCGGCTGTCGATCTGATCGGCGCCCTTCGTGTCGATCAGCGGCTTGGCCAGCAGCACGTGCTGGCCGCGCTCCTCGTAGTTGTACGCGGCCTGAAGGAGCGACGTCGACTTGCCGGAGTTCATCGCCCCGTAGCGGAAGTAGAGCTTTGCCACGGATCGAGCGTAGTCGCTGGCGCGTCCGCGCCTCTGCGCCGGCGGGCCGTCAGAGAGGGGGCGCCGCGCGCTCCCACGGCTCGATCGCACCCGTCCGCTCCACGAGACCGGCTGACTAGGCGGTGAGCGCGAGCGTCTCCGCGGTCTCGCCGAGCAGCTCCTGCGCGACCGCGGGACGCGCGTTGAGGGTGTCGCCGTAGGTCGGGATCAGCTCGCGGAGGCGCGGCTCCCAGGCGTCGATGCGGTCAGGGAAGCAGGTCTTCAGCAGCCCGAGCATGATCGACACCGCGGTCGACGCACCCGGGGACGCGCCCAGCAGGCCCGCGATCGTGCCGTCGGCGCCGGTGACGACCTCGGTGCCGAATTGCAGCACGCCGCCCTTCTCGGGATCCTTCTTCATCACCTGGGCGCGCTGGCCGGCCTGGATGATCTCCCAGTCCTCGTCCTTCGCGGTCGGCATGAAGACGCGCAGGCTGTCGACCTTCTTCGCGTGGTTCTTCAGCAGCTCGCCGACCAGATAGGTGATGAGGCTCGGGTTGTCCCAGGCGACCTTGAGCATGGGGCCGAGGTTGCCGGGCCGCACCTGACCGACGATGTCGAACCAGGAGCCCGTCTTGAGGAACTTGGGGCTGAACGTCGCGAACGGTCCGAAGAGAAGAGAGGCCTCGCCGTCGACGACGCGCGTGTCGAGGTGCGGCACCGACATGGGCGGGGCGCCCACGGATGCCTGCGAGTACACCTTGGCCTGGTGCTGGGCGACGACCGCCGGGTTGGAGGTCTTCAGGAACTGCCCGCCGATCGGGAACACCCCGTAGCCCGAGATCTCGGGGATGCCGGAGCGCTGCAGCAGCTTGAGCGCCCAGCCGCCGGCGCCGACGAAGACGAACTTCGCGCGGATCTCGCCCGGTGCGCGGCCGACGGTGCGGCGGTACTTCACACGCCAGGTGCCATCGGGCAGGCGCTTCAGGCGGCGCACCTCGGTGTTGATGCGCACGTCGGCGCCATTCTCGGCGAGCCGGTCGATGAGCTGGTGGGTCAGCGCACCGAAGTCGACGTCCGTGCCCGCCGGCATCCTGGTCGCTGCGAACGGCTCACCCTTGCGGCGCTTCTGCATGAGGAGCGGCGCCCACTGGTTGATGACGCGCGAGTCCTCGCTGTACTCGATGCCGGCGAACAGCGGCTCGTCCTTGAGCGCCTCGTAGCGCTTCTTGAGGTAGGCGACATCCTTCTCGCCGCGCACGAACGTCATGTGCGGGGTGGAGTTGATGAACGTCGACGGAGCATCGAGCACGCCCGCTTCGACGAGCGACGACCACAGTTGGCGGCTCTGCTGGAACTGCTCGTTGATCGAGATCGCCTTGGCGGGGTCGACGGTGCCGTCCTTGTTCTCCGGCATGTAGTTCAGCTCGCAGAGCGCCGCGTGACCCGTGCCGGCGTTGTTCCAGGGGTTCGAGCTCTCCTGCGCGACATCGCTCAGCCGTTCGAAGACGGCGATCTTGAGGTCGGGCTGCAGCTGCTGCAGCAGCGTGCCGAGCGTCGCACTCATGATGCCGCCGCCGATCAGCAGAACGTCGACCGTCCCCGTAGGGAGATCGCTGTCGTCAGGGCTGGGCAGGGCGTCGGAGGGCGTTTCGGTCACCAGATGATTCTAGTTCCGCCGGAAAGCACCCCCGACCGGGCGCCGGCTCCTCCCCCGAAAGTCCTGCGGTTCTTGCCGAAACGACAAGCGAGCGGATGCCGCTCAGCGCGGAATCCGCTCGCCCTCGAGTCGTCGGAGCGCAGGTCAGGCGCTGACGCCCAGATTCACCGCGACGAGCTCCGCGATCTGCACGGCGTTGAGCGCCGCACCCTTGCGCAGGTTGTCGTTCGAGATGAAGAACACCAGTCCCTTGCCCTCGGGCGCAGACTGGTCGGCGCGGATGCGACCGACGTAGGCCGGGTCGGTGCCGGCAGCCTGCAGCGGCGTGGGCACCTCCTCGAGCTTCACACCGGGGGCGCTCGAGAGCACCTCACGCGCGCGCTCGGGCGTGATGTCGCGGGCGAACTCAACGTTGATGCTCAGCGAGTGGCCGGTGAAGACCGGCACGCGCACGCACGTTCCGGCGACCCGCAGGTCGGGCAGCTCGAGGATCTTGCGGCTCTCGTTGCGGAGCTTCTTCTCTTCGTCGGTCTCGTTGAGTCCGTCGTCGACGAGGCTGCCGGCGAAGGGGATGACGTCGAAGGCGATGGGCGCGATGTACTTCTCGGGCTGGGGGAAGTCCAGCGCCGAGCCGTCGCGGGCGAGGCGCTCGACATCCCCCTGAGCGAGCACGCCCTCGACCTGGCCGAGCAGCTCCTGAACGCCGGCAAGACCCGAACCGCTCACGGCCTGATACGTGCTCACGATGAGGCGCTGGAGACCGGCCTCGTTGTCGAGCACCTTCAGTGCCGGCATGGCGGCCATGGTGGTGCAGTTGGGGTTCGCGATGATGCCCTTGCGCGCCTCGGCGATGGCGTGGGGGTTGACCTCGCTCACGACGAGCGGAACGTCGGGGTCCATGCGCCACGCGCTGGAGTTGTCGATCACGATGGCGCCCGCCTCGGCGAAGCGCGGCGCGTGCGCACGGCTGCCGGTGGCACCGGCCGAGAACAGGGCGATGTCGATGCCGCCGAGCTCGGCGGTGGCGACATCCTCCACGGTCACGGCCTGGCCCTGGAAGATGATGTCGGATCCGGCCGAACGTGCGGTCGCGAAGGCGCGGATCTCGCGCACCGGGAACCCGCGCTCCTCGAGGATGTCGATCATCGCGCCGCCGACCTGGCCGGTGGCGCCGACGATGGCGACGGAGAGTCCTGAATCGGAGATGCGGGTCATGGTGTTCCTCAGCGTGGGCACAAGCGTGGAGCGGACGCGCGGGCACCGTCGGACGCGCGGGGTTGCCCGATTCTACCGCCCTGCCGCAGCAGCAAGGTGCGCCGTTACCGTCGGCGGTACTCGTTCACGACGACACCCGTCTCGAACGGGCGGGACCGCTCCAGCGCGAACCGGGTCGGCACGTACCGGCCCGCGAACAGGGGGATGCCGTCCCCGAAGACGAACGGGTTGACCTTCACCACCAGGCGGTCGATGAGATCCACGAGCTGTGCGGCGAGCACTCCTCCCCCGCACAGCCAGATGTCGCCGCCGCTCTGCTGCTTGAGCGCGGTGACGACCTGCCGCGGGTCCTCGTCGGTGAACCGCACGCCCTCAGCGCCCGCCGGCGCGCTTCGCGTGCGGGAGAACACGATCTGCTCGAGGTGCGAGTACGGGCTCGGCATATCCGGCAGACCAACGGCGTAGGTGTTCCAGCCCATCAGAACCGTGGAGATGGAGCCCCGGCGAACGTCGAGCCCGAGAGCCTGATGGATCGGCTCCGGAATGGTGTCACCCCACTCAGGGGTGAGGACCTCAGCGTGATCGCCCTCGCTCAGGAAGGATTCGAAGCCGTGCGTCGGCGAAGCGATCCGGCCGTCCAGGCTGACGGCGACGTAGTAGACGAGTTCTCGCATGATCTTCTTTCACAACATGTGTAGTGGTTACTCGATCACAGTAACGGTTGGCCGGAGTATTCACAACACCTGTCGTGAATCAGCTACAGTGCACGCATGGCTAGGAACGATGCCCGCCGGGCCGAACTGGCTGACGCTGCGATCGCCGTGGTCGCCGACGAGGGGATGCGCGGCCTCACGCATCGCGCCGTCGATGCGCGCGCCCACGCGCCGATGGGCACCGCATCCAACTACTTCCGGTCACGGGACGCGCTGACCGACGCCATCGTCACGCGGATCGGCGAGAGACTCACCCCGGCTCCGGATGTACACGAGGAACTGGCCGCGCGCGTCCCCGGGCCCGAGCTCTTCGCGGACTACCTCCGCGACATCGTCCGCCGGCTGCTGGGCGACCGGCAGGTCGCGCTCGCACTGTTCACACTGCGGCTGGAGGCGGCGCGCAATCCCACCGTCGCCGACCGCTTGGGCCGTTGGATGCGTGCGGGCTTCGAGGCCGATGTCGCCTTCAACCGCGACGCGCGTCTACCAGGGGAGGCTTTCGACATCGCGCTGTTCCATTACGCGATCGACGGATTGATCCTCGACCGGCTCACGGTGCAGATCGACCCCGAGACGTCCACCGACGCCGTCGTCGACGCCTTCGTCGACGGGCTGCTCCGGGGCAGGATGTCGTCGTGAGGCTCGCGACCGGGCGCACCCGCGACGTCGCCTGATCTTCGAGCGGATCAGCGGACGCCGCAGCCGAAGCGGGTCAGCGACCGGAGCCGGCGTAAACGGTCGCCTCGATGTCGCCGTCCAGGCCGTACGCGGTGTGGACGACGCGCGCCGCCTCGGCGAGGTCGTCGCCGCGGACCACGACCGAGATGCGGATCTCGGAGGTCGAGATCATCTCGATGTTGATGCCCGCGACGCTCAGCGCCTCGAACAGCGTGGCCGAGACACCCGAGTGCGTGCGCATGCCGGCGCCGACGACCGAGAGCTTGCCGATCTGGTCGTCGTGGACGAGATTCTCGAACCCGATGTCGGACTGGTCGCCGGCGAGCGCCTTGAGCGCCGTCGCCGCGTCGGTCTTGGGGAGGGTGAACGAGATGTCGGTGCGGCCGGTGGCCGCGGCCGACACGTTCTGGACGATCATGTCGACGTTGGCGCCGGACTTGGCGATGACCTTGAAGATCTCCGCTGCCTTGCCCGGCACATCGGGCACGCCGATGACGGTGATCTTGGCCTGGCCGAGGTCGGTGGCGACCCCGGCGACGATCGGCTCTTCCATCTCTTCTCCCTTTTCGCCCTGGGGAACGCTCATCCCCGGGCCGAGCACATAGGTCCCCACGCTCGAGCTGAACGTGGAGCGGGCGTGGATCAGCACACGGTGGCGGCGCGCGTACTCGACGGCGCGGATGTACAGGACCTTCGCGCCGTTGGCGGCCAGCTCGAGCATCTCCTCCGCCGACACGACGTTCAGCTTCTTGGCCCTCGGCACGACGCGGGGGTCGGCGGTGAAGATGCCGTCGACGTCGCTGTAGATCTCGCAGACATCGGCCTCGAGGGCCGCGGCGAGGGCGACAGCGGTGGTGTCGGAGCCGCCGCGTCCGAGCGTCGTGATGTCGCGGGTGTCGCGGTTGAACCCCTGGAAGCCGGCGACGATGACGATCGCGCCCTCGTCGAGGGCCTCGCGCAGGCGGATCGGCGTGACGTCGACGATGCGCGCGGAGCCGTGGTCGGCGGTCGTGATCATGCCGGCCTGGCTGCCGGTGAACGAGCGCGCCTCGAAGCCCATCGAGTGGATGGCCATCGCCAGCAGCGCCATCGAGATGCGCTCTCCGCTCGAGAGCAGCATGTCGAGTTCTCGCGGGGCCGGGATCGGGGCGACCTGCCCGGCGAGGTCGAGCAGCTCATCCGTGGTGTCGCCCATCGCACTGACGGCGACGACGACGTCGTGGCCGGCGCGGCGCGTGTCGACGATGCGCTTGGCGACGCGCTTGATGCTCTCGGCATCGGCGACCGACGATCCGCCGTACTTCTGGACGATCAGCGCCACATCGAACTCCACGCGTCTATGTCAAAGGCGAGAACGGATGCCGCACTCGAGCTGAGGAACTTCACCCAGGCATCCATCTTACGGACGCGCCCATGCACGCCCGGCCATGTGTCGCGAGGGCGCCTCCTGTCGCGGGAGCGCAGACGTCGCAGCGACTCGGCGGGGCGCGGATCCGAATCCGGCCGGGCGCGGATCCGAGGGCCGCCGCTAGCATCCGAGCATGGAGCAGATCGAGGCGTGGTCGGAGTTCAACGTCGCCATGGTCGGTGCGACGGCGGCCCTCGCGGGTCTTGTGATCGTGGCGGCCAGTGTCAACATCGGCGACATCATCAAGGAGGCCTCCCTCACGGCGCGGCTCGCCGCGGGGATCTCCGGCCTCGTGCTCGCGCTCATCGGCTCGGCGATCGGGCTGATCCCGGGGGTCGGACTCCTCCCCTACGGTGTGGCGATGATCCTGCTCGCGCTCGTGGCGGGGGTGTTCCAGGCGCAGGCGGCACGGCGCATCTTCGAGAACCGGCATCCCGCCAACCGGCTTCGCCTGGGCAAGTCGGCGGTGGGGTTCCTCGCTCCGCTCGCCTACCTGATCGGCGGCGGGCTGCTGGCGGCGGGCCGGACGGACGGACTCATGTGGTTCGCTGTCGGCTCGATCGTCGCGATCGTCGCCGCACTGCTGGTGTCGTGGATCGTGCTCGTGGAAGTTCTCCGCTGACCGCGATGACGGATGCCGCGGGTCGCGGGTCGCGGCGGCACGATCACCTCGGCCCGATCGGCGGCAGGTCGGCCACGGGCTTGCGGGCTCGCACGACGCCGCCGGTGGCGGCGAGCCAGCACCCGGCGACGACCAGCGGGAAGCCGATCAGGAGGCCGAGTGTCAGCGGCTCGCCGAGGATGAGGGTGCCGAGCACGATCGCCACGACCGGGTTGACGTAGGTGAACAGGGGCGCGCGCACCGGACCGACGCGTGCGATCAGCGCGAAGAAGGTGATGAACGCGAGAGCGGTGCACAGCACCGCGAGCGCGATGAGCGACACGGTGCCCTCGATCGTCGGCACCTGGTGCTGGGTGAGGAACGCGATCGGCGTGTAGAAGATGCCGACCGCGAGGAGGGCGAGGGTGATCGAGCCGAGGGACGGCACATCACGCAGCTTGGTCGCGATGACGAACGGTGCGATGGCGTAGAGCAGGGCGACCAGGAGCACCTCGCCGACCGCGATGAGCCCAGCGCCGCCCTCGATGGAGAGCCCCGGACCCGCCACGATCACGAACACCCCGATGAAGCCGATGAAGAGCCCGATGCTGCGGGCGGGGCTCAGCACCGAGCGGTCGCCGCCGCCGAACGCGATGATCGCGGCGAACAGCGGGACGGTCGCCACGAGGAGGCCGGTCAGCCCGGACGGCAGCGTCTGCTCGGCATGTCCGAGGAGGAGGAAGGGCCCGGCCATCTCGATGGCACCGAACACCAGCACCCAGCCGATCTTCGCGAACGCGGGGCGCAGCGCCTTCTGCCGGATGGCGAACGGCAGCAGCAGCAGCGCGCCGAGGAGCGTGCGGCCCGCCACCACCGCGGCGGGCGAGTACGACTCCACGGCGATGCTGATGAACAGATACGGGATGCCCCACAGCACCGCCATCGCGGCGAACAGCAGCCACGCACGCGTGTCGAAGCGCTGCGAGGAGTTCATTTGGTGCCTCTCCGTGAAGGGATGGAGGCCGGTGCGCAGATCGCCCGGCCCCGACGCTCGGTATTCCAGCTTCGGGCGACCGAGCGGTGGAGGGCGAGGCGGCCGACCGCCAATCTACGGCGGAGTTCCGACATCCTCCCGGGTCAGACCGACCGTCGTCCTTCGAACGCGCGGCCGAGCGTGACCTCGTCGGCGTACTCGAGGTCGCCGCCGACCGGCAGGCCCGATGCCAGACGCGTGACCGAGATCTCGAGTGTGCGCAGCAGCCGGCTCAAGTAGGTCGCCGTCGCCTCACCCTCGAGATTCGGGTTCGTCGCGAGGATGACCTCCTGCACCGTGCCGTCGGCGAGCCGCTGCATGAGCTGCGTGATGCGCAGGTCGTCGGGGCCGACGCCGGCGATCGGGCTGATGGCGCCGCCGAGGACGTGGTACAGCCCTCGGAACTCCCGCGTTCGCTCGATCGCGGCGACGTCCTTCGCATCTTCCACGACGCAGACGAGCGTCTGGTTGCGGCGCGGGTCGCGGCAGATCGAGCACCGCTCCTGCTCGGAGACGTTGCCGCACACCTCGCAGAAGCGCACGCGCTCGCGCACCACACTGAGCAGCTCGGCGAGATGCGACACGTCGAAGTTGGGCGTCTGCAGGATGTGGAACGCGATGCGCTGCGCCGACTTGGGACCGATCCCGGGCAGGCGGCCGAATTCGTCGATGAGGTCTTGGACGATGCCGTCGTACATGGGCTAGCTGAACCTCGTCGGCGGCTCGTAGGGCTCCTCGCGCAGGAACGTGGCTCCGAGCACCTGGCGCACCACCGCCTCGCCGTAGCGCTGCACGCCGCCATTGCGCGTCGTGACCGCCGGAGTCAGGGGCGGTGCGACCGTCGGCGGCACCGGGACGTCGGCGACGACATCCGGCTGGTCGTCTTCGGTCTCGTCGTCGTCGCGCTCGACGGAGGGGACGACCTCGGTGCGCGGAAGCACGTCGCCCTCGCGGGGCGGCGCCAATGTCGCCACGCGCGTCGCCGTGGCCGCTGCATCTTCGGGCTCGTCGTCGACCGCGAACTGGCCGGGCGTCTCGACAGGCATCGCCGCCGGGCCCGGGTCGGGCGGTGGAGCGTCGTCGTCGGAGGGGATCGCGGCGACGGCCCAATCGGTGACCGGTGCGGCCGCAGCAGAGGCGGCGGACGGCGCGGCGTGTGCCGACGGGCGAGACGCGCGCGCCGACGCCGGCCGGCCGGCCGTCGAGCCGCCGGGTGCTGCGGCGCGGGACGCCGACGCGGGCGCCTGCGCCTGCGCCGGCGGCGAAGCGGATGCCTGCGGCGAGACAGATGCCTGCGGCGACACGGATGCCTGCGGCGACACGGATGCCTGCGGCGACGGGGTCGGCGCGGTGGAGGCCGCGCGCCGCGACGCGAGCGCTTCCGTTGCGGACGATTCACGCTGCTCCTGGCGCCCGGGAACCGCCGCGGCGCGACCGCCCGCGGGACCCGCCGAGTCACCCGAGCTGCCCGCAGCGGGACCGCCCGGCCCACCGCCGGCATCATGACGGGCGATGTACTTCACACGGATGCCGAGCACAGCCAGAATCGCCTGGCGAAGGTCTTCGCTGGGGCCCTTGCCAGCGGCGAGCTGCTTGAACTTGGCGACGTCGCTCTGGCTGGCGAACGCCAGCGTCAGCACGTCATCGTCGAGCGCTGCGGTGCGCGCACCCGACGCGAGCATCCACGACGAGCGGCTGACGTTCTCGAGGTGGCCGAGCACCTGCGGCCAGGCCGCTTGCAGCCGCTCGAGCGTGACCGGTCCGGCCGGCGCCGGCTCGGCGGGCGCGGTGGTCGGCGCCGCGGACTGTGTCGCGGTGGTCGGCGCAGGCGCGGTGGTGGGCGCTGGAGCGGTGGTCGGCGTGGCAGCGGGAGCGGGCGCGGGCGCGGCGGCCGGCGCACTCACGGCGGCGGGCGTCGCGGTAGCGGTGGGCGCAGCCGCGGGCACCGCCGCAGGCGCACTGCCCGCTCCGCGCGCGAGCACGCGCGCGACCATGAGCTCGAGCTGGAGCCGGGGCGAGGTCGCGCCGGTCATGTCATCGAGCGTGGCGATGACGAGGTCGGCGATGTGCGAGAGACGCGACGTGCCGAACGCGTCGGCCTGACGCTGCATGCGCGCGAGGTCCTCGGCGGACACGCCACGCAGCACCGCGGCAGCGCCCTGACCGGTCGCCGACACGACGATGAGGTCGCGCAGGCGCTCGAGCAGATCGTCGACGAAGCGGCGCGGGTCCTGACCGGTCTGCACGACGCGGTCGACCGCCGCGAACGCCGCCGCGGCGTCGGAGCCGGCGAAGGCGTCGACCACCTCGTCGAGCAGCTCGGCGTGCGTGTAGCCGAGCAGCGCGACGGCGCGCGCATACGTGACCTTCGCGTCCTCGGAGCCGGCGATCAACTGGTCGAGCAGCGACAGCGTGTCTCGCGGGGAGCCGCCGCCGGCGCGCACGACGAGCGGCAGCACGCCCCGCTCGACGTCGACGCCCTCCTGCCCGCACAGCTGCTCGACGTACTCGAGCATGGCCGCCGGCGGCACCAGGCGGAACGGATAGTGGTGGGTACGCGAGCGGATCGTGCCGATGACCTTCTCGGGCTCGGTCGTCGCGAAGATGAACTTGACGTGGTCGGGCGGCTCTTCGACGAGCTTGAGCAGGGCGTTGAAGCCCTGCGGCGTGACCATGTGCGCCTCGTCGAGGATGAAGATCTTGAACCGGTCGCGGGCCGGGGCGAACACGGCCCGCTCGCGCAGGTCGCGGGCGTCGTCGACGCCGTTGTGGCTCGCGGCGTCGATCTCGACGACGTCGAGCGAGCCACCGCCGCCGCGGCCGAGCTCGACGCAGCTGTCGCACTCGCCGCAGGGCGTGTCGGTCGGTCCCTGGGCGCAGTTCAGGCAGCGCGCCAGAATGCGCGCCGACGTGGTCTTTCCGCAGCCTCGAGGGCCCGAGAAGAGGTACGCGTGCCCGACCCGGTCGCTGCGCAGCGCCGTCATGAGCGGTTCGGTGACCTGCGACTGCCCGATCATCTCGCCGAACGACTCGGGTCGGTAACGGCGATAGAGGGCGGTGGTCACTCCCCCAGCCTACGGCGTGGTGCCGACATCGCGGTGGCCGCTCGCGCCGCCTGCTAGATTGCTCGGCAGTGACACGGGGTGCCCGCGCGGCGGGCTGAGAAGACACCCGTCGAACCTGATCTCGATCATGCGAGCGAAGGGATGTCGCGATGAACGCGCGCGCCGAAGACCACCTGTCCACCCTCTCCCCCGCCGCCGGGCTGACGGCGCTGCGCGAGGCCTCGCCCTTGGTGCAATGCATCACCAACGCGGTGGTGACGAACTTCACCGCCAACGCCCTCCTCGCCGTCGGCGCGGCGCCGGCGATGTGCGACATCCCGGGTGAGGCGGGACTGTTCGCAGGCGTCGCCGACGGTGTGCTGGTCAACCTCGGCACCCCGACCGCCGAGCAGCGCGATGCCGCCCGCGAGGCCGTTCGTCACACGTCGCGGTGGGTGCTCGACCCCGTCGCGGTCGGTGTGCTCCCGGTGCGCACGGCTCTCGCGGCCGAATTGCTCGAGCACCGTCCGGCGATCATCCGCGGCAACGCCTCCGAGATCCTTGCGCTGGCCGGTGAGGGCGCCGGTGGTCGCGGCGTCGATGCCACGGACGGCACGGATGCCGCAGCCGGCGCCGCGCGATCGCTCGCGCTGCGGTCCGGCGGCGTGGTCGCCGTGTCGGGCCCGGTCGATCTCGTGACCGACGGCGAGCGGATCGTGCGGATCCACGGCGGCCACGCGCTCCTCACCCGCGTCACCGGCGGCGGCTGCTCGCTCGGCGCGGTGATGGCCGCGCTGCTCGGTGTGTGCGCCCCGCTGGAGGCTGCGGTATCGGCATCCGCCCTCTACGCGGTCGCCTCGGAGCGGGCCGCGGCGCGGTCGGAGGGGCCGGGATCGTTCGCCGTGGCCTTCCTGGATGCGCTCGACGCCGTGGCAGCGGCGCCCGCCGAACTCGATGCGCGCGTCGCGGGCGCGCTCGCGGCTCGATGATCCGCACCGCCGGGCGCCTCGCGGTGCATCTCGTGACCGACGACCGCGTGCCGTTCGACCGGCTGCTCGACGTCGTCGACGCCGCGGTCGGCGCAGGAGTCGACGTCGTTCAGCTGCGCGCCAAGTCCGTCAGCGCGCGCGAACTGCTGCGGCAGGCGGTGCGGATGGCGGATGTCGTCGACCGCCGCTGCCTGCTCCTGATCAACGACCGCGTCGACGTCGCGGTCGCCGCCCGCGATGCGGGAGCACGCGTCGACGGCGTCCACCTCGGCCAGGCCGACCTGCCGCCTGAGACGGCGCGACGCCTGCTCGGCGCGGACGCCGTCATCGGGTGGACGGCGAACTCGCCGGAGCACCGGGCTGCAGCATCCGCTCTGCTCTCCGGCACCGTCGACTACCTCGGAGTCGGCGTGATCCGGCCGACCTCCACCAAACCCGACCACCCGCCGGCGCTCGGCATCGACGGCTTCGCAGCGTTCGCGACGAGCACGAGGGTGCCCTGCGTCGCGATCGGCGGAGTGCGCCTGAGCGACGTCGCACCGCTGCGGGAAGCCGGCGCAGCCGGTGTCGCGGTGGTCTCGGCGATCTGCGGAGCCGACGATCCCGCTGCGGCGTCGCGCGCCCTCCGCAGCGCCGCCGACGCGCTCACGCTCGAGGCCCAGGAGGTGGCGCGGTGAGCGGCGCGCTCGTCGCGCAACCCGCCGTCGAGGAGGCGCCGCATCGCGGGCACGCGATCCCGCGCGTGCTGAGCATCGCCGGCACCGACCCCACGGGCGGCGCGGGCATCCACGCCGACCTCAAGTCCATCGCCGCGCTGGGCGGCTACGGCATGGCGGTGGTGACCGCCCTCGTCGCCCAGAACACACGCGGCGTGCGCGAGGTGCATGTGCCGCCGACGGCGTTCCTCGTCGCGCAGCTCGACGCCGTGTCGGATGACGTCGAGATCGACGCAGTGAAGATCGGGATGCTGCAGTCCGCCGAGATCATCGGCGCCGTGCGGGAGTGGCTCGACCGCGTGCGCCCGCCGATCGTCGTGCTCGACCCGGTCATGGTGGCGACCAGCGGCGACCGGCTGCTCGACCCCGCCGCCGAGGAGGCGCTGCGCGCACTCGCGCGCGAGGTGGATCTCATCACCCCGAACCTCGCGGAGCTGGCCGTGCTCGTCCGCCGCCCACGGGCGACAGCCTGGGTGCAGGCACTCGCCGACGCGCGGGCTCTCGCGAGCGAGACGGGGACGGCAGTGCTGCTCAAGGGCGGGCATCTCGACGGCGCGGACTGCCCCGACGCGGTCGTGGCGGCCGACGGTGCGGTCCACGAGGTCGGCGGCACACGCGTCGCGACCCGGAACACCCACGGCACGGGCTGCTCGCTCTCGTCTGCGATGGCGACCCTCCGCGCGGGCGGTGCGACGTGGCCCGATGCCCTGGTGCGCGCGAAGACGTGGCTCACCGGCGCGCTCGCGCACGCCGACGCTCTGGGGGTGGGTGAGGGCAACGGCCCGATCGACCACTTCCACGAACAGCGGTTCGCGGCTGGGCCCCCACCGCCGGAGGCTCCGCTCGACCCGCCTGGGCCCCCGCCGCCGGAGGCTCCGCTCGACCCGCCTGGGCCCCCGCCGCCGGAGGCTCCGCTCGACGCGCCAGCGGCGAGTGGAGTGGCAGCGGGGACGGCGAGTGGAGTGGCAGCGGGGACGGCGAGCGGAGTGGCAGCGGGGACGGCGGGTGGAGGGGCCGTGGTGACCCGCCCCGCCGCGTCGTGGTCGGCGCAGGTGTGGGCGGCCGCCGCCGCCGTGCGCGCCGACGTCGACGCCCTCGACTTCGTCCGAGGGCTGGCCGACGGCAGCCTGCCGCGCGAGACGTTCCTGCGCTACCTCGCCCAGGACGCGCTCTACCTCGGCGAGTACTCCCGCGTGCTGGCGAAGGCGAGCGCGCTCGCGCCGAACTCAGAGGAGCAGGCGTTCTGGGCGCGCGCGGCCGAGTCCTCGATCGTCGAGGAGCGACGGCTGCACGAGTCGCATCTCGGGACGGCATCGAACGCACCCGCTCCGCAGACCCTGGCCTACACGAACCATCTGCACGCCTCGGCGCGGTCCTACGGGGAGCTCGTCGCCGCGCTGCTGCCGTGCTTCTGGCTGTACACCGACCTCGGCGTCCGCCTGGCGGCCCGGCGCCACGACGGGCACCCCTACGACGACTGGCTCGCGATGTACGGCGACCCCGGCTTCACGGCCGCGACCGCGCGTGCGGCCGAGATCGCCGACGCAGCGGCGCGAGAAGCCGGACCGCACGAGCGGGCGCGCATGAGCGCCGCGTTCACCCGCTCGATGGAGCATGAGAGGGAGTTCTTCGCCCGCGCGTGACCATCGGGCCCGCCGTGCGTACCCGCACACAACAGGAGATCCGGCGGAAACAGGACGAATCGCCTCGGATCGTCCTGTCCTCGCCGGATCTCCTGTTGTCGCGGGGCGGTCAGGCGTCGGCGCCGTGCTCGATATCCGCCGCGCCCACGATGATCGGGATCGTCGAGGTGACGGTCGGCACCGAGGCCGACAGCAGCGATCCGTCCTCGCGGCGGGCATCGCCGAGCTCGCGGAGCGACGGGCGACCGGCGATCACCGGCCCCTGTCCGTCGAGGCGCGCGACGACCTCTTCGCCCGCGCCGACGACGTAGCCGACACCGCGCACGCTGAAGCCGACGGGCTCGCCCTCGGTCGCGCGCACGCGCAGCTGGTCGCGCGTGACGGTGACGACCAGGCGCGTACCGTGCCAGTGCAGCACGAACTCGAGCGACGGCCACGTGGCCGGCAGGCGCGGGTCGAACGACAGCTCGCCGAAGTGGTCGCGCATGCCGCCGAAGCCCGAGACCAGCGCGGTCCAGACCCCACCCGCGGACGCCACGTGCACGCCGTCGGCCGCGTTGTGGTGCAGGTCGCCCAGGTCGACGAAGATCGACTCCCGGAAGTACTCGAGCGCCAGATCCTGATAGCCGACCTCGGCCGCGAGGATCGCCTGCACGACCGCCGACAGCGTCGAGTCGCCGGTGGTCAGCGGGTCGTAGTACTCGAAGTCGGCGAGCTTGTCCTCATCCGAGAAGTGGTTGCCCTGCAGGAACAGCGCGAGCACCACGTCGGCCTGCTTGAGCACCTGGTACCGGTAGATGACGAGCGGGTGGAAGTGCAGCAGGAGCGGCCGCTTGTCGGGCGGCGTGTTCTCGAGGTCCCAGATCTCGCGCTCCAGGAAGACGTGATCCTGGGGATGGATGCCGAGTCCCGGGCTGAACGGGATGTGCATGGCCTCCGCGGCGCGCTCCCAGGACTCGGGCTCCCCGGGCTCCAGCGCGAGACGGTCGACCATCTGTCGGTAGACCTCGCCGTCGACGTCCGCCATGTCGCGCACGGTGCGCGCCGCGAAGCGCAGGTTGAACCGGGCCATGACGTTCGTGAACAGGTTGTCGTTGACGACGGTGGTGTACTCGTCCGGGCCCGTGACACCGTGGATGTGGAACGTGTCGCCCTCGCCGTCGACCACCCCGTCGTTCGAGCGCCAGAAGCCGAGGGTGGCCCACAGCCGCGCCGTCTCGACGGCGATGTCGACGCCCTCCCGGTAGAGGAACTCGTCGTCGCCCGTCGCCCGCACGTACTTGGCGAGCGCATAGCTGACGTCGGCGTTGATGTGGTACTGCGCCGTGCCGGCGGCGTAGTACGCGGATGCCTCTTCGCCGTTGATCGTCCGCCACGGGAACAGGGCCCCCGCCTCGTTCAGCTGGAACGCGCGCCTGCGGGCGGCGGGCAGCATGAGGTAGCGCATGCGCAGGGCGTTGCGCGCCCAGAGCGGCGTCGTGTAGGCGAGGAACGGGAGGACGTAGATCTCGGTGTCCCAGAAGTAGTGCCCGGAGTAACCCGACCCCGTCATGCCCTTGGCCGGCACGCCCTGGCCGTCCGCGCGGGCCGTCGCCTGAGCGAGCTGGAACAGGCACCAGCGCGTTGCCTGCTGCAGGTCGCCGTGGCCGCCGATGCGCACATCCGAGCGCTGCCAGAACTCGTCCAGCCACGCGCGCTGCTGTGCGCGGACCGCCCCGACGCCCTCGCTGAGGGCGCGGTCGAGCGTGCGACGGCACCTGTCGACGAGCTCGCGGGCGGGCACGCCGCGGGAGGTGTGGTAGCTGACGAGCTTGGTGACCCGCACCGGCACGCCGGCCTTGGCCTGCACGCGGAACACGTTCTTCGCGATGTCGGGTTCGATGAGCGTGCGCGAGGTGTACTCGTTCTCGGTCTCGACCAGGTGGTCGGCGATGACGGCGACGGTCATCCCCGAGTCGGTGGCGCGGTACGACAGCGCCGAGCGCAGCTTGTCCTGCCAGTACTCCTGCGGCTGCAGCACCCGCTCGTGGAGCTTCTCGGTCTTGCGGGGGTCGAAGCCGGCCCGCCTCGGCGCGGTGGGAGTGCCGCCGTAGACGTCCTCCCCGTCCTGCCGGTTGATCATCTGGCAGCTGACGGTGACGGGGGCGTCGGCGTTGAGCACCGTGACCTCGATCGTCATCACCGCCAGGTGCTTCTCCTCGAAAGAGACGAGCCGCTCCATGTCGATCACGACGTCCTTGCCCGACGGCGTCATCCAGCGCACGTGCCGGCGGAGCACGCCGTCGCGCATGTCGAGCGCGCGCTCGTATTCGCGGATGTCGGCCACATCGAGCGACAGCGGCTCATCGTCGACGTACACGCGCATCACCTTCGCGTCGGGCGCGTTGACGATCGCCTGTCCCACCTCCGCGAAGCCGTACGCCTGCTCGGCGTGGCGGATCGGGAACGTCTCGTGGAACCCGTTGATGAAGGTGCCCTGCTCGTGCGCGAAGCGGCCCTCGGGGTGGTTTCCGCGCAGCCCGAGATAGCCGTTGCCGACGGCGAACAGCGTCTCGGTGACGCCGGCGTCGTCGAGGTCGTACGACGACTCGACCAGACGCCACTCGTTTACGGGGAAGCGGTCGCGGTCGATCATCGTACGAATTCCTCCAGGTCCTGAACCACGATGTGGGCGCCGGCGTCGATGAGGTCCTGCACACCGACACCGCGGTCGACACCCACCACGAGTCCGAAGCCGCCCGCCGCCGCCGAGCGCACGCCGCTGATGGCGTCCTCGACCGCGGCGCTGCGAGCGGGCTCGACCTGCAGCATCCGTGCCGCCTCCACGAACACATCGGGCGCCGGCTTGGAGGAGAGGTGGTCGCGTTCGGCGATGACGCCGTCCATCACGACCGTGAAGCGATCACGGATGCCGGCTGCCGCCAGCACCTCTTCCGCGTTCTTGGAGCTCGACACGACCGCGACGGGTGTGCCGGCGCCGGCGAGCACGTCGAGCAGGCGCAGCGACCCCGGATAGGCCGTGATGCCCTCGGCGCGCAGCACGCGCTCGAAGACGGCGTTCTTGCGGTTGCCGATGCCGCAGACCGTGTCGGCCGACGGCGGGTCGGACGGATCGCCCCAGGGCACCTCGACGTCGCGCGAGCGCAGCAGGCTCGCCACGCCGTCGTAGCGCTTCTTGCCGTCGAGGTGGTCGAAGTAGTCGCGCTCGGTATACGGCGGGGCGATGTCCCAGGCGGCGAAGAGCTCTTCGAACATGGTCTGCCACGCGTGCATGTGCACTTCGGCCGTCGGCGTCAGGACGCCGTCCAGATCGAAGAGCACAGCGTCGAACGCGGTCAGATCGGGCAGGGCGTCGTGGGCCACAGAACCTCCGGGAGCGAGTGCGGGTGAGCTCGGCACACCACGATGCTTGTCTCAGCGAGGGTGCCTCTTCGGCGAGCGTGCCTTTACAGCGAGCGTGCCGTCCAGCAAGCGTAATGCGGTCGGGCGCCGGGTCGACACCCTGCGATGGTTACGGGCGGGCGACGCTCAGCGTCTGGCGCGCGATCTCGAGCTCCTCGTCCGTCGGGACGACGAGGACCGTCACGGCCGAGGCATCCGTCGAGATGATCCGGATGCCGCGCTCGGCGCTCTCGTTGCGTGCGTGGTCGATCTCGACGCCCGCGAATCCGAGCGTGTCGAGGGCCCCGGCGCGCACCTGCGGCGCGTTCTCGCCGACGCCCGCGGTGAACGAGATGACGTCGGCGCCGCCGAGCTGGGCGAGGTAGGCGCCGGCGTAGGAGCGCAGCCGGTGGACGTACACCTCGAAGGCGAGCTGCGCCTGCGGCTCACCGCGTTCGACGGCGGCACGGATGTCGCGCAGATCGTTGGATCCCGCGAGGCCGAGCAGCCCGCTGCGCTTGTTGAGGAGGTCGTCGAGGTCGTCGACGGTCATGCCCGCACGCCGCTCGAGCTGGAAGAGCACGGCGGGATCGATGTCGCCCGAGCGCGTGCCCATGACGAGGCCCTCCAGCGGCGTGAAGCCCATCGAGGTATCGATCGAGCGGCCTCCGTCGATCGCGGTGACCGACGCGCCGTTGCCCAGGTGGAAGACGATCTGCTTGAGCTCGCCGAGCGGCCGCCCGAGAAACGCGGCGGCCGCTTCGCTGACGAACTTGTGCGACGTGCCGTGGAACCCGTACCGGCGGATGCGATGGGATGCCGCGACCTCCGCGTCGATCGCGTACGTGTAGGCGGCGGGCGCCAGGGTCTGGTGGAAGGCGGTGTCGAAGACGGCGATGTGCGGCACGTCGGGGAACGCCGTGCGGCCGGCGACGATCCCGGCCAGGTTCGCGGGGTTGTGCAGCGGCGCGAGCACCGCGAGCTCGTCGATGTTGATCTCGACGAGCGGGGTGACCAGCGTGGGCTCGAAGAACCGCGCGCCGCCGTGCACGACGCGGTGGCCGACGGCGACCGGCGGGGTCTCGGCGAGCGACGGACCGTAGGCCGCGAACGCCTCGAGCATGACCGCGAAGCCGGCGGTGTGGTCGGGGATCGGAAGCTCGCGGATGCGCGTCGCGTCGAGCACCGTCGGCGCCGGCCCGGTTGCGGACGCGAGAGCCGCCGCATGGACGGTGTGACGGGCGAGGCCGGTCCCTGTCGAAGGGCCGATGCGCTCGACGAGACCTGACGCGAGCGTGCGCTCGGTGTCCATGTCGAGCAGCTGGTACTTGAACGACGACGAACCGCTGTTGATGACGAGCACCGGGGTCATGCGGATCACTCCCCCTGCGCCTGGATCGCGGTGATCGCGATGGTGTTGACGATGTCGTCCACGAGCGCGCCGCGCGACAGGTCGTTGATCGGCTTGTTGAGCCCCTGCAGCACCGGCCCGATCGCGACGGCGCCCGCCGAGCGCTGCACCGCCTTGTACGTGTTGTTGCCCGTGTTGAGGTCGGGGAAGACGAACACCGTGGCGCGTCCGGCGACATCCGAGCCGGGCATCTTCGCCGCGGCCACGGCGGCGTCGGCCGCCGCGTCGTACTGGATCGGCCCCTCCACGAGCAGCTCCGGCGCCCGCGAGCGGACGAGGGCGGTGGCATCCCTCACCTTCTCGACGTCGGCACCCGACCCCGATTCGCCCGTCGAGTACGAGAGCATCGCGACCCGCGGGTCGATGCCGAACTGCGCGGCCGTCGCGGCCGACGAGATCGCGATGTCGGCGAGCTGCTCGCTGGTGGGATCCGGGATGACGGCGCAGTCGCCGTAGACGAGCACGCGGTCGGCGAGCGCCATCAGGAACACGCTCGAGACCACCGAGACGCCCGGGCGGGTCTTGATGATCTCGAACGCCGGGCGGATGGTGTGCGCGGTCGTGTGGACGGCGCCCGAGACCATGCCGTCGGCGAGCCCCAGGTGCACCATCATGGTCCCGAAGTAGGACACATCGGTCACGGTGTCTGACGCCTGCCCGAGCGTGACGCCCTTGTGGGCGCGCAGACGCGCGTACTCCTCGGCGAACTTGTGGACGTGCACGGGATCCAGCGGCGAGAGCACCTCGGCGGCCTGGATGTCGATCCCGAGCTCGATCGCGCGTGCCCGCACCTCGAACGGCTCGCCGAGGATCACCAGATCGGCGATGCCGCGCTTGAGCACCGTCGCCGCCGCGCGCAGGACCCGGTCGTCGCCGCCCTCGGGCAGCACGATGCGCCGGCGCTGCGCGCGCGCGCGCTCGATGAGCTGGAACTCGAACATCAGCGGTGTCACGACCGTCGCGCGTGCCAGACCGAACGCGACGAGCAGTTCGTCGGTGTCGACGCTCTGCTCGAACAGGGCGAGCGCCGTGTCGTACCGGCGCTGCGAGTCCGCGGCGAGGCGGCCGCGCGTTCCCATGATGCGCACCGCCGTCTCGTAGGTGCCGAGCTCGGTGGTGATGATGGGCACGCTCGACCCGAGTCCGTCGATCAGCCGTGTCACCGGCTCGGGCAGCTCGAAACCGCCGTTGAGCACGATGCCCGAGATCGAGGGGAAGGTGCCGGAGGCGTTGGCGAGCAGGGTGGCCAGCAGCACCTCGGAGCGGTCGGCGGGGATGATGACGACGGCGCCCTCGAGCAGCCGAGGAAGGACGTTGACCATCGACATGCCGGCGACGACGACCGCGAGCGCCTCGCGGGTGAGCCGGTCCGGGTCACCCGAGAGCAGCTCGCCGTCGACCGAGCGCATGATGCCCCGGATCGAGGGGGCCACCAGATGGCGATCCTCGGGGATGGCCCAGACCGGAACCGAGGTCTGCGACCCGGCGGCCGGCACCGTCGCCTCTCCGCGGTGAGCGTCGACCGAGCGACGGATCGCCGCGATGGTCTCTTCGGCGTTGCCTGCCTCTGCCCGGTTGGCGACGACGGCGAACAGCTTCGCGCGGCCATGACGCAGCTCGGCGAGCGCGAGGTCGGCGATCTGGCCCATCTCGTCCGCGGTGCGCGGCAGCGATGACCCGAGCTGCTCGGGCTGGGTCTGATTCTGCGCCGAACGGCCGCCGAGCACCAGCAGCACCGGCGCGCCGAGGTTGGCCGCGATGCGGGCGTTGTAGGCGAGCTCGGCAGGGCTGCCGACATCCGTGTAGTCGCTCCCGACGATGACCACAGCCTCGCACTGGGCCTCGACCGCTTTGTAGCGCTCGACGATCGTCGCAAGCGCGGCATCCGGATCATGCCGCACGTCGTCGTACGTGACACCGATGCAGTCGTCGTACGGCAGGTCGACGCCGTCGTGGTCCAGCAGCATCTCGAGCACGTAGTCGCGTTCGATCGTCGAGCGTGCGATCGCCCGGAACACGCCCACGCGCGCCGTCGCATGGCTCAGCGCATCGAGCACGCCCAGCGCGACCGTCGACTTTCCCGAGTGGCCTTCGGCCGAGGTGATGTAGATGCTCTGAGCCACGCGACCACCCTATTGGGCGAGCAGGATGCCGCGGCCTATTGGGCGAGCAGGATGCTGTCCTCTAGGGCGAGCAGGCAGCCGCGGCCTCGGGGCAGGCAGGTTGCCGGGGCTCGCCGCCGGATCATCGGCGCGGCGCGATTACGCTCGAGGCATGCCTGAGCCGCGCCCCGGAGTCGATGTCCCCGATCACCGCGGCCGCACGGGCCTCGACCGGGCCGGACGCGACCTGCAGCGCAACGCGGACGTCCACGTGACGGACGTCGAGGTGCTGGCCTCGGCGTGGCACGTGCTGCGGCGCACCACGCTCGAGTACCGCGACCCGGCGGGCCGGTGGGAGACGCAGCAGCGCGAGACCTACGATCGCGGCAACGGCGCCACGGTGCTGCTCTACGACCCCGAGCAGCGCACGGTGCTCCTCACGCGCCAGTTCCGCTACCCCGTCTACGTCAACGACCACCCCGACGGCATGCTCATCGAGACGGCGGCGGGACTCCTCGACGACGATGACCCGGCGACGGCGATCCGACGGGAGGCGGCCGAGGAGACGGGCGTCGAGGTGGGCGAGCTCGAGCACGTCTGGGACGTGTACATGAGCCCCGGCTCGGTCACCGAACGCCTGCACTTCTTCGCCGCCCGCTACGACGGCTCGACCCGCACCGGCGACCGCGGCGGCCTCCAGGAGGAGGGCGAGCACATCGAGCTGCTCGAGATCGGCATCGATGAGGCTCGCGCGATGGTGCGCGATGGGCGGATCCAGGACGCGAAGACCATCATGCTGCTGCAGTGGGCGGTGCTCGACGGCCCCTTCGCCGCCGACCCCTGAGCCCTGTCCGAACGCGGGGTCCATCGGCGCGCCCGGGAAAATTAAGACTCTCCGCGAACCCGGCAGAGCCTGGTTACCCTTGCTACGTTTCCGTCCTGGGGGAGTTGGCCTGGATGCCGCCTCGCGGAGAGCTTCTGACAGTCTACCCGGTCCGCGCGGGGGTGACGTCACACCACCAGGGGACCGAGGCGGGCGGCCGCCGGCTGCAGCACCGCCAGCACCCCCGCAGGCTCGTCGACCCGGTGGCGCGGCCCGGAGAACCCGACGGCTCCGGCGAACCGCCCCGTGCCGTCGAGGATCGGCACCGCGACACACCCGTATGCCGGGGCGAGCTCACCCCGCTGGCGAGTGGCGCCGAGCGCGGCGAAGTCCGTGCGCGAGGCATCCTCGGCGGTCCCCTGCTCGATCGTGAGCAGCCGGCCCATCGCGAACCGCTCCGGCTCGCGGGCGAGGCGAAGCTCGTCCGACAGCGGGAAGTCGGGGTCGGCGTCGATGACCGAGATTCGACCTTCGACGAAGAAGACGACATGCACGCCGCCGCGCAGCGCTGAGCGCGCCTCGGCGAGCACTCCGCGCGCCGCCGAGGTCAGGCGTGCCGGCGGCGCCGCCACGGCGGCGAGCTGCACGACCTTGGCGCCCAGAGCGAACCCGGCGAGGTCAGGAGTGCGCACCAGGTACTCGTCCTGTACGAGCAGATTCAGCAGGCGGTAGGTCGTCGCTCGCGGCAGCCCCAGCTCGAGGGAGATCTCGCGTGCAGTCGCACCGGCGCCCAGATGCGCCACCGCTTCCAGCACGGTGAGCGCGCTGTGCACGGCCTTCGGCTGGCGCGCGGTCAGGGTAGGTCCCGGCGACACCCTCTCAGGCACCGCTCCTCCGCTCCCGGCGGGCGATGCCGCCCAGCACCTCCGAGGCGACTGGCTCGTCGTACGACCCGACGCGCGCGAGTGACGGCGTGCCGCGACGCAGTCGGACCGCCACCGCGACTGCGGCGACGGCGCCGACCGCCAGCACCACCCAGAGTGCGACACTGCCGCTCGCGGCGTCGACCGCGAAGAAGGTGACGAGGGCGCCGGTGAGGACGCCCGCCGAGACGATCGCCGTGATCGCCGAGCCCACGGTGAGCTCTCCGATGCGCCGCAGGAAGACCGGCGCCGCGACGCACACCAGGATGTAGGCGACGATGTAGCCCGCGCCGCCGACGGCGATGGTCGCGTGCATCGCACCGCGAACGTCGACTCCCGACAGCAGGAGCACGAACGGCACACCCGCGATGAGCGGAAAGGCCAGTGCCACCGCGCCGATCGGCGTGCCGAACTTCGGGTGCGCTCTGCCCGCCGGCCGCGGCAGCACGCC
The DNA here is from genome assembly GCF_010634855.1 of Microbacterium sp. B35-30. Taxonomy (GTDB): domain Bacteria; phylum Actinomycetota; class Actinomycetes; order Actinomycetales; family Microbacteriaceae; genus Microbacterium. The sequence goes on along the minus strand of NZ_MWLQ01000026.1, from coordinate 169,625 downwards.
GTCGCGCCCCATCGTGAACAGCACTCGGGTGAGCGCGGTGGTCGAGCCGATCGCGCACGCCACGAACGAGGCCGCGATGCCGATGTCGGCGACGACGCCCCAGCCGCCCAGCCCGTACGCCGAGGCGAGCTCGTTGATCGGCGAGGCACTGGCGGCGAGCGAGGAGCCGATGGCGTCGAAGCCCGCGACCTGGGCGACCGCCGCCAGGACGAAGAGCCCGCCCGACAGCAGCACCGTCCACACGATCGCCCGCGGCACGTTGCGCAGCGGCGCACGCGCCTCGACGCCCAGCGTCGACGCGCTCTCGAAGCCGACGAAGGCGGTGAGCGCGATGACCGAGCCGGCGGCGAGCGCAGCGGGATCGAAGCCGGCGAAGCCGAGCACGTGCCCCGGGTCGATCGGACCGATCCGGATCAGGAGCACGACGAGGAGCACGGCGATGAGAGCCACCGAGAGCACCTCGACGACGAGCGCGATGCGAGACGAGAGACGGATGCCGCGCACGAGCACGACGGCGACGAAGGCCGCCTCCGCCGCCAGAACCGCGGAGAGCGTTCCGGGGCCACCCGCCTCGGGCCAAGCCGATTCCAGGAGGAAGGTGACGTAGTACGCCCCGCCGAGGAGCGCGAACATCGCGATTGCACCGTAGCCGACCAGGATCGCCGCGCCGGACGCGAGTCCGGCACCCGGACCCAGGCCGCGGGCGGTGTAGGTGTAGGTCGAACCGGCAGCGGCCAGCCGCCGCGCGAACTGCGAGATCGTCCGGGCCACCAGGAGGCTGAGGACGCCGGCGAGCACGATCGACAGCACGGTCGCCGAGGGTGAGATGCCGGCGACGAGCAGCACGACGGTGGTCGCCGCGGCAGCCGGGGCGACGGCGGCCACCGACTGGGCGAGCACATCGAAGAAGCCCACGCTGCGGCGATCCAGGCCGTCCAGCGGTGAACGCGCCCCGAAGTCGTGGACGGGGTCGGGTCGCGCGATCGCGCGCTCGAGTGCGGTCATGTCGCCTCCGGTGGTGCCCGTGAGACGTTACGCGGGCGCGGTTGCCGGGCCGCTACCCGCGTGTTTCGCCCGTGTATCGCCCGATTGAGACACCCGCGCTGGCCGATCTCAGTCGGCATGCGCGAGGTTTCACCGGCGCGCGACGGCGCCGCAATGCGCTGCCGCGAGGCTCAGGGCATCCCCGTTCCCGTGTCGCCCGGAGGTTCTGCCATGACCCAGCTCGAATCGAAGGGAGTCGAGGCGTCCGCGAAGCGGACGCTGACCGGCTCGCTCGGAGTCACCGCCATCGTCTTCATGGTGGTCGCCGCCGCATCCCCGCTCACCGTCATCGGCGGCGCCGCGCCGCTCGGCATGCTCCTCGGCAACGGCATCGGCTTCCCGGCGCTCTATGCCATCAGCGCCGTGATCCTGCTGCTGTTCTCGGTGGGGCTGGCGGCGATGACCCGCCACGTGCCCAAGCCGGGCGCCTTCTTCACCTACGTCGGCTACGGCCTCGGCCGCTCGACCGGGCTCGCGAGCGCGTGGATCGCGATGCTGACCTACACCACCATCCAGGTGTCGGTGTACGGGTACATCGGCTACATCCTGTCGGTGACCGTCGAGTCGATCGGCGGCCCGGCTCTGCCCTGGTGGCTGATGTCGCTGATCACGATCGCGGTCGTCGGCGTGCTGGGCTACCGCCACATCGATCTGTCGAGCAAGGTGCTCGGCGTGCTGCTGATCGCGGAGGTCGGCATCGTCCTGGCGATGGTCGTCGCCGTCGTCGTCAGCGGCGGCCCCGAGGGCCTGAGCCTCGCTCCCTTCGAGCCCGCGAACGTCGCGAGCGGCTCCCCCGGTGTCGGGCTGATGTTCGCGATCGCCGCTTTCATCGGCTTCGAGGCCACGGCGATCTTCCGCGACGAGGCGAAGGACCCGAACCGGACCATCCCTCGCGCCACGTACGCCGCGGTGATCGGCATCGGCGTGTTCTACACACTGGCGGCGTGGGGGCTGGTCATGGCGTGGGGGCCGAGCAACGTCCTCGACGCCATCGCCGAGGACCCCGGCACGTTCATCATCACCACGATGGCCCGCTACCTCGGCTCGTTCGGCGAGATCGCCGTCAACATCCTCCTGATCACCGCGATGTTCGCCTGCGTCCTGTCGTTCCACAACGTCGTCACGCGTTATCAGCACTCCATGGCGAACTCCGGGGTGCTCCCCGACAAGCTCGGCGCGGTGCACGCGAAGCACCTCTCGCCGCACGTGTCGTCGCTCGTGCAGACGGTCACGGCGGTCGTGCTGATCGCGGTCTTCGCGGTCCTGGGCCTCGACCCCGTGCTGCAGGTCTTCACCTGGTTCGCCGGTGTCGCGACGCTCGCCATCGCGATCCTGATGGGGCTCACCTCGGTCGCGGTGATCGTGTACTTCGTCAGGACGAAGAAGGACCGGCGGGTGTGGAACACCGTGATCGCTCCCGCCCTCGGATTCGTCGGGCTCATGCTCTCGGCGGCCCTCATCGTGGCGTACTTCCCGATCATGGTGGGCGACGTCGACGCCGACGGCAACCCGGTCTTCGCGGCCGTCAGCTGGTTCCTGCTCGGACTCGTCGTCGTCGTCCCCGTCTTCGGGTACGTCCAGGCCGCCTGGATCAAGAACCGCCGCCCGGCGGCGTACGCGAAGCTCACCGACTCGATCGCCGGCTGAGGCACGGCGATCCGACATCCATCCCCGCACCGAAGGAGCACCATGACCATCACCGACATCGCCACCGCCTCGGGCTTCACCGCACCGCCCGCGCCGCAGCATCCGCTCGCGTCACTGACGCCCGCCGAGATCGAAGCCGTGCGCGCGATCGTGCTCGGACTCGACACGACGACGGACGCGACGCGATTCGCCTACGTCGGTCTCGAAGAGGCGCCGAAGCCGGAGATCCTGGCGTGGGAGGCCGGCACCGGCCCGCTGCCCGAGCGGCGCGCACGCGTGCAGCTGCTCGACATGCGGTCGGCACGGTCGCTCGACCTGGTCGTCTCGCTGGCCGACGGTGACGTGCTCTCGTCCGTCGAGCTGGACGGCACCGCAGGGCAGCTGCCGATCCTCGACGCCGAGTTCGAAGAGGTCGGCGTCATCGCGAACGAGAACGCGGAGTGGGTGGCTGCTCTCGCGGGGCGCGGGCTGACGCCGGACGACGTCGTGCTCGTGCCGCTGTCGGCAGGCAGCTACGGGTACGAGGATGAGGCCGGGCGCCGTATCCTGCGCACGTTCGCCTTCCAGCAGTTCCACGCCGCGGATCACCCCTGGGCGCACCCGGTGGATGGGCTCACCGCCTACATCGACGTCGCCGCCCGCTCGGTCATCAAGGTCGTCGACAACCCGGGCTACGACATCCCGCAGACGAGCGGCAACTACGACGATCCCGCGCTGCAGGGCCCACCCCTCGAGGGCCTCAAGCCCATCGTGATCGCGCAGCCCGAAGGATCGAGCCTGACCGTCGACGGCGAACACGTCACCTGGGGCGAGTGGGACCTCCGGATCGGCTTCGACACGCGCGAGGGACTCATCCTGCGACAGCTCTCGTTCGCGGGACGCCCGGTCATGTACCGCGGGTCGATCAGCGAGATGGTCGTGCCCTACGCCGACCCGCAGCCGAACAGGTTCTGGCAGAACTACTTCGACACCGGCGAATATCTCTTCGGCCGGTACACCAACGAGCTCGAGCTCGGCTGCGACTGCGTGGGCGACATCACGTACGTCGACGCGATCCTCGCGGACGAGCTCGGGATGCCGCGCACCGTGCGCAACGGCGTGTGCATGCACGAGGAGGACTTCGGCTCGCTCTGGAAGCACACCGACATCTTCACCGGCGCGGCCGAGGTGCGACGGTCGCGGCGGCTGGTGATCTCGTTCTTCACCACCGTCGGCAACTACGACTACGGGTTCTTCTGGTACCTCTACCTCGACGGCACCATCGAGTGCGAGGCGAAGCTCACCGGCATCCTGTTCACCTCCGCCTACCCGGGCGTGAACGAGGACGGATCGCCCTACCCGTTCGCCTCGGAGGTCGCGCCGGGCCTCGGCGCCCCGTACCACCAGCACCTCTTCTCGGCGCGGCTCGACATGACGGTCGACGGCGTCGCGAACGTCGTGAACGAGATCGACGCCGTGCGCGTGCCGATCTCGGCCGAGAACCCCGCCGGCAACGCGTTCACCAAGAGCGTCGTGCCGATCGCCTCCGAGAAGGTGTCGGGCCGCCTCGCCGACGGCGCCCGCAACCGCGTCTGGCAGATCGCGTCGACCGAGCAGACCACGTCGATGGGTCAGCCCACCTCCTACGTGCTCTTCCCCACCGAGACACCCGTGCTCCTCGCCGACGACGCGTCGTCGATCGCGTCGCGTGCAGCCTTCGCGACGAAGAACCTGTTCGTGACGAAGTACGACCCCGCCGAGCGCTATGCGGCCGGCGACTTCGTCAACCAGCACCCGGGCGGCGGCGGGCTGCCGGCCTTCATCGAGGGAGACGAGCCGTTGATCGGCCAGGACGTCGTGCTCTGGCACACGTTCGGGCTCACGCACTTCCCCCGTAACGAGGACTGGCCGGTCATGCCGATGGACTACGCCAAGTTCACGCTGAAGCCGTACAACTTCTTCGAGCGCAACCCCACCCTCCACGTGCCGGCGCCCGAGTCTGCGCACTGTGCGGCGGGCACCGGTCACGTGCACGCAGCGAGCGGCGGCTACGGCCCGACCCCCGGCGCCCACGGCCATGACGCCGCTGCCCACGCTCACGGCGGCGGGCACGAGGGCCACGCGCACGGCGAGCACCACCACCACGGCTGACCCGTGACCGAACTGCTGCACGCCTGGGCCATCGCCCCGGCCGCGCTCGGCGCCTGCTGTCTGGCAGCCGACCGCGGCCGGGCGCGGTGGCCCGACGCCGCGGCATCCGTCCTCATGCTGGTCGCGATGATCGACGCCGCCCTCACCAGGCTCGTCGCGCCGGTGTACTGGGCCGTGCTCCTGGTCGCCGCTGCGATGGCCCTGGCCGCCTGGCACCGCCCGCGCGGGCGAGCAACCTCCTCGCACGCGCGGCCGCCCGCCGGCATGGCGGTGCACACCGGCCTCGGGCTGATCGCGATGGCCGCTCTGGAGCTGACCATGGGGCACGACCCGCTCTCCGCCGGCGCGTCGGCGCACGGGCACCACGGCGGCAGCGCATCGCTGATGACGCTCCTGCTGGGCGGCGCGCTCGCGTACGCGGCGTTCTCGGCGCTGCTGCTGACCCGCGCACACCGCCGGCTCGATCGGGCGCAGCTGATCTGCATGGGCGTCTCGGTGGTACTGATGGCGGCAGCGTCGGTGTAGGCCGACGCCGCCGGGCGGCGGCATCCAGCGTTCTCCCAGTGCCGCTGCGGGTGCGCGGTGGCTAGGATCGAGCCGTGGGCGAGGACGCCCTCACCCACCCGCCCACCGCCCGATCGCGGGCGGAACAGGAGGCCTCGATGGTCGACACCGCGACGGATGCCCGAACCGGACCGGAGGCGCCCGCGGGCGCGCTCACGGCCGAGGGATTCGCCCGCGTCACGGACGCGATCCTGGCTGCGGTCGGCACGGTGATCGACGGCAAGCCCGACGCGGTGCGCAGCTCGCTGGTCTGCCTCCTCGCGGAGGGACACCTGCTCATCGAGGACGTCCCCGGCGTCGGCAAGACCATGCTCGCTCGGGCCTTGGCGACGTCGGTCGATGCCACGGTCCGCCGCATCCAGTTCACGCCCGACCTGCTGCCGGGAGATGTGACCGGTGTGAGCGTGTTCAATCCGGTCGATCGCGAATTCGAGTTCAAACCCGGCGCCATCTTCGCCAACATCGTGATCGCCGACGAGATCAATCGCTCATCCCCCAAGACCCAGTCCGCGCTCCTCGAGGCCATGGAGGAGCGTCAGGTGACCGTCGACGGCCGGACGCACTTCGTGCCCGAGCCGTTCCTCGTCGTCGCGACGCAGAACCCGCTCGAGATGGAGGGCACCTACGCCCTTCCCGAGGCACAGCGCGACCGCTTCATGATGCGCATCTCGATGGGCTACCCCGACGCGCGGTCCGAGGCGCTCATGCTCCGTCAGCGCGACACCGCGAACCCGCTCGACCAGCTCGCACCGGTCGTCTCTGCCGACCAGGTGTCGGGGCTGATCGGATGGGCGCGGGCCGTGCACGTCGCCCCGGCGATCGAGGACTACGCGGTCGCCCTCGCCCAGGCCACGCGCACCCACAGCGACCTGCGACTGGGCGCGAGCCCTCGCGCGACCCTGCAGCTCGTCCGCGCCGCGAAGGTCTGGGCGGCGCTCGACGGGCGCGGGTTCGTCATCCCCGACGACATCACCGCGCTCCTGGCGGCGGTGTTCGCCCACCGCCTCATCCCCACGCGCGCCGCGGGCGGCGCACGCGGCGGCAGCGCGGCCGACGCGATCGCGACGATCCTCGAGCGCATCGCGGCGAACGTGCGGGTGCCGATCGCCTCCCGTCAGTGAGCCGACGATGAGACGCCTGTGGCCGCTGACCGTCCGGGGAACCGGCGCGCTGGTCCTTGCGATCGCATGCTTCATCGTGGCCAACGAGGCCGGGATCGCCGAGCTGATGTACTTCGGGATCCTGCTGCTCGCCGTCGTCGCGGCGAGCGTCGGATCGCTGTACGTCGGGCGTCGCACCGACGCCGTGACACGTTCGCTCACGCCGGACGTCGCGTCGGTCGGGGGCGACGCGCGCGTGTCGGTGCGCGTCGAAGTGCGCACGGCACTGCCCACGGCGCCGGGCACCTGGCGCGACACCTTGCCGAAGGGTCTCCGCGGCAAAGCGGAGGGTGCCTTCCCGGCGCTCGGCTCAGGCCTGCGCGGAGGTGAGCGCGGAGGCGTCCGCAGCATCGATCTGGCCTACACCTTCACCGGCGCGCGCCGCGGGGTCCACTCGATCGGCCCGCTCACGGTGCGAACCTCCGACCCGTTCGGGCTCGCTCGGCGCACCGTCGTCTTCAGCCAGCGCACGCCGGTCACCGTCGCGCCGGCGGTCGTCGACCTGCCACCGCTCATCGACTACGCCGGTGCCACCGGCGGCATGCTGCACACCACGACGGATCAGCCCGGTCAGGGCGCCGACAACCTGGTCGCTCGGCCGTATGCCTCCGGCGACTCGATGCGCCGCATCCACTGGCGCGCCACCGCGCACCGCGACGAGCTAATGGTGAGGCAGGAGGAGCAGGAGTCGACGCCCGAGGCGACGGTCGTGCTCGACCGAGCGGCGCTGCGCTGGTCGCCAGAGGCCCTGCGCGCGCCGGGCGCCGACGCCGGCTTCGAATCCGGGGTCTCGGCATGCGTGTCGGCGGTCGCCCGGCTCGTGCACGACGGCTACGCCGTCGAAGTGCTCGATTCCGAGGGCACGGTGCTCGCCGACCGCATCGACGGCGGCGACATGACCGAGGTGGATGCGATGCTCGTCCATTTCGCGACCGTGACGGCGCACCGCGACGACGCGCTCCCCCAGCTGTCGCGTCTGTTCGCCGGCCTGTCGACGGGACCCGTCGTGGTCATCGCCGGACGGCTCGATCCGGCCGACGCCGTGGCGCTGGGACCCGTCGCCCACCACAGCACCCTGCCCCTCCTGCTGACGGCGTCGCCCATGGGCGACGCGCTCGACATCGCGGCCGACCACGGCTGGCACGTCGCCAGCTTCGGCCCGGACCGAGACCTGGGCGTCGCGTGGGCGAATGCGATCGGACGCGGGGTGCACCATGTCTTCGGCTGAGGCCGCACGGCTCGCCCGCGGACGCGGCGGCGAGCGCCTGCTGACGATCTCGATCCTCGCGGCGCTGCTGGCGGCACTGCTGCCGGTGGTGCGCGTCATCGAGCCGGGATGGTGGCTCATCGGAGCGCTGCTGCTGGCGGCGATGGTGCTCGCGGCCGGCTACACCGCCCGCCGGTATCGCCTTCCGGCCGTCGCCGTGAGCCTGATCGAGGCAGCGGTGTGGGTCTCGTTCATGACCCTGGTGTTCCTGCGCGACACCGCCCTGCTCTGGATCATCCCCACGACCGACACCTTCCGAGTGGTCCCTCAGCTGGTCGAGGCGGCGATGGTGGAGATCACCGTGGGCGCGGCGCCGCTGGAGCCGACGCTGTCGCTGGGTTTCGTCGTGGTCGGGGCGATGGGCCTGCTCACGATCATCGTCGACCATGTCGCGGTGACGGCACGGATGCCTCTGCTCGCCTCCGTCGGCATCGTCGCGGTGTCGCTCATCCCGGCCATCGCCGCGCCGAGCGACGTCGACATCATCGGGTTCGTGTTCCTCGCTGTGACGATCCTCTTCCTCATCCGATCCGAGACGCGCTCCCGCGAGAAGCCGCTCGAGCGCGAGGCGGAGCGCACCGCGGGAGTCCCTGCGACAGCGCTCGGCATCGGTGCGATCGCGATCGTCGTCGCCGTGGTCGCGACGCCGGTGCTGCCCCAGCCGGGTGCGCGGGCCGGAACCGGGGTGGGACCGGGCCCCGGGATCGACGCCACGCTGCAACTCGGCGACGATCTGCGCCGCCCGCAGGAGGCCGAGGTGCTCCGCGTGCGCACCGATGCCCCGTCAGTGCCGTACCTGCGCGCGACGACGCTGTCGCGCTTCGAGGGCGGCGTGTGGGAGCCCGACCGCGCCCAGACGATCTCGCTCGGCTCCGAGCGAGCCTTCGGCGCGGTGGATGCCGACGCCGAAGTCCGCCTCGGCGACTACACGGCGAAGATCGACGTGGTCAACCTCGACTCGCCCTGGGCGCCGGTGCCGTACCCGGCCGTGGGTGTCGATGGGCTCAGCGCGGGCGTCTGGGGCGCCGTTCCCTACAACCACACGGTGGCCTCCACGAACAGCTCGACGCAGGGGCAGGCGTACGAGGTCGCCTATGCCCCGGCGCGACCCTCGCTCGAGCAGGTGCGCAACACGGCATCGGTGGGATCGCAGGTGCGCGATGAGACCACGGAGCTGCCCTCCGACATCCCTCCGCTCATCGGTGAGCTCGCACTGCAGATGACCGCCGATGCCACCACGGACTACGACCGGCTGACGGCGCTGCAGCGCTGGTTCCGCGGCGGCGACTTCAAGTACTCGCTGGACGCCCCCGTCGAGGAGGGCTTCGACGGCAGCGGCGCCGAGGCCGTCGCGCAGTTCCTGGAGGTGCGCGCAGGCTACTGCATCCATTTCGCATCGGCGTTCGCGCTCATGGCCCGCACCCTGCACATGCCGTCGCGCATCGTCGTCGGCTACCTGCCGGGGACGCCCACGACCGAGAGCATCGACGGTCAGCCGGTGTACTCGGTGTACAGCTCGCAGCTGCACGCCTGGCCCGAGGTGTACTTCGACGGCGTCGGCTGGATCCCGTTCGAGCCGACGTCGGGCCTCGGCGTGCCGACGACGTTCTCGTCCGAGGCGGCGCTGCCTGGCCAGTCCACGAATCCGGATGCCGTGACCCCGCAGTCCAACGCCACGCCCACGGCGCCGGGCGACGAGGCCCAGATCGCCCTCGAAGAGGAGCGTCAGAACGCGGCCGGCGGAGGTGCGCGGAACGGACTCGACCCGCTCCCGATCCTGGGCGTCGTGGCGGCGCTGGTGGTGCTGCTCGCGCTCCCCTTCCTCATTCGCGAACTCCGCCGCCGCCAGCAGGACGCCGCCGCCCGGGGTGGCGACGCGGCCGCTGCCTGGCAGTCCGTCCAGGAGGCGGCGATCGACGTGGGCATCGCGGTGCCGGCCAGCGAGACGCCGCGCGCGTTCGCGCGTCGCCTGGTCGAGCAGCACGGAGCTCCAGCATCCGAGATGAACACGGTCGTCCTGGCGATCGAGCGCGCCAGCTACTCGCGTGCGGGCACCCGCTCGCTGTGGATGGGGGATGCCGCTGCCGACGCGGCGGGCTCCGTGCGCGTGGCGCTGCTGACCTCGGTGCCTCCGTCGCGCCGCATCCTCGCACTGCTCGCGCCGCGATCGCTCATCATCCGCCCCGGCAGCGTCTACGCGGGAAGCGCCGCCCCGGTTCGGGCACGGTAGCCGGGCAGGGTAGGATGGTCGGCGGCCCTCCGGGGCCTCCTGGAGGATTCGCCTAGTGGCCTATGGCGCACGCTTGGAAAGCGTGTTGGGTGCAAGCCCTCGGGGGTTCGAATCCCCCATCCTCCGCCACTGTGACCCCAGTATTTTCGAGGGGAGCGAGCTCCTGCAGCGTGACAACGTCTCCGGGCGCGGGCACGGCCTCCACGTCGAGGCGGAGCAACTCACCACGTTGAACCGCTGAGCGATTTCGCGATCGCCGTGGGCGTCATGTCTCGGTGACCAGATCCTGCATTGTCGCGAGCTCGGCGGTCTGCACATCTATGATCGCCTGCGCCACCTCGAGGGCGTCTGGGTTGATTCCCTCATCCATCTCGGTCTCGGCCATCTCCACCGCGGCCTCGTGGCCCTCGATCATGCCTTCGAGGAAGAGCCGTTCCGCTGCCGAGCCGTCCGCGGCCTCGAGTGCATCCATGTCGTCTTCCGACATCCAGCCGCCGTCGTCGTCATCGTCAGGCTCGGCGTCGTCGTCGATCTCCCACTGGTCCAGCAGGGATTCCATCCGCTCGATCTCGGGCTCCTGCGCATCCCGGATCTGCTCGGCAAGTGCCAGCACCCGCTCGTCGATGCCATCCTTCGCCAGGATCTCCTCGCTCATCTCCACCTCTTGCTCGTGGTGCGGGATCATCATCGTCACGAACGTCGCGTCGGCTTCATTGAACTCGCCGACCGTCTCGGCCGTCGGCGATGCCGGCTCTGCCCCCTCATCGCGGTTCATCCCGGGCGGCGACTCATCGCCGTCGAGGCTGCCGCATCCGGCCAAGGCGAGCGTGAGCGCCAAGGGGATGGCGGAGAGCGCGATGGCCCGCTTCGTGGAGGTTGTCGGCCACATGTTCATGAGCTTCGCTCGCTGAGCCGCCGATGGCATACGGGTTGGTCTGCGAACTCGCGCTGTGCTATAGCGCGGGCTGGCCGAGGCCGGTCATTGACTCGCGCTTTGGCCCAGTGCAGGGTGTCACCAAAAGAGGAAGGTGCGTCATGGCTCTCACGCCGATCGCTTTCACCGCGGAAGACTTCCGCGCTCGGATGACGCGAGCAACGCAGGACGCGGCGGCAGAGGGTCTCGACGGGCTGCTCGTGACCCCCGGGCCCGACTTGCTGTGGCTCACCGGCTACCAGCCCACCGCCATCACCGAGCGACTCACCCTGCTCGTGCTCGGCGGCGACGCCGATCCCCAGTTGCTCGTGCCGAAGCTGGAGCGGCCGGATGCCGAGGCGGCGGTCGGGGCAGGGGTGATGAAGATCAGCGACTGGCGTGACGGCGATGATCCCTACGAGGTCGCCGCTCGACTGCTTGATCCCGGCGCGAGCTATGCCGTATCGGACTCGGCATGGGCGTTGCATCTCCTTGGTCTTCAACGGCGGGTGGAAGGAGCGCGATTCTTCGCGGTCACGGAGCGCCTGCCGATGTTGCGGGCAGTGAAAGACGAGAACGAACTCGCGAGAATGGCGGCTGCGGGATCAGCTGCGGACGCGGCCTTCGGCGAGATCGTCAAGACGCAGTTCTCCGGCCGCAAGGAGACGGAGGTGGCCGCAGACCTTGCGCAGCTGCTCCGGGAGTTCGGACATGAGCAGGTGGACTTCACGGTGGTCGGATCGGGCCCCAACGGCGCCAACCCTCACCACGAAGCGGGCGATCGCGTCATCCTCCGCGGCGACATGGTCGTCCTGGACTTCGGCGGGCTGATGTACGGATACGGCTCCGACACGTCGCGCACGGTGTGCGTCGGAGAGCCGACTTCGCAGATGCGTGAGGTGCACGACATCGTCCGTGCTGCGCAGCAGGCCGCCTTCGAGGCCGTACGCCCCGGTGTCGCCTGTCAGGAGATCGACCGCACCGCGCGCCGGCTCATCACCGAGGCCGGCTACGGCGAGCGCTTCATCCACCGCACCGGCCATGGAATCGGCATGACGACCCACGAACCTCCCTACATGGTCGAGGGCGAGGAGCGCCCCACCGTCCCCGGCATGTGCTTCTCCATCGAACCGGGAATCTACATTCCGGACGCATTCGGCGTGAGGATCGAAGATATCGTCACCGTCACCGCGGACGGCGGAAAGCGGTTCAACGACACGGATCGCGGGCTCGTCATGGTCGAGTGACGAGGCGCGGCTCCGCAACGCCTCACGGTGCCGCACCGGGATGCCGACGCCATCGTCGTTGCAGAGGCGTGAACCCGATGCGCCGCCGGCCCTACCAGCGCTAGTCTCATCACGAGCTCATCGGGTTTCACGAAGGCAATGACGCTGGAAGGAAGTTGTGATGTCGAAAACAGTCAACTACCGCGGTGGCCCATCATGAGTTCGTCGGGGACCGGATCGAAGCCGGTCCGTTCGCGGGCGGCGGCAGTTCCAGCGCCGGTCTGGATCTCGTGGATCGCCCTTGCGCTCATGACGACGAGCTCCGTGGCGAGCCTGCGACCGGCGCCGACGATGGCCGTCTACGGGCTCGCCTCGATCTTCCTCTATCTCGTCCCCGCGATCGTCTTCCTGCTGCCCACGTCGCTGGTTGCCGCTGAGCTGGCGTCCGGATGGAAGGGCGGGGTCTACAAGTGGGTGTCCGAGGGCATATCCAAGCCCATGGGCTTCCTCGCGATCTGGTGCCAGTTCGCGATGACGATCTTCTACTACCCCACTCTGCTCGGCTTCGTCGCCTCGACGCTCGCCTATGTGATCAATCCCGAACTCGCATCGAACGGTGTGTGGACGGCGCTCGTGATCATGGTCTGCTACTGGGCGGGCGTCTTCGTCTCGTCACGAGGGACCAAGGGTGTCGCAGGCCTCGCGAGCTGGGGACTGATCATCGGCACACTCATCCCCGGCGCCGTTCTCGTGTTGCTCGGGGCGCTCTTCCTCGGGCAGGGGAACCCCTCCGCTGCGCCGATGACGGCGGAGAATCTCCTACCGCAGTGGGCGGGCCTCGCGAGCCTCGTGCTGATCGTGAACAACTTCCTCTCCTACAGCGGAATGGAGATGAACGCTGTTCACGTTTCGTCGCTGAAGAACCCTGGGAAGGAGTACCCGAAGGCGATCTTCTTCGCCATGGGACTGGTGCTTCTCATCTTCATCCTTCCCGCGCTCGCAATCAGCTGGGTCGTTCCTGCCGAGCAGATCTCGCTCACGGCTGGGATCATGCAGGCGTTCGAGGCGGTCTTTGCGACGTTCGACATCACGTGGCTGACGCCGATCGTCGGAATCATGCTGGTCGCCGCGTCTCTCGGCGGCATGCTCACCTGGCTCGCAGGGCCCTCGAAGGGTCTGCTGCTCATCTCCCGCGAGGAGGGCTACCTGCCGCCATTCCTGCAGAAGCTGAACAAGAACGGCGTGCAGCAGAACCTGCTGGTCACGCAGGGTGTCGTCACCTCGATCATCGCCCTGGGGTATGCGCTCATCCCCAATGTCTCGAGCGCGTACTGGATCTTCTCGGTCATCACCACGCAGGTGTACCTGATCATGTACCTGCTGATGTTCGTTGCCGCGGTCCGGCTGCGGCGGAAGCATCCGGAGCACCCGCGTGGCTACCGCGCGCCGATGCTGGTGGCACTGTGCGGGGTCGGCTTCGCTGCCTCACTCGCTGCGCTGCTGGTCGGATTCATCCCGCCGTCGCAGTTCGCGGGTGGGAGCCCGTGGATCTACCTGGTCATCGTGGGCGGTGGCGCGCTGGGGCTCGGACTGCTGGTGCCGTTCCTGTTCTACCGCTTCCGCAAGCCGTCGTGGAAGCAGCCTGCCCACGTGGAGGCGAGTGAATCATGAGCACCGCCAACGAGACCCAGAGCCCGCGCGAACGCTCGGTGATCTCAATCGTGGCCATCACCGTCCTCGTCGTGCTTGCGGTGATCGCGACGGTCCTGTTCGTCGGTGCTCGGCAGGAAGCCCGTGACGTGGATAAGGCGCAGCAACTGCTGGATTCCTTCGCGGATGCCGGCATCGCCGTCTCCTTCACGCCCGACCAGGTCGCGCAGGTGCTGGGCAACGATGGGGGTGCGACCTGTGCAGACCCGAACTCCGCGTTGGCCCGTTCGACCCTCCTCGCGGGGCTGTCCAATGGGGCAGGAGGGCCGGGACTTCGTGCCACGATCGTAGAGTCGCGGCTGCTCCAGGGGCAGCTGCTGATCATCCAGACGTACTGTCCCGAGGAGGCGGAGGAGTTCCAGGAGTTCATCGACAGCCTCGACACGGTGAGCGACGGAACGTGACCGAGCAGATCCGCGACCGCATCCACGCGATGATGCCGGCCGCGCGCGACCAGCTGGCCGAGCTCGTCGCGATTCGATCGGTGGCAGATGCCCGCCAGTTCCCGCCTGAGGAGTGCGCGAAGGCCGCCGAATGGGTGCGTGCGCGATTCGCAGAGGTGGGCTTCGCCGACGCGCACCTGGTACGCACCCCCGATGGCAGCGATGCCGTGGTGGGCATGCGTTCGACGACGCGTCCGGACGCTCCGACCGTGTTGCTGTACGCCCACTACGACGTACAACCCCCACTGCAGGAATCCGCCTGGCGGACGCCCCCGTTCGAACTCACCGACGTCGACGGACGGTGGGCCGGTCGCGGCGCCGCGGACTGCAAGGGCAACATCCTGATGCACCTGCTCGCGCTGCGCGCACTCGGTGACGACGTCCCGGTGAACCTGAAGCTGGTCGTCGAAGGAAGCGAAGAACAGGGCACCGGCGGCCTGGAACGCTTCGTGGAGGCGAACCCCGAGGTCCTGACTGCCGACGTCATCCTGGTATGCGATACGGGCAACGCCGCCGTCGGGCGCCCGGCGGCCACGATCTCGCTGCGAGGATTCGCGAACGTGATCGTGCACGTCGAATCCCTGGCATCCGAGGTCCACTCGGGCATGTTCGGCGGCCCGGCGCCCGACGCACTGGCGGCGCTCGTGGCAATACTGGCATCCTTGCGCGATGAGGACGGCAGCACCGTCATCGACGGGCTCGGCAGCACTCAATCGTGGACCGGGGAGTCCTACGCCGCTGAGCAGTTCCGCGGGGACGCGGGCGTGCTGGAAGGCGTCGACCTGCTCGGCGACGGTTCCGTCGCCGACGAGCTGTGGGCGCGGCCCGCGCTGACGATTCTCGGCATCGACTGCCCGCCGGTCGTGGGCTCGACCGCGTCGATCGTCCCGCGCGCCTCGGCTCGCCTGAACCTGCGGGTGCCACCGGGAACGCGTGCACAGGACGCCCACGATGCGCTCGTCGCGCACCTCCGCAGCCACGCACCGTGGAACGTGCATGTCAAGGTCGAGACAGAAGCCGTCGGCGAGCCGTTCCGCGCGGCGACCGACGGCCCGGCGTATCGCACCTTCGCCGACTCGCTGAGATCGGCGTACGGCGTGGAGCCGACGACTCTCGGACAGGGCGGGTCGATCCCGCTGTGCAATGTGTTCGCCGACGCCTACCCAGGAGCCGAGATCATCCTCATGGGCGTCGAAGAGCCGCTCGCGCTCATTCACGCACCCAACGAGAGCGTGGACCCCGGCGAGATCGAGAAGCTGGCCATCGCTGAAGCGATCTTCCTCCGCACCTACGGGACTGCCACCTGACCCGCGACCGGTGTCGGCGCGGTGGCCTCGTCATGCGGCTTCGTCATGCGGCTTCGCCGGCCGTGGCATCCGTCATTCCGGTTCGTCGTCGAGATCGTCGAGCATCCAGTCGGCGGCGGGTGCATTCCGAAATCCTCGTGCTGAGCCCGTCGCGACCAGGCCCAGCAGCACGCCCAGCGCGATGGAGACCATGGTGGCGATCGTGGTGATGATCGTGCTCATGCCCGACGAATCGCCCTCGAGGGCGTTGGCGACCCCGATGAGCCCGAGCGCTCCGGGCACGAGCAGCCAGAACGCTGGAAGGAAGCTCACCAGCGCCGGCGGTCCGGTGCGCTGACGGGCCACGACGACTGCGACAGGGGTCATCGCGGCGGCGCCCACCAGTGCCGAGAGCACGCCGTCGAAGAGCACATCGCCGATCACCTGGGCGCCGTACGCGACGTACAGGACGATCATGATCCAGCCGATGGAAGACGGCTTCGCGCATTGATAGATGCCGATGCCGACGCCGAAGACGGCGACAGCCACCCACGGCGCGACAGGCCCGAGCGGCCACCGAGTCGCGGTGAGCGCCGGCACGCCGAGGAGCGCGGCGGCGGCGACAATCCCTGTCGCCAGCAGAAGCAGTCGCATCGCTCCCGCAGCGAGGCGGGCACCGCCGGAGACGATGTTCCCGGTCGCCAGCTCGATCACCCCGATCGTCAGCAGGCCGCCGGGCAGCAGCATGATCAGGGGTGCGACGATCGCGGGCAGCGCGCCGGGATCGAACAGATGCGCAACGGCCAGAACCACGATCGCCACTCCCAGCGAAACGGTGACGACGATGAGTGCCTGGTATGCCGCGGCGAGCCGTTCCGTCGCCAGCAGCAGAGCCCCGACACCGATCCCGAGCACCCCCGAGGCGATGACACCGGTCCACGAGGCGCCGAGGAGGACGCTGAGCGCGGCCGACAGCAGCGCATACGCGCCGATCCGCTGCGCACGGGTGAAGGGCGGCGGCAGGGTGTCGACGCGGGCGAGCTGCCGGCGCACCCAGCGCGCGCTGCTCGCTCGGGTGCGGGCCACACCGACGATGCGATCCACCGCATCCACCTGGTACAGCAGCGACGATCTGTCGCCGGCGGTGACGGCGCGCGTCTCCACAGCCCCGGCATCGCCCGATGAAACGAGTATGGACGTCGGGAAGACGACGGATTCCGCGGCAGTCAGACCGCTCGCCTTCGCCATGTCGTCCAGCGCGCTGCGGACGAGTCCAACCGGATAGCCGCTGTCGATCATCGCGGTGCCCAAGGACGCCATCGCATCCAGCACGACCGGTGCCGGATCTGTGCCGACCGGGCCGCTGCCCGCATCCGCCGCGCTTCGCGCCGGCTCCCGCCGCAGCAACAGCAACAGCATCACGCCGGCGGCGAGGAGTACGCCCACTGCGATCAAGAGCGTCGGCAGGGGCGTCGTCGAGGTCGCTGCTGCCGGTGGAATCGCCGGCACAGCGGGCGCCGTCGGCTGAGAGGTGACCGTCGGCTCCGGCGTCGCGGTTGCGGAGGGAACGTGCGTCGGATCGGGAGAAGCAGTGGGCTCGACCGTCGGCGTGGGCGTGGGAGCCGGGCCCGGCGCTGTCGGCGTCGGCGTCGGCGCCGGTGCCGGCGTCGGCGTCGGTTCGACAGTCGGCGTCGGCGTGGGCGTGGGCGAGGGAGCGGGCGCGCCGGGAACGGTGAGCGATATCTGCGCGGCCCCGTTCGCGGAAGGCGGGGAAGCCGTCGCCTGACTGTCGGCGCCGAGGAGTAGGAGGAGGAGGAGGAGGGGCGCGCTGGCGGCGGCGCACAGGAAAGTCCTGCGCCAGGGGCGCGTCAGGTTCATGCGCATCCACGCCATCAACCACTCATGTTGGCATCGCAGATGGCTGTCGCGATAGGCCCCCGAGATGCGATCGGCGCCGCGGGCTGCGATCACACGAAGAGACTGAGGCGCGTGGCGGACTCACTGATATCGTCTGAACTCGGCGAGTCTTTCGGGTCCGCGACAGGGATAGTCCACGTTCGCCGCCGCGGCGCAAGCGGCCAGATGCGACCGACCGCTTCAATGGAGGCTGCTGTGAAAATCGAGACCACGCAGCGGCGGAGTCTTCGTCGTGGGTTCGTGATGGGTGTGGCGATTCTGGCAATCGGTCTCGCCGGTTGCGCGTCTGAGACCACCAGCCTCGACCGGGCGGAGTCGAGGGTCGCCGCCAAGGAGAAGGCGTTGGCTGAGGCCCAGACACAGCTGACCAGCGCATCGGCGAGTTTCTGCAACGCGAGCAACACGTACATTCTGGCGCTCGATCGGTACGGGGACGTGCTCAATGAGACAGCGCCCACCGTCGGCGATGTCAGGGCGGCCGGGGCCGATCTCGCGGACCCACGGGACGACGCGTTCGAGGGCGCCGAGGCGGCCGTCGATGCCCAGCAGCAGGTGGTGGACGCAGAGCAGGAATTGGCGGAGGCGCGGGAGGCGCTCGAGCAGGTGAAGGCGAGCGCCTCAGCCACGCCCAGCTCACCCGCAACACCGCAAGCGACCGCGGCTCCGCTGGCACCGGCCGCGACCGTCGATCGGGTGGAGCAGGCGGAATCGGAGTTCGCGGCCGCGCAGGGTGCGATCACCGACGACACACCGTTGGCAGACGCCTCCGAGCGGTTCAACAGCGCCGTCGTCGCGCTCGAGTTCGCCTGGCTGCGCCTGTTCGCCGATGCCGGGTGCATCCCCGATGAGCAAGCGGTGCACGCTCAGGCCTCGGTGAGTGCGTACACGACCGCGTTGCAGCAAGACCTTGCTGACGCCGGTTACTACTCGGGTGCAATCGACGGAGTGTACGGCCCCGAGACGGTCGGAGCGGTCGAAGCGCTGCAAGAAGCGAATGGGCTGCCGGTCACCGGCTCCGTGGACGCTGCGACCTCCGCCGCCCTCCAGGCGGAGCTGCTGGCGCTCGGTGGCGCCGCGGCGCAGGAGTCGATCGCGACCACCGCAGCGGTCCAGCAGACCCTCAAGCTGGCCGGCTTCTGGGATGGACCAGTAGACGGCGTGTGGACCCCGGCCTTGACCGAAGCGGTGAAGGCGTTCCAGATCGAGCTGGGCGTGGAGCCCACCGGCGCCGTGGACGCCGCCACTGTCAGCGCCTTGCGGCAGGCCATCGAGGGCCTCGCACCAGCAGAGCCAGTTGAAAGCCCTGCTCCGACGCCCTCGAACTCCACCGAGCAGTAGCCTCGCACTCCTTTCAGCGTGCGCAGACCGGGCTGACCGCAGCGAATCCTGCGGATGTCACTTCTCGAGGCTGTGCCGCCCTGGCCGGTCGGACTGCCATGAACAACGAGTGTCGGCCTGCGGTCCGCGTGTTTCACGGCGCTCCCCGATTCGATCTCCGGACGCAGTTCGTCGCACACCGAAGCGGCTGTTCGACGGGCAAGCGTCTACGATTCTGCTGGGCGCGTCCTTCCGGCGCGACGGCGACACGGACCTGGAGCACACATGTCGGTCCTCGGTACGCGCGATGCGCTGCAGCGCAACAACGTGACGGTTTCCGGCGCCGCCGGCGGCCGCGCCATGATCTTCGCGCATGGATTCGGGTGCAGTCAGGCGACGTGGGATCTCGTCGCTCCGCACTTCGAGGCGGACCACAGGGTGATCCTGTTCGACCATGTCGGCGCGGGCGAATCGGATCTGTCGGCCTATGATCCGGGCAAGTACGACTCGCTGCACGGCTACGCCGAGGACGTCCTCGAGATCCTCGACACGCTGAACGTGACGGATGTGGTGTTCGTCGGACACTCCGTCAGCGCGATGATCGGCATCCTGGCCGCGAACCGCGACCCGTCACGTTTCGGCGCGCTGGTGCTCGTCGGTCCGTCACCGCGGTACGTGAACGACGGCTCGTATCGCGGCGGGTTCGAGCCCGGCGACATCACGTCGCTGCTGGACTCCCTCGACAGCAATTACCTGGGCTGGTCCCGCACCATCGCCCCCGTCATCATGGGGAATCCGCAGCGGCCCGAGCTGGGCGATCAGCTCACGGCGAGCTTCTGCGCCATCGATCCGGAGATCGCGAGGCACTTCGCCCACGTCACCTTCCTCTCCGACAATCGCGCCGACCTTCCGCTGGTGACCGTGCCGACGCTGGTGTTGCAGTGCAGCGCGGACGCGATCGCTCCCCTCGAGGTCGGGCGATACATGCACGCGGCGATCGAGGGCAGCACCCTGTCGGTGCTGGAGGCCACCGGGCACGTGCCGATCCTGTCCGCACCCGATGAGGTGGTCGCTCAGATTCGCGGGTACCTCGAGTGACGCCTACCAGCGACCCCGGGTGGTTCCACAACGCGCCCTGCGGCCTGATCGCCACCTCGCTCGACGGTCTGATCCTCGAGGCGAACGGCACGATGCTCGACTGGTCGGGCTACAGCGCGGCGCAGGTCGAGGGCCGATCGTTCGCGTCGCTCCTGGATCCGGGTAGCCAGCTGTTCTACGAGACCAGGCACGCGCAGGCATTGCCCTTGCAAGGTCGGCTCAACGAGGTCGCGCTCACGATGCTCCGCGCCGACGGCACCCCGCTGCACGTTCTGATCAACTCGATCCGCGACGCGGCGGCGGAGATGATCCGGATCGCGGTGTTCAATGCGTCCGGGCGCATCGAGTACGAGCGGGATCTCCTGCACGCGCGGCGGGCGGCTGAATCGTCCGAGGCGCAGGTGCGGGTGCTGCAAGAGGTGTCGCGCACGTTCGGTGTCAGCGCGAGCGACGAGGACGTCGCGCACTCCTTCGCCGAGGTCGCCAGAACCGCGTTCGCCGCGCGCGACGCCGGAGTGCTGCTGCTCGACGACGACGGCGAACTCACTCTGGTCGGCGGCACCAACCCGCTCGCCGGCCTGGTTCCGCCGATCGTCAGCCTGCGCAACAGTCCGGACGTCGTCGTCGTCGACGAAGAGACCGCCGCCGGCGAATTCCCCGAGCTCGCCGTCGCGTTGCGCGCGACACGGCTGGCGGCGGTCAGCGTGATGCCCCTGCTGGACGACCGTCGGCGGCTGGGAATCCTGGTCTGCTTCTTCGGGCGTGCCCGGCGGTTCGACGACCAGTTCTTCGCCCTGCAGAAGGCGCTGGGGCGCCAAGCCTCGCAGACGCTGGTGCGCGTGAGGTTGCAGCGCCGACTGGCGTTCCTGGCCCTCCACGACCAGCTCACCGGCGTCGCCAACCGACAGCTTCTCGAGCAGAGCCTCGCCGATGCCCTGGAAGCGGCATCCGCGCGCAACGAACCACTCGCCGTCCTGTTCCTCGATGTCGACGAGTTCAAGTCGATCAACGACCGGTTCGGCCACGCCGTCGGCGACATGATCCTCGTGGAATTGGCTGTCAGACTGAGCGCCGGAGTGCGCTCCGAGGACGTGGTGGGACGGATCGGCGGCGACGAATTCGTCGCCATCTGCGCGAACGCGGATCAGGATGCGGCGACCGCCATCGCCGAGCGCATCCTCCGTCTCACCAACGAGCCCATCATGATCGCGGCGGGGCAGATCTCCGCGTCCGTCAGCGTCGGCGTCTCGATGTTCCGCCCCGGGGCGCACCCCCACCCCACACCCGAGCAGCTGCTCGTGCGCGCCGACCGTGCGATGTACGAGTCGAAGGGTGCCGGCAAGAACCGCTTCAGTTTCGAGGCCCCACTCCCACCGAGCCCGGACCACGATACGACGTAAGGGACCGCGGAGCGCGTCCGAACCCGTGAGAGTCGGGGCCGAGCGGCAGCGGGACGGCGGTGGAGCCGCACGCCCTACAGATTGGGCGCGGTGAGTGGCGGCGGTCAGTCGTCGCCTTGTTCGTCGCCTTGTTCGTCGTCGTCCTGCTTCTGCTGGTCCTCGAGGCGCTTCTGCTCCTCCTCGGCCTGTTTGCGCTGCTCCTCCTCCAGCTTCTTCTGCGCTTCCTCAGCCTCCTTCCGAGCTTCTTCGGCCGCTTTGCGCTCTTCCTTGGTCATGCCGGGGTCATCGACGACGGTGTCGTTGCCGGTGTCGTCCGCCGGCGGCGGAGAATCGGACGGGTCGGTGACAGCGGGCACGGGCGCAGGCGTGTCCTGCCGCCCGCCCGGCGCAGTCGCACCGATGACCACCGCGATCCCCACAGCAACGGCGGCGAGTGCGCCGCCGATCATGGCCATCAGACGTGCCGGCCGACCGCCGCGCACGGGCGTGCCATTCTCCGCCGGTGCGGCCGGCGGGGGCGGGGCGCCAGCGGTGGCCGCCGCACCACCCGCGAGCACCCCCGCCGCGGGCGCGACCAGCGTGGCAGCGGTGAGCGGTACCGTGACGTCGGTGGCGGGCGCCGGCACAGCGACCGCGCCGGCCGGATCGGTGAGCGCGCCCGCCGCGGCCGCCACCTCGGCCGCAGTCGGCCGGCTCTGCGGCTCGGCGTCCATCATGCGCATGAGGAGGTCACGCCAGCGGGAATGCAGCATCGGGGGAATCGCCGGCGGGTTCTCGACGCGCGCCACCGCAGCGGCCATCCCACCGCCGTGAGGATGGGCTCGCTCGCCGGTGAGCGCCTCCAGGAGCACGAGGCCGAGTGAGTAGATGTCAGACGCCGGAGCGGGCTCGCCGCCACGGATCTGCTCGGGAGCGAGATAGGCGACGGTCCCGACCACCAGTCCCGGCGACGTCAGTCGCGACGCATCGAGCAGATAGGCGATGCCGAAATCTGCGAGCTTCGCGCGCGGACGGGAGCCCGGAAGCTGAGCCGGACTCAGCAGGACGTTGGAAGGCTTGATGTCGCGATGGACGACACCGGCCTGATGCACGACGTGCAGCGCCTCCGCGAGCTCGGCGCCCAGGTGCGCCACCGCATCGGGCCGCAGCGGCCCACCCGCCGCGAGCCGAGAACTGAGCGTGGGCCCATCGACGAACTCCATCACGAGGTACTCCGGCTGGCCCGGTACCAGGCGAGCGTCGAACAGCGTCACGAGAGACGGATGATTGAGCGAGGCGAGGACGGTCATCTCACTGCGAGCCCGCTCCGACGAGGCTCCGTCGACACCGGGGCGGATGAGCTTGATCGCCACCGTCCGACCGAGGACGACATCCTCCGCACGGTAGACCCGCGCCATGCCGCCCTCGCCGACGCACTCACCCAGCCGATATCGGCCATCCAGCAACGCGGCCGCCTCCTGGCTGTCGTCGGTTGTCATCGTTCCTCCCACCGCGCAACGCGGAACGCGGGCATCAGCGAAACTAGTCGATCTCCGGTCGCCACGCGCTCCCTTGACACATCCGCCGCAGACGGCGATCGCGTCGGGTCAACGACGGGCCGCATGCCCTGCCGACCTCGCGTCGGAGCGGAGCGGTGCGCGATCAGCTGGGCAGGAGCTCGCCGACGAGCTGTTCAACCCGGTCGCGGATGTCGTCTCGCACACGACGGACGCCATCCAGGTCGAGGGTGGATGGATCGTCCAGGTTCCAGTCGAGGTAGCGCTTGCCGGGGTACAGCGGACACGCGTCGCCGCACCCCATGGTGACGACGGCGTCCGCGGCGCGCACCACGTCGTCGGTCAGTGGCTTCGGGAACTCGTCGGTCACGTCGAGGCCGATCTCGCCGAGAACGAGGGCGACGTGCGGCAGAATCCGTTCGCCAGGCTGGGAGCCGGCGGAGCGCACGTGGACGCGCTCACCGGCGATCTGCCGGGTCAGCGCGGCCGCCATCTGCGACCTGCCGGAGTTCTGAACACACACGAACAGCACTTCCGGCACACGCTTCGCGATCAGCCCCTTGGACTGTGCGAGCGCGGTGAGGCGGTCGTGCGCGAACTTCTCGGCGAGGCTGGCCAGATGAGTCTTCACGATCGCGGTACGGGCCAGCGCGGTGTACGACTCGAAGACGACCCGCTCGACCGTCTCCTCATTGACCATGCCGGTGAACTGCTGCGCGAGACGTTCCGCGGCGCGGTGCAGAACCGGCACTGGTGAGAGAAGCACTCCCTGCGCGCCGCCTGTCATGCGGCACCGCGCGCGGGCAGGATCTCGGTGAGGAGCGCTTCCACCCGACCACGGATCTCGTCGCGGATCGGGCGCACCGCCTCGATGCCCTGGCCCGCCGGGTCGTCCAGTTCCCAGTCCTCGTAGCGCTTGCCCGGGAAGATCGGGCAGGCGTCACCGCAGCCCATCGTGATCACGACATCGGATTCCCGGACGGCGTCGACGGTGAGCACTTTGGGGGTGTTGCCCGCGATGTCGATCCCCTCCTCCGCCATCGCCTCGACGGCGACCGGGTTGATGGCATCCTTGGGCGCGGATCCTGCGGACAGCACCTCGACGTCGTCGCCGCCGAGGGCGCTGAGGTAGCCGGCGGCCATCTGGGAGCGGCCGGCGTTGTGCACGCAGACGAACAGGACGGTGGGCTTCTCGGTCACGGTGGCCTCGCTTTCTCTTGCAAGAAGCATAGACCACCATCTATTCATTCGGTGAGGCCGGCAGATGAACGCTCGGCGACGAGTTCTTGGAGCAGCGTGCGCACTCGCCCGTCGATGTCGTCCCTGATCACGCGAATCTGAGCGGGCGACTTGCCGACCGGATCGTCCAGCTCCCAGTCGACGTAGCGCCGGCCGGGGTAGATCGGGCAGGCGTCGCCGCACCCCATCGTGACGACGACGTCCGCCGCGCGCACCGCTTCGTCGGTCAGGGGTTTGGGGAACTCGTCCCCGAGCGAGACGCCGATCTCATCGAGGGCGCCCACGATGGCGCTGCGCACATCTCCTGCCGGCTCGGACCCGGCCGTCCTCACCAGCACTCGATCACCGGCGAGCTGGCGAAGGATCCCGGCCGCGATCTGCGATCGACCGGCGTTCTGCACGCAGACGAACAGGACGGAGGGCACGGCGCCCGGCTTCCCCTGAGACCGCTTCAGAGCGTCGAGTCGAGCCGCGGCGAACGCGGCCGTCCGACTAGCCAGCATCGGCGACTGCGACCGGCCGGCCAGCAGCTCGTAGCTCTCCACGACCTTGGCGCGAACGGTCTCCGGACCGAAGACGCCGCGATATCTGAGGGTGAGATCCGTTGCGATCCGCCCCAGGTCGGGGTCCGGCGCCGGCCGTGCCCCATCGCCGAGAAGGGCGTCGACACGGGCCGCATAATCCGGAGCGATCGAGTACCAGACCCGACGCCCATCAGGCTCACGGACGACGATGCCCTCGTCGCGCAACGACTTCATATGGTGACTGATGGTCGGCTGCCGGAGCTCCAGCGCATCGGCGATTCGACTCACCAGTGCTTTCCCATCCTCGGACTCGCGGATCAGCCGGAGGATGCGAGCACGCGTCGGATCGCCCAGCGACGTGAGGCTCCCCATCGGATCCATAGACAGCAGTCTATCCGGCGGCATGGTCCGGCAGGTCGGCCCCGGCCACGCAGATCCCTGACCGTCGGTCAGGGGCTGCTGTTGCGGCGGCCTGCCGCGCGTCGCACGAAACCGAAGATCAGGGTGCCGACGAAGAGGATGACGCCGATGATGCCCAGCCACAACAGTCCCTCGAGAGCGAACCCCACGACCGCGAGGATCGCCCAGGCCACGAGGAGGATCACGATCACCGTCAGCATGCCCTCAGGCTACTCCTGCCTCTCCCACGCGTGTGGGTGGGCGGTCGCCCGGCGCCGTGGAGGCGCTCACGGACGGAGGGAGGCGATCACTTCATCGATCCCGACCGAGAAGACCCGGATGCGGTCGTCCCCGACGCCCACGGGAATCCACAGCGTTCCCCGATGTGCGATGGCGCCGCACGAGTACACGACCCGCGGGACGTACCCGTCCCGCAGCATGCGGGCCGGCTGCAGGAGCGGTTCGCGCAGCCGTCCCACCACCAGAGACGGGTCATCGAGGTCGAGCAGGATCGCTCCGAGCGAGTAGGTGCGCAACGGCCCTACGCCGTGTGTGAGGACAAGCCATCCGCTCTCGGTCTCGATCGGCGCTCCGCAGTTTCCGAGCTGGACGAGCTCCCACAGTTCGGTAGGTCGATGGATGATGCCGGCATCGTCCCAGATGACGCCGTCGACCGACGTCGCGAGGGAGATGTTCTCACCGTCGGTGCGGCTGAGGGCGAGGTGGAGACCCCCGACGAGGCGGGGGAAGAGCGCCATCCCCTTGTTGTGGGCTCCACTGCCGGTCAGGCGGTGGATGGTGAACTCGCCGAGATCCGGCGATGTGATCAGGCGAGGCGCGATGTCGCGTCCGTCGTACGCCGTGTAGGTCGCGCGATAGCCGGTGACGCCGTCGGCACCGGTGAAGCGAACGAACCGCGCGTCTTCCATGCCGCGGTTCTCCTCGGCATCGACGGGCAGGAGCATCCGTCCGCTCAGCGGCGTGGCGGACGGGAAATCGGCCCGGTATGCGGACGCCGCCATGTCGCGCATCGCCTGCGTCGGCCAGCGACTGTCGGGACGGGTCGAGAGCTGGTCCGGCAGCTCGAGGAGGGCGTACTCCAGCTCGGCCACGCTGAACCTTTCGGGAAGATTGCTGAGCACCGCGCTGGCCAGGTCGGTGAGGTGGCCTTCATGCTCGAGCGCGCGGCCGAAGTGCTGTCGCGACCACTCGGCGGCCCGCACGTGGGGAAGCGTCAGGGGCGTCGAGCGCCCCTCGAACGTCCAGCCACCATCGGCATCGATCACTGCTTCGGCGAACCCGATGGACGAGACGTGCCCTTCTCCGATGCAGCGCAAGGCGATGGCCACCCGCAGTTCGTTCGGACCGAGCCCGTCCTGCGAGGGATGCTCAACGGCGCTGGGGTTGCAGAGAGCCGCCCCTTCGACGGCATACTCCGCTGTGAAGGCAGCCCCCAGCACGGCTCCCTGAGCATCCGTGAGAGCCGCGTGGCCCACGATGCGGCTGGCGACAGCTCGAGCATTCGCGGCCAGGAGTTCTGCGACACCAGCGTGCCTGGCCGAGAGCTCCCGGACGACGTCGGCCGCCATCCGCTCCGTCAGGGCGGCCGGTCCCGCGAGCACTCGGGCGATGATCTGCGCGACGCGCGAGTGCGACGAGCGCAGTCCCTCGCCCGGGAGGAAGAACCGTGCCACGACACGGGCCGGATCGTGATCGAGGCCCGCAGGATGCTCGCGGATCGTCACGGCGCCACCCGTTCCAGCACCCCGAGGCGCGCCGCCTGCTGGTACGTGCCGAGGGCCGCGAGTGTGGATTCCGCCCCTCGGTTCTCGTTGCGCCCACTTGCTTCCAGTCCGTCGAAGCCCGCTCCCGACTCTCGATCGATCATGGGCGTGAGGGCGTCGTTGTCGCCCGTGAACCACGCCCACGCCGCCGCGACTCCGTCCCGCCACGAAGGGTCCGCGGTGAGGTCGAAGGCACGGGCGCACGCATCCGCGATGGCCGCCACCTCGATGGGCTGCTGATCGAACTGCACCGACCTCTGCGCGGGGCCGCGGCCTCCGACACCCGTGACCGACAGGTGGCCGTCACGTGTCTCCACAGAGACCAGGAACCGCAGCATCGCGAGTCCGCGAGCCACAACCCGAGGGTCGTCCATGGCCGCACCCCCGGCGAGGAGGGCTTCGGGGAGCGCCGCATTGGCGTAGCGCAGGCGCTGCTCGGGCCAGGGCCAGCGGGGGTCGGACGGGACTCCGATCGAAGCGACCCCGTCCAGCAGCAAGGCGCGAGCGGAGAGATCGTCGGGGTCGGCGCTGAGCACGTCCACCGCTCCCAGAGTCGCGAACGCCATCGCCCGCCCGTGCGGTGATCTCGAGGACGCGGCGCGGTGGAACGCGATCCGGGCGCGCGAGCGATCGGAGGCAGTCGGAAGATCGACGGATGCCGCGCCGAGCGCGCGCACCGCGCGACCCCACCAATCGCCGAGCCCGGCATCGTCTGTCCACGTGCCACCGGCATCCATGCGGTTGTGCACCCGGCCGTCGACGTCGACTGAGGCCTCCAGGAATCGGAGATACGTGCTGACCAGCCGCTCCAGTTCCGGGGTGCGCTCCGGCTCACGCAGCAGAACGACGAGAGCGCGAGCGACATCGTCGACGCAGTAGCCGTGATTCCGGCGGGGCTCATCCAGGAACGCGTGCTCGAAGAGGCCGTGACCGTCCGACATGGCCAGGAGGTGGGCGAAGGTCGGCGCGCCGGACGCGTCGCGGTGGCTGTCGTGACCGGTCATGCCGCGATCGCCACCATACGGTCGGCCAGTGCGCGGTACTGCTCGGCAACCGCCGGCCACGAGGCATCCTGCGTGTCGCGCAGCGCAGCGTCGTGCATCTGCCGCGCCGTCGCTTCCGCCCCGAGGATCGTTCGGAGGGCCTCTGCCATCGACTGCGGGTCTTGATGCCGGGCGATCATGCCCGCTCCCCTGCTCAGCAGCTCGACGGCGTGCGGGAAGCCTGTCGCCACGACGGGCACTCCCGCAGCCACGGCCTCGATCAGCACGCCGGACGTCGCCTGGTCACGCGAGTCGTAAGGCAGCAGGACGACGTCGGCTCGGGCGACGTGCTCGGCGAGCTGGGCGTCGTCGAGGTAACGGTCGTCGAGTGTGACGACGTCGGTGAGGTCGAGTTCGTCGATCAGCCGCTGCAGCGTTTCGCGGTAGCGCTCGCCCTCACGGGCGAGCACCTTGGGGTGTGTCTGACCGGCGATGACGTACTCCACCGGGGCGCCGGCATCCTGCAACCTGGCCGAGGCGCGGATGCCCCACTCGATCCCCTTGCCGGGCGAGAGGAGCCCCCACGTGAGGACGCGCTTCGGCCCGCCGTCCTTCGTCACATGGGCCCCACGTGACACCGGCACGCCGTGCGGGATGACGCGGACCTTGGATCGCTTGACGCTGTAGGTGCGCATCAGGATCTCACTGGCGTTGTCGGTCATCACGACGACGATCGCGGCCAGCTTGCACACCGTGTCGAGGACGACCCGCTGATGGGCGGTCGGTGCGGTGAGCACCGTGTGCAGCACGACGATCGCCGGTGTGTTCAGCGACCGGAGCAACGGGATGATCTCGTCGCCGTCCGGGCCGCCGTAGATCCCGTACTCATGCTGGACGATCGCGACGTCGCACTCATCGAGCGCACGGACGGCCGCGCGCATGGTCACCCGATTGCGTGCAACCAGCTCGACCGTGCTCGGGATCCGGCCGATCTCTTCGGCACCCCGACGGCTGTCCATGACGTCGAGCACTCGAACGATCGTGGGCGTGTGCGGCTCGCCCACAGCGAGCGCACCGGCCAGAGCCTCGGTGAACGTGGCCAGACCGCAGCGGGTGGGCGGATAGGTGGAGAGGAAACCGAATCGGGTCATGATGACCATCTCTATCGGCCCGGTGTCGATCGACCCCGAGGACTCGAGACGTCTGCCGACGGCATCCCTCGTGGAACTACGCCAGCGTCGCCGCGGTCCGGTTTACGCGACCGGTGAACATGGCCGCGCTTTGGTTCGCACCCTACACCACCCTCATGTGGGACTCCGGGGCGAAGCGAGGACCCTGTCGTAGACCTCGAGGTAGCCGTCCACCATTCGCTCGACGTCGAACCGCTCGCGGGCCCTCGCGCGGACGGCGCGCCGATCGAGCGCCCCCGCAGCGGCGACGCGGTCGGCGGCCGCGGCCACATCGTCGACGACGAAGCCGGTGACGCCTTCATCGATGACCTCGGGCATGGATCCGCGCCGGTACGCCACGACGGGCGTCCCGCACGCCATGGCCTCCACGACCGACAGCCCGAACGGCTCGTCGAAGTGGATGGGATGCAGCAGCACCGCGGCAGAAGTGAGCACGTCTGCCCGCTCGTCCGGGCCCACCGATCCGCGGTACACGACGCTGTCGCCGTCGACGTGGGGCTCGATCCGCTGCGCGAAGTACGCGGCATCCTGCACGATCCCGCAGATCACCAGCCGACGCCCAGCGCGTGCGGCGATCTCGATCGCGTCGGCGATGCCCTTGTCGGGGTGTATGCGCCCGAAGACGACGAGGTCGTCGCCGG
Source organism: Microbacterium sp. B35-30 (assembly GCF_010634855.1). Classification (GTDB taxonomy): domain Bacteria; phylum Actinomycetota; class Actinomycetes; order Actinomycetales; family Microbacteriaceae; genus Microbacterium. Next base: position 140,017 of record NZ_MWLQ01000026.1, on the reverse strand, counting down.
TCGACGCCGAGCTGTCGAGTTCGGCCATGTCGATGCCGTGGTGGACCGTCGCGACGTATTCGAGGGCCGGCGAGCGGTCGGCATCCGAGATCGAGACGAAGGCGGATGCCGACCGTTCGTACGCGGGCAGGATCGCCGCTCCCGAGAAGCCGTGGATCGTCGTCACCATCGGCGCCGCCCACTGCGCACCGAACGCGAGCGGCAGCCAATCGAGCTGGTTGTGGACGATGTCGAACTCGGCGGACCGCTCCATCGCACGGGCGACATGCAGCGCCTCCCACACCCGGCCATCCATCTGCGGATCCTCGGCGTAGCCGTGCGGTGCCACGAAGTCGAGCGTCGCCGACGTCTCGGAGTCGGCGGTCGCGAACAGTGTGACGTCGACGCCCCTGCGCACCAGCCCCTCGGTCAAGAGGCTGGTGACCCGTTCCCACGGCCCGTAGTGACGCGGCGGCGTGCGCCACGCGATCGGTCCGAGCATGGCGATCTTCATGGTCACTGCTCGGCGGCGGCGTGTGCGGGATCCATGCCACCTCCGGCCTCGATCATGAGCCGAGGCTACGCCCGTGCGCGGAATCGGCGAAACGAGGCACGAGCGGTCGATCGCCCGCGTCCGTGCCCGCTGGGGTAGCGACGCATCGCCGCGTCATCCATCGTCACTCACTCTCGACCGCAGCGCTCCGACGCTCGATGAGCAGCGTGTCCCGCCACGCACCGGCGTGCGGGCCGGCTCCGGAACGGGCGATCCGCTCGCGTCGGCCGACGACCCGGAATCCGGTGACCTCATGAAGGCGCAGGCTCGCGCCGTTCTCGGGGAAGATGCTCGACTGGATCGTCCAGACGCCCGCCGCTTCGGCGGCGGCGATGAACGCGTCCAGCAGGATCCGGCCGATGCCCCGGCCGCGCGCACCGCGGTCGATGTACACCGAGTGCTCCACCACGCCGCGATACGCCGGACGCGACGAGACCGCCGAACCCGCGATCCAGCCCAGCACGATGCCGTCCGCATCGACGGCCACGAACCGCAGGTCGGGAAGCCTGCCCGCATCGAACGCCTCCCACGCCGGCGTAGCCGTCTCGAACGTCGCCTCACCGTCCTGGATCCCCTGTGCGTAGATCGCCTCGACTGCCGGCCAATCCGCCGGCGTCATCTCGCGCACACCGATCATCAACAGCATCCACCCCCGTTGCCGGCGTCGGTCGAGCAGACGCCTGTCGCAGGGAGGACCAGCTCCACGTTCGAGGCGGATGCCGTGTCGCCCGCCAGCCAGGCGGTCACCGAGCGCACCTGCTCGTAACCCGTCGCCAGCAGGAAGGTCGGCGCACGGCCGTAGGACTTCATGCCGACGATGAAGAACCCCTGCTCGGGGTGGGTCAGCTCGCGGAAGCCATGCGGCTCGACAGTCCCGCACGAATGGACGTTCGGATCGATGAGCGGCGCGAGCCGTCGGGGCGCCTCGACGATCTCGTCGAGCTCCAGCCGGATCTCCCGAAGGATGTCGAGGTTGGGGCGGAATCCCGTGGCGTTGACCACCACGTCGGTGGCGTGGACAACGACCTCGCCGTGGCGGTGCCCCACCAGCTCGACGCCACCCGCGGCGCGACGGCCGCGGATGATCTCGAAGCCGTCGAGCACGGTGATCCGGCCGTCCGCGACGGCCCGATCGACTCTGCTGCCCAGGCGCGCGCGGTCTGCGAGCTCGTCATCGGCGGAGGAGGACACGCGGACCGCTTGCGCGTTGCGGATCAGCCACGTGATGGTGGTGCCGGGTTCCTCCCGGGCGAGTTCGGCGAGCGCGAGGAGGGTGTTGGCGGCGGAGTGACCGGCACCGACGACCGTCGTGTGGCGGCCCGCGAACGTGGCGCGGTCCCGTCCGAGGACGTCAGGCAGCGCCGGGGTGACGGCATCCGTGATCTCGGTCATGCCGAGCAGCTCCAGCCCGCTCGACGAGAGCGAGTTGGGCGAGAGATAGGTTCCGGAGGCGTCGATGACGGCGCGGGCGGGAACGTCTTCGACCTCGCCGTCCCCGGTGCGGATGCGCACGGAGAACGGAGTGGCCGCGCGCGACCGCGTCCGCGTGCGGTCCATGCCCTCACGCGTGACACCGATCACCTCGACGCCGAGGCGCACACGCGCGGCGATCTCGTCGACCTCGGACAGGGGCGCCACGTACTTCTCGACCAGCTCGGCGCCACTCGGAGCGCGCTCCGGATCGGGGAGCTCCCACCCGCTCCTTTCCAGCAGGCGACGGGATGCCGGATCCACCAGGTGCTTCCAGGGCGAGAAGAGGCGGGTGTGCCCCCACCCACGCACACTGGCCGCGGCCTCCGCGCCCGCTTCGAAGACGACGAAGTCGATGCCGCGTTCGACGAGGTTCGCGGCGGCCGCCAGGCCGATCGGGCCGGCGCCGATGATGGCGACGGGAAGCGTCGAAAGCCGATCGGCTTCGACCACGCGAGGTGTCAGATCAAGCAGAGTCACAGCATCCTCCAACGGATATCGATGAACGTCGATACTGATTGTGAGCCCATCTATCGACACCTGTCAATATCGACTACCCTCGATATATGACCACGACGCTCGAGGTGACCGATGTCACCGCCGCGGCCTGCTGCACACCTCTGGTGCGCGAACCACTGACCGCGGCGGAGGCGGAGCAACTGGCTACGACCATGAAAGCACTGGCCGACCCCGCACGACTGCGTCTGCTGTCGATCGTGGCCGCCTCCGAAGACTCCGAAGCCTGCGTCTGCGACCTGATCGAGCCCGTCGGCCTCAGCCAGCCGACAGTCTCGCACCACCTCAAGATCCTCACCACCGCCGGCTTCCTGACACGCAGCAAGCGCGGCACCTGGGCGTACTTCAAGCTCGTGCCCGGCGCCCTCGACCGCATCTCGCAGCTCCTCGTCGCGTCGTGAGCGGCACTGCGCGCGCCGCCCTGGGCGAGTTCCTCGGCAGCGCGGGGCTGGCCGCGGTCGTCGTCGGATCGGGCATCGCCGCACAGCGGCTGTCGCCCGGCGATGTCGGACTACAGCTCTTCGAGAACGCGTTCGCGACGGCACTCGGGCTCATGGTGCTGATCCTCGTGTTCGCCTCCGTCTCCGGCGCCCACTTCAATCCCGTCGTGACGGTCGTGGACATCCTCCTCCATCGCCGCAGCTGGTCGACAGCGGCCGTCTACCTGCCCAGTCAGGTGCTGGGATGCATCGCCGGCGCCGTTCTGGCGAACCTGATGTTCGCGGAGCCCGCGGTCGCCTGGAGCACGACCGACCGCTCCGGATGGCACCTCCTCCTCGCCGAGGCGGTCGCGACAGCGGGGCTGATCGTCGTGATCTTCGCTCTGGTGCGCACCGGCCGCGGTCAGCTCGCGGCACCGGCGGTCGGCGCCTACATCGGTGCCGCGTACTTCTTCACGTCATCCACGAGCTTCGCAAACCCCGCCATCACCGTCGGTCGCATGTTCAGCGACACGTTCGCGGGCATCGCCCCGGCCTCGGCTCTGCCGTTCATCGCCGCACAGCTTCTCGGCGCTGCCGTGGGATGGGGCGTCGTCCGCGTGCTCTTCCCGGTCGCGGTTCCCGAGCCGGTCGTCGCGCACGGCTGACAGTCCGGTCCGTCAGCCGCCGAGCCCCCGCCGCAGCGCTGCGAGGCCGTACTCGAAGGCCGCGTCGACGTCGCCGCCGAGGCGGAACGCCCCGGCGAGCTCCATGTGGATGAAGCCCGTAGCCCACGCCGTGACGAGGCGTGCGGCGTCGAGCGCGTGCGCCTCCCCCGCGACCCCGGCGGCAGTGTCCACCATGATGAGACCCGCGCGATCGACCAGCTGCTGCGGCGCCGCCGCGGCGAAGAGCAGCCGGAAGCCCTCCGGGCGTTCGTGCGCGAGCGCCCGGTAGGTGCGCGCGAGACCTTCGAGGGACCGATCGGATGCCTCGAGCCGGCGTGTCAGATCCTCGACGGTGGCGCCGGCGACGGCCTCGACGAGAGCGTCACGGTCGCGGACCCGCTTGTACAGCGACGGCGCACGCACACCGACCTTCTCCGCGACCCGCTGCATGGTGAGCCCCGCGGGTCCGGACTCCTCCAGGATGTCGCGCCCGGTGGCGACGATCTCGGCATATGACGTGCGTACCGGCGTCGGCATGCGGCATCCTTCCATCGGCTATTGACAATAGCCATCATAGCTAACTATCGTAGCCATGCCTACCCGAACCCTCACTCCCGAAAGATGCGCCATGAAGCTCGCACCCCACCTGCACCGCATCGGCAACGACATCGTCGCCGCCTATCTCGTCGTCACCGACGACGGGGTCACCGTCGTCGACGCCGGCCTTCCCGGTCACTGGAAGGACCTGGTGCGCGAGCTCGACGGTCTGGGCCTGTCGCCCGACGACGTGAAGGGCGTGGTCCTGACCCATGGCGACAGCGACCACATCGGGTTCGCCGAGCGCCTGCGCCGCGACCACGGCGTGCCCGTCTACGTGCACGAGGCCGACGCCGAGCGGGCCCGCACCGGCGAGAAGCCCAAGGTCTCCGCCGGCCCGATGAAGTTCGGCCCGACTGTCGGCTTCTTCGCCTACGCGCTGCGCAAGCGCGCCATGCCGACGACCTACGTGTCGGAGGTCGTCGAGGTCCACGACGGCGACGTGCTCGACCTGCCGGGATCCCCGGTGGTCATCGGGATGCCGGGGCACTCCCCTGGCAGCATCGCCGTCCACGTGCCCCTCGTCGACGCCGTCTTCGTCGGCGACGCGCTCACCACCCGCCACGTTCTGACGGGTCGTGAAGGCATGCAGGCCGCCCCGTTCACCGACGACCCCGACGAGGCATCGGCGTCTCTCGACCGCCTCGCCGGCGTGTCGGCATCGTGGGTCCTTCCCGGCCACGGCGCGCCGTGGCAGGGTTCGCCGGCGGATGTCGCGGCCGCCGTGCGGAGCGGAGCGGCCTGAGCCGCTCCGCTCCACAGCGGGCCCCGGGTCAGACCGGGCGGGCGGCCGTGAACAGGTTCGCCGGGTCGTACGCGAGCTTGAGCTGACGCAAGCGCGCCCATGCTGGGCCGAAGGCGGCCGAGCGGTCAGCGTCCGGCCCCTCGATGAACGTCAGCGCCAGGGCATCGATGCGCCACGGCTCGAGCGCCGCGACGCCCGCGTGGACCGCAGCCGTGGCGGCGGGAAGCGCCTCCGCAACCGGCACCATCGAGACGGCGTGCACCAGGTAATCGCCCGCCAGCGACGCGATCGCGCCGCCGCCGACCGGGCGACGGGCCGCGGCGCCGCCGAGGTGTCGCAGCTCCTGCACGAAGATGCCGGGCGTCGCCGCCGCAGCGACGAATGCCTCGACGGCTGCGTCGGGGAGGTCGCCGAGCATCGCGTGGTGGTTGGCCGACGGCGTCGGCTCGGGCGGGTCCATGTGCACGCCGACCAGCGCGGGCGCGGGAATGCGCGCGAACGTGTCGATCTCGGGCTGCAGCGCACGCAGCGGCTCGAGCAGAGCGGATGCCGCGACATCCGTCTCTTCGATGGCACCGTCGATCACGACCACCGAGCGTCCCGAGAGGAACGGCGGGAGGTCGGGCAGCGGCGGCAGGTTCAGGATGCGGAGGGTCGTCGTCGCGGTCTCGGGTGCGGACTTCGTCCACTCCGCCCACGCACGGGACACCTCGGCGGCCCGCGCGGCATCCCACAGCAGCATGCCGGCGAAGATCTCGGCGATCGGAAGCAGGTCGATCTCCATGGCGACCACGACGCCGAAGGCGCCGGAGCCACCGCGCAGCGCCCAGAAGAGGTCGGGGTGCTCGTCCTCGCTCGCCCGCACCAGCGTGCCGTCGGCCGTCACGACCTCGACGGCGCGCACCGCGTTGACGGCGAGACCGTGCGCCCGGGCGTAGAACGACAGACCGCCGCTGAGCATGTAGCCGACGACCGACACGTCGCCGGCGCTCCCGTGCGGTGCGGTCAGCCCGAGCGGCGCGGCCGCCTCGAGCACGTCGTTCCAGAGCGAGCCGCCCAGCACCCGCGCGGTGCGCGCCGCGGCGTCCACCTCGACGCCGCGCAGCCCCCGCAGTGAGACGAGCACGGTGTGGCGCAGGTCGATGCCGGCGAGCGCCCCGGCGCCGTGACCGGTCGACTGCGGCGCGATGCGCAGCCCCGACAGTGCCACGACGTGCACCATGTCGATGACATCCTCGGCCGACGCCGGAAGCGCGACGGCGAACGGATGCTGCGCCACGGCGGTGTTCCAGGGCGTGCGCGCGGCGTCGAACCCGGCGTCGCCGGGAAGCAGCACCCGGTCGCCGAGCGCGGCTCGCAACTCGGCTGCCGCCGCTCCGGCCGCAGCCTGAGGGACGTCGATCGCGAGGTCGTTGAGGGACATGGGGATGCCTTTCGGTGAGCGGATCGCGACGGAGGGTCTCGACCGGCTCCGTCGTCGGGCCCGGCGCATCGGGCGCGGGCCACCCCACTGATGAGCACGGCACGTCACCCCAGATACATGGGCGACGACGGTTTCTCAGCTCTCGAAGTCCTCGGGTTCGACCTCGTCGAGGAAGCGCTTGAACTCGTCCAGACGCTGCGAGGCGTCGGTCTCGGTGAGCACGTCGGGCACGCCGGCCTCGGCCAGCACCTCGTCCGCGACCCACATCGGCGCACCCACGCGCGAGGCGAGCGCGATCGCATCCGACGGCCGTGCATCGACGATGCGGTCGCCCAGCGCGGTGGACAGCGTGATCTCGGCGAAGAACGTGCCGTCCTCGATGCGGGTCACCTCGACGCGCGTCGCCGAGGCATCCAGCGCGGTGAGCATCAGGCCCATCAGGTCGTGGGCGAGGGGGCGGGGAACGTCGGCATTCTCGACGGCGACCAGGATCGAGGTCGCCTCGAGCTGCCCGATCCAGATCGGCAGCACGAGCCCGTCGCCCGGAATCTGATCGACCGGCTTGAGCAGCAGGACGTGCTGCCCGGAGGCATCGAGCGCCACGCCGGCCACGCGAACCTGGACCATGACGCGCCTCCTCTCGCCGCGGCATCCGTCTGCGTCATCTTTCGTCTGGCCATCGTAGGCTCGGCCGGCCGCAGTCGGACAGAGGGGTCACAGGCGTGTGATGAATTCCCGCAGCAGCAGATTGACCTTCACCGGGTCGCGCGCCTGGGGCAGATGTCCCCCGCCGTCGATGACGACGAGGTCGCCCCCGGTGATCTCGGCGGCGATCGGCCCGCGCCGCGGGTCCTGGCACATGTCGAGCGACCCCGTGATCACCAGCACCGGGCATCGAACCGCCTCGCAGATCGCCCGCGACGCCGGGATGTCCGCGGCGAGATACGTCGATGCGTCTTCGAGGAGCAGCATGTCGGCGCCGGCCCCCATCGACCAGTCCACGCAGTCCTCTACCTGCTTCGTGGAGTGCGGCTCAGGGAACATCTGCCCGAAGAAGAACTGCGACCAGTCGGCCCAGTCCTGCTTCCAGTAGTGGCGGTTCTGCTTCTGCCAGCCTTCATACGAGTCGCGCTGCGCGTCGAAGTCGAACGCGATCCGGTGCGGCAGCGGCTCCGTCAGCCGCACGCCCGGGTTGATCGCGCACGCCCCGAGCACCCGCCCGGGACGCTGGCCGGCCATGATCAGCGCGTGCCCGGCGCCCGTGCACACCCCGACCAGCACCGCCTGATCCGCGCCGATCGCATCCAGCACGGCCCACTGGCCGGCGATCACCACGCCATCGTCCATCTGATCGGGCGAGGTGGGCGTGCCGCTCAGCCCGTTGCCCGGCGGGTCGCTCACCACCACACGGAAGTGCCGCGCCAGGAACGGGATCTGCGCCTTCCACGCCCGGCTGTGCACGATCACGTCGGGCATGAGCAGATACACGGTGGGCGCGCCGTCGCCGTACACCTCGTAGTGCACGGCGATGCCGTCGCGGTCGACGAAACCGCTCGTCGTGGGTTCGAGCGCGCGCATCAGATCAGCTCCGCCAGCATCGCGGCCGCGCGCGCCGCCCCATCGGTCTCCACGCGGCGATACGAGACGTCGCGCGAGACCTCGGCCACGAGTGCCGCGGCGAGCGCGTCGGGATCCCTGGCTTCCGAATAACGGATGCCACGCCCGGCGCCGTAGTTTTCCAGCCGATGACGCACGTGGAAGTTCTGCTCGAAGTGGTTCTCGAGCGGCACGAAGAGGAAGGGGCGCCGGGCCGCGGCCAGCTCCATGCACGTCGTGAGCCCACCCTGGACGATCGCGACGTCGCAGGCGGCCAGCGCCCGATAGAGATCCGGGACGAATCCGCGCACCCGCACGCCCTGCCTGCGCGGCAGTGACGCGGGATCGATCCGGGGACCCGTCACGACCAGGAACCGCAGCGCCGGCAGCAGGCGGCGCGCGAGGGGCACGGCATCCATGACCCTGCCGAGCAGTGCACGGCCCACACCCGAACCGCCGACGGTCACTACGCACAGCACATCATCGGGACCGTAGCCGAGCCTTGCGCGCGTCCGGGCGCGCTCCTCGTCGGTCGGCGGCACGAAGCCGGTGATGTACCCCGCGAAGTCGAAGTGCGCCGTCGTCCATTCGCGGATGCCGGGGAGCCCTGGCCCGAACGACTCGTCCACGATGTCGTCGGGGTTGCCGACGAAGATCGAGCGGTCGCGCAGCCGCCGGTAACGCGCCCGCTGCTCGAGCATCTCGGCGTTGTAGTCGGCGGTGAGCGCGGCTTCGGCATCCCCGCCGCTCGGCATCGGCAGCCATCCCACGAAATCCGTGAGCCACGCGAACGCGAACCGCTTGAGCTCCGGGTTCTCATGCAGGAAGTAGTCGACGTCCCACGCCTCGTCGCCGATCACGAGGTCGTAGTAGGTCTCGTCGACGACGTCGTTGAAGACCATGAAGTTGTTCACGAGGATCTCGTCCATGCGTCGGATCGCCCGGAAGGCGTGGAGATCATGGTCGGCCGACTCGTCCTCGATGTGGGCGGATTCGTTGGCAAGGAGGGCGGATGCCGGGTGCACAGGTTCCCCGGCATCCGCCAGCACGCGCGTGACCGGATGCTGCGCCAGCCAGTCGATCTGCAGATCGGGGTGGAGTGCCCGGAGCTCCTGCGCGATGGCGACGTCGCGGCGGGCGTGGCCGAGGCCGATCGGGGACGACAGGAACAGTGCCCTGCGCGGACGACGCTGCGCCCGCACCCAGGTATGGCGGTTGCCCATGGCGGCCATCTCCTCGCTCGAGGCCTCACCCGCATTCGAGGTCAGTCTGCTCCTGTCGCCACGGCCCCGTCAGGGACGCGCCTCGATCACGCGGTTGAACGGCGTCTCGGCGACGCTGCGGAATCGGGTGAACCCGGCAGCGGTGGTGACGTCGCGGATGCGTGCCGGACCCGCCTGCGTGCCGAGGGCCAGACCGACGTCCTGCGAGAGCGACGATGGGGTGCAGAGCAGCGTCGAGAAGCCGTAGTACGCGCGGCCGACCGGGTTGAGGTTGTCTTCGACGTGGTCGCCGGCCATCGGCTCGACGATCATCCAGGTGCCGTCGTCGGCGATCGCCTCGCGCACCCGACGGGCAGCGCCGACCGGGTCCCCCATGTCGTGCAGGCAGTCGAACATCGCGACCAGGTCGTAGCCGCGGCCCCCGAACTCCCCGGCGGACGCGACCTCGAAGCGCGCGTTGTCGACGCCCGCCTCCGCGGCACGGGCGCGCGCCGTCTCGATGGACTCGGCATGGTAGTCCGAGCCCACGAACGTGGAGTCGGGGAAGGCCTGCGCGAGCAGGACCGTGGATGCCCCGTGCCCGCAGCCCACATCGGCGACGAGCGCGCCGGTCCGGAGCTTCTCCTCGACACCCTCGAGCGCCGGGATCCAGGACCCGACGAGGTTCGCGTGATAGCTCGGGCGGAAGAAGCGCTCGCAGCCGACGTGGACGTCCGAGCCGTGCTGGTGCCAGCCGTAGCCGGCGCCGCTGCGGGCGGCGTCCACGATGTGCTGCGTGTCATGGACCGTGCCGAGCGCGATCTGAAAGAACCCGGGAAGGAACGCGGCACTGTCGGGGTCGGTCATCGCGAGCGCGTGCTCAGGCGGCAGCGTGTAGCGCTTCGTGGCCGGGTCATAGGTGACGTAGCCCCCCGCGGCCTGGGCGTTGAGCCACTCTCGCGCGTACGGCTCGGCGGTCTGCGTGCGCTCGGCAAGCTGGGCCGGTGTGCTCGCTCCGTACTCGGCGAGGTCCCGGTAGTACCCGAGCTTGTCGCCCATCACGACGAGTGCGGCGTTGAGGGTCGCGCCGACCTCGTCGACGGCGCGGAAGACGAAGCTCATCAGCTTGTCGGTGTCGATCTGGGCGGGTGGGGCGGTGAGAGACATCAGCGGCTCCTTCGGTCGGTGGTGTGCGGCGTGATCCGCCGTCACCTCGACGGTAGGAATGCGGAGCCGGCCGCCGCATCCGGGGACCCCCCTAGTCCCGACCGCGGTCGTAGACTCGGCTCCATGCTGGTGGGTCGGCGGGCCGAGCAGCAGGAGATCGCTCGGCTCGGGGCGGCTGCGCGTCTGGGGACGAGCGGCGTGCTCGCCGTGCGCGGCGAGGCCGGCGTGGGGAAGACCGCACTCCTCGACGACGCCGTCTCGCAACTGGACGGCATGCAGGTGCTGCGCGCGACCGGGCTCGAGTCCGAGCGTGAGATCGCCTTCGCCACGCTGCTGCAGCTGCTGCGACCCGCGCTCGGGGCGCTCGGGGGCATCCCCTCGACGCAGGCCGATGCCCTCGCGGCGGCGCTCGCGCTTCCGGGAGCGTCAGGACCAGCCGACGGGCGCGACCGATTCACCATCGGTGCGGCGGTGCTGAGCCTGGTCTGCCGGTTCGCGGAGGATGGACCGGTCGCCGTCGTCGTGGACGATCTGCACTTGGCCGACGCGCCCTCGTCGAGCGCCCTCGTCTTCGCCGCCCGACGGCTCGCCGCGGACCCGGTGGTGGCGCTGTTCGGCTCGCGGAGCCCAGAGGGAGACGGGCTCGTCGCCGGCCTTCGGACGCTGACACTGGGCGGTGTCGACCTCGAGTCCGCGCGGACGATCCTCCAGCATGCCCCCGGCGCCGCGGTCGCCGACGAACGGGTCCGCGTGCTGCACCGCGCCACCGAAGGCAACCCGCTCGCCATGCTCGAACTGCGCGCCGCCGATCTCGGTGTGGTCGAGAGCCTCGACACCGGGCTTCCCCTACGGGTGCCGCGTGCGGTCATAGACGCGTTCGGCAGGCGGCTGTCGACGCTGGATGCCGGCTGCCGTTCAGCCCTCCTCGTCGCCGCTGTGTGCGGCGCCGACCTCCGCTTCGTGACCGACGCCTGCGAAGCGCACGGGGTGGACGTGGCCCGACTCGACGCGGCGGAGGACGCCGGCCTGATCGCGGTGCGCGACGGGCACGTCGGGTTCCGGCATCCGCTGCTGCGCGCCGCCGTGTACTCCGGGGCGTCCGCACATGAACGCCGTGCCGCGCACCGCGCCGCCGCCGAAGCCGCGTCACCCGGCGACGTCGACCGGCGGGCTTGGCACCTGTCGGAGGCGACCTCGCACCCCGACGCCGCGATCGCCGGCCTCCTCGCCGAGGCCGGCGACCACGCCGTCGCACGGGCCGCGTACTCCGTCGCCTCGGGTGCGTTCGAGCGCTCGGCACGTCTCACTCCTGAAGCCGGCACGCGCGCCGCACGGCTGCTCCGTGCCGCCGACACCGCCTGGGAAGCCGGCGACGGCGAGCGCGCCGTCTCGCTCCTGGACCGGCGAGGGCGGGACGCCGTTTCGGAGGTGGCCGGCCGCGTCGAGGCCCCGGCCGGCGTCGAGGTCGGGTCTGCTGCTGACGACGTCCGAGAGATCGAACTGCGTGCGTCGGTGGCGGCGCGCACCGGATCGCTGAGGGAGGCGCTCGACATCCTGCTGCGTGCGGCCGATCACGCGGCATCGGCGGATGCAGCGACCGTCGCGCTGGCGGACGCCGTGCACGCCACCTACTACCTCGGAGACGCGCGCACTGCGTCGGCGCTGGCCGATCGGATCGCCGGACTCCGACCTGAGGTGACGACGACGCGTGCTCATGCACTCGGATTGATGGCCTCCGGGATGGCGAAGACGCTCGCAGGCCTCGGCGGAGCCGACGAGCTCCGTGCCGCCGTGCCGCTCCTCGAGACCGATCCGGAGCTGGGGCGGGATCCTCGCCGCCTGTCGTGGCTCATGCTGGCGCCCCTGTACCTGCGCGACGCCACCAGCGGGGTGCGGCTTCGGGAGCTCGTCGACGAGGTGCGCGGCGCCGCCGGGATCGGAGCCCTGCCTGCGCTCCTCTTCCACGTCGCGGTCGACGAGGCCACCACGTCCGCGTCCTGGGTGCGGGCAGAGGCGAACTTCGCCGAGGCCATCCGGCTCGCCACCGAAACGGGTCAGACGACAGAGCTCGCGATGTCGCTGGCGGGGCTCGCGCGACTCGACTCCCGTGCCGGCCGAGCGGACGCGTGCCGCGCCCATGGTGAGGCGGCACGGACGCACTGCGCGGCGCGCGACATCCACGTGGGCGAGGCCTGGGTGGGCCACGCGTTCGGTGACCTCGAGCTCTCGTTGGGTCGCCCGGGGATCGCGGCGGAGCTCTTCGCAGATCTCATCGTGCTGCTCGCACGCCTCGGGCTCGACGATGTCGACCTCTGGCCCGGTCCCGAGTACGGCGACGCCCTTATGCGCATCGGGCGGCGCGAAGATGCGCTGGCGACGGCGACCCTGTACCGCACGCGCGCCGCGGCGAAGGGGCAGCCGTGGGCCTGCGCCCGTGGCGACCGCGCGATGGGGATCGCCGCAGCCGAAGACGATGCCGACGACTTGTTCGCGTCGGCGCTCGACTGGCATGAGCAGACGCTCGATCGGTTCGAGACGGCGCGCACCCGCCTCGCGTACGGCGAGCGCCTTCGCCGGTCGGGTCGGCGGAAAGACGCGCGCGTTCAGCTGCGCGCGGCATTCGACGACTTCACCGAGCTCGGGGCGTCGGTGTGGCGCGACCGCGCCGCGACAGAGCTCACCGCGACCGGCGAACACGTCCGCGCCACGTCGGGAAACGCGGTCGAGGACCTCACGCCGCAGGAACTCCAGGTCAGCGTGCTGCTCGCAGAGGGCCGCACGACCCGCGAAGCTGCGGCCGCCCTGTTCCTCAGCCCGAAGACCGTCGAATACCACCTGCGCAAGGCCTATACGAAGCTGGGGATCGGCTCACGCGCCGAGCTGACGCGGGCGCTCGCCGAGGTGGTGCATCGGGACTGACACGACGCGGCACCCCGTGCGCCGCTCAACGCGGCGGAACGCCGGTGAGCGCCGACAGACCGTCGTTGACGCCGTAGCTCCTCACCTCGATGTCCGTCACGCCGTAGCCCCGCAGCCGCTCGCTGTGGAAGGCGAGGTAGCGATCGGCATCCTCCTTGGTCTGGAAGAGGTAGGCGCCGCCGGCGATGCCGCTCTCGGCATCCTCGGTCCAGACCTTGAACACGAGGCCCTTCTCACCCGCGATGTCGCCGGCCAGTTCGCCGAACGCGGCGACCGCCTCCGCGCCGAACGGCCCCGCCGAGGGGAATTCGAACACCAGGAGATGTGCCATGCTTCGTCCTTCCGTCGGTGCGCTTCTGAGGTCCAGGCAACCACGAGGCGCCGACAAGGCTTCCCCGATTACGTGCGCGATGGTACGAGGCTGCGGCACTGCATTCACCGGAATGGATGCTGCGCGCGTACCGTTGCAGTCGACATGCAGCGCTTCGGAACCCTCTCGTTCGGACACTACGGCCCACTGGGCGGCGGTCGGCAGCTCACGGCCGCGGACTCGATGCTGCAGGCGATCGACCTCGCCCAGGGCATGGATGAGCTCGGCGTGAACGGCGCGTACTTCCGCGTCCACCACTTCGCGCGTCAGCAGGCGTCGCCGATGCCGTTGCTCGCCGCTATCGCGGCACGGACGGAGCGCATCGAGGTCGGCACCGGGGTGATCGACATGCGCTACGAGAATCCGCTGTACCTCGCGGAGGAGGCCGCCGCGGTCGACCTCATCTCCGGCGGCCGGCTCGCGCTCGGCGTGAGCCGCGGGTCACCCGAGACCGTCGTGCGCGGCTACGAGGCTTTCGGATACACCGGGTCAGGCGACCCCCGCGGCGCGGACATCGCCCGCGAGCACTTCGACCTCTTCCTGCGTGCGATCGAGGGCGAAGGCCTGGCGGAGCGCGACGACTCTTCGCCGTTCGGCGGCGGGGGCACGGGGTTGCAGCGCATCGAGCCGCACTCCCCCGGGCTCCGCTCCCGCGTGTGGTGGGGCGCCGGCAACCGCGAGTCCGCCGAGTGGGCGGGCCGCACGGGCGTGAACCTGATGTCGTCGACGCTGCTCACCTCGGCGGACGGGCGGCCGTTCGACATCCTGCAGGCGGAGCAGATCGACGGATTCCGCGCCGCGTGGCGGGAGGCGGGTCACGCCGGCGAGCCGCGCGTCTCGGTGAGCCGCTCGATCTTCCCGATCACCACCGCCGAGGAGCGCATGTACTTCGGCGGACGCCAGGACGGCGACCAGATCGGCGTGATCGACGGCATCCGCTCGACCTTCGGCAAGACCTATGCCGGGGAACCCGACGAGCTGGTCGAGCAGCTCCAGAACGACGCCGCCATCGCCTCGGCAGACACGCTCATGCTCACCATCCCCAGTCAGCTCGGCGTGGAGTTCAACCTGCGGATGGTCGAGTCGTTCGCGAAGCACGTCGCCCCCGCGCTCGGCTGGCAGCCCACCCGCGTGTGACGCCGCCGTACGGAGCGCAACGGGAGCGTTCGGGAGGGATCTTGACCGGTCGGTCAGTCAGGAATACCGTGGAATCGACCCCCGATCGGGAGCCATCACCGTCTCCGAAGGAGGAGATTCCGATGAACAAGTGGACTCGTTGGGAGGACTGGGTCGCCGTGGTCGTGGGCCTCGTCGCCGCAGTGGCGGCGCTGTTCATGCCGCCGATGGGCGCCTCCATGCCATGGATGCTGATCGTCGGCATCCTGCTGATCGCCGCCGGCGTCATGAACCTCGCGATGCCGGGGATGGTCGCGATGGAGTACGTGCAGCTCGCGCTCGGTGCGGTGCTGTTCGTCGCTCCGTGGCTGGGTGGTTACGCCAGCATGGATTCCGCAGCCGCCTGGATCTGCTGGATCGGCGGGGCGGTCGCGGTGATCGTCGCGGCCCTCGCCATCCGACCGGCCATGCAGATGCACGACCGTTCCCTCCCGCACTGAGGGTGCCCTCCCCACTGACGTGCGCCGTCGAGACGGGGGCGCCGGACACCGCCGGCGGCCCCAGCGCCTTTCCTGAGGATCCGAGATGACGCGAAGCCGGGAGAGCCGGATCCTCATCCTCGATGCGGCCGAGCGCCTCTTCGCCGAGCGCGGCTTCGACGCCACCCCGACCGGGGCGATCGCCGACCTGGCCGGCGTGCCCAAGGGGCTGCTCTTCTACTACTTCCCCAGCAAGACAGATCTGCTGCGCGCGCTGATGGGCGAACGGCTCGATCTCGATCCCATCGACACCTCCGCGCTGATCGCCGAGGGTGACCCGGCGCAGTCGCTGCTCAACGTCACGGGGAGGCTCCGCGAACTTCAGGGCGAGTCGGCGGTGCGCCGCGTCATCGTGTGGCGCGAGCACCGGACGCACCCCGAGGTGCGCGCGAGGCTGCGGGACTACCGCAGCCAGCTGCAGGCGATCGTCGAACGCGTGCTCGGCGCGAGCATCCTGCATCCGATCGCCGCACGGCGCGTGCGGATCGCCGCGGAGGCCTGGGTCGCGATCATCACGACCCCGACGCTCGCGGCCCTTTCGGCAGACGAGGAGCTCGAGGCGGGCGACGAGCTCGCCGGCCCGGCCGATGCCGCCGACCTGCCCGCACTCGCCGATCTCATCTCGGCCGGCCTGCGCGAACCCGCGGCCTGAACTCCTTCCTCACGCGGCGGGCGGCCGCGCCATCGGCCGCAGAATCAGTCGAGCACCTCGATGCCCGTGATGCGCAGCTCCTCCACGTCGAGCCTGGTCTGGATCTGCGTCACGACGGCATCGTCGACGGCGCCCTCGCGGCGCAGCCGATACAGCACCTCGCGCTTGCGGTCCAGGAGCGCGATCCGCAGTCGCGAGTACTCCTCGTCGCGTTCGCGCGGCGAAGGCAGCGGAGCGGGCGGATCCAGCACGGCAGTGGCCGTCGCGGCTGCCTCGGCCTCGGCATCCGTCGCCCCGATCATCGAGTCGAGATCGACGATCCTGCGGTCGACCTCGGCCTGCTCGCGCGCCTGCACGCGCTCGTTGTTGCGCTCGAGGTAGTCGTAGTAGTCGCGCGTGAGGCGGTCGCGCGTCTCCTCGCTGACACCGTGGTCGTGGGCGAGATCCTTCATCGCCGTCAGCGCCGCGCCGGTGATCGCACGCTCGGCGAGTTCGAGCTCCCTCTGCATCGCCATGTCCTCGGGGAGGCGGGCCCACCGCACGACCGCAGGCAGGATGGGTCCCTGCACGAGGAGGGTCAGCAGGATGATGCCCGCCGTGACGAAGATGATCTCGTCGCGCCCCGGCATCGGATCTCCGGCCGTCGTCGTAAGGGGCACAGAGAGCGCGATCGCCAGCGACACCGCGCCACGGAAGCCGGCGACCGCGCTCACGATCCGCGCCCGGTACGTGGTCCGGCGCAGTCGCTGAGATGGCCGGCGATCCAGCATGCGGATGATCATGACCGACGTCGTCTGGAACACGAACCGGGCTACGAGCAGCACCAGCCACGACGCCAGGGTGACCACCACCAGCCAGCCGATCTCGCGCCCGGGGATCTCATGCGCGACGGCCTGCACTTCGAAGCCGATGAGCACGAACAGAGAGCCGTTGAGAAGGAACGAGCCGAGAGGCCATGTCCACGCCGCCTGACGCCGCGACGCCGCCGTGCTGATCCGCGGCGTGATGTACGCCACGATGAGTCCGGCCACGACGACCGCCAGCACACCCGACGCGTGGACGAGCTCGGCGAGCAGGAACGCCGTGAACGGCACGAGCAGCAGGGCGATGTTGAGGTTCAGCGTGTTGCGCACGCGTCGCATCACGAGGTAAGCGAGACCCGCGACGACGACACCCGCCGCCGCACCGCCCACGTACGACAGCACCACCAGGCCGGTGACGTCGAGCGGGGTGTACTGGCCGCCCGCGGCGACACCGACGGCGACCCCGTATATGACCAGCGCCGTCCCGTCGTTGGTGAGGCTCTCGGCCTTGAGGTTCATGAAGTTGCGCCGCGGCAGCATGCGCCCGAGCGCAGCGACCGCGGTCGCGTCGGTCGGGGCGACCGCGGCGCCGAGGATGAGCGCGGCGTTCCAGGGCAGCCCGAGGGCGTAGGCGACGCCGGCGACGGCGAAAGCGCTGGCGACGACGAGCGCCGTGCTCATGAGGACGATGCCGCGGAAGTCCCGGATGATCGAACGCAGCGACGTGGTCATGCTCTCCCAGAACAGCAGGACCGGCAGGAAGAGCAGCAGCACCGTCTCGGGCGGCAGCTCGATCTCGCGCACCTCCGGGATGAACCCCAGCGCGAGTCCCGCGACGACGAGCAGCAGTGGGACGGCCACTCTGAGCTTCGGGGCCAGGATCGCACCGGTGAGGACGGTGATTCCGAGCAGGACGGTGACCTCGAGTCCATTCATGCGGGCTCCCTTCGGTGCAATGATCATCCAACCGCACCGGGAGCAACAGGATTCCCGGATGCCGCGGCCCGGCGTCGCGTCTGCCGCTGCGTGCTCAGGGTGATTCCGGTCGTCCCGCGCGCGCAGGTTAGAGTGTCCGGACCGGACACGGCGACATGTGCCCGGGATGCCGGGAGGGGCAGTTGGGCGAAGTGTTGACGCTCGCGTCGCGGGACGTGGGTGATGTCGAGTCGACGTGGCGCCAGTTCGTGCCTTCGGCCGCCCTGCAGCGAGTGGATCCTCGCACGTTCGCGTTCTCGTGGACGTCCGCCGCGACACCCGGCTTCTCAGTCGTGAAGTACCGGCTGAACGCTTCGGTGCAGTCCGCCATCGAACCGGACGGTCAGCTGATGGGCTGTCGTGTGGCCTCCCGCGGCGGCTGGGTGGGAACACCCCGCGGCGATCTGAATGCCGGGCTGCCGTGGCTCGCGCTGGACGGGCCGACGAGTGCGCGCTGGCACACGCGCGCCGACGTGCGCGCGTTCGTGTTCGACCGTGCCTCGGCCGAGGAGGAGGCACGGCGTCTGGCCGGCGACGACCGCTTCACGCTGCGCGCTGCGACGACGAGCTCCGCTCCGATCGACCGGGACCTCGCCGCGCACTGGGAGCGCGTGTTCCAGCACGTCGCCGGGTCGTTCTTCGTGCCGGGGCTCAGCACTCCGATGATCGAGGTGGAGCTGCGGCGCCACGCGCTGCACGCCACCCTCGCGGCGTTCTCACCCGCCTTCGGCGCCGCCCTCGAACGCTCGTCCCAGCGGGGTGCCGCCCCGCGGAGCGTCCGGCGGGCCATCGCCTACATGGAGCAGCACGCGCACGAGCCGATCACGATCGATGACGTCGCCGCGGCATCCGGGATCTCGTCGAGGGGACTCCAGTACGCCTTCCGTCGCGCCCTCGATCAGACGCCCACGGAGTACCTCCGCCGTGAACGGCTGGCCGGGGCGCATGCCGAACTGCAGCACGCGAAGCCCGCGAGCGTGTCGGAGGTCGCGCGGCGCTGGGGCTTCGCGAGCGCCTCGCGCTTCGCCAAGCACTACCGCGACGCGTACGGGAGGTCGCCGCGGCAGACACTGCACGGCGGCTGAAGTCCCTCCACGGCGGCCGCGTGAGGTTTCGCTTTCCGTGCTCCGCTTTCGCAGGGCGGTCCGCGGGGAGCCGGCGTCGACCGGGCTGTCGCAGAGTCTCTTGGAGCGGGCACGCCGCTCGCCGAAGGAGGCACGTGGGCAAGTTCATCTACGAGGGCGGCGTCCGCACGGAGTTCGACGATCGCGTGCTCTCGCACGTCCAGGTCGCCATCGGCACGAAGCTCCGCCGGAATGAGCCGTTCTACTTCACGTGGCACGGTGACGTCAGCACGGGCGGCGGACGGACGACTGTCTGGGTGCACGCGGCTGCGAGCCTGGTCTTCACCTACTACGGCGGCCGGACGGCCAAGATCAACCGCACCTGGCTCGAGGCGCTGATGCGCACGGCCAACTCGCCGGTCGGGCTGCAGGTCGTCGCCGAGCCGCCCGACGACGGCGGATCCGAGATGCTCGGCTGAGCCGCTCCGTCGGTTCCCTGTCATTGGGACGATCCGCACCGGTAGACTCCGGCCATCCGAGGCGATGGAGGCATGACGATGCACAGCACGGATCTGGCCGACCTGATCGACGACCTCATGGCGAAGGCGCGAGTGGCGTCCAGCGGCCGCGCGGCGCGGACCATCCGCGGCGGCCACGAGAACGCCCTTCGGGAGACCGTGATCGCACTCCTCGCCGGGCACGAACTCTCCGAGCACGACAGCCCGCACGAGGCCACGTTGCAGGTGCTCCAGGGCCACGTGCGTCTGATCACCGGCGACGATGCGTGGGAAGGGGCATCCGGTGATCACCTGACCGTGCCGCCGCAACGTCACAGCCTCGCCGCGCTCGAGGACTCGGTCGTCCTGCTGACCGTGTCGAACCGCGTGCCGTGACCGACTGACGCGCGCCGGTCAGGCGTCGAGCGTCGCCGCGAGTGCGGCGAGCGCTTCGCCGGTGACACGCTGCGTCGTCCAGTCGCCCATCGGCTCGGCGGCGATCGAGCGGTAGAAGCCGATCGCCGGCTCGTTCCAGTCGAGCACGGTCCATT
This sequence comes from Microbacterium sp. B35-30, assembly GCF_010634855.1. Lineage (GTDB taxonomy): Bacteria > Actinomycetota > Actinomycetes > Actinomycetales > Microbacteriaceae > Microbacterium. The sequence continues at coordinate 120,196 of NZ_MWLQ01000026.1, read as the reverse complement.
CGAAGCGCGAGTATCCGCGCTCGACGCACACGGCCGCCAGCGACGCGAGCAGCGACTTGCCGTAGCCGAAGGCGCGCTGGTGCTGGTCGACGAAGAGGTCCTCGAGCCACAAGCCGTGCCGCCCGGTCCACGTGGAGTAGGTCACGAACCAGATCGCGATGCCCACGATCTCGCCGTCCCGCTCGACGACGTGGGCGAAGACCCGCGGCTCGTCGCCGAACAGCGCAGCCTCGAGGGCGCCCACCGTGTTCTCGACAGCGTCCGGCTCGCGCTCGTACACGGCGAGCGCACGAATGCATGCCAGGATCCCCGGCTCGTCACCCGAGCGGGCCTCACGAAGGATGGCGCCACCGGCGAGCGTACGAGGAGTCACGTCTTCGAGCGTACCGAGAGGGCGACGGCAGCCGCACCTCTCGCCCCCGCGCCGCGTCTGCCGCTCGCCGCCGCGGGGCGGCATCCGTCCTGTTCAGGGCAGTCCGGTCACCGATACGCCGAGCCACTCGGCCAGCTCGGCGATCTCGGCGCGCACCATGTCGGACTCCTCCGGCTCGAGGGGCAGGAACTCGTGCACCGCGTTCACCTTGAGCACTTCGCGTTCGCGGTCGACCTCGGCGTCGAGCATCCCGACGAAGCGATCGCCCATCAGGATCGGATGGGCGAAGAAGCCGTACCGGCGCTGCGCCTTCGGCTTGAACTGCTCGAGCACGTAGGTGAACTCGAACAGCTCCTCGAGGCGTCGACGATCGAACAGCAGGCTGTCGTAGGGGTTGAGGAACGCCACCCGCCCGCCGGAGTCGTCGTCGAGCGCAGAGAGCGCCTCGGGATCGACGCGGTACGCCGTCGTGCTGCCCTCGACGACGCCAGGCTCCCCGGTGTCTTTCGCGACGCCGCTCCAGTACCAGTGCGGCTTGGCCAGCCCGGCCGACTGCAGGCGGCGCTCCGCGAGCAGCCGGGCGGCCTCCTCGTCGTCGTACTCGGGCATGTTCCGCGGGTAGACGCGCTCGGCGAGATCCCACCGGCGGCGGCGACCCTCGCGTCCGACGATGGCCACCTCGCCCTGGCGCAGCAGGAAGTCGAGCATGTGCGGCACTTGGTTCGCACCGGACCAGCCGTCGGGTGCCCGGCTCACCTGCGCGGTGTCGGGGATGTCGCTCGCGAGCAGGGGCCCCTCGGCGCGCAGTCGGGCGAGGACGTCGGCGCGGAACCCCGCATTCGCCTCGAGCCACTGCCGGCTGCTCTCGCGCTGCGGCCACTGCCGCATGCCCGGGAGCATCAGCGGCAGCACGCTCATGGGGCGGAAGGTGCCGTCGAACTCGAACAGCAGACGGTCGTCCTCGACGACCTTGCGCAGCTGACCCGGCTCGTACGACCAGCCGATGCGCGACCACAGCACGGTCTGCTCGCACGGCGCGATCGTCGCGGTGGGGTCGATCTTGATGTACCCCAGCTGCTCGGCGACCTCGACGACGTCACCAGGCCGCTCGGCATCGAGCAGCTGCGCGCGCACCACGATACGGCGCGCCTGGTCGCGGGTGAGCCGATGCGGGGTCATCCCCCGACCGTAGCCCGGCCAGGCTTCCTGACGCATCGACCGACGGGGAGATGCAGTCAGGTCGTGCGCCTGAACGGCCGCGACGTCAGCCGGCGGTCTCCGTCTCGAGCTGGAATGCGCCGCGCAGCACGCGCGCCCATTCTGCGTGGAACGCCCGGGACACCCCCGCCTTGCGGAACACCGCGTCGAAGCCGTGGAACGCCCCGGGCACGAGGGAGAGCTCGCACGGCACACCGGCCGCGACCAGGCGATTCGCGTACGTGGCATCCTCGTCGTGGAAGAGGTCGAGCGTGCCGACCCCGATCCACGCCGGAGGCAGCCCGCTCAGGTCGTCGCGCCGCGCGGGAACGACGGACGAGCGGATGCCGGCACCCGCAGCATCGTCCGCCGCACCGGCGTCCGCGCCGAGATAGGCCGACCACGCGAACCGGTTGCTCGCCGGTGACCACATGCGCAGGTGGCGCGTGTCGATGTCGTCGCGCAGCACGGTGCGGTCATCGAGCATCGGATAGGCCAGCAGCTGGAACACCGGCTGTGGGCCTCCCTCGTCATGCAGCCGCTGCGCGAGCGCCGCAGCCAGGCCGCCCCCGGCGCTCGCACCCCCGACGGCGATGCGGCTCGGGTCGATGCCGAATTCGGCGGCACGAGCGACGACCTCGCGGAACCCGGCGACGAGGTCGTCGAGCGCCGCGGGTGCCGGATGCTCGGGGGCGAGGCGGTAGGACGCCGAGAACACGGCGATCCCGAGGTCGCGCGCGAGGGCGAGGTTGGTGCCGTCGTCCTGCTGCGGCGTACCGAGGATCAGTCCGCCACCGTGGATCCAGAACAGCGCCGGCAACGGTGCTGCCGCTGCTGAGTCAGGCGCCTGCCGCGGCCGGAAGACCCGGTACGGCCGTTCGCCGGCAGGCGTGCGGAAAGGCACCGTCGAGACGTCGACGTCGGGTTCCGGCTGGATGCCGGGTGGCGTCAGCCGGAACATCCACAGAGTGCGCGGTCCGGCACTGAAGAGCGGCAGCCATCTCGCGGCGGCCAGGTCGGGGTGGAAGGGTTCGGGTGGGGTCTTCGTCGACACCGGACGATGCTATCCGGTTACGGGGCCGCCGGGAACCGCGGCTGATCCGCTGCTGCCTCGTCGCTACCGCCTCGTCGCTACTGCTTCGTCGCGCGCTCGATCGACATGACGAGGATCACGCGGTCCGCCTTGTCGCGTGGCGGCGTCTGGCTCGGGTTGCCGTAGCGGTTCTGGAGTCGCACGTAGAACGCGCCCTCCGGGTCGGGGACGACCTCTACCAGCCGGCCGGCGACCTCCAGGTAGTGGAAGGGGTGCTCGGGGTCGACCATCGACAGCGACATCGACGGGTTGTGCTGGAGGTTGCGGTACTTCTGCCGGTAGTTCGTGTGCGTGAACCTGACGTGCTCGCCGTCGAACTCGAACCACATGGGGTTCACCTGCACGGTGTCGTCGGGCCGGACGGTTCCGAGGTGCGCATACACCGGGAGATCGAGGAGATGGCGTCGGTCAGCGGGGAGGATGTCGTCGACGGAAGGCATGGGTCCAGTCTGGCGTGCCCCGGCGCCTCGAGGCCGCTCGCCGAGCTTCGGTGTCACGAACTACTCTCGGTTCATGGCGACGCAACCCGCACCCGGGTGGTACGACGACGGCTCGGGCAAGCAGCGCTGGTGGGACGGCACGCACTGGACCGAGCAGTACATCGATCTGCGCGCGCCCGACATCGAATTGCGGACGGATGCCGGGCCCGCCGCGGCCGGCCCCGCGCTGCCCGGCTGGTACGACGACCAGCGCGGACGCACGCGGTGGTGGGACGGACGCCGCTGGACGGCCGATGTGCGCTACAGCGGTCAGGAGCAGGACTTCGCCGGCATCGTCATCGATGGGCGGTGGATCCACTTCGGCGACCTGAGCCAGCCGGTCGCCGAGGTCGAGGCATCCGTCGACTCCGGCGATGCGCTGCTGCGGCGTCCCGCCTTCACGCGAGCGGCCGTCGAGCGGCGCATGTTCGGCGCAGCCGGGCCCATCACGCCCCGCACCATCAACCGTGCGATCAACCGCATGGCGCCGCACGTGGTGATCGGGGGTGCGCAGGTCTGGGTCGCGCCTTATCCCACCGCGCACGAGACGGAGGCCCGGCGCTTCATCGCCTGGGTCAACACGAGCGCGCAGCACTACCGGTACCGCTGACCCGCGCCCTCATCCAGGGAGCACGAGGGGCAGCTCGCGGGTGTCGTCCCACGGCTCGCTCCACCCGAGGCGGTCGAACAGCCCGTCCAGCACCATTCCGGTGAAACCCCAGACGAGGTGCTCCCCCGTCGCATGCCGCACGAGGAATCCCGGGCCGCGCCATTCCCGCCCGTCGCGGCGGATCACCGTCACGCCGCGGTTGGCGGGGTTCAGCAGGTCGGCGACGGGTGCCCGGAACACGGCGGCAGACTCGGCTTCGTCGACGACGCGGACGGGAGACGGATGCCGCCACCAACCCAGCACCGGCGTCACGAGGTGCTGCGAGAACGCGAGAGAGATGTCGGTGAGCTCGCCGAGCACGTCGACGCCTGCAGGATCGAGGCCGGTCTCTTCGCGGGCTTCGCGGAGCGCGGCCGAGACCGGGCCGTCGTCTCCGGGGTCGACGCGCCCACCGGGAAAGGCGACCTGCCCGGGATGCGCCCGCAGCGTGGTCGCTCGCGAGAGGAGCAGCACGTCGAGATCGCGCGACACCGCCTGCGCCTCGGCGTCGTGGCCGCTCGGGAACGCGTCGAGCACACCGAAGAGCATGAGCACCGCGGCCGGCCGGGCGCGGGGCTCCGGCGGCAGGTCGATCAACGGTCGGCGGTCGCCGGCGGGATCGGCGAGAGCGGCGAGTTGTGCCCGCGCGCTCCGGGTGGTCGGTTCGGCGCGCATTGGTTCAATGTACGCCCGGTCGGCGACACCGGGATCGGGCGGGACTCAGCCGGCGGGGCCCTGGTACCCGAGGCCGGAGCTGATGCGGTCCGCGGTCTCGATGACGATCCGGCCGAGCTCCGCCTCACGGGTCTCGAGATCGATGGTGGATCGCGGCCCCGAGATCGATACCGCGGCCACGATGCGTCCGGACTGGTCGAGGATCGGCGCCGCGACCGACGCCCGGCCGAGCACGAACTCCTCGACCTCGGTGGCGTATCCCCGGCGGGCGATCAGGGCGACCTCCCGGTCGAGGGCCTCGTGAGTGGTGATGGTCGCCTCGGTGTAGCCGACGAGCTCGCGGAGCAGGGCGTGACGGGAGTCTCGCGATGTGCCGACGAGCGTCGACTTCCCGATGCTCGTGGCGTGCAGCGGCACCCGCTGCCCCATGAGGGTGTGCGACTTGGGCGAGAGCGGACCCTCGAAGTTGCAGAGGTAGATGAGTTCGGCGCCGCGCAACAGCGCGAGATTGACGCCGAGACCGAGCTTGCCGGCAAGCCCCTGGGCGATCTGACGACCGACCCGATGGACGCGATTCTGGTTGATGGCGATGCCCGCCAGCGTCAGCAGCTCTGAACCCAGGAAGTAGAGCGTCGTCTGCGCATCGCGCTCGACCAGGCCGCCCGCCTCCAGGGTGGCGAGCAGGCGGGAGGCGGTCGACTGGCCGATGCCGGCCGCGCGGGCCACATCGCCCACGCGCATCGGCTCGCCGCTGGCGAACGACTCGAGCACGGAGATCGCCTTCTCCACGCTCTGGTTCGCGCCCTTGTCAGCAGCCATGTGTCCTCCGGTTCGTCGTCGGCCCGTGCGCTCATTAAAGCACACCCATGCACATAGTGCACAGCAGTTGCGAATAGTGCGCGGCTCGTGCACTCTGTAGGCGGCGTCGAAGGATGACGCCCCGCCGGCGGCTCAGAGATGACGCACCGGTCCGACTCTGCGAAGGACGACGATGACCACTTCCCGCGTGGCAGCTCCCGCCGCCGTTCGGCGCACGCGAGGCACCCCGCTCAGCGAGCGCACGTTCCTGGCCTTCCTGCTGCTCCCCGGCATCGTGCTGCTGTGCGCGATCGTGCTCTACCCGCTCATCCGTTCCCTGATCTCGGCATTCTTCGACGAGAACCTGCTGTACCCCGGCATGACGTTCGTGGGAATGCAGAACATCATCGGCGTCCTCACCACCGAGTTCGGCCTGCTGCTCACGCAGACCCTCATCTTCACCGTCGGGGCCACGGTGGCGCCGTTCGTCATCGGACTCGCGCTCGCGCTCGTGCTGAACCAGACCTTCCGCGGTCAACGGTTCCTCCGCGGAGCATTCCTCATCCCCTGGCTGATCCCCGGCGTCGTCGTGTCCTTCCTCTGGATGTGGATCTTCGACGCGAACTACGGCGTGCTCAATGGCATCCTCCTGAGCATCGGGGCCATCGACAGCCCGATCGCCTGGCTGTTCCAGACCGATACCGCGCGCGTCGCGCTGATCGTCGCGAAGACGTGGAACACCTTCCCCTGGATCATGGTGATGCTCCTCGCCGCGCTGCAGACGGTCCCCGCCGAGCTCCACGAAGCGGCGGCGATGGACGGCGCCGGCACGGTGCGGCGCTTCTTCACGGTGACCTGGCCGCACATCCGCGGCGTCGCAGGACTGGTGGTGCTGCTCGAGTTCATCTGGAACTTCCAGCACTTCGACACGATCTTCGTCCTCACGGGCGGCGGACCGGCGGGTACGACGAACACCTTCGCGACCGAGGTGTACGACACCGCCTTCAAGGGGTACGACCTGGGTCACGCGGGCGCGCTGGGCATCCTCTGGATGGCGCTGCTGACCGTCCTCGTCGTCGTCTACGTCTGGCTCTCCGAGCGAGGCGAGAAGGGAGCCCACCGGTGACCACCATCACCGCCACACCCATCACGGTGCTCGCCGAGCAGACGCCGCCTCCCGCCGCCCGGCGTCGGCGCCGTCGCATCCGCTGGGGAACCTGGATCACTCTCGCCGTGATCTCGCTCTTCGGGTTCGCGCCGGTGTACTGGCTGCTCGCCACCTCGCTCACGCCCAGCGATCAGGTGTTCGCGTTCCCGCCGACGCTGTTCCCGAAGGAGGTGACGTTCGCCCACTACGCGACGGTGTTCGGAAACGAGGCGATCTTCGTCTACTTCCGCAACAGCGTGATCGTCTCGGTGATCACCGCCGTGCTCTCGGTGATCGTGTCGATGTACATGGGCTACGCCTTCTCGAAGTACCGCTTCGCCGGCCGCAAGTCCCTCATGTACTTCGTGCTGTCGAGCCAGATGTTCCCTCAGGCGCTGCTGCTCGTGACGCTCTATCTCGTCTTCGCACAGTTCGGCCTGCTGAACACCTACCTCGCACTCATCCTCTCGTTCACCACCTTCACGCTCCCGCTGTGCGTCTGGATGCTGAAGGGCTTCTTCGATGCGCTTCCTGACGACCTGATCGAAGCCGCCCGCATCGACGGCGCCGGCCCGTGGCGCATCTTCCACTCGATCGTCCTTCCGCTCGCCGCTCCTGGACTGGTCGCGGCAGGGCTGTTCGCCTTCGTGCGGGGATGGAATGACTTCATCTTCGCGCTCACCCTTGCGGGTCCCGACCGGCAGACCCTTCCCCCGGGCCTCGTGAACACCTTCATCTCCGAAGCGAGCACGTCGTGGCCCGCGCTCATGGCGGCCTCGCTCGTGGTCTCAGTTCCCGTCTGCATCGCCTTCATCCTGCTCCAGCGCTTCCTCGTCGGCGGGATTACCGCCGGTGCCGTCAAGGGCTGAACCTCCCTGCTGTTCCTCTCCCACCACCACCCGATCGCACTGTTTCGAAGGAGAAATCATGGCAAACGACATCTCGCGGCGGTCTCTGCTGCGCTACTCCGTGTTGGGGCTCGGCGGGGCCGCTCTGCTCGGCCTCGCGGGCTGCTCGACCGGAGGCGCCGGCGCGCCGGTCACGACTCCCGGTACAGCGGAGCCGACCGACTTCGCATTCGCGTCGTGGAGCCTGTCCGAGGAGGCGGCGAAGCCCACGATCGAGGCGGCGCTCAAGAGCTTCTCGAGCGCCGAGGGCATCTCGATCGACACCAGCGCGTACCCGTACAACGAGTATCTGAATCAGCTCACCCTGCAGGTTCGCGGCGGGCAGTTCTCCGGTGCGGCACAGCTCGACGTCGCGTGGCTGTCGGCCATCGCGGCACTCGGCAAGCTGACCGACCTGTCGGCATACACCGGCGGCCGCGGCTACACCGATGCCGCACTGGGGGCCGGCACGTCGGGCGGCAAGCAGCTCGGACTCCCCTGGACGATCGGAGCGATCGGCCTCATCGGCAACGCCGAGCTGTTCGACAAGGCGGGAGCCTCGCTCACGCCGGGCACGATCGACGAGTTCGAGGATGGCCTCCGCGCACTGAAGGGCATCGGGTTGATCCCCTACGCGGCGAGCACGAAGGCCGCGCAGCTGAAGGACATCGTCGTGTGGATGCAGACATTCGGCTCGCCGATCATCGAGGACGGCAAGTCGACGATCGGAGACGACGCGTCGGTCGAAGCCGTCGAGTGGTACAAGAAGCTGTACGACGACGGCCTGATCGCGGCCGACGTCGACCGCGCGGCAGCCCGCACCCTCTTCTCGCAGGGCGCCACCGCACTCTACGACGACGCGCCGGTCGGCAAGTCGTCGGTCGTGTCGCAGTCACCCGACGCGACGCTCGGCGACAAGATGACCCCCATCGCGCGGCCCGTCGTCAAGGCGGGGTCCACTCCTCAGCACGTGCTGTGGGGCCATCTCGTCGTCGTCGTGGACGGCGAGGGTGCCGGCACCGCCGCCGACTTCGCGCAGTGGCTCACCAGCGACCCGCAGCAGAGCGAGGACTACTTCGCGGCACTCGGGCTGCCACCGACGACCGAAGCGGCACTCGCCTCCGACACGGTCACCGCGAACGCGTTCGTCCAGGCCTTCACCGAGACCGTCACCTCCACCGCGAAGCCGAGCCCGCTGTGGGAGTACCCGTCGTACGCGCAGATGGAGACCGCGATCGCCGAGCAGGTCCAAGCGGTCCTGATCGGCCAGAAGTCGGCATCCGACGCCATGAAGACCGCCGGCGACACGATCAACGGCCTCATCTGAATACCCCTCCTCCACGCCGGCCCGGGCTCGTCCCCGGGCCGGCGACCTCCCCTGCCCCGCAACCCGCCGAAGGAAACATGCGCACTCAGAACGTCGAAGCCGATATCACCGTGGTCGGAGGCGGCCTTGCCGGCGTCTGCGCCGCGATCAGCGCGGCGCGCCTCGGCAAGAGGGTGGCGCTCATCGGGAATCGACCGGTGCTCGGCGGCAACTCGTCGTCGGAGGTGCGCGTCTGGGTCGTGGGCGCAACTGGACACGGGGTGCAGCGGTTCGCCCGCGAGAGCGGAGTCATCGGCGAGCTCTACGTCGAGAACCAGTACCGCAACCCCGAGGGGAACCCGATCATCTGGGACGAGGTCGTCTTCGACGCGGTCCGAGCCGAGCCGAACATCACCGTCTTCCTCAACACCGACGTGCGCGAGGTCGATGCCGCCGACATCGACGGCGAGCGCGTCGTCACCGCGGTGCACGGATGGACGATGGGATCCGAGACTCTCACGACCTTCACGAGCCCCTACTTCCTGGACTGCACCGGCGACGGCCTCGTCGGCCACCTCTCCGGCGCCGAGTACCGGATCGGTCGCGAGGCGTCGCACGAGTTCGGCGAGTCGTGGGCACCCGAGGAAGCGGACGGTGAGCTGCTCGGCTCGACGATCCTCTTCTACACGAAGGATCTCGGCCGCCCGGTCGACTTCGTCGCCCCGGACTCCGCGAAGGACATCACGAAGACCCCGATCCCCACGTCGCGCATCCTGCGCTCGGGCGACAAGGGCGCGCATTACTGGTGGATCGAATGGGGCGGTCATCTCGACACCGTCCACGACAACGAGATCATCCGCGACGAGCTGCGCTCGGTCATCTTCGGCATCTGGGACTACATCAAGAACTCCGGGAAGTTCGATGCCGCGAACCTGGACCTCGAGTGGGTCGGCTCGCTTCCGGGCAAGAGGGAGTACCGCCGTTTCCTCGGCGACCACGTGCTGTCGCAGAACGACATCCTCGACCAGGTCGATCATCCGGACGCCGTCGCCTTCGGCGGCTGGTCGATCGACCTCCACCCGGTCGAGGGGATGTACGCCACGAAGGCCGGCGCTCATCAGCGCTACTCGAACGGCATCTACGGCATCCCGTTCCGCAGCTACTACTCGCGCAACATCGCCAATCTGCTCCTGGCCGGCCGCGACATCTCGGCGACGCACGTCGCCTTCGGCTCGACGCGCGTCATGGCGACCTGCGGCGCGGGGGGCGAGGCGGCGGGCACGGGGGCGTCGCTGGCCCTCGACCTCGGCGTGCGTCCGCGCGAGCTGGCGACGGCGCACGTCGAGACCCTCCGCCAGACGATGCTGCGGCAGGATGCCTCGGTCTTCGGCATCCGAAATTGCGATCCGTCCGATCTCTCCCGCCGTGCCGTCGTGACCGCGTCGAGCACCGCCCGCACGCTCGACCCGGCAGAGCTGGTGCCGGGCGCCGGCGAGGCGCCGTTCGCGCTCGAGCGGGATCTCGGGATCCTGCTGCCCGTCGACCCTCGACTGGACCACGTCGAGGTCCTGCTGCACGCGGAGCGCGACGTGACGCTCGGTGCGTCGCTGTGGACGACGGGGCACCCGCAGAACGCGGTGCCGATCGACGAGCGCGCGCGCGTCGAAGTCGGGGTCGCGGCTTCGCCCGAACCTCAGTGGGTACGTCTCCCGCTCAGCTGGAACCCGGATGAGCCCGAGAGCGTCGTAGTGGTGCTCGAGGCCGCCGAGGGCGTGGCGGTCGTGCTGAGCGAGGCGCAGATTCCGGGCGTGCTCGCTCTCCCCCACCGCCCGCAGGCCGACGGCGACGCGAACGTCGCCGTCGACGAGTCCGAGAGCGTCATCGCCTGGCCCGCCATCCCGTTGCGCGGCCGCACGCCCCGCGTGCGGGTGAGCCCCGCGACCGCCGCGTTCGACGAGTCCCTTGCCGTCGCCGGCTATCAGCGCTTCTACGGCGGCCCGAACCTCTGGATGTCGCTGCCGAGCGGCGCCGAGCCGGAGGCCGCGGAGTCGCTCACGCTCGAATGGTCCGAGCCGCAGCGGGTGCGCAGCATCCGTCTCGTCTTCGACGACGACACGGACGTGGAGCTCAACACCCTGCACCACCACCGCACGCCCGATCGCATCTTCCCCGAACTCGTGCGGGACTACGTGCTCGAGGCGCGTGAGCGCGGCGGCGCCTGGCGCGAGATCGTGCGTGTCGAGGCCAACCGACGCCGGCAGCGGGTGCACGAGACATCCGCCGACGACGTGCAGGCGCTCCGCCTGCGCGTGCTCGCCACGAACGGCGCCCCGCAGGCGCGGGTGGTGTCGATCCGCGTCTACTGAACCGGCGCGGACCGCCGCGCGACCAACGATCAAAGGAGATCCTGATGTCCGTTCCCGCTACTCGCCCGCTGACGAGGCGTGCCCGAACGCGCGGTCTCGCAGCCGTCGCAGCGATCGCGGTCGCTGCGGTCACCGTCGTCGCGGCTCCTGCCGCCCAGGCCGCGGCCAGCGTCGGGGTGACAGTGCAGGTGACGGACACGACCCCTCGTGCCGACGGTTCCGTGCCCTTCTCGGTGACCGGTTCATGGGTCCCGAGTGCCGTGACCGGCCCGGATGGCGCGCCGTCGCTGTACAGCAGCAGCACGACCACCACCGCCACCTGGACCCTGCCCGTCGAGCAGGCCGGCACCTACCGCGTCGAGGCCGGTATTCCGGATGCCGGGAACTCGGAGACCGGCTCGGCATACACGGTGTCGGGTGGTGCCGGCGCCACGACGACCACCACCGTCGACCAGAACGCGGCGCGGGGAACGTGGGCGGGCCTGGGATCGGTCCGTCTCGCCGCCGGCGAGACGGCGACCGTGCGCCTCGCCCGCCAAGCCACGACCACCGGGACGAACACCCGTGCCGCCGGGATGCGGCTCGTCCCCGTGGAGGACTCTCCCGAGGCGGGGTCCGGCTTGCCGTTCGCCGAGACGTGGTCCGGCGGACTCGGGGGCTGGACGCCGCTCTCGGGTGCGATTGAGGCCTGGGGCATCCAGAGCGGCGAGGTCGACGCGGCGGCCATCGACAACACGGCGGCGACGTCAGGCAGCTACCTGCGTCCCACCGCGGCGATCGACCTGCCCGACGCGTACACGCTGCGCACGTCTGTGCGTGTGGACGAGCTCGCCGCGAACGGCACCGTCTCGCTGCTCGTCGATGCGACGGCGCCATTCAGCCACGTCGCGCGCAACACGGCGATCCAGATCACGGCGACGGGCATCAAGGTGGCCCGCCCGAACGGCGGCGCGGTGCTGTGCACGGGCAGAGCCCCTATCGAACTCGGCGACTGGGCGAACCTCGAGGTCACGCGTGCGAACGGCATCGTCGCGGTGTGGATCGACAGCGCGCTCGTCGCCGCCGTCCCCGCCGCGAACGCCGGAGGCACGATCGGGATCGGCGCCTACCGCGCCGACGCCCGCGTCGGCGGCATCGGTGTCGAGCAGCTCGAGTCCGTCCCCGCGGGCCACCCGACGACGGCGACCGGCTGCGGGTGGACGCCCTCCACCGGCACCGGCGCCCCTCAGCCGGTCGTCATCAACCAGACCGGCTACGATCTCGGCGGTCCCAAACGCTTCACCGCACCGAACGCCCTGGACGGCGAGCCGTTCCAAGTCGTCGACGCGTCCGATGCCGTCGTCTACGAAGGCTCGGTCCACGGCCAGGTCGGCGAGTTCAGCGACTTCGATCCGGCCGCGACGGGTCCCTACAAGATCCTCGTGCACGGGGTCGCCGGCGAGGGCGACTCGTACGAGTTCGGCATCGGCGCGAACTGGACCGAACGCGTGAGCTACGACAACGCCATCGCGTTCATGAGCGATGTGCGGTGCTTCTTCGGAGACCTGACGGGCAAGCCGCTCAACGGGACCCACGCGCAATGCATGCGCGGCCTCGGCTGGCGGGACTCTCACCAGATGTCGTTCGAGCTCTCGAGTCTGGTGGACCTCTATATGGCCAACCCGACGCCGATCGCCGAGATCCGGATGCCGGACGCGGTATATGAGGGCCTCCACTACCCGACGGCGGATGGCAGCCCTGAGATCGCCCGTCTGCTCGCATGGGGCGCCGAGATCTATCTGCGCGGCCAGTACGATCACGCTCTCGTCAAGGAGCAGCTCGCGTCCTTCCTCTGGGCCTATCCCGAGTTCGACGAGTGGATACCTGATGCGCTGTACGAGGACGTACGCGACTATCTGTTCCCGATCTGGAACAAAGCCGAGTACAGCAGGTACTTCTGGCACGACTACACGCCGCACACCGCGGCTCTGCTCCAGGTGTACACGCAAGTCGGCACCGGCAAGGGTGAGTTCCCGCCGGGGCATTCGATCGTGCCGAACCTGCGGATGTGGGAAGTCGCGGTCCGCGAGGGTCGCGACGACGCCGACCGGTACCGTGAGGCGGCAGTCGCCCAGGCGCAGTGGCTGATCGACAACGTCGACCTCGTCGACCCTGGCACGACGAAGGGACAGCGTCAGGGCGAGTACCACCTCATGACGTCGCTCGCGATTCTGGCAGCGACGATTCCATCGGACGCACCCGAGCGCACCCGTGACTTCGCCCGTGCGTGGGCGGACGTCGCAATCAGCCGGTCGGCGAACATGTGGGACTTCCGCAAGTACAGCGACGACCGCTGGACGATCCCCAGCTTCACCGGCGGCGGGTCCGGAGAGGACCCGAACGAATCTGGCAACGTCCTCGGCTTTCCCGCCGCGGCGCTGGCTGCGACGACGCTCATCGGCGACGACGCCATCGATGCACGATTGGCCGAGATCGCCCAGGCACACGTCGACGACATCTTCGGGCGCAACCCGACCGGCCGCGCCGCGCAGTACCGGATCAGCGACCCGCAACTGGCGTTCGAAGGTCTCGACCTCGGCTGGTTCTCGGAGTACCAGGGCGGTTACGGACTGCTCCAGGGCGCGAGGGGTGTCTTCGATGGCAGCCCGAAGAACGGCCACTATCCGTTCAACACGAGCGTCGCGAACATCGGCCATACCGAAGGGTGGGTGACCTTCACCACCGCCTGGATCGAATCCCTCGTCTGGCGGGCTTTCGCATCGAGCTCGATCGGGATGGACGAGACGGCCCCCGCCGACGGATCGGCGACCGTCACACTGCGCGCCCCATTGAACATGGACGCCGAGGGAGGCAACACGGGCGAAGTGCGTGTGTCGATCGACGGCGTGGCCGTTCACCCGCTCCAGGTGACGCAGGTCGGCATTAACGCACTCGACTACACCGGTCAGCTCGACCTGGCCGCGCTCGAGGTCGAGCCGGGAGACACGGTGACCGTCAGCCACGGTGTCGGACCGTTCGCCCGCACAGCCTCCCTCGTCGTGACCGCGCCGGCAGATGACACCGCGCCGGTCCTCACGGGCATGCCGGCCGACGGCACGCTCCTCAGCGACAGCGACACACTCGCGCTCACGGTCAGCGCCGATGACGCGGAGTCTGGAGTCGACGAGTTCGACGTCGCATTCGACGGAGAGCGCGTCGCGCCGGATGCGACGATCGACCTCTCCGGAAAGGCGGGAACGCACACTGTGACCGTGCGCGCCGTCAATGGCGCGGGTGTCGTGGCCGAGGCATCCGCCACGATCTTCGTCTTCGCCGACACGACTCCGGCGGCACCGCCCGGGCGCGGTTCACTCTCGAATACCAGCGGGCACGCGCACGGCCTGCACGACGGCGCGTTCGACGTCGTCATGAACCTCTGGTGGGGCACGCCCGGTGCAGCGTTCCGTCTGTACGAGAACGGCATCATGATCGCGACGAAGATCCTGACCGCAACGGCTGGGATGTCTCAGACCACGGGCGTCAGCTTCACCGGGAAGCCGAACGGCACGTACGTGTACACCGCGGAGCTCATAAGCGCCGAGGGTACGACCACCACCACCTCGACAACGGTCGTTGTCGTGCATGCGGCGCCGGCCGCGCCGGTCGCGAGCAACGACAACTGGGACGGCGACGCCTCGTTCACGGCGACCGCCGACATGTGGTGGGGCACCAACGCGACGTCGTATCGCTTCGAGCTGGACGGCGTGGTCGTCGGCTCTGGAGAGCTCACGGCGCGCACGCCGAACGCGCAGCGGGCGTCGGTCTCGCTCACCGGCGTCGCCCCAGGTGCGCACACACTCATCGCCTTCTTCTCCAACGCCAACGGCGAGACGGCGTCGAAACCAGTGACCGTCACGGTCCGTGATCACGACTCAATGACCGATCGAGGGAAAGGAAACCGATGATGAAGGCTCGATGGCGAGCTTCGCTCGCCGCTGTCGCCGTGCTCGCGCTGGTGGGAGCGGCGCAGCCGGCGCTCGCACAGACCGGCGAGGACGGCACGTTCCGCGACGACTTCGACACGCTCAGCAGCGCGTGGACGAGCGCCGCCGGCGACTGGCAGGCGGCCGACGGCGCCGCCCGCGTCGTGACGCCGGGCTCGACGCGCGGATCGGTGCTGGCATTGACCGAGCTCGACCTCGAGCCCGTCAGCACGGCGACCGCGACCTTCCGAACCGAAGGCGGCGGCGCGACGGCGTGGGCGGGCTTCACCGTGCACCGCGCCGGCACCACCGACGACTACACGCAGTCGGGCTACACCGTCCTGCTCCGCAACAACGGCGAGCTCGCGGTGATCAAGGCGGCCGGCAACTCGGGCGTGACGTACCTGGGCGCGACAACGACGGCTGCACGGCCTGGGACCGACTGGGTCACGGTGACGGCTCGCCTGGACGGCGCCCGGCTGGACGTCTCGCTGGGCGGGGCGGCGCAGCCGCTTCTCTCCGTGACGGACTCGTCGTTCGACGACGGCGGCTTCTCGCTCGCCGCGCACCGCGACCTTCGGATGGTCGTCGACTCCGTCGAGCTGACCGGCGTTGCGCAGCGCGACGAGCCGGCACCCGCGGACTGCGTCGCGTGGTCGGGCGAGCCCGCCGCGGCGGCCGAGCGCGGTCTCGTCCTGAACAGCCCGGAGCGCATCGCCGAGGTCGCCCGTCGCGTGGACCGCGGCGTCGAGCCTCAGGCATCCGGGTTCGATCTGCTCATGGCCGACGTCGCCGCCGGTATGGCGCGCACGCCGGCACCGCCGGAGGTCTTCTTCGTGCCGTTCTTCTACAACAACCCCACCGCCCACCGGGCGGCGCGCGACGGACTGCAGAACGACGCGAACACCGCCTACCAGCTGGCGCTGGCGTACCGGCTCACCGGCGACGAGAGCTACGGCTCACACGCCGCCCGGTTCATCGACGCGTGGATGGGCACGGTCGACTGCGTGCGCACCAGCGAGGACTCCGCGCTGGCGTTCAGCTACCACTTCCCCGCGTTCGTGTTCGCCGCCGAGCTGCTCCGCGGCACGCCGGCGTGGTCGGAGCAGGGAGAGCGTGCGTTCGCAGGCTTCCTTGCGGAGACGGCGACTCCGGTCGCAGAGTCCATCCTCCATCGCATGAACAACTGGGGCAGCTGGGCTCTCGAGCTGACCACGGCGAGCGCGGCGTACCTGGACGACTCGGCGGCGATCGAGGCGGCGTACACGCGGTCCACCGAGCTGATCGAGCACCAGATCGACGCGAACGGGCACATGCCGGAGGAGGTCACGCGCAACAACGGCGTGGGCGACTACGGGATCTGGTACACGCACTTCTCGCTGCTGCCGCTTCTGCTGACGGCTGAGACGCTCGAGGGCCACGGATTCGAGCTGCACTCGTACGTCAACGCCAACGGGGCCGGTCTCGGCGACGCGGTGGAGGCCGCCAGCTCGTGGGTCGCGGCGCCGGAGAGCTTCCCGTACTACACCGGCGACATCGCGAAGCTCGCCAATGTGCGGACGATCGACTATCTCCGAGCGGTCGGCGTCACCGCCCACAGCATGAGCTACTTCGAGCTCGCCGCGAACCACTTCCCCTCGACGATCCTCGACGCTCTGCTCGCCGAGGAAGGTGCCATGACGACGATCCACTCGGCGCCGCACCTCAGCCTCACGCACGGCGGACTCTCCGACCCGTCGCGACCGGGTGGCGGCCACGGCCACGCGCCCGACCACGCGGGGGTGCCAGGCCCGCCTGATCACGCCGGAGTTCCGGGGATGCCGGGTCATGCGAGCGGAGGCGGTCAGCTGCCGGGCTGATCCGATACTCGAGCGGCTGAGCCGTTCGCGAAGGCCTCCCGTTGCGAAGTGGACCTGGCAGGTCACCGCGTCACGCAACAGGAGGCCTTCGTTCCCCACGCGAGCGTCTGCGCGGCCTGGGTTCAGGTTGACCGGCGCTCGGCGGCCCCGGTAGCTTCGCCCCGTGGCGCATCGCGTCGCCGGGTGCGCACGCGCTCCCGCCTGACTGCTGGGAGCCGCATGATCACCGTCGACGGTCTGCGCGCGATGCGCGTGTTCGAAGGGGTGCCCGAGGAGGGCCTGACCTACCTCGCCGGCGCCGTCGAGGACATCCGGCTCGTCCCGGGCGAGTACTTCGCGCACGAGGGCGACGAGCGGTCGCTCTTCGTCGTGGTCGAGGGTCTCGCCGAGATCACCAAGATCGTGAACGGCGACGAGCGGGTCATCGGGACGCGCAGTCCCGGCCGGTTCTTCGGCGAGGTGCCGATGACGCTGAGCACGCCGTTTCCCGCCAGCGGTCGCGCCGCTGGACCGACCCGCGTGCTGAAGCTCGAGCCCGCCGTGTACTACACGCTGGCCGCGCTCGCCCCGTCGGTGCCCGATCGGGTCGCCGCTCTCGCACGGCGCTACCTCGACTCACTCCAGACGATGGCCGCGGAGCAGCGCGAGCCCGGGGTGCGATTGATCCACCCCCGGCGCAGTGCACGGGCACATCGTGTGAGCGGCTTCCTCACGCGCAACCAGGTCGACTTCGAGAGCGTGACGGTGGATGCCGGAGCAGACGCCGTCGGGGACGCCGTCCTCGAGCTGGCCGACGGGCGACGCCTCGCGAACCCGACGATGCGAGAGGTCGCCGAAGCCGTAGGGCTCGACGTGGCGCCGGCAGTCCGCGACTACGACGTCGTCATCCTCGGCGCCGGGCCGGCCGGTCTGACGGCCGCCGTCAACGCCGCGGCCGAGGGCCTGCGGACGCTCGTCGTCGAGACGTTCGCACCCGGCGGACAGGCCGGCACGTCGACGCGGATCGAGAACTACACCGGCTTCCCGTTCGGCATCTCGGGCGACGATCTCGCCAGCCGGGCGTTCAAGCAGGCCAAGCGCCTGGGCGCTGAGCTGGTGGTGACGCGCACCGTCGAGGCGCTCGACCCGGTGACGCACGAGCTGACGCTCGACGGGGGCGATGTCGTCCGCGCCGAGGTGGTGATCCTCGCCACCGGGGTCGTGTGGCGCACGCTCCCCCTCGACGACGTCGGAAGGTTCCTCGGCAACGGCGTCTACTACGGCGCCGCGCGCAGCGACTCCGCCGTCGCGCAGGGGGCCGACGTGAGCATCATCGGCGCCGGAAACTCGGCCGGCCAGGCGGCGCTGTTCTTCAGCCGCCACGCGCGTTCTGTCACGCTCCTGGTGAGGGGCGAGTCGCTCGAGGCGACCATGTCGCGGTATCTCATCGACCAGCTCGCGGCCATCCCCGCCATCCGGGTGGAGACCCGCAGCGAGGTCGTGGCGCTCCACGGTACTGACGCCCTGTGCGCCGCCGACATCGCCGACCGGCGCACCGGCGCTGTGCACCGCCGCGACGTCGACGTCCTCTTCGTCATGATCGGAGCGGATGCCGAGACGGCCTGGCTGCCGTCGCGGGTCGCGCTCGACGCGCGGGGCTTCGTGCTCACGGGGGCGGATGCCCTCGAATCGGGAAGGTGGGCCGAGACGCGGCGTCCGTTCGCCCTCGAGACGACAGCTCCGGGCGTCTTCGCCGTCGGCGACGTGCGTTCCGGCTCGGTGAAGCGCGTCGTCGCCGGCGTCGGCGAGGGCGGCATGGCCGTCGCCTTCACCCACCAGTACCTGGCACTGGAGCGGTAGTCGCGGCCGCAGACGCCGTCACCCCTGGGCGTTGCGCCGGCGGGCGGCCGGCCGCACGATCGCCCGGCCCAGCATGACGATCATCGTTCCCGCGAGCAGCCACGGCCCGAGCACCAGGAGCGGATCAAGCCACGCGTGCTTCAGGTCGGCTCGCCCGCGCCCGAAGCGCGACGCGAAGGGCCGGTGGCCGCGCTCCCCCAGGATGCCGCTCTGGGTGATCGGATCGTCGGGCCGCCGCGAGAAGAGGGATTTCAGGTGGGCCGTCGTCGAGTCGACGCGATCGCCGAGCAGGAGCAGCAGCCAGTGCGCGGTCTGCCCCTCGCTGTAGGTGTCGTACGCGTAGCGGCGCACTCTGCCGGCTACTCCATGCAAGGGCTGTGCCGTGCCGAACACGGGCGTGAGCCGATCATGCTCGACGGACTTCTCGCGTCCGCCGCGGCCGGGCTGGTCCTCCGGCAGGTTCCAATGCGCGCCGGTCTCGATGCCGGGCTGCTCCCGCGGCACCGCGGGACGCTGCGCGGGGTCGGCGTCGGCTCCCCAGCCGGGGATGCGTGCGCGCAGTTCGTCGGGGCTGGCCGGGGAGCCCGGCTTGTTCGAGGTGTAGGGCATGTCGTCCTCCCATTCTCAGGGCGCCGGAACGATGACCGGCTTGATGATGTCGTCGAGCTTCGTCGAGAAGAGGTGGTACCCCTCCGCGATGTGGTCGAGCGGGATGCGGTGCGTGATGAGGTCGCTGGGCCGCAGGTAGCCGGCCCGGATGTGCTCGAACAGCCGCGGCCACTGGCGCTTCACCGGCGCCTGGTTCATCCGCAGCGTGAGGCCCTTGTTCATCGCGTCGCCGAAGCGCACGGCACTGAACATCGGGCCGTACGCACCCATGACCGACACGGTTCCGCCCTTGCGAACGGAGTCGATCGCCCAGTTCAGCGCCACCGGCGAGCCGCCCTGCATCTTGAGCTTCGCCGATGTCACGTGCTGGATCACGTGACCGTCGGCTTCCGCGCCGACCGCGTCGATCGCGGCATCCGCTCCCAGCCCGTCGGTCATCCGCTTCAGCTCACGCACGATGTCGCCGACCTGCGTGAACGCCACCGTCTCGGCGTACGCGAACTCCCGTGCCTTCTGCAGGCGGTAGTCCAGATGGTCGACCACGATCACGCGACCCGCGCCCATGAGCCAGCACGAGCGCGCCGCCGCGAGCCCTACCGGACCCGCGCCGAACACGACCACGGTGTCACCCTCGCCGATGTCGGCCAGCTGTGCGCCGAAGTAGCCGGTCGAGAACGCGTCGGTGAGGAGCAGTGCGTCCTCGTCGGCGATGTCGTCGGGGATCACAGAGGGTCCGACATCCGCGAACGGCACGCGCACCATCTCGGCCTGTCCGCCGTCGTAGCCGCCGGTGGAATGCGAGTACCCGTAGATCCCGCCGATCGCCGTGGCGTTCGGGTTCACGTTGTGGCAGTTCGAGAACAGCCCGCGCGCACAGAAGTAGCACGAGCCGCAGTAGATGTTGAACGGCACCATCACCCGGTCGCCGACGCGGAGCCTCTCGACCGACCCGCCCACCTGCGTGACCGTGCCGATGAACTCGTGGCCGAACGTGTGGCCGATCCGGGTGTCGGGCATCATGCCGTGATACAGATGCAGATCCGATCCGCAGATGGCGGCGAGCTCGACGCGCACGATCGCATCGTTGGGGTGCTCGATCTTCGGCTCGGGCTTGCTCTCGACGCGGACCTTGTACGGTCCGCGGTACGTCATCGCCTTCATGCGCTCCTCCTGGGTCTCTCACGACACCCTCGCGGCGCCGGGCGGAATCCGCGGAGGGGGTTGCGTTCGAGCGCCCGAAGTGTCAGAGCGGCGGCGAGCGCGCCGCGACCTCAGCCGCGGAAGTACGTCTCGGCGACGCGGGTGAGGTCCCACAGGTCGCTGACCCCGGCGAGCTCGCGCGCCGAGTGCATCGAGAGGATCGGAATGCCGACGTCCACGGTGCGGATGCCGAGGCGCGTCGCGGTGATCGGGCCGATCGTCGAGCCGCACGGCACCGCGTTGTTCGAGACGAACTCCTGGCTCGTGACACCCGCTGCCGCGCACCACCCGTTCCAGGCCGCGGCACCCGCGCCGTCGGTGGCGTAGCGCTGGTTCGCGTTGATCTTGAGGATCGGGCCCGACCCGAGCACCGGCTGGACGACGGGGTCATGCTTCTCGGCGTAGTTCGGGTGCACCGAATGGCCCACGTCGCTCGACACGCACCACGATGCCGCGAGTGCCCGCAGCTGCTGCTCACGATCGGCGCCCAGCGACAGCCACAGTCGCTCCAGCACGTCTGCGAGGAACGGGCCGGCGGCTCCGGATCGTGTGGCCGAGCCGACCTCCTCGTGGTCGAAGACCGCGAGCATCGCGATGTGGTCGGCGTCGTGCCCTTCGGCCGCCCGCTCCAGCGCGACCACTCCCGCGTGCACCGAGGCGAGGTCGTCGAGGCGACCCGAAGCGAAGAAGACGTCATCGTGCCCGAACGTCGCGCCGCGCGCGGCGTCGGCGGTCACGATGTCGTAGCCGCGGATGCGGGCCACGTCGACACCGGCCTGAGCGGCGAGCTCACCCAGGAGATCGGCCGAGTCGGCGGATCCCAGCCCCCAGACCGGCTGCGTCTGCGACTGCTTGTCGAGGGCGAGATGGTCGTTCGCCTCGCGGTCGAGGTGGATCGCGAGCTGGGGCAGGCGCAGCAGCGCACCCGTCGCGGCCAGCACGCTCGTTCCGTCGTCGAGAACGAGACGACCGGCCAGACGCAGCTCGCGGTCGAGCCATGAGTTGAGCAGCGGCCCGCCGTAGATCTCGACGCCCGCCTGCAGCCAGCCGAGCCGCCCGGTCGTCGGCTTCGGCTTGAGCTTGAACGCCGGAGAGTCGCTGTGCGCCCCGAAGACCCGCACGCCCGTGGCGGCGGTCGCCGTCGGCGGCACCACCCACGCGATCGCAGCGCCGTCGCGCACCACCACGAATCTTCCGCCCGCGGGAGCCGGCCAGCCGGCCGACTCGTCGAGACGGGTGAACCCCGCGCCCTCCAGGCGATTCGCGACCTCGGCGGCGGCGTGGAAGCTCGACGGCGACGCCGCCACGAAGGCGGCGAGATCCTCGGCGTGAGCGAGGGCGCCGGTGGCGACGGGAGCAGTGGGTGAGGGCACGGGCGAGCCTCCTCGATAGCGGTGCAGGGGTTCTCCGATCGTAGTTCGGAGCGCTCTCCCGCCCGCGCGCGGCGCAGGATGCGGCGCGTTGATCTGGCCTTTTTGAACATTCCACTCACATGTAACGTTCAGGTAACGCACCGGAACCGTCCAGAAACGCCGGGGAGACTCGGGGACTTGTGCCCGCCCGAACGGGCACGAGGCGCTGCAAGATGGCGCATTTCGCTGATACGGAACCCGGTCTTTCATGCGCAACCACATGCCCCACCTGCCCGCCCGCCGCACTCTCCGCCGCGCTGAACGCCGCCTTCGCCGCCGCCCCGCGCTGCTGGCCGCGACGCTCGCGATCGGCGTGCTGGCCACTGCCGGATTCACCACGGCAGCTCCCGCATCGCAGGCTGAGGCATCCGGTTCCCTCGCCGGCTTCACGCTGGCGTCGTACACGACGTCGCCCTCAGCGACGGTCGAAGCAGCGCCCGCCGCATCCGCCGTCGAGCAGGCCGTCGCCGAGGCGAACGCCGCCGTGACGGCGGCAAGCGCCATCGCTTCGGACATCGCCGCGTCGGGTCTCGACGTCGGCACGCCCGATACCACTGTCGACACCTCCGGGCTCGAAGCCGCCGTCGTGCAGCTCGAGCGCGCGCAGTCGCTGCCGGCGATGTACTCGACCGACTTCGCGGATGCCGTGACCACCCTCACCGCGTCGGTCGGCGAGCAGACGCAGGGCCTGCGTGGCCGCCTCGACGCCGCCGTCGCGCTCAAGGCGCAGCAGGAGGCGGAGGAGAAGGCGCGCAAGGAGGC
Organism: Microbacterium sp. B35-30; assembly: GCF_010634855.1. Taxonomy (GTDB): domain Bacteria; phylum Actinomycetota; class Actinomycetes; order Actinomycetales; family Microbacteriaceae; genus Microbacterium. The sequence goes on along the minus strand of NZ_MWLQ01000026.1, from coordinate 97,583 downwards.
TGAGGCCGCCGCCGAAGCGGCTGCCGCCGAGGCCGCCGAGGCCGCCGCCGCCGCTGCGAAGAAGTCGTCGTCGTCTTCGGGTTCGTCGGCGCCTCGGCCGGTGTACGCCACCGGCGGCGCCGTGGGCGGCACCAGCCCCGCCGACGCGCAGGCCACGGCCCGCGCCATGCTCGGCAACTACGGCTGGGGCGACGACCAGTTCGGCTGCCTCGTGTCGCTGTGGAACAAGGAGTCGGGCTGGAACTACCAGGCTTACAACCGCTCGAGCGGTGCCTACGGCATCCCTCAGGCACTCCCGGGCAGCAAGATGGGCAGCGCCGGCGCCGACTGGCAGACCAACCCCGCGACGCAGATCGCGTGGGGCCTGGGCTACATCTCGGGCCGCTACGGCACCCCGTGCGGCGCCTGGGGCCACTCGCAGTCGACCGGCTGGTACTGAGTCAGCGCAGGAACGCGGCCGGGTCGAACTGCTCGATCGGGATGACGCGCACCCGCGGCAGCGGAGCGTCGAAGGCCTCGGCGTCGTACTCGATGTCGAAGAACTCGAGACCGGGGATGCCGGTGAACTCGGTGCTGCGGAACTCGTGGAACGCGACGACGCCGACGCGCCGCCCGTTCGTGGCGAGCCGCGCAAGATCTTCGGCGAAGTCGCGGTCGTGGCTGACGAGGGCGACGTCGTCGTCACGGTCGGCGAGCGCCCGCAGCGTCCGCTGGATCGCGATGTCGACGATCTTCTCGTCGGCCGGCCCTGAGAGCGGCACCGGCTGGTAGCCGAGCGCGAGGAGCGCCTGCACGAACGGCATCGGCAGGTGGGTGCTCGCGTTGAGGAAGAACAGTCCCTTCGCCGGCCGGCCCCAGCGATCCGAGATGAACGTCAGCAGGCGGTCCCACCGCGGCCGCTCCTCGGGAAGTGGACGCCTGCCCAGGATCGATCCACCGAGGGTGGCGTCGATGTTCTCGCCGTCCACCAGCACCCAGCTGCTGCGCTCCATGCTGTTCTCCTCGATCGGGGTCGCTCCGAACTTAGCAGGGCCCCCGACGCCGGAAGGGCTCACGCGGTGCGCAGGATCTTCGCCATCGCCTTTCCGCGGGCCAGCTCATCGACGAGCTTGTCCATGTAGCGGATCTTCTGCATGAGCGGGTCCTCGATCTCCTCGACCCGCATCCCGCAGATCACGCCGGTGATGAGCGGTGCGTTCGGGTTGAGGTCGGCGTCGGCGAAGAAGTCCTCGAGCGTCGTGTGCTCGGCGATGTGCTGCTGCAGCTCGGCGTCGTCGAAGCCCGTGAGCCACTCGATGACCTGGTCGAGCTCCTGGGTCGTGCGCCCCTTCTTCTCGACCTTCGTCACGTAGAGCGGATAGAGCACGGCGAAGCTCAGCGAGAAGATGCGGTGCATCTCGCCAGGATAATCGCGATGGATGCCGCGGCAGACGCCGCGAGCCGCGCGGATGCAGCGACGGTCCCGGTGGGTAGCCCTCCCACCGGGACCGTCAGCACGCTCGCGGGAGTCTTGAACGGCGACCCGAACGCCGATCCTCGACCGCTTCGTACGGCACTGCATTTTGTTACCCCTTCAGCGTAGGCAGAGCATCCCCCGGCATCTGCCCGTTGACACGAAGCCGTCGGCCTGTTAACGGCGCGGGACGAGGAATCGATGCTGGATCGGACGACTCCCCGCGTGCTCCACGAACGCTGCGGCAGTCAAGGGTCTTCTCGGCGACGGGTCACGTCGGGTGGACTTGCGGCATGCCGAACGCCGCGCGGATATCGGTCGTCATCCCGGTGAAGGACGACGACACCGAGCTCGCACGATGCCTGCGTGCACTGGCGCGCCAGACCGTTCCGGCGGACGAGGTGATCGTCGTCGACAACGGATCGACGGATGCCTCCGCCGACGTCGCCCGCGCCTTCGGCGCCCGCCTGGTCCGTTGCGAGGCACCTGGCATCCCCGCGGCGAGCGCCGCCGGATACGACGCCGCAGAGGGCGACCTCATCCTGCGGCTGGACGCGGACTGCGTGCCCGATGAGTCATGGACGGCGGCGATGGCGGTCGCGTTCGCCGCCCGTCGCGACGTGGCCGCGTTCACCGGGGCCGCCCGCTTCATCGACGGTCCGGCGCTGCTGCGCACACCGCTGGCGACGCTCTACCTCGGCACCTACGCCGCCGTGATGATCCCCACTCTCGGGCATCTCCCGCTGTTCGGCTCGAACATGGGCCTGCGTCGCGCGGCGTGGCTCGGCATCCGTTCGTCCGTGCATCTCGATGCCGAGCTGCACGACGACATGGACCTCGCCTTCCACCTGGGTGAGCGGGGCCGTATCCGGCACCTGTCGGGCGCGCGGATGGGCATCTCCATGCGGCCGTTCGCCCCCGGGCAGGCGTTCGGCCGTCGCGCGGCCCGCGGACTGCGCACGGTACTGGTGCACTTCCCGCACGACTTCCCGCCGGTGCGCTGGACGCGGCGGCTGCTGCGCGGGGTGCGACGCCGGGTGGCCGGCCGCCGCTACGACACCCGGCCGTCCCCCGGCCTCGACACGCGCAGCCACCGATAGCCGTACGCCGGCACTTCCAGCTGCACGCCTCCGCGCTCATCGAGCGGGATGCGGTCCGAGCCCAGCAGATCGACGAGCCGCGTGCCCTCAGGCTCGTCCTGCAAGGCGAAGCTCGTCGCCGCGGGCACGTCGGTGAAGTTGTGGATGGCGATCATCCGCCCGACGTCCGCGCGGAGCGAGTGCACCAGCAGCGAATCGACAGGCTGCTCCAGCACCTCGAACGCCCCCCACCCGAGCTCGGGTGAGATCCGGTATCGCGAGATCAGATCGCGGAAGAAGTGCAGCAGCGACTCGCGGTCCTCGATCTGATCCGCGGCGTTGACGTGCTGCGGTGCATAGCCGTCGCCCGGCGGTCGGGCGATCAGCCGCGACGGTGCGGCCTGCGAGAAGCCGCCGTTCTTCTCCGCGGTCCACTGCATCGGCGTGCGCACCGCGCTGCGCCCGGGGATGTCGATGTTCTCCCCCATGCCGAGTTCCTCGCCGTAGAACATGACCGGTGTGCCAGGCAGCGTGAACATGAGGCTGTAGGCCATGCGGATGCGTCGCGGGTCACCCAGCATCGGGGGCAGCCTGCGGGTGATGCCGCGGCCGAACACGCGCTGCCGCTCGTCCGGCGCGAAGGCGTCGAACACCTCTTCCCGCTCGGCGTCGGTCAGCTTGTCGAGCGTCAGCTCATCGTGGTTGCGCAGGAAGTTCGCCCACTGCACCTCGTCGGGAAGCTGCGGCCGCGAGGTCAGCGCCTTGATGAGCGGAGCCGGATCCTGCCGCGCGAGCGAGAGGTAGAACGCCTGCATGCCGACGAAGTCGAACTGCATCGACAGCTCGCTCGCGTCGCCCCCGCCGAAGTAGGCGACCTGCTGGTCGTACGGCAGGTTCACCTCCCCCAGCAGGATCGCCTCGCTCGAGCGGCGCTGCAGGAAGCGCCGGAAGTCCCGAAGCAGCTCGTGCGGGTCGGGGATCTGCGCCCCGGGCGGCATCTCGAGGAAGAACGGCACGGCGTCGACGCGGAAGCCCGACACCCCCAGCTGCAGCCAGAAGCCGATCACCCGGGCGAGCTCATCGCGCACCATGGGGTTCGCGATGTTGAGGTCGGGCTGGTGCTCGTAGAAGCTGTGCTGGTACCACTGCCCGGAGGCATCGTCCTTCGTCCAGATGCCGTCGGCCTCGCCGGGGAAGACGGTGTTCTTCTGGCCCTTGGGCGGCGGATCGTCGCGCCAGATGTAGAAGTCGCGGTACGGCGAGTTCACGCTGCGCTTCGCCTTCTGGAACCACGGATGCCGGTCGGAGGTGTGGTTGACGACCAGATCCACGATCACCCGCATGCCGCGGTCGTGGGCGGTGCGGATGACCTCCACGAAGTCGCCGTGACTGCCCAGCCGCGGATCCACGCCATAGAAGTCGGTGATGTCGTACCCGTCGTCGCGATCGGGCGTCGGATAGAACGGCATCAGCCACAGGCACGTCACCCCCAGCTGCGCGAGGTAGTCGATCCGCTGCGCCAGACCCTGCAGGTCGCCCGTGCCGTCGCCGTCGGAGTCGAGGTAGGTCTCGACGTCGAGGCAGTAGACGATGGCGCTCTTCCACCAGAGGTCGCTCGTGTCGGTGATCTTCATCGCTTCCCCCTCGGGTGGGGCAGGATGCCGTATCCCGCGGCATCCGGGATCGCATGAGAGTCCGTGGAATCCATGCCGCGAGTCTGCCGGTCCGCTCGCGTCCCGGGCAGGCCCTTGAGATCCGCTGCGGTGTTGGATACAGGCGCGGGCGGATCCCGCACGGCTAGAGTCGTCCCCCGTGTCCACCGTCGCTGAATCCGCCGATCGCTACCGCATCGAGCCCACCGTGCTGCAGGCGCTGCGCCGCCCCCGGCTGCTCACGCGGGAGGTGCTCGCCGGACTCGTGGTGGCACTCGCCCTCATCCCCGAGGCGATCGCGTTCTCGGTGGTCGCCGGCGTCGATCCGCGGGTCGGGCTGTTCTCGTCGTTCGCGCTCTCGGCCGTCATCGCGTTCACCGGCGGGCGCCCCGCGATGATCACCGCCGCCGCGGGAGCGGTCGCGCTCGTCATCGCCCCGGTCGCGCGCGAGCACGGCTCCGACTACCTCATCGTGCGATCGTGCTCGCAGGGGTGATCCAGGTGCTGTTCGCCGTGCTCGGCGTCGCGCGGCTCATGCGCTTCATCCCGCGCAGCGTGATGGTCGGGTTCGTGAACGCCCTGGCGATCCTGATCTTCCTGTCGCAAATGCCGCAGCTGATCGACGTGCCGTGGGCGGTGTACGTGCTGGTGGCCGTGGGGCTCGGCATCCTGTTCGTCTGGCCGCGGATCACGCGCGCCGTCCCTGCACCGCTCATCGCGATCGTGCTGCTGACCGCCGCCGTCGTCGTGTTCGGACTCTCGGCCGTTCCGAACGTCGCCGACCAGGGCGAGCTGCCGCGCAGCCTTCCCGAACTGCTCATCCCCGAGGTGCCCCTGACGTGGGAGACCCTTCAGATCGTCGCGCCGTACGCCTTCGCCGCAGCGCTCGTCGGCCTCCTCGAATCGCTGATGACCGCGAAGCTCGTGGACGACATCACCGACACCCGTTCCCGCAAGACGCGCGAGGCGTGGGGGCTCGGCGTCGCCAACATCGCGTCGGCCTTCTTCGGCGGCACCGGCGGCTGCGCGATGATCGGCCAGACGATGATCAACGTGAAGACCTCGGGCGGCCGCACCCGCATCTCGACGTTCCTGGCGGGCGTGTGGGTGCTGATCCTCGTGGTCGCTCTCGGCGACATCGTCGGCCTCATCCCGATGGCGGCGCTCGTCGCCGTGATGATCCTGGTGTCGGTCTCGACGTTCGACTGGCACAGCATCCGGCCGGCGACGCTGAGACGGATGCCGCTGAGCGAGACCTTCGTGATGCTCGTGACTGTCGTCGCCACCGTCTGGACACACAACCTCGCCATCGGCGTGGTGCTGGGGGTGCTCGCCGCGATGGTGCTGTTCGCCCGCAGGGTCGCACACTTCACCACCGTGAGCCGGACGGTCGACGGCGACACCGCGCGGTACCGGGTCGACGGCGAGCTCTTCTTCGCCTCGAGCAACGACCTCACGACGCAGTTCGAGTACGCCGCCGATCCCGCTCATGTCGTCATCGACCTGTCGCACACGCACGTCTGGGATGCCTCGACCGTCGCCGCGCTCGACGCCATCGTCACGAAGTACGAGCAGCGCGGCACCACCGTCGTGCTCGAGGGCATGAGCGACGCCGCGGCGTCGTTCCACGGGCGGCTGAGCGGTGGCCTCGGGTCGGCCTGAGCGCTGGGTGCCCACAGACCCGCCGCGACGCAAGCCCCTCCCGCCTCGCTCCGCGATCTGCCTACGGTGAGGGATGCACCGACGAGACAGGACGGTCGACCCGGGGCCTGCCATGCCGCTCGTCGGCCCCGTCGAGCCGCCCTTCCTGCACGTCATGACGTTCAACATCCGGCGCCGGATGACGGGCCACGGGTGGCGCCGGGCGGATCGCTGGCGGCATCGCGCGCCGGCGGTTCGGGCCCTGCTCGAGTCGGAGCAGCCGGCGATCCTCGGCGTGCAGGAGGCGATGCCGGACCAGGCCGCAGCCGTGCTGGCCGCGCTGGGCACGCGCTACCGGTTCGTCGGCCGGGGTCACGGCCCGCGCGGGGCCGGCGAGGGCTGCCCGGTGTTCTTCGACACCCACCGGCTCGAGCTCCTGGACTGGGAGCAGAGCGCGCTCTCGGATCACCCGCACGCCGCCGGCTCCCGCTCGTGGGGCAACCTCATCCCCCGCGTCGTGGTGACGGCGCGCTTCCGCGACCGTCGCACGGGAGCCGCGCTCACTGCGCTCAATACGCACCTGGACCCCTTCTCCCCTCGCTCGCGCATGCGCTCGGTCGACGTGCTCCGGGCGCTGGTGGGCCGGGGCCCCAGCATCCTGACCGGCGATCTGAACGCGGGTGAGACGTCGCGCACCCTGCGAGCGCTGCTCGACGACGGCGGACTCAAGGATGCGTGGACCGCCGCGGCGCGCCGGGTGACGGCATCCGTCGGCACTTTCGCCAGCTACCGTCCGCCGCGCCCGACGCGCCCTCGCATCGACTGGATCGTCGTCACGCCGGACGTGCAGGTGGAGCGCGCCGGCATCAACACCTTCCGGCATCGCGGCGTATGGCCCTCGGACCATCTTCCGGTCCAGGCCGTCGTGAGCGTCCCGGTGCGGCGGGACACCGCGTGAAGGCGCGCTTCCTCAGGCCGCCGCAGGGCGCCGCCGAGTGGGTGGCCGACGCGGTGCGGCTACTCGGGCCGCTGAGCGTCGTCGCGGCCCTCGTCTGGTGGAGCCCGGCCGACGCCGGCATCGTGGCTCTGACGCTGCTGGCGCTGGTCGTTCCCCGGTTCGTCGGGGTGCGCCCGGCGTTCGACGTCGTCTTCTGCCTCACCGTGCTCGTCGCGGCCTGGAGCAACGTGCTCGGCCTCTACGAGACAGTGCCGGGATGGGACCTGGTCGTGCACTTCGTCTGCACCGGCGTACTGGCCGCCATGGCCTACATCCTGCTGGCGAGGCTGGCGATCGTGCCGACGCCCCTCGCACCGACCACCCGCCCCGTGACGCCGATCGTGCTGGTCACCAGCATCGGCCTGGCGCTGAGCGCCGTCTGGGAGATGGCGGAGTGGGTCGGCAAGACGTTCGTCGACCCCGGCATCTTCGTGACCTACCGGGACTCGATCGGCGATATGGCCGCGGGCGGGCTCGGCGGCCTCGTCGCCGGTCTCGTCGTCGCGCGGGTCAGGCTGGTGGAGCAGGAGTGAGCTCCATGAGCCCGACGAACTCGAAGCTGGCTCACAGGTTCGCGGGACCAAAAGCGGTGCGGCATCCGTTCTTCCTCTATGACGCCGCAGCCAGCGACGTCATCCGAGGAGGAATCGTGAGCAACGACTACCGCAAGACTTCCGAGGCGCTCAGCCGCCTCACCGCCACCCAGTACCACGTCACGCAGGAGGACGGCACCGAGCCTCCCTTCCGCAACGAGTACTGGAACAACCACGAGCCCGGCATCTACGTCGACGTCGTCTCGGGCCAGCCGCTCTTCTCGTCGACCGACAAGTACGACAGCGGAACCGGATGGCCGAGCTTCACCAAGCCGATCGAGCCGGATGCCGTCGCGACCAAGAAGGACTGGAAGCTGCTCCTGCCTCGCACCGAGGTGCGCTCGTCGGGCGCCGGCAGCCATCTCGGTCACGTCTTCCCCGACGGCCCACGGCAGGCCGGCGGCCTGAGATACTGCATGAACTCGGCCGCACTGCGCTTCGTGCCCGCCTCGTCGCTCGACGACGAGGGCTACGGCGCCTACCGACACCTCTTCACCACCCAGAACCAGGAGCACGCATCATGACCAGCGGTCCCTTCGACACCGGCGAGATCACCCGCACCCCCGGCACCGAGACGGCAGTCCTCGCCGGCGGCTGTTTCTGGGGCGTGGAAGACCTCATCCGCCGCCAGCCCGGCGTTCTCGACACCCGCGTCGGCTACACCGGCGGCGAGAACGCGCACGCGACGTACCGCAAGCACCCCGGGCACGCCGAGGCGGTGGAGATCGTCTTCGACCCCACCAAGACGACGTACCGCGACATCCTCGCGTTCTTCTTCCAGATCCACGACCCGTCGACGCTGAACCGCCAGGGCAACGACATCGGCTCGAGCTACCGCTCGGCGATCTTCCCGCTCTCCCCCGAGCAGGACCAGGTCGCCCGCGAGACCATCGCCGACGTCGACGCGTCGGGGCTGTGGCCGGGCAATGCCGTCACCACGATCGAGTCCGCGGGCCCGTTCTGGGAGGCCGAGCCCGAGCACCAGGACTACCTGCTGCGCATCCCCAACGGCTACACGTGCCACTTCCCGCGTGCCGGCTGGGTGCTGCCCAAGCGCGCTGACGCCACCGCGTGACGACAGGCCCGGTCGGTGACCGGGCACCGCAGGCACGAGACGACGGATGCCGCGACCCGACGGGTCGCGGCATCCGTGTATCTGCGCCTTGCGCCGCCTCCTCATCTCAGCATCGCCACGTGTGCGCGGCGCAAGGAGAGGAGCGATCGTGGCCGAAGCAGCGCAAGCCCCACTGCGGACAGGGTGGATCGGCGACACATCCTGGTCGACGTGGTCGGCGATCCAGCTGGCCCGCATTCCGAACCGCGCCAGATCCCGAGCGGCCGAGCGTGAACGCCGGGCGCTCCAGAAACCCCCGATCGGCCTGCTGCGCAGCGACGACGCCGAATTCCGCGCCGCGGCTCGCAAGGTCGCCACCTATGCGCCTCGACAGTTCGGTCGTCTGAACGAGGTGCTCCTGCGCGGGCAGTTCGTGCTGCGCGGCGACGACATCGCGACGCTGGACGAGCTCGTCCGCGAAGCGGTCCGGATCGCGGCACAGGGCTTCGCACGCCCGGGATCGCCGGCGGCCGACATCGCGGCGCTCGAGGCCCGACTCGATTACGCGGAGGACTTCCTGAAACGCCGCGAGGGCGAGCTCGCGCGGCGGAGGTACGCGCGGGGCCTGCTCGGCGGCGTGATCCTGACCTTCCTCGTTCTGGGGCTGATCGGCGGCGGCGGTGCGGCCGTCATCACGCTCTGGCGAGGGGGCCCGATTCCCACGGAACAGGCCGACGCGCTGCGCGACGTGCTGGTCGCGGTGGGGGCGGGCGCCGCCGGAGCCTGCGTGAGCGTGCTGCTGCGCATGCACAAACTCGGCGATCTCCCGATCGAGGTCGCCGCCGGCGGGGCCGCGCGATACCGCATCTTCCTCGGGTGGTTCTTCGCCGCGGCGGTCGTGTTCCTGCTCAAGAGCGGGATCCTGGCCGCAACGGTGTTCACCATCCCCGAGGGTCGGGTGGAGAGCTGGTTCTTCTGGGGTTCGGTCGGATTCCTCGCGGGCTTCAACGAACGCTGGGCGACCAACCTCATCTCCCGCAGTCCCCGCGACGGCTCGGAGACGGCACCGCGCGCCGCAACGCCCCCTGGAGCAGGCACGGCCCCGGCCGCCGGCGCCGCCGATGGGCGTGCGAAGTAGGCCGTGGCGGAGCGCGTCTCGTCCGGCCCGCCGGTTCCGGTACCGACAGGTGCGCACTGCACAGACAGCCGTGCTAACCTGGAACGCCCGATCGGGCTGTTTTGTCGACATCCTCTGCCATCAACGAGGAATGCAGAGCTTCCGACGCCCACCGCCGCGTGCGGTTTCACTCCCATCGATTTCCGTGCCCCTCTCCTCCTCGCGAAGGCGCACCTTCTGAAAGTTCCCTTGACTTCCGTCACTTCCACCGCAGCACCAGCACATCCCGTGCTCGCCTGGCACCAGGCCGACCCCGACGTCTTCGTCGCGACGGCCGCCGGCGAGTATGCAGGATTCGTCGCTGTCGGCTCCCACGGCTTCGAGGCGCAGAGCGCCCTCGGGTCGCCGCTCGGCGTGCACTCCACGCACCCGCAGGCGTCCGCGGCGGTCGCCGCGTCGTTCGCCTCGCACACCGTCGCACCCGCGCATCACGCGCGCCTCACACGTCCACTGCGCGCTCGCGCGAGTGGCACCCGCGGCCGTTCACACGGCCCACGAAAAAGAAGGAAAGACACGATGGCCACTGGCACCGTGAAATGGTTCAACTCGGAGAAGGGCTACGGCTTCATCGCTCCCGACGACGGTTCGGCCGACCTGTTCGCGCACTTCAGCGCGATCACCGGCGAGGGCTTCAAGGAGCTCCGCGAGGACCAGAAGGTCGAATTCGACGCCGAGCGTGGCCCCAAGGGCATGCAGGCAGCGAACATCCGGCCGCTTTGATCTGTCGTCAGCCGGGGCCGATCTCTTCGGCCCCGGCTGACTGCCGACAGTCATCCGGCCGCGTCGACCGGCTACGCCGGTTCGACCGGCTGGCGCAGAATCGTCCGCAGTCGCTCCGGTGAGGTGCGCCGCGGATCCGCCAGGTAGATCTCGTGGTGGAGCCCCCGCATGCGCAGGCCCGCTTCGGGGATGAATCGGCGGTGCATCTCGTCGAGCACGGGCGCCTCGTCGTCGTACGAGCCGACGTGAAGCGTCTGGACGCACGTCCCCTCGGTCAGCTCCGCCATGCGCAGCTGTTCCAGAGCCGGTGACGCAGCCTTCGCCGCCGCCGCCTGCCGTGCCCGCTCGAAGTGCGACATGTCGATCCACCCCGGCACCAGGCTCATCATGGTCCAGCTCCAGCGCGACTTGTCGCGCTCCGTCGTGAACGTCGCCAAGTCGTCCGACCACCAGAGCCCCTCGAGCGGCATCACGACGTAGTCCTGGCTGAGCTCGGCCTTGCTCAGGAACTTCAGCTTGTACGCGACGGTGAACACGGCTCCGACCGCATCGCCGTACTCGTCCGAGGTGTTCGGGTCGCCGTGGCCGTCGATCATGAGGTAGCGCATCGGCGGCACGTCGAGAATCTCGAACGACCCTCGCGGTGCCGTGTACGCGTCGATCGATTTCTTCAGGTCGACCTTCGTCACGCCGGTCCGATCTGCGCTGACCCGCCGCTCGAGGACTCGGACTTACGCCCGCCGGCCTCGAGCACGTCGCCCGCCGGCAGCTCCTGGTGGCCGCCGAACTGCAGTCGCATCGCCGAGAGCACCTGATTGGCGAACTGGTCCTCGTCCCTCGACGCGAACCGTTCGAACAGCGATGCGGCGAGCACCGGAGCCGGCACCCCGGTGTCGACCGCGGCCTTGACCGTCCAGCGACCCTCGCCCGAGTCCGACACGCGCCCCGCGAGGCCCTCGAGGGTCGGATTTCCCTGGAGCGCCGCCGCGGTCAGGTCGAGCAGCCACGACGAGATCACGGATCCTCGCCGCCACAGCTCGGCGACCTTCGGCGTGTCGATCGTGAACTGATAGAACTCCGGTTCCTCCAGCGGCGCCACCTCGGCCGAATGCTCGGCCTCCTGCACTCCGGCATCCGCGTGCTCGAGGATGTTCAGTCCTTCCGCGAGCGCCGCCATCACGCCGTACTCGATGCCGTTGTGGACCATCTTGACGAAGTGGCCGGCGCCGGATGGCCCGCAATGGAGGTAGCCGAGCTCTTCGGGAGCGAAGTCTCCCGCGCGGCCGGGTGTGCGCCCCGCCTCGCCGCTGCCGGGCGCGATGGTCCGGAGGATCGGCTCGATGCGCTGGAACGCCTCGTCGGGGCCGCCCACCATCAGGCAGTACCCCCGCTCCAGCCCGAAGACGCCCCCGCTCGTGCCGACGTCGACGTAGTGGACGCCGCTGCCCTTCAGAGCCGCCGCGCGCCGCACATCGTCGCGGTAGTTCGAGTTGCCGCCGTCGATGATGATGTCGCCGGGCTCGAGCAGTGCCGCGACCTCGTCGACGACCTTCCCGGTCAGTCCCGCCGGGATCATCAGCCAGATCGCACGCGGTGCCTCGAGCTGCGCCACCAGTTCGGCCAGACTGCCCGATCCCACGGCGCCCTCCGCCGCCAGGCGGCTGACGACGTCCGCGCTCACGTCGTACACGACGCACTCGTGGCCGTCCCGCATCAGACGCCGGACGATGTTGCCGCCCATCCGGCCCAGGCCCACCATTCCCAGCTGCATCGCCGCTCCTCCACTCGTCCGTCCAGCCCAGAGGCTCGATCATCCGTTCTCGCAGTCTAGAGAGCAGCGGCGCGGACCGGCCGATGCCCACGACCGCCCCCTCTCCGGGACGGATGCCGCCACCGCGGTCCCGGCCATCCCCGGATCCGCACCGGCGCCCGCCGCTCGCCCGGGATGCGGTCAGGGGGTCGGCGAACCGCCGGTCACCGCGAGCGTCTCACCGGCGACATAGCTGGATTCCGCGGACGCGAGGAACACATATGCCGGGGCGAGCTCGGCGGGCTGGCCCGCGCGACCCAGCGGCGTCTGCTCTCCGAAGCTCTCGATCTTCTCCTGCGGCTGTCCGTCAGTCACCTGCAGCGGGGTCCAGATCGGTCCGGGTGCGACCGCGTTCACGCGGATCCCCTTCGGCGCGAGCTGCTGCGCGAGTGCCTTGGTGAACGCGTTGATCGTCGCCTTCGTCGACGCGTAGTCGACGAGGATCTCGGACGGCTTGTAGGCCTGAATTGATGTCGTGTTGATGATGGTCGAGCCGGGCTTCAGGTGCGGAAGGGCCGCCTTGGTGATCCAGAACATCGCGTAGACGTTCGTCTTGAAGGTGTCGTCGAACTGCTGATCGTCGAGCGTCGCCAGATCCTCGTTGAAGACCTGCTTGCCGCCGTTGTTCACCAGGATGTCGAGCCCGCCGAGCCCATCGACGGCGCGCGCGACGAGGTCGCGGCAATAGCCGGGGTTGCGCAGGTCGCCCGGCAGCGTGAGCGCTGTGACGCCGGCGTCCTGGATGAGCCCGGCGATGCGCTGGGCGTCCTTCTCCTCCTCCGGCAGGTACGACATCGCCACGTCGGCCCCCTCGCGGGCGAAGGCGATCGCCGTCGCGGCGCCGATGCCCGAGTCGGCGCCGGTGATGAGCGCCTTGCGGCCGGCGAGTCGTCCGGAGCCGCGATAGGTGTCCTCGCCGAGATCGGCCTTCGGCTCCAGCTCGGCGTCGAGTCCCGGCTCCGGCTGATGCTGCTTCTTCGGATCGAAGGCGGCGTACATCTCAGCGGGGTTGGTGAACGTGTACTGGTCGCGTCTGTCGGTAGCCATGCCGTCACGGTAGGCGGAAGGTGCGGTGCGCGCTTCGGGGTTGCGCGCACGGCACGGACCGGTTACGACCAGCTGTCACCCCCGACCGGCGTCGTCACCGTGCGGTTCCTCCCCGCGGAGGACGAGGCTGTGGCGTGTCCTCCGCGCCGATCATGAGGGCAGTGGTCAGCCGTACGGTCCCTGGCGGCCGGAGAAGCCCGCGAACAGGGCGTGCAGCAGCGGCAGCAGTGACGCGACCATCAGCACGGTGCCGATCGTGAGGTCCTCCGCACGCAGCACCGAACCGCTGATCAGCAGACCGGCGAAGAGCACGGCAGAGACGACGCGGCGGACCATGCGCTCGAGGCGCTTCAGCCACCGGTCGAGCTTCGGCACGTCGGCGACGAGCCGACCGTCCTCGATGCGCGTCACCATGTCGTCGAGCCGCCGCGGCAGGCGAGCCACGACGCCCGCCATCGACGCCGCCTCCTCTACGACTGCTCGGCCCACGTTGCCCCGCTCGTCCCGGAGCAGGCGATCGGCATACGGCTCCACGGCATCCCAGACGTTGAATGCCGGGTCGAGCGAGCTGCACATCCCGCTCGTGAGGGAGACCGCCCGGATGATCAGCAGGAAGTTCTCGGGCAGCTGGAACGGCAGCGACCGCACGACGTCGCCGAACTCCTTCGCGAAATCGCGGAACTCTCGCGGATCGACCTTCTGCAGCTCGGCGAAGCCCATGCCGCCGAACCGGGCGAACAGCGTGGTCATGGCCCGCTCGAGCTCGATGGTGTCAGCAGACGGGAGCAGCACACCGACCGCTCGGATGCTGTCGATCATCTGCCGGCTGTTGCGCGAGGCCACCGCGATCATGAGCCGCTGCAGGCTGTGCCGCAGCGTGTCGGGCACCTCGCCCATCATGCCGAAGTCGATGAACGTGAGGGTCCAGGGATGCCGGGTGTCGCCGGCCGCGCGCGTCACCGGGGTCACGAAGATGTTGCCCGGATGCGGGTCGGCGTGGAAGAAGCCCCGGAGGAAGAGCTGATCGAACATCACGTTGGCGAACTCGACCGCGACGGCGGCCGGGTCGATTCCGGCCGCCCGCAGCCCCTCGACGTCGTTGATCTTGATCGCGGTGACGTCCTGGAGCGTCAGCACGCGACGGGTGGTGCGCTCCCAGGCGATCTCGGGGGCTGCGACGCGCGGGTCACCGGCGACGTCGGCGGCGAACCGCTCCGCGTTCTGGGCCTCGTGGAGGTAGTCGATCTCCTCGCGGCTGGTGTGCGCGAACTCCTCGACGAGCTGCGGCAGGTCGACGTGGTCGCGCACGACCTTGACCCGGCTGAGCCAGCCGGCCACGCGCCGGAGGGCGGCGAGGTCGACGTCGACGATCGCCTCGATCCCCGGCCGCTGCACCTTGACGACGACGTCCGCGAACCCGGTCTCCGCGGCGTCTGCCGATGTCAACCGGGCACGGTGCGCTTGGCCGAGGGATGCCGCGGCCACCGGTGTCTCATCGACCCACTCGAACGCGCGGCTCAGTGGCACACCCAGCTCCGCCTCCGCGAGCTCGCGGATCGCGGGGAAGGCGACCGGCGGCACCTCGTCCTGCAGGCCCTCGAGCTCCTTCGTGATCTCGGGCGGCAGGACGTCGAGGCGCGATGACAGGAACTGGCCCACCTTGATCATGAGCCCGCCGTACTGGACCGCCAGCGCGTGGAAGCGGCGCGCGATGGTGCGCAGCCGCCGGGTGCGTCCGCGGGCGGCGAGCGCGCCGAGCCCGAACCGCGGCAGGAACAGTTCGTACCACCACGCCTGGACCATATAGCGCCCGGCGAACCGCAGGATCCGGCGATAGCGGGCGCGCGGGTTCCCGACGTCGGCCATCGAAGCTCCTAGGCGGTGCGGATCAGGTCATCAGCCGTGCCCGCGATCCCGGTCGCCCGGAATACCGTGCGCCAATAGGCGCGCGGGTCGTGGTGCCGTGCCGGCACCCGGCCTGCCCCTCAGTCCTGAGCGAGGATCGAGTAGAGCTTACGCCGCGCCTCGTCCAGCACCTCGACCGCCTGCGCCACCTGTTCGGGCGTACCCCCGCGTCCGACCTGAGCGGCCGCCTGCGCGAGCTTCGCGCCCGCCTTGGGGAGGGCGCTGGTGCGCCCCGTGTCGCGGGAGCCGAAGGACTCCCAGGGCGCGGACTGTCCGTCGGCGGCCGCCGCCTCGGCGCGGCCGGCCTCCGTGAGCGAGTACGTCTTCTTGCCGTTCGCCTCCTCCGCCGCCACGAGGCCCTCGTCGGCGAGGAGCTGCAGGGTCGGATAAACCGACCCCGGGCTGGGCTTCCACGCGCCGTCGCTGCGTGCCTCGATCTCCTGGATGATCTGGTAGCCGTGCATGGGCTTCTCAGCGAGGATCGCGAGCACCGCGGCCCGCACATCGCCGCGCCCGACGCGCGGCGAGAACCCGCGCTCGAAGGCATCCTTCAACTGGTCCATGGCATCCCACAGACTGCCGGGCAGACCGGAGCCCTGACCACTTGGACGGGAACCGAATCCGGGGAACGAACCGCTCATGACGACCTCCTGAACGAGTGTGTGCCGATATGCCGACGATACCTAGCGATATATCGCTCGACAAGGGAGCCGGCTGGGTGTTCGCTGTGCAGATCGCGGTGACGGATGCCCCGCACCGACGGGGACGGGAGCGTCACCACCCCATGGAGCCGTGGTCCCCCTTGAACGGCCCGACGATCTCCGGGGTGATCCACCCGCCGTAGAACCGCCCAGGTTGCGGCCGGACCTCGATGCCGTCGATCGTGCAGAGGTCCATCTCACGGGGGTACACCGCGACCCGGCCTTCGAGGGACTCGAAACCCTCGGCGGGATGCGGATACGCCCACGCCGCGCGCGGTCGCAGCCGATCCCCGCCGCGCACGTCGAAGTACCGGGCGCTGCCCTTGAACTCGCAGTACGACGACCCCTCGCCCGGCGTCAGCGCCTCCGGGGCGAACGCGGAGATCGGCAGGTAGTAGACCGGCGGATGACTCGTCTCCAGCACGCGGACGACGTCGTCGGTGTCGACGATCACCTCACCGCCCAGGCGGATCACGGCACGTCGAGCCACGTGTTCGACGCGCGGCGGACGCGGGTAGTCCCAGACGGACTCCTGACCGGGGCCGACCGGCGATGGCTCAGGCCTCATATGCCACCTCCTTGAGGAGCAGCGGTTGGGAGGGCAAGGCTACCCCGCGCGACCACCACCCACCTGCGGGAGACCCTGTCAAGGCCCCGCCGGGAACGCCGCGGGTTCCGTAGCGTGCCCACCGACGCGAAAGGAATCGACATGCTCCGCGCACTCGCACTGAACTGCACCCTGAAGCCCTCGCCGGATGCCTCGAGCGGCGAACTGCTCGCCCAGCAGGTACTCGACGCGCTCGCCGAGCACGACGTCGCCGGCGAACAGGTCCGGGTGGTCGACCTCGACATCCGGCCGGGAGTGGAAGCCGACATGGGCGACGGAGATCAGTGGCCGCAGATCCGCGAGAAGGTGCTGGCCAGCGACATCCTGGTCTTCGCCACGCCGACGTGGATGGGACACCTCTCGAGCGTCGCGCAGCGCGTGCTCGAGCGCCTCGACGCCGAGCTGTCGGAGACGGACGACGAGGGGCGCGCGATCCTCGCCGGCAAGGTCGCGGTGACGGTGGTCGTCGGCAATGAGGACGGCGCTCACGCCATCACGGCCGATCTCTACCAGGCGCTCGGCGACGTCGGCTTCACCATCCCCTCGCAGGGCGGGGTCTACTGGAACGGCGAGGCGATGCAGACCACCGACTACAAGGACCTGCCCGAGACGCCTGAGAAGGTCGCGTCGACCACGGCGACCCTCGCCCGCAACGCCGCTCATCTCGCGAAGCTCCTCCAGGAGCGCCCGTACCCCGCGCCGCCGCAGGGATGAGACCGGAACGACGGATGCCGCGACCCGGGCGGAGAACCCGGGCCGCGGCATCCGTCGCCTCACTTGGCCGCGGATCTGATCAGCGACAGCACCTTCAGAGGCTGACTGATCATCGGCACGTGGGAGCTCTTGACCTCGACGACCTTCGCACCCGCGCGCTCCGCCATCGCCCGCTCCGCCTCCGGCGGGATGATGCGGTCCTGCGTGGCGACCATGTACCAGCTCGGGATCGTCTTCCACGCGGGTTCGCCGGACGGCGTGACCAGCGAGGCGAACGCACCCGGACGCTGGGTGGCCGCCATGTTCTGCGCGACGACGAGCGGCAGATCCTGTGCGAACAGCTCGGGGAAGGCGGCCGGGTCGATGTAGGCGTCGGCATCGCCCTCGGACGCTCCCGGGAAGGGCCGCACCACCAGATGATCGGTGACATCGGTGTGACCACCGCCGAGCCCGTTCGCCTGGGCGACCGACTCGCCGGCGTCGAGGGCGTAGGCGGCGATGTACACGAGGGACTTCACGTTCGGGTTGCCGGTGGCGGCGTTCGTGATCAGCGCACCGCCGTAGGAATGGCCGACGAGGACGATCGGTCCCTCGATCGTGCTCAGGAACTGCCGCAGGTACTCGCTGTCGTAGGTCAATCCTCGCAGCGGGTTCGAGAAGGCGATCACGGGATAGCCCTCCGCCTGCAGGGCGGTGCCGACGATCGACCATCCGCTCGAGTCGGCGAACGCGCCGTGGACCAGCACGATCGTCGGCTTGGGAGTGGAGGGCCGTGCGGTGTCGGCCGGCTCGGCGGTGGCCGGCAGCGCCGCCCCGCCGATCAGGAGGGCGAGCGTGGTCGCTGCCGCGGCGGCGAGCGCCACGCGACGCGTGTGTCGGAACATGGATTCTTCCTTCCGGATTCGTGTAGCAATGCCGTGGTGCCGATCACCACAGGTCGAGGAGGGCGACGGCTCACTCGCCGATGAAGGCGAGCAGATCCGCGTGGAGGCGCTCTCGCGCCGTATCGGGCAGGCCGTGTGCGCCGCCGGCGTACACCACGAGCCGCGCATCCGGGATCAACTGGGCCGACAGCCGGCCGCTGATCTCGAACGGCACGATCTGGTCGTCGTCGCCATGGATCACGAGGACGGGCACGTCGATCGCTGCAAGATCTTTCCGGAAGTCCGTCGCGGAGAACGCCGCGATGCATTCGTGGGCGTTGTGGGTGCCCGAGGCGAGCCCCTGGGACCAGAACGCGTCGCGGGTGCCCTGCGCGATGGCGCCGGAACGGTTGTGACCGAAGAACGGGCCATCGGCCAGGTCGCGGTAGAGCTGGGATCGATTCGCCACCTCACCGGCTCGGATCCCGTCGAAGACATCGAGGGGGAGCCCGCCGGGATTGTCATCGGCGTGCACCATGAGCGGCGGCACGGCAGAGACGAGCACCATCCTCGCCACCCGTGCGGATCCGTGCCGAGCGACGTACCGCACGACCTCGCCCCCACCCGTCGAGTGTCCGACCAGAGTCAGCCCTGAGAGATCGAGCCGATCGACGAGACACGCGAGGTCGTCGGCGTAGGTGTCCATGTCGTTGCCGTTCCAGCTGCGGGTCGACCGGCCGTGGCCGCGGCGATCGTGCGCCACGACGCGGTGACCGCGCTCGGCGAGGAACCGCGCCGAGGCCTCCCACGCGTCAGAGTTGAGCGGCCAGCCGTGGCTCAGCAGCACGGGCGCCCCGTCGCCCCAGTCGATGTAGAAGATCTGCGTGCCGTCTTCCGTGGTGAGGTAAGGCATGGCCGGCTCCCTTCGGTGCTGCCATGGTCCGGCGCGGGAGCGCTCCCGCGCATCACGTGCGCACGTAGTCGCCACCGCCGTCGAGAGCTCTGGCACCACGCGCCAGGGACATCCGTCCCGGCGATGCTCAGCGGGGTGGGAAGTGGTCGGTGAGCTGACGTCGCGACGAGACGCCGAGCTTCCGGAAGACCTTGCGCAGGTGATAGTCCACGGTGTTGGAGCTGATGAACAGCGCAGAGCCGATGTCGGCGTTGGTAGCTCCGCGCGCGGCGAGCCGCGCCACCTCGGCCTCCTGCGGCGTGAGCTGCCCCATGGGTAGCGCGGGCTCGCTGATCTGCTCGCCGGCGGCGGTCAGCTCGCGACGCGCACGCTCGGCGAAGCCTGTCGCGCCGACGTCCAGGAACGCTTCGCGGGCGGCATGCAGCGGGACCCGCGCGTCGCTGCGCCGTCGCATGCGGCGCAGCCATTCGCCGTAGACGAGGCGGCTGCGGGCGGCGTCGCCTCGATGGCTCGGAGTGTCGAGCAGCCCGATGGACGCGAGGTAGAGGGCCTCGGCGTCGCCGTCGCCGGCGAGAAGGGCATCGCATCGTGCGGCGAGGCCGCGTGCCCACGGCGACCCAGACGCGGCGGCGTACCTCCGCATGCTGGCCGCCGCCGTATGCGCCGCGGCAACGTTGCCGCTGCGCACGGCGGCCTCGACGAGTTCGGGAATGTGATGGAAGCTCGCCTGCAGAAAGGGATGCTCCACCAGGTGCGACAGGCGCTCGAACGCCGAGGCATAGTCCCCTTCAGCGATCTCGACGATGCCGAGTGCGCCGACAGCCATCCGCGCGACACCGCCGTAGCCGAGCGCGCCCATGCCGTCGATGATCTGCTCCACGGTGGCCCGCGGCGCGCCCTGCCATGCCAGCTGCGCAGCGTTGACGGTCTGCTCGTCGACATAGCCGAGGGCGCGCCGAAGCTCCTCCGCCTGCGCGAGATACTCACTCGCCCGAGCCGGATTCATGCGCGACAGCTCCACCGCGCTCAGCACCCACAGCGCACCGTCCACCTCTCGCAACGCCCCGCGCTCACGCCCCAGGCGCACGGTGCGTGAGAGCAGACGGGATGCCGCGTCGCAGTCCCACGTCGCGATGCAGGGAGCGACGGTGTAGAAGCTGAAGTCCAACAGCACATCGTCGTCGAGGCCCTCGAGCATCGCCACCGCCTCGCGCAGCGACGGCAGCGCCTCGACGTAGTCGTCGAGCGCGAACGAGGCGATGGCCCGCAGCGCGATCGCGTACACGCTGCCGTCGCCCTCCGCAGCAGAACGCATGCGCACCGCGAGCTCTTCGACGCGGGCGCCGACAGCACGGTCCTCGACGGACATCGCCGAATTCAAGGCGAGAAGGAGCGTCTTCTGCTCGAGGGCGCTGGCCCGGCCGCGGAACTCGTCGGCGGCCGCCATCAGCACCGCCGGTGTGTCTCGCATCGAGGTCGGGTCGGCCAGATAGATGGTGCAGATCGCCTCGACCACCAGCATCCGACCGCGTCCGATGGGGTCCAGAAAGGCCGGTTCGACGCGTTCCAGCAGCTGGCGCGAGAGCACGCCGGCGCCCGCCGCGATCGCGGCCTCGGCAGCGCCGACGAGCCACTCGCTCTGCAGCCGCGGCGAAGGGGCCAGCTCTGCAGCCCGCGCGAGCAGCAGTGCGCGGGATTTCGTACCCCCTCGTGCGCCGGCGAGGTCGGCGACCACGGCGAGCTCCTCGGCGACGGCGGCATCAGTGCCGGCGCAGGCCGCCGCGGCATGCCACGCCGCGAGCTCGCGGTGGCCGCGCCCGGCCGTCTGGTCGCGCAGCGCGGCGTGCGCCCTTCGCCGGTCGGCGTCGGGCATGCCGCCGTACACCGCGGATCGCACGAGCGGATGCCGGAACCTGACCCGCTCACGCACCTCGACCAGCCGCAGCCTCTCGGCCTCGGTCGCCGCATCGTCGGCGAGCCCCAGTGCGCTCGCTGCCCCCCGCACGACGCCCGCATCGCCGGTCGACTCGGCCGCAGCCAGCAGCAGCCACATCCGCGTCGCCGGGGAGAGCGTCGCGACCTGCGCCGAATAGTGATCCTCAAGGCGTGGACCGAGCGGAGCCGGTGCGCGGCCGATCGCGATCGACGTGAGCTCATGCGCCGAGAGCTGCTCGCCGAGGTCCCGCAGTGCCAGTGGATTGCCCGCCGTGTAGCTCACGATCTCGGCGACGACCGCAGGATCGATCTTGGCGCGCACTGATGCCCGGAGCACCGTCGCCGCTGTGTCGGCGTCCAGTCCTGACAACCGCAGGCGCGGCACCCCGGCGAGTGCGCGGTCGACGCCGTCGTCCTCCCGCGAGACGAATACGAGCGCCACCGCCTCTGCGGAGAGGCGCCGGGCGACGACCCCCAGCACCTCGAGCGATTCCGCGTCCAGATGGTGCGCGTCGTCGACGACGCAGATGGTGGTGGTGTCGTCCCCCGCCCGCGCGAGCACCGACAGCACGGCGAGGCCCACCAGCGCACGTTCCGGCGGGGGGCCCTCGGCCAGGCCGGCGGCCACGCGCAGTGCGCTCTGCTGCGTCGGCGGGATGTCATCGACGTAACCGGCGAGCGGTCGCCCCAGGCGCTGCATCGCGCCGTATGCGAGGGTCGACTCGACCTCGTAGCCGGTGATGCGAGGCACCCGCACATCGGCGAGGTCGCGGATCACCTCCTCGATCAGTGTCGTCTTGCCCACACCCGGGTCGCCCTGCACGAGCACCGCGCTGCTCACCCCGTTGCGCGCGTGCGTGATGAGCGCGCGGAGGGTGTGCAACTCCTCGGCCCGCCCCAGCACCCGATCGGAAGTCGTGATGTCCCTCACCGTAGCGGTCGAGGATCGAGTGACGAAGCACTTTCCGGCGCCGCAGCATCCATCTCTCCGCCGGTACCGACTGCTCGGATGGGACCTCGATCAGCGGCCGAACTCCTCGAGCCAGCGGAGCCACACTTCATTGATCGTCGGATACGACGGCACCGCGTGCCACAGGCGCTCGATCGACACCTCGCCGACGATCGCGATCGTCGCCGCGTGCAGCATCTCGCCGACGTCCTGGCCGACGAAGGTGGCACCGACGAGGACGCGCCGCTTCTCGTCGACGATCGCCCGCGCCCGCCCCTGGTAGTCGTCGGCCAGTTCGCTCGAGCCCGCGAGCCACGACAGGTCGTAGTCGATGACCCGGACGTCGAGCCCCGCCGCGCGCGCGGACTTCTCGGTGTGACCGACCGACGCCACTTCGGGATCGGTGAAGATCACCTGCGGGACCGCGGAGTGATCCGCCGTCGCGACGTGGGCGCCCCAGGGGGCGTCGTCGATCTCCGCCGCCTGCGCACGCGCGGCGATGACATCGCCTGCGGCGCGCGCCTGGTACTTGCCCTGGTGCGTGAGCAGCGCGCGGTGGTTGACGTCGCCCACCGCGTAGAGCCAGTCGACGCCGCGGACGCGCAGCGTGTCGTCGACATCGAGCCACGAACCGGGCTCGAGCCCGACGCTCTCGAGACCGATGTCGGCCGTGCGGGGCACGCGTCCCGTCGCGACCAGCACCTCGGCCGCGCGCACCTCAGAGCCGTCCGACAGCGACAGCACGACATCGCCGTCGCCGTCGCGCGCCGCGCGCTCGACCTCGACGCCGGTGCGCACGGCGGCTCCGGCATCCGTCAGCGCCCTCGCGACCGCCTCGCCCGCGAAGGGCTCGACGCCCCCCAGCAGGCCGGACCGCGCGATGACCGTGACGGTCGCGCCGAACGAGGTGAAGAGCGTCGCCATCTCGCTGCCGACGACACCGCCGCCCAGCACCACAAGGGATGCCGGCACGTCTTGCACGCCGGTGGCTTCGCGGCTCGTCCACGGCTGGACCTCGCGGAGGCCGGGGATGTCGGGGAGCAGCGCCGCCGAACCGGTGGAGACGGTGACCGCGTGGCGGGCGACCAGTACCGTCTCGACGCCGTCCGCGTCGGTGACGGTGACTTCGCGCTCACCGGTGAGCCGCCCGTGCCCGCGGACGAGATCGATGCCGGCGCCGTGCAGCCAGTCGACCTGCGAGGTGTCGTCCCAGTGATGCACGAGCTCATCGCGGCGGTGCAGGCTCGCCGCCACATCGATCTCGCCGGTCACTGCCTGTGCCGCCCCGCCGACCGCCCGCGCGGCCCGCAGCGCCGCACCCGGACGCAGCAGCGCCTTCGACGGGATGCACGCCCAGTACGAGCATTCGCCGCCGACGAGCTCGCTCTCGACGACGACGACCGACAAGCCGCCCTGCGTTGCCCGGTCTGCCACGTTCTCGCCGACGGGGCCGGCTCCGATCACGATGAGGTCGTACTCGCGAGAAGTCATGCGCCCCAACGTAGCCGCGTCCCGCGACACAGGCGAGACTGATGCCGCCGCATCGCGGGGGGCGAGGATACCGGAGATCAGGGCGTCTGTCGGCCTCCGTCATGATGTCGTCGGCCTGTGGTTATGTGGGAACCCCGGCCGAAAGGGCAGCATGGCGATCGAATTCCGCGGGGTCTCGAAGCGGTACCCGGATGGCACCGTCGCCGTCGACGACTTCAGCGTGCTCATCCCCGCGCACAAGACCACGGTGCTCGTCGGCTCGTCGGGCAGTGGCAAGACCACGCTGCTGCGTATGATCAACCGGCTCGTCGAGCCCAGTGCGGGTGTCATCGCCATCGATGACCAGCCCATCTCGGGTCGGGACCCGGTGGCCCTGCGCCGCGGCATCGGCTACGTCCTGCAGAACGCGGGCCTCCTCCCTCACTTCTCGGTCGTCGACAACATCGCGACGGTTCCCGTGCTCAGCGGCGTCCCCCGTGCGAAGGCCCGCGAGCGCGCCCTCGAGCTGATGGATGTCGTCGGCCTCGAGCGCGGACTGGCCAAGCGGTATCCGAGCCAGCTGTCGGGTGGCCAGCAGCAGCGCGTGGGTGTCGCGCGAGCCCTCGCCGTCGACCCCAACATCCTCCTGATGGACGAGCCGTTCGGCGCCGTGGACCCGATCGTCCGCAGAGAGCTGCAGACCGAGACCCTGCGCCTGCAGGGTGAGCTCGACAAGACGATCGTGTTCGTGACCCACGACATCGACGAGGCGTTCCTGCTCGGCGACCAGGTCGTGATCCTCGAGAAGGGCGCGCGCGTCGCCCAGATCGGCAGCCCGAGCGAGATCATCGAGAACCCGGCGAGCGACTTCGTCGCCGACTTCATCGGGGTCGAGCGCGGCGCGCGGGCCCTGCGGGCCAAGCAGACGCCGCGCGGCACGGTGCTCGTCGACCCGGCGGGGCGCACGCAGGGCGTGCTCGTGGAGGACGAGCCGTGAACTGGGTGCTCGACAACCTCGACCTGATCGGGGCGCTGACCCTCGACCACCTGCGTCAGAGCGCGGTCGCGATCCTTGCCGGGTTCCTGCTGTCCATTCCCCTGGGGTGGCTGGCGTTCCGGTACACGAAGCTGCGAGGCACCGTGCTGACGGTGATCGGTCTCCTCTATACGATCCCGTCGTTCGCCCTGTTCGCTCTGCTGACGCTGTTCGGCGTGCCGTACCTGTCCGAGCTGAACCTCGTCATCGCTCTCACGATCTACGCCGTCGCGATCATGACCCGCTCGGTGACCGAGGGGCTCGGCTCGGTCGACCCGGTGACGCGCTCCGCCGCGGTGGCGGTCGGCTTCGGCGCGTGGCGACGGTTCTGGACGGTGGACTTTCCGCTCTCTGGCCCGGTCGTGCTCGCCGGCCTGCGGGTGACCGCGATGTCGACGATCTCCCTCGCGACCGTCGGCGCCCTGATCGGCGTCGAGAATCTGGGCTACCTCTTCACGAACGGGTCGCAGCGTCGCATCATCGCCGAAGTCTTCGCCGGCGTCGTCGCGGTCGTGGTCATCGCCGTCGTCATCGACGGGCTGCTCCTCCTGGCCGGGCGCGCGCTCATGCCCTGGACCCGGCGCATCTCGCCGCCCAAGCAGGCCCGCCTCCGGGCGGTGACGGCATGAACCTGCTCGCCGAGGCGCTCGCCTGGATCTTCGCGCCCGCGCGGCTGACCGGCTCGCTGCCGCTGCCCACGGCCATCGCCCAGCACCTCGCGTTCACCTTCGGCTCCGTTGCGATCGCGGCGGTGATCGCCATCCCGATCGGGTGGCTCATCGGACACACCGGCCGAGGGCGCGAGCTCGCAGTCTTCCTCTCGGGTGCCGCCCGGGCTCTCCCGGCCCTCGGACTCGTCGTCCTGCTGAGCCTGCTGCTGGGTGTGGCGTTCAAGACCGAGGCTGCCGTGGCCACATTCGTGGTGCTCGCGATCCCCTCGATCCTCGCCGGCGCGTACGCAGGAATCGAGGCGATCGACAGGACCGTGATCGACGCCGGTCGCGCAATGGGAATGACCCAGTGGCAGATCCTGTTCCGGATCGAGATGCCACTCGGACTCTCGCTCCTCATCGGCGGGCTGCGCTCCGCGACGCTGCAGGTGGTCGCCACCGTCACCATCGGCGCGTACATCGGCGTGGGCGGACTCGGCTACTACATCCTGC
Organism: Microbacterium sp. B35-30; assembly: GCF_010634855.1. Lineage (GTDB taxonomy): Bacteria > Actinomycetota > Actinomycetes > Actinomycetales > Microbacteriaceae > Microbacterium. Next base: position 72,104 of record NZ_MWLQ01000026.1, on the reverse strand, counting down.
AGGGCATCGCGCTGCGCGACTTCGCCGAGATCCTCGGCGCGTCGATCGTGGTCGTCGCGCTCGCCCTGGTCCTCGACGGGCTCTTCGCCCTGCTCGCCCGCGTCGCCGTGCCTCGCACGGACGGCGCCCGTAAACGCTCCCAGGGCGGCGTCCCCGCGCTCGCCCGCGCTCCGCAGTTCTCCCGCTGATCCCACCACACCGGAGGTAACGAAAATGTCCACAGCACGCACGCGCCTGACCGCGGCGCTCGCCGGGACCGCCATCGCCGCGCTCGCGCTCGCCGGCTGCGCCTCGAGCGACCCACTGAGCGGCGACAGCACCGACACGGGCGACACCGGCGACTCCTCGGCCATCGTCATCGGCTCGCAGGCCTACTACTCGAACGAGATCATCGCCGAGATCTACGCGCAGGCCCTCGAAGCCGGCGGCTTCACGGTCGAGCGCAACTTCAACATCGGCCAGCGGGATGCCTACATGCCGGCGCTCGAGGACGGCGAGATCGACCTGTTCCCCGAGTACACCGGCAACCTGCTGCAGTACTTCGAGCCCGACACCACGGCGACGACCTCCGAGGACGTCTACGCCGCGCTGCAGGAGGCACTGCCCGAGGGCCTGACCGTGCTCGACCAGTCGTCGGCGACCGACCAGGACTCGTACAACGTCACGGCCGCCTTCGCCGACGAGAACGGACTGGCTACGATCGCCGACCTCGCGGGGATCGACGGGTTGGTGCTCGGCGGCGCGCCCGAACTGGAGGAGCGCCCGTATGGGCCGACCGGACTCCAGGAGCTCTACGGCGTCACGGTGTCGTTCCAGGCCACCGCCGACACCACCGTCGACGAACTGGTCGCGGGCAACATCCAGATCGCCAACGTGTACAGCGCCGACCCGCGGATCGAGACGGAAGACCTCGTGACGCTGGAAGACCCGGATGGCCTCTTCCTCGCGTCGAACGTCGTCCCGGTCGTGAACGCCGAGATCGCCGATGACATCGCTGACGTCATCAACGCCGTGAGCGCAGCGCTGACCCCCGAGGGTCTCGTCGCGCTCAACGTCGAGTCCACAGAGGAGCAGCGCTCGCCCGAGGACATCGCGGCGGACTGGCTCGCCGACAACGGCCTCAGCTGAACCAACGTCTGCCGGCGCGGCGCCTCCCCCGGATCCCTGCGGATTCCACGGGAGGCGCCGTTCTGTTCGCCCGACGCGCGTCGGCGCGGCCGATCCGCGCGCCGTCGGCGGCGTAGGGCAGACTCGGAGGACCGAGAAGAGGAGCCGCATGTCCGATCCCCGCCCCCCGCAGCCATCGGGCGAGCAGCCATCGGGCCAGCAGCCGTCCAGCGCACAGCCATCGGGCCAGCAGCCGTCCAGCGCGCAGCCATCGGGCGAGCAACCATCGGCCGAGCAGCCATCCGGCGAGCAGCCGTCGAGTGACGGGGCACCCACGGGTCCCGTCGCGGACGGTGCGTCGCCGCGCCCGTACACGGCACCCTCGCCGGATGCCCCGCAGTATGCGATGCCCGCGTACGCCATTCCCTCACAGGTGACCCCGGCACCCGGCGAAGCCCCGTCCGCCCCCTCGCCTGGTACGCCGCCCCTCGCCCATGCGTACGCCACGCCGTCGTATGCCGATCCCGGCACCGCTCCTCGACCCGGTACGTACGCGTACCCCACCGCCTATGCTGCGCCTTCCGCCGCTTACGCGGCCCACGTCGCGGCACCGGCCACCGGTCTGCCCCCCTACGCACGCGCTGCCGCCGCCCCACCCCCGTCCTACCCGGGCGCGCCTGCCTTCGGCACGGGCGGGTCGTTCCCACCGGGAGGCATCGACACCCGGCCGAAGGCGCTCGCCGTCGTCGCGCTGTCCATGGCGGGTGCCGGGGTCCTCCTGCTGCTCGTCGCAGCGGTCATCGGCTCGGCGGGAGTCGGCTGGCTGTCACCGCTGCTGCTGTGCGTCTCCTTCGTGCTCTCGCTGATCGCGCTGATCAGCCGCAAACAAGGCGGCAAGGGCTTCGGAGTCGGCGCGCTGCTGCTCTCCATCGTCGGCGGCATCCTCACCGTCGTGATCGCGGTCGCCTGGGTCTTCGGTGCGTTCACCAGCTCCTCCGGCGGCGACGTCGACGAGTACGACGGGTACAACGGGGAGGACTACTCCGTCCCCGGCATCGCTGCACCGGGAACGGATGGGCAGCCCGACCCGGGGGCACAGTTCCCCCCACCGGTGCAGCCGACGGCGACCGAGACGGCGTTCGGACGCGAGTACGACGACGTCTGGTGGTACGCGGTGGTGGTCGACAACCCGAACGCGGACTACGTGTTCGACGCGTACGCCGAGGTCCACGCCTACGCGGAGGACGGGTCCATGATCGGATCGGCTCCGGCGTACACGATGCTGCTCTCCGGCAAGACGGCCTTGGTGGGCTACTTCTTCGATCTGGGCGATGCCGAGATCGCGCGCATCGACGCCGACCTGCCGGAAGCCTCGCAAGCGACACTGTCGCCCGGCACGGAGACCGGGTTCTTCACCGTGGAGGTCGACGCGACCCCGGCCGGCACGGACGGTACCGTCGCCGTGACAGGAACGACGAGCGCGCACTTCGCCGACGATCAGGAATTCGTCGCCGTCACGGTGCTCGCCCGAGCCGCCGACGGCACGATCGCCGCTGCAACCAGCACCTACCTCGATGCGGTCCCCGGCGACGGCACCCCGGTGGCCTTCGAAGCCTGGTTCGAGGACCTTCCCGCTGATGCGACCGTGGAGGCCTTCGCCCACCGATGACCGCCCGCCGGTGACGACGACGTAGCCTGTCGTCATGCACATGGGCGAGATCATGCTGTGGGGCTTCGCCACGCTGGCCGCCCTGCTGCCCGTGTACTTCCTCTGGTTCGCGTTCGACACACATCGGCGGCGGAAGCAGGGCGAGGCGCCCGCGCATTCGTCCGGCGGACTGCTCGGCATCGACGAGTTCTTCCATCCGAGCGCCGAGAACGCCCGGGCCGTGTGGGAGGCCGAGCAGATCACCCCGGCCCCCGCTCCGACCCCCGGGGACGGCCCGGGCGTGATCGACGGCAACCGGATCGTGATCGAGACCGGGCTGCGCAAGACCGGGTGAGAGCCGGTGCCGGGCACCTGCGACGGAGCAGGGGCGCCGGCATCCGGCATCCGTCGTCAGCCGGTCTCGGCGACCATGCCGCGCCAGGCGATGTCGAACGCGTCCTGACAGCGCTTCCAGACCACGGGATCGCTCAGCGTGTCGCCGCGCACCACCAGCTGGTAGTAGACGACCCCCGCAAGGAGGTCGAAACACGTCGCGGGATCGAGTCCCTTCCGCAGGATGCCGCGCTCGACGCCCGCCTGCAGCGCTCGCTCCAAGGACGCCCGGCGCCGCGACACGTGCGAGTCCCAGTACGCCTGCTGCAGGTCGCGGTCGGCCATCGCCAGCCGGATGCGCTGCCGGAACCGCTCCTCGGAGTAGCCGACGACGCTGACGCGCTGTCCGCCGAACAGCGAACCGCTCACCGCATCGCGCAGGTCGCCGGTGAGGGGGATGTCGGGCGGCACAGTGCGCCCGACATCCAGCGCCGCCGCCACCAGCGCCGTCAGCGACGGCCATCGCCGGTAGATCGCGGCCCGGCTCACCCCGCTCTGCGCCACCAGGAGGCTGACCGTGACGGTCGCGCCCTCGTCGATCAGGGCGAGTGCGCCCGCCAGGATCTGCGCGTCCAGGTCGGCGTCCCGGGGACGGCCGGGACCGCGGCGAACCGCGGTCCCGGACGATGCCTCGACGACCGTCATGCCGCGACAGCCCGCTCCCGCAGGCGCGCGACCGTGGCCTCACTGAGGCCGGCGGCGCGCAGCGGAGCGAGGGCGTCGCCGTGGCGCTCCCGCAGCGTGGCGAGCAGGAGGCTCATCGACACGGCCATCGACCCCTCCAACAGCGACGACGTCGCGTCGTCCGCCTCCGGGTCGAAGCCGAACGCCTTCCACATCGCCGCCATCACCGGGCGGGTGCGCCGCATGATCGCCGCCATGTTGTCGCCGGTGAGGGCGTAGTCGGCGACGATATCGTCGTCGGCGGCGCCGAGCACCAGCAGGAGCATCGCGGCGAGGACCCCGGTGCGGTCGCGCCCGGCGGCACAGTGGAAAGCGGTCGTTCCCGGGGTGTACGCGATGATGTTCAACGCCGTGACCAGCTGCGGTGCCGCGCTTTCGACCATGTTCACGTACATCTGGCCCATCGCCTCATGACTGAAGCTCGGACGCTCCGCCGCCATCGACTCGCCCACGTTGGCGATGAGCGGCAGGTGGTGGTAGGACACGGCGTGCGCGGCGAACGGGCCGCGACCGGTGACGCCGACCTCGAGGGGCGAGCGCAGGTCGATGATCGCGGTGAGGCCGTCGCCGACCAGCTGCTCGGCGACCTCGTCGGTCACGTAGGCGAGATCGTCGGTGCGGATCGCGAAGCCTTCACGCAGCGCACCACCTGCGACCGGGATGCCGCCCAGGTCGCGCAGGTTCACGGGGGCGCTCAGCTCGATGTCGATGGCTGCGATGGTCATGTGATTCTCCTTCTGATGAATGCGCTGCCCTGGTCGATCGCTGTGACCAGGACGATGATGCAGATGACGATCGCGCAGAGGTGTCCGTAGTCGTACATGCGCATCGCGGTGGTGAGCTCGAGGCCGATGCCGCCGGCGCCGACGAGCCCGAGGATGGTCGCGCCGCGCACGTTGCCCTCGAACAGCAACAGCGTGTACGACACCAGCAGCGGCGCGGACTGCGGCAGGATGCCGTACTGGATGATCTGCCGTTTCGAGGCGCCGACGGCCTCCATCGCCACCATCGGCCCGCGATCGACCGATTCCATCGCCTCGGCGAAGATCTTGCCGATGGAGCCGAGCGATCCGAGGGTCATCGCGAGGATGCCCGCGAACGGACCGAGGCCCACCGCCGACACGAACATGAGCGCGAAGACGAGGTCGGGTACCGACCGGATGATGTTCATCAGCCACCGCGCCGGGTAGTACACCCATTTCGGCGCGATGTTCGAAGCGGCCGCGAAAGCGACGAAGAGCGACAGCACCGCGCCCAGCACCGTTCCGACGATCGCCATCTGCAGCGTCTCGATCAGGAGCGCCACGATCGTGCCGAAGTCCGAGAAGTCGGGGGGAAACAGGCGTCCCAGGAACTCGGTCATGTTGACCGCGCCTTCGGCGAGCTTGGCGAAGTTGAACTCCGCTCCCTGGAACGACCAGATGAGCACCGCGACGGCGACGACGACACCCAGCAGGAAGCGGGCTCGCGGCACGCGGAACGCGTGCTCGAGGCGTTCGCGCTCGTGGGGATCCAACTGAGGCGCCTGCGTGTCGCGCACGGGCCGCTGCCGGCTCGCGGTCCTCTCATCCGGGCCGGGCGTACCCGCGGCCGGGCGGTCAGTGGTCGTCGTCATCGTTCGCCTCCTCGTCGTCGTAGACCACCGACAGTGCGGCGGCGTCGAGCCGCGACGTCGGCGCCGAGACGACGACTTCGCCGTGCTTCAGGCCGATCACCCGGTCGCTGTGCGCGAGCGCCAGCGGTAGCACGTGCAGACTCACGAGCACCGGGATGCCGTCCTCCCGCGCGATGCCGCGGAGCAGGGTGAGCACCGAGTCGGCGAGCTTCGGGTCGAGCGAGGCGACCGGCTCGTCGGCGAGGATCACCCGAGGCCGCTGCATGAGCGCCCGCGCGATCGCGACGCGCTGCTGCTGCCCGCCGCTGAGAGAACGCGCAGGCTCGGTCGCCTTGTGGGCGATGCCGACCCGGTCGAGCAGTTCGAGGGCGCGGGTGCGCTGCTCACGCGTGAACCCGCCGACGAGGTTGAGCGGCCCCGCGTGGTGGAGTCCCCCGGTCAGCACGTTCGTGAGCACGCTGAGACGCGGGATCAGGTTGAACTGCTGGAAGACCTGGCCCATCTGCGCACGCAGGGCGCGCAGATCGCCGGCGCGCATCGACGCGACCTCGTGCCCCGCGACGTGGACGCTGCCGGCGGTGATCGGCGCGAACCCGGTGAGGCTGCGCATCAGCGTGGACTTGCCTGATCCCGAAGCGCCGAGCAGTGCCACGGTCTCGCCCGGGTGCAGGTCGAGATCGACGTCGCTGAGCACAGGGGTGCGGTCGTACGTGACCGCGAGGCCGCGGACGGCGACCACCGGGGCGGTGGTCGGCGCGTCCTGCGGAGCCTCAGGCCGCACCGGCGCAGTGGCGGGCTCCCCGTTCGACCTGCCGGGCGCGGCGGGCGCGGCATCCGTCTTCGCGGTCGGCACCGTCCTCGCCGTCAGCACCGTCACCGCAGGTCCTCGAGCTTGACGCCCGCGACGGCGGCGATGTCGACGAAGCCCTCGAAGAGCCCGGGCTCCGGCGCGATGATCGTCTCGCGGCCGATGAAGCCCTCTCCGAGCGCGCCGAGCGCCTCGGCGTTCGGTTCCGAGAAGACCTTCGGCAGCGCCTCCTCCAGGAGGGTCCGGGTGTCGTCGTCGATCGACTGCCGCACGAGCACCGTGCCGGCGACCGGCATCGACGGGCTCTCACCCACGCCCCGCCACTCGCCGTCGGCGAACGGGAAGTACGGAGCACCCATCTGCGTCAGCATGATCGCGGTGCAGGCGGCATCCACCTGGCCCTGCTCGAGTGCGGCGAAGCTGCCCTCGTGCCCGCCGGCGAAGATCGCCTCGTAGTCCTCGCCCTGCTCGAGTCCGGCCTCGTGGAGCATGTAGACCGGCATGAAGTAGCCGGAGCTCGACGCCTGGTCGGCGAACGCGATGGTCTTGCCCGCGAGGTCGTCGACCTCCTGGATCGGCGAGCCGTCGAGAACGACGCACGTCGACACCGGGGTGTCGTCGCCCTTCCACGCCAGCAGCGCGTCGACCTCGCCGGTGTTGACGGCGAGGGCCGAGGGGAAGCCGCTCATGATGCCGATGTCGACGTGGTCGGCGCGGATCGCCTCGACGACGCTCAGGTAGTCCGGGACGTCGGTGACCTCGACCGTGCGGCCGGTCTCCTCCTCGATCAGGGCGGCGAACGCCTCGATCGGGTTCTCAGCGGTGGGGTCGTCGCCGAGCGGGAGCGTGGCGATGGTGATGGGGGCGTCCGCGGTGGCGTCGGAGCCCGAGGCCGAGGCCGTGGCCGAGCAGCCGGTGAGGGCGAGGGCGGCGATGCTGAGGAGTCCGAGTGCGGGGGTTGCGACGCGGCGCATGAGGGGTTCCTTCCGGAGTTCTGGGGATTTTCGAGAACACCGGTATGCAAACCCGTCGAGGTGACGGCGAATTACGAGACCGCCGGACCGCGAATGGAACGGAAGGTGAACAGCTGCCACGCGCGTCGGCAGACGCCCGGCTTCACACGGACAGCAGACAGCGGATGCCGCCCCTCGGTCGCCCGGCTGCGCGAAGGGCTCTGCGCCTCAGCGCCGGCGCGCGCGGCGCACGACGGGGGCGATGACGCGCCAGCCGACGAGGGCGACGAGCAGCGTCACGGCGGCGACGACGATGAACGCGATCGCGGTTCCCTGACCGGATGCCGCGCGCAGCAGCATCCCTCCGGCCACGGTGACCGCCCACACGCCGAGACCGGTCCGCACGGGCGCTGCGGGTGCGCGCCACGCCCGTGTGACGAGCCAGCCCGCCGCAAGGCCGGCGAGGAACGGCCACGCCGTCTGTCCGAGGCCCGTCCACACGTCCGAGTCGTGGCTCGCGCGGCCGACCGCGGCGAAGGCGATCACGAGCACGATGTCGAGCCCGAGCGCGAGCGCCACCGCACGCCGGGCGGGGCGCTCGGTCGCACGCGCCGTCGGGGCGGCGCCCGTCATGCGCGCACCTCCGGCCGGGGAGCGAGGCCGGGGGTGAGCGCTTCGCGCTCGTCGAACACGAAGCAGTCCCCGCTCCAGTGGTTGCCGCCGACCTGCTCGAAGTAGCCGAGGATCCCGCCGTCCAGCTGGTACGCGTCCACGCCGGACTCGCGAAGGTAGATCGCCGCCTTCTCGCAGCGGATGCCGCCGGTGCAGTAGCTCACCACGGTCTTGCCGTCGAGGTCCGCCGCGGCGGCGGCTGCGGCATCCGGGAACTGGGTGAACCGCTCGAGGCGCCAGTCCAGTGCGCCGACGAATGAGCCGTAGTCCACCTCGAAGGCGTTCCGCGTGTCGAGCAGCACGACTTCGCGCCCCTCGTCGTCTCGGCCCTGGTCGAGCCAGCGGCGCAGCGTCGCGGGCGCGACCGACGGCGCGCGGCCAGATTCGGGGCGGATGGCGGGGTGGTCCATGCGGATGATCTCGCGCTTCACCTTGACGAGCATCCTGCCGAAGGGCTGCGTCTCGGACCAGCTCTCCTTCGTCCTCAGCTCCGCGAATCGCGGGTCCGCACGCAACGCGTCGACGAAGTCGCGCACCGCATCGGCATCGCCCGCGAGGAAGAGGTTGATGCCCTCCTCGGCGAGCAGGATCGTGCCTTTGAGCCCGGCGGCCACCGCGCGGTCACGCAGCACCGGCTTCAGCTCGGCGGCGTCGGCGATGCGCGTGAACAGATACGCCGAGATGTTGAGAACGGATGCCACCCCTCCAGCCTACGGACGCCACGGCGTGCGAACGGCCGGAGCCGGGCACCGTCGTCCTGACGCTGCACCGCCTGGCGCACGCCAGATTCGAACGGTCAGCCGGGCTGATGCCGCGCTGCACGCGCTCGGCGCGGGAGTGCTTCGGATGAGTGAGGTGGATGTCGCTGGCCCAGCCGGCTGGCGGGCTGGGATGGCTCCGCCGCGGGGCCGCGGCGGCGCTGGGCCTCGGCACGCACGCGGAAACGGCCATGTCGGAGGCCCCCGGCATGATGGAACTATTCGAAGCGACGGGTGATCCGGTGGCTTCGAACGACGCGATACACGTTGTGCCCCGTGTGTCGCATGGTGGGATCCCCATCAGGATCGCGGTCGCGCGCTGCGCGGCGAAAGGGCACAACGTGGACGACGCACAACGCGACGAGGTCGAGGCGCAACGCGCCGGCGCCCTGGCCGATGAGCTGCGCCGCCTCCACGACGAGGAGGCCGCCCTCCACGCCCGCAGGCTTCGTCTGCTGGCCGAGGCGTTCGCGCTCGCTGAGACGCAGAAGGCTCGCATCCCATCGACGCGGTCCAAGGAGCGCGACATGCCGCTGCGGGCGCTGGCGGCCGAGCTCGGGCTCGCCGTCCGGGCCGGCGACCGCATGATGCAGTCGCACATGTGGGATGCGCACCGCCTGACCACGTCGTTCCCGTCCACGGTCACCGCCCTCGAACAGGGCCGCATTTCGCGCGGACATGTCAGCGCGATCCTCGACACCGGCGCCGCACTCGACGACCCCGCCGCGCGCGCCGCGTTCGAACGAGCCGTCCTCGACTACGCCGAGACCACCACGCCCACCCGCACGCGCGCGTACGCGAAGCAACAGGCCGACATCCACAACCCACTTACCATGCAGGAACGCCACGACCTCGCCGCGCGGGGGCGCCGCATCTGGGTCACCGACGTCGACGACGGCATGTCAGTGCTGTGCCAGCTTCTGCCGACCGTCATCGCCCACGGCATCATCGAGCGCACCACGCGCCAGGCGCAACTCATCAAGCGCACCGACGCCGCACGGCGTCGTGCCGTGCTGGCGACGAACGGCGGGACGGATGCCGCGGCCCCAGCCACGTCCACCTCCGGCCACACCGAACCTGGCGGCGCTGGGATCGGCGGCGCTGGAATCGGCGGCGCTGGGATCGGCGGCGCTGGGATCGGCGGCGCTGAGGTCGGCGGCGCTGAGGTCGGCGGCGCTGAGGCCGGCGGTGAGGCCCTGGGCTCCGGCCCTGGCGTCGGCGACTCGGCCGGGGAAGACGACGTGTGGTTCGACGAACGGACCATCGATCAGATCCGGGCTGACCTCGTCGCCGACATGCTGTTGACCGGCACACCGGGGATCGACCCGACCGTCAACGCCACCCCCGGCGGGCTCGGGGCGATCCGCGCGATCGTGCAGATCACCGTTCCGGTGATGACGCTCACCGGAATCACGAGCAGCGGCGCAGAACTCGACGGCGTGGCGCCGGTCGATCCCGAGACGGCTCGCCGCCTCGCCGGCACCGCACCGGGGTGGGACCGCGTCATGACCAATCCGGTCACCGGGATGGTGCTCGCCGTCGACCGATATCAACCCACCGCGGCGCAGCAGCGATTCTTGAACGCCCGCGATCAGCATTGCCGATTCCCAGGGTGTCGAAGACCAGCCCGGCGGTGCGACCACGATCACACCCTCGACCACGCGCACGGCGGACCCACCGACATCCGCAACCTCGCCTGCCTGTGCGCTCGGCACCACACGTTGAAACACGCCACCGAATGGAAGGTCCGCCAACTCCCCGGCGGCACCCTCGAGTGGACCAGCCCCGCCGGCCGCGCCCACTTCGACGATCCCCCACGCCGCGTGGTCTTCGTCCCCGGCGACGACTCCGCTGCACCCTTCTGACGAACGTCGAGGGCAGACTCGGGGTGCGCTCGACGGGGACTCGGCCGCCCACGGCGCGCTCCGAGACGATGGCACGCGCGACGCGTAGTAGTCCCTCTGCCGCACGCGGTCAAGGCCCTCACAGCGCACCCTCGGAAGCGGGATGCTGGCACCGACCCTGAGGCGACACGCGCCCGAACAATTGGAGGACTCGCCATGACCGATCCCACCGTCCCCGAACCGTTCCCGGGCCAGCCCCCTCCGGGCGAGATGCCGCCGGGCACCACGCCTCCGGACCAACCGGCGCCCGACCAGCCGGCGCCCGGTCAGCCCATGCCGGACCAGCCGGCCGAACCACCGGCGCCCTGGCCGGAAGAGCCGCTCGCGCCGCATCCGACGGAGCCGTCGTTCCCGCAGACGCCGGAGACGCCGTTCCCGTAGCGCGGAGATCGCGAACCTCCGCCTGCCCGTGCCCGACTGAGTCGATCCACTTGCGCTGAACGTACGGATTCAGACGGGCGGGGCGTGCAAGCAGCGCAAGCGAAACGATGCTGTCGTCGGTCAGGGGGCGGTCGTGCCGATGCGCTCGCCCAGAAGGCGTTCGGCGAGCCCCCAGAGGCGGGCGCAGTCCGCCGGATCGGCGAGCCGGCGATACGGCCGCTGCGGCGCGGCGGGACCGCCGAAGTGGAACACGCCCGAAGGGCCGAAGAAGCTCGGGGCCTCCTCGGCGGGGGCGGTCGCCGCGAGCAGCGCGCACTGCGCAGCCTGAGCCGGAGTTCCCCCGAGTCGCTCGCTGAGTGCGCGGCCGGCGCTGTTGCCCCCGCGCGCCCGCATCGCCGGCGCGATCGCGGTGCCGGGAACGACGCCGGGATGGCTGAAACCGACCGTGACGTCCGACCCCCGAGCGCGGGAGCGACGTGCCAGTTCGTACCCGAACAGACCGAGTGCCACCTTCGAGGCGCCGTACGCCCGAAGTGGGCGGTAGTGGCGCTCGCTCTGCAGGTCGTCCCAAAGCACCCTCGAGACGCCCGCGGCGAGACTCAGCTGCACGGCGACGCGCGCGCGCCGCTCCTCCAGCAGGGGCAGCAGTGCCGTCGTGAGCGCGAAGTGTCCGAGGAAGTTCGTCTGGAAATGCAGTTCGAACCCGTCGACGCTGACGTGGCGCTCGGGATCGCCGAGCAGCACGATGCCCGCGTTGAGCACGAGGATGTCGAGCGGGCCGCGCTCGGCGCGCAGCTCGTCGGCGAGCGCGCGCACCGTCTCCAGCCGGGCGAGGTCGAGGTCGCGCAGGCTCACGCGCGCGCCCGGCACGGTCGCGCGGATGCTTTCGATCGCCCGTTCACCCTTCGCCCGGTTGCGCACCGGCAGCACCAGGTCCGCCCCCGCCGCAGCGAGGCCCCGGGCGATCTCGACGCCGACGCCGTCGCTCGCGCCGGTGACGAGCGCGGTGCGCCCGCGCAGGTCGGACCTCGCCACCGGCGATGCGGGCGTGCGAGACATGGGCTCTCCGTTCGGCTGTCCGTCTCGGAAGAGGACCGGCGGGTGCCTGTGATACCCGACGACGCCGCGCTCCCTCCCCCATCGTGGCGCCGTCGACGCGCCGATGCCACCGTGCCGAGAGCCCGGCGCGCTCCGCCGTCAGCGGCGCCTGGCCGGCGAGTAGTCAGCCGCGTGTGCCGCTGTCAGGCCCGGCTCAGCCCCGGCAGTGCGGCCAGCGGCGGCACCCCTGCCTCTACCGCACGTCCGGCCTCGACGAGGAGGTCCTCTCCGAACGACGGGCCGATGAGTTGCACGCCGGTGGGCATCCCATCCGTCCCGGGTCCCGTCGGAAGCGCCAGGGCGGGTAGTCCGAGGAAGTTCGCGGCGACCGTGAGCCACAGGTCACGCCACGCACGGTCAGCCGGCTCCTGCCCGCCGAGGTCGTGGTCGGGCTCCCGCATGCGCGACGTCGACACCGGGCCGAGAAGGAGCGGAACATCGACCTGCAGACGGCGCCAGTCCGCGGCGATCGCGGCCCGCCGCGCCCACGCCTCGGCGTACTCGCGCGCCGTCTCGTAGGGGCCGGCTGCCGCCGTGCTGTCGCGCAGGAACCACGTCGCTGAGCGTCCGAGAGGCTGCCCCAGCACAGCGGGATCGAGCGACATCAGCATGTCGGTGCACGACAGCCGCCGCCAGAGCACAGCTGCCTCCTCGAGGTGCGGAGCCTCGACGTCGACGACATCCCAGCCGTCGCGGGCGAGGGATGCCGCAGCCCGTTCGATCCCGGCAGCCACCTCGGGATGCACGCCGCCCCCGCCGGGTTCGCGCACCACGCCGACGCGGCGGGGCACGTGGATCGAGGGCGGCGGGGCGACGACGGACATCGGGTCGTCGGCATCCCACCCCTGCAGCACGCCGAGCGCGAGAGCGGCGTCGCCGACGGTGCGCGCCAGGGGCCCGTTGACTGAGAACTGCTGGAGCGTGAGTGCGACCGACTGCCCGCGGACGGCCGCGCGCGGCACCCGGCCCTGCGAAGGACGCAGGCCGACGACACCGGCGGCGTAGGCGGGAAGACGCAGCGAGCCGCCGAAGTCGTTGCCGAGCCCGAGCGCGCTCATGCCCGTCGCGACCGCGACGGCGTCGCCGCCGCTGGATCCGCCGGCGCTGCGGTCGCGGTTCCACGGGTTGAGGGTGCGCCCGAAGAGATCGTTGTCGGTGTCCCACCGCATGCCGAAGTCGGGCATGTTGCCGCGGCCGACGGGCACGGCGCCGGCCCGCCGCAGCCGGCGCACGATCGTGGCGTCGCGCTCCGGCACCGCGTCGGCGAGCCCGCGCCAGCCATTCGTCGTCGCCGACCACGTCAGGTCGATGTTCTCCTTCACCGAGAACGGCACGCCCGCCAGCGGACCCGGGTCGTCGCCCGCGGAGAGGGCCGCGTCGACCTCCACGGCGGCCGCACGCGCCCGATCGCCGAAGAGGACGCTCAGCGCGTTCACCTCGGGATTGAAACGGGCGATGCGCCGGAGGTGACTCTCGACGATCTCGAGGGCGGACGCTTCGCCGGCGCGGACGGCGGCGGCGATCGCTCCGGCAGAGTCAGGCACGGGGTTCGGCGGTGTCATGGCGATCCCATCCCACCATGCACCGCGGGTCGGCGGCGACGGCTAGCACGCGTCTGCCAGGAGGGCAACCCCCGCGCGCACAGGACGCCACCCGGTTACCGTCGAGGCATCCGCTAGCCCCAGCGGATCCTTGGACGAGGGCGCCCGACGGCGGGCCCGGACGGCCCCCCACCGGTGCGCCTCAGGAACGGAGCGACAGTGGCGACGACCACCGCGAAGAAGAGCACCTCGCAGAGTGCGGCCGGCAAGAGCAGCGCGAGCGGCACGGCCAAGAGCAGGCGCCGTACGGCGCGCGGCGGAGTGGGCGCGGAGCTCACCCCCGAGCAGAACGCCGAGCGCGGATTCACGGCGTCCGAGACGCTCAGCGAGAACCTGCAGAAGGTGCTCGTCGACCTCATCGAGCTCTCACTGCAGGGCAAGCAGGCGCATTGGAACGTCGTGGGCCGCAATTTCCGCGACACCCACCAGCAGCTCGACGAGATCATCGAAGCGGCCCGGGACTTCGCCGACACCGTCGCCGAGCGGATGCGCTCGCTGCACGCCCTCCCCGACGGCCGCAGCGATGTCGTCGCACAGACCACGACCCTGCCGGAGTTCCCGCAGGGCGAGATCGCGACCAAGGAAGTCATCGATCTCATGACGGAACGACTGGACGACGTGGCCGCAACGTGCCGCGACGTGCACGACGCCGTCGACGAAGAAGACCCCACGAGTGCAGACATCCTCCACGCCGTCCTCGAGCGTGTTGAGCAGCTCTCGTGGATGGTGAGCGCGGAGAATCGCACCCCCAGGCGATGATCCCAGGCGCCCCGACGCTGCCCGCCTCCTCCCCCATGAGCGGCGGGCAGCGCCACGTCCGGGCGCAACTCGCGACTGACGCGGCCGCGCGCCGCTAGAGTCATGCCCATGGCATCAGGCAAGCAGCAGCACCAGCCCGAACCCGAACTTCACGGCGGGGTCCTCGCGGGCAACGGCAGCCCCGTCCTCTGGGGCTGGCTCATCGGGCTCGTCGTGTTCGTGTTCGTGGCGGTCCCCATCTCGATCGCGGTGCGCTTCGCCACCCACCCTGCGACGCAGGAGCTCTTCGGCGGCCGCCTCGAAGAGGCCAGCAACGCCGGATACTCGACGTTCTGGTGGATCGTCGCGATCTTCCTGTTCGCGGTGCCCGTGCTCATCGGGTGGGGCGTCGCGAAGCTCTCCGGCCGGACGCTGGGGATCATCGTCGCCATCCTGGCCGTGTTCTTCATCGCGATCCTGATCTTCGGCCAGCTCTTCTGATCCGCTCCGCGCCCGCGCGACCCGATCGGCGGCAGGCTCCCGCGATAATGGGTGCATGACGGCCGGGTACAGCGCGATCTCGAGCTACTCGCGCGTCGAGATCATGCACCTGCTCCAGGAGCGCCCGCACCGGCCGATCTCGGAGCTGGTCGAGGCCACCGGTCTCCACGCCAACACGGTGCGCGAGCACGTGCAGCGCCTGATCGATGCCGGCTACGTGATCGCCGAGACCGAGCGGCGCACCACGCGGGGGCGCCCACGCGTGCTCTACTCGGCGGCGACCGGCGCGGGCGAGGCTTCCAGCCCGGTGGCGATCCGCCGGGCCGAGGCCGCGGCGCGGCGCGGAGACCTGCTGCGTCGCGTGTACGGATCGGACACGGATGCCGAGCTCGGCGCCGACGCCCTCCACCAGCTCGACGCTCTCGTGGAAGACCTGAACGACGCCGGTTTCGACCCCGCTGTCGACGAGCGCGGGCTCACGGTGGATCTGACGCCGTGCCCGCATGCGCCGGCGGCCGATCATCGCGGCGTCCTGTGCGATGTGCACGTGGGCCTCATGGACAGCGTGCTGGCGCAGGCCGGCGGCCCGCTGCGGGTCGAGGGCATCGCCGCCTCGTGCGACCCGACGCAGTGCGTCGTGCACCTCACCGCCGCGCGACACTGAGTCGGGCCGGAGGGATCAGAGCTCGGCGGCCGCCGGCACGCGCACCCGCTCGGGGTGCGAGTAGACGTTCATCGAGGATCCGCGCACGAACCCCACGAGCGTGAGTCCCGAGGCGGCGGCGAGTTCCACCGCGAGGGACGAGGGCGCCGACACGGCGGACAAGATCGGGATGCCGGCCATCACGGCCTTCTGCACGAGCTCGAAGCTCGCCCGGCCCGACACCTGCAGCACCGTTCCGGTCAGCGGCAGCCGGTCTTCGAGCACCGCCCAGCCGATGACCTTGTCGACGGCATTGTGGCGGCCGACGTCCTCGCGGAGCACGAGGAGCTCCCCCGACCCGGCGTCGAACAGCGCCGCGGCGTGCAGGCCGCCGGTCTTCTCGAACACCGCCTGCCCGGCCCTCAGCGCGTCGGGAAGGGTCGTGATCACGGCGGCGTCGACGGCTGCGGCATCCGTCGCCACGTCGTAGCGCGACTGCTTCTCGATCGCCTCGATCGACGACGTGCCGCACACGCCGCACGAGCTGGTCGTGTAGAAGTTGCGGGCGATGTCGGTGACCAGCGGCTCGAGTCCCGGCGCTAGTGCGATGTCGAGGACGTTGTACGTGTTCTCGGTCGACGCCGGCGTACCGACCGCCGCGGGACCGATGGTCAGCAGCGGAGTCGCCGCGGCCGGGCCGGTGCCGGGTCCGCCGCAATGGATGGCCGAGCGGAGGTCTCCGCTCGTGGCGATGACGCCCTCCGACACCAGGAACCCCGCGGCCAGCTCCAGGTCGTGCCCGGGGGTGCGCATGGTGACCGTCAGCGCCTCGCCGAGGATGCGGATCTCGAGCGGCTCCTCGACGACGAGCGTGTCGGCGCGGCGGCGGACCGCGAAGTCGCCGTCGTTCAGCGAGATGCGGGTGACCGGCGTGCGCGTCGTGAGGCGGCCCATGTCAGCCCCCGATGGCGTTCATCCCGCGCGCCGGCTGCAGGAACGACGGGTCGTTGATCGCGTGCCCGGGCAGCTTGCCGCGGACGCAGGAGCGCAGCATCCCGTCGATGCCGGCGTCGACCGCCTCGTCCCCGCGGCCGTCGCGGAGGATTGGCAGCACGTCGTACTCGGTGGTCGAGAACAGGCAGTTGCGCAGCTGGCCGTCGGCCGTCAGCCGCAGGCGGTCGCAGTCGCCGCAGAAGGGCGCGGTGACCGACGCGATGACGCCCACCGAATGCGGACCGCCGTCGAGCGTCCACCGCGCGGCGGGGGCGCCGCCACGACCCGGCACCGGGGCGAGCGTCCACCGCTCGGCGAGCGCGGCGAGGATCTCGTCCTGCGTCACCATCCGCGAGCGATCCCAGGTGTGACCGGCGTCCAGCGGCATCTGCTCGATGAACCGCATCTGCGCGTCGTGGGCGATCGCGAACTCCACGAGGTCGACGAGCTCGTCGTCGTTGACGTCGCGCATCGCCACGGCGTTGAGCTTCAGCGGCCGGAGAGCGGATGCCGCGGCCGCCGCGATCCCCTCGAGCACATCATCGAGCCGGTCGCGCCGCGTGAGCTCGTGGAAGCGGTCGCGCCGCAGCGTGTCGATCGAGATGTTCAGGCGGTTGAGACCCGCCTCGATCAGACCGGGCAGCAGCTCGGGAAGGCGGATGCCGTTGGTCGTCATCGCGATCTCGACCGGAGCGCCGGCCGGTCCCGTGATCGCGGCAAGGCGGCGGACCACCTCGACGATGTCGGTGCGCAGCAGCGGCTCACCGCCCGTGAGCCGGAATGTCGTGATGCCGTCGGCCGCGGCCAGGCGGGCTATGCGCTCGATCTCGTCGAGCGTCAGGATGCTTGTCCGGGCGAGCCACTCGTTGCCCTGCTCGGGCATGCAGTACGTGCAGCGCAGCGAGCAGCGGTCGGTGAGCGAGATCCGCAGATCACGGTGCACGCGTCCGTGCGTGTCGATGAGCGGCGCGCCGATACCCGTGGGTGCGTCGCCGGCCGGTGCATGGCCGGAAGCGAAAGCGTCCATGCCGGCGCGTGCCGCGGGAACAGCCGCGCCCCCCGCCGCCGGAGACAGCAGGGGCCGTCGCCCGATCGTGACCGGGATCGCGGTCACGCGGGCGCTCCCATTCGCTGTTGCCGGGGCGCCATGATTCGAGGGTAGTCGCGCGACAGCCCGCCCGGCTCCGGTGCAACGGTTTATTCACGGCGCCAACGGCTCGTCGCCGCGCTCGCTTGCTGGGAACCTGTAGGAGGGTACGGCTTCCCGGGAGTGCCACGCCCTGTGGTCTGACCACATGTTACTGTGGTCGGACCACACGGAATCCCGTAGCGATCGGAGAACGCATCGTGGATCTGCTGGACCCCCTCCTCCTGGCGCGCTGGCAGTTCGGCCTCACGACGCTGTACCACTTCCTCTTCGTGCCGCTCACGCTCGGCATGGCCCTGACGGTCGCCATCTTCCAGACGGCCTGGTTCCGCACCGGCAAGCTGAAATGGCTGCACCTCACGCGGTTCTTCGGCAAGATCTTTCTGATCAACTTCGCGATGGGCGTCGTCACCGGCATCGTGCAGGAGTTTCAGTTCGGCATGAACTGGTCGTCCTACTCCCGGTTCGTCGGCGACGTCTTCGGAGCACCGCTCGCCTTCGAGGGCCTGATGGCGTTCTTCTTCGAGGCGACCTTCATCGGCCTGTGGATCTTCGGGTGGGACAAGCTGCCCAAGGCGCTGCACCTCGCGAGTATCTGGATCGCCACGATCGGCGCCTGGTTCTCGGCCTACTTCATCCTCGCCGCCAACGCCTTCATGCAGAATCCCGTCGGCTTCAAGATGGCCGAGGACGGCTCGCGCGCCGAGATGACCGACTTCCTCGCGGTGCTGACCAACCCGGTCGCGCTGGCGGCCCTGCCGCACACGCTGTTCGCGGCGTTCATGATGACCGCGGGCGTCATCGTGTCGATCTCTGCCTGGCATCTGCTGCGCAGGCAGAACGTCGACATGATGCGGTCGTCGCTGAAATTCGGCCTCTGGGGGCTGATCGCCGCGTTCGCAGGCGTCGCGCTCTCGGGCGACCAGCTGAGCCTCGTCATGGTGGCCACCCAGCCCATGAAGATGGCCGCCGCCGAGGCGACCTTCAACACCGTGTGCGGAGCGGATGCCTCGTTCTCGATCTTCACCCTCGGCACACCCGACGGCACGAGCGAGCTGTTCTCCATCCGCGTCCCCTACCTCCTCGCACTGCTGTCGACGCACTCGCTGGACGGCTGCGTCGAGGGCATCAACGACCTCAACATGCAGTACACGACCGAGCTGTTCCCGCAGTTCGCCGACCAGGTCGACGGCAACTTCGCACCGATCCTCTGGGTCACCTACTGGGCCTTCCGCTGGATGATCGGCCTGGGCGGCGTCGCCGCGCTCGTCGCGGTGGCGGGCCTCTGGTTCACCCGCAAGAACGCCAAGCGCGAGGTGCCCGCGTGGGCCTGGCGACTGGCGATCTGGGCGTGGCCGGCGTCCCTCCTCGCAATCCTCGTGGGCTGGGTCTTCACCGAGATGGGCCGCCAGCCCTGGATCGTGTTCGGCCTGATGCTGACCGAGGACGGGGTCTCGCCGTCGGTGCCGGGATGGACCGTGCTCATCTCGCTCACCGCGTTCACCCTGATCTACGCGGCGCTGGCGGTGGTCGAGTTCGGGCTCATCATGAAGACCTCGAAGCAGGGCCCCGATCCACTGCCCGGCCCGGATGACCCCGACCCCCGGGAACTCGCGGTCGCAGACACCCCGACCACGGTCTACTAGGAGCCCAGGAGAAACGTCATGGACCTCGCCTACCTCTGGTTCTGGATCGTCGGATTCCTCTTCGTCGGCTACTTCGTGCTCGACGGGTTCGACTTCGGCGTCGGCATGTCGCTGCCGTTCCTCGGCAAGAACGACGTCAGCCGCCGCCAGGTCATCAACACCATCGGCCCGGTGTGGGACCTGAATGAGACCTGGGTCATCGTCGCCGGCGCCTGCCTGTTCGCCGCCTTTCCCGAGTGGTACGCGACGCTGTTCAGCGGGTTCTACCTCGCGCTGCTGCTGATCCTGCTGGCGCTCATCCTGCGCGGCGTCTCGTTCGAGTACCGCCATCAGCGCGACTCGCTGCGGTGGAAGAGGGGCTTCGACACGATGATCGTCGTCGGCTCCGCCGTGCCGGCGCTGTTGTGGGGCGTCGCGGTCGCCAACATCGTGCAGGGTGTGCCTCTGGACGCGGACCACGAGTTCATCGGGTCGTTCCTGACCCTGCTCAACGCGTACGGGCTGCTCGGCGGGCTCACGACGCTGCTGCTCTTCTTCACGCACGGGGTGTACTTCGTGGCGCTGAAGACCGACGGCCAGGTCGCCGCCGACGCGCGCCGGCTGGCGGGCCGCTCGGGTCTTCTCACGATCGTCGTGGCCGCGATCTTCCTGGTGTGGACGGTCGGCATGGCGTTCGGCGAGGACCGCGAATTCGCCCTCGTCACGGCGGCCCTGTCGGCGGTGGCGGCCGTGCTGCTCATCGCGTCGTGGATCTCCAACGCCCGCGGCCGCGAGGGCTGGGCCTTCGGCTTCGGCGCCTTCACGATCGTCAGCACCGTTCTCGCCGTCTGGTTCGCCCTGTTCCCGTTCGTGATGCCCTCGACCGGCGATCCGGCCGGCTCGCTCACGATCGAGAACGCCTCGAGCACCGACTACACGCTGACGATCATGTCGTGGGCGGCGCTGATCTTCCTGCCGCTCGTGCTCGCCTACCAGGGCTGGACCTACTGGATCTTCCGCAAGCGCATCACCCGCTCGCACATCGAGGCGGCCGCGGCGGCGCCCGCGCACTGACCTGTCGAGAGCGGATGCCGCGGCCCGCGGCATCCGTCCCCCTCGTCGTGACCAGTTCACTTGCGCTGAACGTCCGCGAAATGCACCGCATCCCGTACGTTCAGCGCAAGTGAACGGGGTGGGAGGGGAGCGCGGGGCGGATCGGTAGGGTCGGAGGAGCGATGGACGAGAACAACGGCGGCGGCCCGGGCCAGACCTCGGGCAAGCCTGTCGACCCGCGGCTCTTGAGGTATGCGAGCGCCTCGCGGTGGTTCTTCGTCGCGATCGGTGCGATCGCCGTCGCTCAGACGGCCGTGATCGTCGCGTTCGCGTGGCTGCTGACGCGCGCGATCACCGGAGCGATCGACGGGATGCCGCCGGCCGACCTCCTGCCCACGCTCGGCGCCCTCGCCCTCGCGGTCGCGCTGCGTGCCGTGCTGCTGTGGGCCCGCGAGGCGGTCGCCGCCCGCGCTGCGGCGGGAGTGCAGACGCAGCTGCGCACGGCGCTCGTCGCGGCGATCGGCGTCCTCGGGCCGGGGTGGCTCGGCTCCCGCAACTCCGCCGCCCTCGCGATCACCGCGGGGCGCGGCCTCGACGCGCTCGAGGCGTACTTCGGCCGGTACCTGCCGCAGCTGGTGCAGACGATCGTGGCGACGCCGCTGATCGTCGCAGTGATGTGGTGGCAGGACTGGATCTCGGGGCTGACGGTGGTGCTCACCCTCCCTCTCATCCCGATCTTCATGGTGCTCATCGGCCTTGCGACACGCACGGTGCAGCAGGGGCAGTGGCAGACCCTGCAGCGCCTGGCCTCGCGCTTCGCCGACACCGTGCAGGGGCTGTCGACGCTCAAGGTGTTCGGCCGCCAGCACCGCGCCGCGGCATCCATCGAGCGCGTCACCGACGACTACCGCCGCGAGACCATGCGCGTGCTGCGCGTGTCGTTCCTGTCGGGCTTCGCACTGGAGTTCCTCGCGTCGATCTCGGTCGCGATCGTCGCGGTGTCGATCGGGTTCCGCCTCATCGACGGGTCGCTCACACTCGCGGTCGGCCTGTTCGTGCTGCTGCTGGCGCCCGAGGCGTACCTGCCGCTCCGGCAGGTCGGCGTGCAGTTCCACGCGGCGGCCGAGGGCATCGCCGCGACCGACGATGTGTTCGACGTGCTGGATGCCGCCCGGCAGCGCGGCGCCGGCCGGGCTCAGGCAGCGATCGGCCAGGCCCAACTTCCGGTCGTTGAGCGAGCGAGGAACGAGCGAGACGAAACGCCCGGAACGCACCGGAACCCTCTGCCCCCGCGCCCGACCGCCGGCGGCCATCTTCTCGAGCTCTCAGCCCTGCGCGTGCGCCGCGGAGACCGGATGCTGCCTCCCGTCGACCTGACGGCGACCCCGGGCACCGTGACGCTCATCGAGGGACCCAGCGGCGCCGGCAAGTCCAGCGTGTTCGCCGCCCTGCGCGGAGCCGCGACATTCGATGGAGCGGCGACGTGGGCGGGCACCGACATCCGCGACCTCGCACCGTCGGAGTGGCTCGCCTGGGCGGGCCAGCGGCCCGGCCTCCTCGCGGGCACGATCGCGGACAACGTCACCCTCGGCGACCCGGCGCCGGAGGCCTCCACCGTGCGCGCCGCGCTCGACCTCGCGTGCGCCGGCAGCCTCGACCCCGCGCAGGAGCTCGGCGTCCAGGGGTCGGGCCTCTCGGGCGGGCAGGCGCAGCGCGTCGCGGTCGCCCGCGCGTTCTACCGGCACCTGCGCGGCATCGCGCAGCCGCAGTTGTCGCTCGATACGCCGCCGAGCGGCACGACCGGCACGCTGATCGCGCTGGACGAGCCCAGCTCGGCGCTCGACCCCGACACAGAGGCTCGCCTGTGGCGCGGTATCCGTCACCTCGCCGACGAGGGCGCGACGGTGCTTCTGATCTCGCACCGGACGTCCGCCCGCCAGATCGCGGATACCGTCGTCCGCCTCGAACCGATCGAGGTCCTCGCATGACCACGCCCCCGGGAAGCGGTGGGGCGGGGACTCCGAGGGCGGTGCTGCGCGGCGCGATGCCGCCGGCGCGGCGGTTCGGATGGGCGCTGGCCGCGGGGTTCGCGTCCGAGGCGTCCGCCGTGGCGCTGCTCGCGGTGAGCGCGTGGCTCATCGTGCGCGCGAGTGAACAGCCGCCCGTGCTGTACCTGTCGGCGGCGGTGGTCGGCGTGCGGTTCTTCGCGATCTCGCGCGCCTCGTTCCGCTACCTGGAGCGGCTCACCGGCCACGACGCCGCGCTGCGGCAGCTCGCCTCGACCCGCGCCGACCTCGTGCGCCGCCTCGTTCCGCTGGCGCCCGACGGCCTGGCGCGCACCCGCAGGGGCTCGGTGCTGGGCACGCTCGTGGACGACGTCGACGAGCTGCAGAATCTGCCGCTGCGCGTGGTGCAGCCGCTCGTCGCGTCGGCGCTCGTCGCGCTCGGCGCCGTCGTGCTCGTGGCGTTCGTGTGGTGGCCGGCCGCGCTCACCCTGCTCGCGTGCCTCGCGGTCGCGGCGGCGATCGCGACGCTGTGGGGATGGATGTCGGGAGCCCGCGCCGAGCGCGACATCTCGCCGTTGCGCGGCGCCCTCGCCGACGCCGTGCTCGACCACATCGGCAGCATCGATGTGCTCGCCGCGTTCGGCGCCGAAGCGCAGAGCCGCGAGCGGATCGCCCGCGCCGACGCCGACCTCCGACGCGCCATCGTCCGTCGCTCCGGAGCCCAGGCGGGAACCACGGCCCTCGTCTCGCTGCTCGCCGGTGCCGCGTCGATCGCGGCGGTGCTGGTCGCCGCGCCGGGCGTGGCATCCGGCGCTCTGACCGGACCATCGCTCGCCGTGGTCGTGCTGGTGCCGATGGCCGTGTTCGAGGTGTTCGCCGCCGTGCCGATGGCCGCCTCCGCCTGGCGGCAGGTGCGGGCCTCGGCCGAGCGTGTCGCGGGCGCGCTGCCCGCGACACCGCCGGCCGAACTCGCGCCCGAGTCCACCCCCGCCACGGGCGATGCTCCGGAGTTGGGCGACGGCATCCGGCTGCAGTCGGCGGACGTGCGCTGGCCGGGCGCGGCGCAGGCCTCGCTCCACGACATCGACCTCGCGATCCGGCCGGGCGAGCGCGTGCTGGTCATCGGGGCGAGCGGGGCGGGCAAGAGCACGCTGGCGCATGCCCTCGTGCGGTTCCTCGACACGGACGGCGGCTACGACATCGGGCCCCGGTCGGTGCACGGCCTGTCGCCCGACGACGTGCGGCTGACCGTCGGCCTGTGCGAGCAGCATCCGATGCTCTTCGACGAAGACATCCGGCAGAACCTCCTGTTCGCGCGAGAGACCGCAACGGATGCCGAGCTCGAGGCGGCGCTCGCCCGCGTCGGACTGGATGCGTGGTTGCGGGAACGCGGCGGACTCGGCGCCCGCGTCGGGGAACGCGGCGCGCTCGTGTCGGGCGGTCAGGCGCAGCGCATCGCGCTGGCCCGGGCCCTGCTGCGGGGCTTCCCCGTGCTCGTGCTCGACGAGCCGACCGCGGGCGTCGACCCCGAGGCATCCGATCGGCTCCTCGTCGACCTGCTGAGCGCCGTGCGGGACGACCAGGCGGTGGTGCTGATCTCGCACGTCGCGGTGCCGGACGGGCTGGTCGACCGTGTGGTGCGGCTCGAGGACGGCCGCATCACCGCCTGAGCGGCGACCCACCCCGGCCCCGGATCGAGCCTCTCGGCGGATCCTCGCGGCGCGACGGCCGGCGCGGCTCAGGGTTCGCCGACGGTGCCGCCCGCTGCCGTCGCGGTGATGCGCCGCGCCATCCCCGCGAAGATGAACCCATGGAACGGCAGGACGGCGAGCCAGTACAGGCGCCCGGCAAGGCCGCGCGGGAAGAACAGGGCGCGCTGGTCGTACCGTGAACCGCCGCTCACCTCGTCGGCCGACGCCCGCAACTCGAGCCACGCGAGACCCGGAACCTTCATCTCGGCGCGGAGGCGCAGCATCCGTCCCGGCTCCAGCGCCTCGACGCGCCAGAAGTCGAGCGCGTCCCCCACTGCCAGCCGGTCGCGGCTGCGACGACCGCGCGCGAGGCCGATGCCGCCGACGAGGCGGTCCATCCAGCCGCGGACGGCCCAGAGCACCGGCGAGGAGTACCAGCCGTTCTCGCCGCCGATCCCGACGATGACGCGCCAGAGCGCCTCGGGGGATGCCGGACTGTGCGTGGTGCGGATGTCGCTGAACACCACGCGCCCGGCCCAGTCGGGATCGTTCGGCAGCGGGTCGCTGGGCGCGCCCAGCACGCCGGCATCCTGCCAGCTGGTCTCGATCGCGTCGGTCTCGAGCTTGCCCAGCGCCAGCTGCACCGCCGTGCGGTACGACGTGAGACCACCCTCCGGCGGCGGGATGAGCGCGTCGACCGCGTGGTCCTTCATGATGCACTCGTTCTGCAGCGACTCGACGAGAGGCCGCGCGATCGACCGCGGGATCGGTGTCACGAGATTCACCCAGTGCGACGCCAGTCGGGGCGTCAGCACCGGCAGCGCGGCGATGGCACGCTGCCGCAGCCCTGCCTCGACGGCATAGCCGTTCATCATCTGCCCGTACCGCAGCACATCGGGTCCGCCGATGTCGACGGCCCGGTTCACGTCGGCCGGCAGTCGTGCGGCGCCGAGCAGATAGTGCAGCACGTCGCGCACGGCGATGGGCTGGATGCGGTTGCGCACCCACCTCGGCGCGGGCATGTACGGCAGCACCTCGGTGAGATGGCGCACCATCTCGAACGACGCCGATCCCGAGCCGATGACGACGCCCGCCTGCAGCACGATCGTCGGCACGGCGCTCTCGAGGAACGTCCGCCCGACTTCGACGCGCGACTGCAGATGCGGCGAGAGCGCCACCCCGGTCGGGTGCAGGCCGCCCAGATACACGATGCGATCCACGGATGCCGCGGCCGCCGCCTGCGCGACGGTCTCGGCCGCACGGCGGTCGGTGTCGGCGAACCGCTTGCCGCCCGACATCGAGTGGACGAGGTAGAACACCACGTCGACGTCGCGCATGGCCTCATGCACCGGGCCCTCAGCGGCAGCGTCGCCGCGGACGATCTCGACGCGGTCGCCCCAGGGGAAGGCCGCCGCCCGGGCAGGGTCGCGAGCGAGCGCGCGGACCGCGTAGCCGGCGTTCAGCAGCCGCGGCACGAGCCTCCCGCCGATGTACCCCGTCGCCCCGAGGACGAGGGCACGTGGCACGGTGCCGTCGGGGCGCGTCAGCGCCAGGAGATCCGGCTCATGGCCGGTCGGCGCCGAGACATCGTCCACGGGGGGCAGACTACGCGGGCGCACTCCGCAGCCGCACGGGTTGACGTCCGGTCGGCCGTGGCGTAGTCAGAGGCGCGTCGCGAAGACCTGGATGCCCTCGGGCGACGGCAGCGGCTCGAACCCGACGCGCGGGTAGAAGGCGATGGCGCCGGTGTTGTCGGCCGAGGCGACGAGGTGGAGCCCGGGAACGCCCGCCTTCCGGAGCGCGTCTTCGAGCGTCTCGATGAGCCGGCGGCCGAGACCCTGGCCCTGCGTCTCCGGCAGCAGGTCGATATGCAGGTGCGCCGGGTACTCGTCACCGAACGGCTGCGCCCCGCCCGCGCGGGAATACGCGTAGCGGAGGATGCCGTCCTGGCGCGAGGCGGTGGCGGCCTGACCGCTCTGCGGTCGCGGCCAGCGCTCGGCGTGCCGAGGCCACCACTCGGCACGGAACCACTCCTCGAACGCCGCGGAGTCGGGCGTGCCCACGATGTAGCCGACGACGCGGCCGTCGTCCGCTTCGACCACGAAGGCGAACTCGGGGTGACGCGCCGCGTAGGGCAGGACGAAGATCTCGGCCCAGAGCTCGTCGTCATCGAGGATGCCGGTCGCGTCGGCTCCGGCATCCGCTGTCTTCAGGCAGATGTCGACGAGAGCGGGTTCGTCACCGGGGCGGAAGGGGCGGATGCGCGTCACCGGGCGAGTCTATGAGATGCGTCGGACAGCTGTCTTGGCCCGGGTCGTTGACGAAGCGTCCCGCCCCGGCGGTCCCTCTCCCGGTCGTTGAGCGAGCGAGGAACGAGCGAGACGAAACGCTCTGAGTGTGCGGGAGGCTCAGTGCTCGACGACCACTCGCACATCGGCCGGGTCCACGCGCAGCGTGATCGTGTCGCCGGGCGCGAGCCCCGCGGCGCCGTCGGCGGCGACGTCCACCGCGACGTCGGG
The DNA here is from genome assembly GCF_010634855.1 of Microbacterium sp. B35-30. GTDB lineage: Bacteria > Actinomycetota > Actinomycetes > Actinomycetales > Microbacteriaceae > Microbacterium. The sequence goes on along the minus strand of NZ_MWLQ01000026.1, from coordinate 45,566 downwards.
ATCGGCGGTGCGCATCCGCACCCCGGCGGGCGTCTGCTCGAGGCGCACGATGCGTGCTGTCCACTCCCCCGCGGCGCGGGGCGGCCCGTCGATCACTCGGACGGCGCTCGGCCGGAATACCGCGACAAGAGACGGCTGCCGCCACCCGGCCGGGTGGGGCAGCACCAGGTCTCCGGCACGCCAGGCCGAGTCTGCGGGTTCGAGGGTCCCGACGACGCGGTTCAGCCCAGCGACCGCCGCGGCGAACCGCGTCGCCGGGGAGGCCAGCACTTCGCGGACCGGCCCGGTCTGCGTGACGCGGCCGTCCTCGAGCACGACGAGGCGGGTCGCGAGAGCGACCGCGTCCACCGCGTCGTGGGTGGCCACGACGGCCGTCGTGCGCGTCGCCGCGAGCTGCTGGTGCAGCAGGGCGCGCACGTCACCCGCGGTCTCGGTGTCGAGCGACGTCAGCGGCTCGTCGAGCAGGATCGCGGCGGGCGACGTCGCGAGCGCCCGCGCCAGCGCGACGCGCTGCTGCTGGCCGCCCGACAGCTGTGAAGGTCGCCGTTCACCCAGGCCGTCGAGCCCGACACGTCGGAGCCAGTCGGCGGCCCCGGCCGCCGCCGCAGCCTTCGTGGCGCCGTGCACGCGCAGCCCGAACGCCACGTTGCCGTGCGCGGTGAGGTGAGGGAAGAGGCGCGGATCCTGACCGAGCAGCACCACCCCGCGCGCCGCCGGCGCGGTCTGCCGGGACGACGTGCGATCGTGGGTGCGCCGGTCGAGCAGCCGGCCGTGCAGCCGGACCTCTCCCTCGTCGAACCCGGTCAGCCCGGCGAGCACGCCGAGCAGCGTCGACTTTCCGGCGCCGCTCGGACCCATGAGCGCCACCACCTCGCCCACCGGCACGCTGAGCGCCACATCGAGCGCGAACGCGCCGTGCTGGACCCGGACGCGCGCGTCGAGTCCGGCAGGGTCGGCTGCGGACGGCGTGCCCGCAGCACTCATCGCGGGGCCTCCGCGCGCCAGGCCCGCACCAGCAGCAGTACGCCGACGGCGGTCACGAGCAGCAGCAGCGAGAGCGCCACGGCGGTGCCCTGCGAGACGCCGGCGCCGTTGAAGGCCGTGTAGATCGCGAGCGGCATGGTCTGCGTCACGCCCGGCGCGTTGCCGGCGAAGAGGGCCGTCGCGCCGAACTCGCCGATCGCGCGGGCGAAGCACAGCACGATGCCCGCGACGAGGCCGGGGGCGGCGAGCGGGAGGGTCACGCGGGCGAGGATCGTCCAACGCCCCGCGCCCAGACCCGCCGCCGCCTGCTCGAAACCGGTGCCGGTGGAACGCAGCGCCCCTTCGAGGGCGAGCACGAGGAACGGCAGAGCGACGAAGGTCTGCGCGAGGACGACGGCAGTGGTCGTGAACGGGATGCGGATGCCCCACTCCGCGAGGATCCCGCCCAGCCAGCTCGTGCGACCGAAGAGGAACAGCATCGCGACGCCGCCGACCATGGGCGGCAGCACGAGCGGCACCGTCACGAGGGCTCGCAGCACGGCCGCCGTCCGCACGGTGCTCCGGGCGATCAGGAGCGCGAGCGGCACCCCCAGGACGACGCACACCGTCGTCGCGACGGCACCGGTCGCGAGCGAGAGGCCGAGTGCCGACAGCGCCTGCGGCGAGGTGACGTCCGTCCACAGTGTCGACCACTCGACCCGGAGCACGAGGGCGCCGAGCGGGAGCACCAGCAGTGCCAGCCCGATGAGCGCCGGGACGGCGAGCACGCGGGGCACGAACCCGGCCCGCTCCTCGTGCGTGCGGGCGTCGCGCGCCGCGGCGACCGTCACGGCGCTCCGAAGCCGAGATCGGAGAGCACCCGCCGGGCCTCGTCACCGAGCACGAACCGTACGAAGGCGTCGGCTGCCCGCGGGTTCGCCGCGTCCGTCAACGTGACGATCGGGTACCGGTTCACCACGTCCTCACCCCCGTCGACCTCTATCGCGTCGACGGCGCTCGTGGTCGAGGCATCCGTCACGTACACCAGGCCCGCGTCTGCCTCGCCCGCAGCCACCTTCGTGAGGACGGCGGTGACGTTCTGCTCGTAGCTGTCGACGCTCGCCTTCACCCCGGCGTCCGAGAGGAGCGTCGCCGATGCCGCCCCGCACGGCGCCTCGACGGCGCACAGCACCACTGTCAGATCGGGATCGGCGAGGTCGTCGAGGCCGTCGACTCCGCCGGGATCGCCCGCGGGGACCACCAGCGTCAGCGTGTTCGTCGCGAACAGCTCCGGCTCGCTCGCAAGGTCCGCGTCGACGACCTTCTGCATGTTCCTCTCGTCCGCCGACGCGAAGACATCGGCGGGTGCCCCCTCCACGATCTGGGTGGCGAGCGTCGACGAGCCGTCGTAGGTGAGCGGATGCACATCGAGGGACGGATGCCGCTGCTCGAACTGCGCCGCCAGCTCGTCGAACGCCGCCTGCAGCGATGCGGCCGCGTACACGCTGAGCTCGCCGGAGAGCTCCGGCTCCCCCGAGACGGGCGCCGGAGAGCTCACGCCGGGGTCCTGTGCGGAGCTTGCCGCGCAGCCCGCAAGCCCGAGCGCGAGCGCCGTGGCGACCAGTGCGGTGCGGACGACGGAGCCGTGGCGCACGTCAGGCCTTCGGGGTCTCGACGATCACCGTGGTCGCCTTGACCACGGCGACGGCGAGCGAGCCGGGCTCGAGTTCCAACTCGCGCACCGCCTCGGACGACATGAGCGAGACCACGCGGTGCGGACCGGACTGGATGTCGACCTGCGCCATGACGCCGTCGATCTGCACCCGCGTGACGAGTCCGACGAAGCGATTGCGTGCGCTCGAGAGCACGTCGGCAGGGTCGCCCGGAGCCGCGGCCAACTCCACCGCTCGGGCTGCGAGCGCGTCTCCGGGGATCTCGATCGGCGAGGCCCCGGTCGTCGGCAGTGCCCCGGAATCGATCCACCGGCGCACGGTGTCGTCGCTCACCGCGAGCAGCCGTGCAGCCTCGGAGATCTTGTAGCTCGCCACAGCGCCACGCTATCACCGCGCATGCGGGTTGTCCGAGAGGTTTTCGCCGCAAAAGCGGATGGCGGGTGCCGGAAGCCACAATTCGCGGCACCCGAACTGCCACGCACGCTTGGGAGTCACGACGCTGCAGGGTGCACCGGGGCCGGGAGTACTCTCGGCGAGATGACGGCGACTCTTCCGGCCGACGCTCATGTGCACAGCGAGTGGTCGTGGGACTGGGGCTCGGATCCGGCCTCCCGAGGCTCAATGGTCCGCACCTGCGAGCGCGCGATCCGGATCGGACTCCCGGCGATCGTGTTCACCGAGCACCTCGACTTCGAGCACGACTGGAGAGTCCACCACGGCGACATCGGAGAGCACGCTCAGAAGTACGTCGACGAGAGCGGCCATGCGCGGCTGCCCGACTTCGACGTCGAGGGCTATCTCACGGCGATCGAACGGTGCCGCCACGACTTCCCCGAACTGCGCATCCTCACGGGCGTGGAGTTCGGGCAGCCGCACCTGCGCGACGCGCACGCCGCAGATCTGCTCTCCAGTGGGACGATCGATCGCGTCAACGGGTCATTGCACATGCTCCCCTTCGACGGCGTCGACCGTACCGAGCCGACCACGTTGTACCGCCACATGCCGGCGGACGACGTGATGTGGAGGTATCTCGAGGAGATCCCGCGCATGGTCGCCGGGTCGGATTCCTTTGCGGTGTTCACGCACATCGATTACGCCGTGCGCTCCTGGCCGGTCGCGACCGCAGGACCCTTCGATCCCCGCAGGTTCGAAGACGGGTTCCGGGCTGGGATGCGCGCGATCGCGGAGTCGGACCGGGCCCTCGAGATGAACACCCGGCGGCTCTGGCCGTGGATCCCGCAGTGGTGGGCGGAGGAAGGCGGACGTGCCGTCACGTTCGGCAGCGACGCCCACGGACCCGACATGCTCGCCGCTCATTTCCCGGAGGCGACGGCGATGCTCGAGCACTTCGGATTCCGGCCGGGCGCCCGCGCCGAGGACTTCTGGATCCGCTGACCTGAAAGGCGCGCGAGGTGCACCGGCGGAGAGAGACTGTCGATCGGGACGACGTCCGATCGTCATCCCAGTGAACGGCCGTCGCCCGGGCCATACTCTTCACAGCTGCGGCGGCTGAGATTGGAGCCATCATGTCGGACCACACCGGCCCCCTGGATATCCGCTTCACCGCGACGCTCGGCAAAGCTCAGCCGGGAGACACCTGGACCTGCGTGAAGCTGCCCGACTCCGCCACCATCTTCGGCACCCGCGGACTCGTCAAGGTGGCGGGCACCGTGGACGGGCACCCGTTCGAGGGGGCCTTCATGGCCCTGGGCGACGGGACGCACAAGCTGCCGATCAACGCCGAGGTCAGAAGAGCGATCGGCAAGACCGACGGCGACTCCGTGGACGTCCACCTCACCCGGCGCCGCTCCTAACGCCGATGCCGGCGTCGTCAGTCCACGGGTGGTCGCCGCAGCCGCTTGACGTCGGTGCGCCGCTTCTTCTCACCCAATCGCCGTTCCTTGGCGCCCCGCGTCGGCTTCGTGGGTCGTCGCGACGGCGAAGGCGGCCGGAGCGCGTCGGCGACGACCGCCGCGAGCCGTGCGCGCGCGGCATCCCTGTTCCGCAATTGCGCGCGATGCTCGGATGCCGCGATCGTCAGCACTCCGTCGACCAGCCGGCCGCTCAGCCGCTCGAGCAGCCTCTCGCGTTGATGCGGGGAGAGCACCGCCGAACGCGAGGCGTCCCACACCAGTTCCGCCCGCGAGTCTGCCGTGTTCACCCCCTGCCCGCCGGGGCCGGATGACCGCGAGAACCGCCAGGTCAGCTCGGACTCGGGGATCGTGACCCCATGGCCGATCCGAAGGCCAGGGCGATGAGGGGCAGGCATGCCTCCATCTTCCTCCCCGGCTGAGCACACGTCGGGGCACGTTCCGGTTCCCGACGGGTCGGGCCCGGCATCTTCGTGCGACCGTTGGCAGCTGCGCAAGCCCCCTCTCTTCTTGCAGGTGCCTGCCTAGTCTCGCCTGCAGGGAGATCTCAGACGCGACAGCCGCCGATCGCGGTCAGCGGGTGCCGCCATGCGAGGGGAGGGACCATGTCCGAGCAGCAGGCGCATCATCAGGTGGTGGTGATCGGCGGGGGCAACGGCGGCATCTCGGTCGCTGCGCGACTGCGTCGCTCCGGCGTCGACGACATCGCCATCATCGAACCGCGCGAGCAGCACGTGTACAAGCCGCTGTTCTCGCATGTCGCCGGCGGCACCGCACGCGCCGGCATCACCGTACGCCCGCAGCGAGAGGTGATGCCGAGAGGAGTGGGGTGGATTCTGGATGCCGTCACCGCCGTCCAGCCCGACGCGAACGCCGTCGTGCTCGAGAGCGGTGACCGCGTCACCTTCGACCAGCTCATCGTGTGTCCGGGCATCCAGCTCGACTGGGACCGCCTGCCGGGGCTGGCCGAGGCGATGCAGACGCCGGCAGCGGCATCCCATTACGAATTGGAGCTGGCGCAGAAGGCGTCGCTGCTCCTGCGCGACCTGAAGGAGGGCACGGTCGTCTTCACTCAGCCCGACGGGCCTGCCTCGTGCGCGGGAGCCGCACAGAAGCCGATGTATCAGGCGTGCGACTACTGGCGGGCCACCGGGGTGCTGGACAAGATCCGAGTCGTGATGGTCGTGCCGACGGAGACCGCGTTCATCCCGCCGTTCGATCGCGAGCTCGAACGCAAGATCGAGGAGTACGGCATCGAGCTGCGCACCCGCTCGGTGCTCCTCCGGGTGGACCCCGCGGCACAGGAGGTCGTGATCGGCGGTCCGGACGGGCCCGAGCACCTGCACTACGACGTGCTCAACGTCGAACCGCCGCAGTCCGCACCGGATTGGCTCAAGGCGTCGGTGCTGCCGGCGCCGGGGTCATCGGGAGGGTTCGTGGAGGTCGACCCGAGGACGCTGCGGCATCCGCGCTTCCCCCAGGTCTGGGCTCTCGGCGACGCCGCCGCGACCACCAACTCGAAGTGCGGGGGCGCGCTGCGCAAGCAGACGTGGGTGCTCGCCAAGAACCTCTCGAGGGTGCTCCGAGGGAAGGAGCCGAAGGCGAGCTACGACGGCTACGCGGTGTGCCCGTTCACCGTCTCGCGGTCGACGGTCGTGTGGGCGGAGTTCGACGACACGGGCAAGCAGAAGCCGACGATCCCGTTCTTCCGGCGGATGTACCGGGAGAGCCGGCTCTCGTGGATCTTCGACCGGCACGTTCTGCCCTGGGTCTACTGGAATCTCATCCTGACCGGGCGCGTCTGACCCGACCGCGGTCGGTGCGGCAGGGGGCGAACGGGCGAGCGGCGGCCGGCCACCGATGCGCGCGGCGTAGCCTGTGGATATGGCCTTTCCCCCACTCGTCGAGCCCCTCGCCGAGCTGAGCGACGCCGAACGCACGCGCACCGCGCGCCACCGCGTGCTCGCCGGCTTCGGCGATCTCGCACAGCGCCGCCTCGCCGCCGCCCATATCGCGGTCGTGGGGGCAGGCGGTCTCGGCTCGCCCGCCGTGCTGGCCCTCGCGGCCGCCGGAGTCGGCACCATCACCGTGATCGACGACGACCTGGTCGAGGCATCCAATCTGCAACGGCAGGTGATGCACCGTGTCGGCGATGTCGGTGCGGCCAAGGTCGACTCCGCCGTCCGCATCGCCGCCGACCTCTCGCCCACCACCCTGGTGCGGCCGGTGCAGGCGGTGCTCACGCCGGCCAACGCCCGCGACCTCCTCGCCGGCGCGCACGTCGTCATCGACGGCACCGACACGTTCGAGACCCGCGAGGCGGTGGCCGCCGCGTGCGAGCACCTCGGCGTACCGCTCGTGTGGGGCGTCGTGCAGGAGTTCCACGCACAGGCGACGGTCTTCTGGTCGGCGCCTCCCGCCGGCGCGACGCCCGTCCGCCTCGCGGATCTCTACCCTCCGGATGCCGGACGCGAGGCCCCCACCTGCGCACAGGTCGGCGTGCTCGGCGCGCTCTGCCTGCAGGTCGGCGCACTTCTGGCCACAGAGGCCATCAAGCTCGTCACGGGCATCGGCGAGCCGCTCCTCGGACGCGTGCTGGTGCTCGACGCCCTCCGCGGCCGGACCGACGAGGTGCCGCTGCGTCCCGCCGCCACGCACCGGGCCGGCGAGGCCGTCGTCGCCGATCCGTCAGCAGCCCCCGCTCCCTCACCGGCCGGCCCGCCGAGCATCCCGCAGCTGAGCCCGGCCGAAGCCCTCGCCGCCCAGCGTGCCGGCGCCGTGCTGCTGGATGTGCGCGAGCCTTTCGAGACCGCGCGCGGCGTCATCCCCGGCTCGATGCTGCTGCCGCTCGGCGACGTGCTCGCCGAGCCGCGACGAGTGGAGGCTTCCCGCGTGGTGGTGGTGTGCCAGGTCGGCATGCGCGCGCAGCGCGCGGCAGTGGCCCTGCGCGGCGCAGGGATCGAGGCATCCGTCCTCGCCGGCGGCATCGACGCGTGGACCCGCGACGGAGCGCGCACGGCGGTCGGCGCGTGAGCGGCTTGCGCACCGTCGAGGAGCACCTCGCCGACGCGCTCGCGGCCGCCGAGCCGCTGGAGTCAGAGCGCGTCACCCTTGCCGCCGCCCACGGTCGCACGCTGCGTGAACCGGTGCGTGCCGCCGTCGACATCCCGGTCTTCGACAACTCGGCGATGGACGGGTTCGCCGTCCGCTTCGCGGATGTCGCGGATGCCGACCCCGTCACCCCGGCGACCCTCCGCGTCGTCGCGGACCTGCCCGCCGGCACCGACGCCGACCCGGCACTCGCTCCTGGTGAGGCCGCCCGCATCATGACCGGGTCGGCGGTCCCGACTGACGCCGACGCCATCGTGCCGTTCGAGGACACCGCCGGTGGGCTCGCGGACTCCCTCGGCTCGATCGCTGTGCAGAGGGTCCCGCGTGCCGTGGGCGCCCACATCCGTCGCGCCGGGGAGGACGCCCGCGCCGGCGACGAGGTGCTCTCCGCCGGAGAACTGCTCGGCCCGCTGCAGCTGGCCGCCGCCGCGGCGGCGGGCGTCGCCGAGGTCGTCGTCTCACGGCGTCCCCGCGTCGCCGTCATCTCGACGGGCAGCGAGCTCGTCGAGCCCGGCTCTCCCCTGCGCCGAGGTCAGATCCCCGAGTCGAACAGCGTGCTCCTCGCCATCCTCGCCACGGAGGCCGGAGCCCAGCTCGTGCGCCGCGCCAGCGTGCCCGACGAGGGCGACACCCTCGACGCGCTGCTCGCCGAGGTGACGGATCCGCGGTCGCCGGATCGCGCCGACGTGGTCGTCTTCTCCGGCGGCGTCAGCGCCGGTGCCTACGAGGTGGTCAAGACCGCGCTCGCCGGGACCATGGTCTTCTCGAAGGTGGCCATGCAGCCGGGCAAGCCGCAGGGCTTCGGCCGCCTCGAGGCCGGCACCCTGCTGTTCGGGCTGCCGGGCAATCCCGTGAGCGCGGCGGTCTCGTTCGAGGTGTTCGTGCGGCCGGTTCTGCTGCGGCTGCAGGGTCGCCGGGCCATCGACCGCCCCGTCCTCGCGCTCCAGGCGGGAGCCGGCTGGCGGACACCGCCGGCGCGGCGCCAGTACCTGCCCGTCACGATCGACCGCTCCGACCCGGCCGCGTGGCGCGCGATCCCGGCGACGAGCGGCGGATCCCATCTCGCCGGCGGACTCGGCCGCGCCGAGGCATATGCCGTCGTGCCCGCCGAGGTCGACGCGGTGGCGGCGGGCGATGTCGTGGATGTCATGCTGATCTCATGAGTGCGCCCGAACAGCCGACCTTCACCCACCTCGACGCCGCGGGGAACGCGCGCATGGTGGATGTCACGCTCAAGCAGCCGACCGTGCGCTCCGCCACCGCCCGCGCCTTCGTGCGCTGCGCGCCCGACGTCGTCGCCGCGCTGCGCGATGGCACCGTGCCCAAGGGCGATGTGCTGGCCGTCGCCCGGATCGCCGGCATCCAGGCCGCCAAGCGCACCCCCGAACTGCTGCCGCTCGCGCATGTCATCGGCGTCCACGGCGCGGCGGTCGACCTGGCCATCGAAGACGGCGGTGTCGCGATCGAGGCGACCGTGCGCACCGCCGATCGCACCGGCGTCGAGATGGAGGCGCTGACCGCCGTGTCGGTTGCCGCTCTCGCCGTCGTCGACATGGTGAAGGGGCTCGACAAGGGCACGTCGATCGATCACGTACGCATCGTGACGAAGACCGGCGGCAAGAGCGGCGACTGGCACCGCCCGGACGAGAGCTGATGTCCGTTCGCGACCCGCACTCGCCCCTCAGCCTCGGCGCGATCCTGCTGGCCGGCGGCCGCGGCACGCGCGTCGGCGGGGCCGTGAAGCCGCTCTTCGAGGTCGGCGGCAGCACGCTGCTGGCGGCGGCGGTGACGGCGGTGACGGATGCCGGAGCCCGGCCGATCACGGTGGTGGCACCCGTCCTCGACGAGACGCTCCCCGTGGCCTGGGTGCGGGAGGACCCGCCGTTCGGCGGCCCCGCCGCGGCGGTCGTGGCGGCGCTCGATGAGTGGTCGGCGGAGACCGACCCGGAATGGACGCTCGTGCTCGCCTGCGATCTGCCCGGCGTGGGCGAGGCCGTGCGCCGCCTCGTGAACGACATCCCGCTGCTCCCCGCCGACACCGACGGCGTGTGTCTCGGCGACGCCTCGAGCCGCCCGCAGTGGCTCACCGGCGCCTACCGCACGCGGGCGCTGCGGCAGGCGGCATCCGCTCTTCCCGGTCGCGGACGGGACCTTCCGGTGCGGGCGATCGCCGACGAGCTCGCGATCGCCGTCGTCGCGGCGCCCGACGACCTGACCCGCGACGTCGACACGTGGGAGGATCTGAACGAGGCCCGCGCTCGGGTCGATCGCGCGCACCAGGTCGATCGCGCGCACCAGGCCGATCCCGCACCGCACCACCCACGCCCGGAGGAGTCGTCATGAGCGAGCAGTCCCGCACCCTTCCCCCCGAGGCCCTCGACGCCTGGGCGGCCGTGCTGCGCGAGCGGTTCGGGCTCGCGCCCGAAGACGTCCCGGTGTCGCTCATCCTCGATCTCGCGCGCGACGTCGCGAACGACGTCGCACGCCCGGCGGCGCCCTTCAGTACCTTCGTCGCCGGCCTCGTCGCGGGCCGCAGTGGCGGATCCCCCGCCGACATCGAATCCGCCGTGGCGGCGATCACCGAACTCGCCCGAGACTGGGAGCACGAGGCCTGATGGCCGTCGTCCGCTACTTCGCCGCCGCACAGGAGGCGACCGGCCGGGACTCCGAGCGCCGCACCGAGGCGACCCTGGGAGAGCTGCGCCGCGCGGTGTCCGAGGAGTTCCCGGGGCTGGGCGGCATCCTGCCGCGCTGCGCCGTGCTCGTCGGCGGCTCACGCGTCGACGACGACACGCCCCTCGGCGACGACGACCTGATCGACGTGCTGCCGCCCTTCGCCGGCGGCTGATCCCCTTCCGGGGTGCGGGGCCTTCCGGCCGCGGCGCTCAGCCGCCGAGGCCCAGCCAGGTGGCGGTGCCGTCGGATTCGACCTGGCGCTTCCAGACCGGCAGGTCGGTCTTGATCGTCTCGATGAGCGTGCGGCACACCGCGAACGCCTCGGCGCGGTGGGCGGACGCGACCGCGATCACGACGGCGGCGTCCCCGACGTGCAGCGTGCCCACCCGGTGCGACACCGCGACAAGCGCTCCGGTGGCCCCGATCGCCGCGGCGGCCAGGCGGGTGAGCGCGGCTTCGGCGTCAGGATGCGCCGAGTACTCGAGGGCGACGACGGCGGCCGCGGCATCCGGATCGTGATCCCGTACGCGACCGACGAACGTCGTCACGGCGCCCATGCGGGAATCGTCGACGGCGCGCAGGTGCGCGTCGAGATCGAGCGGCTCGGCGCTGATCGCAGCCACCCGCACGGCGTCGGTCGACACGGCCATCAGTGGTCCCCTCCACCGAGCTGGTCCAGCAGGTGATGGGCGACCGACAGCACCACCGGCATCCCATCCGTCACGCCGCCCGGAGACCCGGGCAGGTTGACCACGAGCGCGCCGTGCGGGTCGACGACGCCGGCGATCCCGCGCGTCAGCATGCCGGCGGGCTTCTCGGCCGCACCCCGTCGACGCAGCTCTTCGGCGATGCCCGGTACCTGGCGGGTCACGACGCGGGCGGTGCCCTCCGGCGTCTGGTCGCGCGGCGAGGCGCCGGTGCCACCCGTGGTGACGATCAGCTTCACGCCCGCGACGACCTCGGCTGTCAGCGCGCGCTCGACGCTGTCGGCACCGTCGGGCACCACGACGGCGTCGGCGCAGTCGAAGCCCGCCTCCCGCAGTGCCGAGACCGCGATCGGCCCGCTGGCGTCGGGGCGGGCGCCCTCGGCGGAGCGATCGGAGACGGTGATGACGGCGGCGCGGGTCATGCCTCCAGCCTAGGCACGCGCCGGGCTCTCAGGTGCGGCGTGCGAGCCGCACCACCACGGACTTGGATGTCGGCGTCCCCGAGACGTCGGCGACGGAGTCCAGGGGCACCAGCACGTTCGTCTCCGGGTAGTACGCGGCGGCGTTGCCCCGCGGCGTGCGGTAGGCGACGATGCGGAACTCCTCCGCCCGCCTCTCCTGCAGCGCCCCGTCGGCCCCCCGCCACTCCGACACGAGGTCGACGATGTCGTTCTCCGCGAAGCCCAGCGCGACGATGTCCTTGGCATTGACCAGCACGACCCGCCGCCCGCCGTGGATGCCGCGGTACCGGTCGTCCTTGCCGTAGATCGTGGTGTTGTACTGGTCGTGCGAGCGCAGCGTCTGCAGCAGCAGGCGTCCGCGCGGGATGCGCGGGTACTCCAGCGGGTTCACCGTGAAGCGCGCCTTGCCGTCGGCCGTCGCGAAACGGCGCGCATCGCGCGGCCCGTTCGGCAGGTGCAGCGTGCGGCCCTTGTCGATGCGCTCCTCGTAGTCGTCGAATCCGGGGATGACGCGGGCGATGTGGGCGCGGATGAGCGCGTAGTCCGCTTCGAGCGCCGCCCAGTCCGCGTGCGGGACGTTGGACGGATGCCGCAACCCGGCCGGATCGGGGCCGTCTGCGGTCTCGCGGTCTCTGTGGACCGGCGACTGCGTCCCGTCGGACTCCTCGGCCGCGGTGCGCTCCGGGTACCCACGGTCGTGCCGCGTCGCGTCCGCACCATGCGCCGCGGCATCCGTCACCGGCTCAGGTGATGTCACCGGCTCAGGACGTTCTGAGTCAGAAACGTCCTTCCCCCGTGACATCACCTGATCTCGCGACGACGAACCGCCGCCGGCACCCGTGGATCCGAAGACCAGGCCGCTCAGGCGGGCGACGATCGCGACCTCGCTGAGCATCTCCTCGGACGGCGGGGCGAGCCGGCCCCGCGACGCGTGCACCGCGCCCATCGAGTCCTCGACCGTGACCCGCTGCTCGCGGCCGCCGCGGCGGTCGCGGTCGGTGCGGCCCAGGGTCGGCAGGATGAGCGCGCGGCGCCCGGTGACGACGTGCGAGCGGTTGAGCTTGGTCGACACGTGCACGGTCAGCCCGACACGGGACATGCCCGCCTCGACGACCGCGGTGTCGGGGGTCGCCGAGACGAAGTTGCCGCCCATGCTCATGAAGAACCGCACGCGGCCGTCGCGCATCGCGCGGATCGCCCCGACCGTGTCGAAGCCGTGCTCGCGCGGGGAGGCGAAGGCGAACTCCGTGTCGAGCGCGTCGAGGAACGTCGCGGACGGCTTCTCGTAGATGCCCACGGTGCGGTCGCCCTGCACGTTGGAGTGCCCGCGCACCGGGCACACTCCGGCGCCGGGTCGGCCGATGTTGCCCTGCAGCAGGAGCATGTTCACGACGTCGCGCAGCGTGGGCACGGAGTGCTTGTGCTGGGTCAGTCCCATCGCCCAGCAGACGATCGTCGCCTTCGACGTGCGCACCGTCTCAGCCACCCGGCGCAGCGCCTTCTCCGGAAGACCCGTGGCGGTGACCAGGTCGCGCCACGAGGCATCCGTCATCGCCTGACGGTAGGCGTCGAAGCCGCTGGTGTGCGCCGCGAGGAACTCGTGGTCGAGCACACCCCCGTCGGTCTCCTCGGCCTCGAGGAGGTGCTTGCCGATCGCCTGGAACAGCGCCTGATCGCCGCCGAGCCGGATCTGCAGGAACTGGTCGGCGAGCTTCGTGCCGCCGAACGCCACGCCCCGCACCGTCTGCGGGTTCTCGAAGCGGATCAGTCCCGCCTCGGGCAGCGGGTTCACGGCGATGATCGTCGCCCCTCGCTGCTTCGCCTTCTCGAGCGCCGCGAGCATGCGCGGGTGGTTCGTGCCGGGGTTCTGCCCGGCGACGATCAACAGGTCGGCCTCGTGGACGTCGTCGATCGAGACGGTGCCCTTGCCGATGCCGATGGTCTCGGTCAGCGCCGATCCGGACGACTCGTGGCACATGTTCGAGCAGTCGGGCAGGTTGTTGGTGCCGAGCCCCCGCACGAGCAGCTGGTACAGGAACGCCGCTTCGTTCGATGTGCGTCCCGACGTGTAGAACACGGCCTCGTCAGGGTCGTCCAGCGTCCTCAGCTCGTCGGCGACCAGCGTGAGCGCGTCGTCCCACGAGATCGGGCGGTAATGCGATGCCCCTTCCTCCAGCAGCATCGGGTGCGTCAACCGTCCCTGCTGCCCGAGCCACCAGTCGTCGTGGCCGCGCAGCTCGTCGAGCGAATGCGCCGCGAAGAACTCCGGCCCCACGCGCCGCAGCGTCGCCTCCTCGGCGACCGCCTTCGCGCCGTTCTCGCAGAACTCGGCGATGTGACGCTTGTCCTCCTCGGGCCACGCGCATCCGGGGCAGTCGAAGCCATCCTTCTGGTTGACGCGCAGCAGCGTCTGCACCGACCGGGCCACGCCCATCTGCTCGTTGGCGATCTCCAACGCGTGCAGCACCGCGGGCACACCGACCGCGACCTTCTTCGGTCGGGTGGAGCGCACACGCGTCTCGTCGATATCGGCTCTCGGGGGCTTCGTCGCCATACATCCAGGCTATGCCTCGCCCGGGCGTCGAGGGCGCCTCACGACATGTGAGCGGTTCCGCTTTGGATGACGGATGCGGCGACCGCCGGCATCCGCCCGGGAAGTCGTCCCACGCCCCTCAGCCACCCCACCACGCGCGCGCCGTACCGCGCAGGTCGTCTCGCGCCACCGCCCCGTGACCCGGCGCCGACACCGACGCCCGCGAGTCGACCGATGCGGCCCGGTTGTCGCCCATGACCCACACAGAACCCTCGGGCACGGTCACTCGGAACGGGATGTCGCCACCCGGGCGAACCGCGCCGGCATAGGCCTCCTCGATCGGCGCTCCGTTGAGGAGCAGCCGCCCGGTTCCCGCCTCGCAGCACACCACCACGTCGCCCGCGACACCGACGACCCGCTTCACGAGGAGCGCGTCCCGTGTGCCCGACCATCCTTCGCGGTCGGTCAGGAGGACGACGTCTCCGCGACCGGGGGTACTCCACCGGTCGAACAGGACCGTGTCGCCGCTGTGCAGCGTCGGGTTCATCGAGTCGTTGTGCACGGTCGCCACGCCGAGGGCTGCGGCGAGCGCGAGCGCTGCACCGGTGGGGATCACAAGGGCTGCGAGCCAGACGAGCGCCCGAGCCCTGCCCACGGATCGACGGACCGCTGCCGAGCCGGCGACGATCGTCACGGCGCCTCGGCGAGCAACGTCGACATCGCGGTGATCTCGCGCTGCTGTTCGACGAGCACGTGCTTGCCGGATGCGCGCACGTACGCATTGGATCCCTCGCGGACCGCGCTCTCCGCCATCTCGAGGGCGCCCTCATGGTGCGCGATCATCAGCTCGAGGAACATCCGGTCGGCCGCGACGTCGTCGGCTGCATCGAGGGCCGCGAGCTGCTCGACGCCGGCCATGCCCTTCATCTGCGTGTGCGGGTGATCGCCGCACCCGGTCGGGATCACTCCGACGGCAGGCCGCGCGTCACCGTGACCGTCGTGGCCGCCGCTCGAACCGCCGGCGGGGATCGCACCGCGCCACGCGTTCTGCCATGCCCGCATCGTCTCGATCTCGGAGGTCTGGTCGGTCACGATGAACTCGGCGAGCGCCCGCGTGCGCTCGCGGACCCCGGTGGCGCCCAGGACCAGGCTGCTGAGCTCGAGCGCCTGTTCGTGGTGCGGGATCATGCCCTCGATGTAGCAATGGTCCTCGACGGTCGGGTAGGCGGCGGTGGAGGCATCCGTCCTCGCGCCCGCAGGGGCCGCCTGCGGCGCCGAATCCGGACTCGTCGTCAGACTGAGCCCGACGGCCCCGACCGCCACGATGGCCGTCGAAAGGGCCAGCACGACGCCGAGGGCGGCGATACGACTGCGCATGGACGAGTCCTCTCAGATCTGGATGCCGCGGACCGAGCCCTCAGCGACACGGGGTACCCGCGGGGCGACGTGACCGGCGCGTCGCCCCGCGGGTGTGGATCAGGCCGCGTGCACCTTGACCGCCTGCTGGCGGCGCAGGTGCCACGATGTGGCTGCCAGTCCGGCGCCTGCGGTGAGGAGCAGGAGGCCCGACAGCGCCCAGTTGTTCGCGTCGGTGCCGGTCGTCGCGAGTGCGCCGAAGATGGCCGCGGGCGACGCGGACGCCACCGTGAACGATCCCTGCGCAACGGCCGACGAGGTCTGCCCGGTCAGAACCAGCGAGTGCTCGCCGGCGGGTGTGTCGGACGGCACGATGAACTGCACGCTCACCACGCCCTCGCTGTCGGCGACGAACGTGCCGACGTCGACGGGGTCGGAGTGCATCACGGCGCTCACGGTCTCACCGGGCGTGAAGCCGCTCGCGGTCGCAGACTGCGCGGCACCCGGCGCGACCTCGGCGCTGTCGAAGGTCACCGGCGCCATTGCGGGCGCCGTCGAGCCGCCGTTCCCGTTCCCGTTCCCGTTGCCGTTCCCGTTGCCGTTCCCGTTGCCGTTCCCGTTGCCGTTCCCGTTGCCGTTCCCGTTGCCGTTCCCGTTGCCGTTCCCGTTGCCGTTGCCGTTCCCGGACTCGGTGGGCGTCGGCGTGGGCTCCGCGGTGGGCTCCGTCGTGGGGGTCGGCGTCGGCGACGCGGTGGGCGTCGGCGTGATGTTCGGGTTGGGCACCCCGCGCATGTCGCCGTTGACCCACTTGCGGCCCTCGGGGATGTTCGGGTTCTGCGCCGCGAAATCACGCGGGTAGAGGGTGAAGCCCTGCCAGTGGATCGGCATGGGGCTCTGGTCCTCGTCGCGGTTGATGTGGTGGAAGCCCACGTTCACCCATGCCACGGGGTCCTCGAGCGTCTCGCCGTCGGCGATGTAGTCGGTGACCATCTGCCCCGCCTTCGACGGGATGAGGTTGTGGCTGGCGTGGATCTCGTCCGACTTGGCCGACGTGAACGCGATGTCGTAATCGGTCTCGGGGTTGAGGTTGTAGGCCTGGTCGCGCGGCACGATGATCTCGTAGGAGCGGGCGTGCCCGTCGGCGTTGATGCTCTCGGGGTTCACCACACGGTAGGCCTCGCGGTTCGAGCCCATCGTCTTGGTCTCGTTCGTGATCTGAGTGAGCTGCGTCTCGAGGATCGCCGTGTGACCGGTGTCGCCCGTGGTCCCGTACTCGCCGGTCGGGGTGGTCGCGAACTTCTCGACCAGCTGGGTGGCGCCGGAGTCGAGGCCGAAGTCCACGCGCCAGAACGCCGAGTGGTAGTGGTTGACCGCGAAGTCCTCCTGGCCCGGGGCGATCGGCCACCCCTGGTTCACGATGTCGACGTAGTCGTTGGGCGAGAGGTCGCCGGTGGCGCCGAGGCGCACCGAGATCTCGCCGTCGTCGTGGAACCGATACTCGGTCTGGTACTCGTACCAGCCGATGCGCGACACGGTGTGCAGCACGAGATCGGTGCCCTGCGCGGCGTAGAGGGCGTCGCGTGCGATGTTGGAGCGGTACGCGAGGCCCGACTCCTCTTCGCCGATGCAGACCGCGGGGATCGCTCCGCGAGTGGCGTCGACCCACGAGGTTCGGACCTCGCCGACCGGGCAGTCGACAGCCTCGATGGCCTGCAGACGGCGCCCGCCGACCTGGTACGTCGTCACGTCGTTGTACTCCGTGGCGCCGGTGTCGTAGGGCACGTTCAGCTGGGCCAGCGCGATCGAGTCGAGCACGAGGATCGGCGCCGCGTCGTCCCGCGGCTGATAGGCGATCTTGTCGAGCACGAGCCCGCGATAGGTGTCGAGGCGCCAGCACATCTGCCAGCTGGATCCGGATTCGAGGGTCTTCGAGACGAGGGAGTCGCCGGAGCAGGATGCCTCGGTGACCGTCTGGGCAGAGGCCGCCGCCGGAGCGGACAGCACGAGGCCGCCCGCCAGCAGAGCCATCGCGGTGCCCGCGCCGAGCAGGCGGCGGAGGGGGTTTCGTTTCATCGGGAGGGTCTCCATGGTCATGAGATGGACAGGACGGCCCGCGTCGACAGGTTGACGACGTAGGTGCTGGTGGTGAGGAACGCGCCGCCGTCTACCTGGGCGAGCAGCTGCACGCACCGATCGACGCCGCACGACTCGGCGCCGAAGGAGCCGGCATCCGTGACGAAGGAGTGGGCGGTGAGGATCACCTCGGCGGATGCTGGGGTGAGAGCGGAACCACCGGTGAGCGCGGCGAACTCGTCGACGACGGGCTGGGCCGCGTCCGAGTCGAGCAGCAGCTCCCACGCGAGCGAGGTCTCGGCATCCGTCGGAGCGGGCTGGGTGCCGGAGGCGCGGTCCACGGACTCGACCGCTCCGGTCGTCGCGTTGACGATCATGCTGACCGTCTCGTTGGTGGCGTAGTCGTAGTACAGCGAGATCAGGCGCCGCTGCCGGTCGGAGTATGCCTGCGGGTCGGCCACGTCGGTGGAGAGGAACTGCAGTCCCGGCTCGCCGAACACGTCCTCGCCGGCCGCGAACGCCGCGTCCTGTGCACCGACGAAGCGCACGTACTCGACCTCGGCACCCGACAGCGCGTCGTAGGCGGCCGCGATCTTCTCGGGCTTGGCGACTTCCTCGGCCTTCTCGGGGGCGTCCTCATCCGTGCTGTCGGCGGCGATGGGGGTGGATGCCGTGATCTCGGGCGACGAGGTCGCCTGCACGGCGGTCTGCGTCGCGAAGACGAGCGCGACGGCGGCGGCCGCCGCGGCGGCTGCGGAGCCGATGCCCAGGATGCGCGGTGTGAGCAGTCGGCCGCGCAGTGTCGGCCGCTGCCGCGAGGGGGGCGGCGAGTCCCCTTCGGGAGAGAGCTGTTGTTCGGTCACAGGGTTCCTTTCGACGGCGATGACGCGGCTCGCACCCGCGTCGGGCCGATTCTTCGCCCGCGCCGTTTCCCCGCCGTATGGGACGGCGAACGCCGAGCGAAATCCTGATGAGACGACACCCGCCGATCCCGGCCCGCTCATCTCACGCCGTGTCACGCGGCCGAAACACGGGCCGCCGTTTACGGCAACGCGCGCCCGGTAGCGTCGCCGCCAGCCGCACAGCGGCGAGCGCCGGCACCGAGGAGGACGCGTGAGCACTGCACTCGCAGATGCGATCGAGCGGGCGCGGCCGCGGAATGACCTGGGAACCAGCTCACCCTTCGCCGGCCTGCGCCGTCGCCACGCCCACACGATCGACGTCGTCGCCCAGTCCGTCGCGGCCACCGCGCCCGCCGGAGTCCTGCTGATCCATCCCGCCGCCGCCTACGCCCGCAGCGGATCGTTCGGTTTCCTCGACATCGCGATCACGATCACGCTCGTGGTGGGCGTCGGCCTGGTGATCGGCATGTTCGCGCGCCGCATCGCGAGCACGGGCTCGCTCTACACCTTCGCGGCGCGCGGCCTCGGCTCCCACGTCGGACTCGTGACCGGCGCCGCCCTGGGAATCGGCTACCTCGCGGTCGCCATGAACACGCTGGCGTCGGGCTCGCAGCGACTCGCGAACCTCCTCAGCGGCGGGACCGCTCCCCCATGGCTCGTGGTCGTCCTCCTCACCGCGTTCGGCGGCATCATCGCCCTGGTGGTCGCCCGCGGACTGCGGATGTCGACCCGCATGCTGCTGGTGCTCGAGTCGATCGCGGTGGTGACGGTGCTGATCCTCTCGATCGCCGCGCTCAGCCTCACCCGGTGGGATCTGGGGTTGCTCGTCCCACGTCCGTCGGACTTCTCGCTCGAGGCGATCATCACGGGCGTCGCCTTCGCCCTCATCGGCTTCGTCGGCTTCGAGAGCGGCGCCGCCCTCGGCCCGGAGACGCGCCGTCCCTTCGCGTCGGTCCCGCGCGCCGTGATGGTGAGCGTGGGGGCGACGGGCCTGGTCATGCTGGTCGGAACGGCCGCGCAGCTGTCGATCGTGGCGGAGCGTCCGGGTGCGGCATCCCTCGCCGCCGTGACAGGCCTCTCGGGCCTCATCGACGTGATCGTGGCGATCTCGTTCCTCGCCTGCGCCCTGGCGATGACGAACGCGGCGACGCGGCTCGGGTTCGCGATGAGCCGCGAGGGCCTGCTGCCGGCGGCCTTCGGCCGGGTCTCGGGTCGCGGCGTGCCCGCGGTTGCCGGCGTGCTGCTCGCGACGGTGGTGACGGCGGTGCCGGTCGCCGTCCTCGCGGTCGGCGGCAGCCGGCAGGACATGCGGATCGTCACCTCGCCGGCGTCGATCATCGGCTTCGTGCTGGCCTACGCACTGGTGTGCGCGGCGGCGCCGGTCTTCCTCGCGCGCATCGGCGAGCTCACGGTGCGCGCGGTGGCCATCAGCGCACTGCCGCTCGCCGGCCTCTTGTGCGTGCTCGGGTTCTATCTCGCTGCGACACTGCGCGACAACCCCGGCGGACTGCTGTGGGCGGCCGCCATCCTCGCCATCGTCGTCGGGGCCGGCTCGCTGCGGCTGGCACGTCACCCGCGCGTGGCAGCACGGATCGGCGTACACGATTGGCCGGTCGACTCGGACTGCATCGAAGGGCCGGCGCGGGCGTGAGCGGCGCGGGTCTCGCGGGCGACTCGCGGCTTCCTGAGAAGGGCCTCGGCCTCGCGCTGGAGATCCTGGAACAGGTCGCGCGCGACGACCGCGGCGCATCCGCCGCCGAGATCGCCCGTGCCGTCGGCGCACCGCGGGCGACGGTCTACCGTGTGGTCAACTCCCTGGTTCGCGATGAGTATCTCGTGCGGCGACCGGACTTCTCCGGGTTCCTCCTCGGCACCCGCGTGCTCGAGCTCGCCGCGATCGTGGGTGCCCGCACTCGACCTGCCCACGCGGACGTCGTGGATCGCCTGCGCAGTGAGACGGGAGAGGCAGTGCACCTGTTCGCCTTCCACCGCTCAGGGCTGCTGGTGCTCGACGAAGACCCCGCGCGGCCGCTGTCGGACCCTGATGCGCTGCTGGCCGACCCCACGCGATCGGCGATCGGGCACCTCTGGCTCGTCGCCCATCCCGATCGCCGTCTGCCGCAGGCGCCCTGCTGGCGGATCGACGCAGCGTCCGGCGACGTCCGCGCCATTCGCGAGGCGTATGCGGTCCGCGGCTACACCGAGCAGGTCGCGCTGCTCAACTCCGACCGCGGGTGCCTGGCGGTGCCGATCCACGACGACGCCGCCCGCCCGGTCGGAGCGGTGACCCTGTCGACCTCGATCTCGCGCCTCTCTGTCGCCGCACGCCACGTCGGCGCGCTTCGCGGGGCGGCGCACGCGCTCGCTCCGATCGGCGCGCTCAGCGACTGGTGATGCGCCGCCGGCTTCGCCACGAGAACGCGACGCCGTCGTTGCGAAGCCGGGGGCTCCGGCGATCAGGGTGCGGCGCCGAGGATGCCGTCGATCGTCGCCGCATCGGATGCGGCCTGCTCGAGCGCCCGCTGCGCCGCCTCGACGACCTCCGGATGCGGGTCGCCGTCGAGGATCAGCGTGACCAGGGCCACCATGCCGGCGTTCTGGTCGCGCAGGATCTCGGCGAACCGCCGTTCAGCGTCGGGGTGCTGCGCGTCGACGAAGCCCTGCAGCGTGCTCCAGGACGGCATGCCGGGCATCTGCGCGTGGTCGGAACCGTGCCCGCCGCAGGGGCCGTCGGCGGGCGGCTCGAGCGGGCGGGCACCGGCCCACGACAGGTACCAGGCGCGCAGGTCCTCGAGTTCTTCGGCGTCGCGGGCGGCGACCCCGGTCGCGAACCCGAGGGCGCCCGCGTCGAGCCCGTCCTTGCGCTGCAGCGTCTCGGCGAGCTCCAGCTCCTTGACGCGGTAGTAGATCATCGCCTCGACGTAGCAGTAGTCGTCAGCGGTCACCGCGGAATCGGACGACGACGCGGCCGGCGCCGACGCCGACGTCCCGGGATTCGCCTGGCCCGCCGTGCCCGCACCGATGCCCGACGCCACCGCCAAGGCGACGCCCGCGGCGGCGGTCGCCACAGCGAGCGTCAACGCGACGACGGCGACAGCTCTGCGGCGCACGGGGACCTTCCGGATCAGGAGGGGATCCGCCCACGCCGCGGCGTCGTCACGCTTCGCGCTGCGCGCGCTCGGGAACGTGCGCCGGCGGGGATCGGGACCGTTCAGCGCCTGCCGGTGCCGAAGATCCCGCGGATCACTCCCCCGAGGATAGTCTGCGTCGACTTGGAGTTCAGGATCTGGTCGAGCGGCGACTTCTGGGTCGATCGTGACGTGCGCGTCGTGCCCGCCGTCTTCTTGAGCAGCCGTTCGTACTCCTGCTGCGCCTTCTTCTCTGCAGCGGCGCTCGACTTGTCGGCGGCGGCCTGCTGCTTGTCGATCGCGGCCTTCTGCTTCGCGTACTCGGCGTCGGCCTTCGCCTTCACGAGGGCTGCGTCCTCCGCGGCGGCGGCATCGTCGGCCGCCTTCATCTTCGCGGTGAGGATCTCGCGCGCCGACTCGCGATCGATCGCCGTGCCGTACTTCGCGAGCAGCGGCGACGCCTTCACCGCGGCCTCGATGGCCGGGTCCGGCGTCGGCGACATGAGCCCCTGCGGCGCGCGCAGCCGCGTCCACGCGACCGGAGTGGGAGCGCCCTTCTCACTCATCACGGTGACGATGGCCTCACCTGTGCCGAGTTCCTGGAGCACCCGCTCGAGGTCGTAGCCTGACTTCGGGTAGGTGCCGACGGTCGCTCGCAGCGCCTTGGCGTCGTCAGGTGTGAACGCCCGCAGCGCGTGCTGCACGCGCGAGCCCAGCTGGGCCAGCACGTCGGAGGGCACGTCCTTCGGGGTCTGCGTCACGAAGAAGACGCCCACACCCTTCGACCGGATGAGTCGCACGGTCTGCACGATCGCGGCGAGGAAGTCCTTCGAGGCGTCCTTGAACAGCAGGTGGGCCTCGTCGAAGAAGAAGACGAGCTTGGGCTTGTCGGCGTCGCCCACCTCGGGGAGGATCTCGAAGAGCTCGGCGAGCAGGTACATCAGGAACGTCGAGAACAGCGCCGGCTTGTCGATCACGCCGGGCACCTCGAGCAGGCTGATGATGCCGCGGCCGTCGGGCGCCGTGCGGATGAAATCTGCGACGTCGAACTCGGGCTCGCCGAAGAAGACGTCGGCTCCGGCATCCGCGAAGGTGATCAGCTCCCGCAGGATCACGCCCGCCGTCGCCGCGGACAGCCCGCCGAGCTCCTTGAGTTCGGCCTTGCCCTCGGCGCTGGTGAGGTGGCTGAGCACAGCCCGCAGGTCCGACAGGTCGACGAGCGCGAGGCCGTTCGCGTCGGCGTAGTGGAACACGAGGCCGAGGCTCGACTCCTGCGTGTCGTTCAGGCCCAGCACCTTGCTCAGGAGCAGCGGCCCGAAGCCCGACACGGTCGCCCGCACCGGCACGCCCTTGCCGATACCGCCCAGCGCGAAGTACTCGGTGGCGGACGCCTCGGGCTTCCAGTCCTGCCCGATCGCCTCGGTGCGCGCGAGCAGCTTCTCGCTGGGCTCGCCCGGCGTCGCGACGCCCGACAGATCGCCCTTGATGTCGGCGGCGAACACGGGCACGCCCTTGGCTGCAAGCTGCTCGGCGAGCCCCTGCAGCGTCCGGGTCTTGCCCGTCCCCGTGGCTCCGGCGACGAGCCCGTGGCGATTCATCATGCCGAGCGGAATGCGGATCTGCGCCGACGGCACCGGGTCGCCGTTGAGCAGCGCGCCGAGGTCGAGAGTGGCCTCCTCGAATGTGTATCCGGAGGTGACCTTCTCGATGTCTTCTTGGTCGAGTGGGCCGGCTTGCGTGGGCGGGATGGTTCGCTGGTTGGGTTCTGTCGGGGTGGCTTGCGTCGGCGAGACAGTCGGTGGGGAAGTTTGTTCCTGCGTCGCCGGGGGCGAGCTGGGCGCTCGCGCGGGCCCTTGGGTCGCATCGGCCGCGGTTTCCCCTGCCGTCGGGATACCTGTGTCCGTGGGTGCGGGCTCGTGGGGAACGGCGGGCAGCGGCTCGCTCGAGGCTTGCGAAGATGAGGATGCGGGCTGCGCGGGAGCGCCGGTCGCCTTTGCCTTGGCCGCGGCGGCCTCGGCGGCGGCGAGCGCGGCCCGGGCCTGCGCGGCCTTCAGCTGTGCTTCGGCGGCGTCCGCCTCGGCGCGCAACCGGGCGAGCTCGGCCTCGGCGGCCAGGATGGCCGGGTCGGTCGCGGTGACGTCGGGCGCGGGCGAGTCGGGCGCGGTCATGCGCTCAGCCTAGTCACGCGCGTTTCGCCGGGGCATCCGTCCCCTCGCGCGCCATCGGAAGGGCGAAGGCGGCCGCCACCAGCAGCGCCGCGCCCGCGCCGATCATTGCGCCGCCGACCGTGTCGCTCAGCCAGTGCGCGTGCAGATAGGTGCGGCTGAACGCCATCATCAGCACCCACGCGGCGCCCACCAGCCCCACCCACAGGCGGGGGAAGATCACCGTAGCCGCCACCGCGATCGTCGCCGCGTTCGCCACATGCCCCGACGGGTATGAACCGTAGTCCGACACGATGAGGATGTCTTCGGGGCGCACCCGCCCGAACGCGTGCTTCAGCACCTGCACACCTGCAACGGAGACCGCCTCGGCCGCCAGGAAGTATGCCGCCGCCCACGGGCGCCTCAGCAGGATCAGCCCGATCGCTCCGCCGATGGGCACCACCAGGACGCTGAACCAGCCGCCGCCGACGAAGTTCAGGACCTGAGAGAACCCCGCGACCGCCGGGTACCACCATTCGGCGACGAAGCTGTTCCACGCCGTGTCGATCGGGAAGGGCTCTTCGCCGCGCGAGAAGATCCACCAGCCCAGCAGGCATGACAGCACCACCAGCACAGACCCGGCGACCAGGTAGGTGATGACGGGCACCACCACCCGCCGCTCTGTCGTGGTCATCGCCCCATTCTGCCTGCCAGGCGGAGGTTTGCACCTCATCCGGGCTTTTTCCGCGCGCCGCCGCACGGGCCCGACCGTGACGGCGTCGACCGCGTCCGGCAGGATGGGATCCATGCCAGCACGGGCCGTCGATATCGTCCGCGCCTTCATCGCGCCGCTCACCCGCACGCGGGTGTTCCGGCGTGTGCTGGGGCCGCTGCTGCTGCCACCGGTCGAGCGCTTCGTGGCGTGGATCTCTCACGGCCGCGTGCAGGTGAGCGCGCTGCTGGTGCCCTCGCTGGTGCTCCACACCGTCGGGGCGAAGTCCGCCGAGCCGCGTGATGCGGCGCTGATGTACACGCCCGACGGGCGGGGACGTGCGATCGTCGCGGGCACGAACTTCGCCGGCGCACGGCACCCCGCGTGGACGACGAACCTGCTGGCCCACCCGGATGCCGCGATCACCGTCCGGGGGCGCCGCATGCTCGTTCACGCCACCCCGGTGCCCGACGCCGAGCGCGACGCGGTGTGGGCGCGCATCGAGACCCAGTGGCCCGGCTACCGCAACTACGAGCGCGAGTCCGGCCGCATCGTCCGCCTCTTCCGCCTGCAGCCCGTGGCCGCGGCGGACTGAGAACGGGGTCAGGGAGCGAGGCGCTCCACCGTCCGGGGACGGACGATCAGCCACAGCGCCAGCACGCCGACCACGGCGCAGCCGACCATCACGGAGGCCATCGTGGTGGCCGTGATGCCGGCATCCTTCGCGATCCATCCCACCAGCGGCGAGATGAGCCCTGCGACGCCGAAGTTGGTCGCGCCGACGATCGACTGCGCCGTGCCGGCCGCCTTGCCGTGGCGGTCGAGCGCCAGCACCTGCACGCACGGGAAGGTGAACCCGCACCCGGTCATGAAGACGAACAGGGGAACGATGGTTCCCCAGAGTCCGAGGCCGAGCTGATCGGTGACGATGATGGCGGATGCTGAGACAACGAGCACCGCCGTCGACCACGCCATCACCCACTGCGGACCGAAGCGGGCCGCCAGCCGCGACGCCGTCTGCACGCCCAGCACGACGCCGAGCGAGTTGACGGCGAACATCAGTCCGTACTGCTGGGCGCTCAGGCCATAGCTGAGCTGGAAGAGGAACGACGAGCTGGACAGGTACGAGAACAAGCCCGAGAACGTCATGCCGCCGATGATGAGCACGCCGATGAACACGCGGTCGCTGAAGACGCTGCGGTAGCGCTGCCAGACCGTGGTGGCGCCCCGCTCGTGGCGGCGCGCGGGCGGCAACGTCTCGGGCAGGAACACGATGGCCGAGACGAGCATGATCCCGCCGTACACCGCCAGCACGACGAAGATGCCGCGCCACGGCATGACGGCGAGGAGGGCCGAGCCGACGAGCGGCGCGAGCACCGGGGCGACGCCCGAGACGAGCGCGAGGCGCGACAGCATGACCACGAGGCGGCGTCCGCCGAACAGGTCGCGCACGATCGCGGCGGCCACCACGCCGCCGGCGGCGGCTCCCGCGCCCTGCAGCACGCGGGCCACCGACAGCAGCTCGAGCGTGGGCGCGAGCGCCGCGCCGACGCTGGCCACGACGTGCAGGGCGGTCACCGCCAGCAGCGGCAGCCGCCGGCCGACCTTGTCGCTCAGCGGGCCGACGATGAGCTGCCCCAGCGCGAAGCCGATCATGGTGCCCGTGAGGGTGAGCTGGATCATGGCGGCCGTGGTGTCGAAGTCGGCCTCGAGCACCGGGAACGCGGGCAGGTAGAGATCGATCGTGAAGGGGCCGAGGGCGGTCAGCGCGCCGAGCAGCACGATGTAGAGGACCCGACGGCGGTGCGTGATCGCATCGCCCGGGTGCAGGACGATCGGCGCGGTGGCCGGGTTGCTGCCCAGGGTGCGGATCGCGCCGGTGGACGTCGGGTGCGGGTGCGGCTGCGGTTCGTGCGGCGTGCGGGCCTGGGGCTTCTGGACGGGGGTGGAGGCGGTGTCGAGCAACAGTGGGCTTCGTTTCGTGGCGTGGTTTCGACGGGCGGCGTAGGAGTACGGCATCGACACCGGGCGGTGCGGGCGCACGGAGAGGAACCGGGGGGAACGAGGAGTCCGGCGCTGCCGATCGGCACCAGAACAGGGGAGACGACCGCAAGGTCGAATCGATTCGAGATCCCATGATAACGGATGCCTCCCCCCGACCGCACCCGCGATCCATTCGGCTGGTCGCCGCTGTCGGCGCCTTCCCAGGGCCCCGACACATGCGCTCGCATAGGATGGGCCCAACCCGTCGTCCGCGTTCCCGCGGCAGTTCGCGGGCGCCCAGACCCCTGTTATCGATTGGCAGAGATCACGAGCATGACCCAGACCTCCGACAAGCGCGCGAGCGGCAACCCGGCCACGCAGGCGAAGATCGACCTCACCGTCAAGCAGCAGCGCGAGCAGAAGCGCCAGGAGAAGCTCGCCGAGTACCAGAAGCAGCTCGCCAAGCGGCGGCGCAGCAAGCTCGTGTGGTGGATCGTCGGCTCCGTCGCGGCCGTCCTCGTCATCGGGGCGATCGTCGCCTCGATCGTCTTCGCGCCGGCGCCCGCGCCGACCTACGACCGCGGCGACGGCGACGGCAGCGGCATCGAGGGCGTCGAGACGTTCACCAACACGGCCAACCACGTCGAGGGCGATGTCGAGTACACCCAGACCCCCCCGGCCGGGGGCGACCACAACGCCATCTGGCTGAACTGCGGCGTCTACACCGAGCCCGTGCCCAACGTGAACGCCGTCCACTCTCTCGAGCACGGCGCGGTCTGGATCACCTACGACCCGGCACAGGTGTCAGACGAGGAGATCGCCCAGCTCGAGGACGCCCTCCCGTCGACCTACACGGTGCTCTCGCCGTACAACGACATGGACAGCCCGATCGCCGTCAGCGCGTGGAACGCCCAGCTCAAGGTCGACTCCGCCGACGACGAGCGCATCGAGGAGTTCATCACGGCGTACTGGAACAGCACGAACGCTCCCGAGCCGGGCGCGGCCTGCACCGGCGCGTTCGACGCGCCGGGTAAGAAGTAGGCGGCGTGTCGGACGAGACGTCGACCGGGGGTGCCCGGCGATGGCTCGTCGCCGCCGTCGCGCTCGTCCTGATCGCGGCGCTGGCCTTCGCGGTCGGACGCTTCTCGACCTTCGGTTCGCAGTCGGCTGTGACGACCCCGGGCACGGCCTCGCCCGAGGCCGGATTCTCCCGCGACATGCAGGTGCATCACGCACAGGCGATCGAGATGGCGATGGAGATCTACCGCAAGACCGAGGACGACGAGCTGCGCATCCTCGCCTACGACATCGCCACCGGGCAGGCCGGCCAGCGCGGTCAGATGTACGACTGGCTCGTGCAGTGGGGCCTCCCCCAGCGCGGCGGCCCGATGATGCAGTGGATGAACGTCTCCGACGAGCACGCTCACGACGGTGCGACCGCCGGCCGGCCGATGAGCGACGACGAGGCGCACGCGGCCATGGGTATGGCGTCCGCCGACGAGATCGCCGCGCTGAAGGCCGCCACCGGGCAGGAGGCGGATTGCCTGTTCCTGTCGCTCATGATCCGCCACCACGAGGGGGCGATCCCGATGGCCGAGGCGCTCCTCGACCTCGGCACCGACGCTCGTGCGCTCGAGGTGGCGCAGGCGATCAAGAACGGTCAGACCTCCGAGATCGACGCGATGCAGTCGATCCGGGCCCGCCTCGGCTGCTCGGGCTGACGCGGGCCGCGCCCGCTACAGTGAGCGCGTGACCGACGATATCCCCCCGCGCACGGCCTCGGCCGCCGGCAGACCCGTCACCATCGCCGTCACCATCGCCGTGGTCGCCGTCTACGTCAGTGCGTTCGCGAACGTGCTGCTCGGCATCCTGATCCTGCTCAGCCGCTATCAGGTGGCTCGCGCCGACGTGCTGCCTGTGTCGCTGCTCGGCGCGGCGGTCATCCTCTTCGGCCTCCTCCTCGTGGCCGTCGCGTCCGGACTGAGCCGCGGCAGCCGGCTGTCGCGCGTGCTCGCGACGGTGTACCTCAGCATCCTCATCGCACTCAACGCCGCGACGATCGCCACGACCGACGGCTGGGACTGGAGCACCGCTGTGCAGCTCGCGGTAGAGGTGATCGTCGTGGTCCTACTCTGGGCGCCGCCGGGTTCCCGCCGGTTCACCCGCGACCGGCGCGCCAACGCCTGACCCTCCGCCGGCGAGATCTCGCTCGACATACCGGCGGTGGAAGAACCGCACGATCTCGATGGCCCCGATGGTCAGCACCGTCACCACCGCCACGAGCCAGGCCGCATCCTCGCCCGGATCCACCAGCTGGAAGAACTCGGTGAGGAGCGGCACGGTGAACACCGCGACGAGCGCGATGAACATCGCGCCGATCACGAGCGCCTTGAAGCGGGTGATGGGGCGCGACAGCACGGTGAGCACCCAGATGCCCACGACGGCGAGGATGATCGTCGAGCCCGTCCGCAGTTCCGGCTCGCTCACGCCGAGCTGCATCGCCGCGAGCGTGTAGAGCGTCAGCGACACGGCGATGACCGCACCGGCGGGAATCGCGAACGCCAGCGAACGACGCAGGAAACCCGGGACGTAACGCTGCGTGTTGGGCAGCAGCGCCAGGAAGAACGCCGGGATGCCGATGGTCAGGCCGTCGGTGATCGACAGCTGCCGCGGGAGGAACGGGAACTCGAGAACGAGGGCGCCGAACAGCACCGCCAGCCCTGTCGCGTACGCCGTCTTCGTCAGGAACAGCATCGACACCCGCTCGATGTTCGCGATGACCTGGCGTCCTTCGGCGACGACGTCCGGAAGATGCGAGAACCGGCCGTCGAGCAGCACGAGGCGCGCCACGGCCTTCGTGGCCGCCGCGCCCGAGTTCATGGCGATGCCGAGATCGGCGGCCTTGATGGCGAGTGCGTCGTTGACGCCGTCGCCGGTCATCGCCACCGTGTGACCCCGGGACTGGAGCGCCAGTACCATCCGCTTCTTCTGCTCCGGTGTCACCCGGCCGAACACGAGGTTGCGCTCGAGCACGTCCGCCAGCGCCGCTTCGTCGTCGGGAAGGCTGCGCGCGTCGAACCCTTCGGGGACGTCCAGCCCGACCTCTCGCGCGATCGCCGCGACCGTGCGGGGATTGTCGCCCGAGATCACACGGATGCCGACCCCTTGCTGCGCGAAATAGGCCAGCGTCTGCGCGGCGTCTTCCCGCACCTGTTCGCGGAACGTGACGACCGCGGCCGGGGCGAGTGCAGGAGGCAGGCGCTCCGCCTCGGCATCCTCGTCGGTGAGGACCGCAGCCGAGTGCGCGAGGACGAGCGTGCGACGGCCGGAGGAGGCGAGCGCGGTGACGACCCGTCCGAGGTCGGTGGCAGCATCCGTCGCGGCATCGCCGAAGACCATCTCGGGTGCGCCGAGCACCCAGGTGCCGACCGGCCCCTCCGTGAACGAGACCGCGCTCCACTTGCGGGCCGACGAGAACGGGATGTAGGCCGACGGGGCGAGGGCGACGCCGACGGGGAACGGTTCGCGCAGGCAGCGCGCCGTGGCGTTCGCGTCGGGTGCCGCGCCGTACCACGCGAGCACGGCCTCGATGCCGGGTGCGGCAGCCGGCATCGCCTGCAGCGCGTCGAAGGCGATCTCGCCTGCCGTCAGCGTGCCCGTCTTGTCGAGGCAGATGACGTCGACGCGGGCCAGCCCCTCGACCGCGGGAAGCTCGTTGACCAGCACCTGCTGACCGGCGAGCTTCGCCGCCCCCACCGCGAACGTGATCGATGTGATCAGGACGAGACCGAGCGGGATCATGGCGGTCAGTGCCGCGATGGTGTTCACGACCGCGTCCACCCAGGCGCCGCTCTGCCACGCGTGGACCCACCCGCCGGCGACCATCATCTGCGCATTCAGCACGAGCAGGCCGACCGGACCGATGATCCAGCTCATCCACTTCAGGACGCGATCGACCGAGCTGCGCACCTCCGAGGCGACCAGCGAGAACCGCTTCGCCTCCCCCGCGAACCAGTTCGCGTACGAGTCGGCACCGACCCGCGTCACGCGCGCCGCGCCCTCTCCCGAGACGACGATCGAGCCCGAGAGCGCCTCGTCGCCCGGCCGCTTGTCAACCGCGTCGGACTCCCCGGTCAGCATCGACTCATCGATCTGCAGGGCGCGCGAGTCGATCATCGTCGCGTCGGCCGACACCTGGTCGCCGGCACGGAGGATGAGGATGTCGTCGATGACGACGTCAGCCGGCATGACCTCGACCTCGGCCCCGCCCCGGCGCACCCGCGACTGCGATGCGCTGAGGAGGGCGAGGCGGTCCAGCGCAGCCTTCGCGCGGAACTCCTGCACGCAGCCGATGATCGAGTTCGCGAACGCGGCGAGTCCGAACAGCGCATCCTGCCAGCGCCCCAGCACGAACAGCACGAAGAAGCAGGCGAAGACGATGCCGTTGAACAGGGTGAAGACGTTCGCGCGCACGATCGTCCAGACGCTCCGGCTCGTGTCGGGGCTGAAGGCATTGGTGCGCCCGGTGGCGACCCGTTCGGCGACGTCCGCGGCAGTGAGGCCCGGATCGACCGCCGCTGGCGAGAGCGAGGCGTCGGGAGCGGCATCCATGCGTTCAGGGTACTGATGCGGCACCGACAGACGGATGCCGCGCCCGACGTCGCTCGTCGGGGCGCGGCATCCGTCCGCCGTGGTGTGTCAGCCCTTCGTCGCGCCCGCCATCAGGCCGCGCACGAAGAACCTCTGCAGCGAGAGGAACACGATGAGCGGCACGGCCAGCACGAGGAACGCACCCGCCGAGATCAGGAACCACTGATCGCCCCACGACCCGGACAGGGAGTTCAGTGTCTGCGTCATCGGCAGCGACGAGGATGGCGCGAAAATCGTCGCCACGAGCAGGTCGTTCCACACCCACACGAACTCCAGGATGGCGAACGACGCGAGCGCCGGGGTCGCCAACGGCAGGATGATGCGGAAGAAGATCTGGCCGTGGCCCGCCCCGTCCACCCGCGCCGCTTCGATCACGTCCGAAGGGATCTCGGCGATGAAGTTGTACAGCAGGAAGATCGCCAGCGGCAGGGCGAAGATGACGTGCGCGATCCACATCGTCGCGAAGCTGTGATCGATCTCGCGCATCTCGAGGCCCGGGAAGACCGCGACGTCGCCGATCTCCAGCCCGCGCGAGAACAGGCTCAGCAGCGGCACCAGCGCCATCTGGATGGGCACGATCTGCAGCGCGAAGACCGCCACGAACAGCACGCCGCGTCCCCTGAAGTCCATCCACGCGAACGCATAGGCGGCCAGCGACGCGATCGCGAGGGCGAAGATCGTGACGGGGATCGTGATCGCGAGCGAGTTCAGGAACGACTCGCCGAGCGTCAAGGCCGTGCCGCCGGAGGTGAGGGCAGCCTCGTAGTTCCCGAGGGTGAAGTCGGGGTTGGTGAACACCGTCCACCAGCCGGAGGACGCGGAATCCGCGCCTGGACGGAACGATGTGATGAGCAGCCCGAGCGTCGGGATCGTCCACAGGAAGGCGATCGCGACGGCGATCACCGTCGCCACGGGCGACGTCATGCGTTTCTGCGCCTGCGCCTCGTTGCGACGAGTCTCGCGCGCGATCTTGCGCGCGGCCGCCCTGTCGAGTTGCGGGGTCGTCTTGGAGTCGACGGCGGTCATCACCGCACCTCCCTCTGCCGGCGGAGCTGTCTGACGTTGTAGATGATCAGCGGCGTGACGAACACGAAGATCAGCACCGCAAGCGCTGCCGCGTGCCCGTAGCTCTGGAAGCGCTGCTGCTGGTTGACCATCTCGAAGCCCAGCACCGTCGAGTTCGACCGGCCGCCGGTCATCACCGCCACGATGTCGTACAGCTTGAGTGCAGAGATCGTGATCGTCGTGAGAACGATGACGATCGCGGTGCGGATTCCCGGCACGGTGACGTTGGTGAACCGCTGCCACGCGTTGGTGCCGTCGAGCTGCGCGGCCTCCATCTGCTCGGCCGGCACCGCCTTGATGGCGGCCGACAGGACCACCATCGCGAAACCGGTCTGGGCCCACACGAAGGCGAAGAGCAGGCAGAACGTGTTCACGAGCGGCCAGACGTCCAGCCACCTCACCGGGTCTCCGCCGAAGGCGACGACGACCGCGTTGAGAAGTCCGATCTGCTCACCCTGCCGGTAGTCGTAGACGAACTTCCAGATGAGGCTGATGCTGACCGGGGCGATCGCGAAGGGGATGAACACCAGGATCTTGAGGAACCGGTCACCGCGCGCACGCTCCATGAACGCGGCGTACGCGAGCCCGACGATCGTCGCGAAGATGGGCGCGAAGATCGCCCAGATCAGCGTGTTGATGATCGACCAGAACCCCTGGGGGTTCGTGAAGGCCCAGACGTAGTTCTCCATGCCGACGAAGTTCTCGCCGGTCTTGTCGAAGAACGACTGGATGATCGTGGCGATCGACGGGTAGATGAGGCCGATCAGGATCAGGATCGCCGCGGGCGCCAGGAACAGCGTCAGCTGGTACAGATACCCCGCACCTTCGCGCGCCCGGTAGTCGGCGTAGAAGAGCAGCCCGCCCGCGATGAGCGCGATGGGGATCACGTAGATGACCGCGTTCTGGTACGGCCGCAGCATCATGAACGCCAGCACCGGGATCGCGAAGCACGAGACCAGTCGCAGCCAGAAGTAGCCCGTGCCCTTGCGGGGCGCGTACTCGATGAGCACCAGGAGGACCGCGACCACCACGCCGAAGACCAGCAGGACGATCGGAATCTGGACGAGCGGGCCCAGGTTGCCGATCCACTGGAAGAACGAGTTGAACGAGAACCCCAGCGACGTGGGCGGTGCGTCAGGGTCGGGCGGGCTCAGGAACAGGAAGACGACGAGGGCGGCGATCAGGATGAAGCCGATCGTGACCACGATGCGCGTCGTCGCGCGCGACGGCGGCTTGTTGCCGCCTCTTTCGGGCGGCGGCGTCGCCTTCGCCTGCTCCGCCGATGTTGCGGTCTGAGACATGTTCTGCCTTCCCCCGTCGACGCCGACGGATGACGTCACCCCGGTGCCGGGTCCGCTCGGCGAGGAGCGTGTAGACCCGGCACCGAGGTGCGGTGCGTCAGTTCTCGTAGCCTGCCTGGATGTCTTCCAGGACCTGCGGCGTCGGCTTTCCGTCGATCCAGTCGACCATGCCCCGCCAGAACGATCCCGAGCCGACGGTCGCCGGCATCAGGTCGGAGGCGTCGTAGCCGAACACCGTCTCGGGGTCCTGCACGATCGTCATGGCGTCGGTGAGGAACTTGCTCGAGGCAAGCGACGGGTCGGCGCCGGTGTTGGCCGAGATGGCGCCACCGAGAGCGACGCGCGCGTCGGCCCATTCCGGTGTCGACATGTACTCCGCGACTGCCTGCGTCGCGGCGTCGTCCGAGAAGACCGTCACGAACTCGCCTCCGCCCGAGACCGAGAAGGGCTCACCCTCGAATCCCGGCATGAGGAACGCGTAGACGTCGCCGTCCTCGGCCACGTCGGGTGTCGCACCCTCGGCCGTCTGCACCGCGAGGAAGTTCGCGGTGAGGAACGACGCCTGGTGCGTCAGCGCGCACGATCCGTTGGCGACGGCTGCGGCGATGGGGTCGCCGAAGGCGGTCGAGTTGATGCTCTTCACGTCTCCGAACCCGGCGTTGACGTACTTCGGGTCGAGCAGGATCTTCGCGACCTCGTCGAACGCGGCCTCGATGTCGGGGTCGGTGAACTCGACGTCGCCCGCAGCCCAGCTGTTGTACACCTCGGCACCAGACTGACGAAGCACGAGGTCTTCGATCCAGTCCGTGCCCGGCCATCCGGACGCGGCCTCGGACGAGAACCCGGCGCACCACGGCGCCGTACCGGTCTGCTCCTGGATCGTCGCGGTGAGTTCCAGCAGCTCTTCCCAGGTCGTGGGGATCTCGACGCCCCACTCCTCGAAGCTCGCCGGCGAGTAGTACACGTAGCCCTTGAGGTTCGCGAGCATCGGCGCGGCGTAGAACGTGCCGTCGACCGAGCCGTAGTCCTTCCAGGCGGGGGCCCAGTATTCGTCGACGTTGGCCGAGACCTCTTCGGTCCCCTCCTGCACCTCGCCGGTCTCGACGAGCGAGCGGAACAGCCCGGGCTGAGGCACGATCGCGATGTCGGGCGCGGAGCCACCGGCGACCTTCGTCACGATGTTGCCCTCGAACCCCTTGTCGCCGGTGTACACCACTTCGATGCCGGTGTCGGCGGTGAACTCGTCGAACGACTTCTGCAGGTTGTCAGCTTCAGAGCCGGTGATGCCGCCGGAGATCTCGACGGTCTCGCCTTCGAGCGAGCCGTCACCCGCGTCGCCCTCGTCTCCGCCCTCGGCGCAGCCCGCGAGAGTCAGTGCCGCGACGGTGGCGAGCCCCAGCGCGATGTAGCCGTGTCGACGACGTGATCGCAGTGCAGTCATGTTCGTCTGCCTCCTCTTCGAGTCGCGGAGCCGCACGCATTGCGCACCCCGCTCGTATGGATCGGGAACCGATTCCATATTCACGGTAGGGGATGCCGCAGGGCGACACAACGTCCCCGGATCACAACTCGGTAAACGCGGTCAACCGGGGTGGCATCCGCGAGGCGATCACGGCACAATGAGGCCCGGAACCGGTTCCACAATCCAGACGACGGCGGTGTCGTCGGAGGGGAGGAGGATCCGATGGCGGGCATCTCCGAGGTGGCTCGCGCGGCAGGCGTCTCGAAGTCGACGGCGTCCCGTGCGCTCACCGGCTCGGGCTATGTCTCGGCGGCGACGCGCGAGCGCGTGAGGGATGCCGCAGCCGCCCTGGGCTACGTCCCCACGACGAGCGCGGTCAGTCTCGTGACCGGCCGCACCCAGACCGTCGGCGTCGTGATGCCCTCACTCGACCGGTGGTTCTTCGCCCAGGTGCTCGAGGGAATCCAGGACGCGCTGCTCGAGCGCAGGTTCGACCTGGCGCTCTACGGCGCGCCTCCCGACTCCGCCGCACGGCGGGAGATGTTCGAGCACTTCCTCGCGAGAAAGAGGTTCGACGGGCTGATCGCTGTGGGGATCGAGCCGAGCGCGCGCGAGCTCGAGCAGCTGGTCGCCTTCGGCAAGCCCGTGGTCGCCGTCGGCGGGTACGAGGTCGGCACGAACGCGGTGTCGATCGACGACCAGGCGGCTGCCCGCATCGCCACCGAGCATCTCATCGGATTGGGTCACCGCGAGATCGTCTTCCTCGGCGGCGACCCCGACGGGCGCCGGACGAGCTTCGGCGACGGTCGCCGGCTGGACGGCTATCGCAGCGCCATGCGCGACGCCGGGCTCGAGGCATCCGTCCGTCATGTCCATTCCGAGGCCACCATGCCGGGTGGCTACCGGGCCGCGGTCGAAGTGCTGGGCGATCGCCGCACGCGCCCCACGGCGATCGTCGGCGTGTGCGACGAGGCGGCGGTCGGCGCGATCATCGCAGCGCGGCGGCTCGGCATCCGCGTTCCCGAGCGATTGAGTGTGGTCGGCATCGACGATCACCCCTACGCCGAGATGTTCTCGCTCACCACCCTGCAGCAGCGTCCGCACCAGCAGGGGCGGGCGGCTGTGCAGCTGCTGATGTGGCAGCTCGACGACCCCGGCGCCCCGACCCACCGGCTCTACGAGTCCTCGCCGCTCGTGGCGCGGAACTCCACCGCCGCGGTGGACGACGACGCGTCCGCGATCATCGGCGTCGGCCCCCGCGGCAGCGCCTGACCCCGTCCCCGCGGAACCATACCCTTTCGCGATTCCTTGCGTCGTGGAACCGCGAGAGGGTGGATTTCCGCGCGGGGTGCGGGTCAGAGCAGACCGAGGTCGCGGAACGTGCGGCCCTCCCAGGCGACGCGTTCGACGGCGTCCTCGACGCCGATCACGGTGCGGAACGTCTCACCGTCGGATGCCTCGACACGCACGAGCCCGGGATGGATCGGGGTAGCCGGTGGCCCGGTGACGACATCCTCGAGCACGCGGGTGAAGGCGCCGGTGCGGCGCAGCGGCGCGAGCAGGTCGCTGCCGTCGTGGATGTGGGCGGCGAGGTCGTCGAGGAGCGAGGTCCGGTTGAAGGCGTAGGCGCGGGGCAGCGCCGCGCCGTCTCGATGGACGTGGAGCGTGTCGAGCGTGTACAGATACACGAGGAAACCGCGCGTGCCGCGTACCAGCACGTACGGCTCCTGCCGGCGGACGGCGGTGGCCGCAAGACCTGCGGCGATGCGCGTGCCGTCGCGCAGCTCGATCACCAGCGACGACGTGTCGTCGGTGTCGATGTCGTTCGCCCGGCGCAGGTCCGCGTCGATCGCCACGACGTCCTCCGGGGCCGCGGCTCCGGCGACGGCGAACGCCGTGGCCACGGCGTGGGCGAGAGGATTCGTCACCACGCCGTCGGCGATCAGGCGTCCGTCGAGCTCACGGTGACCGGCCCACGGCGCGCGGCGCCAGTACTGCTCCGACCGCGACCACTGGCCCACCGCGCCGACGTGCACGAGGTCGCCGATGACACCGGATGCCAGGGCGTCGGCGGTCGCCGGAACACCCGCGCTGCCGAGCGACTGGAAGCCGACCTGCACCGCGCGGGAGGCGGCATCCGCCGCACTCAGGAGGGCATGGTGATCGGCGACCGAGGGCACCGGCGGCTTCTCGAGCAGCACGTGGGCGCCGCGGGCGAGCGCGAGCCGTGCGAGCTCGGTGTGGGTGGGAATCGGCGTGCTCAGCACGACGATGTCGAGATCGAGGGCCTCGATCATCGACGTCGCATCGGCGAACACCCCGGTCCCAGGTGGCACGTCGCCGCCGCCCCGGGGGTCGGCGACGGCGACGAGTTCGAGGTCCGGGCGGGCGAGCACGGCGTCGACGTGACTCCGGCCATGCCCGTGGACGCCGGCGACACCGACGCGAAGCGGTGGCGTCACAGCCCCGCCTCGGCGCGGAGCGCCGGAAGGGCCGCTTCGACCGCGCCGGCGTCGGCGAGCTCTTCGTCGAGCACATAGGCGGTCAGCTCGAGGTTCAGCTCACCCCCTTCGGGGATCGTCCGCGGCTGGTCCCACGCCACGGAGGGACCCGCGCCGAGGTACTCGGCGAAGCGGACGAACCACGGCAGGCGCTCCTCGCCCTGCGTGAGCACCACCGTCGTGCCGCGCTCCGGGAACGTGAAGGCGAGCCAGTCGGTCGCCGCGCCGTGCACATCCCGCTCGGTGTCCCCGGCCGGACTGAAGACCCGGGCGATCTCGGGGGCGAACCGCCAGAAGATCCCGCCGTAGCCCGCGCCGTCGCGGCCGTTCGTCGCCGGCGAGCCGAAGGTGATGGCGTCGAGCGTCGCTTTGAGGTGGCTGCGCCACCGCAGCGCCCAGCCGCCCGAGAGCTCAGCCGACCGGAGCTCCCGCACCTCGACCAGCTGCGTGGTGCCGTGCTCGTCGACCCAGCTGAGCCGCTCGTCGAGCGAGTGCCCGTCGATGTGCAGGCGGTCGCGCCGCTGCCGGCCGTGGTTGGGGACCATGATCGAGCCCTCGCCGCGCACGTAGGTGCGACCGCCCCAGTACGACGTGCCGTTGACGTCGGCGATCGCGAGGCTCACCCCCAGGTGGTGCGGGTGGTCGGTCGGCTCCGTAACGGAGAGCGGCGTGCCGTCGCGCGAGATCACGGCGTCGAGGTACGGGCGGGGCGAGAGCACCGAGTCGACGTTCGTCCCCTCCTCGTACTGGGCGACCACCGTCGACCCGAGCCGCAGCAGGGGGCGGGCAGGACCCACCCAGCCGCTGGCATGGGATGCCGGACCGGAACTCTGACGCGGCACCAGGACGGGCCGATAGAACAGGGCGTGGCCGGCGTTCTCGCCGTCCAGTGCTTGACGCATGCGATTCCAAGCCTGCCGCCCGATCTCGATCCGAGGAACCGACATGGTCGTCAGCGGAGGGGCGGCGAAACGGGACTGGGGGATGTCGTCGATGCCGACGATGGAGAGCTGTTGCGGAACCTCGACGCCGACCTCGCGCAGGCGCGACATCAGGCCGAGGGCGACGAGGTCGTTGAAGGCGATCGCGGCAGTGGCGCCAGTCTCGAGCACGGCGTCGGCGGCGTCATAGCCCGCCTCCATGCTCGATCCGGCCGGGATCGTGAGGAACTCGAGGTCGGGGTGCTCACGGGCGAGCTCCCCGAGCCCCTGCGCGCGCTGCTCGTTGGCGTAGCTGAGAGCGGGTCCGGCGACATACGCGATGCGCCGGTGGCCGAAGCCCCGCAGGTGCACGCCGAGCTCTTTGACCGCGGCGGTGTAGTCCACCGAGAGCTGCGCCGCAGGGGTGTCGTCCACGCGGCGGTTGACCACCACGACCGGCGTCGTGCGCTGGATCAGCTCGCGCAGCTCGGCATCCGGCATCCGTGGCGACACCAGCACGAGGGCGTCGCACTTGCTGCGCGCCTCCCCCGCGATGTCGGCCTCGACGCCGACCGCCTCCGCACTGTCGGCGACGAGCACGCGATAGCCGTCGCGCGCCGCAGCGACCGTGAGCCCCTTGAGCACGCCCTGGAACATCGGGTTCTCGAGGTCGGGCACCAGCAGCGCGATGGTGTGGCTGCTCCCCCGCACGAGGCTGCGCGCGGCCTCGCTCGGCGAGTAGTTCAGGGCGGCGACCGCACGGTTGACCTTCGCGACGATCGCGGGGTCGACGGTGGCGACGCCGTTGAGGACGCGCGACACCGATGCCTGCGACACTCCTGCGTGCTGCGCGACCTGCGCCATCGTGATCGGGCGCGCTGTGACCTCGCTCAACGGATCCCCTCCTCTCTCAATCTTGGGCGTCGACGTGCCCGGTGCGGCGCATTCGCGCGTGCGACTTCGACCCGGCGGCGGTCGCCGAGCGATTCTTGGCATGCCCGCCCGGGACCGGACCCCTCATCACTTCGGTCCGGCCCCGTGCGGTTCTGGGGACGACGGGCCGCGCCTCGGGTGGGCGCGGCCCGGCCGTCGGCTAGATGGCGGCGTCGTCGAGGGCCTGCTGCAGCTCCGCGATGAAGCTCTCAGCGGCATCCTCGGGCGTCTGCTCGCCGAACAGCACGCGCTGCGTGTGCTGGTCGATGATCGTCTCGATCGCGCCACCGCCCGGCGGGGTCGCCGGTGGGGCCTCGCCGACGCGCGGCGCGATCTCGTCGAGGAAGTCCACGACCTCCTGGTTGACCTCGTCGAGCTTGGGCGTGATGTACTCGCGGATCTTCTCGTTCGCCGGTACACCGCGCTCGGCGAGCAGCAGGTCGGCCGCTTCCTCGCTGTTCGAGAGGAAGTCGAGGAACAGCGCCACCTCGGCGGGGTACTCGGTCTTCGCAGAGGCCGACCAGAACATCGACGGCTTGTAGTACGCCGCCGCGCTCTCGCCCTCGTCGGGCGTCGGCACCATCAGCGGCTCGAGATTCTGGCCACTCGCCTCGCGCAGCGCGGCGACCTGGTTCGACCACCACGGGCCGAAGGCCGACTGGTTCGTGGCCGTGAACGACTCGGCGAGGCCCGCCGACTCACGCTCGATCGTGGCCGAGGGGTCGGGGGTGCCGCCCGCCTCGGTGGCGTCGAGCAGGTTCTGCCACCATGCGGCGAGCGTCTCTGCGGACGCCGTCACCTCGGGCGACCCGTCCTCGGCGTAGAGGGACTCGCCGTGCTGGCGCAGCCAGTTGTTGAGTCCGCCGTCCTCGAAGCCCCACGACTGCGAGCCCACGACGGCGCCGCCGCTCTTCGCGGTGACCTCCTCGGCGATCTCGTTGAGGTCTTCCCACGACCAGCTCTCATCGTCGGGCAGCTCGATGCCCAGGCTGTCGAGCACGTCGACGTTCGCCATGTAGGTGTACGAGTTGATGCCGACCGGGATGCCGTACTGCGTGCCGTCGAGGGCGCCGGTGCCGAGCACGGCCTCGGGGAAGTCGCCGGTCGGCAGCTGGTCGCCGAGGGTGCCGAGGTCGAGCAGCACGCCGTTGGCGGCGTACGTCGACAGCTGCTTCTCGTCCATCTGGATGATGTCGGGGGCATCGCCGGCGGCGACCGTCGTCGCGAGCTTGTCCCAGTAGCCCGCCCAGTCGGTGTACTGGGGCTCGATGGTGATGTTCTCGTGCTCGGCCTCGAAGGCCGCGATGAGCTCTTCCGTGATCCCGTGGCGGACGTCGTTGCCCCACCAGGTGAAGCTGAGGGTCACGGGCTCGTCTGACAGGGTCGGGCCGGTGGCGGGAGCCTCCGTCTGTCCCGCGCACGCCGTCAGCGTCAGCATCGTCGCTGCGCCGACGGAGGTCAGCAGCAACCAGCGCGGTGCGGTTGTGGTGCGTCGCATGTCTTGCATCCTTTCGACCGAAGTCGGTGTGTGGGTGTTGGTGCGTGTGATGAGGGTGGGCCGGGGGCCCGCGAAGGTGTGCGTGACGCGGACGTCACTTGATCCCGGTCGTCGCGATTCCCTTGATGAGGAACTTCTGGCCGAACAGGAAGATCAGGAAGATCGGGATGAGCGAGACGACGCTCATCGCGAACATCTGGGCGTAGTTGGTCGTGCTCTGGGCGTCTTCGAACGACCGCAGCGCGAGCGGGACCGTGTAGAGCTCGGGCTTGGTCAGGAAGATCAGCTGCGAGAAGAAGTCGTTCCACGT
The DNA here is from genome assembly GCF_010634855.1 of Microbacterium sp. B35-30. Lineage (GTDB taxonomy): Bacteria > Actinomycetota > Actinomycetes > Actinomycetales > Microbacteriaceae > Microbacterium. Next base: position 4,633 of record NZ_MWLQ01000026.1, on the reverse strand, counting down.
CCAGATGAAGGTGAAGATCGCGGTCGTCGCCAGGGCCGGCACCATGAGCGGCAGGATGATCTGCAGGAAGATGCGCGGGTGGCCGGCGCCGTCGATCCTGGCTGCTTCATCGAGCTCCTTCGGGATGCCGCGGATGAACTGCACCATCAGGAAGATGAAGAAGGCATCCGTCGCGAGCAGCTTCGGCACGATCAGCGGCAGAAAGGTGTTGATCCAGCCCAGCTGGGAGAACAGCACGTACTGCGGCACGATGATCACGTGGATCGGGAGCATGATGCTCAGGAGCATCACCGCGAACCAGAACCGCTTGCCGCTGAACGGCAGCCGCGCGAACGCGTACGCGGCCATCGAGCACGACACCAGGTTGCCGATGATGCAACCGAGCACGATCAGCGCCGAGTTCCACATGTAGACGTTGAACGGATATGCCAGGGCGTTCCACCCGTCCACGTAGTTCGAGACCTGGAAGCTGTCGGGGATGATGCTCGGATCGCGGAAGATCTCTTCGTTCGGCCGCAGCGAGCTCACGACCATCCAGATCACCGGGTAGAGCATCACCAGCGCGAGCGCGATGAGCAGCGTGTGCCGCACGATGCTCGCCATCGGCTTGCGGAACGGGCTGCGCCGGCGGGCGCGCGGTGCGCGGCCGGTGACGATCGTCTCGGTCGCGAGCGGGGCCGTCATGGCGGCGTCGTCAATCTTGGTCATCGTAGAAAACCCAAAACCTCGAGGTCCAGAACATCAGGACGGTCAGAATGCCGACGATGACCAGCAGCAGCCACGCCATCGCCGAGGCGTAGCCCATGTTGTAGTTGGTGAAGCCCTGCTGGTACAGGTACAGCGTGTAGAAGAGCGTCGAGTCGACCGGACCCCCCGTTCCGCCCGAGACGATGTACGCCTGCGTGAACGACTGGAACGTGCCGATGAGCTGGAGCACCGCGTTGAAGAAGATGATCGGGGTCAGCAGCGGGATCGTGATCCGGAACAGCTGCTGCCGGCGGCTCGCGCCGTCGACGTCGGCGGCCTCGTAGTACATGGTGGGGATCTGACGGAGCCCGGCGAGGAAGATCACCATCGGCGAGCCGAACGTCCACACGTTCAGGATCATCAGCGTGCCGAGCGCCGTGTCGGGATTGGAGATCCATCCCTGCCCCTGGATGCCGAAGACCGCGAGCACCTGGTTCACGAGGCCGTCGACGCCGAAGATCTGACGCCAGAGGATCGCGATCGCCACGCTCGCTCCGAGCAGGGAGGGCAGGTAGAACGCCGAGCGGTAGAACGCCAGTCCGCGAAGGCCCCGGTCGAGCACGATCGCGAGGAACAGCGCGACCGCGAGCTGCAGCGGCAGGGAGATGAACACGTAGCTGAACGTGACCTGCAGCGATGTGGCGAGCCGCTCATCGGTCAGCATCCGCGAGAAGTTCTCGAAGCCGATCCACTTCGGCGGGCTCAGCAGGTTGTACCGGGTGAACGACAGGCCGAACGATGCGACCATCGGGCCGATCGTGATCAGCTCCAGCCCGACGAACCACGGAGCCAGGAAAAGGTACGCGGCCTTGTTCTGCTTCTTGCCGTCCGACTTCGCGGTCTTCAGCTTGCCGAGCTCGCTGACAGCGCTCATGCGTCTGCTCCACGGGCACGGCCGGGGGGCCGTGTTCTGGGGCGGTGCGTCGTCGTCACCGTGTCCTCCGGTCTCGTCTTCGAGTGGTGAGAATGCGCTTTCTGGAATGCGCTTTCTCATTCTTGTCAGAACGGATGTCGAAGCGCAAGTCCCCAGTGAAAATCAGGCGTGGTTCGAGACCAAACCGTGAGAAAGGGATTTCGCAGATTGCGCAGTCTCAGCACGCCGCTACGATTCCCCGGGCATGACGAAGGCCCCGGATGCGAGCATCCGGGGCCTTCGTGATTCGCAGAGCGGGTTACTTGAGGGTAACCGTCGCGCCAGCCTCCTGGAGGGCGGCCTGAGCCTTCTCGGCGGTCTCCTTGTTGGCGCCCTCGAGGACAGCCTTGGGAGCACCGTCGACGACGGCCTTCGCCTCACCGAGGCCGAGCGAGGTGAGCTCGCGGACGACCTTGATGACCTGGATCTTCTTGTCGCCGGCGGCCTCGAGAACGACGTCGAACGAGTCCTTCTCCTCGACCTCTTCGGCGGGGGCACCACCGGCGGGAGCGCCGGCGGCCACGGCCACGGGGGCGGCGGCGGTGACGTCGAAGGTCTCCTCGAACGCCTTCACGAACTCGCTGAGCTCGATGAGCGTGAGCTCCTTGAACGCGTCGAGCAGCTCCTCAGTGCTGAGCTTTGCCATGATGATTCTCCTTGATAGTGGTTTTGCTACGCCGAGGCCCGATGTCAGGCCGCGGACTCCTGCTTCTCGCGCAGCGCGTCGACCGTGCGGACGGCCTTCGACGGGAGCGCGTTGAAGACGTATGCCGCCTTGGTCATCGAGGCCTTCATCGCACCGGCGAGCTTCGCCAGCAGGACTTCACGGCTCTCGAGATCGGCGAGCTTGTTGACCTCGTCAGCGCTCAGGGGGTTTCCGTCGAAGAAACCACCCTTGATCACGAGAAGAGGGTGTGCCTTGGCGAAGGCACGAAGACCCTTCGCGACGGAGACCGGGTCACCGTGCACGAACGCGATGGCAGACGGACCCTTGAGGTCGTCGTCCAGCGACGTGATCCCCGCGTTGTTCGCGGCGATCTTGGTCAGCGTGTTCTTCACCACGGCGTATTCCGCGTCCTGACGAATGCTGTTGCGCAGCTCCTTGAGCTGGGCAACCGTCAGACCGCGGTACTCGGTCAGCAGAACGGCGGTCGAGTCCTCGAAGTTCTTCGTGAGCTCGGCGACCGATGCTTCCTTCTGCGCCATGGCCACTCCTTGTGGTGTACGAGACGCTCCGCGGTGGCGGGGCGCCGGCCGGAGGCATCCGCTCATCATCTCGTCGCGGCAACAAAAAAGCTCCGGCGCAAGCGCACGGAGCGGGATTCCTGAATCCAGGAGAATCGTTCGTGACACCTGCGCGGGCCCCTGCGTTGCAGAGCTTCGATCTCCATGCGTTCACACGCACGTCGATGACCGGCGGTCTTCGGCTTCATTCATGGTAAGGGATGCCGCGCCCACCTCCAAATCGGGACGGCGAGGTGTGCACGCGGCGATGTGCGCAGACGTCGATCCCGATTCTCATACTTTCTTCACTTCCCCCGGCGGAGGGCTTTGCATATGCTCCATCGCGACGGGTGTCAACGATGACGCCCGCAATGGAGGGGAAGACGATGTACCCATCTAGAGCACTTTCCATGCGCGCCAGGACCGGGGTGATCGCGACGACGGCGGTCGCGGCCCTGGCGCTGATTCCAGCCGGCGGCGCATACGCAGCGCCCGCCCAAGCCTGCGACACGCGCACCAACAACACGTACGAGAAACTTCTCTCGTGCGTGAGCGTCGACGGAGTCCTCGAGCACCAGCAGGCGTTCCAGGCGATCGCCGACGCCAACGACGACACCCGCGCGGCGGGCACCACCGGCTACACCGCGAGCGTCGAGTACGTGGTCGACACGCTGGAAGCCGCCGGCTGGAACGTCGAACTCGACGAGTTCCCGTTCACCTTCGTGCCGCCGCCCTTCCTCGAGCAGCTGACGCCGGTCGCCGCCGAGTACGAGTCGGGCACCTTCACCGGAACCGGCTACGGGGAGCTCACGGGCAATGTGATCCCGGTCGACATCGTCCTCGACATGCCGCGCGACCCGGTCACGAGCGGCTGTGAGGCATCGGACTTCGTCGGTCTCGACTTCTCGGGCGAGAACGACATCGCGCTGATCCAGCGGGGCACATGCGAGTTCGGCGTGAAGGCGGTGAACGCGCAGACGGCGGGCGCCGAGGCCGTGATCATCTTCAACCAGGGCAACACCGAGCTTCGCTCCGGCCTCGTGACGGGAACACTGTTCGGCATCAACCAGACGCCGCTGAACATCCCCGTCGTCGGCGCGAGCTTCGCCGACGGCGCCGCGCTCGCCCAGGCGAACTCGACGGCGCACATCGTGGTCGACCAGCCCGAGTCGCGTCCTCAGGTCAACGTGATCGCGGAGCTGCCCGGCGCGAACGACTCCAACGTCGTCATGGCCGGCGCGCACCTCGACTCGGTGCTGGCCGGTCCCGGCATCAACGACAACGGCAGCGGATCGTCGGCGCTCCTGGAGATCGCCCAGCAGATCTCGAAGCTCAAGCCCGAGAACACCGTGCGCTTCGCGTGGTGGGGCGCCGAGGAGAGCGGCCTGCTCGGCTCGCGCGCGTGGGTCGACGAGCAGCTGGTGGAGGGCACCCTCGACGAGGTCGCGCTCTACCTGAACTTCGACATGGTGGCGTCGCCGAACTACATCTTCATGGTGTACGACGGTGACGAGTCCGGTTGGGATGCGCCTGCCGGCGTGCCGATCCCCGAGGGCTCCATCCAGATCGAGGACCTGTTCGAGAGCTACTACACCTGGGCGGGCGTGCCGTACGACGACGCGCAGTTCAGCGGTCGCAGCGACTACCAGGCGTTCATCCAGAACGGCATCCCGGCGGGCGGCCTGTTCACCGGCGCCGAGGTGCCCAAGACCGTGCAGCAGGCAGAGATCTGGGGCGGTGTGGCGGGCC
>NZ_MWLQ01000025.1 GCF_010634855.1 Microbacterium sp. B35-30 | reverse complement strand
GCGCGCTATCGCGCCTCGGTCGGCGACATCCTGTTTCGCATCGGGAACTACACGCTGTTCCTGCTGTTCGCGCTCATCTGCGCCTACCCGTTCTACTACCTGATCATCAACTCGGTCAGCGCCAACGACGTCTCGGCGCTGGGTGACGTGCGCCTGTGGCCGGTCGGGTTCCACCTGTCGAACTATGGCCAGGTGTTCCAGCTGCCCGGGCTGCCGATGGCGGCTGTGGTCAGCGTCGGGCGCACCGTGATCGGCACGGTGCTGACCGTGCTGGCCTCCGCGTTCCTCGGGTTCATGTTCACGCAGACCCGCATGTGGGGCCGCAAGTTCTGGTACCGCTTCCTCATCATCACGATGTACTTCAGCGCGGGCCTGATCCCGGTGTTCATCATCATGAAGACGCTGGGGCTGACCAACAACTTCTGGGTGTACGTGTTGCCGTTCGTGGTGCAGCCGTTCAACGTCATCCTCGCGAAGACCTACGTCGAGTCGATGCCGCGAGAGCTGCAGGAGGCCGCCGAGGTCGACGGCGCCAACATCCTGCAGGTGTTCTTCCGCGTGTACCTGCCGAACATGACGCCGATCCTGGCGACCATCGCGATCTTCAGCGCGGTCACGCAGTGGAACAGCTTCCAGGACACCCTGATCTACATCACCGACCAGAGTCTGTACACGCTGCAGTACCTGCTCTACATGTTCATCAATCAGGCGTCGAGTCTCGCCCAGGCGGCGCAGAACGCCGGCGGCAATCTCGGGCAGATAGCCGGGGTGGCGACCCAGCAGACGCCGACCTCGATACGCATGACCGTCTCGGTGCTGGTCGTGCTGCCGATCATCTTCATCTACCCCCTGTTCCAGCGCTTCTTCGTGAAGGGCATCATGCTGGGCGCCGTCAAGGGTTGACGGCGGCCACGCACCACCAAGAAAGGAAAGCAATGAAGCTTCGAAAAGCGATGGCGGTCGCCGCGGCCGCAATGCTTGCTGCCGGCGCTCTCACCTCATGCACGGCATCTGCGGACGCTCAGCGTGAAACCATCTCCGAGTTTCCCCAGGCCTGGGACAACGAGATCACGATCGACGTGTTCTCGAGCCTCTCCAATTACATGGGGATGCAGGAGGGCTGGTTCGCCAAGATCGTCAAGGACAAGTTCAACATGAAGCTGAACATCATTGCCCCGAACGTCGCGGGCGGTGGTGACACGCTTTTCAACACACGCGTCTCGGCGGGCGACCTGGGCGACCTGATCGTCACCGACAAGGGCAATCGGCTGGACGAGCTCATTCAGGGCGGACTCGTGCTCGATGCGGCGTCGTTCTATCCGGCGATGGAGAATCTCAATCGCTTCGATCCCGCGGTGCAGCACCTGAGCGAAGAAAACGACGGGATGTACGCCCTGCCTACGCAGGTCTCGTCGATCAAACCGTGGGAACCGTCGGAGGGTCTCGACCCCACGTTCGGTCCATTCCTGCGCTGGGACTATTACAAAGAGCTCGGCTACCCCGAGATCGGCACGCTCGAGGACCTGCTCCCCGTGCTCGCCGACATGCAGGCGGCCCATCCCACGGCCGACAACGGTCAGCCCGCCTACGCACTGTCTCTGTTCAAGGACTGGGACGGCAACATGATGGTGATGGGCAAGCAGCCCGCGTGTCTCTACGGCTACGACGAACTCGGCTTCGTGCTGGCCAAGGCCGACGGTTCGGACTACCAAAGCATCCTCGACTCGGATTCGCAGTATGTGCGTGCGCTCCGCTTCTACTACGAGGCGAACCAGCTCGGCCTGGTCGACCCAGACTCAACGACGCAAAACTACGACACGATGTACTCGAAGTACCAGAACGGCCAGGTGCTGTTGTCGTGGTGGCCGTGGCTCGGCCAGGCGGCGTACAACACAGAGGCGAATCTTGCGGCCGGCAAGGGGTTCATGATGGCGCCGCTAGCAGACCAGCAGATCTTCTCGTACGGCGCCGAAGCGTATGGTGCCACCCAGGTTTTCGCCATCGGCTCCAAGGCCGAGGACCCGGAGCGGGTCGCGGCCTTCCTCGACTGGCTGTACTCGCCTGAAGGCGCCTACAGTGGCGCCAACCAGGTGTCCGGTGCCACGGGGCCTCAGGGGCTGACCTGGGACCTCGCCGACGACGGACCCACCCTTACCGACATCGGGCAGCAGGTGTTCCTCGAGGGCGACGCCGACGTGCCCGCGGAATGGGGTGGTGGCAAGTACGTTGCGGGCGCGTCGGCGCTCAACACCACCTCGGTCCTCCCCGCCGATATCGATCCGACGACCGGCTTGCCATACAGCTACAAGTTCTGGCCGAGCTACCAGGAGCTCCTCGCGAATCCGGTTGTTGATGACTGGTCGGCTCAGATGGGCGGTGCGACCAGCACCATGGACTATCTCAAGACGAACGACCAGCTGCTCGTCGGCGCGGGCGCCGGCTACGCGGCACCGGCGGACGACTCGCAGATCGAGACTCTGCGGAACCAGATCAAGGAGATCGTCGTCCAGTACTCGTGGCAGTTGGTCTACGCCGAGAACGACGCACAGTTCGAGTCGCTACTGACTGAGATGCAGAACACGGCGAACGGGCTTGGTTACGAGAAGGTTCTCGAGGTAGACCTGGCGAATGCGAAGGAGCAGAACGACGCGCGAATCGCCGTCGTGGAAGCCTTCCAGTAGTATCCGTCAGTCCACATGTGGAGGGCTCGGGCTGCGGCTCGGGCCCTCCCGTCATGCGGGACCCGAGTAGCCTCGCAAGCCGGTTCCATCCCGCCGTCCGGGTTGCCCGCCGGGCACGGAGGATCATGATCTCGTGTGCGAAGAATCTGCGAACAACTGAACAGCCCCGAGCCTCGTTGCACGTAGTCCCACGTCGCCTCCAACTGCGTCGAATCAACGCCAACGCACTTCACTGGACCTTGACGCAAGCCAAGAGGCGGGGTTCAAATCCCTCCGTCTCCGCAAAAAAGCCCAGGTCAGAGCGTTGCCGGCGACCGGGACCAGTGTCACGCCACTACGGACCGCGTGCCGCGCGAGCGCCGGGCTGCAACTGGGCTCCGCGGCGGCCGCCCCAATTCGGCGTGCCAGTACGCGGCATCCTGACTTCCGACCCGGACGATCCTGTCGTCGGCTGGGGGCGCGTGCCAGAGCTGGATCGTGTACCAGTCGACGATGCCCTCGGCGAACTCGCCGGCCTGACCGGCGTCCCTGCCACTCGCGCTGACGCGAACCCGATATGTGCCCGAAGGAACGTCGAGTGTGCCGCTCGACTCGCCGGCCCACGTCTCCCAGGACAGGCCGCCTTCGCTCACTTCCAGTGAGACTTCGACGATGTCTTCCGCCTTGTCCAGGTCAGGCTCATCCTGGTGCAGTTCAATGCTTACGGCCGAGCCGCCCGATCGTCGGGCAAGCACTACATGGACCACCCCGGGAACAGCGGCGCCCACCCAACCGTTTGTCTGGCCGGCGAAGAACCGGTTGGCATCCCCGTCGAAGCCGTCAGCACCCTGGAGAATCGTGAACTGGCCGTAATCCGTGCGCACCACCTCGTCGAGAAGTATCAACACGCGCTCAGGCTAGCGACACGACCCAACGCGTGCGCAGGTCGACCGATCATCGGATGCTGCAATTAGTCCCAACCGTTACGCGTTGACCGCTCGGGCCAGCATTGTGCTCTCGCTGCTATGACTCCGCTGCCGCCGTAGTGTTGATGATTCGGGTTATCTCGCCGAGCTGCACGCCCATCGCGGTCGCCGTCTCACACCGTACTTCGCAGGACCTTCACATCACCGAAAGGCAGCAGCGCATGCGCGTCACTCCCCGCGTCTGGATCGGCTTGACGATCTACGTTGGTTACGTCTTGGTCATCTACGTCGTCTCAAGACTCAGCGGAGTGGCATACACAGACATCGGGAAGTCCGCCGAGTTCACCTGGCGTGGAGCGGTCCTCGACCTCGCGGTCGGCGCCGTACTACTTGCCATCACCACATGGCTGTTGGGCTGGTGGAAGCCCGCGCTCTTCGAGCGAAAGCGTTCGCATCACAGGTGGCCGATCTTCGTCCCCGCGATCATGCTCGTCGTTGCCATCCTGAACCTTTCCAATACCGACTGGTCCAAGTTCGACGCATCGTTCATTCTGTCCCTCCTCGCTCTCGGGATCGCCGTCGGGTTCTGCGAAGAACTGCTGTCACGAGGTCTCCTGCTGACGGCGTTCCGCTCACAGCTGTCCGAAGTTTGGGTGTGGCTGCTCACCTCGCTTCTCTTCGGCGCCATGCATTTGATCAATGCCGCCCTCGGCGCCCCCCTCGCGAGCACACTCGGACAAGTACTCATCGCCGCGATGTCGGGCACGTGCTTCTACATCGTGCGACGGGTCACGGGCTCACTCATCTGGGCGATGGCGCTGCACGGCATCTGGGACGTGTCCGCGTTCTCGGTCGGCTTCGCCCCGCTCGGCCCCGCCTGGGCGACTTTCCTCACGCCAGTCATCGGCCTTCTTGCTGTCGCTGTTGTTTACTGGGTCATCAAGGGCACCGACGAGAAACCGATCGCACTGACTACCGCCACGACGAGCGTTCGACGGTAGGACCGACGGACGACGAACCGCACCCCGCTAGGCCGCCAAGCACCCCACGAGGCGCGTTGAACGACCCGTGATCGGGCCATCACTGACGACTCGTTCGGTCCTAAGCACACGCTCGATCGCGGACCCGACCGGCGGGCGTGGCGTGGATCTGGTGGAGCACTCGCGTTCGCGTATCGATTCGTTGACGGCCTGGAGATCGACTCTGTTCGGAGCCCGCGACCTCCTAAGCCCGCAGCTGAAACGCCAACAATAGTCATTGACAGGAATATTCGCGACGGTGAATACTTTCATCATGCTCGAATGGCTGACAGCACTCTCCGACACGGCACGATGGCGAATCGTCCGTCTCCTCGCGGACCGCCCCCGCTCGGTCGGCGTCATCGCCGAACTGACGGGGCTGCGGCAACCGCAGGCGAGTAAGCACCTGCAAACCCTGGAGCGAGCGGGACTCGCGGTCTCTCGTCGGAGCGGGCAGCGACGCATCTATGCGCTCGAGCCCGAGGCCATGCTGGCATTGGGTTCCGAAATCACGCGCCTGGCGGAGGTCGCAGCCGACGGCAGGGCGCTCTTCGATAGGTACGCATCGGCCGTCGAGGCGGAAACCGTGGCCGCTGAACACGGCCGCTGGCCCGACGAGCGCGACTACGTCTTCCGACGGACTCTCCCAGCTTCCACCGCCACCGTCTGGCGATACCTCAGCGAGCCGGAACTTCTCTCCCAGTGGTGGGCACCCGCAGATCTCCGACTGGCGCACCTGGAGTTCGGCCCCCAGCCCGGTCAGCCGATCAACCAGACCTACGTCGACGCTGACGATCGGAGCGGCAAGGACGGCGTGATTGGGCACGCGATCGGTGCCATCGAGCAGGTCGATCCCCAAGCCCGCCTGACCTTCGTTCTCTCCCCGCTGCTCGCCGACGGAAGCACCGCTTTCACGGCCCACTATGTCTGGCTCCTCGGGGCGACCGAGGCCGGAACGGATTTCGAGATGCGCCTCCGCATCACGGACACCTCCGCGCCGTCCGCGGAGTTCATCGCCGGTATCGAGCTCAGTTGGGACCAATGCCTCGACCGACTCGTCTCGCAGCTTGCAGCGATCATCAATGAAGGGGAACCGAAATGACCACCACCGACCGTCGCGTCGTCGCGAACATCGCCGTGAGCCTGGATGGGTTCTACGAAGGTCCCGGAGGCCCGTCGGACATGTCGTGGCTCATGCCCTACGCGGTCAGCGACGTCGCCGCGACCACCTCACCGGACTCTGGCAGAACGCCACGACCGCACTGCTCGGACGCACGAACGCGGAAGGCTTCTTCAGCTACTGGCCGACAGTCGCTGACGACGAGAACGCGGACCCGAGGGACCGTGGGTACGGAGCATGGATGCGCGACACGGAGAAGGTGGTGCTCTCCCACTCGCTTCACTCCGCGCCCTGGCCCAATGCGAGAGTCTTCGACGAGCCCGCCGCCGACGTCGTCAAACGACTGAAGCAGGAACCGGGTGGCGACATCGTCGTGTTCGCCAGTGCAAGTGTGATCAAGGCGCTCCTCGCCGCGGATGCCCTCGACCGGCTCTCAATGACCGTTTTCCCGAAGATCCTCGGCGGCGGAAAGCGTCTCTTCAACGGCGAGGCTCCGGCGTCCACCTGGACACTCACGAGCGTGACGCAGGGCGAAGGCGTCGTAGCGCTGACCTATGACACGAGTCGCTGATGGACCTCCATGCATTCTGGACATGTAGTGTCTAGATCATGGAACTGAGCAAGGGCGTCGAGTGGGCGTTGCACACGTGCCTCAACCTCAGTTGGATCGAGGGCGGCGAGGCGAAGACGACGGCAGAGCTCGCGGCGTACTACGACCTGCCGCAGGCTTATCTCAACAAGCAGCTGCAGGCGCTGACCCGTGCCGGCATCCTCTCGTCGACGCCCGGGCCGCGCGGAGGCTTCCGCCTCGACCGAGACCCCGAGCAGCTGAGCCTGCTCGACATCGTCGTGGCGATCGAGGGGCGTGTCGCGGCGTTCGCTTGCGAGCACCTGCTCGCCGACGGCCCCGGCGGCGACGCATCCGTCGACTACGCCCTGACCTGCGTGCTCTCGCAGGCGATGTCACGCGCCGAGCTCGCCTGGCGGCGCGAGCTCGCGAGCAGCTCGCTCGCGGACATCCGGCGCGAGGTCGAGGCGAAGTACCCGCAAACTCCAGGCGCCACGCGGGCCTGGTTCCTCACGGCCCGCGCCGATGGCCGGCGGCTCGCCCGGCGCTGAGGTACCAGGCGTCAGAGCAGTCGCCGCCGCGACGCCACTCGTGTCTCATAATTCTAGACATTTGATATCCAGATAACCGAATGAAAGGCAGTACCGAATGCACACCGCAACCAGCCACACGATCGTGCGAGCCGCAACGGCGGAGACGCTCGCAGACGGCCCAACGAGCACCATCACGCTGCTCGCCGACGGAGAGCACACCGCTGGCGCGACAACCATCAACCGCGCGCACCTCGCCCTCGGCTCGCCCGGAGCACCGGCGCATCGGCACGAGCACGCCACCGAGACCATCTTCGTCATCGACGGCTCACTCGACGTGCTCATCGACGACGAGGTGCACACCCTGACCGCGGGCGACCTCGTCTTCATCGACTCGGGTACCGCCCATGCCTTCGCGCCGACCACCGGCAGCACCGCCGACTTGCTTGCGATATACACCCCCGGCCAGGAGCGCTTCGCCTACTACAGGATGCTGCAACAGCTCCACCTCGGCGAGATCACGCTGCCCGAATTGCAGGCGACCTCCGACCGCTTCGACAACCACTACGTGGACAGCCCGGTCTGGCGCGCTCGCGACTGACCGCGGCAGGTGTGACCGCCCCATGCGGCGGTCGGCCGCGCCCATGTCCTCGCACGATGATGCGCGTGCGACGGGTTGTCAGCAGCGACGGAGACTATGGTCGCCTGCAGCCCAGGCACCAAATGCCAGCACCCGTGGATCGACCACGTCCCTGCCGCCGGCCGCCCGCCGGGGGTGTCCAATAGGGTCGATAGCCCGTCCGGGGAGCTTTCGTGCGTTGCGCGCTCGCGGACCCCACGCGGCGGTCTTGTCGAGTTGCGGGTCTGCGGTCTCTGGGAGAGTGGATTCATGATCGAGATGGACGACGTCTGCGTGACGACGGGTGACGTGACGCTTCTCGCTGCCGTCTCCGTGAGGGCGCGGCGGGGTGATGCTCTGATCGTGCGAGGTCGGAACGGGGCAGGGAAATCGACCTTCTTGCGGGTGCTTGCCGGTGTCCGGAAACCGACGGCGGGGCTGGTACGCATCGGGGGTGCTGACGTGGCTGAGCGGGATGTTGAGTTCCGGCGACGGGTCGCGGCGATGATCGGGCTGCCACCGATGGCCCCTGACCTCACCCTCTATGACCATGTCCTGCTGGTCGCTACTAGTTGGGCGCGCGCACCGGGGACGGCGGTCGCGAACGCACGTGACGTGCTGGCGGAGCTTGGGCTCAGCGGGCTGAGTGAGCGGTTCCCGCATGAGCTCTCGTCTGGTCAGACGCAGTTGTTTGGTCTCGCGATGACCCTTGCCCGCCCTTTTGAAGTGTTGATCCTCGATGAACCGGAGCAACGGCTGGATCCTGAGCATGTTGAGTCGGTGGCCCGCGTCTTGCGCGCTCGCCGCGAGCGGGGCGTAACCCTGGTGCTTGCCACGCACAGCTCAGCACTTGCGGACGGGGTGGGCGGACAGACCGTCTGGCTGGGTGCCGCGGCATGAGCGCACGCTCGGAAGCTGCGATTCGCGTATGGCGCGCACGTGGCGCTCGCACCGTCGGCGACCGCGGCTACGTGGTTTACATGTTTTTCATGGTCACGCTTGTGGTCGCGGCGCCCGTTGCGCGCGCCGTGTGGTCGAGCGCGTTCAGCACGGAAGGCGCTGCCCTGTTCGCGTCCCCTGCGGCGCCGGCAGTGACCGCGCTCGTTGTGGTGTGTGTTTGGGTGGGGGCACTGCTGGTGGGTCGCGAACGTGGCCCCGCCCTGCTTCCCCCGTTCCTCACCCATGCGCTGGCCACAACCGACCTGCCCCGATCGGACACATTCGCCGGCCCGGTACTGCGCGCCGGCGCCGTGGTGACGGCGTCGACGACGATCGCGGCGGGCCTCGTTGCGAGCAGTCTTGCAAGCCGTGGCCTGGCTGAGCCGCTTCATGCGCTGGCGTTCACCGCGGTCGGAGCGGCAGTCGGAATCATCTCAACCGCCTTCTGGCTCGTCGGCCAAGCCTTTTCCCGCGCCGCCATGCCACTGGCCCTTGGCTCGGTGACACTCGGCGCAGCCACCGCGACACTCCCCAGTACACGACCGTTCACCCCCTGGGGATGGGTCGCCCTCGCTTACCCAGGTATCGGTTCAATGTCCGCCACCGCCGCGGCATGCGCGCTCGCCATCGCACTCGCCGCCTCGCTCCCGACGCTGATGAACCGACTCAGTCACGCAGAACTCGCAGCGCAGGCGGCGCGTTGGGATTCCGCCACGATTCACGCCGCCGGCATGGACTTCGGCACCGCCGCCGCGATCTACCAGGGAAGACCACACCGAGGCCGCCGTCTTCGCGCCGTTCGACCGATGAATCGGCTATCCGTGACGTTCTTCATCCGCGACGCCGTCGGAGCGACGCGCACACCGGGCCGCTTGCTCGCCGGCATCCTTGCCCTCACCGGCGCAGGTGCACTGATCGTGCTTACTTTCGCGCCCACAACACCCAGCCTTCTTCTCGGGGCCGTGGCAGGCGTACTTCTGTTCACGGGACTCGGACCCCTCACCGACGGGTTGCGCCACGCCGCCTACGTCGCATCGGACCTCCCGCTGTACGGGATCAGCGACGCGCACCTATTGACGAACCACCTGCTTTTTCCGCTGACCATGACCGCGATCGTCCTAGTAACCGCCGTCTCGGTATGCGCGGCCGTCACGGGAATCGCAGTCGTCCCACCGCTTCTGAGCGCTTTGACTCTCGCACTCCTCAACCTGGTCGCAAGAGTCAGTAACGCCCTTAAGGGCCCACTCCAACCCGCCCTCCTCGCACCCATCCCAACCCCAATGGGCGACCTGGGGGCGGCGATTCGACTCATCTGGGCCATCGACGCAGTGCTCGTGGCGGCGATAGCTGGGGTATCCGCGACGCTCATCCTCCAAACTCCAATACTGCTCGTTGGCATCACAAGCGCGATGCTCGCAGTCGCTGTCCACCGATGGCGTCGGCGCGGATAGCCCCACCGAAGCGCCGAGCCCTGTGGACACCGAAAAGGCGCGCGCAGCAGGACCCATTTGCGTACACCTGTTGGTGACGACGTACCGCGCCGATTGGGCCGGCGAGTGCAGCCCGCCGGCCCTCTCGAGGAGTCAGGACATGCCGTGGAAGAAGCCTCGGATGTCGTCCGCGAGCAGCTGAGGCTCCTCCATCGCGGGGAAGTGGCCGCCCTCGACGTGGTCGGTCCAGCGGTCGACGGCGTTCCAGGGGTCCATTGTGCGGCGGATGAGGGGGTGGGTGTCGAACGCCACCCATGCTGACGGCACGCCCGGGGCGAAGGCGAACGCCAGTTCGGAATGTTCGGACTCGTAGTAGAACTGGGCGCTCGAGGCACCGCTTCGCGTGAACCAGTAGAGGCTGATCGTGGTGAGCAGCTGGTCGCGGTCGACGACCGGCGCTTGGTAGCCGTCGCTGGTCCTGGTCTTGAACTTCTCGCCGATCCACGCGAGCAGGCCGGCCGGTGAATCGGTGAGCGCCGGTCCGATCGTGTCGGGTCGGTGGTTGTGCATCTCGAGATAGCCGCGTTCGGCCGCGCTGACGGCCTGCAGCGTCGCGAGCTGGTGGGCCTCGTCGCCTGTCAGGCCTTCGGGCGCGGGGAAGATGACACCGACCAAGCCGAGCACGGCGCGGTCGAAGCCGAGGTGCGTGCCGATCACTCGCTCCGGGTACAGAGCCGCGAGGCGGCCCGCGATGCCGGAACCGATGTCGGTGCCATGCACCGCGTATCGCTCGTAGCCGAGCCGTGTCATGACCTCGGCGTAGGCATCCGTCGTCCGTGCCAGTTCCCATCCGCCCGACGACAGCGGAGTGGAGAAGCCGAACCCGGGCGGCGAGGGGATGACCACATGGAACTCGTCGGTCAGCAGCGGGATCAGCCGCTGGTACTCGACGAACGAACCCGGCCAGCCGTGGTTCAGCAGCAGCGGAGTGGCGGCCCGGTTCGCTGATCGTACGTGCACGACATGGATCATCTGGCCGTCGACGACAGTAGTGAACTGCTCGTACTGGTTGAGCTTCGTCTCTTGCGCACGCCAGTCGAAGCCATCATGCCAATAGCCGGCGAGCTCCTGAAGATACGACAGGGGGATGCCGCGGCTGAAGTCCCGGGAGTCATTTCGGTCTGGCGAGGGGATAGGCCAGCGCGTGCGGGCGAGTCGGTCGCGTAGGTCGTCGAGGTGAGCCTGCGAGATGTGGATGCGGAACGGCGTGAGCGCCGTGGACGTGTTCATGCCATCGACCATTCCAAGCGATGCGGCAGGATAGCTTCCGCAATCTCCGGAATGATCGAGGACATGCTGGAGACATCGGCCCGCCTGCTCGAATTGCTGTCGCTGCTACAGCTCAAACGTGACTGGACGAGTTCAGAGCTCGCCACCCGGCTCGAAGTGAGCACCCGAACGGTACGTTCCGACATCGGAAAGCTGCGATCGCTCGGCTACCCCGTTGATGCTCGGCCCGGCGTCGCCGGCGGCTATCGGCTGGCCGCCGGCACAGCCATGCCGCCGCTGTTGCTCGACGATGATGAGGCTGTCGCCGTCGCGGTCGGACTGGGTGCGGTCGCGACCTGGAGGCTCGGCGTCGAAGAGACTTCGCTCACCGCCCTCGCGAAACTCGAGCAGGTGATGCCCGCACGCCTGCGACGGCGCGTCGATGCGATACGGGAGTCGACCAGCGTCGTTCCGGGAACCGAACCGCGACCCGATCTCTCGGTGCTGAACGCGGTGGCCTCGGCCATCCGCGGCCATGAACGGCTTCGGTTCGGCTACACCAGGCACGACGGCGGTGTAGGGGCGCGCCACACCGAGCCGCAACGGCTCGTGAGCTGGGGCCCCGTCTGGTATCTGTTCGCATGGGACCTCGACCGTGAGGACTGGCGAGTCTTCCGCGTCGATCGCATCGTTCCGCACCAGCCGACGGGGGCGCGATTCCGTCCGCGCATGATCGCGGAGGACGATCTCGTCCACCACGTCGTCAGACGCATCGTCCAGGCGAGCTGGAAGTACCGCGCACGGGTCTTGGTCCACATCCCCGCCGCCAGGGTCGCCGCTGCGCTCGGCATCCCGGTCGACGTCGAACCGGTCGATGACTCCACATCTCGAGTCGAGCTCGGTTCGGATGACCCCGACGCCCTCGCGCTGCGGATGGCGCAGCTCGGCGCCGACATCGAGGTCGTCGAGGGCGACGAGCTGAAGGTGGCCTTTGAGCGCCTGGCAACGAGATTCAGCCGCGCAGCCGGCAATGACGGTCATTCGGCCAGGTAGCCGGTACGCGGATCGATCTCAGACAGGACCGCACGTATCGCGGAACTGACCACGTAGCCCGCGTTAGGGCCGCTCACCCAGGTGAGGTGAGTCGAGCTGCCATTTCTGACCACGTCAAAGGATTCATCGTCGACGACGACTCGGGCTAGTTCCGTCACGACGCGTTGGTCTCACTCGCGGTTGATCCCTGGCGCGATCGCCGCCGGCGGCCGGCGGTACCCGCGCAGGCGGTTCGTATGAGGATCCTTCAGCGGGCCGATCGCGTTCACAGTGAGCAAAGTGCCCGGGCAGAGGGTGCAGGGAGCTCACATGACCCGCGATCTGCTCGGTCGGTGAGTATCCACCTACGCTCTGCGCGGCGCCGATTCTGGTTGGTTGGACCTGATCACCGGGTGGGCGGCTCGGCGTGGGCACGCGCCTCGCGCGAGGCGGCGACCAGTAGAGCGTCGAGCTCTGGTCCGGTGCAGTCGTGCCCGGCCCCGGCGATCTCCACCAGGCTGGCCTGCGGAAGAAGTGCGCACAACTCCAGTGACGCGCTGCGAGGACTGCGCGCGTCGCCGGTGCCACGCACGACGACGGTCGGCGTTCGGATTGCAGACAGACCCGGACGGAGATCTTGCGCCATCACGGGCAGCAGGGCCGCCGTCGTGGCCGGTCGCCAGTCGTCGAGGAGACGGCGGGCATGGGCGCGACGCTCCGGGTCGGCATCGGGTGCGAATACGGAGTCGAGGAACTCGTCCGCCCAGTCTTCGGCCGGGTGCTCCATCGTGAACCGCACCGCCGCGATGCGCTCTGCAAGCGCGTCGGGGGCGAGGGATCCGCCCCAGCCCGCGTACGCGCCGACGAGAACCAGCCGACCCACCGAGGGGGGATGGTCCCGGGCGAGGAGTAGCGCGATGATCGATCCGAGCGAGAAGCCCGCGACTGCGGGGCCCCGTAGTCCCAGGGCCGTGATGAACCCAGATGCTGCGCCGGCCCAATCCGCGTCGACCCACCCGTTGGGTACATCCTCGGATGCACCGCACCCGGGTGCATCCCACGCGATCACGTCGATGTGCGGGCTGAGTCGCTCGAATTCCTCATCCCAGACCCGAGCGTCTTCGAATGCTCCGTGAAAGAGAACCAGTGGCGCCCCGCGCCCGCGCCGCCGGTAGGCGATGCGCACCGCGCCGACCACGACCTCGGGCATATTCCGAGGGTACGCCTTCGCCCTCGCCTGGAAGCGATACCCATTTTGAGCCTGGAAGGGCAAGCGTAGGCCGCCGCTAGCGAGTGTGAGCGTCGAGTTGCTCACGCCTCGACCAGGGGTTCAGCGCGACGCATGGTGTGCGTCTCGATTGCCTCCCGTTGAACGACTCCGAGTATCTCCGAACGTGGTCGAGCACGATCGTAGACCGAGTCGAATCAACGCGAACGTCGTCCAGCGCACAGGAGG
Source organism: Microbacterium sp. B35-30 (assembly GCF_010634855.1). Classification (GTDB taxonomy): domain Bacteria; phylum Actinomycetota; class Actinomycetes; order Actinomycetales; family Microbacteriaceae; genus Microbacterium. The sequence continues at coordinate 34,040 of NZ_MWLQ01000025.1, read as the reverse complement.
ATACCCGTGCAGACCGGGTTCAAATCCGTCCGTCTCCGCCGTAAAACCCCCTGATAAGTGCCAATTTTTTTGGGCTCATGCCCACGTTTCGCCCACATTCGTTGGGGCGCGCAGCCCCACCCGCCGAGGTGGGCTGTCCTCGATCTGTCGAGCGCTATTGAAGACCCGCACTGCTCCCGCCGCGCGCAGCTCGCCGGCATCAGCCGTTGTCCCCAGCCCGGGCCGAACGTCCACATCGGGTCTCTGTCGGCCTGGACGCGCGCCCGCGGTACCACGTCAGCCCGGGTAGCGCCATGGGCTCACTCGACCGCGGGGCGGTCGCTAGCGTCCGCGTCATGGATGACCCGACTGATGACCGTTCGGCCCCCGCAAACGGGACGCGCGCAGCAGGCGTCGGCGGGACCGAACTGCGGGAGGCTGTGGAGGACTACGCGTGTGGATGACTCTCCTGTTCGGGGCCGTTGCGTCGAGCGCATTGATAATCGGCGCGGCCGTCGGCGTCCGGTTCGAACTTCCGAAGCGGCTGCTTGCGATGCTGCTGGCGTTCGCGGCAGGCGCCCTGATCACTGCTTTGAGCTTCGAACTGTTCGAGGACTCGTACGAGCGAGGCGGCATCTGGTTGGCAGCGATCGGGCTGTTCGTTGGCGCGCTAGTCTTCACCGGCCTGAGCGCACTCCTGGACAGGTGGGCGCAGCCCGGCTCGCGATCCAAGCCGGCCGATGAGTACCGGGGAAGTGCGAAGCTCGATACGGACGCCGCGGCGGCTGATCAACCAGCTACCGCCGCGACCACGCGTGGGACGGCGGGGCTCGCGCTGCTGGCGGCTGTGACGCTCGATGGTGTGCCCGAGAACCTGGCGCTGGGCATCGCACTCACCGAGGGCACTGGCGGTATCGCCTTGCTGGCTGCCATCTTCGTCTCCAACTTCCCCGAGGCCTTGGTCGGTGCGGCGTCGATGCGAGAGCAAGGTCGCTCAGCGGCGCAGGTGATCCTTCTGTGGACGGCGTGCGCCGCGCTACTGACGGTCGCGGTGGTGGCGGGCGCGGTCTTCCTCTCCGGCAGCGACCCTGCGGTGGTCTCCCTGCCGCTCGCCTTCGCCGCCGGAGCGGTGATCGCCTCGCTCGCTGACACACTGATGCCCGAGGCGTTCGAGCACGGTGGGCCCGCGGTCGCGCTCAGCACGGCTGCCGGGTTCGTGTTGTCCTTCGTGCTCTCACTCGCGTGACCGATGTTGCTGCTTACATGGTGCCCCCGGACGACGCGGATGGAACGGGAACGAGTTCCGCAAGCGCCCGGATCTGGCAATCGAATTCCGCGTGATCCCGCGGAAGATTGAGCCCCCAGGATGCCCAGCACACGAAGCCAGATCGACCGGCTCGGGGTTCGGTCCGCGTTTGTCCAGTGCTGGATTCGATGTCCCTCGTTGTCATAGTCATCGATCTAGGCGCAGAGGCGCACCAACTCATCGCGGGGCTCGCCGCATGTAGGTGAGGTAGATCACGCGACCGACCGCTGCCCCGACGAGCAGGATGAACGCCAGAACCAAGAGCCAGCCGATGTAGGTGAACGCCATGCCCAGCACGCCGAATCGCGTCGCCGAGTCGGCGAGGAGGGGCGGCAGCACCACTCGTGCGACCAGGCCCGCCAGGGCGAACCCGATGCCGGCGAGCAGGGCACCGGGCAGCAGTTGCCGGAGGCCCACCAACCGGTTGATGACGATCCAGGAGGTCAGCCACCACACGGCCGTCCACAATATGACTTCGGCGAAGAACGCGACGACGGATACCGGGCCGTCGCCGCGCACGAAGATGCGTGTGGCGAGTATGAACCCCAGCCCGACGATCACGCAGACAACCGCAGCCAGCCACCTCCACGCGAACTTGATGCTGATGGTCGGTGTGCCCCAGATCGTGTGAAGGCTGCGTTCCAGGGCGCGGGCGAACGAGGTCGCGGCGATGATGAGCAGCACCGCGCCGATCACACCGGTCGCCCGCAACTCCTGCACCCCGCCGGGCAGCGACTTCTCCAGAATGTCGGCAGTCGCCGCATCCAGTCCCATGTGCTCGGCCAGGATGGGACCACTTCCAGGGTCCAATCGAGACCGTATCGCGCCGGCGACGATCAGTAGCGGCAGGATCGACGTGAATACATGGGCGGCGAGGGTCATCCCGCGATCAACGAGTTGCAGGTTGCCGAGGTCGCGAGCAACCCGCAGTAGGAACTGCCCCGAAGCCGATCTTGCGGCCAACCGCACCAGGCGATTCACAGTCCAACGTGACATGGAGCACCTCGGAAGATCGATCGAGGAAGACGGCGCCCGCCCGTGCTGAGGCTAACACCGGCCTCTTCGCGGACTGGTTCCACCAGCTTCGGGCCCGGTGTAGGGCGGCCGCCTTCGCGGAGGGCTCTTCACGTCCGGGCCGGTGGCGGGGCGCTGCACACGCATCGCGGAATGGGAGCGGCGGGCGGCGTGATCAGGGACTAGTGGGTGAAGGTGGAGACGAGCCCTTCGGTGGGCATGGGTGATTCGAGCGCGTCGAGGTAGGCGACGGCGTCGCGGATGTCGAGAATCAGGCTCTCGGCGAGGTTGCGGCTCAGCCCGTTGCGCACCACGATTCGTTGCACGACCAGGTCGGTGAGGTTGTCAGGCATCGGGTATGCCGGGATAAGCCACCCCTTCAAGCGCAGCCGCTCGGACAGATGGTAGAGGTTCCACTTGTCGGTGTAGCCGGGGCTCAGTTGCCATGCGAATACGGGGATGTCGGTTCCGTCGTTCCAGAGGTCGAACGCGGGCATCTTCGCGATCTCGCCGGCGAGGTAGACAGCGACGTCCTGGGAGGCCTTCTGCACCTTGTGATAACCGTCCCAGCCGAGCCGTAGGAACAGGTAGTACTGCAAGAGCACTTGCGCTCCCGGCCGGGAGAAGTTCAACGCGAAGCTTGGCATGTGGCCGCCGAGGTAGGTGACATCGAAGACCAGGTCCTCGGGGAGGTCCTGGACGGTGCGCCAGACAACCCACCCCAGCCCTGGATACACCAGCCCGTACTTATGCGCGGAGGTGCTGATGGAAGCGACCCGTTCCAGGCGGAAGTCCCACTCCAGCTCCGGCTGAAGGAACGGGGCGACCATCCCGCCAGAGGCGCCGTCGACGTGGATGGGAACGTTCAGGCCTGTCTGGCTTTGGATCCGGTCGAGCGCTTTCGCGATCTCTGCGACCGGCTCATACATCCCGGTGTAGGTCACGCCCATGATCGCCACCACGCCGATGGTGTTCTCATCGACGTACTTCTCCAGCTCGAACCCGTCGAGGCATTTGTGCTCGTCGGTGATAGGCACATATCGTGCCTCCACGTCCCAGTAGTTGCAGAACTTCTCCCAACACACCTGCACCGCGCTGGAGAGAATGAGGTTCGGCTTCTCGGTCGAGAGCCCTGCCGCACGGCGTGCGTGCTGCCAGCGCCGCTTCAGTGCGAGCCCGCCGAGCATGCACGCCTCAGAGGACCCGATCGTCGACGTCCCTATCGCCGACTCGGCGTCCGGGGCGTTCCAGAGATTGGCGATCATCTTCCAGCACCGCGTCTCGATCGCCGCGGTCTGCGGGTACTCGTCCTTGTCGACCATGTTCTTGTCCGCGGTCTCCGAGTACAGCCGGTCCGCATGCGGATCCATCCACGTTCCGACGAAGGTCGCAAGGTTGAGACGGGAATTCCCATCCAGCATCGCCTCGTCATGAACGATCTGGTACGCCGTCTCTGGGAGGCACTCTGCCGGAGGAAGGGTGTTGAGCGGGAAGTCGGTCGCCTCCCCGTCGCGCGCGAACATCGGATTGAGCTGGTTCTGGTCACTGATTCCGGTGAAGGCATGAGCTGGTTCGCCGCGGCGCGAGGGGGTCGTCATGTCGTCAGGATAGGACCTCGCCACCATTCACGTCACTGGGTCCATGAAGTGGCGTCGTTCCGTGGAACGCTACCCTCAGATCGTGCCCCCCGGTCGCAGTGCTCGCCTTCGTCGTGAGGCGTGGGGATTCGCCATCGGCTCCGTCTGCTTCGCGGTCGGAGCCGTGCCGTTCTATGCGGATGGCGTTGGCCCCGTCCTCACGAACGCGACGTTCTTCGTCGGCGCCATCTTCTTCACCCTCGCCGCCCTCATCCAATTGGTCTTGAGCGGACGCCGCCCACCCCGGCGGGGGACCAACCCGGCGGACCGCTGGGACTGGTGGGCAGCCCTCGTCCAGTTCGCCGGAACACTCTTCTTCAACGTGAGCACCACCGAAGCCCTGATCACCGCGATCAACCCGGCCACCCAGGTCGCCAGCGGGTGGCGCCCGGATGCGTTCGGCTCGATCTGCTTCCTCGTCGCCAGCACCTTCGCTGTCATCGCCACACGAGACCGCGACCACCTGTGGGACCCGGCGTCGCGAACCTGGCAAGGTAGCTGGCTGAACATGCTCGGCTCGGTGTTCTTCGGAATCTCCGCCGTCGGCGCGTTCGTCCTCCCCGCCACCGGCGACCTCGCAAGCCTGCTATGGGCAAACCTCGGAACCTTCCTCGGCGCCCTCTGCTTCCTCACCGCGGCCCTCCTCAGCCGACGCACCGCACCGGTCCAGAAGCAGTAGGAGGTCGGTTGCGCTCAGCGTGGCCGTCTCGCCCTCACCTGTCAGCGGGCTCGCGAACCGGAGTCTTCCGGCGCACGCCGGGCGGGCTGCGTGGGCACAGGCCCGGGGTCAGCGAGCGGTGGTGTGCCGAGCGTCAGCGGAGAGCCGGACTCGACGAGCACGGGCGTGCCGAAGTGGCGGATGCTGAGGGCCGCTGCAGCGCCAGGACCAGGTCTGCCTGCTTGACGACCTGCTTGCGGTATCTGCGGAGGCCGCGCCGATCCTGCGCGCGCTGGGCATGCTCCGGCAGTGCCACTTGAAGCGCGAACGGCGCGACCAGACAACACCTAGGCGCGTCGCACCTCGTCGAGGAGGTGGGATGAGAGGACGTTGCCGGCATCGACGGCGAGGCGCTTGATGGGCAGCCCGCCGATCATCAGCCGGGCGGTCGGGTCACTGAGCAGTCCGATCGTGTTTCCCACGGCGTCGAGCTCGCGGACGCGCGCGAGCAGCCGGGGCCCCACGACCGGATGGTCGAGCCACTCCGAAAGCGTCGACTCCGGCGTCAGCTCGTCCACTGCCCCGGACGCGGCGACCTCCACGTCGACGGACGCGATGACGTCGCGCGATGACCGGGCGAAGCGCAGGGCGTGGGTTCCGGCATCCGTCACCCATCCGCGTGGCTCGTCCCAGCGTGCGAGGGCCCGATGCCCGACCTGGATGACGACCTGGGTCGACTCTCCGGGGGCGAGTTCGGCGGTCGCGAATCCGATCAGCTCGCTCGGCGCACGCCGTGCGGGCGCGGGCGGTGCGCCGAGGTAGAGCTGGACGACGTCGCGGGCGGTGAAGGCGCCCACGTTGCGGACGAGAAGGGAACACTCCCACCCCTCCTCCGTCGCGCGGACGGCGGGGTCGGAGTACGCGAACTCGGAGTACGTCAGTCCGTGACCGAAGGGGAACGCCACGTCCCGTTCGAGCTCGTCGTAGCCCCGGTAGCCGACGAAGATGTCCTCGCCGTAGGCGCCGCTCTCGGTGGTTCCCGGGAAGGACAGGTGGCTGGGCGTGTCCGACAGCGCCAGCGGGATCGTTTCGGCCAGACGCCCCGACGGCGAGACGGCGCCCGTGAGGATGCGTGCCAGCGCCTGGGAGACTCCCTGACCGGCCAGTCCGGGGAGGATGATCGCGTCGACCTGCTCGCGCCAGGGTTCGAGGTCCACGACGCCGCCGGCGATGCAGACCACGACCAGAGGCGTGCCCGCGTCGACGAGCTCCTCGAGCAGGCGAAGCTGGGCGTCCGGGAGTGCGAGCGTGGTGCGGTCGTAGCCCTCGCTCTCGGCAGCTTCTGGCAGCCCCACGACGACGATGCCGACATCGGCCGCGGAGACGGTCGCCTTCGCTCGGGCGAGTGCGTCGGCATCCGTCGTCACTCCATCGTCCGCGTAGCCGGGGGAGTACGTGACGACACCGCCGCGCGCGGCGGTGAGCGCAGCGACGAGGGGAGCGGGCGGCTGTGCAGCGTTGACGCCGGCACTGCCGCCGCCCTGGAAACGAGGAGTCTGGGCGAAGGCGCCAACGACCGCCACTGTGGCATCCGACGGCAGTGGGAGGACACCGCGCTCGTTGCGGAGCAGGACGGCGGCGCGTTCGGCCGCTTCCTCCGCGAGCGCTGCCGTGTCGAGAGGGGCGGTGGATGACTCGCCAGTGCGGTCGTCGCCACGTGTAGCGGCCGCCGCCTTGCGGGAGAGCTCGACGATGCGCTGGGCGGATGCTCGCACCGCCGTCGCGTCGAGGGTGCCGTCCTCGACCGCGGCGAGCACGAGCGCGTCGGAGGCGCCCGACGTCGAGGGCATCTCGAGATCGAGGCCGGCGGCCAGCGCGGCGACACGGTCGTCGACCGCGCCCCAATCCGAAACCACCACTCCGCCGAAACCCCACTCGTCGCGCAGCACGTCGGTGAGGAGCCATCTGTTCTGCGTGGCGTAGGTGCCGTTGATGCGGTTGTACGACGCCATGACGAGCCAGGGCTCGGCCTCTGTCACGACCTGCTCGAAGGCGCGGAGGTAGATCTCGCGCAGCGCCCGAGCCCCCACGTCGGCGCTCACGCGCATGCGGTCGGTCTCCTGGTTGTTGGCAGCGAAGTGCTTGACGCACGCGCCGATACCCGTCCGCTGCACCCCGCGCACGAACGCGGTCGCGAGCCGGCCGGTCAGGTGAGGGTCCTCGGAGAAGTACTCGAAGTTGCGGCCACCGAGCGGGGAGCGCTTGATGTTCATGCCCGGGCCGAGCAGCACCTGTGCGCCGGCCCCGCGTGCGTCGAGGGCGATCGCCTCCGCGACGCGGGCGACCAGGTCGGGGTCCCATGTCGCGGCCATCGCCGAGAGTGTCGGATAGCACGTCGCGGCCACCTTGCCCGCGAAGAACGGCAGGTTCATCGCCAGCCCGTTGGACCCGTCCGTCAGTTTGACGGGCGGGACGCCGTGGGCCGGAAGGGCGCGGGTGGTGTCCATATCGGCGCCGGAGAGCAGGCTCGCACCCTGCTCGAGGGTGAGGCTCGGCTCTGCGGCGGTGGTCTCGTTCACAGCACACCCGCTTCGATCATCTGCAGACGCTCCTCAGGATTATGGATGTTCCAGCGGCGGGGGCGCGGCGGATCCGCGTCGGCGGGTCGATAGGCGCACTCGAACCGGTGCGCGCCCTCGCCGACCTCGATCGGCGCGGCCTGCGCCGAGGGGAGGACGATCTCCGCAGTGACGCCCGGTGGCACGTCCACATCGACGAAGAGGCGCCCGTCGGCACGCCGCCACTGTACGCCGATCAACCCGAAGGGCGAGAGGTGTGCCGTGGACGCCGACTCGAGGCCGCCGCCCGGCTGAGGGGCGACGCGCACCCGCGACCAGCCCGGCTCCAGCAACTGCAGCCCACCGACAACGCGGTGAAGGAAGTCGGCGACGGCGCCCAGCGCGTAGTGGTTGAAGGATGTCATCTCACCGGGATTCACCGAGCCGTCCGGGAGCAGGCTGTCCCACCGCTCCCAGACCGTCGTCGCGCCCATCGTCACGGGGAACAGCCACGACGGCGTCTCCGTCTGCAGGAGGAGGTGATACGCGGTGTCGGGGTGACCCGTGGTCGCCAGGGCGTCGCAGACGAGCGGCGTGCCCACGAAGCCGGTCTGGATGCGGTGGTCGCCCTCGCGGACGAGTTCGGCCAGACGAGCACCGGCCGCCCGCCGCTGGGCGTCATCCCGCAGCAGATCGAACATGATTGCGACCGAGAGTGCGGTCACGGTGTCGCTGACGACGAGGCCGGCGGGCGAGACATAGTGGTCCCGGAACGCCGCGACAGCACGGTCGGCCATGCGGCCGAGATCGGCTGCGGCATCCGTCTCTCCGATCAGGTGCGCCGCCTCGGCCGCCAGGCGCGCGGACCGCGCGTGGTAGGCGGTGGCCACGAGACGCGGATCGGTGCGGGAATCGCCCGGGCGGTCGGGCGGTGCCGCGGGGTCGAGCCAGTCGCCGAGCTGGAAGCCGGTGCTCCAATGCCCGGTCTGCCTGGTCAGGGCGTGAACCTGCTCGACCCACGCGCGCATGCTCGCGAACTGCTCGCGGAGGATGCCGACATCGCCGGTGCTGCGATACAGCGCCCACGGCACGATGACCGCGGCGTCGCCCCAGGCAGCGGCGGGATCGCTGGGGAACCCGCAGTCGATCCACGGATGGAAGTTCATGACCGAGCCGAACTCCGCCTGCTCAGCGGCGAGGTCGCGCAGCCAGTTCTGAAGCACCCCGACAGAGTCGTACAGATATGTCGCGACCGGCGCGAAGGCCTGGATGTCGCCGCTCCAGCCCAGCCGCTCGTCACGCTGCGGGCAGTCGGTGGGCAGGTCGACGAAGTTGTCGCGCATGCTCCACACGACGTTCTGGTGGAAGCGGTCGAGGAGCGGGTCGCTCGCCGAGAACCAGCCGGCGCGGGGCATGTCGGAGTGGACCACGAGTGCTTCCGCCGAGAGGAGCGACCCGCCGGCCGGCAGGCCTCGCACCTCCGCGTAGCGGAAGCCGTGGAGCGTGAACCGCGGCGTCCAGATCGACGGCTCGTCGCCTCCCGGAGTGTAGACATCGACGGATGCCGCGCTGCGCAGCGGGCGCGTCGCCAGTTCGCCGTTCTCGAGCACCTCGGCGTGATGGATCTCGATCGGGGCGCCGCCGGAGCCGGCGACGCCGATGCGGACCTTGCCGGCGATGTTCTGGCCGAAGTCGATCAGGATGCGGCCATCGGCCCGCGTCACCATGTCGGCGGGGGTCAGGACGTCGACGACCCGGACCGGGGGACCGGTGGGGGATTCGAGGGTTCCGGTCGCGGCGTGTGGTGGGAGGATGCCGGCCGCAGTCCACCCCGCGCCGTCGAAGTCGGGTTCCGACCAGTGCGCGATCTCGAGGCCGGCATCGTGCGACTCGCCCTCGTAGAGCCCCGTGCTCGTGATGGGAGAAGGCGCCCACGACCAGGTGAGCGGAACCGTGCGGCGACCGAGGTCGTCCTCGACCTCCAGCTGCACCAGTGCTGCCACGTCGGTGCCGTAGTTGTCCCACAGGCCGCCGTTGAACCCGAGCCGCCCGCGGTACCAGCCGTCGGCGAGCCAGACGCCGACGGCGTTCGCCCCGGACTGGAGGAGCGACGTGACATCGTGCGTGCGATACCTGAGGCGATGGCGGTAGCTGCTCCACCCGGGCGCGAGCACGTCGTCGCCCACGCGGCATCCGTTCATCTCGAGATCGAAGACGCCGTGCGCCGTCGCGTAGACCCGGGCGAGACGGACCTCGCCGACCACGTCGAAGGCCGCCCGCAGCAGGTATGCAGGTCTCGCCCCGTCGTGCGGGGCAGCGGTCGATGGGCTCACCCAGTCCGCGGTCCAGTCCGTGCTGGTGAGCAGGCCGGCCTCCACGCGGAGCGGCTCGCTCCACGCCGTAGGCCCGTCGCCGTCGGCGTCCCACAGCCGGACTCTGACGTCGGCGGTCTCGCGCGAGGCGAGGGGACGGCTCGGCCAGGACCGGAAATGCGACGCGGTCGTGTCGACCCGACCGGATGTCGTGATGTCGCCGTTGCCGTGACAGATCTCGATCTCGTACGCGGCCTGCCTGGTCGTGGCTCTCCAGCTCACGCGGGGCTCGGTCGAGCCGATGCCGAGCGGATCGTCGAGGTGCTCGATGCGCAGGTCGGTCGCGGTCATCCCTTCACCGACCCGGCCGTCAGACCCTTCATCACACGCTGGTTGAGGAAGAGGTAGATGGCGAGGGTGCCGATCACGTTGATGGAGATGGCGGCGAAGGTCGGCCCGTACTGGATCTGGCCGAACTGGCCGGTGAAGTTGAGGAGCCCCACCTGGATGGTGCGCAGGTCGTCGCTCGTCGTGAAGGTGAGGGCGATCAGCAGGTCGTTCCAGATGAAGAAGAACTGCACGAGCGCGACCGTGAAGACGGCATTGCGCACCAGCGGGAAGCCGATCGAGAAGAACGTGCGGTAGATGCTGGCGCCGTCGAGGGTCGCCGCCTCGAAGATCTCGCGCGGGACGCTCCGGAAATACGTCGCCATCATGAAGACGGTGAGCGGCAGGCCGATCGCGGTGTACGTGATGATCAGCGGCCAGAGCGTGCCCGTCAGCCCCGTACGGAAGTACATCGTGAACAGCGGGAGCAGGATCATCTGCCCCGGGATCATGATGCCGACCAGGAAGGCCAGCAGGACCGGACCGCGTCCCTTCCACACCATGACCTCGAGCGCGAACCCGGCGGCGACGCCGAGCACGATCGTGAGGAAGAGCGAGGGGAAGACGGCCAGGATGCTGTTGCGGATGTAGACGGCGAGATGCCCGACAGTCCACGCCTCGACGTAGTTGCTGAAGTTCGTCCAGTCCTCGGGGAGCGCCCAGGTCGGGTTGTTGAGGAACTCGTCCTGGGTCTTGAGCGAGCCGGTCAGCATCCAGAAGAGCGGGTAGACCACGACGATGAGAAGGATGCCGAGGATGATCCACATCGGCACCTTCGCCAGTGCGCGTCGCACGCGGCCGGGGTGGTGAACGGTTGAAGTCGTCATGGCGGCTAGTCCTTGGTCAGATCGCGGCGGTTGGACTGGAAGATGAAGATCGTCACGACCAGGCACAGCACCGTGAGCAGCAGCGCGATCGTGCTGCCGAACCCGTACTCGCCATAGGTGAACGACGTCTGGAACATGTACAGGGTCAGCGGCGTGGTGGTGTTGCCCGGCCCGCCGCCGGTCAGCGCGAGGATCGAGTCGAACACCTTGAGGGTGCCGTTGATGCTGAAGATGATCGACGACAGCAGCACCGGCAGCGACAGCGGGATCACGATGTGCCACACCAGGCGGAAGCCGGAAGCGCCGTCCAGCCGGGCGGATTCGAAGATGTCGTCGGGGATGTCGACAAGGCCCGCGTAGAGCAGCACGGCGTAGAACCCCATCGACCGCCAGAGGTCCATGAAGATGATGACCCAGAACGCCGTCGCCGATGACGCGAACCAGTCGACGGAGGCGATGCCGAACACGTTGAGGATGTCGTTGACCAGCCCCTGCACGGGCGCGATCTTGAAGAGCTCCTGGAAGAGCAGGGCGACCGCCACCGTCGGAAGGACGACAGGGAAGAACGCCAGAGTGCGGATCACGCCCGAGGCCTTGCGCAGCCAGAAGACGTAGATCAGGGCGAGCCCGTAGCCGAAGAGCACCTGCAGCAGCGTGAGGACGACGGCGTATCTGATCGTGAACCACAGCGCGTCTCCGACCTTCGGGTCGGTGAACAGCTGGGCGAAGTTGTCGAACCCGACGAAGGTGAAGCCCAGGATGGGGTTGCCCTCGAACACCGTGTACCCGAGCGACCAGAAGATCGGGACGAGCATGACGAGGGTGTACACGAGCAGGGCGGGGCCGAGCAGGATGGTGATGGCGCGCCAGTCGCCGAGTACGCGGTTCACGTGGTGGTGCTTTCCGTTGGGTGATGACTGTGGCCGGGCGAGGTCTCGCCCGGCCACAGCGGGGATGCTGCTACTTGAGGTCGGCCTGGACGAGGCCCATGAACTCCTCAGGGGTGATCGCACCCGTGACGAGCTGAGACGCGTTCGACTGGCTCGTCGTTGCGGCCTTGGCGTCGAACAGCGCCTCGAACCACAGCACGCTCTGCTCGGTGGCCGCGATCTTCTCCTGGATCATCTCGGTCAGCGGCGGCAGGCCATCGACCGGCGTGTTCGTCGCGAAGCCGGTGATGACGCCCTGAGACCCGAGGGACTCGGAGCCGAAGTTCTCGGCGATGCATCCCAGCCATGCTGCGGTGTCGTCGTCGAACGTCGCCTGCGACATCGCCAGCGGCACGCCGACATTCGCGGCGAGCTGGTCGCTGCTGCCGGCGCCGCCCTCGACCTCGGGGAACGGCATGAAGCCGATGTTCTCTGCGCCGATCTGGTTCTGGGCCTCGTCGTTGAAGTTGGCGAGGATCCAGCTGCCCATGTAGAACATGCCCGCCTGCCCCGTGAGGAACTGGTTGACGGCCGTCATGTAGTCGATCGATCCGACCGAGGGGCCGAAGTAGCCGGCTGCACCGAGCTCTGCCACGGCGGCGGCAGCTTCGACGTACTCCGGGTCGGTGAGCTCCGCGTCGCCGTCGGCGACCTTCTGCAGCGCGTCGGGGCCGAGCGAGCGGTACAGGTAGTTGCCGACGAGGCGCGTCAGCGGCCACCCGTCCTGACCGTCAGCCGAGAACGGGATCACGCCGGCGTCGTTGAGCGTCGCGGCGGCTTCGGTGAGCTCGTCCCACGTAGAGGGCTCCTCGATGCCGAGCTCGGCGAAGAGTGCCTTGTTGTACCAGATGCCCTCGACGTTCAGCTCCGTCGGCAGCACGAACACCTCGCCGCCGTAGAGCGCCTCGATCGTGGAGCGAGCGGCCGGCAGGATGTCGTCGGCGGCGCCCAGCTCGTCGAGCTCGGCGGCGATGTCGACGAGCTTGTCGCCCGTCTGCAGGTCCTTGGCGACCTGAGGCGAATTGCCGCTGGCGAATACCGACGGGAGTGCGTTCTGACCTGCGAGGAGCTGGAGCTGCTGGTCGTAGCTCGCCTGCGGCTGGGTGCTGACCTTCAAGGGGAGAGCGTCGTTCTCGTCAGCGCAGCTGTCTTCGCTGAGCGTGGTGAGGGTGTCCTGGATGCTGGTGTTCTCTGCGAACGAGAGGTACGAGAACTCGCTGGGAGCGGCTGCCTCGCCGCTGCCGCCACCCGCACACGAGGTGAGTGCGAGAGTCGTGACGCCGATCGCGGCGCCGAAGAAGGCGAGGCGGCTCGCCTTGGTACGTGCTGTGGTCACAGTTCCTCCTTGAATGCGGCCTCAATTGAAGCGCTGCAATCGACAGTAGGAGCGGCGTTGAGGGCGGCAAAGCCAGCACGGCATGGCATCTTCGATAGCGGTTATCGACCGATTCGATACCGGCTTCGCCCTCGTTCTGAAGCGCTGCAATCCTGTGCGTAGGATCGTGGGGTGATCTCGACGACCATGAGGCGGCGGCCCGCCGATGCCGTGGGGATCGACGACGTCGCGGCGTTCGCCGGTGTGTCCCCCTCGACGGTGTCGAACGTGCTGAACCATCCCGAGCGGGTTTCACCATCGACTCAGGAGAAGGTGCAGCGGGCGATCTCCGTACTCCGCTACGTGCCGAACGGTGCGGCGCGGTCGCTGGCTGCAGGCGGCAGTCGCACCGTCGGCCTCGCGCTCTCCGATCTCGGCAACTCGCTCTTCGTCGACATCGCGCAGGGCGCAGAGGCGCACGCCGGCGAGTTGGGCGCGTCGGTGATCCTCGCCAACAGCGGAGGGGAGCTCGAACGCGAGAGGCGAGCGCTCGCGGTGTTCGAGCAGTCGCTGGTCCTCGGGTCGTTGCTGACGCTCAACGACGCCCAGCACTTCCGCGCGATCGCCTCCCGAGCTCTCGGCCGCACGCCGCTCGTGATGCTGAACTATCACGACACCTCGGCGCAGTTCTGCAGCGCCTTCATCGACAACGCGTTCGGCGGGCAGCTGGCGACGAAGCACTTGTTGGATCAGGGGCGCCGCCGTCTGGTCTTCGTCGGCGGGCCGGGCTCGTTGCAGCCCGTCGCCGATCGCCGCGACGGCTTCCTGCGCGCCCTCGCCGAGGTCCGGCTCGCGCCCGTCGATGCCGTCCAGCCGGAGTGGATCAACCGTGCCGACGGCTGGAACGTCGGTCGGGCTCTGGCCCCGCGCGTCGCCGCGGGTGAGATCGACGGCGTGGTCGCGGCATCCGATCTGCTCGCGGCGGGCATTCTGCAGGCGTTCGCCGAGTCACCCGGGATCAGCCTGCCCGACGACGTGAGCGTCATCGGGTACGACAACAACCAGGCTGCCTGGGATGCCCCGGTGCCGTTGTCGACGATCAGTCAGCCGGGCGAGGAGCTCGGAGCGACCGGCATCCGGTTGCTGATGCGAGAGCTCGAGGACGCCGACCACGAGCACGAGGCCGTCCGGCTCGTGCCGACGCTGGTCGAGCGTCGCAGCACGCAGCGCTGACGTGCACGCGGAGCGGAGCCGGTCTGTACTCCCGGCCTCATTGCTCCGTCAAGATGCCACCGGCACGCACGAAGATGTCGCGCATCCACGCGTGGGCGGGATCGTTCCGGTACGCGGGATGCCACCAGAGCGCGTTGGACAGAGGAGTGGCCTCGAACGGCGGGTCGAGCAAGGCGACGCCATCGAACCGCTCGATCAGCCGGGCGATACCGCGCTGCACCATGGCCAGCCGGCTGGTGCCGATGACGAACTGGGGGACCGCGAGGAAGCTCTCGACGACGACTTCGACGCGGGGCTCCAGCCCGAGCTGCTGCAGCTGGCGGCTCGCGGACGTGAACGCCGTGCGGGTCTGGTACGTGAGGACCCAGCTGGCGCTCGCGAGATCGTCGAGGGACAGCCCGCGGGCGACGGCCGGGTGGTCTGCTGATGCGACGACCACCCACTCGTCCCGCCACAGATCGGTGAACGGCAGATCCGACAGGAAGCCGTGCGGGAGGACGATGCCGTCGACGGAGCGCAGGCGTTCAGCCGCGTCGTCGACGATGGTGGGGGTGTGCAGCAGGAATCGGAAGCGGATGTCGGGAGCCAGACCGTGGCTCAGCCGGGCGACGACCGGAGCCGCCGTGGCCATGCCGTAGTCCGACAGGTAGATCGAGAACTCCCGCGTCGAGTCCGACGGGTTCCAGTCCGCTTCGATCTCGAAGACGCGACGCGCGCCCTCCAGAACGGTCGGCACGAGCTCGGCGAGCCGCGCGCCGAGTGGTGTGAGGTCGTAGGTGTTGCCCCGGCGGGCGAGCAGCTGGTCGCCGAAGTGCGTGCGAAGTCGAGCGAGCGATGCGCTCAGAGTCGGTTGGCTGAGGTGGAGTCGCTCGGCTGCGCGGCTCACACTGCGTTCGCTCAAGAGGGCGTTGAGCGCCACGAGCAGATTCAAGTCGAGACGCGACAGCGGCGCTTCGGCGTTCATGTCGTCCTCGGAACCCGCTCCCGGAAATCGCCCTTGAGTATCGACCGAGTCTATAACTGCAGCGGTGGGATTGGGGTGGTCGATGGTGGGCCAACCGCCGACGACTCGCGCGATCATGGCGCGGAGCCGGTGCCGGTGGTTCAGTAGGTGGCACGGTCGCCGCCGACTCGAGCCGGCGACGAGCCCGGACGTGATTTCCGAAAGCTGGTAGATGATGGCGTCAGATCTCCGGAGCTCCGAGTGGTATTCGGCAGGCGACAGGAACGCCTACATCCATCGCGCGTGGATGCGGCGGGGAGTTCCCGACACCGCATTCCGGGGTCGTCCGCAGATCGCCATCGCCAACACCGCCTCGGATCTCACGCCCTGCAACGCGCACCTCGACGAGGTGGCGCAGTCGGTCAAGAACGGCATCTACGAGGCGGGCGGCATCCCTCTGAACCTTCCCGTGGTGTCCCTGGGCGAGGCGCAGGTGCGCCCGACGGCGATGCTGTGGCGCAACATGATGGCCATGGCGACGGAGGAGATGCTCCGTGCCAATCCGATCGACGGCGTGGTGCTGCTGGGCGGCTGCGACAAGACGATCCCGGCGCTGCTCATGGCCGCGGCATCCGTGGATCTTCCCGCCGTCGTGATCCCCGGCGGCCCCATGCTCACCGGCCACTTCCGCGGCGAGGCGCTCGGCTGCGGAACGGATGTCTGGCGCCTTAGCGAGGAGGTGCGCGCGGGCACGCTCAGCGAGGCGCTGTTCAACCGGTCGGAGTCGTCGATGATCCGGTCGAAGGGGCACTGCAACACGATGGGGACCGCCTCGACCATGGCGCTCGTCGCCGAGGCGCTCGGCACGATCTTCCCCGGTCTCGCCGGCACCCCGGCGCCTGACAGCCGGCTGCTGGAGGCCTCGCACGAGACGGGGAGGCTCGCGGTGCGGCTGATCGAACAGGACCGCCGCCCCTCGACGTTCCTCACGAAGGCGAGCTTCCACAACGCGATCGTCGCGCTCGCCGCGATCGGCGGCTCGACGAACGCGGTGGTGCACCTGCTCGCCATCGCCGGTCGGCTGGGCATCGATCTGACCATCGACGACTTCGACCGGATCGGCGCGGAGGTGCCGCTGCTGGTGAACCTGCAGCCCGCCGGCCGCTACCTGATGGACGACCTCTACCGGGCCGGCGGATTCCTCGCGGTGCTCCGCGAAGTGCAGGACCTGCTCGACCCCAGCGCACTGACCATCACCGGCCGTCCGCTCGTGGACTACCTCGACGACGCACGCATCTGGGACGCGGACGTCATCGCACCCCGCGATGCACCCCTCATCCCGGCCGCGGGCATCAGCGTGCTGCGCGGATCCCTCGCCCCGGGCGGCGCCATCATCAAACCCGCCGCCGCGTCGCCCCACCTCTTGAAGCACCGCGGGCAGGCGGTGGTGTTCGACTCGATCGAGGACTTCCACCGCCGCATCGATGACCCCGGCCTCGACATCGACGAGGACTCGGTGATGATCCTCCGCGGCTGCGGGCCCATGGGGTACCCGGGCATGCCGGAGGTGTCGAACATGCCGCTGCCGAAGAAGCTGCTCGAGAAGGGCGTGCGCGACATGGTGCGCATCTGCGACGGACGGATGTCGGGCACCGCCTACGGAACCGTCATCCTGCATGTGACCCCCGAGGCGGCCGCCGGCGGGCCGCTGGGACGGGTGCAGACGGGCGACTGGATCGACCTCGACGTCCGCAACCGTCGCCTCGACGTCGAAATCCCCGCCGACGAGCTCGCCGCGCGGGGTGTGAACGACGCGACCGTGCAAGGCTTCGCGAACCCCCGCCGCGGCTGGGAGCGCCTCTACGTCGACCACGTCATGCAGGCCGACACCGGGGCCGACCTCGACTTCCTGGTCGGGTCGAGCGGCTCGAAGGTCTCGCGCGAGTCGCACTGAGGACCATCGTCCCTCGGCGCTCGGGAGCTCGATGCCGGAGGTCTTAGTTCTCGGCGAGCGCGATCCTGTTCCCGCCGGCGGCCTTTGCGCCATACATCGCCAGGTCTGCGCGGCGGATCAGCTGCTCGGCCGGCGATTGGCTGCCCTCGGGGGCGATCGCTACTCCGATACTCGCGCTCAATCGCTGATGGGTGGCCGGCCGCGTCAGATCACCGCGGAGCAGATCAAGGATCCGCTGGCTGAGTGCGAGAGCTTCGGGTTGCTCGGAGATCTCACAGACGACGACGAACTCGTCGCCGCCGTACCGGGCAACGAGGTCACCTGCGCGCACACCGGACAGGAGGCGTTGCGCGACATCCCTCAGCATCCGGTCGCCGGCCTGATGGCCGAGTCGGTCGTTCACACCCTTGAAATCGTCGAGGTCGATGAACAGCACCGCGCACCGCGAAGCGCCGACGATCTGGTCCATCTGGGTCTCCAGGAGCCGCCGGTTAGGGAGGCCGGTCACCTCGTCATGGCTCGCGGCGTGCGCGAGCTGGGCCTGCAGCCGAAGCGTGGCGAGCGCTTGTGCGGCCTGCCCTGCCAACGCCTCCGCCAGCGGCGTCGCCTCGTCGTCGAATGTGCGTTCGTGATGGAACCAGCTGACGAACGCGCCGAAGTCCGCCTCCTCATGGTGCAGCGGCGCGGCGATGAACGCGCGGACACCGGCCGCAGTCATCGCGGGTCCGAGCCCGGCGACCATTCGCTCGCCGGTCTCCGCGTCGAGGACCTTCTCAACCCGGCGTGCTGCGCTCACGGACCTGAGAAGCGGCCCGAGGTCGATCCGACCGTCGAAGGCGTCGGTGCCGGCGGCGATCGCATACGTTCCGTCGGGCTCTACCAGGTAGACCGCCGACGTCTCGGCGCGATAGGCCCGGGCGGTTGTATCGGCGAGGATCTCCGCGAGCCGCTCTTCGGTGGTCGAGGATGAGAACGCGATGGACGAGTCCATCACCAATTGGAGCCGAGTACGCGTGCGGTCTGCGAGCGCGTAGCGCCGGCGCAGGTCGGTCAATGCACGGAACCTTTCCGACGCCTCCTCGATGACGAGGAAATCCCCTTCGGAGCGTGGGTGGCGACTCACCATGACCGCCCGTTCGCGATCGCGGGCGTGGACCATCATCCACGGTCCCGGCCCGGCGCCGGCCGGGAGCAGATCACCCGGTGCAGGGACGAGAAGCTCGTCAACCGATCGGCCGACCATCTCGTCAGCGCTCGTCCCGTACCACTCCCTGAACCAGTGATTCGCCTCAGCGATCACGCCCGACCGCTTCAAGCGCACGACACCCGCCGGGAGCGCATCTGCGCTGCGTCGTTCCACGCATCCTCCCTCCGGCGGCGTCGGCGGCGTCGAGCGAGCCGGTGTTCGAACCATACAGGTGAGCGGGGCGCGTAGGCACCTCGATCGCTCAGTCGCAGCTTCCCTCGACCTGGCACGCCCGGGCGGTGTCAGTCGTGCTGGGGGAGTGTCACGTGCCGGGGTGCGGGGGCGTCGGTGGTGGCCGCCCAGGTCGCGAGGAGCTTCAGCGCGTCCTCGGAGGATGAGCCCGGTTCGGCCGTGTAGGTCGACAGCTGCAGGCCCAGGTCGGCGGGAAGCTCGAAGGCTTCGTAGGTGAGTTCGAGGTCGCCGACGACGGGGTGGTGGAGGCGTTTGACGCCGGTGCGGTGATAGCGGACGTCATGCGCGGCCCACAGCGTGCGGAACGTCTCGGATCGGGTGGACAGTTCGCCCACGAGGTCGGTGAGTCGCTTGTCGAAGGGGTTGCGGCCGGCGTCGCCCCGCATGGCGGCGACGAACTCCTGGGTGACCTTGTCCCAGTCGAGGTAGAAGTCGTGCGCGGCGGGGTTGAAGAACGCGAACCGGGCGCTGTTGGGCGCCGGCTCCGCGAACACGGGTGAGTAGAGCGCACGGCCCAGGCGGTTGGCGGCCACATAGTCGTAGTAGTTGTCGCGGATGATCGCAGGCGCGTCGGTGATGGCGTCGAGCAGTCGCTGGATGCTGGGACGCACGGTCGTCGTCGTCTGGCGCGCCTTGCGGGCGACGGGGGACGCGTTGGCGGCTCGGGCGAGGTCGTGCAGGTGCGCGGTCTCGGCGTCGTCCAGCTGCAGCGCCCGGGCGAGAGACTGCAGGACGGTGTCGGACACGCCGGAGAGGTCGCCGCGCTCGAGGCGCGTGTAGTAGTCCACACTCATTCCCGACAGCAGCGCGACCTCTTCGCGACGCAGCCCGGGCACGCGCCGGTTGCCGCCGAATGCGGGCAGTCCCGCCACGTCGGGCGTGATGCGTGCGCGCCGGGTGGTGAGGAACTCGCGCGCTTCGCTGCGGTGATCCATGTCCTCGACCGTACGCCCGTCTCCTGACCCGAGGGGGGTACTGACGGTACCGGTCACGCCTGTCACTGCCGGACGAGCACGCGTGCGCGTTGAATGGAGGCAGTTCGAGAACCGGAGGAATCATGCACACGAGAGAACTCGGCCAGGGACTTCAGGTCTCGGCCATTGGACTGGGCGCGATGGGCATGTCGATGTCGTACGGGCCGAACCCCGGCGACCGCGACGACATGATCGGCGTGCTGCGATATGCCGTCGAACAGGGGCTCGCGTTCATCGATACCGCGGAAGTGTACGGCCCGTACGTCAACGAAGAACTCGTGGGCGAGGCGATCGCCCCGATCCGGGACCAGGTCGTGGTGGCGACCAAGTTCGGATGGAACATCGTCGAGGGGCGGATGGTGGGCACCGACTCGCGTCCGGAGCAGATCCGCCGCGTCGCCGACGCGTCCCTCCAGCGCCTCGGCGTCGAGGCCATCGACCTGTTCTACCAGCACCGTGTAGACCCCGAAGTGCCCATCGAAGAAGTCGCCGGCACGGTCGGCGAGCTGGTCGCGGCGGGCAAGGTGAAGCACTTCGGTCTCTCCGAGGCGGGCGCCCAGACGATCCGCCGCGCACACGCGGTGTTCCCGGTGACCGCGGTGCAGAGCGAGTACTCGCTGTGGACCCGCGACCCCGAGACCGAGGTTCTGCCGGTGTGTGACGAGCTCGGCATCGGGTTCGTGCCGTTCAGCCCGCTCGGTAAAGGCTTCTTCACCGGCACCGTCACCCCGGACGCGAAATTCGAGGCGGGCGAGATCCGGGCACACGTCCCCAGGTTCCAGGCCGAGAACCTCGCGGCGAACCAGTCGCTCATCGACCACGTCACCGCCCTGGCCGCCGCTCGCGGCGCCACCTCGGCGCAGGTGGCGCTCGCCTGGCTGCTCGCGCAGCGTCCCTACATCGTCCCGATCCCCGGCACGCGCCGCCGTGAGCGGGTCGACGAGAACGCCGCCGCGACGACCGTCGGCCTGTCCGCTGACGACATCGCCGATCTCAACGCTCTGGTTGTGCGCCTCGGCGTCGCCGGCGACCGCTACGACGAGTCGGGCATGCGCATGGTCGCGCGCTGAGAGCTTCCCAAGGACCTGGTCGCGGCGCTCGGCCGGTGTCTGGGTGCAGCGCAGGTCACCCCTTGTGCTGCGCCCGGTACTGGGTCGGACTGACGCCGTGCACCCGGCGGAAATGGCGGGAGAAGTACAGCGGGTCCGCGTAGCCGACGGCCGCAGCGATCTCGCCGACGCTCACCGTCGTCGTGTCGAGCAGGCTCCGGGCGCGCGCCATCTTCACCGAGGTGTGGAACGCGCCGGGCCCGCTTCCGGTCGCCCGGCGGAACAGCGCGCTCAGGTGGGAGGGCGACATGCCCACCATCGCGGCCAGCTCGCCCACCTGGATGTTGCTGTCGACGCGAGCCTCGAGGAAGTGCATCGCTCGTTCGATGGGCGAGCCCTCCGCCGGAAGGATGCTGTCGGCGACCACCCGCGTCAGCAGCTGCCACGCCACGCCCGAGGCCGCGAGCAGGTGCGCGGGGGAGTGACGTCGCTCGAGCAGGCTCACGAGCTCGTCGAACAGCGCAGCGACGCCGTCGATCGCGCGCAGGCTGGTGAGCGGGCGGGGGATGCCGAGCAGCGGCCCGGTCAGCTCGGAGACGTCCGTGCCCCGGACATGCATCCACCAGATCGTCCATGGATCGTCGAACGACGCCTGGTAGTCGTGAGGCTGGTGAGCCGGGATGGTGATGCAGGTGCCCGGCGTGAGCGCATACGCCGTGCCGGCGATCCGCACGACGCCGGTACCCGCGACGCACAGGATCACGATCGTCTCTGCCGCGCCGTTCGTGCGAGTCCGCCGGTGGCCTCTCGCAGCGGGGAAGTGTCCAGCATCCGTGACGGTCATGCGCCGCGTCCCCGCCCGCTCGAGAGCCGCCTCGACCTGGGGTCGGGGGACGACGCAGAGGCGTTGGTTCTCGAAGCCGTCCTTGCGATAGAACGGTTCGCCGGTGATCGGTGTTTCGTCCATGAAGTCCCTCATTCTCACCATACCTCCGCGTGCGGACGGCTCGTAGCGTCGTATCCGCTCGCAACGTTCGCGAAAGAATCCACCCGGCACTCCGCCGCAGTCTCCCGAGGAGGTCAGCGATGACCGCTGAACGGACGGACGTCGACACCGTGGACAGAGGCCCGGTTCTCGATACGTCGCACGATCCCCATGAGAAGCTCCGGCTTCCCGATATCCCCGCCCACCTCGAGGCGGCGCTCGGACGAGGAGAAGCCGTCGCCTGGCGTGAGCCGCTGACCATCCGCACGTACGAGCCGGGTGAGCCGAGCCGCTACCCGATGTTCCTCGACCACCGGGTGTATCAGGGATCGAGCGGCAAGGTGTATCCGCTGCCGTTCACCGAGAACGTCTCCGATGAGCCGACGCTGCGCGACTGGGATGCGATCCATCTCGAGAACGAGTACGTCCGCGTCGTCGTGCTGCCGGAGCTGGGCGGTCGCATCCACATCGGCTACGACAAGACCACCGGCTACGACTTCTTCTATCGCAACAACGTGATCAAGCCTGCCCTGGTAGGGCTCGCAGGGCCGTGGATCAGCGGGGGCGTCGAGTTCAACTGGCCGCAGCACCATCGGCCGGCGACGTACCTTCCCGTCGAGGCATCCATCGAGTACGACGACGACGGCACGGTGACGGTCTGGTGCCACGACCACGATCCGTTCGCCCGCATGTCGGCGCAGCACGGCGTGCGGCTGCGTGGGGGCAGCTCGGTCGTCGAGCTGGCCGTCCGGCTGCACAACCGGACAGACGAGCGTCAGACCTTCCTCTGGTGGGCGAACGTCGCGGCTGCGGTCCACGACGACTACCAGTCGTTCTTCCCCGAGGACGTGCGCTACGTCGCCGATCATGCCCGCCGCGCGCTCACCGCCTTTCCTGAGGCGGACCGGCCGTACTACGGCGTCGACTATCCGGCGCTCGCGCAGACCGCCCCCGATGCGAACCGCATCGACTTGTACAAGAACATCCCGGTGCCGACGTCGTACATGATCGTCGACTCCGGCCAGGACTTCTTCGGCGGGTACGACCACGCCGCCGGCGCCGGTTTCGTGCACTGGGCCGAGCGTCGGCTGTCGCCCGGCAAGAAGCAGTGGACGTGGGGGACCGGGCCCCTCGGGCAGGCGTGGGACGCGCAGCTCACCGACGGCGACGGCCCCTACGTCGAGCTCATGGCCGGCGTCTACACCGACAACCAGCCGGACTTCAGCTGGCTCCTCCCCGGCGAGACCAAGGTCTTCACTCAGTACTGGTATCCGATCCCCGCGATCGGCGCCGCGCACCAGGCCACGCCCGACGCGGCGGTGCACGTGGACCGCGACGGCACGTTGGCGGCGTCCTTCGCGGTGACGCGATCGCACCGAGGCGCGCTCGCGCGCATCGTCCGCGACGGCGAGGTGCTCGCCTCGCAGAGCGTCGACATCGACCCGGGCGTGCCCTTGCGGCTCGAGACCGACGCGCGATACGACGGCCAAGAGGCGATCGCGGCCGAGCTGCTGACATCGGCGGGACAGCTCCTGGTGCGGTGGAGCCCGACCGTCGTCGGCGACGAAGAGCCCTGGGTCGCCGAGGAGCCCCCCGCTCCCGACGCGATCGACTCCGTCGAGGAGCTCTACCTCACGGGCCTTCACCTCAGCCAGTACCGTCACCCGACGCGCTCGCCGCTGGCGTATTGGAACGCCGGCCTCGAGCGTGATCCCGGTGATATCCGCATCAACCTCGCGCTCGCGGACCGGGACTATCGCGCCGGAGACTACGTCACGGCTCTGGGGCGGGTGGAGACGGCGCTGAGGCGGCTCACCCGTCGCAACGCGAACCCGGTGGATGCCGAGGCGTTCTACCTGCAGGGGCTGGTGCTGCGCCGGCTCGGGCGGATCGCCGAGGCCGAGCAGGCCTTCAGCAAGGCCGGCTGGGACGGCACCTGGGCGGCGGCAGCAGGGTTCGCCCTCGCCCAGTCGCTGGCGTACCGGGGCCAGAACCGCGCCGCACTGCGCGTCCTCGACACCCTCGACGGGGTGGTCGGCCACGACGCACGCCGTGTCGCCCTCCGCGCGATCCTGCTCCGCCGCTCCGGAGCGGACACGGATGCCGAAGCCGTCCTGCTGCGTGCCCTCGAGGCCGATCCCCTCGACGCCACCACCAGGGCGCTCGCGGGTCGACCCCTGACGGACGAGGCCGGGCTGCTGCTCGACGTCGCGTTGGACCTGCGCAATGCCGGAGCGCTGGACGAGGCGCTGCAGGTTCTCGAGTGGGCGTCGACGGCAGCGGCCGCCTGGTCCGGGAATGTCCGCCCGATCGCGCACTACATCGCCGCAGCGCTCCACGAGACACGCGGCGACACCGCCCGTGCTGAGGAGGAGCGCGAGCGCGCCCGGGTCTCCGACCTGACGCGAACCTTCCCGTTCGGGCTCGATGCGCTCGACGCGCTCGAGGCGGCACTCGCGGCGGACCCGGATGACGCCGTGGCGCATTCGCTGATCGCGATGCTGCTCTACGCGCACGGGCGGCGCCCCGAGGCGCGCGCGCACTGGGATCGGGCGATCGCGCTCGGACGCGTCGACGCCGTCCTCTTCCGCAATGCCGCGCTCGCCGCCTACAACATCGGTCACGACGACGCCCGCGCCTGGGATCTGTATGAGCGAGGGGTCACGGCCGCGCCCGACGATGCCCGCCTCCGGTACGAGCAGGACCAGCTGGCGATCCGGCTCGGACAGTCCCCGTCGGAGCGCCTGCGCCGGCTCCGGCCGGTGGAGACCCTCGTGCTCTCTCGCGATGACTTCACGATCGAGTACCTGCACCTGCTCGTCGACGCCGGCGAGGCGCAGCGGGCGCTCGAGGTGCTGCTGACGCGATCCTTCCACCCCTGGGAGGGCGGCGAAGGCCAGGCGATCGCGGCATGGGACGCGGTGCTCGCGGCCAACGGCCTGCCGCAGACCGACCCGCCCGCGACCCTGGGCGAGGCGCGCCTCCAGCACGTTCCGCCCGTGGCCCGCCACGCCAGCGGGGAGACGGACTACTTCGCCACGAGCCTCCCTGAGCTCCTGCTGTTCGCGCGCGAGACGACCGAGGACTGATCGGGCCCGTCACCGCCGCCGGACCCAGCGGGGACCGTAGGCTGAGCGTGACCGAGGAGGAGCCCAGGTTGATAGAGGTAGCTCGCCTGACGCGACACTTCGGTTCTCGCGTCGCCGTGGACGATGTCAGTTTCACGGTGGTTCCTGGCAGCGTCACAGGGTTGCTCGGCCCCAACGGCGCGGGCAAATCGACCACGATGCGCATGATCCTGGGCTTGGATCGGCCGACCTCCGGCACGGCGCTCATCGACGGCGCACCGTTCTCCCACTCGAAGGCACCGATGTCGACGGTGGGCGCGCTGCTGGATGCGACCGCGGTGCATCCTGGCCGCACCGGCCGGACGCACCTGCGTGGGCTGGCGGCCACCAACGGCATCGGCGACCGTCGGGTCGACGCGGTGCTGGCGATGACCGGATTGACGGATGCCGCGGCGCGGCGCATCGGCACCTACTCGCTGGGGATGCGTCAACGGCTCGGCATCGCGGCCGCGCTGCTCGGCGATCCGGCGACGCTCGTGCTCGACGAGCCGGTGAACGGGCTGGATCCCGACGGAGTGCACTGGGTGCGAGAACTCGCGCGATCTCTCGCGGCGGAGGGCAGGACGATCCTGATCTCCAGCCATCTGATGAGCGAGATGGCCTTGACCGCCGACCGGGTCATCGTGATGGGCAGAGGGCGTGTCATCACGGACGGGCCCATCGCGGACGTCATCGCGCACGCCACCCGCTCCTCGGTCCTCGTCCGCTCGCCGCGCAGCCCTGACCTGGCCGCCATCGTCACCGCGAACGGCGGGCGTGTGGAGAGCACGGCACCCGCTGGCGCACTGGTGCTCACGGACATCACCGCTGAGGCGATCGGAGACCTCGCCGCAGCTCACGCGATCCCCCTGCACCAGCTCGTCTCACAACAGGGCTCCCTGGAAGACGCGTTCCTCTCGCTGACCGAGGGTGAACAGCAGTTCGCCGCGGGCCAGCCGGCCGACAAGGAGTCGCGATGAGTGTCGCCCAGACCGCTCGCGACAATCCCGTGACGCTCGCGCGCGCCATCCGATCGGAGGGGATCAAGCTCGCCGGGCTGCGCGCCACGAAGTGGCTGATCGGCGCCGCCCTCGTCGCACCGTTCCTGATCACCCTCATCTGGGCGTCCGCGGCGTCGGGACCCGTCGATGCGGCCGCGGTCCTGGACACCGCGACGCCGTCCTCGTTCGCGACGTTCATCATCCTCATCCTCGTCGGGATCATGACGGCGACCTCCGACTATGAGAGCAACGCCGCGGTCCAGACATACAGCGTCGTTCCCGCGCGAACACCCGTGGTGCTCGCGAAGTACACGCTCGTCGCGGCGATCGCCCTTGCCGTGTCCCTGGTCACCTCCGTCGGCACGTTCGCCCTTGCCGACGTCCTGAGAGGCGGAGGACTGGACGCGTGGTCGCCGGAGGTGATCCGGGTCCTGCTCGATCTCTCCCTCGCGGAAACGTGCGGCGCGCTGATCGGCGTCGCGGCCGGCCTGATCGTCCGCTCCTCGATCGGTGCCCTGGGAGTCGTCCTCGGCTTCTTCTACCTGGTGCCCCTGATCCTCGGCCTCATCCCCGTCGGTGCCGTGAACCTGATCGGGAAGACCATCCCCGGATCATCCCTCACCACGCTCGCCTCCCTCACGAGCGAGGATGGCCAACTCGATCCGCTCACGCTCATCCTCACCACCGTGCTGTGGACGGCCGTCTGGCTGGTGGTCGCGGCCATCGCTGTCAAGCGGCGCAACGTCTGACGCCCACGGCTCGGGGCTCCGGGGGAACGCGGGTGACCGACGTCGGTCGACCCGGTGGATCAGCGGATCCACCCGGCGTCACGGCCGATGCGAGCGGCGTCGTGGGAGCTCACGGCATCCAGCTTCACGCGGACGGAGATGAGCAGGTTGCGGACGGTGCCCCGGGCGAGGTGCAGGCGGGCGGCGACACCGCCGACGTCAAGGCCCTCTCCGGTGAGCTGAAGGACCTCCGTCTCGCGCTCCGTCAGCGGAGACGCCGGGATCGTCAGCGCCTCCGCCGCCAGCACAGGATCGACGTAGCGCCCGCCCTCGTGGACGCGCCGGATCACATCCGCGAGCGTGGAGGCCGGAGCACCCTTCACGACGAAGGCGCGCGCCCCGGCGCGAAGCGCTGCCGCCATGTGCACGGGGCGGCCACGGCCCGTGAGGATCACGGTCGCGCATTCGGGGCGCGCCCGCTCGAGTTCGGCAGCGGCCTGCATGCCATCGAGTACCGGCATCTCGAGGTCCATCACCGCGACATCCGGGCGGTGCCGCAGCGCCGACTCGATGGCGGACCGACCGTCACCGGCCTGCGCGACGACCTCGATATCGGGCTCCAGGTCGAGCAGCAGCGCCAGCGCGGTGCGGATCAGATCCTCGTCGTCCGCGAGCAGCACGCGGATCACGCCGCCCCTCCCAGCTCTGCACGCAGCTCGAACGTGTCGTCGTCCTGGATGATCGTCAGGACGCCGCCCGCCTCCCGAAGCCGCTCGCGGACTCCGGCGAGGCCTCCGCTGGCGGAATCGCGGTGCGTCGCGCCGTGCGCGGCGCCGTCGTTGCGCACCATCAGCACGGTTCGGCGGTCGACGGTCATCAGCGCGATCTCGCACCAGGAGGCGCGGCTGTGCCGCAGCACATTCGTCACGGCCTCCCGAGCGATCGGTGCGAGAGTCGCGAGGCGTCGTCCTGCCGGATCGCCCTCGACACGAACCGTGCACCGCACTCCCGAGGCCTCGAGCACGCGGCGCAGGGCGTCGATCTCGTCAGCCAGCTCCACGTATCGCGAGCCGGCGACCGCGGCCCGCATCTCTTCGAGGGCGGAGGCGGCCAGACGCCGGATCTCGGCCGCTTCACTCGAGTCCCGAACGCCGTCGGTGCCCCCTGCGGCGTCCGGCGGCGCCGGGCGCGCCGCCGACGTGCGGCGCTCGAGCAGCTCGGCCTTCAGGGCGATGACGGTGAGGGTGTGACCGAGGATGTCGTGCACCTCACGGGCGAACCGGAGCCGCTCCTCGCTGACGGCGAGCGCGGCGATCGCCTCGCGGCCCGCCTGCGCATCCGCGATCACGCGCCAGAGCCAGAGCACGCTGACGTTGACGACGGCCAAGCCGGCGCCGATCACTGCGACGATGACCAGCGCCTGTCGGGCCTGCCCGCCGGTGAGTGAGGCGACGGCCGCGCCGATGACGCACACGGCCGCGGCGGCGACCACGACCCATCGCGGTCGCAGCAGGACGGGAAGCGTCCCCACGACCGCCGCACCGATCCATGCCCACGACTGCCAGCTCCCCGCCGCCACCGGTCCCACCAGTGCGATCGACAGCCCGGTGGCGATGACGAACGCCGCGGTCCATCCCGGTCTGCCCCGCACTCCGCCGGGCGCCACAGCCCCGTAGAGCACTCCCGCCTGCGTGACGGCGAAGCACAGCGTGCCGATCGATCCCAGCACGATCCACGTCGGCCGCGGCTCTCGGATCACTCCCACGCCCGGCATGAGCACGCTGGTCACGACGGCGCCCGCCAGCCACGCAAGAGTGAGTGCACGAGCCCTGACCAACCGACGGTCGTCGAGTCCGCCGTGCGACGCGATGCCCATATCGACCGAATCTCCGTCGGCGGATACACGTTCCGACCGTGCGATGCCCACGGAATCGCGTGCATCGCTCCCGTAGGACCGATCGCCGGTCGGACGGACCCTGGGGTCATGTCCACACCGCTCTTCTCCGCATCCGCACTCCCGAGGCGCCGCGACGGCGCCCGGACCACTCCGTTCCGCGGGGCGCTCCTCGGCGCCCTCGAGCTCCTCACCGCCGCGACGGTGTCGATGGTCCTCGTCGACCAGATCACCGCGCTCGTGCTGAGTCTCCTCGGGCGGTCGTCCGTGCTCGCCCAACCCGCCGGTGTCGCCGTCGTCATGACCTTCGATGTCTGCGCGGGCACCGCCGTCTGGATGCTCGCGCGCGGCCGCTCGAACCGCTCCATACTCGGCATGGTGATCGTCACGGGCGCCGCCTTCGCCCTGCCGCTCCTGCCGTTCTGGCTGGGCGGGATCTCCGGTCCGACGGCCGTGCTCCTCGGCCATGTGCTCGTCGTCCCTGCGATCGCGCTGCTCGTCGCCATCCTGCCCGGCGATCTGGCGTCCGGACGCAGCCGGCCGATCGCGGAAGCGCCCGACTCCGGCATCCGTCTCCGTCGTCTCTCGCGTCGGTGGCCGACGCTCCTCGCGCTGCTGCTCACGTTCGGTGAGATCCTGCACCCCGACGTCGCGCCGCCCTGGGCGCTCGTCGTCCTCGGCGCCGAGTATCTCGTCATCGGTCTCGCTCGTCGCCAGTTCCGCGATCGGCGGCTGCTCACGCTCCACGCCGCCGGCGCGTTGGCCTATGCGGCTCTCGCGACACTCGCCGTGTTCGTCACCCCTGAGGCCGCCGGCATCCTCATCGGGATCGGCTGGCTGCTGCACGCGGGTTGGGATGTCGTGCTTCATCGCAGCAACGTGGTGGTGTGGCGATGGTTCGCCGAGGCGTGCATCGTCATCGACGTCGTGGTCGGCGTCACCGCCATCGTCGCAACGGTCGCGATGTGGAGCTGACGATGAGCAGGAGCAGCCGTCTTCCGCTCGGCGACGTCGACCTCTGGTTCGAGGAGCGCGGCGCCGGTCCCACCGTCCTGATGATGCACGGAGGATTCAGCGACTCCCGCGATTTCGAAGACAATCTGGCGGCGCTCCGTTCGGAGTATCGGCTGCTCCTGCTCGATCGACGCGGGCACGGTCGCACGGCGGATGTCGACGGGCCGCTGACCCTGGAGGTGATGGCGGCGGACTCGATCCGCTTCATCGAGGCGGTCGCGGGAGGTCCGGTGGCCGTCGTCGGATACAGCGCCGGCGCTGCGGTGGCGCTGCGGGTCGCCGCGCGCCGACCGGAGCTGGTGACCGCGCTCGTGCTCTTCAGCGGGTGGTTCGATGCGGACGGACTCCTCGTCCGGACCGCTGCGACGGCTGACTGGCCGGCCGAGATCGTGCACGCCTACGGCGAGGTCTCGCCGGACGGACTCGACCACTTCCCCGTCGTCGCCGCCAAGATCGCGGCCGCCGCCCGCGACGAAGCGCCATTGACGGCGAGCGACCTCGGCCGCATCACCTGTCCGGCACTGGTGGCCGCAGCCGACGACGACCTCGTCGCCCTCGAGCACACGATCGAGCTGTACCGGGGGCTCCCGGACGGCCACCTCGCGGTGCTGCCGGGCGCCACGCACCTCCTCCTGCACGAGCACCCGGAGGAATGTGCCCGCCTCGCCGCCGACTTCCTCGCCGGCCGCAGGGGTCCTCGGCGGATGCCGTTCTCCCGTTCCGCTGAGGCAGGGCGCGACAACTGAAGCGACGAACCTCGAGCTCCCGGTGAGACCGAGGCCGAGCCGCGCGGTCACGTCAGCAGCCCCCGCTGGAATCCCACCGCCACCGCGGCGGCGCGATCGTTGACGCCGAGCTTGTCGTACACGTGGAGGAGATGCGTCTTGACGGTCGCCTCGCTGATGAAGAGCTCTGCCGCCACCTCTCTGTTCGATCGGCCCTGGGCGATGAGCGAGAGCACCTCCAGTTCGCGATCGCTGATCGGCGATCCGGGCTCCCTCACCTGGTGCATGAGCCGGGTGGCGATGGTGGGCGAGAGCACCGACTCGCCTCGCGCCGACGCTTCGACCGCCCGCTTCAAGTCGTCGATCGGGGCGTCTTTGAGGAGGTAGCCCGTCGCGCCCGCCTCGACCGCGGGCAGCACTTCACTGTCGGTGTCGAAGGTCGTCAGCACCAGCACGCGAGCCGTGATCCCGAGCTCGCGCAGGCGCCGGATCGCACTGACACCGTCCAGACGCGGCATCCGCAGATCCATCAGCACGACGTCGGGGTCGAGCGCGCGCGCGAGCTCGACGGCATGAGCGCCGTCGCTCGCCTCACCCACCACGTCGAATCGCGGGTCGCCCGCGAACATGCCCCGGAGTCCGTCCCGGACGACCGGGTGGTCGTCGGCGATCAGCAGGCGGATGGCGACGTCAGGCATGCGAGCCTTCCTCCGAGGTGCGCGCGCCGATGGCGGGCAGGGTGGCCGAGATCGCCGTGCCGGAGCCGATCGAGGATTCGACCTCGAGGTCCCCGCCCAGCCGAGCCACGCGCTGCCGCATGGACGTGAGACCGAAACGCCCGTCGCCGGAGTTCTGCGCCGCATCGAATCCCACGCCATCGTCGCGGATGTCGAGGGCCACTTGATCGTCCATATACGAAAGGGTGACACCCACGCGGCTGGCGTCCGCGTGCTTGGCCGAGTTCGAGAGCGCCTCCTGCGCGATGCGCACCACGGTGGCCTCGACCTCCGGATGCAGGGGGCGCGTGTCGCCCGTCACCGACACCGTCGCGCGGACGCCGTTCCGATCGCTCCACTCCGCCGCGATCGCGGCCACGGCATCGGGCAGCAGCGTCGCATCGAGCTGTGCGGGGCCGATCGCGCGGACCGAGCGCCGGGCCTCCTCCAGTCCGTCGCGCGTGAGCCGGATCGCGTGGTCGAGGTGGTGACGCCAGGCGAGGTCGTCGCCCGCGATTCCGGCGCGCTGCGCGGCCTGCAGCTGCGTCGCGATGCCGGCGAATCCCTGGGCGAGCGTGTCGTGGATCTCGCGCGCCATGCGCTGCCTCTCCTCGCGGATGCCGGCCTCGCGGGCCTGAGCGACCAGCCGCTCATGCAGCTCCGCGTTTTCGGCGATCACGTCCTGCAGCTGGGTCACCGTCTGCTGATACGCGGCGCTGCGCTCCGCCGTCACGTCGCCCAGCATGCTGAAGAGGACCACGAGCGGCACGGTCAGCACCACGAACGACACATACGCGGCGAACTGGAGCGGAGTGCCGAGAACATCGCCCATGAGAGCGGCGACGTTGATCATCGCCGTGAGGGTGACCCCCACATAGCGCCACGCGCCCCGGAGCACCGTCCAGGCGTAGAGGTAGCCCGTGAAGCCGAACAGGCCGGCGAACCAGGGGTTGCGCCACCCCAGGATCGCGATCAGCACGAGGAGCCCGACGAAGAAGATCACTCCGGGTTCGCGTCGTGTCGCCATGAGCCACAACCAGAGCACCGCGACCGCCGCGACGCCCAGGGTGATGAGGCCGTCAGGCCACTCGGCGCCGAGCACCGTCGTCACGACGGTCGGCACGAGCAGCAGCACGTAGGGCGCCACGGCCAGCATCCGTTCGATGCGGTTGTGGCGCTCTTCGAGCTTGCTCGACTGCGGGATCGCGATCACTCCCAGCGGAACAGTATGACGGCGGCGAGGCTGACGCAGACAGCGTACGCGGCCATCACCCCGAGCGACAGCGCGCTGCCGCCGCCGTCCCAGGCTGCGGCCAGTGCGTCGCGAAGGGCCCCCAGGGGAGTGAACGCCCCGATCGCGAGAACGGCGGGAGGCATGAGTGGCGGAGGAAGGATGAGACCCCCGAGGTACGCCAGCGGGAAGTAGAGCAGCACGCCGATGCCGTTGGCCGCACGGCCGTTCGGGGCGACGGCGCCGATCAGGAGACCGCAGGAGAGAAGACACGCGAGCCCCAGGACGACGGCGGCTGCGAATGCCACCACGTCGACCGGGAGCGCCGCCCCCATCGCCGCTCCCACCGCGACGAGGAGGGTGCAGCTCGCCACTGCGAGCACCGTCTGCAACAAGAGCTGCACGCCGAGCAGACGCGCGGGCGACAGGGGAGTCACCGAGAGCCGACGCAGGATGCCCCGCTCCCGGTACGTCGCGAGGGTGGTCGGCACGAGGTACAGCCCGAACAGGCCGATCGCCGTCGCGAGGGTGGTCGGCAGCACCGCCGTCGCGCCCGCCCTGCTGGACGCGCCGAACACGACGAGGAGGAAGACCGGGATCGCGACGGTGAAGAGGGATGCCGGATCTCGGAGGAGCAGCCTCCCCTCGATCGCTGCGAGAGTGGCGGTCGCGGACACGGGGGAGCGGGGATCGCGCCGCGCCATCGTTGACATCAGGAAGCACCTCCGTCGCTCGACCGGTCGGCCAGTGACATGAAGGCATCCTCGAGCGTCGTGTCGGAGACGCGTACATCGGTGATCGGCACCTCGTGCTCGGCGAGCGCGGCCTCCACGCGCGCAGCGAGGTCCCGGCTTCCGGTGACGGTCACCGAGCGGCCGAGGCGCCGCACGTTCATCACACCGGGCAGCCCGTGGAGGAAGTCCATGTCGGGGGTGGTGGACGCGCCCCCGGCGAGCACGAAGCGCATCGTCCTCTCGCCGCCCAGCCGAGCGGTGAGCATGGCGGGTGAGCCGACCGCGACGATCACTCCGCCGTCGAGGATGGCGACCCGATCGCACAGATACTCGACCTCGTCCATGAGGTGCGACACGATCACGACAGTCACGCCGGTGTCGCGCAGCCGGCGCACGAGTTCCCAGGTCGCGTGACGCGCGTTCGGATCGAGCCCCGTGGTGAGCTCGTCGAGGAACACGACCTCGGGCTGCCCGACGAGAGCCAGCGCGATCATCAATCGCTGGCGCTCACCCCCGGAGAGCTTCGCGTACCGCACCGAGCGGAGACGGACGAGATCCCACTCCTCGAGAAGCACGCGCCAGTCCGTCGGGCGCGCGTAGAACGAGGCGTACAACCGCAGCGCCTCAGCCACCGTGATGTTGTCGGGCAGCTGGGCGCTCTGAAGCTGCACCCCGATGGACTCGCTCAGCCGGCGCCGCTCCTTCCACGGGTTCATCCCGAGCACGCGCACCGACCCCGCATCAGGACGGCGAAGTCCCTCCAGGATCTCGACGATCGTCGTCTTTCCGGCACCGTTGGGCCCAAGGATGCCGAAGATCTCCCCGCGTTCCACGGTGAACGTCACATCGTCGAGCACGGTGCGGCCGGCGTACCCCTTGCGGAGTCCGGCGATCTGGGCGACGGGCATGATCTCAGGCTGGCGCGCCCTGCCCGCCCTCGCGTCACCAGGTCGGCTGAGAAGGCGGGCGGCGCCGGATGATTCCACGCTCCACCGTTCGGTTGATGCGCGCTCAGCCGGCGAGAGCCGGCGCATCATCGCAGGGCTCCGAACGTCGTCGCCAGAAGCCGCATCAGCGCTGCGTACTCGCGTTCGCGCCGGTCCTTCTCGGCGAGCCGCAGCCGATGGTGCTCTTCGTTGGTCAGCACCGGTGTGCGCCGTCGGCGGGAGAGCACCTTCGTGAATCTGTCGAGCGGTGCCGCGAGCCGACGGGTGAGCAGGGCCGCACCATCGAGCGGTGCGGCCCTGCCTTTGACGGAGGAGGGGTATTCGTTCTGTGCCATGCTTCGACGCTCGCGCGACGAGCACGCAGGCACATCCAGCGATCGGCGCCGTCTCGATGACGCAGCGGCTGCGCCGGTGATCGATCGATCGGCTGACGGCGGGATCCGCC
>NZ_MWLQ01000024.1 GCF_010634855.1 Microbacterium sp. B35-30 | reverse complement strand
GCGGCGGCAGCGGCGGGGGAGTGGGAGCGGAAGGAGTCTGGTCGGTCATGGCGGCCCTTCGATCGGGTTGTGTGCTCAGGCTATCCACCGGCACGCGAGGGGGTCATCCCCCGATATGACCTCAATGCTGACAGGAAGCTGTGAGCCTCGCTAGCATGTGTCGAGCGGAGCAGGGGCTCCGCGGGCGCGTCCCGATGCGTCGCGAATCGACTCTCTCGGAGGTCGCTCCACCATGACCATGGACTACAACGACGGCAGCGGGGCAGGGGCGCTCATCGCCTGGCTTGTCCTCGCACCATTCTTCTTCCTGCTCGCGATCGCCGGCTATGTCATCGGCTCGTGGTTCCTGATGAAGATCTTCGACAAGGCGGGAGTGCAGGGCCGCTGGCGCGCGTGGGTGCCGGTCTACAACACCCTGATCTTCGTCAAGCTCGGCGACCTCAACCCGTGGTGGCTGCTGGTGCTGTGGGGCGGCGGAATCGTGCTCGGCTGGGTGCCGGTGCTCGGCTCGCTCATCGGCCTCGCCGCCTTCCTCTACACGCTCCTGGCCGCCTGGCGGGTGGGGCTCAAGCTGCAGAAGGAAGCCGTCTGGCTGATCCTCTACTTCTTCCTGGCCATCGTCTGGCTCGGCATCAACGCGTTCGACCGCTCGCGGTGGAACACCGCCATCCCGGCGGCTCCGTGGGCGGGCAACTTCCTGGCCGACACCACCGTGTGGTCGGGTGTCCCGTCCCAGGCGCCGTCCGGGGGCTACCCCGCCAACCCGGCGACCGCGCCCGGCTATGGCGCTCCCGCGGGCTACCAGCCGCCGGCCGGATACACCCCGCCGCCGGCACCTCCGGCCGGCTACACCGCGCCGCCGGCACCTCCCGCCGGCTACACGCCGCCGCCCGCCGCGCCCGCTGCGCCGCCCGCGGCTGCGCAGCCGCCCGTGTCTCCGCCGCCTGCGCCGGGAACCCCGCCGGCTCCCGAGCCGCCGGTCACCGGGCCTCCCGCGCCGGAGGCACCGAAGCCGTAGCACTCCTCGACAGCCCCTCGCCGCCCGGCGGGGGGCTGTCGTGCTGCGCGCTGCCTGCGGCAGACGAGCCAGGGGAGCGGCGGGTCGAGGCGGTGCCGCTCGCGCAACCCGGGCGGCGGCATCCGTCCGCGGGGATAACGTGGACGCATGACCTCGACTGTTCCGCTGCGCCGGGTCGGCGCGTCCGGCCTCCTCGTCTCCGCCGTCGGCCTCGGCTGCAACAACTTCGGACGTGAGGGCACGCACACCGAGACGCTCGAGGGCACCCGTGCCGTGCTGGACGCCGCGATCGACGCCGGCGTGACGTTCCTCGACACGGCCGACATGTACGGCGGCGAGCCCGGTCAGTCCGAGACGCTCATGGGCGAGGCGCTCCGCGGCCGCCGCGATCAGGTCACCCTGGCGACGAAGTTCGGGCATCCCGGTCGCGACATGGGCTACCCGCCGTCGGGTGCGAAGGGCTCGCGGTCGTACGTGCGGCGCGCGGTCGAGGCATCCCTCACACGCCTGCAGACCGACTGGATCGATCTGTACCAGCTGCACGTGCCCGACGACGACACCCCGCTCGAAGAGACCCTCGATGTGCTCGGCGACCTGGTGCGGGAGGGCAAGGTGCGCTACATCGGCCACTCGAACTTCGCGGGGTGGCAGATCGCCGAGGGACACTGCGCCGCGCTCATGCGCCACGGCGTGCCGTTCGTCTCGTCGCAGAACCAGTACAGCCTGCTGTCGCGCGGCGCGGAGCGGGACGTGCTGCGCGCCGTCGAGCGGTACCGCCTGGGGTTCTTCCCCTACTTCCCGCTGCACAACGGACTGCTGACCGGCAAGTTCACACGGGATACCGCACCCGCCGACACGCGCATCATCCGGCAGCGCCGGCACATCTACGACGACGCGCCCTGGGACGCGCTCGAGGCCTTCCAGGCGTTGTGCGACGACCGTGGCATCACGATGCTCGAGGCCACCTTCGGATGGCTGCTGTCGCACCCGGCGCTCTCGAGCGTCATCGCCGGCGCGACGACGCCCGAACAGGTGCGGTCCAACGCGGCAGCGGCCTCGGCGTGGACGCCGTCGCAGGCCGATCTCGACGCGATCGACACGCTGTTCCCCGTCCCCGAGAGCGCCTGACCGCGCCCGGGCCGGCGCCGGGAGTGAGTTCGCCGACGGCGTAGGCGACGGCTTGTCGGCGGCGCGCGCGCAGGCGTAGCGTCACATCTCGTGCGTGGTCCGCGAGGGCGGACGGGTTCCGCGCTTCGAAAGGACCGTCGTGCTCGGAAAGCTCCTGGTGCGCTACCTCAGCCCGGCCTGGCCGCTCATCGTGGCCGTCGTCGTCTTCCAGCTGGCCCAGTCGATCGCATCGCTCTGGTTGCCGACGCTCAACGCCGACATCATCGACAACGGCGTCGTGACCGGCGACATCCCGTACATCTGGTCCACCGGCGGCGTCATGCTGATCGTCAGCCTGGTGCAGGTCGTGTGCGCGATCGTCGCCGTGTACTTCGGCTCGCGGCTCGCCATGGGGATGGGCCGCGACCTGCGCGGCGACCTCTTCCATCGCGTGGTCGCGTTCTCGCAGCGCGAGGTGGGGCAGTTCGGCGCGCCGTCGCTCATCACGCGGAACACCAACGACGTGCAGCAGGTGCAGATGCTGGTGCAGGTGTCGGCGACGCTGATGATCTCGGCGCCGATGCTGGCGATCGGGGGCGTCATCATGGCGGTGAGCCAGGACGTCGGCCTCTCGTGGCTGATGGCGGTGGCGATCCCGGTGCTGCTGGTCATCGTGGGACTGATCGTCTGGCGCATGGTGCCGGCGTTCACGCTGATGCAGACGCGGATCGACCGCGTCAACCAGATCATGCGCGAGCAGCTGACCGGCATCCGCGTCGTACGCGCCTTCGTGCGAGAGAGGCAGGAGCGGGCACGGTTCGCGCGCGCCAGCGACGACGTCAAAGACACCGCGCTGCGCGCCGGCAATCTGATGGCGCTGATGTTCCCCGCCGTCATGCTCGTCATGAACCTCTCGAGCGTCGCCGTCATCTGGTTCGGAGCCTTCCAGGTGCAGAACAGCGGTGTGCAGATCGGCACGCTGTTCGCCTTCCTCACCTACCTCATGCAGATCCTCATGGGCGTCATGATGGCGACGTTCATGTTCGTCATGATCCCGCGCGCGGCGGTCTGCGCGAATCGCATCGGCGAGGTGCTCGAAGCGGAGCCGTCGGTCTCGGCGCCGGCGGTCCCCGCATCCGCTCCCGCCCCTGTAGGCCGCATCGAGTTCGACCACGTCGACTTCGCCTATCCGGGCGCCGAAGAGGCCGTGCTGCACGATCTGACCTTCACCGTCGAGCCGGGTACGACGACGGCCGTCATCGGATCGACCGGTTCGGGCAAGACCACCCTGATCAGCCTCGTGCCGCGCCTATTCGATGTGACGGCAGGCAGCGTCCGCATCGACGGCGTCGACGTCCGCGAGTACGACCCCGACGAGCTGTGGACCCGCGTGGGGCTCGTGCCGCAGCGCGCCTTCCTGTTCTCGGGCACGATCGCGTCGAACCTG
The DNA here is from genome assembly GCF_010634855.1 of Microbacterium sp. B35-30. Lineage (GTDB taxonomy): Bacteria > Actinomycetota > Actinomycetes > Actinomycetales > Microbacteriaceae > Microbacterium. The sequence goes on along the minus strand of NZ_MWLQ01000024.1, from coordinate 16,321 downwards.
CGCTACGGCGACCGCGACGCCACCGACGAACAGCTCTGGGAGGCGTTGGAGCTGGCACAGGGGGCCGAATTCGTGCGCGCCATGCCCGACGGCCTCGAAGCGCAGATCGCACAGGGCGGCACCAACGTCTCGGGTGGACAGCGGCAGCGGCTCGCGATCGCGCGGGCCCTCGTGAAACGGCCGGAGGTATACATCTTCGACGACTCGTTCTCGGCTCTGGATCTGCGGACGGATGCCGAGCTGCGGCGCGCGCTGGACAGGCACCTGCCCGATGCGACGAGGCTCGTCGTCGCGCAGCGCGTGTCGACGATCCAGCACGCCGATCAGATCGTTGTGCTCGATCACGGACGCGTCGTGGGCATCGGCGCGCACGACGACCTCGTCGAGACATGCCAGACGTACCGCGAGATCGTGGAGTCCCAGCTCGCGGCGGAGGCGGCATGAGCAGCGCCCAGAACTCCCGTCCCGCCCCGGTCGGTCCTCGCGGCGGCCCGTTCGGCGGTGCCGGCGTGCCGGCTGCCAAGGCGAACAACTTCGGCCCCAGCGCGAAGCGGCTGCTCGGCACCCTGCGCTCCGAGATGCCGCAGCTGATCGTCGTGCTCGCGTTCAGCATTCTGTCGGTCACCCTCTCGGTGATCGGCCCCAAGCTGCTCGGCGAAGGCACGAACGTGGTGTTCGCCGGCTTCATCTCGCTGCAGGTGCCCGAAGGTGCGACCCAGCAGCAGGTCGTCGGCCAGCTGGTCGCCTCCGGCAACCAGGACCAGGCGAACATGATCGCCGCGATGGACTTCGTTCCCGGCGCGGGCATCGACTTCGACCAGCTCGCTCGCATCCTCGCGCTGGTGCTTGCCGTCTACGTGTTCTCGAGCCTCTTCGGCTGGCTGCAGGCGCGCATCCTCAACGGCGTGGTGCAACGGTCGATGCATCGTCTGCGCCTGCAGGTCGAGGACAAGGTGCACCGGCTCCCTCTGTCGTACTTCGACCGCGTGCAGCGCGGCGAGCTGCTCAGCCGCGTCACGAACGACGTCGACAACATCGGTCAGACGATGCAGCAGACGCTGTCCCAGGTCATCATCTCGCTGCTGACAGTGATCGGCGTGCTGACGATGATGTTCATCATCTCGCCGCTCCTGGCCGTCATCGCCCTCGTCACGATCCCGCTCACCATCCTCATCACGGTGCTGGTGGCGCGGCGCTCGCAGAAGCTGTTCGTGCAGCAGTGGAAGACGACGGGCGTCCTCAACGCCCGCGTCGAGGAGACGTTCTCGGGCCACTCGGTCGTGAAGGTCTTCGGCCACCAGAACGAGGTCGAGGCCGACTTCCGCGCCGAGAACGAGGAGCTGTACCGCACGAGCTTCGGCGCCCAGTTCCTGTCGGGCGTGATCATGCCCGCCATGATGTTCGTCGGCAACCTCGTGTACGTCGCGATCGCCGTCGTCGGCGGCCTGCAGGTGGCGGCGGGGCTCATGTCGATCGGCGACGTGCAGGCGTTCATCCAGTACTCACGCCAGTTCACGCAGCCGCTGAGCCAGCTCGGCTCCATGGCGAACCTGCTGCAGTCCGGTGTGGCGAGCGCCGAGCGGGTGTTCGAGCTGCTCGACGAGGACGAGCAGACGCCCGACGACGACCCGGCCGAGACCGCCCCGGACTCCGCCAGCCGCCTCGAGTTCGAGGGCGTCTCATTCCGCTACGTCGCCGACAAGCCGCTCATCCACGGGTTGACCCTGGCCGCTCAGCCGGGGAGCACGGTCGCGATCGTGGGCCCCACCGGCGCCGGCAAGACGACGCTCGTGAACCTGATCATGCGGTTCTACGACGTGGACTCCGGCCGGATCACCCTCGGCACCGCTTCGGATTCGGCCGCGGGCGCTGTCGACACGCGCAGGATGACGCGCGACGACCTCCGCGCGCGCACCGGCATGGTGCTGCAGGACACCTGGCTCTTCTCGGGAACGATCCGCGAGAACATCGCCTACGGCCGCCCGGAGGCGACCGAGGAGGAGATCGTCGCGGCCGCGACGGCCGCCTACGTCGACCGCTTCGTGCACGCGCTGCCCGAGGGCTACGACACAGTGCTCGACGACGAGGCGACGAACCTCAGCGTCGGGGAGCGGCAGCTCATCACGATCGCGCGCGCGTTCCTGGCGGATCCGCGGATCCTCATCCTCGACGAGGCGACCTCGTCGGTCGACACCCGCACCGAGCTGCTGATCCAGCGGGCGATGTCGCGCCTGCGCGAGGACCGGACCGCCTTCGTGATCGCCCACCGCCTGTCGACGATCCGGGATGCCGACCTCATCCTCGTGATGGAGAGCGGTTCGATCGTGGAGCAGGGCTCCCACGACGAGCTGCTCGCGGTGAAGGGCGCCTACTGGCGGCTCTACAACGCGCAGTTCGAGGGTGCGGCGGAGTCCGATGGCCTCGTGTCTGTGCCGGCAGTGCCGCTCGCGCCCCCGCCGACGACGGCGCAGATCGTCGTGGAAGGGCTCGCCGAGTCCGAGGACGCCGTGGAGTAACCCACTAGTATGTGATGACGCGGGGGCGAAGGGCCACCGTGCACCGGACGGGGAGGACACCGCGTGCCCGAGGTTTCCACCGAGTCTCTCGCCGTCCCGGTACCCGGTGGTGTGTTGGAGCTCTCGTGGGCCGCCGTGACCGACACCGGTCGCCGACGCGAGGTGAACCAGGACGCGATGTTCGCCTCGTATCCGCTCTTCGTCGTTGCAGACGGCATGGGCGGACACGTCGGCGGTGAGATCGCGAGCGCGAGCGCCATCGAACGCCTCCGCGCCGTCGCCGACAGCGGCCATGTGTCGCCGAAGACGATCGAGAAGGCGCTGGCGCGGGCTGTCAGAGACATCGCGTCGCATCCCGAGGCCACCGACGACGGCACCGGCACCACCGTGACGGGGGTCTTCCTCGACACCACGGGGGAGGCCGCGCACTGGGTGACCCTCAACATCGGCGACTCGCGCGTGTACCTCGTGCGCGACGGCGCGATCGTCCAGATCACGACCGACCACTCCGTCGTGCAGGAGCTCGTCGCGGCCGGCCGGCTCAGTCCGGAAGAGGCCGAGAACCACCCGTACGGCAACGTCATCACGCGCGCCGTGGGCCCGAGCGAGGGTGTCACGCCGGACTACGTCCGCCTCGACGTGACCGAAGGCGACCGGTTCGTGATCTGCTCGGACGGGCTGACGAAAGAGCTCACCGACTACGGCATCCGTCACTTCCTCGACGAGAACCCCGATCCCGCCGACGCGGCGTCCGCCATGCTGGAGGCGGCACTCGAGAACGGCGGGCGCGACAACATCACGATCATCGTGCTCGACGTCGGTCGTCCGGCGGATGCTGACGCCGACGAGGGATCGCCGGCGGACGACGGCTCCTCCCCAGAAGGGGAATGAGCCGGGGGATCCACAGATCCCCGTCATCGTCGTTCACGGAAGCCGTGGCAGGGATGGACTGAGCGCATGCGCTCGACCGCTCTCCCGACCCTCGAGGCCGCCACCGGCCCCGCTGCCGTCTCTGTCGCCGACGACGAGCCGCTGACGCTCCCGGCAGCGTGGCGTCCGCCCGCGCGTCCGCCGCTGCCCATCGTGGCGGCCGTCGTCCCCGTGGTCGGCGCGGTGGCCCTCTGGCTCGTCACCGGCTCGGTGTTCTCGCTGTGGTTCGCATTGCTGGGGCCGGTGATCGCGGCGGCGACGGTGCTCGACGCACGCCGAGCGGCAAGGAAGGACGGCAGGCGCGCCGCGGCAGAGGCCGCCCACGCCCGCGCCGCGGTCGCATCGGCGGTCTCCGCGCGCCATACCGGCGAGCGCGCGCAGCTGTGGACCCTGCATCCCGATGTCGCCCGCCTCGTCGCGGGCGGCGGCGACATCTGGCGCGGCGGTCGTGCCGCGTCGATCGTGGTCGGCGAGGGGGAGCGGCCGAGCATCGTGCGGGTGACCGGTGGCGACGGAGACCCGGATGCCGCCGACCTGCGTCGGCGGGCCGCCCGGTTGGCGGGCGCCCCAGTTACGGTGCCGCTCTCGGCCGGGATCGTCGTGGTCGGCGGCGAAACGCTCGCCGCCGCGGTGCAGCGGGCGCTGGTGCTGCAGTTGTGCTTGGCGCTCGCGCCCGGCGATCTGCGCATCGTGGGAGCGCTCGGACCGGCGCTCGAGTGGATCGCGGCGCTGCCGCATCGCGGCGCAGGCGGCGGTTCGGCGCTCGCGGTGATCGGTCCCGGCGAGCTCGCGCCCGCGGACGCCGACATCGTCATCGCTCGGTGCCGTCCGGGCGAACCGCTGCCGCCGCGGTGTCAGGCGGTCCTGACGGTGGCCTCGCCGGGTGTCGCGCGGATGGAGCACGCCGGCGAGGTGGTGCCGCTCCGGGTCGAGGCCGTCGCTCTGGCACAGGCCGAAGACGTCGCCGCTGACCTCACCGCGCGGGCGGAGCGCAGCCTCGGTCTCGTCGGCGACGGGGGCGAGCCCGTCGCGCTGGCGCCGCTTCTCGACGGCGTTCCCGAGACGACGCGGGGCCTTCCCGCGCCGATCGGCGTCGCCGGCGGGCGGACGGCCGTCGTCGATCTCGTGGGGGACGGGCCGCACGCCGTGGTCGCAGGCGTCACCGGCGCGGGCAAGAGCGAGCTGCTCATCACCTGGATCCTCTCGCTCTGCGCGACCCGCACCACCGACGAGGTGACGTTCCTGCTCGCGGACTTCAAGGGCGGCACCGCCTTCGACGGCCTCGCCGGCGTTCCGCACGTCACCGGCGTCATCACCGATCTCGACGGCTCGGGAGCACGACGCGCGATCGACAGCCTGCGGGCCGAGCTGCGCCGCCGCGAGGCGACCATCGCGGCCGCCGGCGCCCGCGACATCCTGGATCCCCGGGTGCGGCTCGCGCGGTTGGTCGTGGTGGTCGACGAATTCGCCGCGCTGCTGGCAGACCATCCCGAACTGCACGGGCTCTTCGTCGACATTGCGGCTCGCGGCCGCGCGCTCGGCATCCATCTCATCCTCGGCACACAACGGGCGGCCGGCGTGATCCGCGACAATCTGCTCGCGAACTGCCCCCTGCGGATCAGCCTCCGTGTGACGGATCCCGTCGACAGCCGTGCACTGCTGGGCACCGACGACGCTGCTCGGCTGCCCGGCGGGGCGGCCGGGCGGGGAACCGCATTCGTGCGCCGCGCCGGAGACACCGCACCCCAGCAGGTGCGGATCGCCCTGTCGGACGCCCGGGACGTCGCGGCCGCGGCCCTCCGGACCGGGCATCGCGCCCCCACGCGTCCGTGGCTGCCCGCGCTGCCCGCGCTGGTGACGGTCGATGAGCTCGCCGCACGCGCCGCGGCGGGCCGGGAGCCTCCGCCACCGGGAGGCGTGCTCCTCGGCCTGGCGGACGAGCCCGAGCGTCAGCGGCAGCCGGTCGCCGTCGTGGGTGCGGCCGATCGCGCGCTGCTGGTGCTCGGCGGGCCGGGGTCCGGCGTCTCCAACGTGCTCGAGGTCATCGCGGCGCAGACCCGGGGGCACGCCGTTCGGGTGCCGGCGCACCCGGAGCGCCTGTGGGACGCCGTCTCCGCCCTGCACGATGAGCTGCCCCCGGCCGGGTCCGTCGTGCTCATCGACGATCTCGACGCCCTCCAGCTGCGCCTGCCCCCGGAATACGCGCACGTCGCGCTCGAGCGCGTCGAGGGTCTCGTCCGCCGCGCCGGGGACGCGGGGGTGCTCGTCGTTGCCGGCGCCCACCGCATGACGGGCGCGGTGTCGCGGGTTGCCGAACTCTTCGCACGACGGCTCGTCCTGCCGTACCCCACGCGCGTCGACCACGCCGCAGCAGGCGGCGATCCCTCGGCGTTCGACCCCGCAGCGCCGGCGGGCCGCGGGCGTCTCGACGGGCGTGCGGTGCAGATCGCCGCGGCCCCGGCCGTGCCACCTCTGCGTGCGCCGGTTGATGAGCAGTGGATGCCGGCGGCCCGGCTCACCGGTGTGGTCGCCCGCCGGTCGCCGGCGGGCAGGCGGGCGCTCGCCGTCTGGCGCGAGCAGGGCGTGCGGGTGCTCGAGGTCGACGATTACGTGACGGATCCGGCATCCACGGCGGACGCGTGCGTCGTCATCGTCGGCGAGCCCGACGACTGGCAGCGTCACTGGCGCCTGCTCGCCGACGTGCGGGGCGACCACGACCTGGTCGTCGACACGACCTGCGCCGCAGAACTTCGCGTCGTGGCCGGGTACCGCGGCGTGCCGCCGTACTGCGAGCCCGGCGCGGGGCGCGCCTGGCTCATCTCGGCCGGAGCGGAGCCCGTGCGCATTGTCCTTCCCTCCGGCGATGTCCGGCCGAACCGTCGGGACAGCATGTTGACCAGCTCTTCGCCCACCGCTTAGCGTCACTCTGTGGCTACAACCCCGATCGATCTGCAACGGCCTGAGGGCAAGGGACTCGCCGCCGGCACGCTGGGCCTCTGGGGCTCCACCGTCATCGGCCTCGCGTCCACCGCTCCGGTCTACTCCCTGGTGGCGACCCTCGGGTTCGTCGTCCTCGCCGTCGGGGCTCAGGCGCCCATCGCATTCGTCATCGCGTTCATCCCGATGCTGTTCATCGCGTTCGCCTACCGTGAGCTCAACAACGCCGTGCCGGACTGCGGCACCACGTTCACGTGGGGCACGAAGGCGTTCGGTCCGTGGGTGGGCTGGATGGGCGGATGGGGCGTTGCCGTCGCCGGAATGGTCGTGCTCGCGAACCTCGCCCAGATCGCCGGCATCTACTTGTGGGCACTGATCGACGGAATCGTCGGCAACGCCGAGGACGCACTCCTCTCGGAGAACGTCCCCCTCGTCACGGCGACCGGTGTGGCGTTCATCGCGGCGATGACGTGGGTCAGCTGGCGCGGGGTCGAGATCGGCGAACGGATCCAGAACGTCCTGCTCGGCATCCAGTACCTCGCTCTGGCCATCTTCGTCGTCGCCGCGCTGTGGCACTTCTTCGCGGGCACCGCGCCGGACCCGACCCCGTTCGACTGGTCGTGGTTCAACCCCTTCGCGTTCACGGAGTGGGGCGGCTTCGTCGAGTCGATCCTGCTTGCGCTCTTCATCTACTGGGGTTGGGACACCTGCCTCGCTCTCAACGAGGAGACGAAGGACCCCAAGCGCATCCCCGGTCGGGCCGCGCTGCTGACCACGGTCATCCTGCTGGTGACCTACGTCGGCGTCACCGTCGCGGCGATGATGTACGCCGGTCTCGGCAGCGAAGGCACGGGCCTGGGCAACGAGGCGAACGCCGACGACTTCTTCCTCGCCATCAAGGATGGCCTGCTCGGTCCGCTCGGCTGGGTGCTGGTGGTCGCTGTCATGATCTCGGCGATCTCGTCGACGCAGACCACGATCCTGCCCACGGCGCGAGGCACACTGTCGATGGCGGCCTACAAGGCGCTTCCCCGGCGCTTCGCGTCGGTCCACCCGCGCTACAAGACCCCGTCGTTCTCCACGCTCGTCATGGGCATCGTCGCATCGCTCTACTACATCGGGATGACCCTGATCAGCGACAACATCCTGCAGGACTCCATCCTCTCGCTCGGACTCGCCATCGCGTTCTACTACGCGATCACCGGCTACGCCTGCGTCTGGTACTTCCGCCGCGAGCTGTTCACGTCGGCGAGGAACTTCTTCTACCGGTTCCTGTTCCCTCTCCTGGGCGCGCTCATGCTGACCTACGCGTTCGTGCAGTCGGCGATCGACATGTACGACGTCGACTACGGCTACACAGTCCTGCTCGGAATCGGCGGCACCTTCGTCCTCGGCATCGGCGCACTCGCGTTCGGCGTGCTGCTGATGTTCCTGTGGTTCGCGTTCCCGCGCGCCAAGCCGTTCTTCCGCGGTGAGAGCCTGAACCGCGACACCGAAGTGCTCGTGCCGGAGGATCCTGCCGATTTCTCCCGGTCCATCGACGGCGGGCTGGCCTGAGCTGAGCCGGACCTCGCCGGGTCGCGGCTCAGCGAGCCGGCGCGTCATGGGCCGGGGCGTCAGGGGCCGAGGTGCGCTCCGCAGCCCACCTCGTACGCCTCCCGCAGCCAGGAGGCGACGGTCTCGTCGAACTCGCTCTCGTCGGCGAGTCGGAACTGGTGCACGAAGAGTCGCCGCCCGTAGGGGGAGACACCGAGGATCCGGGGGTCGGGGGGCAGTTCGCGCATCAGGTCGAAGTACCCGCGCACACCCTGGCGGATCGGCCGGGCGCCTGCGAACCCGCGCCGAGGACCGCGGAAGGTGATCGTGGTCTTGGCCACCGCGTGCGTCACCGGGCCGAAAGTGCCGATCAACTCGTCGATGTGGTGCCATAGGCGCACGGCGTCGGGATCGGCGCCTCGAAGATGGTCTTCCACCGTCCATTCGCGGTCATCCGTCATGACACCAGTGTCGCGCGGGGCAGCGACACGCGCAGCCGGCCACGCACCTCGGAGCAGCCGTCGGCACAGCTCAGCGCACCAGGCCCGACAGTGCAGAAGCCCCGGACGCGAGGCATCCGGGGCTTCTGCTGCGCGTTCAGACGAGCGCGACGTCCAACGGTGCGAGCTCGAGATCGTGCGCCATCGCTACGCCCGCGTTCGCGACCTGGCCGCCGACGGTGTTGAGGCCCGTCGCGAGGGCGGCGTCCGACCGGAGTGCCGCCTGCCACCCATGCCGGGCGATCTGGCGGATATAGGGGAGGGTCGCGTTCGTGAGGGCCGAGGTCGACGTGTTCGGGACGGCGCCGGGCATGTTGGCCACGCAGTAGAAGATGCTCCCGTGCACCGGGAACGTCGGGTCGGCGTGCGTCGTCGGGTGGGTGTCTTCGAAGCAGCCGCCCTGGTCCACCGCGATGTCGACGAGCACCGATCCCGGCCGCATGCGTGCGACCATGCCGTTGGTGACGAGTTTCGGGGCTTTGGCCCCGGGGATGAGCACGGATCCGATGACGAGGTCCGAAGCGACGACCGCGCGGTCGAGATCCAGCGGGTTGGAGGCCGCGGTCTTCACCCGGCCTTGGAAGTGGTCGTCGAGGTAGCGGAGCCGCTGGACGTTGGTGTCGAACACGGTGACGTCGGCGCCCAGCCCGACCGCGATGACGGCCGCGTTCGCGCCCGCCACACCGCCTCCGATGACGGTCACCGTCGCCGGCCGTGTGCCGGGCACTCCCGACATCAGCAGGCCGAGCCCGCCCGCGGAGCGCATCAGCGTGGCGGCGCCGACGGTCGGCGCGAGCCGCCCGGCGACCTCGCTCATCGGCGCGAGGAGCGGCAGCCCGCCGCCGGGGAGCTGCACCGTCTCGTACGCGATGGCGGTGACGCGGTCGGCGACCAGGCGCTCGGTGAGCGGGCGGTCGGCGGCGAGATGCAGGTACGTGAACAGCACGAGGTCGTCGCGGAAGTAGCCGTACTCGCTCGCGATCGGCTCCTTGACCTTGAGTAGCAGCTCCGCCCGCTCCCACACCTCCGCGGCGTCGTCCAGCAGGACTGCTCCGGCCGCCTCGTACTCGGCGTCCGGCATGGACGATCCCTCGCCGGCGCCGCGCTGCACGAACACCTCGTGGCCGGACGCCACCAGATCATGCACTCCCGCAGGCGTGAGGGCGACCCGGTACTCGTTGTTCTTGACCTCGGTGGGGACGCTGATCCGCATCGTGTGATCCTTTCCGCTCCGCCGTTGGAGCGCTCGGGCTCCTCGTGGGAGCGCCTCTAGAAGGCGGGGCGGATGGCCCCGACGTCCTGCCCGCCGCCCGTGATGGTCAGCGGAAGCTTCGACAGCGTGTCGGCGACGTCGGCCGACGCGAGCGCGCCGTGGCGTTCCAGCAGCCGCAGAGCGACGGCGGTGGCGGCGCGGCCGCTCCCGTCCAGCATCTTGAGCGTCACGGTGGTGCCGTCGGGGGCCACCATCACCATGACGCCCTCCGCGCCGCCCTTGGCGAAGACGCCGAGCCGCTCGATCGCGATCGTGTCGGCGCGTCCCGGCCCGTCGATCGTCCACGGGTTCGCCCGAACGGCGTCGACCAGCGCGCCGGCGCTGCGATGCAGCGCGAACGGCGAGGTGGTCGAGGAGTTGCCGATGCGGTGGATGGCGCGGGCCAGTCCGAAGAGGGTCATGGCGTAGACGGGCGCGCCGCAGCCGTCGACCGCGGTGGCGGCGATCTTCTCGCCGATGAGACGCTCGATCGTCTCGCGGATGAGGATCTGCACCGGATGCCCCGGCGCGAGGTAGCCCTTAGGGTCCCAGCCGTTGACGACGCTGGTGAGGAGCATGGTGGCGTGCTTCCCCGAGCAGTTCATGCGGATGCGTGACGGCTGACCGAGCTCGCGCACCAGCTCATCGCGGGTGACGGTGTCGCCCGGCCATGCGGGCGGACACCCGAGATCCTCCTCGCCGAGCTGGGCGAGGGAGAGGATGTCGCGCACGACCGCGACGTGACGTTCGGTGCCCGAGTGGCTCGCCGTGGAGAGTCCGAGCTGCTCGCCCTCCAGGGGCGCGCCGGCCGAGAGGCACGCGAGCGCCTGGAGCGGCTTGAGGCTCGAGCGGGGGAGGATCAGTGCCGACGGATCGCCGAGCTTCTCGGCGATGGTGCCGTCGGCGGCCAGCACGATGGCGATGCCCGCGTGTCGCGACTCGACGAAACCGCTGCGTTCGACAACGGCGAGTTCGACGGCGTCGGCTGCGGCGAAGGTCTGCGGCACCTCGTCAGCCTACCGCCGGAGGCGACGTCGGCCTGCATGACAGACTGTGCTCATGTGGGGCGAGCATCGATACTCCGTCCGGACGACCTGGACGGGTGACCGCGGCACCGGCACCTCCGGCTACCGGGACTACGACCGGGCCGTGACGATCGAGATCGACGGCAAGCCCGCGCTGCCGGCCTCGGCGGACAAGCCGTTCCGCGGCGATCCGTCCCGCTGGAACCCCGAGGACATGCTGCTCGCCGCCCTCAGCGAGTGCCATCTGCTGTCGTACCTCCACGCCTGCGTGCAGGCGGGCGTGGTGGTCCTCGGCTACGAGGACGAGGCATCCGGTCTGATGGTCGAAGACGGGCGCGGCGGCGGCGCCTTCCGCGAGGTCGTGCTGCGGCCGCGCGTGACCGTCGCGGACGCATCGATGACGGATGCCGCGACCGCCGCGCACGCGCAGGCGAACGAGTGGTGCTTCATCGCCAACTCGGTGAACTTCCCGGTGCGCCACGAGCCCACGGTGGTTGTCGCCGGCGCCTGACTGCCCCACGCTCGACGACCGGTGCGGTCGACCGCGGAGAACCGCGCCTCAGCGGCGCTCGTGCGGGAGCACCTGCTTGATTCGGTCGATCGTGTTCTGCGCCGGGACCTCGTTGTAGGCGTTGGCGAGCTCCTGACCCGACAGGGCGTGGATCGCGGCCATGATCTCGTCGGTGGCGAGCCGGCGGGCCTTGCCGGACGAGGCCGGACCGTGGTGCGCGAGGTCGAGCGGCTCGCCGAACCTGACCGTGATGCGGTGGCTGAGCGAGGGCATCTTCGCGCCGACCGGCATCACGTCGTCGGTGCCGATGAGACCGACGGGAACGACCGGTGCGCCGGTCTGCAGAGCGAGGAAGGCGACGCCCGTCCGCCCCTTGTAGAGACGGCCGTCGAGCGAGCGCGTGCCCTCCGGGTAAAGTGCGACGGCGCTGCCCTCTTCGAGCAGCGTGCGCTGCTGGTCGAGCGCGTCGAGGGCCGCCTGCCCGGCGCCGCGCTGGACGGGGATCGCTCCGATGGCCGTGAAGAACCAGCGGGAGAGGCCGCTCTCGAAATAGCTCGCCTTCGCAAGGAAGTGCACGGGGCGGGGCGAGGCCACGGGGATCGCGATCGAGTCGATGAACGACAGGTGATTGCTGGCGAAGATGACCGGCCCGGACTTCGGGACGTTCGCCTTCCCGTCCACGCGAGGGCGGTACACGATGCGCGCGAGAGGCCGGATGATCTGGCGTCCCATGGCGTAGGTGAAGCCCATCCGGCGAGCCGGAGCGGCGGAGGATTCGGGCGCTTCCGGCGATTCGCCGGCGTTGTCATCGGCGCCGGGTACGAGGTCGGAAGTCACCCGTCGAGGGTACCCCCGATTGCATTCCGGTATCGGCATAGCCGTTTCCCAGCACGAACGGAGCAAAGATGCGAAAAGATGGACACTTCCCTTCCACGTCTCGAGGTTGTTCCGTGCGCATTCGCCCGCTCGCCGCCCTGTCCGTCGCCGCGATGTCGGCCCTCCTGCTCGCCGGCTGCGCCGGCTCTGCCGAGCCGGACGCCACTCCCAGCCCGTCGTCGAGTGCGGCCGGCTCGGATTGCGGACTCGATCCGCAGCCCGGCGCCGACTCCGACGCGATCACCGTCTCCGGCACCGCCCCCGAGCTGACGGCGGAGGTGCCGGCCGATCTCGAGTTCGCGGAGCTTCAGCGGACCATCGCCGAGGATGCCGACGGTGACGACCTCGCTGTCGGCGAGCTCGTCTCCGGCCAGTACCTCATCATCGACCCGACCACGGGCGAGGTGCTGCTCGATTCGGCCACCACCACGCCCGACGACTCGGGCCTCGTCCCGATCATCGTCGACGGCAGCGGCATCTTCGGCAGCAGCGTGCTCTGCACGCCGCTCGGCTCCGCCACCGCGTTCACCATCCCCGGCTCCATGCTGGGCGAGGGCGCCGCCAACGCCGTCGTCGTCGCGCAGTCCATCGACCAGCTTCCGACGGTCGCCACCGGTGCCGAGCAGGACCCGGTGGAAGGCATGCCGGAAGTCGAGCTGGAGGATGACGGCGCGCCGACCATCACGGTTCCCGAGGAGGAGCCGCCGGCCGAGGTGCAGATCGCCGATCTCAAGCTCGGCGACGGCGCGACCGTCGAATCGGGTGACACCGTGTTCGTGCAGTACCGCGGCGTCAAGTGGTCGGACGGCACCGAGTTCGACTCCAGCTGGAGCCGCGGAACGCCCGCGCAGTTCCAGACGACCGGCGTCGTCGCGGGCTTCCAGCAGGCGCTCGAGGGTCAGACGGTCGGCTCGCAGGTGCTCGTGGTGATCCCGCCGGCGGCCGGCTACGGCGAGGGCGAGATCAATGACCAGGACCTGAAGGGCGAGACGCTCGTCTTCGTCATCGACATCCTGGGCGTGCAGCGGGCCGCCGCCGCCGAGTAGTCGACCCCGGAGAGACTTCGACCGCATCCGGCCCGGCGATAGGCTGGCCGGATGCGGCGCGTCCTGATCCTCGGCTCGACCGGTTCCATCGGCACTCAGGCGCTCGACGTCGTGCGGGCCAATCCCCGGCAGTTCGAGATCGTCGGCCTCGCTGCGGGCTCCGATCGCGTCGGCCTCGACGCGCAGGCCGCCGAGTTCGGAGTCGAGAGCACCGCCCTCGGCGCGGTGGAGGCCGAGCAGCTGGTCCGCGACGTCGAAGCCGATGTCGTGCTCAACGGCATCACCGGCTCCGTCGGCCTCGGACCGACTCTCGCGGCCCTCGAGACCGGCCGCACGCTCGCGCTCGCCAACAAGGAGTCGCTGATCGTCGGCGGAGACCTCGTCACCGCACTCGCGCGTCCCGGACAGATCGTGCCGGTCGACTCCGAGCACTCGGCGATCGCGCAGGCACTGCGGTCGGGGGAGCGCAGCGAGGTGCGCCGGCTCGTGCTGACGGCGTCCGGCGGTCCGTTCCGGGGGCGCAGCCGCGCCTCGCTCGATGCCGTCACGCCCGCCGAGGCCCTCGCCCATCCCACCTGGGACATGGGGCGCGTCGTCACGACGAACTCGGCGACCCTCGTGAACAAGGGGCTCGAGGTGATCGAGGCGCACCTCCTCTTCGGCGTGTCCTACTCGGACATCGACGTCGTGGTGCACCCGCAGTCGATCGTGCACTCGATGGTCGAGTTCGTCGACGGATCCACGATCGCGCAGGCGTCGCCGCCTGATATGCGCCTGCCGATCTCGCTCGGGCTCGACTGGCCGAACCGCATCGCAGGAGTGGGCCGGCCGCTGGACTGGACGACGGCGACCGCGTGGACGTTCGAGCCGCTCGACGACGCCGCGTTTCCCGCGGTGCGCCTGGCGAAGCAGGTCGGTCGCGCGGGCGGAACCTACCCCGCCGTGTTCAACGCCGCGAACGAGCAGGCTGTGGATGCCTTCCACGAGGGCCGGCTGAGCTTCCCCGGGATCATCGATGTCATCGCCCGCGTCGTCGATGCGCACGACGCTCCCGACGCGCTGACGCGGGCCGCGCTCGCCGACGCCGAGGAGTGGGCCCGCCGCGCCGCCGACAAGGCGATCGCCGCGGCATCCTGATCCCGCCCCGCCGTCTCCGCGCCGCCCGCCTGCCGCCGCCCGGCGGTGATCGATCCGGCCTCGCGCGACGGGCGAGCGCCGCGCGCGGGAGCGGGGCGCGGGCGCGCGAAACGCGCGGGGAGCAGACGCGTCAGGTCGTGGGATATACCGGGCGGAGGGGATCGGATGCCGGGGTCTCGTGCTCCGGGTACGGCACCGGCCAGTGCGGTTCGGGCACGGGCCAGCCGGCCTCGCGCAGGGCGCGACGGGCGAGCTCTCGTGCCGAGTAGGGCGTGCGGACGCCGCGGATGTCGCGATAGTCCTGATGTCCGGGCCCGGCCCACAAGATCGCGTCGCCGTCGCCGACCAGCGCGACGGCCTCGATGATGGCGCGCTCGGGCGGGGAGAACTCGTGGATCTCGGCATCCGGCTGCGCCCGGCGTGCGCCTTCGACGAGAGTGGCGCGGATCGAATCGGGATCCTCGTGGCGCGGGTGGTGGTCGGTGACGACGAGGATGTCGCTGCCCTCTACCCCGGTGCGCCCCATGTCGTGCCGCTTGGTGGCGTCGCGGTCCCCGTCGGCGCCGAACAGCATGATGACCTTGCCGGGTGTCACACGGCGCACCGCGGCGAGCGTCTTCTCGAACGCGTCGGGCGAGTGCCCGAAGTCGACGTAGACGGCAGGGCCGGTCTCTCCCGAGACGAGCTCGGTGCGCCCCGGCAGGTAGGCCTCGATGCGGTCGCCGTCGAGCGCCGCCACGAGCCGCTCCCACGCGTAGCCGCCCTCCAGGATCATCACGATCGCGAGGCCGGCGTTGGCGGCCATGTGGCGTCCGATCACGGGGACGAGGGTCGTCAGGGTGCGGCCGTCGCGGGCGGTGAGGCGGAACTCGGTGCCGACCGGTCGCTCGTCGAGGATGTCGACGACCCAGTCTGCGGCGGCTGCGGCATCCGGATCCGAGGCGAGGGCGGGTGTGCCCACCGTGACAGTCTGCACCTCGCTGCGCGCCACGACCTCCGCACCGGGTTCGGAGTCGATGCAGACGACGGCGCGGCGCGCGCGGTCGGGTCGGAACAGGGGCAGCTTCGCCTCGAAGTACTCGCGCATGTCGGCGTAGTCGTCGAGGTGGTCGTGGGTGAGGTTGGTGAAGCCGGCGACGTCGAACACGATGCCGTCGACGCGACGGCGGCTGAGCGCCTGCGCGCTCACCTCGACCGCGACGGCCTCGACGCCGCGCTCGCGCATGAGAGCGAGGAGGGCGTGCATCTCGTAGGCCTCGGGCGTCGTCAGCCGGGACACGACGATCTGGCCGGCGATGTGGCGCTCGGCGGTGGAGGAGAGTCCGGTCGTCGCCCCGAGCTGGCCGAGGATTCCCTCGAGCAGGTGCGACACGCTGGTCTTGCCGTTGGTGCCGGTCGTGCCGAACAGGAGGGGCAGGTCGTCGTCGCGGCCCGTGCTGTACACCCACGCCGACAGCTCGCCGAGCAGAGCGCGGGGGTTGTCGACCAGCACCACCGGCAGCCCGCTCGCGGCGGCGACGTCGGCACCGGCGGCGTCGGTCACGACCGCGACGGCACCCTTCTCCGCCGCCGTCGCGGTGAACTCCGCGCCGTGGCGGTAGACGCCCTGGACGGCGACGAACACGTCGCCGGGGCGGAGATCGGCGGTCGCGAGGGTGATGCCGGTCAGCGCGACGTCGGCGACGTCGCCGCGGACGTCGACGGCGAAGCGCGCCGCGAGATCCGCGAGGGAATGGGTCGGCGGCGCGTCGGGGCGGAGTACCGGGGGCAGGTTGGAAGGCGCGTCGGTCGGCATGGCGCATCCATCTTCGCACGGCGCCCGGGCCATGATCGGAGACCCCCTCTCCGGTCGTTGAGCGAGGGAGCGCCAGCGACCGAGACAAAACACCTCGAGTCGACGATCTGCGCCGTGTGCGGGGCGTTTCGTCTCGCTCGTTCCTCGCTCGCTCAACGACCGTGGGGAGGTGCGGGGCGTTTCGTCTCGCTCGTTCCTCGCTCGCTCAACGACCGTGGGGAGGTGCGGGGCGTTTCGTCTCGCCCGTTCCTCGCCCGCTC
>NZ_MWLQ01000023.1 GCF_010634855.1 Microbacterium sp. B35-30 | reverse complement strand
CCCCCCCCCCCCCCCCCGGTCGAAGTCGGCGCGACGAATAAGTCGCACCGTGCGATGGACCCCAACGATTGCGACACCCCCTGGCAATCGATGCCCGGATGCTAGCGCGGCCGAATCCGGCGCACAAGGGCGTCGTCCGGCACGCGCCCAGGCGGTGTCGGCCGGATGCGGACGGCCACCGCAATGTCGGAGGCCCCCGCCATGATGGATCCAGCGAAAGACACCGTCATCCGGTTCTTTCGCAGAGATCCGACCGCGTTGTGCCCCGCGGTCCGATCGGGATCATCCCGTGAGAAGGGTCGCGCTCTCTGCGCGACGGAAGGGCACATCGTGGACGACGCGGAACGCGACGAGGTCGAGGCGCAGCGCGCCGGAGACCTCGCTGCGCAGCTGCGCCGTATCCACGCCGAAGAGGCCGCCCTCCACGCCCGCAAACTGCGTCTCCTGGCCGACGCGTTCGCCCTCGCTGAGGCGCAGCAGGCGCGCATCCCGTCGGCGCGCTCGAAGGAACGCGACATGCCGCTGCGCGCACTGGCGGCCGAGCTCGGTCTCGCCGTGAAGGTCAACGACCGCACGATGCAGTCGCACATGTGGGACGCACATCGGCTCACCACCTCGTTCGCGGTCACCGTGACAGCCCTCGAAGCGGGGCGCATCTCACGAGGCCACGTGACAGCCATCCTCGACTGCGGCGGCGCGATCGACGAGCCCGCTGCACGGGCCGAGTTCGAACGCGCGGTTCTCGAATACGCGGAGACGACGACGGCCGCGCGCACCCGTGCCTACGCCCGGCAGCAGGCAGACATCCGCAACCCGCTCACTCTTCAGGAGCGCCACGATCTCGCTGTGCAGGGCCGCCGCATCTGGGTGACCGACCTCGACGACGGCATGTCGCTGCTGAACCACATGCTCCCGACCGCGCTGGCCCACGGCATCGTCGACCGGCGACACGGCAGGCCAAGCTCATCAAGCGGGTCGACGCCTCCCGCCGGCACCAGGTGCGAACGACGCACGAAACGACGGATGCCGCAGCCCTTGGTGCTCCCGACAGCAGCTGCGAGACCGCGCCCGACGAAGAAGTGTGGTTCGACGAGCGGACGATCGACCAGATCCGCGCCGACCTCGTCGCCGATCTGCTCCTCACCGGCGCTCCGGTGATCGACCCGACCCTGGATGCCGCGCCCGGCGGACTCGGGGCGATCCGCGCGACCGCGCAGATCACGGTGCCCGTCACGACCCTGACCGGGGTCACGAGCGGCGGTGTCGAACTCGACGGCATCGCGCCCGTCGACCCCGCCACCGCACGGCGCCTCGCCGGTGATGCGCCGGGCTGGGACCGCGTGATGACCGATCCGGTGACCGGGATGGTGCTCGCGGTCGACCGCTACCAGCCGTCGGCGGCGCAGCAGCGGTACCTCAAGGCCCGGGATCCGCACTGCCGCTTCCCCGGATGCCGAAGGCCGGCGCGACTGTGCGATGACGACCACACGCACGACCACGCCCGAGGCGGTCCGACCGACGTCCGCAATCTCGCCTGCCTCTGCAAAAGACATCACACGCTGAAACACGCGACCGACTGGACGGTGCGCCAGCTCCCCGGCGGCACCCTCGAGTGGACCAGTCCGGCCGGCCGGCCGTACCTCGACCATCCTCCGCAGCGCGTCGTCTTCGTGCCGGGCGACGACACCGCGGCACCATTCTGAGGGCCGACACGAGCAGCTCAGCGTGAAACGCGTTCGCGCCGGCAGGCGACCGCTACGTTGGAGCCTTCAGCCGAATCTGTCTCGCCACGGAGGACTCACCCATGACTCAGCGCCCGCTCGGCGTCACGCTCGTCGCCATCATCGCCTGGATCTCCGGCTTTCTGCAGATCGTTGGATCGATCTTCGCGATCATCGCCGGCCTCTTCATCACCTGGCCCGCGATCCTCGGGTGGATCAGCCTCATCATCGGAGCCATCACCCTCGCCGTCGGCGTCGGCCTGTGGCGCGGCAACCCCACCGCCCGCACGATCGCGATGGTCGTCTTCGCCATCACCATCGTGCTGCAGGTGCTCAACCTCTTCTCCGATGCCAGCCTGTGGTCGGTGATCGGCGGGTCGCTGCTGTCGCTGATCGGGCTGATCCTGCTGAGCACCCGCGACGCACGCAGCTACTTCGGGAGCTGATGCCCGGCACCCGTCACTTCGGCGCCGCACGCCGTTCGATGAGCTGCACAATGGCGAGGCCGATGGCCGCGCCGAGAACGTTGGCGACGATGTCGCGCAGGCTGGGCGTGCGCTCGGCGAGGAGCAGAGCCTGACCCGACTCGATGAGCAGCGTGGTGGCGAGAGCGATCGGCACGACGAGTCCGCGGTGCAGCGGAAGCACGAGCGCCAGCAGCACCCCGAACGGCACGAACAGTGCGACGTTGGCAGTCGTCTCGATGACGTCGTACGTCAGCCATGGGACCGCCTGCGTGATCGCGCGCAGCAGGCCAGACGCCCCGCGATCCACCGGCACCGGCCAGAACGCGATGAGCGTCAGCAGCACACCGTAGATGACGAGCAGACGGATGCCGCGCCCCTGCGCGCGACGGCGGTGCACGGTGGCGACGGCCGCGGTGTGGGGCCGTGCGGGCACGAGGATGGGTGCGTCGGTCATGGCGGGGCTCCCCTCGGTCGGGCGCCGCGGCAGTGCCGCGCAGTGCGGCGAGTCTACTCGCGGTCCTCGAAAGCGTCTGGCCCCGCCGACGACCGTCGGGCACCTCCCGCTAGGGTGATCGGCATGTCGATCGCCGCCGTCTCGACCTCGCTCGAGCGCACCTACCGGTATCTGCGGATCGGCATCGCCGGCACCGTCGTCGCGATCTTCGTCGCGATCGCGCAGGCGGCGACCACCTACGGCTGGCTCACGTCGGTGAGCGACTACTTCTACACGCCCGCCCGCGACGTGTTCGTCGGGGCGCTGATCGCGGTGTCCCTCGCGCTCTTCGCGCTGTCGGGTCGCGGCGCCGAGCGTGCGCTCCTCGATGCCGCCGCGCTGTTCGCACCCCTCATCGCCCTCGTGCCGACGACGCTGTCACCGGATGCCGTGCCCGGCGTCGTCGTCGACTGCACAGGGCGCTGCTTCCCCCCGCAGTACGAAGCGGATGCCGCGAACGGCGTCTCCGTGTACCTCGTGCTCGGCGCGCTCGTGCTCCTCGTCGCCCTCGTGCTCGCTGCGCTCGGTCAGGTCTCGCTCGCCGCCGTGTGGCCGTCGCTGCTGGTCGCCGTGGTCGTTCTCGCCGTCACCGCACTCACCTGGGCGTTCGCACGCGACGCGTTCCTGCAGCAGGCGCACTTCGTCGCGACGACGGCCTTCTTCGCACTGTTCGCGGCGGTCGCGGTGCGCAACGCCTTCCCCCGCCGGGGTCCGCAGCCGACGCCGGTGTTCCGCGTGCTCTACACGGTCATCGCCGTGGGACTCGTGCTCACCCTGATCGCGTACGTCATCCTGCTGCCCGACGCCGACGGCTCCGGCATCCCGATCGTGCTCATCGTCGAAGCCGCCGCGCTCATACTGTTCTTCGCGTTCTGGGTGGTGCAGGGCATCGAGAAGTGGTCCGACCCGGATCCGACGCTCCTCTGACGGGTCCGGCCGTCACCGTGCAGCCGGGAAGAGCGCCACGCAGCTCGGGTCGATGGTGACGGTGGTCGCGGTCGCCGTGGGGGTGTGACGCAGTCGCAGCGGAGCGAGGTCGCCGGGCGGCAATGCGACCGTGAACGCGGTGGTCACGGTCTCTCCCTTGGCGACGAACACCGTCTTGCTGAGTGCGGTGTTGCCCTTCTCGACGCCGCTGCGTTCCCACCGCGGGACGTCTCCCACCGCCGGGACGGTGTGCGTGATCTGAGCGCCGGGAGGCGCGAAGAACAGCACGTCGAGCATCATCGTGGTACTCGGCAGGCCGAATCGCCAGTTGCGGAGCCCGAGCGTGTAAGGGCTTCGGATGTCGTCGCCGATGCCGTTCGCCAGCGTCATCGTGGTCGTGATCGTCCGCGCCGCGGCGTCGCACGTCGCGATGATCGACGTCGTCAAGTGGTACTCGAGCTTGCCGACGGAGGAGTCATTCAGGTAGATCCCCACCTGCGTCCGCGTCGTGGTGTCGCCGGCCAACGCGCCGTCCACCCCGAGCTCGACGGCGAGCGCCTGCGCGGCCTGGTCGACGAACGCGAGGTTGACGCGCTGCTCTGCCGCAGCCTTCTTCAGCGCATCGAGCATCTGCAGCGGGTCCCAGGCCGAGGTCGTGAGGTGCGCGAACACCTGCTTCGCGGCATCCGCGAAGAACCGGTCGGAATCGCGGCCCTCGGGATAGCGCTCGTACGCGTCACGGAGCAGCACCGAGACGGCGTTGTCCGCGGTGAGCTGTTCCCCCGTACCGAGCGTCACGGGTCCGGCGACGGCGAGCATGTGCGAGAGCACGACGGGGTCGATCGAGACGACACCGTCGAACGTCGCGCCGGTGGTGTGGGTCCACAGGGCCTGGAAGAGCTGGGCCGTCGTCGGGAAGTCGGGGGTGAAGGTGTAATCCTGCGAGTGCTGCGCGAACGTGGGCAGATACAGCCCGGTGGTCTCGGCGGGCAGCGCCACGTACACATCGTCCTGCGTTCCGGCGTCGTAGAACGTCTGCGAACTCGCCTGATCCACGTACCCGAGCTTGCCGTCCGTGAGGGTCACGATCATGCTCGCCGCCGGGTTCCCACCCGTGGCACGGATCTCGGCGTTGTTCTGGAAGATCAGGAGGTAGGTCTTGATTCCGCCAGACCCTGCCATGTCGAGAAGTGTCGGCAGGTACTTCTCGGCTACTCCGAGTGCCGGCGTCGCGAGGTCGATGAAGGTGAGGATGTCGGAGATCGACGCGCTCACCTCGGGAAGGAGCGTCGCCGTGTCGATCGGCGCGACGATCGACTGCGCGTCGGCGAAGGCTGCGGCGATCTCGGGGATCGAGCTCTGCACCTGGCGGAACGGCTCGAGGTCGATCCCGCCGCCGTCGAGCGTGAGGTCGTCGAAGTCGGTGACCGAGAGGAACTGCAGTCCCGGCGTCAGGGCGCGCTCGACGAGGACGTCGACCGCATGCGTCACACGCCGCACCGCATCGACGTTCTGCCCGATGAACGGCACGCGAGAGGCGAGGTCCCACAACGGGCCATCCACGGTCCGGACGGCGAGCGTCACGTCCGCCTGGATCGCGTCCGTCGCCGCGAGAAGCTGCGCCTCGTCGGCCGTCTCCAGGCTGCCGCGGAGTTCCGCGATCCCGGATGCCGCCCGCCCGACCGCGGCGCGGGCCCGCTGCGCTTCGGACCAGAACTGCATCGTGAGCGCGCCGGCGACCACGGCGGCCGCGAGCAGTACGGCGAGGACACCGACCAGGATCCAGGGCCACACGCGCCGCCGGCGCGTCGGAACAGGCATTGCCCCGGCATCGTAAGCAACCCCAGTTCGCGCACCCTCGGATACGGTGCGCGTGACGGTCCCCCTCGTCACGCTCCCATCGTACGCGCGGCGCGTCAGGAAACCAGGGGGCGCCTGAAACGCCGGGGTGAGGTCAGGCGACGCCGGTCTCGGCCTCCGCGACCTCGACGACCCGGCGGACGCCGACGGCGGGGTGAGCCGTCACGAGGATGGGCAGGTGGTCGCTGAGCCCCTGCGGCAGCGTGCGCACGCGGTCGATCTCGAAGCCGACCGACGTCGCGAAATCGTAGTGCCCGCGGAAGAAGCGGTAGCGCGTGTACGTGCGCGAATCGCTGAGGTTGAGCTCGTACCCCTGCTCGCGCACGTGCTGGCCGAGCCGCTCCTTGAACACCGGATAGTTGTAGTCGCCGACCATGAGCGCCGGCAGCCCTTCGCCGAGCTGCTGCAACTCGCCCAGCGCCGTGCGGATCTGGTGGCGCCGCAGAGAATTCAGCGCGGTGAGCGGGGCGGCATGGAACGACGCCACGATGATGTCGATGTTCTCGTCGATGTCGTGGAGCCGGACGCCCAGCATCCGTTCCTCCGCCGGCTTCAGCACCCTGTCGTGGAGCGACTTCTTGAGGGCGATAGCCCGCACATCGACGGCGCGGTAGGTGTTCTCGCGGTAGTAGACGGCGAGCCCCAGCCGGTTGCGCTGCGTGGACTCCGCCAGCCTCAGCCCAGAGATCTCGTCCGGGAGGTCGCTGGTATCCGCCTCCTGCAGACACAGCGCATCAGCACCGTGGCGCTCTACCAGGTGGGCCAGTTCGCCGGCCGCCCGGTGCTTGCGCAGGTTGTAAGAGATGACCTTCATGTCGAGGCAAGCCTATGCCGAATGACGTTGCCGACGGGTGGCCTTGCGGCATCCACAACGGGACCTTAGAGGGACCACCGACCTCCGATGTACGAAAACGCGTGCGGGCGCCTCTGGAGTGGTGTCTGCCGAGAACCCAGGAGGACCCCATGGCCGCAGCATCCACTCCCGCCGTACGAGCCGAGCTCGTCGGCGCCCTCGACGCCAGCCGCGCCGCCCGCGAAGCCGCGGAGCGCGAGCTGCGCCGCAGCATCGCCGTCCGCTCCCGCGTCGGCGAGACCCTGGAACGCACCGCTGGGCGGCGCGGGCTGGACGAGGCCGAGCGGGTGCGGCTGCGTGACGAGTACGCCGCCGCCGACCGCGTGGTGGCCGAGCGTCGCGCCGCCGTCGACAAGGCGCGCGAGTTCGAACGCGCCGCCATCGTCGTGGCCGAGGCGTTCGAGACCGAGGCCGCGTCGGCGAGCCCGCTGGCGGCCGCGCTGCTCGAGCTCGTCGGCTCGCGTGCGGGAGCTACCCGCGGTCGCGCACCGGTCGCGGCTGCGCGGCGTGCCGCGCCGGCGGCGCGTCTGCGCAGCACGCGTCCTCGCACGGCCTGACGTCCGTTCTCGACGGCGATCACTCGCGGTCGCGGCGTGCCCGTGTCTGCTCCGCGCGCTGCGCCAGCAGGTCGTCGGCCGGGTAGCCGACCTCGGTCAGCGTGAGCCCGCGCGCCGCGAGCACCTTCACCTCGGGCACGCGCTCCTGCTCGTCGCGGATGCCCACGACGTCGTCGACAGCGAGGCGCCCGTCGCCGACGGCCACACACGCTCCGACGAGCGCGCGCACCATGCTGTGGCAGAACGCGTCCGCCTTGACGTTCGCGACCAGCACGCCGGCGTCGTCGCGGTGCCAGTCGAACTCCAGCAGCGTGCGGATCGTCGTCGCCTCGTCGCGCGGCTTGCAGTAGGCGGCGAAATCGTGCAGCCCGATGAGGGCGCCGGCTGCGGCATCCATCGCCTCCACATCGAGGGATGAGCGCACCGAGGTGGTGCGATGGCGCTCGAGCGGGTCGTAGCCGCTGACCGCGTCGCCGATGCGGTACTCGTAGCGGCGCCACACCGCGGAGAACCGGGCGTCGAAGCCGGCGGGGGCGACGCGCGAGGCGCGCACCCCCACATCGGAGTAGGCGCCCACCACGCCCGTCATACGCGCGGCGAGCGCACCGGCACGGTCGTCGAGCGTCGGTGTTCCGTTTCCCGGACGCGCGTGCCGCGCGAGGAGGCGCTGCACCTGTGCGTCGTCGAGATCCACGTGGGCGACTTGGCCGGCGGCGTGAACGCCGGCGTCGGTGCGACCGGCGACCACCAGCCGCGGGTCACCGCCCAGCACGCGCGCGAGCGAGGACTCGAGGGTCTCCTGCACGGTGCGCAGGCCCGGCTGACGCGCCCACCCGCGAAAATGCGTGCCGTCATAGGCGATGTCGAGACGGATGCGCACCCTCCCACCCTATTCGGGCGACCACTGGCCGTCGTGATGTCGGCCCGGCACTGCCACGTAGACTTGCCGTTTCCCCCTCCTTCGTTCGCGAGAACTCATGACGTCCACTGTGCCTTTCAAGAGCCCGCTCTTGGCCCGCTTCGCCGGGCTCGACGGCATGCGCGCGATCGCGGTGGTGCTCGTGGTCGTCTACCACCTGTTCCCGCCGGCGATGCTGCCGGGCGGCTTCGTGGGCGTGGACGTGTTCTTCGTGATCAGCGGGTTCCTGATCACGAGCCTGCTGCTGCGCGAGCACACCGCCACCGGTCGTATCGCGCTCGGCCGGTTCTGGCAGCGCCGCGCGCGACGGCTTCTGCCCGCGCTCGCAGTCGTCGTGGCGGTCTGCTCGGCGGTGGCGTGGGTCGTCGGCGGCGACGTGCTCGTCGACCTCGACGCGCAGGTACTCGCGGCGGCGACGTTCAGCTACAACTGGGTCTCGATCGCGGGCGGCGGCGGCTACTTCGCCGCTGCGACGCCCGAGCTCTTCCGCAACTTCTGGTCGCTCGCCGTCGAGGAGCAGTTCTACCTGCTGTGGCCGGTCGTCTTTCCGCTGTTCCTGCTGCTGCCGCGCACGTGGGCGCGGATCGCCGCGGCTTTCGCTCTCGCCGCCGCTTCGGCGGTCGGCATGGGCGTCATCGTCGGGAGCGGCGGCGACCTCACCCGCGCCTACTTCGGCACCGACACACACGCGTTCGGGCTGCTGATCGGCGTCGGGCTGGCGTTCCTGCTCGCGCCGCTGTTCACCGAGGCACGGCCGCGCTGGGTGCACTCCCCCACCGCGCGTCGCCTTGCCGAAGCGGCCGGCATCGCCGCGCTCGCGGGGCTCGTCGCCGTGACAGCGCTGCCGCTCGGCGGCTCTGTGGCCGCCTTCCCCGGCGCCCTCCTCACCGCGAGCCTGCTGAGCGCCGTCGCGATCGTCGCGGGTGTCTGGCCCGGCTCACGGTTCGGGCGGGCGATCGACGTCCGACCCCTGCGCTGGATCGGCGACCGCTCCTACGGCATCTACCTCTGGCACTGGCCGCTGCTCGTGCTCGCGGTGGCCGCCTTCGCACCGGGCGCGACCGTCGCGACGGCACCGGTGTGGATCGGCATGGGCGTGCTCGCGGCGACGGCTGCGGCATCCGCTCTCTCGTTCCGCTTCGTCGAGACCCCGGTGCGGCGCCTCGGCCTGCGCGCATCGGCACGCGCGCTCGTGGCGCGGCTGCACGGGGGTCCTCGCGCCCGGCTGCGCACGCTCGGTGTCGCCCTCGCCGGGGCACTCGTGCTCGCCGGCACCGGCGCGGCGCTCGCAGCCGCACCCGAGGAATCGAGCGCCGAAGCGGCCGTCGCGGCAGGCCGCGCGGCGCTCGAAGAGGCACGACGCAACGCTCCCCCTGCGCCGGTGTCACCCGACGCCGGCCCCGAGCACGAAGTCGCGGATGCGGCGACCGGCGTCACGGGCGACCGGATCAGCGCCGTGGGCGACTCCGTGATGCTCGCGTCCGCCGGCGGCCTCCTCGAAGAGCTGCCCGGCATCGAGGTGGACGCGGCGGTGTCTCGGTCGATGTGGGCTGGGCCCGGCATCGTGGACGACCTCGCCGCCGCAGGACGGCTGCGCCCCTACGTCGTGGTGGCGCTCGGCACGAACGGCGCCATCGACCGCGACTCGCTCGAGCGCATCGCCGCCACGGTGGGCCCGAAGCGCGGGCTGGTGCTCGTCAACGCGTATGCGCCACGCGATTGGATCCCCGGCGTCAACGCCGACCTCGCCGCCTTCGCCGAGCACCGCACCAACGTCGCCGTCGCCGACTGGTCAGGCGCGATCGCCGCGCACACCGATCTGCTGGCCGGCGACCAGATCCACCCCGGCTCGGCCGGCGGCCGCATCTTCGCCGACACCGTCGCGGCCGCCGTCGACACGCTCGCCCACAAGCGCCGCGCCGCCGCCGAGCTCTTCGTGCAGTTGCAGCAGGTGCAGCTGAAGCAGGTGCAGCTCGGCGCGGACCGCTGAGTCGATGCAGAGAGACCCGCCACCCTCACGGGTGGCGGGTCTCTCGGTGCAAGGGGGTCCGGATTACGCGGACTTCTCCTCGACGGCGTCCTCGGCAGCAGCCTCGGCGGCGGCGCCCTCCTCCGGCGACTCGGCGCCGGCCTCGGCGGCCTCGTCGGCGGCGGGAGCCTCCTCAGCAGCGGGGGTCTCCTCGGCCGGAGCAGCCTTGGCGGCAGCGGCCTTCTTCGCCGACGGCTTCTTCGTCACGGGCTCGAGAACGAGCTCGATGACGGCCATGGGGGCGTTGTCGCCCTTGCGGTTGCCGACCTTCGTGATGCGGGTGTAGCCGCCCTCACGGTCCGCCACCAGCGGGGCGATCTCGGTGAAGAGCTCGTGGACGACCGACTTGTCGCCGATGACCGACAGCACGCGACGACGCGCGTGCAGGTCGCCGCGCTTCGCGAACGTGATGAGGCGCTCGGCGAGCGGACGCAGGCGCTTGGCCTTGGTCTCGGTCGTCTTGATCGACTTGTGGGTGAACAGCGCAGCGGCCAGGTTCGCAAGCAGCAGACGCTCGTGGGCGGGGCCGCCTCCGAGGCGGGGACCCTTGGTGGGCTTGGGCATTCTTTGTTACTCCAGGATCAGATTCGGGGGGACCGGGACTCAGACGGTCTCGTCGTCGTAGCCGCCGTAGAAGTGCGCGCCGTCGAACCCGGGAACCGAGTCCTTCAGCGACAGGCCGAGTGAGACGAGCTTGTCGCGCACCTCGTCGACCGACTTCTGCCCGAAGTTGCGGATGTTCATGAGCTGCGTCTCCGACAGGGCGACGAGCTCCGACACGGTGTTGATGCCCTCGCGCTTGAGGCAGTTGTACGAACGCACCGACAGGTCGAGGTCCTCGATCGGCATCGACAGCTCGTTCGACAGGACGGTCTCGACCGGCGCCGGGCCGATCTCGATGCCCTCGGCCTCGACGTTGAGCTCGCGGGCGAGGCCGAAGAGCTCCGTCAGGGTGCGGCCGGCCGAAGCGACGGCGTCGCGCGGGGCGATCGACGACTTCGACTCGACGTCCAGCACGAGCTTGTCGAAGTCGGTGCGCTCACCGGCACGCGTCGCGTCGACGCGGTACGAGACCTTGAGCACCGGCGAGTAGATCGAGTCGATCGGGATCTGACCGGCCTCGGCGTACTCGTTGCGGTTCTGCGTCGCCGAGACGTAGCCGCGGCCACGCTCGATCGTGAGCTCGAGCTCGAACTTGGCGGTGTCGTTCAGCGTCGCGATGACGAGCTCGGGGTTGTGCACCTCGACACCGGCCGGCGCGGAGATGTCGGCGGCGGTGACCTCACCGGCGCCGGTCTTGCGCAGGTACGCGGTGATGGGCTCGTCGCGCTCGCTGGAGACGACCAGCTGCTTGATGTTGAGGATGATCTCGGTGACATCCTCCTTCACACCCGGGATGGTGCTGAACTCGTGGAGGACGCCGTCGATGCGGATCGACGTCACTGCGGCACCGGGGATGGACGACAGGAGGCTGCGACGCAGCGCGTTGCCGATCGTGTAACCGAAGCCGGGCTCCAGCGGCTCGATGACGAAACGGCTGCGGAACTCCCCGATCTTCTCCTCGGTCAGAGTGGGACGCTGTGCGATGAGCACTATGTGTTCCTTTCGATCACGTGCCCGCTATATGACACGTGCGGTGGGTGAGGTGTTGAGTTTTGATCAGGATGCCTCGGGCAGAGGCATCCGAAACGAACGGTGGCCCGTCGACAGGCTCAGGGACCGGTCCCTGAGCCTGTCGAAGGGCGAAGCGTCAGACGCGGCGGCGCTTCGGCGGGCGGCAGCCGTTGTGCGCCTGCGGCGTCACGTCCTGGATCGAGCCGACCTCGAGGCCGGCGGCCGTCAGCGAGCGGATCGCGGTCTCGCGACCCGAGCCCGGGCCCTTCACGAAGACGTCGACCTTCTTGACGCCGTGCTCCTGCGCCTGGCGGGCAGCGGACTCCGCGGCCATGCCGGCGGCGTACGGCGTCGACTTGCGCGAGCCCTTGAAGCCCACGCCACCCGACGACGCCCAGCTGATGACGGCGCCCGACGGGTCGGTGATCGAGACGATCGTGTTGTTGAACGTCGACTTGATGTGGGCCTGGCCCAACGCGATGTTCTTCTTCTCCTTGCGGCGCGGCTTGCGCGCGGCGGACTTGGCCTGTGCCATGTGCGTTCTCTCCTAAACCCTGGGGCCGCGCCTTAGCGCGCCTTCTTCTTGCCGGCGACGGTGCGCTTCGGGCCCTTGCGGGTACGGGCGTTCGTCTTCGTGCGCTGACCGCGCACCGGGAGGCCGCGGCGGTGGCGGATACCCTCGTAGGAACCGATCTCGACCTTGCGGCGGATGTCGGCGGCGACCTCGCGGCGAAGATCGCCCTCGACCTTGTAGTTGCCTTCGATGTGGTCGCGGAGTGCGATGAGCTGGTCGTCGCTGAGGTCCTTGACGCGGATGTTCTCGTCGATCTCCGTTGCTGCGAGGATCTCGTTCGAGCGGGTACGGCCCACGCCGTAGATGTACGTGAGGGCGATCACCACGCGCTTGTCGCGCGGGATGTCAACGCCGGCAAGACGTGCCATGCGGTTTCTCCTATGGAGTGAGTGGAGGTGTGGAGCAGGATCGGTGCCCGGGCCTCCGCCCGAGGTGTCCCCTCCGAA
Organism: Microbacterium sp. B35-30; assembly: GCF_010634855.1. Taxonomy (GTDB): domain Bacteria; phylum Actinomycetota; class Actinomycetes; order Actinomycetales; family Microbacteriaceae; genus Microbacterium. The sequence continues at coordinate 102,922 of NZ_MWLQ01000023.1, read as the reverse complement.
GAGGTTCTGACCCTGCCTGTGATGTGTTCAGTTGTGCGGTTCGAGGCTGCGCGGGGCGCAGCCCCCGATCAGCCCTGGCGCTGCTTGTGACGCGGGTTCGACTTGCAGATGACCATGACGCGACCGTGGCGACGGATGACCTTGCAGTGGTCGCAGATGGGCTTGACGGAGGGATTGACCTTCATGTTCTTTCCTGTTTCGCTGTCTTCGCCGGGCAGGCTTCTCGGCTCGGTTGCTGAGCCTGTCGAAGCACTGGGGCGTTACTTCTCGACCGGTCTAGCGGTAGCGGTAGACGATGCGCCCGCGGGTGAGGTCGTAGGGCGAGAGCTCCACGACGACACGGTCCTCGGGGATGATGCGGATGTAGTTCTGCCGCATCTTGCCGGAGATCGTCGCGAGGACCTTGTGTCCGTTGCTCAGCTCAACGCGGAACATCGCGTTGGGCAGCGCCTCGGAGATCACGCCCTCGATTTCGATGACACCGTCTTTCTTCGCCATACGCTCGCTAACAGTTCTGCAGACCGGTCGGTCTGCGGTGGATGGGATTCGGTGCTACGACACGCCAATGAAGGCGCAACGCACCAAAGATCAAGCATACGTGATAGTGGATGCCTCGGCAAATCACCGGCGGATGCCGCCGGCCGCGGCATCCGTCGTCCGCAGGCTTACTCGAAGAGCGTCGCGAGCTCGCCCGCCGGGGGCAGCGTCGAGTTCGCGATGACCTGGCCGTTGACGGCGACAGTCGGCGTGCCGATCCCCTGCGATCCGGGCTGGATCGGCGTCTGCTCGGTCATCTCGGTCACGAAGCCGGCGTAGGTGCCGTCGTTGACGCACGAGTCGATGCCCGTCACGCCGACGCCCGACGCGATGTCGAGGATCTCGCGGTTCGTGAGACCCGAGGAGCCTTCCGCGGGCTGGTTCTCGAACATCGCCTGCAGGAACGGCAGCGACGCGTCGGGGTCCGCGTCCGCGACGCAGTAGGCGGCATTCGCCGCACGCGTGGAGAACTGCGTTCCGTTCGACTGATCGTCGAGGATCGAGATCGGGTGGATGCCGAGGGTGATGTCCCCGGCGTCGACCATGCCCTCGATCTCGGCGCCGTACACCTGCTCGAACTGGTTGCAGACGGGGCACATGAAGTCGATGTAGGTGTCGAGCCGGTCCTCGCCGTCGCCGACGAGGATGGCGCCGGTCTCGCTGTCGATGCCCGCTGACGACGGCGGGTTCACCTCGGTGGGCAGCGGCTTGGGCGTCGCCGCGTTGTTCAGCGTCACCACCAGGACGACGACGAGCACGAGGGCGACCGCGACGCCAGCCGTCACCCAGATCGCGAACCAGTTGGTCTTGCGTGCGGTCTGTGCCATGTCGGGCCTCCTAGGCGATCTCGCGCGGGGTCACGCCGAAGGGCGCCAGGCCCGCGGCACCGCCGTCGGGTGCCGTGAGCACCCAGATTCCGTCTTCGTGCACGGCCACGCTGTGCTCCCAGTGGGAGCCCGCGGTGCCGTCGAGCGTCGAGACCGTCCAGCCGTCGTCTTCGACGAACGTGGCCTGGTCGCCGATGACGACCATCGGCTCGATCGCGAGCACGAGGCCCGGGCGCACCTCCGGCCCCGGATCCGGGACGCGGTAGTTGAAGACCGAGGGCGACTCGTGCATCTTGCGGCCGATGCCGTGGCCCACGTACTCGCGCAGGATGCCGTAGGTGCCGGCAGTGCCATTCACAGAACGCGGGGAGTGGGCTTCGATGTACTCCTGCACGGCCGTGCCGACCTCGCCGATGCGCTTCGCCGACGCCAGGGCGGCGATGCCGGCCCAGAGCGACCCCTCGGTCACATCCGAGAGCCGCTGACGCTCGGCCACGATCTCGGGCCGGGTGTCATCGGGCAGCACGAAGGTGAACGCCGAGTCGCCGTTCCAGCCCTTGTACTCGGCACCCGCGTCGATCGACAGGATGTCTCCGGCCTCGAGCACGCGATCGCCGGGGATGCCGTGCACGACCTCTTCGTTGACCGAGGCGCAGATGGTGTGGCGGTACCCGCGCACCATCTGGAAGTTCGACTTCGCGCCGCGAGCGGTGATGAGAGCGGATGCCGCGGCATCCAGCTCCGCCGTCGTCACGCCCGGAGCGATCAGGCTCCGTGCGGCGTCGAGCGCCGCGGCCGTGATGAGCCCGGGCTCGACCATCGCCCGCAGCTGGGCGGGTGACTTGTAGATCGAACGGCGCAATGACACGGGATCAGGCGGCGGCGGCGCGGTCGAGACCGCGTGCCTCGAGCGCCGCGATGATGCGAGCGGTGATCTCGTTGAGCGAGCCCACGCCGTCGATGCGGTCGACGATGCCCCGGGTGCGGTACACCTCGAGGATCGGCGCCGTCTCGCGCTCGTAGATCGCGAGGCGATTGGCGATGACCTCTTCGGTGTCGTCGCTGCGCCCCTGCTCGGCGGCCCGCAGCGAGATGCGGGCGATGCTCTCGTCACGGGGCACGACGAGCTCGATGACCGCGTCCAGCTGCTCATCGCGTCCCTCGAGGAACTCATCGAGGTGCATGACCTGGGCGACGTTGCGCGGGTAGCCGTCGAGGAGGAAGCCCTCTGCCGCATCCTGCTGCGACAGGCGATCGCGCACGACCGCGCTCGTGAGCTCGTCGGACACGAGGTCGCCGGCTTCGATGATGGCCTTGACCTGCTGGCCGAGGTCGGTGCCCGCCGCGACAGCGCCGCGGAAGACATCGCCCGTCGAGACGGCGGGGACGCCGAACGTTTCCGCGATGCGGACGCCCTGCGTGCCCTTGCCCGAGCCCTGCGGTCCGACGATGAGAAGACGGGTCATCGGAGAAGCCCTTCGTAGTGACGCTGCTGGAGCTGTGCGTCGATCTGCTTCACCGTCTCGAGGCCGACGCCGACGATGATGAGGATCGAGGCGCCGCCGAACGGGAAGTTCTGGTTCGCGCCGACCGTGGCGAGGGCGATCAGCGGCAGCAGTGCGATCAGACCCAGGTAGATCGAGCCCGGGAGCGTGATGCGCGTGAGCACGTAGTCGAGGTACTCGGCCGTCGGGCGACCCGCACGGATGCCGGGGATGAAGCCGCCGTACTTCTTCATGTTGTCGGCGACCTCGACCGGGTTGAACGTGATCGCGACGTAGAAGTACGTGAAGCCGACGATGAGCAGGAAGTACAGCGCCATGTACAGCGGGTGATCGCCGCGCACCAGGTACAGCTGGATCCACGCCACCCAGGCGGGGACCTCTTCACCGGCCTGCGGCTGGTTGAACTGTGCGATGAGCGCCGGGATGTACAGCAGCGACGACGCGAAGATGACGGGCACGACGCCGGCCATGTTCACCTTGATCGGGATGTACGTGTTGGTGCCGCCGTAGGTGCGGCGACCCACCATGCGCTTGGCGTACTGCACCGGGATGCGGCGCTGCGACTGCTCGACGTAGACCACCAGCGCGACGACGACGATGCCGACGGCCAGCACGAGCAGGAAGACCTCGAAGCCCTTGGACTGCGCGATCGCCCACATCGAGGCGGGGAAGGCGGCGGCGATCGAGGTGAAGATCAGGAGCGACATGCCGTTGCCGATGCCGCGCTCGGTGACGAGCTCGGCGAACCACATGATGAGGCCGGTGCCGGCGGTCATCGTGATGATCATCAGGAGCTGCGCCCACCACACGTCGTTGGTGAGGAGCTGCTCGCATTCGGGAACACCGGTGGTCCCGAAGAGCTGGCCGCTGCGGGCCACGGTGACGAGGGTGGTCGACTGCAGCAGCGCCAGCGCGATCGTGAGGTAGCGCGTGTACTGCGTCAGGCGGGCCTGGCCCGACTGGCCCTCTTTGTAGAGGGTCTCGAAGTGCGGGATGACCACGCGCAGCAGCTGCACGATGATCGTCGCCGTGATGTACGGCATGACGCCCAGCGCGAAGATCGACAGCTGCAGCAGTGCGCCACCCGAGAACAGGTTGACCAGCGACAGCAGTCCCTCGGTGCCCTCGGACGCCCGCAGACACGTCTGCACGTTCGGGAAGTCGACGAACGGCGCCGGGATGTGCGCACCGAAACGGTACAGGGCGATGATCGCCAGGGTGAATGCGATCTTCCGACGCAGGTCGGGTGTGCGGAAGATCCGCGCGATGGCGCTGAACAAGAGGATTCCTCCAGAGGGGGGCGTCGGCACGCAGACGTGCCGACGTCCAGGGTAACCCAGTGGGGGCCGGAGCAAGCTCCGACCCCCACTGTGCGCGTATTACTTGACGGTTCCGCCCGCGGCGACGATCTTCTGCTCGGCAGAACCCGAGACCTTGTCGACCGACACGGTGAGCTTCACCGAGATGTCGCCGGTGCCGAGCACCTTGACCTTCTCGTTCTTGCGCACTGCACCCTTGGCGACCAGGTCGCCGACGGTGACGTCGCCACCGGCCGGGTACAGCTCCGCGAGCTTGTCCAGGTTCACGACCTGGTACTCGACGCGGAACGGGTTCTTGAAGCCGCGCAGCTTCGGGGTGCGCATGTGCAGCGGCATCTGGCCACCCTCGAAGCCCACCTTGACCTGGTAGCGGGCCTTCTGGCCCTTGGTGCCACGGCCGGCGGTCTTGCCCTTCGAGCCCTCACCACGACCCACGCGGGTCTTCGGGGTGTTGGATCCGGGGACCGGACGCAGGTGGTGCACCTTCAGCACGCCCGGGCGCGCAGCCGGGACGTCCTTCTTGGGCGCAGCCTTCTTGGGGGCGGCAGCCTTCTTCGCCGGCGCCTTGTCGGCGGCGGCCTTGGGGGCAGCAGCCTTCTTGGCCGGAGCCTTCTTGGGCGCCTTCTCAGCCTCGACGGCTTCGTTCTTCTGGGCCTTCTCAGCCATCAGTCGATCTCCTCAACCTTTACGAGGTGAGCGACGGTCCGGACGTAGCCGCGCGTCTGCGCGTCGTCGGGACGGACGACCGAGTCGCCGATCCGCTTCAGACCGAGCGAACGCAGCGTGTCGCGCTGGTTCTGCTTCTCGCTCACCTTGGACTTGACCTGCGTGACCTTCAGACGCGCAGCCATCAGACACCTGCCTTCGCAGCGGCCGCGGCCTCAGCCTCGGCACGGACGAGACGGGCGGGGGCGACCTGGTCGAAGTCGAGACCGCGACGCGCGGCGACCGCACGGGGCTCCTCGAGCTGCTTCAGGGCCTCCACCGTCGCGTGGACGATGTTGATCGTGTTCGACGAGCCGAGCGACTTCGACAGCACGTCGTGGATGCCGGCGCACTCGAGCACGGCACGCACCGGACCACCGGCGATGACACCGGTACCGGCAGCGGCGGGGCGCAGCAGCACCACACCGGCAGCGGCCTCACCCTGCACGGGGTGCGGGATGGTCGAGCCGACGCGCGGCACGCGGAAGAAGTTGCGCTTGGCCTCTTCGACACCCTTCGAGATCGCCAGCGGCACCTCGCGGGCCTTGCCGTAGCCGACGCCGACCACACCGTTGCCGTCGCCGACGACGACGAGCGCGGTGAAGCTGAAGCGACGACCGCCCTTGACGACCTTCGACACGCGGTTGATGGTGACGACGCGCTCGAGGAACTGGCTCTCGTTGCGGTCGCGACCGCCACGGTCACCACGGGTCTGGTTGCGCTCGCGACCGCCGCGGCGCGGCTCGCGCTCGCGCTCGGCGGGCGCGGTGGCGGTCGCGGCCTCGGCCTCGGCCGGAGCCTCGGCAGCTGCCTGCTCGGTCACGATGTTCTCCTTGTTGTCACTCACAGGTTCAGACCTCCCTCGCGGGCGCCGTCGGCGATCGCCGCGACACGGCCCGCGTAGCGGTTGCCGCCACGGTCGAACACGACGTCCGAGACACCGGCGGCCTTGGCGCGCTCCGCGAGGAGCTCGCCGACCTTGCGTGCCTTGGCCGTCTTGTCACCGTCGAACGTGCGCAGATCGGTCTCGAGGGTCGAGGCCGAGGCCACGGTGTGGCCCTTGCTGTCGTCGACGACCTGCACGAAGACGTGGCGGGCCGAACGGGTGACGACGAGGCGCGGACGCAGCTCGGTGCCGACGACCTTCTTGCGCAGGCGGGCATGACGACGCGAACGCGCCTGAGTCTTTGTCTTGACAGCCATGGTTACTTACCACTCTTTCCGGCCTTGCGACGAACGACCTCGCCGGCGTACCGCACACCCTTGCCCTTGTACGGCTCGGGCTTGCGGATCTTGCGGATGTTCGCGGCGGCCTCGCCGACGGCCTGCTTGTCGATGCCGCTGACCGTGAGCTTGTTGTTGCCCTCGACGGTCAGGGTGATACCAGCGGGCGGCTCGATGAGGACGGGGTGCGAGAAGCCGAGAGCGAACTCGACCGCCGTGCCCTTCTGCGCGACGCGGTAACCCGTGCCGACGACCTCGAGGCCCTTGGTGTAGCCCTGGGTGACACCGATGATGTTGTTGTTGATGAGCGTGCGGGTCAGGCCGTGGAGCGACCGCGAGGAGCGCTCGTCGTCGGGACGGGTCACGATGACCTGGCCCTCTTCGACCTTGACTTCGATGGGACGGGCCACGGTGAGCGCGAGCTCGCCCTTGGGGCCCTTGACGGCGACATCCTGGCCCTCGACCGAAATGGTCACGCCGGAGGGGATGTCGATCGGAAGACGACCGATTCGCGACATGTCAGATCACCACACGTAGGCGAGGACTTCCCCACCCACGCCCTTCTGCTCGGCCTGGCGGTCCGTGAGAAGACCGGAGGAGGTGGACAGGATCGCGACGCCGAGGCCGCCGAGGACGCGCGGGATCTCGGTGGACTTCGCGTAGACGCGGAGGCCGGGCTTCGAGACGCGCTTGATGCCGGCGATCGACCGCTCGCGGTTCGGGCCGTACTTGAGCGTCAGCGTGAGGGTCTGGCCGACGCGAGCGTCGCTGATCTCCCACGCGGAGATGTAGCCCTCGCGCTTGAGGATCTCGGCGATGTGCGTCTTGAGCTTGGAATTCGGCAGCGACACCGAGTCGTGGTGCGCCGAGTTCGCGTTGCGCAGACGGGTCAGCATATCTGCGACCGGGTCTGTCATTGTCATTTGTTGATTCCTTTGTTCACGAGGTATCGGCTGCCGTTACACGCCAGACGACCTTCCATGATTGCCGTATTCAGTTATGTGATCGGATGCCGCGACCGCCGCTCGCGCGCCGGCCGCGGCATCCGTTTCAGGAGTTACGCCTGCGCGTCGTCCGACTTGAACGGGAAGCCCAGGTGGCGCAGAAGTGCGCGGCCCTCGGCATCCGTCTTCGCCGTCGTCACGATGGTGATGTCGAAGCCGCGGACGCGGTCGATCTTGTCCTGGTTGATCTCGTGGAACACGGACTGCTCCTGGAGACCGAACGTGTAGTTGCCGTTGCCGTCGAACTGCGCACCCGACAGGCCGCGGAAGTCGCGGATGCGGGGCAGGGCGAGGTTGACGAGACGGTCGATGAACTCCCACGCGCGGTCGCCGCGGAGGGTGACGTGCGCGCCGATGGCCTGACCCTCGCGCAGCTTGAACTGCGCGATGGACTTGCGGGCCTTGGTCACGACCGGCTTCTGGCCGGTGATCTTGGTGAGGTCGTCGACCGCGCCATCGATCACCTTGCTGTCGCGAGCTGCCTCGCCGACACCGGTGTTCACGACGACCTTGACCAGGCCGGGCGTCTGCATGACGTTGGCATAGCCGAACTCGTCCTGCAGAGCCTTCTTGATCTCGGTGTTGTACTTCTGCTTCAGGCGCGGCTGGATCTTGCCAGCCGGCGCGGCAGTTGCGGTGCTCATCAGAGGTCCTTGCCTGACTTCTTCGCGTAGCGCACGCGGACGGTGCGCTTCACGCCGTCCTTCGTCTGCTCCTCGACCCGGTGGCCGACACGGGTCGGCTTCTTGGTCGAGGGGTCGACGACGGCGACGTTGGAGATGTGGATCGGGGCTTCCATCGTCTCGATGCCGCCCGTCTTGGTGCCGCGCTGCGACTGGCCGACGCGGTTGTGCTTCGTGACGAAGTTCACGCCCTCGACGATGACGCGGTTCTGGTCGGCGAGGACCTCGAGGACCTTGCCCTGCTTGCCGCGGTCGCCGCCGTTTTCCTGCTTCTTGCCGTTGAGGACCTGAACCAGGTCACCCTTCTTGATCTTGGCCATGGGGTCAGATCACCTCCGGTGCGAGCGAGACGATCTTCATGAACTTCTTGTCGCGAAGCTCACGGCCGACCGGGCCGAAGATGCGGGTGCCGCGGGGCTCCCCGTCGCTCTTCAGGATCACGGCGGCGTTCTCGTCGAACTTGATGTAAGAGCCGTCGGCACGACGGGTCTGCTTGACGGTACGGACGATGACGGCCTTGACCACATCGCCCTTCTTGACGTTGCCGCCCGGGATCGCGTCCTTGACGGTGGCCACGATGATGTCACCCACGCCCGCGTAACGGCGGTTCGAGCCGCCGAGAACGCGGATGGTGAGCAGCTCCTTGGCGCCCGTGTTGTCGGCGACCTTGAGGCGGGACTCGTTCTGAATCACTTGGCCTTCTCCAGGATCTCGACCAGACGCCAGCGCTTCGTGGCGCTCAGCGGGCGGGTCTCGTTGATGAGCACGAGGTCGCCGATGCCGGCCGTGTTGCCTTCGTCGTGCGCCTTCACCTTGGAGGTGCGGCGGATGACCTTGCCGTAGAGCGGGTGCTTCACGCGGTCCTCGACCTCGACGACGATGGTCTTGTCCATCTTGTCGCTGACGACGTAGCCGCGGCGGGCCTTGCGGTAGCCGCGGGCGTCGACGTCGCGCACATCGTGCTCGGACGACTCGTGACCCTTGGTCTCGACCGCGTCGGCGGCCTTCTTCGTGTCAGCCATTACTCGGCCTCTTCCTTCGCGGCCTCGTCAGCGGCATCCGCCTTCTTGGCCTTCGTCTTCTTCGCCTTCGTCGCCGTCTCCAGCGGAGCGGGAGTGGCACGGATGCCGAGCTCGCGCTCACGGATCACGGTGTAGAGCCGCGCGATGTCGCGCTTGACCGCACGGATGCGGCCGTGGCTCTCGAGCTGGCCGGTGGCCGACTGGAAGCGCAGGTTGAACAGCTCTTCCTTGGCCTTGCGCAGCTCCTCGACGAGGCGCTGGTCTTCGAACGTGTCGAGCTCGCTCGGAGCGAGCGTCTTGGTGCCGATCGCCATTACGCGTCGCCCTCCTCGCGCTTGATGATGCGTGCCTTCAGCGGCAGCTTGTGGATAGCGCGGGTCAGGGCCTCACGAGCGAGTTCCTCGTTGACGCCGGCGACCTCGAAGAGGACGCGACCCGGCTTGACGTTTGCGACCCACCACTCGGGCGAACCCTTACCGGAACCCATGCGGGTTTCGGCCGGCTTCTTGGTGAGCGGACGGTCGGGGTAGATGTTGATCCACACCTTGCCGCCACGCTTGATGTGACGGGTCATCGCGATACGAGCGGACTCGATCTGACGGTTCGTCACATACGCGGGCGTGAGGGCCTGGATGCCGAACTCGCCGAAGGAGACCTTCGTGCCGCCGGTGGCCTGGCCGGAGCGACCCGGGTGGTGCTGCTTGCGGTACTTGACCTTGCGGGGAATAAGCATTACGCCGATGCTCCTTCTGCCACGGGGGCCTCGTTGCGGCGGTCGCCACGGTCGCCACGGTCGCGGGGGCCGCGACGGTCGCCGCGGTCGCGGGCCGGCTTCTGGTTGGCCTGCTCGCGAGCGAGCTCCTTGTTGGTGAGGTCGCCCTTGTAGATCCAGACCTTCACGCCGATGCGGCCGAAGGTGGTCTTCGCCTCGTAGAAGCCGTAGTCGATGTTCGCGCGCAGCGTGTGCAGCGGCACACGACCCTCGCGGTAGAACTCCGAGCGGCTCATCTCGGCGCCGCCGAGGCGGCCGGAGACCTGGATGCGGACGCCCTTGGCGCCGGCGCGCTGGGCGCCCTGCAGGCCCTTGCGCATCGCGCGGCGGAACGCCACGCGAGCGGTGAGCTGCTCGGCGATGCCCTGCGCGACGAGCTGAGCGTCGGCCTCGGGGTTCTTGACCTCGAGGATGTTCAGCTGGATCTGCTTGCCGGTGAGCTTCTCGAGGTCGGCGCGGATGCGCTCGGCCTCGGCGCCGCGACGACCGATCACGATGCCCGGACGGGCGGTGTGGATGTCGACGCGAACGCGGTCACGGGTGCGCTCGATCTCGATGTTGCTCACGCCGGCCCGGTCGAGCTGGGTCTGCAGGAGCTTGCGGATCTTGATGTCCTCGGCGACGTAGTCGGCGTAACGCTGACCGGGCTTCGTCGAGTCCGAGAACCAGCGCGACACGTGGTCGGTCGTGATGCCGAGGCGGAAGCCGTAGGGGTGGACTTTCTGTCCCATTACTTGCTCGCCTTCTTGGTCTTGGCAGCCGGCGCCGTGTCGGTGACCTCGGGGGTCGACAGCACGACGGTGATGTGGCTGGTGCGCTTCTTGATCTGGAAGGCACGACCCTGCGCGCGGGGGCGGAAACGCTTGAGCGTCGTGCCCTCGTCGACGTACGCGTTGGCCACGTACAGGTCCTGCTCGTCCAGGTACTCGCCGTCCTTGTCTGCCTTCACGCGAGCGTTCGCGATTCCGGCGGCGACGAGCTTGTAGATCGGCTCGCTCGCGCTCTGCGGCGCGAACTTGAGGATGGCCAGGGCCTCCTCAGCCTGCTTGCCCTTGATGAGCGCGACGACACGACGAGCCTTCTGAGGGGTCACGCGGATGTGTCGCACGCGTGCGATGGACTCCACCATTTCTCTCTCCTCTGCCCCCGCGTCAGCGGCGGCGGCCCTTCTTGTCGTCCTTCACGTGGCCGCGGAAGGTGCGGGTGGGCGCGAACTCGCCCAGTTTGTGGCCGACCATGGTCTCGGACACGAACACGGGGATGTGCTTGCGTCCGTCGTGCACGGCGATGGTGTGACCCAGCATGGCCGGGATGATCATCGAACGGCGCGACCAGGTCTTGATGACGTTCTTGGTGCCGGCTTCGTTCTGGACGACGACCTTGCGAAGCAGGTGCTCGTCGACGAAGGGGCCCTTCTTAAGGCTGCGAGGCATCTTCCTCTACTCCTACTTCCGCTTCTTGCCGGCGTTGCGACGACGGACGATGTACTTGTCGCTTTCCTTGTTCGCGTGACGGGTGCGGCCTTCGGCCTGACCCCAAGGCGAAACCGGGTGACGACCACCGGAGGTCTTACCCTCACCACCACCGTGGGGGTGGTCGACCGGGTTCATCGCGACACCGCGGACGGTCGGGCGGATGCCCTTCCAGCGGTTGCGGCCGGCCTTGCCCCAGTTGATGTTCGACTGCTCGGCGTTGCCGACCTCGCCGACGGTCGCGCGGCAGCGCGCGTCGACGTTGCGGATCTCGCCCGAGGGCAGACGCAGCTGGGCGTAGGGGCCGTCCTTCGCCACGAGGCGAACCGACGTGCCGGCCGAGCGCGCCAGCTTGGCGCCGCCGCCGGGGCGGAGCTCGATGGCGTGGATCACGGTACCGGTGGGGATGTTCTTCAGCGGCAGGTTGTTGCCCGGCTTGATGTCAGCCGAGGCGCCCGACTCGACGATGTCGCCCTGCGACAGCTTGTTCGGCGCGAGGATGTAGCGCTTCTCGCCGTCGAAGTAGTGCAGGAGCGCGATGCGCGCAGTGCGGTTGGGGTCGTACTCGATGTGAGCGACCTTGGCGTTGACGCCGTCCTTGTCATTGCGACGGAAGTCGATGACGCGGTACTGACGCTTGTGGCCACCACCGATGTGACGCGTGGTGATGCGGCCCTGGTTGTTGCGGCCACCGGTCTTGCTGAGCGGGCGGAGGAGCGACTTCTCAGGCGTCGATCGGGTGATCTCGGCGAAGTCGGCCACCGACGAGCCGCGGCGACCCGGGGTCGTGGGCTTGTACTTGCGAATAGCCATATCTCTAGTCCTCTATCCCGACCGTCAGCCGACTGCCGTGAAGATGTCGATGGTGCCCGACTTCAGGGTCACGATGGCGCGCTTGGTGTCCTTGCGCTTGCCGGTGCCGAAGCGGGTACGACGGGCCTTGCCCGTGCGGTTGAGCGTGTTGACCGCTGCGACCTTGACGCCGAAGATCTTCTCGATCGCGAGCTTGATCTCGGTCTTCGAAGCGCGGGGGTCGACGAGGAAGGTGTACTTGCCCTCGTCGATGAGCCCGTAGCTCTTCTCCGAAACGACCGGCTTCAGGATGATGTCGCGCGGGTCCTTGTAAACGGCGGTCATGCCGAGGCCTCCTCGGTGACGGCGGTCTTCGACGCGATGAACGCGTCGAGGGCGGCCTTGGTGAAGACGATGTCGTCCGAGACGATCACGTCGTACGCGTTGAGCTGGTCGAACGGCAGCACGTGGGCGAACGAGATGTTGCGCACGCTCAGCACGGTGACGTCGTCATCGCGGTCCACGACGACGAGCACGTTCTTGGTCGCGTTGACGCTGGCGAAGACCGTTGCGGCGGTCTTGGTCGAGGGCGCGCCCTCGATGCCGAACGTCTCGACGACGTGCAGACGCTCACCGCGAGCACGGTCGCTGAGCGCACCCAGGAGGGCGGCCGCGATCATCTTCTTGGGAGTGCGCTGCGAGTAGTCGCGCGGCTTGGGGCCGTGCACGATGCCACCGCCGGTCATCTGAGGCGCGCGGATGGAGCCCTGACGGGCGTTACCCGTGCCCTTCTGCTTGAAGGGCTTGCGGCCGGCGCCCGAGACCTCACCGCGACGCTTGGTCGAGTGGGTGCCCTGGCGAGCCGCCGCGAGCTGCGCGACGACGACCTGGTGGATGAGCGGGATGTTCGTCTTGACGTCGAAGATCGAAGCCGGCAGTTCGACGGAACCAGCCGCCGTGCCGTCTGCCTTCAGGACGTCGAGCGCGAGAGTGGTGTCAGCCATGAGATCAGGCACCCTTCACTGCGTTGCGGACGTAGACGATGCGGCCACGAGCACCGGGGACGGCGCCCTTGACGAGCAGCAGACCCTTCTCGGCGTCGACGGCGTGCACCTTGAGGTTGAGGACGGTCACGCGCTCGCCACCCATACGGCCGGCCATGCGCATGCCCTTGAAGACGCGGCTCGGCGTCGACGAGGCGCCGATCGAACCGGGCTTGCGGTGGTTGCGGTGCGCACCGTGCGAAGCGGAGACACCCTTGAAGTTGTGGCGCTTCATGACACCCGCGGTGCCCTTGCCCTTGCTGGTGCCGACGACGTCGACCAGCTGGCCGGCCTCGAACGTGCCGTCCACCGTGAGCTCCTGACCGAGCGAGTAGTCAGCAGCGTCCGCGGTGCGGACCTCGGTGAGGTGACGGCGCGGGGTGACACCCGCGGCCTCGAAGTGGGCCGTGAGGGGCTGGTTCACCTTGCGGGGGTCGATCTGGCCGTACGCGATCTGGACGGCCTTGTAGCCGTCCTTCTCGGGCGTACGCACCTGCGTGACCACGTTCGGTGCGATCTCGATGACGGTGACGGGAACGAGCTTGCCGTTCTCGTCCCACACCTGGGTCATGCCGAGCTTGGTGCCGAGCAGGCCCTTGGAAACCTTTGAGTTGATGTCAGCCATGTCGAACCTCAGAGCTTGATCTCGATGTTGACATCGGCCGGGAGGTCGAGACGCATGAGCGAGTCGACAGCCTTGGGCGTCGGGTCGACGATGTCGATCAGACGCTTGTGGGTGCGCATCTCGAAGTGCTCGCGGCTGTCCTTGTACTTGTGGGGAGAACGGATCACGGCGATCACGTTCTTCTCCGTCGGGAGGGGCACGGGGCCCACGACCGTCGCGCCCGCACGGGTCACGGTGTCGACGATCTTTCGTGCCGACGAGTCGATGACCTCGTGGTCGTACGACTTCAGGCGAATGCGGATCTTCTGTCCCGCCATTGTCTGCTCACTCTCTTTCTCGCGTCATACCCCAGTGGCATTGGACGCACGTGGCGCACGGGGCGCCATGGCACTTACTCCTCGCGGCCGCTCGGTTCCCGAGCTTGTCGAGGGATGCTGCACCGCTGTTCTGCTGTCAATCCGGGTGTCGCACCGAAGCGCTGCTCCCGGCATCCGTTCTCCGTCTGCGCGCGGAGCATGGCTCCGCTGTGGATGGATTCGAGATGTGGTGGTTCTGCTGCCCGCGGCCTAGGACCCTGCGCGTTGCGCCTGCCTATGCACTGCCCTGACAGTGATCCGACGCACGCCAAGAGGGGCGCCGGAATGTGGAACCTCACTAGTCTACGTGCAGCCCGGGCGTGTCGCAAACTCGGGCGTGTCGCGACGCGAGTATGCTCGGCCGTTTCCCAGACGGCGGATGCCGGAGGGCAACGGAAAGGGCGGCCGCGCTATGCGCGACCGCCCTTTCGACTGTCCGTCGGCGTTACTGCATGCTCGCGTGACGGCGGCGGTACGCCGCGATCGTCACGACCGCGATGCCGGCGACGAGTGCCGCTCCGCCCGCTGCCACGACGATCGGGTTGATGCCGCCACCGGTCACGGCCAGTGCCTCGGCGTCGGTCGACGTCGGGGTGCCGGTGGTGGGGTCGTCGTCGCCCACGGGCGGGTTGGCGCACAGCGCAGTGGCCTGCGGGTACTCGACCACGGTCGTGTACGTCGGGTTGACGTCGAACTCGACCGTGACGCCTGCGCGGGTCCACGCGAAGTTGCCGTCGGTCTCCACGTACTCGCCGTCGACGAGATCCCAGCCCGGCCACATCTTCGGCTCGCCGTCGGACGCACCCGGCCAGAGAAGCGCACCGCTCAGGGGCTGGTCCGCGACGACGTAGTCCTCGCCGTCCGGGTTCACGAACGTGATCGTGACGGGGTTGGCGCTGTCGGCCACGAAGCCCCCGGGCAGCGTCACCTGGTAGCCGAGGTACGGCACGTCGCCGACGCACACGGACTGGATCTCACCGGGGACCAGCGGGCACTCGCCGAGCTCGTCCTGCGTGAGGGGGCGTGTCTGCGTCTCAGAGTTCTTCGTGGTCGACGGGACGAGGACGCCCTCCCCGTCGCGCGTGTAGGTGGTCGTGCTGACCTCGCGCGTCTGGGTCACGACGGTGTCGCCGCACGCCCACGTGCCGTCTTCCCACTCGCCGGGCTCGACGAGCGGTGGCGGCACCTCGCAGTTCGTGCGGATGCTGAGGTTCGGAACGACCCAGCTGATCTGTGCGTCGTCGGCGAAGACCGTGCCCTCCTCGGGCGAAGCGGTCCACGTCGTGGTACCGTCCCCGTTGTCCGCAGAGGTCCACGTCACGCCGAGGCCCTTGGTGAGAGTTCCCGCGGCGACGCACGACGGCGGCGTCCAGCTGAGGGTCGGCGTGATGACCTCGGGGTCGGGCTCTTCGTCCGGCGTCGTGCCCTTACAGACGATCCAGTGCGAGACCTCTGCCTGATTGCCACTGGCGTTCGGAGGCGATGCGTACGCCTTGTTCGCCTCCGGGTGAACGATGACGTTGTTCCACAGGTTGCCGGCCTTGATGACCAGGAGCTCCCAGTGGTCTCCATCCCAGTTCTCACCGAACGGTTTGAGGGTGACAGTGAGGCCGTTGTCCGTCACGGTCCCGTGCGAACCGCCACCCTCGTAACAGGTGGCCTCGTGATCGGTGAAATCCACCCAGTCGCCGACCTGGTTCATGCCGGCGGCCGGCACGAGCTCACCCTTGATGCCGATCGTTGCGGCGGGCCAGTCCTCCTCGGCCGCGGTCGCGCCGGCGGTCACCAGCGGTGCCACGACGAGTGCCGCGGCGACCAATGCCCCAGCCCAAGCTTTCAGAGTTCTCTTGCGCACTGCAGACACAGTGTTCCTCCCCTAATCGACGTCGAGCGTCGTCCCAGCGGCGCGCGCAGCGCGCCGTACTTCCCAGCGGCGCGCACAGCACGCCGTACTTCCCAGCGACGTGCGGGGCACGCCGGTACTTCTCTGCGACGCGCGGGGGCACGCCGTACTCACCGGCACGGGGGTGCCGTTCCTCCTCCGATGCGGGGGGCGCAGAGGAGAACGGCGGAGAACCGCCGTTCGTGCAGGCTATCGGTCAGACGTCGATGTGCGAAATCGACGCGCGGGACGGTCTAGCCGCGGCCGCGGCATCCGTCATCCGCACGTGTCGCAGACGCGCTCGAGCCCCTCGTGTTCGGGGTACGAGGGGCTCGAGCTTCCGGCCTACCGGAGCGGGTCGGAGCCAGGTGGGAGAGAGCGGGCCTTGGGGCGGTCCCGCCCTCTCTCACGTCAGAGGGTCGCCTTGACCTCTCCGCGCCGGCGGCGGGCGACGAGGAGCAGCGTCGTGCCTCCGAGCAGAGCGAACAGGCCCATGATGACCAGCAGCGGCGGCAGCTCGCCACCCGTTGCCGGGAGCGCCGACAGCAGCACGATGGCGTCGTCGGAGTCGCGGCCCGCGTCGTCCGGGTCACCGAAGGTGTGGTAGTCCACGACTGCCACATTGGTGATCGAACTGCTCGTGGACGCCGGGTTCACCGTCGCCGCCAGGGTGATGGTCGGAGCCGCCGAGGCGCCTTCGTTCGCCCCCTGCGGCTGCAGGGGTCCGAAGAGCACGCACTCGAGGGTGCCGCCGTAGCCGGCGCTGTTCTGTCCGGTGACCTCACAGGTCTGCCAGTTCGGGAACACCGCGTCGTCACCCTCGCCGACCCAGCTCACGTCGGTGATCTTGATGTCGGCGGGGATCGCGTCGGTGACCACCACCGACTCGGCGGCCGCGTCATCGCTCACGTTGGCCACCGCGAGGGTGTACGTGAACGAGGCACCCGGGTCGGTCTTCTCGACACTGGCCGTCTTCTCGATCTGGACGTTCGAGTGGCGGGCCACGGAGCACTCGGGCGTCGCCGCCGGGTACTCCGTCGTGAACACCAGCTCGGGGTTGACCGTGAAGGTGATCGTCGAGCTGAGACGCCAGGCGTAGTCGAGCTCGCTGTCGTCGAGGATCAGACCGTTGAACACGTAGTCCGGCTGGTCGGCCGCACTGATGATGTCGGTCGTTCCCGGGTAGTAGTACTGCGTCGGGGTCGATCCGGGCACGATGTCGCTCGCGACGATCGGCCGCCATCCCGGGTAGTCGATGCTCACGCCCGAAGGTGTGAACGCCGCACCCGGCCAGTCGATCTCCTCACTCCACGTCGCAGTGCCACCCGGCTGGGTGATCGAGACGTTCGCGGGGTCGGTCGTCGCAGTGCCGTTGTCGGGAGTCCAGAGGAAGTCGATCTCCTCGTCGATGAGCGCCGCGGACTTGGTGATCGTCCAGCCCAGGAGCGGGGCGTCCGCCACGCACCTGGTGTAGACGATCGCGGTGATCTCGCGGACCGGGATCTCGATCTCCGAGCAGTTGTTCTCATCGACCTCATCACGCTCCGCGGCGACGCAGGCCTCGTTGACGAGCTCCTCGAGCGGAGCCGGCGGCTCGTCCGTCCCGTCACCAGGCTCGATCGGCGGCACCGGGGCCGGCAGGAACTCCACCGTCACCGTGATCTCCACCGAATCGCCCTCGAGCAGCAGCGGCGTGCTCACCTGCAGCACGTTGTCGCCGTCCACGAAGTCCGGCGCGTTGTCATTCGTCCAGCCAGCCGGGAGCGTGATGCCGGTCACCTCGAGGCGGTCCGGGATCGGGTCGGTGACGACCACGTCCGTCGCGTCACGAGTGCCGTTGTTGGTCACCGTCAGCACGTAGTCGAACTCGTCACCGGGCTCGACCGAGGTCTGACCCTCCGGCAGGTTCGACGTCTTCACGATGTCCACGTCGTCGAAGTGCACCGTGCCGCACGCCTCGTCGTCGATCGGCTCATCCTCGCCCACCGTCAGTTCGGCGGTGTTGACGATGCCGATGCCTTCGCCGCCTTCCTCACACGTCATGGGGTCAGCTGGCTCGGCCGTCACATCGACCTCGACCACCACGGTGTACACCGCGTCGTTCGAGCCGTTGTAGGCGGCGAGCTCCTCGTCATCCGCGAGCACTGCGGTCAGCGACGACTCGAGGTCGAAGTCACCGCTCGTCGGCCCGCTCCACGAGGCGCCGGTGTAGGTGACGCCTGCGGCCGGAGTGTCGAGGGTGTCAGTCAGGTCGTACGTGATGGGCACGAGCACGCTGTTGTTGTGCACCGTGATCTCATAGGTCACGGTCCAGCTGTCGTCCTCGTTCTGCACTGAGCTGATCGCGGTCTTGTCGAGTGTGTAGCCCTGGTCGACGTGAGTGTTCACGATGGTGCAGACCACGTTCTCGCCCTTGTCGAGGCCACGCAGTGTCGCCGCACCCGGCTCGCTGTCGGTCAGCGTGATCGTGCCCGCGTCGTCCGAGACACAGGACCACAGCTCCGGCTCGAACTCGCCGAGACCCGGAACGTCGCCGATCACGTCCTCCGACAGGTCGAACTCGACTCCCGGCAGGACCGCGGTCGGAGCGACATCGCCGCCCGCCGGGTTGGTGACGGCGTCACCTTCCGCCGGAGTGCCGAAGAGCTGCCAGTTGGTGTCGGCCACCTGAGCGCCGTTCACGACCTTCACGAGCGACAGCGTCGGCCGCTCGGCCGTGTTGGTGAACTCGCACCACACGCTCTCGTTCGGCATGGTGAACGTGCCGGACCTCGCATCGACTTCGAGCACCTTCGAGTGGTCGACGGTGATGCAGACCAGCGAGCTGGTGTAGTCGGATGCTTCACCCTCGACCACGTCGAGAACCTCGCTGACCGTGACCTCGCTGCCGATCAGCGCCTGCTTCTCGAGCGCGTTCTGGACGTCTGTCCACGAGCCGAGGTCGCCGTTCGACACCGAGGTGTCTTCGGTCAACGGGAGACCCGAGATCGAGAGGTCGGCGGAATCGCCCTCCTGACCGTTCACCCATGTCTTGACGAGGTGCACCTTAGCGGTGCGTGCCTGGTTCACGAAGAAGCACAGGCTCGGGCCCGTCACGGTCAGCTGGAAGCTCCGGCCGACGCCGGTACCCGAAGCCTGCCCGCCGGTGCAGCTGTACGTGGAGTCGTACTGACCGAGGGCGTTGAGCGCGATCGTCTCATTCATCGGCAGCACGGCGCCGATACGCGCCTGGAGGACAACGGTGTTGATGTTGTCGATGAAGGTTCCGGTGCCGATGACCTCCGACAGCCTCGTGAGGATCGGGCCCGCTTCAGGCGTCACTGACAACGTCGTGTCATCGCCGAGAACGGCTCCGATCCACTGCTTGTGCAGGACGACCCCGACCTTGATGGCGGTGTTGATGAACGTGCAGCTCACATCGGAGTCGGGAGCGACGAAGTCGAAGTCGCGCCCCTGCCCGACACCGTTCGCGACGGTGGAGCACGCGTACGAGCTGTCGTACTCGCCGGTGTTGGTCGCGCTGTCGAGGACCTCGTGGATGTTCACGTCGTCGCCGACGCGCACCGACACGGTGACCACATCTTCGTCGAGCTGGTTCGCCGTGCCGTTCGCTGTCGACTCCTCGGTGGTGCCATTGATCGACAGCGACGCGACATCGCCCGCGAAGGCATCGATCCAGCGCTTGTCGAGTGTGACGCTGATCTCATCCGCCGTGTTCACGATCGTGCAGTCGAGGTCGCCCTCGACCGTGATCTCGGGGATGCTGTCGCCCTCGCCACTGCTGCCGTCCGAGCAGAACCACGTCGCGGTGTACTCACCCGTGTTGTCGCCGGGCAGGCTCTCCGAGAGTGTCACCTTCTCGCCGAACCGAACCTCGACGGACGCCACGTTCGTGTCGTCGGTGCTGTTCCCGCCGGTCGCGACCGAGGTCGCGTTGTCGGACGCCGCACCCGTGATGGACAGATCGGCCTCGTCGCCTTCGAAGGCGTTGACCCACTGCTTGTTCAGTGTGACCGTGCCGCGGTCGGCGGTGTTCGTGAAGGTACAGGTCACGTTGGCGTTCGGAACGGTGAGCGTGAACGACGTTCCGGTGCCGTCACCGGTCGTCTGACCGCTGGTGCATGAGTAGGTCGAACCGTAGCTGCCGACGCCGCCCAAGACCTCGCTGAGGCCCACGGTGTCACCGACGCGAACCGAGACCTGCGCGACGTTCATCTGGTCGAGCTGCTCGGCCGTGCCGTTCGCCACCGACGTTGCAGTGTCGGCACCTGCCTGCAACTCCGCCGTGTCGCCTTCGATGGCATCGACCCAGCGCTTCTGCAGGGTGATGGTCTTCTGGACCGCGGTGTTGGTGAACGTGCACTGCACGCCCGCCCCCGAAGCCGGGTACGCGGGCACGGTGATCGAGCCGCCGGTTCCCGTGTTGTTGGAGACAGTGGCCCCCACACACGTGAGGACCGACGAGTATTCGCCCGTGTTGGCGTCCGGCAGAACCTCGGCGAGCGTCAGCGCCGAGCCCGGTGCGACGGAGACCTGGACGACCTGACCGTTGGTCGGAGCCGTCGAGGTGCCGTTCGCCGTGGCCGCTCCCCCGATGGAGAGGTCGGCCTTGTCACCCGTGAACGAGTTGACCCAGACCTTGCTCAGCGTCACCGTCGCGAACGGGATGTTCACGAACGGGTTGGTGAGCGAGGCGTTGGGCGCCTGCTGGGTGATCGAGAAGTTCTGCGGGTTGCCGTCGAGGACGTAGCCGGTGGGCGCCGCCGTCTCGGTCACGGTGTAGGTGCCGATCGGGACGTTCACGACCTTGATCACGCCCGCAGCCGGGTCGGTGTCATTGGTGCCGTTGTCGACCACGGTGCGGGGGAAGCCCGCCACACCCTGGGCCACGCCGCCGGTGTTGGCCACGATCTGGAAGGTCGCGCCGCCGAGCGGGTTGCCCGCGCCGTCGTGCTTGAGCCAGGTCACCGTGCCGAGCGGGTCTACGAACGTCAGGGTCTCAGTCTCTGCGTCGCCGAGCGTCACCTGCTGGGGGTTGTTCGACGTCGGCAGGAGGTAGCCCGGAGGAGCCTTGGTCTCGGTCACCGTGTAGACGCCGGGCTCGATGCCGCCGAGGACGATCTTGCCGTCAGCCCCGGTCGTCTCCGTGCCGTCGCTGCCCGTCGGCACCGGAGAGATCGTGAACTCCGCACCCTGGAGCGGCGTGCCGTCGGTGTTGGTCTTGAGGATCGTGAGCGTCGCACACGTCGACGGCACATTGAGGGCGATGGGGTCGACCCAGTCGGCGAGGGAGGACGTCTCGGAGGGGGACTGGCTCGAACGCACGTTCAGCACGCCGAAGCTGCCGCTGCAGCCGGTCTCACCGAAGAGCTTCGTCAGATCGATCGCGGCCTCGGCGAAGGTGCCTGCCTCCAGCTCATCGGTGCCCGTCAGCCGGTTGATGATGTCCTGGTTGACCTGGCCCACGAAGCCGGCGAGCGAACCGAGCGAGACCCAGCTGTCGCCGTCCCAGGTGTCCGCGCCCACGAGCGAGATGGTGTTGTTGCCGTTCTGCTCGATCGTCAGACGGAGGTCGCCCACCGTTCGGGTCGGCACCGGCCCGAACGCGTTGTCCGCCTGGTTCAGCTCGACGTGGTACGACACCGACCCGGTGTTCACCTGGCGCTCGAAGCCGAGGTATGCGTAGACGTGACCGTCGACGGTCTGCGTGTAGGCGTACACGTTTCCGATGTCGGTCTTGGCCGATCCCGATCCGCTGTTGAGGATGGTCTGCGCCGCGCTCCACGGCCAGTTGGCCTCGGAGGCGCCCTGGTCGAACTGCTCGGGGTCGTCGAAGCCGTCACTCGCGACCGGCTGCCCGCCGACATTCGCCCAGTCCAGCGTGCCGTCGCCGTCGAGACACAGGTTGCCGTCGATCTCGAAGCCGGCGACCGGCGAACCGGCGACCGGCCAGCCGTCGCACGGGACGAGCGCGAACAGCGACACCTCCGGCTCAGCGAGAGGTGCGACCAGCGCCGAGAACGGCGCGTCGCCCTCCGGAGCGGTCACCTCAGGCGCAGCCGGCTGCTCAGCCGGCGCGGGTTCTTCGGCCGCGGGTTCTTCAGCGGCCGGCTCCTCCGCGGGTGGCGGGGTCTCGGCATCCGTCGAGGGCGTCTCTGTCGTCGCCTCGCTCGTGGGAGCGGGATCGGTGGGAGTCACCTCCTCCGCGGTGGCCGGAGACATGCCCGAGAACACGAGCGCGCTCGCGACGACGGCCGCGAGCCCTCCGACGTACCAGCGCCTCTGGAGCGCGATCTTGCGCTCCTGAGCCCGCTCTTGACGCATGCGGCGGCGCAGACCCTCATCAGAGGCGCGCACGAAAGTACGACTGAACATCACTTCACCCTTGGTCGTCACGACACAGGGTGCCCCAAGAAGAGGCCCCTCCCATCACGCAACGGCCAGCGATTGCAACGGCGCCCCCGAAGAGGTTCGGCGTTGTCCCCAAACACGAGCCGAAACGTGTTCCCGGGGCAAAGCTATGCCCGCGGTCGGGCCACGTCAAGTGTCGGATCGGAACGCCGGGCGTGGCTGGAGAGGGCGGGTCCTGGGGATTGCCCATAGTGCGGCCGACGCGAAACGGCCCGGGCGTGTGCCCGGGCCGTCTCGTCACATCGGCGGTCTACTGGTTGCCGACTGCTCCGTCGACGTTCCCACGGATGTCGTCCACCGTGTCGTGGTGTTCCTCCGGCACGACCTTCTTCGCGATGCCCGAGGCGCCGTCCAGCACCTTGTCGCTGATGTCCTCGGCCTGCTCGGACTTCAGGAACTCGCCGATCTTGTCCTTGTTCTGCTCGTACAGGCCCTTGCCCTGATTGACGAGGTCGTCGAAACCGCCCATGCTCACTCCTTCAGCCGCCCCCCGGCGAGGCGTCAGGCCAATTGTGCCGGGGACGGATGCCGCGGCGGTACCCCTGCGCGTCAACGGCCCCGCGCGGCTCACAGCCGCCCGGGGACGCCGAGAAGCCCCCGGGATCACTCCCGGGGGCTTCTCGTCACAGCAGTCGATCAGGTCGCAGGGCGACCTCGTCGAGAACCGTCTTACTTGATGATCTTCGTGACCGTGCCGGCACCGACGGTGCGGCCACCCTCACGGATGGCGTAGCCGAGGCCCTCCTCCATGGCGATCGGCTGGATCAGCTCGACCGTCATGTCGGTGGTGTCGCCGGGCATGACCATCTCGGTGCCCTCGGGCAGCGTGATGACGCCGGTGACGTCGGTGGTGCGGAAGTAGAACTGCGGACGGTAGTTCGTGAAGAACGGGTTGTGACGGCCGCCCTCCTCCTTGGACAGGATGTACGCCGTGCCCTCGAAGTTGGTGTGCGGGGTGACCGAACCGGGCTTCACGACGACCTGGCCGCGCTCGACGTCGTCACGCTTGGTGCCGCGCAGGAGCAGACCACAGTTCTCGCCGGCCCATGCCTCGTCGAGCTGCTTGTGGAACATCTCGATACCGGTGACGATCGTCTTCTGCGTCGGGCGCAGACCCACGATCTCGACCTCGGAGTTGATCGCGAGGGTACCGCGCTCGGCGCGGCCCGTGACGACCGTGCCACGGCCGGTGATCGTGAAGACGTCCTCGATCGGCATGAGGAACGGCTTGTCCTTGTCGCGGATCGGGTCCGGGATCGACTCGTCGACAGCGTCCATGAGCTCGACGATCTTCTCGACCCACTCGGCGTCGCCCTCGAGAGCCTTGAGGCCCGAGACGCGGACGACAGGAGCGTTGTCGCCGTCGAAGTCCTGCGACGACAGCAGCTCGCGAACCTCGAGCTCGACGAGCTCCAGGATCTCCTCGTCATCGACCATGTCCGACTTGTTCAGCGCGACCAGCAGGTAGGGAACGCCGACCTGCTTGGCGAGCAGCACGTGCTCGCGCGTCTGCGCCATCGGGCCGTCGGTGGCGGCGACCACGAGGATCGCGCCGTCCATCTGAGCAGCACCGGTGATCATGTTCTTGATGTAGTCGGCGTGACCCGGGGCGTCGACGTGAGCGTAGTGACGCTTCGGGGTCTCGTACTCGACGTGCGAGATGTTGATCGTGATGCCGCGCTGGCGCTCCTCGGGAGCGGAGTCGATCGACGCGAAGTCGCGCTGCACGTTGGTGGCCGACGGGTACTTGTCGGCGAGCACCTTCGAGATCGCTGCGGTGAGCGTGGTCTTGCCGTGGTCGACGTGACCGATCGTTCCGATGTTCACGTGCGGCTTGGTGCGCTCGAACTTGGCCTTAGCCACTGGGTCCTCCTCAGGACGTTCGTGTAGAACTTCCGGACGCTGGTGTGCGCCGGTCGCCTACGGGGATATCTCCACCTTAGTGGAGACGATTCTGGTGATTCTGTGTGAAGTTGTGCCCCCGGGATGCCTCGTCACCGAGGCATCCCAGGAGAAAAGGGCTTACTCGCCCTTGACCTTCTGGATGATCTCGTCAGCCACGGCGCGAGGAACCTCGGCGTAGCTGTCGAACTCCATCGAGTACACGGCGCGGCCCGAGGTCTTCGAGCGCAGGTCGCCGATGTAGCCGAACATCTCGGACAGCGGGACCAGCGCGCGGACGACCTTGACGCCCTGGGCGTCCTCCATGGACTGGATCTGGCCACGACGCGAGTTCAGGTCGCCGATGACGTCGCCCATGTACTCCTCGGGAGTACGCACCTCGACCGCCATGAGCGGCTCGAGGATGACGGGGTTCGCCTTGCGGACGGCCTCCTTGAAGCCCATCGAGCCGGCGATCTTGAACGCCATCTCGGACGAGTCGACGTCGTGCGACGCGCCGTCCGTGAGGATCGCCTTCACGCCCACCATGGGGTAGCCGGCGAGCACGCCGACGGCCATGGCGTCCTGGAAGCCCTGGTTGGTCGGCTCGATGTACTCGCGCGGGATGCGGCCACCGGTGACCTTGTTCTCGAACTCGTACGTCTTGTCGGCCGTGACCTCAAGGGGCTCGAGCGCGAACTGGATCTTCGCGAACTGACCCGAACCACCGGTCTGCTTCTTGTGCGTGTAGTCGTGACGCTCGACGATCTTGCGGATCGTCTCGCGGTACGCCACCTGCGGCTTGCCGACGTTGGCCTCGACCTTGAACTCGCGCTTCATGCGGTCGACCAGGATGTCGAGGTGCAGCTCGCCCATGCCCTTGATGACGGTCTGACCGGTCTCGGAGTTCTGCTCGACGCGGAACGTCGGGTCCTCCTCGGCGAGCTTCTGGATCGCGAGACCCAGCTTCTCCTGGTCGGCCTTCGTCTTGGGCTCGATCGCGACCTCGATGACCGGCTCCGGGAACGTCATCGACTCGAGGACGACCTGGTTGGCGCTGTCGGACAGCGTGTCACCCGTGGTGGTGTCCTTGAGGCCGATGACCGCGTAGATGTGACCGGCGGTGACGGAGTCGACCGGCATCTCCTTGTTGGCGTGCATCTGGAAGATCTTCCCGATGCGCTCCTTCTTGCCCTTGGTCGCGTTGACGACCTGGGCACCGGAGTCGAGGTGACCCGAGTAGACGCGGATGTAGGTGAGGCGACCGAAGAACGGGTGCGTCACGATCTTGAACGCGAGCGCCGCGAACGGCTCGTCACGGTCGGCGTGACGCTCGATGATGACCTCTTCGTTCTTCGGGTCCTTCGCCTCGATGGCGGGGACGTCCAGAGGCGACGGGAGGTAGTCGACGACCGCGTCGAGCATGGGCTGCACGCCGCGGTTCTTGAACGCCGAGCCGCAGAGCACGGGGTAGAGCTCCGAGGCGATGGTGAGCTTGCGGATGGCGCCCTTGATCTCGGCGACCGTGAGGCCCTCACCGCCGAAGTACTTCTCGAGCAGGTGCTCGTCGGACTCGGCGACCGTCTCGAGCAGCTTCTCGCGGTACTCGGCAGCCTTGTCGGCGAGCTCGGCCGGGATCTCCTGGATCTCGTACTTGGCGCCCATGGTCACGTCGCCCTTGGCGTCGCCGGGCCAGACGAGTGCGCGCATCTCGACGAGGTCGATGACGCCGACGAAGTCGTTCTCAGCGCCGATCGGCAGCTGGATGACGAGCGGCTTGGCCTTCAGGCGGTTGACGATGGTGTCGACCGTGAAGTAGAAGTCGGCGCCCAGCTTGTCCATCTTGTTGACGAAGCAGATGCGGGGGACGTCGTACTTGTCGGCCTGACGCCAGACGGTCTCGGACTGGGGCTCGACGCCCTCCTTGCCGTCGAAGACGGCGACGGCACCGTCGAGGACGCGGAGCGAGCGCTCCACCTCGACCGTGAAGTCCACGTGACCGGGGGTGTCGATGATGTTGATCTGGTTCTTGTCCCAGAAGCACGTCACGGCGGCGGACGTGATCGTGATGCCGCGCTCCTGCTCCTGCTCCATCCAGTCGGTGGTGGCAGCGCCGTCGTGCGTCTCGCCGATCTTGTGGTTGACGCCCGTGTAGAACAGGATGCGCTCGGTCGTCGTCGTCTTGCCGGCATCGATGTGCGCCATGATGCCGATGTTGCGGACCTTGTTGAGGTCGGTGAGCACTTCTTGTGCCACGGGGTGTCCTTACGGGTTGAAAGTGATTCGGGGGCGTTTCGTCTCGCTTCGCTCGCTCAACGACCGAGATCTCCGGTCGTTGAGCGAGCGAGGTACGAGCGAGACGAAACGCGCGAAGTGGATTACCAGCGGTAGTGCGCGAAGGCGCGGTTCGACTCGGCCATCTTGTGGGTGTCTTCGCGGCGCTTGACCGCGGCACCCAGGCCGTTCGAGGCGTCCAGGATCTCGTTCTGCAGACGCTCGGTCATCGTCTTCTCACGACGACCCTTCGCGTAGCTGACGAGCCAGCGCAGCGCCAGCGTGTTGGCGCGGTGAGGCTTGACCTCGACCGGCACCTGGTAGGTCGAGCCACCGACACGGCGGCTCTTGACCTCGAGGGTCGGGCGCACGTTGTCGAGCGCCTTCTTGAGCGTGGCGACGGCATCCTGGCCGTTCTTCGCCTCGACACCCTTGAGGGCGGTGTACACGATCGACTCGGCGATCGACTTCTTGCCGTCGACGAGGATCTTGTTCACCAGCTGGCTGACGATGGGTGCGCCGTATACCGGGTCGTTGACGACGGGGCGCTTCGGGGCGGGTCCCTTACGAGGCATCTTGCTTAGCCCTTCTTCGCGCCGTAGCGGCTGCGAGCCTGCTTACGGTTCTTGACTGCCTGGGTGTCGAGCGCACCGCGGACGATCTTGTAGCGGACACCGGGGAGGTCCTTCACACGACCGCCACGCACGAGCACGAGCGAGTGCTCCTGCAGGTTGTGGCCCTCGCCGGGGATGTACGCGGTGACCTCGGTGCCGTTGCGGAGCTTGACACGGGCGACCTTGCGCATCGCCGAGTTCGGCTTCTTCGGGGTGGTGGTGTACACACGGGTGCAGACACCCGCCTGCTGCGGGTTCGCCTTGAGCGCCGGCGCCTTGGTCTTCGAGACCTTGGGCGAGCGACCCTTGCGAACCAACTGCTGAATGGTTGGCACGTTCTCTCCTTGTCGTCTGCGCGGTTGTGGCGCGCAGCTGCTGCACGGTGACAGCGTCGTGGTCTCCCCCGCCGCATCCGGATCTTGCGATTCATGACGCTGCGGGCTCACGCGGACCCACCGACGCGGCAGAATTACTGACGCGCTTTCGCTGGTGGGTATGCCGTGGGGGTGGCCTGTTCGCAGGCCGTTCCCTGAGATGCGGCGCCCACACCATCGTCCGCACCGAGGCACGGTCGATGGCGCGCGTGAGCGCACACCCGATCCATGATACGTGGGTTTCGGGGGTCGGGCAAACGCGCAAGCACGCCGCGGGCCGAACGTGGCCGCGACACGCCGCCCCGGGCGCCAGATCGCCCCCGCTGAGTACGTCAGCCGACGGTCAGCAGAACCACGAGTGACACTGCGACGACGGCCGCGAGAACGGATGCCGCGGCTACCACCACGATCGCCCGACGGCGTCGGCGGCGCCGCCGGCCATCCTCGGCGGCGGCCGTGTCGATGTACGTCTGCGGTGCGCGGGGGCCGGGCTCGGCTCGCGTTGCGTTCGCCGCCGGCACCTGGCGCGCGCGGTACGCGGCCGCGTCGACCTGCGGACGCGACGCGACGCGGCCGTGCCACGCGGACGCGCCGGTGCGGGCGGGGCCCGCCGGGCGATCGTCGGCGTCGCCTGCGTC
This sequence comes from Microbacterium sp. B35-30, assembly GCF_010634855.1. GTDB lineage: Bacteria > Actinomycetota > Actinomycetes > Actinomycetales > Microbacteriaceae > Microbacterium. The sequence goes on along the minus strand of NZ_MWLQ01000023.1, from coordinate 74,962 downwards.
GGCGGGTGCGCTGCGGCGAGGGCCGACCGGTCCCGATGCGGTCGCCGCCTGGGTGGTCAGCTCGGACGCCTGCGGCCCCGCGGAGCGGGACGACACGGCGGTGATGTCGACGTCGGCCGGAAGCGCGGTGGATCGGCGCGGGGCCGCGTCGGACGGCGCGGGGGCACCGGCATCCGTCGTCCCGGCTCGTGCCCGCCTGCTGGGGAGGGTCCGGTCGTCCGGAGCGTCGTCGGCGGACGGTCCAGCGGCCGCCGTCGCGCGCCGCGAGAGGGCCGTGCGCTCGTCGTCGGGATCGATCACCCGTCGCTCCGCCGCAGCCGGACCTCCGCGTCACCCAGCAGGAACCGGTCCCCGGCCTCGACCTCTTCGCCGGCGGGCGCTTCGACCTCGGTGCCCATCACCGTCGCGAACAGCACGCCGTTGGTGGAGTCGAGGTCCGTGACGTACCAGCGGTCGTCGCGCAGCGTCAGCCGGGCGTGCGTCTTGGAGACGGTGCCGTCGTGGATCGACACCAGCTGCGCGGCAGGGAAGTCGGGGTCGCCCGCCGGGCGCCGGCCGAGGATCACGACCTCGGCCGACAGGGCGACCGGCTCGCCGGTCGGCGGGACCAGGGTCCAGTCGGTGCGCTTGCGGCGGGCGATGATCGTCTCGTCGAGCACGTCCTGCTCGTCGGGGATCTCGGGCTTGCCGTGGAAGGACGACACCGACGTCCGCGCGGAGCGGGGCGCGCCGGCATCCGGTGCGCCGGCGATCGCCGACACGGGACCGGATGCCTCGGGGAATGCGTCGCCCTCGCTCATCGGCGAGCCTGCCGGCGCCCAGGGCTCGGCGCTGTCGTCGACCACACTGTCGCCGGGGACACGGTCAGCGGCCGGCACCCGCATCACGGGCGGGCGCGTGAGGTGCTCGCCCGTCGTCGACCCCTCGGGGGCCGCGAACGGGCCCGACGCGGAGGCGGGCGCGAAGGTGGACGCGGACGCGGAGGCGGAGGCGGGCGCGGGAGCGGACGGCACGGCCGAGATGGGCCCGGGAGCACCGGGCACCGCACCGGTGACCTCGGCGCTGCGGTCGGTCGTGTCGAGGACGAAACCCTTCCAGGGGTCGGGAAGAGCGCCGGCGTCGGCCTGCGCTGCTTCGTCGCCGGAGGAGTCGAGAGGAGCGGAGGAGACGGGGGCGGCGGCGACCGGACCGGCGACACCGGGGCTCGGCGCGACAGGACGGCCGGGAAGCGGCGGAGGCGTCCAGCCGCCTGCCGGCGGCGCGACGTCAGCTGCGGCGGGTGCGCTGGGCGTGGCGGCGGGGGGCGGAGGCGCGTACGCGGCCGGAGCGAAGCCGGCGGCGGCGGGCGATGCGGGCGGGAACACGGCCGGCTCACCCGCGCGCGAGGCGGGAGCGGGGAACGGCGGCAACGGCGGCAACGGCGGAAGGCCGGGCGCCTCGGCCGATGCCCGGCGGACGCCGCCGCCGCGGGGGCCGCGGGACGAGGCATCCCGTCCGACCCATCGGGCACTTCCCCACCCGACGATCGACGCCCACACCGGGAAGAGCAGAACCCCGACCACCGTCATGCCGGCCCCGAACCCGAACGCCACGCTGACGCGGTAGAGCGCGATCGCGAAGACCACCAGGAACGCGATGTTCACGATCGGGACGAACGCCAGGAGCACCAGCCACGGCGAGAGCCCCGCCAGCTGCAGCAGGACGACGATGTTGAGGATCGGCACCCAGGCCTTGAAGGGCTCCACACCGGACTTGCGGAAGACCGCCGACAGAGCGAGCGCCATCCAGACGTAGACACCGGCGAACAGGAGCAGGCTGATCAGCGTGCCGAAGACGGCCGCGGTGGCATCGGTGGCGTTCATGGCATGGGACGCACGGGCAGAGCCCGCCGTCTCCCCCTCTCGGAGAATCGGCTGCGGACGCCCGCCTCGGGCGCCAGTGGGCGGAGCAACGATCTCAACGATACGGTCGCCAGGGCTCCGCGCCAGAACCCATTCTGGCGGCGCAGCGTCCGCCGCTCCGCGTCGACGGCGTCCCAGTACCGCCGGGCTTCGTCGGCCGACAGCTCGGCGCGCGAGAACACCGCACGGTCGGCGGTGTGCGCGAGCTCGTCGCCGGCGGGGGTCGCGAACGCGGCGGCCAGCTCGGTGCGGGTGAGCGCGCGGGATGCCGTGCGCCCCGTGTCGACGGCGGCGTCGACGTATTCGTCCCAGCCGCCGGCGATCCGGGCGGAGGGGGCCCCGGCGCGTCGGCGGGATCGGCGGCGGGCGGCCTTGGTTCCGATCACGATGAGGAAGGGACCGAACGCCAGGGCCAGCACGAGCAGCGCGATGCCGGCGATCCGCAACGTCGGCCAGAGCCACGCGAGGTCGAGGCCCGAGCCGTCCTCGGGGGTGCGCTCCTCGCCGGAGTCCTCCTGTGCGGGGTCCGGCGGCACGACCTCCTCCACGGCGTCCGGGCGCACCTCGGTCACGTTCTCGGGATCGCGCTGCTCGGTCACGTCCAGGCTCGGCGACACGGCGTACTGGGGCGTCACGTCGACGGCGACCCACTGCCCGCCGGCCGACTGCACCTCGGTCCACGCGGTCAGGTCCTGCGCCCCGCACGCTCCGTCGTCGCATGTGGCGAGCCCCGGCTCGGCCGACGTCAGCCGGGCGCCGAGCACGACGCGCGACGGGAAGCCGAGCTCTCGCGCCATGAGCGCCACCGCGACCGCGAACTGCTCGTCGTCGCCGATCGCCGCGACGAAACTGCGGGGCCCCGTGCCTTGCTGGTCGGTCTCTCGCTCGAGCAGGCGGGCGTACATGGTGTCGACCCGAGCCAGCGAATGCCCCGAGGCGCTCGGCTGGAACGTGTAGTCGGGGAGCGCGGCGGCCCATGCCGGCACCTGGTCGCCGCGGGACAGGCCGTGGCTGAGATAGCCGCGCTCCCGGAGCAGCGAGACCAGGCCCGCGAGGGCGGCGCCGCCGGAGCCCGTCACATGCTCGTCCATCCACGCCCGCAGGTTGTCGGGCGCGGCGACACCCCCCGGGCTGCCGGGCGCCTCGAGCTCGGCGAGGTCCGCGGTCGGCGGCTCGACCCCGCGCACGACGTAGCTGTCGCCCGCCTCGAGGCCTCCCCCGGCGGTCTGCACCCCGGCTGATGCGGCGGCGTTGTAATAGAACCGATCGGCGAGCGACGCCGACCTGTCGCCGGCGAACTGGATGGCAGAGAGCCGGCCGGCTGTGGGCATCCAGATCCCGTCCCACGCGTCGATCTCGACGCGCGCCTCGACGACCTCGCCCTCACCGGCGTCGAGCGCCGACGGCACGCGCACGAACCGCCCCGCGTCGACGGCGCCCTCGCCGCCCGAGCGGTAGACCTGCCCGTCGTACGCGTCGAGGGTGGCGATCCGGACGCGCTCGGGCAGCGCGCCCGCAGATCCGTCGGCCACGGGCTCCACCGTGAACAGGACCTCGTCGGCGCGGTCGTCGGTGAACAGCGCACGGTACTGCGCCAGCGGACTCACCTCGGCCGACAGGTCGATGTCGGGGCCCACCGCCGAGCGCAGCACGTCGCGCTCGGCGCCGCGGGCGGCGAACGGCACCACCGCCACTGCGAGCACCAGCGCACCCGCGACCATGCCGGCGCCGAGCGCCGTGCGACGGCGGTCGGCGCCGGTGGGGCGGCGCGAGATGCGCACGCCGCTGGAGGCCGCCGCGCGCTGCAGCGCGCGGACCCGCTCGTCGTGCGTGCGCCACGCGAGCCACAGCAGGCAGGTGGTGAGACCGGCGATGCCGACAGCCGTCTCTACGGGGGCGTACAGCGTGACGGGGCCGAGCTGCAGCGGCGCGCTCACCGTGGTGCGTCCGAAGAACAGGCCGAAGGTCACCATGCCGAGCGCCACGGGGACCGCGGCGTAGGCAGCCCGGTCGTCGCGCCAGGCCAGCAGCAGCACCAGGCACGTGCCGACGAGGAAGACGACGAGTGCGGGCACCAGCAGGTTGCGATACGAGCCGACGGGCAGCTCGACGGTGACGAGGTCCTTCCACCCCAGCACGAGCCCGGTCGCGACCTCGCCCAGCCCCCGGAGAAGGTCGTCGGGCGCGCCGAGGCGCGAGGGCACCGCCAGCGGCACACCGAGCAGGAACACGGCGGCGGCGAGCGCAGCCGCGACGATCCAGCCGCTCCACCGCCGCCACCACGCCACCGCCGCGATCCCGCCGCCCACGAGGGTTCCGACGGCGACCAGGAGCGCGAAGGCACCGGAGCGGTAGATGGGCCAGGCGGCGACCGCGGCGACGGCTGCGATCAGCACCGCGAACGCGATTCCCACCCAGATGCGCGGCACCAGCCGCGGCGCGGGGGCTTCGGCGGCGGTGCGCGGGGCGGCCGCCGCGCTCACCGGCACGTCGATCGGCCCGCTCACGACGTCGCTCCCCGCAGGAGGAGACCGGCGAGGTCGTCCAGGGTGCCGACGGTGAGCACCGTCATGCCCGACAGCTGCTGCATCCGCGGGTGGGCGCGCTCGTCGCAGACGAGGCCGACGACCGCCGTGTCGGCCGAGAACGCCAGCGCCGCCTGCTGAAGTCGGTTGAGCGGCACTCGCGAGCCCACGACCACGAAGGCGATCGACAGGCGCTCGCCCGACTCGGCGGTGAGCCGGCACACCTCCCCCACCGGCATGGTGCTCTCGATCAGGTCGATGCCGCTGAACCCGTCGAGCATGGGGCGGGGCGCCGCGGCCGGGATGCGGCGGATGGCGCGGAGCCGCCCGCGCACCACCCGAGGGATCTCCGAGCCGGTGACGATCTGCACGTCGCGGGCGTCGTGCACCGCGCGCAGGCCGAGCGAGGCGGCACAGGACACGGCGAGCTCGAACTCGTCGGCATCCGCGTACTCGCCCTCGGCCACCGCGAGCACCACCGCCATGTGCGAGCGCCGCGACTCCTCGTACTGGCGCACCATGAGGCGCCCGGTCTTGGCCGTCGAGCGCCAGTGGATCTGCCGGCGCGAGTCGCCCGGCACGTACTCGCGGATGGCGTGGAACGACATGTCGGCGTCGACGAGCCGCCGCGTCGGGGCGCCCTCGAGGTCGCGGATCAGCCCCGCGCTCGTCGACGGCAGCGCGGTCGTGCGGGGGTGGACGTAGAGGTCGTGCACGTCGGCGAAGGAGTGCTCGCGGCGCAGCAGCCCGACCGGGTCGCTGCGGACGGTGGTCGCCGGCCCGACCGTCACGATGCCGCGGCGGAGGCCCGGGATGTCGAGCGGCTGCTCGACGGTGTGCCCCGGGCGCAGCAGCGGCACCCCGAACTCCACCAGCCCCGCACCCACCGCGACGTCGATGCGTCCCGGCAGGGCGACGCGGTGACTCTCGTTCCGCACCACGATGCGCCCGCTCACGCCGTCGCCGGCGACGATGCGCTCGTGGGTGAGCGTGAGGTCGACGTCGTAGGCGCGGGCGCCGAAGAGGAACGGCACGGCGGCGATCAGGAGGAGGACGGATGCCGCGCCCGCGACCATGAACTCCACCCAGCCGAAGGCGATGCCCAGGACGAGACCCGCCGTCCCCGCCACCGCGGCCAGGGCGCCTGCGGGCCGGATCGTACGCGCCGACCAGACGGCGGCAGCCCCGATGGCGGTGGAGGCTGCCCGCCACGCGCCCGTCCCCCACACGGCCGCGCGCACGAACGCGCGCCCGCGGCGCGGCGCCACACTTGTCGCGGAGCCCGTGGCGGTGGAGGTCAGGTGGGTGCGGCCCTCCGTCGCGGTGGACGAGACGGTGCGGGTGATGCGCGCATCCAGGGTGCCGGTGCCGCCGCGCCGGCGCTCACCAGACCCTGAGGTACCGCCCGGACGGTCGGCGCTCATACCGCTTCGCGTCTCGAGGGCGGAGCCACGTCCAGCAGCACCTGGCCGACCACGGTCTCCTGCGTCACGCCGTCGAACTCGGCCTCGGGGTGCAGGATCAGCCGGTGCGAGAGCACGGGCACCGCGAGCGTCTTGACGTCGTCGGGCGTGGCATAGGTGCGCCCCTGCGAGGCGGCGCGGGTGCGCGCGGCGCGGGTGAGCGCGAGCGCGCCGCGGATGCTGACGCCCAGGCGCACCTCGTCGGCGGTGCGCGTGCCGTCCACCAGCCGTGCGATGTAGTCGAGCACGAGGGCGTCGACATACACCTGGGCCGCGAGATCGGCCATGCCGACGAGGGCCTGCGGCGTGATGATCGGCGTGAGGTCCGCCGTCGCGATGGCTGCGCCGTCGAGGATGCGAACGGTCGCGGCGTGATCGGGGTACCCGAGAGAGGTGCGCATCATGAAGCGGTCCAGCTGCGCCTCGGGCAGGCGGTAGGTGCCGGCCTGCTCGACGGGGTTCTGGGTCGCGAGCACGAGGAACGGCACGCCGGCCTCACGCGAGACGCCGTCGATCGTGACGCGGCCCTCCTCCATCACCTCGAGCAGCGCCGACTGCGTCTTGGGGCTCGCCCGGTTGATCTCGTCGGCGAGCACGATGTTGGCGAAGATGGGGCCGGCGTGGAACTCGAACACCCCCTCCTTCTGGTCGTACACGCTGAGTCCGGTGATGTCGCTCGGCAGGAGGTCGGGGGTGAATTGAATACGCGTGTTCGCGCCCTGCACGGACTGCCCCATCGCCCGCGCGAGGGAGGTCTTGCCGGTTCCCGGCACATCCTCGAGCAGCACGTGCCCGTCGCTCAGCATCGCGGTGAGCACGAGTTCGACGACGTGGCGCTTGCCCAGCACGGCACGCTCGACATTGTCGGCGATCTGCCCGAACGTCTGCGCGAACCAGTCGGCCTGCTCCTGCGTGATCGTCATGTCGTGTCTCGTCCTCTGTGGCGGGGGATGGTCGTGATGAGCGGTGGATGCCGGCGGTCAGGGCGTCGGGCCGGGTGGGGGGTTGCCGTTGTTCGGCTGGCAGTCGGCCTTGAAGGTCGTGCTCACGGGCGCGAGTCCCCAGCCCTGGGCGTCCCAGTTGACCGAGACGGCGATCCCCTCGACCCGCACCGCGCCGATCGGCACGGTCCACGTCCCCGGCTCGGAGGTCAGCAGCCTCTCCTGGTCGTTGAAGTAGCGCAGCCCGGCGTTGCCGAACGTGAACGCGGCGGACGAGCCGTCCGGCGCGTTGGACGAGCGGCCGCGATAGGCCAGGTCGCTCCCGCCGACGCACGAGGTGACCTCCCACGTCGCCTGCACCTGGTACGGCGCGCTGCCGGCGCGCGGCGTCACCGTCGCCCAGCCCGTGGCGGTCCCCCACCAGTCGTGGACGTAACGGACCTGGATGCCGGGGCTCTGGCCGACCACCGACGTCGAGCCGTTCCAACCCGAGAACTCGGGGTGGTTGCGGTTGGGGATCCTCTCGGTGGTGGTGGGCTCGGCCCGGATGATCCAGTCGGCGCGCTGTCCGTTCACGTTCGGGGTGGCGTCGACCGCGAACGTCCAGCCCTGCGGTGCCCTGCCGGACTGCTGCGCGCGCACGCTGGCCGACGTCTCGGCCCGCCCGTAAGACCTGTCGTCCACGTACGACTCGACGCACACGCGGTACGTGTACTCATCGCCGTCCGCCACCGAGAACGTCGCGGTCGAGCCGGTCGCAGCCACCGTGCAGCGCTCACCGTCGCGCACGATGCCGTAGCGCAGGCTCGACCCGTCGCCGTTGAGCACGGCCGAGGCGTTCGCGGTGATCGTCGCCGTCTCGTCGCCGTTCGACACCGAGCTGAGCGTCAGCTGCGGCGACAACGGGCTGCCGACGCCGTTCGCCTGCACCGTCGCGGAGGCGCCGGAGGCACTGCCGCCGAGCCCGGGCGGCAGCTCGAACCGCGAGTACGGCGTCACGGTGACCAGCGAGGCGGTGTTGCTGCCGACGCGGTACCCCGGCACCTCGACGCGCGTCTGGTTGCCGTTCACCGGCACCCGCACCACCTCACCCGCGGGGCTCGAGATCTCGAGGCTTCCGGTCTCGCCCGTCTCGATGCCGTCGATGACGAGCGACACGATGCCGCCGGCGCCGTCGCCGGTGACCACGGGCGCCGCCGTGACGCTCGTCGGTGCGAGCGGCGCGTCATACGCCCAGGCCGTCGTGCGGACGCTGCCCTTCGACTCGCCCACGCCGTTCACCGCCCACGCCTCGTAGGTACGCTGCTCGCCGTTCGGGGCGGCGATCGTCGGGCAGACGCCGTCGGCGCCGCAGCGGGCGACCTCCTGGCCGCCGGAACGGATGACGAACCCCGAGAGCGCCGGATACGCCAGGCGCGCCTCCCCCGGGTCGACCCGCAGCGTGACGCTGCCGTCGGCATATGCCGTCTGGGTGATACTCGCCGGCGGCTTCGGGTAACCCAGCAGATCCAGCATCACGCGGCCGTCGCGCTCGGCGTTCGTGACCCGGCCCTGGGCATCCCGGACCGAGAACGTGGCGGTGCACGTCGCCCCCGGGGCATCCGTCGTCCATGTGGCCGTGATCGACGTCGCCGAGGCGACCTGGAAGCCCACGCCGGCGCACGCTCCCGTCGACTGCACGTCGGCCACCTCCAGCGGTGTGCGCGGCAGCGGGTTGACCTCGCCGCCTGCGCCGATCACCGGGATGGTGCACGACGATCCCGCCGCCTGCGAGCACTGCTGGACGACCGAGCCGCCCTGCGGCAGCGTCGAGGGCGCGGCGCCGACGCGGAGGATGAGGCGCGCCGGCGTCACCGAGGGGTGGCTGGTGACCGACACCAGCACCACCTCCTCCGAGCCGGGAACGGCACGGTCGGCGCCCGTCACCGTCAGGCTGGAGCCGTCCTGCGTCACCTGGAACGCGGTGCCCGCGTGCTCGGTCGCATAGACGATGCCGTCCCAGTCCTCGCGCAGCTGCCAGGTGGTCATGTTCTTCAGGTCGAACGTCGCGGTCTCGCCGGGTCCGACCGTGATCGAGCCGGGTCGCAGCTCGGGCTGCGGATCACGCGGCTGCACGACGATCGGCACCGAGAGGAACGTCCACTCCTCGTCGCCCGCCAGCCTCACCGGCACCTGGCAGGCGTCCACCCACGGCGCACCCGCACCCGCGTCGTAGCGCACGACCGCACCGGACTCGACGGCGCAGGCCGCCTCGCCGCGGGCGCCCGAGGCGCGCACCTCGTCGCCGATCTCGATCGACGTGCCCCGTGGCCGCGCCACCAGGCTCGCCATGTCGAACGTCGTCGATTCGAGCTCGGCGACCTCGGGGGATGCCGCACCCGCGCGGAGCGTCAGCGCCAGGTCGTCGTCACCCGGCACGCGCAGGAACCCGTACGAGGTCACCTCGCCCGACGCGCCGTCGCCGGTCACGGCGAACGGGATGAGCCGGGTGGTGGCGGGCAGCGCGCCGCGGAGGCGCGAGCCCTGCACCGACACCCCCGCGGGATCGCCCCACAGCGAGAGCTCGAGGTCGTCGACGTCGCCGCCCGACCACGCGACCTTTCCGGCCATCACGTCGACGCCGCGGGGGAAGTCCTCGCGGCTCTCGACGGTCAGGGCGGTGTCGGCGACGACCGGGTAGTCGGGCACGCTCTCGCGCACCACGCGGACCACGATGAGGCCGCGCCCCGTGTTGCCCGACGACGACTCCACGTCGTAGAGGAACGACATCGTCGCCGGTTCGTCGCCGGCCGCGATCCGCACCGTCGCGTCGTCGACGTCGACGATCTGCTCGCGCAGGCGCGCGTACTCGGGGTTATCGCTGCCGTCGACGAGGGTCGCCGGCACGTCGGGACGGATGTCGGTGACGCGCAGCTCGCCCATGGTCGGGTCGACGTCGTTCGAGAGCGGACTGACGCGGACGGCGTTGCCGTCGCCGGCCTGCACCTGCACGTAGTCGGTGAAGGTGACCGGACTCGGGTTGGCCTCGGTGTCGAGCACGCCGACCCGCACCGTGCCCTCGGCGGTCTCGCCGAACGCGTCCACGACGCGGTAGCGGAACGACACCTGCCCACTGTCCCCCGGCACGCTCGTGTACATGATCGACGCCCCGTCCGCGGTGACCGTCGCGGCACCCCGCTCGGGCTGGGCGACGATGCGGTCCAGGGTCACGACATCGCCGTCGGGATCCATGCCGAAGCCGTCGAAGTCGATGAGCGCGGACTGTCCGCTCAGCACCCGGCCCTCCAGCGTGTCGGCCGTCGGAGCGCGGTTGGCGTCGGCGTCGATCACCTGCACCCGGACCTCCGCCGTGTCGGCGAGCGCCGGCGCGCCGGTGGTGAAGACCGAGTACTCGATGCCGTAGTCGCCGGGCTCCTCGGGCGCGAGGTAGCGCAGCAGGTCGCCCGACGCGAAGGCCAGCGCGTCGTCGGAGGACGACCGCACCGAGGCCGGGTTGAGCGTGGGCAAGCCGCCCGACGGGGCGATGTCGTTGGCGAGCACCGGGATGTCGATCTGCGCGCCCGCGCGCACCACGACGGTGTCGTGGACGGCGATCGGCGCCAGCTCCGGCGCAGGCGGGAGCAGGTACACCGTCGCCTCGCCCTGGACGCTCGCGCCGGCATCCTCGGTGCCGTCGCTCACCACGTACGAGACGGTGCCCAGCCGGCCGGCGGCGCCGTCCGCGGTCGTTCCCGAGACCCGGAGGTGGTTCTGCCCGACCGCGTCGACCGAGAGCGTGGCGCCGTCGTCCGCGCGCGCGGCGACATCGCTCAGCAGCAGCACACGCCGCGTCGGGTTCGACACCGCGTCGAAGACCTCCAGCGTGGCGTCCTGCTGAGGGTGCACGAACGCGACCACCGGCGAGGTCGCGAGCTGCGCCGGTGCATCGGCGGGCAGCAGGGTGATGCGCGCGGTGCCGGTCGCCTCGCTGACGCCGTCGGACACCGTGAAGTCGACGCGGAACGTGCCGGGCTGCTGGGCCGTGAAGTCGAACGAGGTCGAGCCGCCGGCCACGGTCGCCGTGGCGGCGGCGTCATCGAGCACGCGCACCGAGGCCAGCGACAGCGTGCCCGCGGTGCCGGTGACATGGTCGGCCACGTCGACGGTGATGCCCGACGCGACCGTGTCCGTGACGGCGAACGACTGCGCGGCCAGCTGCGGCTGCGGCGACACCTTCACGATCAGCGGCTTCACGGCCGTCTGTCCCTGCGTGTCGGCGACGGTCACGGCGAGCTCGATGAGCTCCTCCCCGCCGTCGCCGGCATCGCTGTGCTGGTAGACGACGTCGCCGCCGGGCGTCGCCGCGACGCTTCCGGGCCCCGTCACGTTCTCGACCGAGAGCAGCAGCAGCGGGTCGCCCTCCGGATCGACCCAGCCCGGGAGCACCGGCACCGTCACCGTGCCGCCGCGCGCGACCTCGGGCTGAGGCCATTGCACCAGGCACCGCTCGACCCCGCACCATTCCGGCGCTGATCGGGCCGCGGCATCCGCCACGGTCAGGGTGACCGTCGTCGCCTCCGACATGAGGCCGTTCTCGGCCGTGCCGTCGGCGACCGCGTACGAGAAGGTGGCGGAGCCCGTCACACCGGGCTGCACACGCACCGCGAGCCGCTGGTCGGCGTCGGTCACCGTCACGGTGCCGAAGGCCGGATCGAGTCCCGTGACCGACTTCGGGTCGATGGTGAGCACGTCCTCGTTGGGGTCGTGGTCGTTCATGAGCACCGGCAGCGAGACGAGCGCGCCGGCGCGCACGCCGAAGGCGTCCGGCTCGGCGATGGGCGGCTTCGGGTCGAGCATGACCTGCAGCTGCTCCCCGCTCGGCACCGCGTCGGGGTCGGTGCGGTCGTCGAGGCTCCAGTCCTGGCTCGACGTGATGAGCGCGCCGTCCGGCACCGACCACGCCCACCCGGAACGCGTGTCGTTGAGGATCACGGCGGAGTCGCTCGCGACGAACACCGGGCGGACGTCGTCGGCCAGCGACTCGGCGCCGTAGTCGAGCACCACTCCCCCGCCGCCCGAGCGCCACAGCTGCCCGCCGGCGTCGCCGGTGCCCAACCAGGCGGCGTACGTCTCGCCGTCGTGCGTGATCGGCTGCGCGGGGGTGCCGAGCACCGGCCCGTTCCCGCCCCCGACCTCGGTCGTCATGTCCGAGCCGTCGGCCGGCACCCGCACAAGGCTGGTGTCGTCGGCGAGGTAGACGTCGGTGCCGCGGGCAGCCGGTGCGCCGACCACGACGGTGCCGGCGATCGGCGCCCGGGCCGCGGCGTCCTGCCCCCGCAGCCACACGTCGCCGTCCTCCGTGTCGACGACGGCCCACGTGTCGCCCGCGGCCGTGATGGCCGGCACGGCCAGCCCATCGTCGTCGAGCGCGTCGCGGGCGCGGACCTCGCCATCACCGACGTGGTAGCGCAGCACCGAGCCATCGTCGCGCGAGTAGGCGAACAGCATGCCGCGGTCGTCGACCGCGATCGCGTCGGCGGTGTACTGCGGGGTGTCGTCGTCATCGGTGCGGAACGGGTCGAGCTGCGTCGACGAGCCGCTCGACAGGCGCCCCGCGAAGACGGCGCCCGAATCGGTCAGATATGCGACGTAGTCCCCCGCCGTCACCACCTCGGTCGTGCCGGGCGGTGTCCTCTGCGACGCCTGCAGCGCCTCTTCGTCGAGGTCGGCGGGCATCGCCGCGTCGATGCGCGTGAGCGTGCTGAAGCTGTCGCTGAACAAGTACGCGGCATCCCCCGTCTGCACGACCTGGTCGGGATTGCTGATGCTGCGGACGGTGTCGAGCTCACCCACCGACGTGTTGACCCGCGCGTAGCGGCGGCCGTCGCCGGTCTGCAGCGCCCACACCGCGGTGTCGACGTCGGGCGTCTCCTGCGCGTCGAGCCCGGGCCACACGATGCTGACCCCGACGACCGCGGCCACGACCGCCCCGGCGGCGATGAAGCCCATGATCGTGCCGCGACGCACCGGCGTCGTGCTGCGCGCCGACGGCCCGGTGCCGCGGGCCATCAGAGAACCCCCGCCGCAAGGAGGGTCACGACGACCGCGCCGGCGCCCACGACGACTCCGGCGCCGATTCCGACGACCCAGGGCACGGCGCCGCGTCCGCGCCGTGCGGGCGCCGAGATCTCGGTGTCCTCGTCGCGCGCGAGCGCTGCGACCCCGCTGCCGGCGCGCGCCTTGCGCGTGAGATCGCGCTCGATGTGCGAACGCGCGGGGCCGCGCAGCGCCGAGTCGCCGAAGTCGACGGGCCCGGATGCCGGGGACCACTCCGCGTCGGGGATCTCGAGCGGCGTCGGCGACAGGCCGAGCCCCGCCTGCACCTCGCGCAGCGCCTCGCCGAGCGCACGGGCAGAGTCGTACCGGCGACCGGGGTCGCGGCTCATCGCGGTCGCGAGCACGCTCTGCAGCGCGGCGGGGACGTCGGTGCGCGGGATCTCGACGTACGTGGCACGGGCGATGCGCCGCCGCAGCAGGTCCTTGGTGTTCTGGCCGCGCTCGCGCCGCTCGAACGGACTGTGGCCCGCGAGCAGCGAGTACACGGTCGCTCCGAGGCTCCACACCTCGCTCGTGACCGTGCCGCTGGTCTGCTCGGCGACGACTTCCGGCGAGCTCCACGGGATCGACATCGCGAGCACCTCCCCGCCGCTCTTGCGCTGCAGCGAGGCCGAGATGCCGAAGTCGGCGAGCACCGGAGTGCCGAAGGTCGTGATGAGGATGTTGCTGGGCTTGACGTCGCGGTGGATGAGCCCGGCGCGATGCGCCGACTCGAGTGCGCTCGACATGCGCACGCCGATCGCGAGCACCTCCTCGACGGGGATGCGCTCCACCCGGTAGCGCTGCGCGAGCGATCCCGGGCAGTACTCCATCACGATGTAGGGGCGCCCATCGGCGGAGATGCTCGCCTGGTAGACCGTCACGATCGAGGGGTGGGCCGACAGGTGCGCCAGCACGTCGGCCTCGGCGTTGAACATGCGCCGCAGCTCGGGGTCACGCACGTCGCTCGGCATGACCTTGACCGCGACGTTGCGGCGGGGCATGTCCTGCTCGTACAGGAAGACGTCGGCGAATCCGCCGGAGCCGAGCGGGCGGATATAGGCCAGCCCGGGAAGGATCGGGGGCGCCGAGGGAAGCCGTGTGGCCACCACACCTCCCCCGCAGTCCGCTACCTTGACACGACCCGTGCCGCGCTGGCGGCAACAAACCTGGCCATGCTAACAAAACCACTTCCGAGCACGCGCCGCTAACCGGTCTGTGGAATACGCCGCGGCCAGGCAAGTCCTGCCGGACTCGAAAGCTGGTGTGCCGAAAGTCGGGTCCGTCAGCTGACACGCCGGGCCGAGGCATCCGTCACCGGCGCGCCGCCGTCACCGACCCGACTTTTCGCACGCGAGCGCTCGCACCGGACACACGGACCGGACACACGGACCCGGGCCTCACGGACCGGGCTTACGGGGCCAGAAGCGCGCGGGGCGACCTCGGGGCCGGGCTCACTCCAGGCGGGGGGCGTCGCCGGGGTCGTGCGGGTCGAAAGGTGCGTCGAGCGACTTGGTGAGGTCGGCGAGCATGGCCTCGATCTGCGGCTCGACGAACTCGCTGACCGCGGCCTGGATGCGCAGCCGGTGGTGCAGCAGGATCGTGCACACCTCGCGCCCGACCATGTTGGCGTAATCGTCCGCGAGGCCGACCTCCTGCCGGAGCGCCGCCTTCGCCTCGTCGGTGAGCGGCGGCAGCGCCGGGACGTGTGCGTCGGCCTCTTCGGCGAGTCCGGCGATCGTGAAGAGGAAGGGCGCGCCCGGCACCGGGTCGGGATCCAGCGGCAGCCCTTCGAACTCGGGGTCGAGCCCTTCGCCGGGTCGATAGCTGCGCGCGCGGTTGCGGGCCGCCTGCTGATCGAGCTCGCCCTGCAGCATCGGCAGGTTCAGCGCCGTGTACTCGGCCACGGAGCGGTCGACGATCGTCTTGATCCGGGTCGAGAGGCCGTGCTGCACGCCGTGCGGGACGTCGGCTCCGAGACCGGCAGCCGACAGCACCGGCGACCCGAAGCAGCGGCGGCACGGAGCGGTCCGGCCGCGGTGCGTCGCAGGCTCCCATCGCGGCAACCACGCGAGCCAGGCGTCCACCGCCTGGCTGACTTGGGTCTCGAGCGACCGCTCCACCCGCTCAACGCTAGTACCCGGCATCCGTTCACGCCCGGATCAGCGCGGATTTCCGCGGCCCCGGCGCGCCGATCACTCGTCGAACTCGTCTTCCCAGGGCCAACGCGGACGGTGTGCGCGCGTGCGCACGAGCGCGATCCCGCTCCACGCCGACACGAACGCAGCCGCCGCGACGGCCAGGCCGAACCACGAGGTCGCCAGGCGTCCGGCGACAGCCGTCGCCACGCCGAGGTCGGCGCCGGTGAAGACGGCGGCGAACCACACCCCTCCGACGTAGGCGAGGAACGCGGCGGCCGTCGTCCACGCGGCACCCCAGTACGACGGATGCCGCGTCCCGGCGCCCGCGGGCGACGAGGCGCCCGCGCCTCCCGCTGCCGGCTCCGCGCCGGGGGCCGCGGCATCCGCAGGACTGCCCGCCCGGGCGATCGCGGCCCACAGTCCGCCGGCGAATGCCAGCGTGGCGCACACCACGCCGGCGATCCCGGGGATCTGGCCGAGGCCCGGCGCCGCGATGACGTCTTCACCCGCCAGGAGGCTCGTCATGCCGAGGCCGAAGATGGTGAGCGCGACGAAGCCGATCGTCGCGAACGCGAGGGCGATCGGCGGGCGCACCGGTCCCGCCGACGCTGCGCCTGCCCCGTCACCGGCCATGGCGCCAGCCTACGTCGGGACCGGCCGCGCGGGTGGGTGCGGCTACGCGCGAACGAGCTGCGGCCCGGCCTCGAGCGTGCGCTCGTACTCGCGCTGCGCCTCGACGTTGAGCTCGGTGACACGTGCCGCGCGGGCCGCGGCCCAGGCCCCGAACCAGATGGTGAGCTCGCGCCCGATGACGAACGCGGCGATCGCCAGCGGGGTGAGCAATTCGGCCTCGGCGAGGTCGCCGCCCTCGCTGGCCGTGAGCTCCCAGAACGGCGCCTGGAACAGCGCGCCGAGGATGTGGCCGCCGTAGGCGGCGATGCCGACGAGGATGCCGAGGATGACCCACGCGCCCCAGCGACCGCGGTTGATGATCGCCCCGAGCAGCCAGAACGCGATGAAGAAGACCACGACCGGCACCCACAGCGACCACGTGGCCAGTGCGCCGAGGACCGTCGTGCCGACGTTCTCGCCGGTGACCTCTCCCTCGATCGCGCCGACGCCGAGCCAGACGGCGAGATAGAGCACCGCGAAAGCGAGGGCGGCGAGAAGGCCGATGGCGCCGGCTGCCGCGCGGTTTCCGCGCGGACGCGGCGCCTCGGGCGCCTGCACGAAGATGGGCTGCGGAGCGGCGGCGGCGGCGACGACGGCGGGCTCGGCGACGACCGGCTCGCTCGGAGTCACGACCGGTGCCGCCACGACCGTCGGCGCGTCGTCGGCAGCGACCGGCGCGACGGGTGCCGCGGTCGAGGTGTACTCGAGGGATGCCGCCTCCGGCGATGCCCACGGGTCGGGCTCCGGGTCGGCAGGTGCAGCGGTCGCCGGTGCGACGACCTCGTCGGTCGCGACGTCGGCCGGCTCGGCGGCGCGCCGCGCAGCGGCCTCGTCGGTCACGACCGGGGTGTGCTCGTCGGACGCGGCGGTCTGGTCGGACACCACATCTTCATCGGAGCGGTCGGCGGAGATCGGAGCTTCGGCGGGGGCGGCGTCGGCGGCGACCGCGTCACCGCGGGCGGCCTCTGCGTCGGCGAGACCTTCGTTCGCACGGCCGACGACGTCGTCGACGCCGTTGGGCTCTTCGACGGGTTCGCCGTAAGACGACTTGGGGTCACTCATCGCAGGCACTCCTCACGCAGGGCCAGTCCCCGCAGTGGCAGAGTAGCCCGCAGGTCCACGCATGCCGCGGAGGCGTGCCGCGAGAATCCACAGCAGGCGCACGGCGCGGCGTCTCGCGCAGCGCCGCCCACTACCCTGAGCCCATGGCATCCCCAGCGACCCGGCTCCCGGTGTCAGCCCTCGCCGGCCCGCGCAGCGTCGCGCGCACGCCCACCCGAGCGCGGCGGCGTGCGGCGGGCGCGGCATCCGTCCTCCTCGCTCTCGTCGTCCTGACGGCGTGCGCCCCCGACGAGGCCCCCGCCGGCGGTGAGTTCACCTACACGCCGACTCCTTCGGCGGACGCCTCGGCGACGCCCACCCCGACACCGTCGGCGACCGCCCTCGCCGACATCCCCGACGACTGCCGCGCGATGCTCACCGCTGATGTGCTGGCGCAGCTCGACGGGGTGCCGCTCAACGATCCCGCCTTCGGCTCGTCGGGTCCCCAGCCCGATGGCGGCCTGGTGTGCGTGTGGCGCGATCCCGCCACCGACACGACCGGGCTCGTCACCACGATCAGCTACATGTCGCGCGGCCCGGCGCTCGAGATGCTCAACAAGCTCGTGGCGGACGAGGGCTACACCTGCTACACGCCGGACGGCGGCACGCGCTGCGAGAAGACCTGGCAGAACGCGACCTACCCGGTCACCGACGGCCGCACCCTGTTCTGGCGCGACGACATCCTCGTCGACACGGCGTACTCGAATCTCGCCCCCATCGGGTACACCGCCGCGCTCGTTGCGAGCATCTTCGGCTGAGGGACGTCCTCCGGGTCAGCCCCAGATGGTGCGATCGAGTCGCGCTCCGAAATCCTCGGGGTGCCACTGGGTCTCGACACTCACGAGCCAGAGCCCCTCGCGCAGGGTGTGCTCCTCCCGCACGGCGCCCCGCGTGCGTGCGCACGCCGTCGCGGGCCCCTTGGCCTCACACGAGAACCCCTCGCCGGCGAGCGCGGCCTCGGCGATGGCGGCGGCATCCGCGTCGACTTTCGAGAGCGTCGTGACGATGTCGCCCGTGTCGAACCGCCACGTGCAGGTCACCAGCACCTCGGGCGCCGCCGCGTCGGCGAACGATGTCGCGGTCGTCGCCGGCGGCGCCTGGGACTGGCCGAGGAGCGACCCCGGCCGCCACATCAGCTCGTTCCACAGATCGTCGGCGTACAGCGTGCGGCAGTCGATCGCGCCGCCCTCCGCTGCGGTCTGCGCCGGCGTCTGACGGGGTGTGGCGCTCGGCTGCGGCGCCGTAGCGCTCCGCAGCCTGTCGCCGACCCACGCGACCGTCACGGGCAGCATCGGCAGCGACAGCCACACGAGCGTGCCCACGACGGCGGCGCACAGCATCCCGGCGGGCACGGCGATCCAGGCATTGCGACCGCCGATCCGCGACATGGGGCCCCCAACCTCCGTCTTCCACGGTAAGCCGGGGGGCCGAGTTGAGATCGATACACGCCGCAGAACCGTCGCGGCGGCCGCGACGGCGCGAGAACGGTCGCCGCGCCCTCCCTCGCGGCTCCGGGCTGGAAGGATACTCCGCCGATGCGCCGAGTGCCACCCTCTCTTCACAACCGGGTTCATCACGCACGGTTGTCGTCACGGCGGATCTCCGAAGCCGGCACATCGCCGGCCCGACCCCGCCGCGAGATGGAGGAGGAGCATGTCGACTTACGACACCGACCCGTATGCGAATCAGAGCACGGGTTCCGGCCAGAGCACAGGCTCGGCCGACGTCAAGGAGCGCGCGGTCGAGACCGTCGCGGAGGTGGACGCGGGTGCCAAGTACGTCGCCGGCGTCGCCGGCGAAGAGGCCAAGGACGTGGCCCACGACGCGAAGGACGCCGCTCGCGGTTTCCTTTACGAGACCCGCGCGCAACTGTCGGACCAGGCGTCGACGCAGCAGCGCCGAGCCGCGGGCGCACTGCGCACTACGGGCGACGAACTCGCCGGGCTGGCTGACGGCACGGCTACGGGCTCCGGAACGGCGACCAAAGCCGTGCGCGCCGTCGGCGAGCAGACCCGCCGCGTCGCCGACTGGCTGGAGCAGAAAGAACCCGCCGACGTGGTGTACGAGGTCCGGACCTTCGCGCGCCGGCACACGGGAGCCTTCCTGGCCATCGCGGTCGGAGTCGGCCTCGTCGCCGGTCGCCTCACCCGGGCTCTCGTCTCGGACGCCCGCGACAATGATCGGACCACGGACCGAACGCTCGATGCCTATGGCCGCACCCAGCAGCCCCTCGTCACGGGCTCACCGACCGTCGCAGGCGGCACCACCGCCGGCCTCGGTGGCACGGCTGCCGGTGCCGGCGCGCTGGGAACGACGGGCTACGAGGGTGACACCCCGATCGGCGACGCTCTCTCGAGCGACCCGCTGACCACCGGCACCAGCCCCGGTGCGACCACCGGAGCAGAAGACGAGTGGTCCGCGACAGGAGAGGCACGACGATGACGGATATGCCCACGCCGTCTCAGCAGAAGGCGGCCGAGACATCGCTGGGCGAGCTGGTAGGCGAGGTTTCGCGTGACCTGTCAGAGCTCATGCGCAAGGAGCTCGAGCTTGCGAAAGCCGAGCTCTCAGAGTCGGCCAAGCGAGCCGGCGCGGGCGCAGGGCTCCTCGGCGGCGCCGGGTACGCCGGCGCGATGGCAGTCTTCTTCCTGTCCGTCGCCCTGTGGTGGGGTCTTGGCGACCTCATCGACAGCCTCGGCTGGTCGGCCGTGATCGTGGCCGTCATCTGGGTGATCATCGCCGCGATCCTCTTCGCCGTCGGGCGGAAGCGACTGAAGACCGTGCAAGGGGCTCCGAAGACGGTCGAGACCGTCAAGGAGATCCCCGACGCGCTCAAGAGAAATCAGGAGAACCGATAATGAGCAACGCAGAGCAGATCCGCGCCGATATCGAGGTCACGCGCGACGAACTGGGCCGGGATGTGGACGCACTCGCCGACAAGGTCTCGCCACCGAAGATCATGGAACGGCAGAAGACGCGCGTCCGGCAGGTGCTCGGCGACGTCAAGGGTCGTGTGATGGGCGTCGCCGACGACGTCGGCGACTCGGCATCCTCGGCCGGCCACACGGTCGGCGACAAGCTCGGCGCGGCGGGCGACGCGGTGAAGGACCTGCCGAACCGAGCGAAGGCGCAGACTCAGGGCACGCCGCTCGTGGTCGGGCTCCTCGCCGCCGGCGTCGGCTTCCTCGTCGCGAGCCTCATCCCCGCGACGGACGCTGAGAAGCGCTGGAGCACCCAGCTCCGCGACCAGGCGCAGCCGCTCGTCGACAAGGCGGTGGACAAGGCGAAGGATGCCGCGCAGGACGTGGCGCAGAACCTCAAGGAGCCGGCGAAGGACGCCGTCAACCAGGTCAAGGATTCGGCCGCCGCATCCGCCGAGACCGTGAAGGAAGAGGCTCAGAGCACCGCGGAGCGGGTCAAGGCGAACGTCGCCCCGAGCAGCGGTTCGACGGGCAGCACCGGCACCACCGGAGTTTCGGGCACCCCCGGAGCCACGGACACGACGGGCACGACCGGCACCACGGGTGACACGGGGAAGACGACGCAGTACTGAGTCGCGGCATCCGTTTCCCGCAACGACGAAGGGCCCTGGCAGAAGCCAGGGCCCTTCGCTTGCGACGTGCGGGTCCGATCGGACCCTGGTCGACTCAGTTGTAGTCGGTGGTGAAACCGTCCGTCGAGAAGCTGTCGAAGTCGACGTAGCTCAGGTCGGCGTCGGTGTACGCGCCGTCCGAGGCGAAGATGCGGTTGGGGTACCGCTCGCTCTTGGCCTCTTCCGTCGCCTCGACCGTGACATCGCGGTACTTCGCGAGGCCGGTTCCGGCGGGGATGAGCTTTCCGATGATGACGTTCTCCTTGAGGCCGACGAGCGGGTCGCTCTTGCCCTCCATGGCCGCCTGCGTCAGGACGCGGGTGGTCTCCTGGAACGACGCGGCCGACAGCCACGACTCGGTCGCGAGCGACGCCTTCGTGATACCCATCAGCTCGGGACGACCCGACGCGGGGCGCTTGCCCTCGGCCACGGTCTCGCGGTTGATGTTCTGGTACTTCTTGAAGTCGACCAGCTCACCCGGCAGCAGCGTCGTGTCGCCGTGGTCGACCACGGTGACCTTCCGCAGCATCTGACGGACGATGACCTCGATGTGCTTGTCGTGGATCGGCACACCCTGCGAGCGGTACACGCCCTGGACGCCGTTCACGAGGTACTTCTGCACCTCGCGGGCACCCTGCACGCGCATGACCTCCTTGGGGTCGAGCGTACCGACCTGCAGGGGCTGACCGACCGTGACGCGCTGCCCGTCCTCGACCAGGAGCGTCGCGCGCTTCAGGACCGGGTAGACGTGCGGCTCGTCGCCGTTGTCGGGCGTGAGGATGACCTTCTTCGACTTCTCGGTCTCGTCGATCGTGATGCGGCCATCGGCCTCGGCGATCGGCGACGCACCCTTCGGGGTGCGGGCCT
The DNA here is from genome assembly GCF_010634855.1 of Microbacterium sp. B35-30. Lineage (GTDB taxonomy): Bacteria > Actinomycetota > Actinomycetes > Actinomycetales > Microbacteriaceae > Microbacterium. Next base: position 53,684 of record NZ_MWLQ01000023.1, on the reverse strand, counting down.
CGAACAGCTCCTGCACGCGGGGCAGACCCTGCGTGATGTCATCGGCCGAGGCCGAACCGCCGGTGTGGAAGGTACGCATGGTCAGCTGCGTGCCGGGCTCACCGATCGACTGGGCCGCGATGATGCCGACGGCCTCGCCGATGTCGACGATCTTGCCGGTCGCGAGCGAACGGCCGTAGCACTTCGCGCAGACACCGACGGCCGAGTCGCAGGTGAGCACCGAGCGGACCTTGATCGACTCGACACCCGCCGCCACCAGCTTGTCGATGAGCACGTCGCCGACGTCCTCACCGGCGGAGGCGACGACCTCGCCCTTCGGGTCGACCGCGTCGGCCGCGAGCGTGCGGGCGAACACCGAGTTCTCGACGTTCGCGTCGCGCACCAGTTCACCGTCGGCGCCGGGGGCGGCGATGGTGAACTCGAGGCCCTTGGTCGTGCCGCAGTCCTCCTCGCGGATGATGACATCCTGCGAGACGTCCACGAGACGACGGGTCAGGTACCCCGAGTCGGCGGTACGGAGGGCCGTGTCGGCCAGACCCTTACGGGCACCGTGCGTCGCGATGAAGTACTCCGCCACCGACAGACCCTCGCGGTACGAGGAGATGATCGGACGCGGGATGATCTCACCCTTGGGGTTGTTCACCAGGCCTCGCATACCCGCGATGTTGCGGATCTGCAGCCAGTTACCACGAGCACCCGACGAGACCATCCGGTTGATGGTGTTGTCGGCCGGGAAGTTGTCCCGCATCGCCTTCTGGACCTCGTCGGTCGCCTCGGTCCAGATCTTGATGAGCTCCTGACGACGCTCGGCGTCGGTGGTGAGACCCTTCTCGAACTGCGCCTGGACCTTCGCGGCCTGCTTCTCGTAGCCCGCGACGATCTCGCCCTTGTTCGGCGGCGTGAGGATGTCGCTGAGCGCCACGGTGACACCCGAACGGGTGGCCCAGTAGAAGCCGGCGTCCTTGATGCGGTCGAGCGAAGCCGCGACCTCCACCTTCGGGTACTCCTCGGCCAGCTTGTTCACGATCTGCGACAGCTTGCCCTTGTCGGCCTGCTCGCGAACGAACGGGTAGCCCTTGGGGAGCGTGTCGTTGAAGATCGCCTGGCCGAGCGACGCGTCCACGAGGCCGTGGCGCTCGTAGCCCTCGGGCGCTTCGCCCTCGAGGAACGTCAGCCCGGGGACGCGGATGCGCACCTTGGCCTGCAGGTCGAGGGTGCCCTCGTCCTTGGCCAGGATCGCCTCGCCGACCGAGCCGAACACGCGGCCCTCGCCGGCTGCGCCCTCGATGACCGTGGTCAGGTGGTGCAGACCGATGATCATGTCCTGCGAGGGCAGGGTCACCGGACGGCCGTCCGACGGCTTCAGGATGTTGTTCGACGCCAGCATCAGGATGCGGGCCTCGGCCTGGGCCTCGACCGACAGCGGCAGGTGCACGGCCATCTGGTCACCGTCGAAGTCCGCGTTGAACGCGGCGCAGACGAGCGGGTGCAGCTGGATGGCCTTGCCCTCGACGAGCTGAGGCTCGAAGGCCTGGATGCCGAGACGGTGCAGCGTGGGTGCGCGGTTGAGCAGCACGGGACGCTCGCGGATGATCTCCTCGAGCACGTCCCACACCTCGGGACGCGTGCGCTCGACGGCGCGCTTGGCCGCCTTGATGTTCTGCGAGTGACCGAGGTCGATCAGGCGCTTGATCACGAACGGCTTGAACAGCTCGAGCGCCATCTGCTTGGGCAGACCGCACTGGTGGAGCTTGAGCTGCGGGCCGACGATGATGACCGAACGGCCTGAGTAGTCCACGCGCTTGCCGAGCAGGTTCTGACGGAACCGGCCCTGCTTGCCCTTGAGCATGTCGGACAGCGACTTCAGCGCACGGTTGCCCGTGCCCGTGACGGGACGACCGCGGCGGCCGTTGTCGAACAGCGCGTCGACGGCCTCCTGCAGCATCCGCTTCTCGTTGTTCACGATGATCTCGGGAGCACCGAGGTCGATCAGGCGACGGAGGCGGTTGTTGCGGTTGATCACGCGACGGTAGAGGTCGTTCAGGTCGGAGGTCGCGAAGCGGCCACCGTCCAGCTGCACCATCGGGCGCAGCTCCGGCGGGATCACCGGGACGACGTCGAGCACCATCGAGGCCGGGCTCATACCGGTCTGCAGGAACGAGTTGACGACCTTGAGGCGCTTGATCGCACGGATCTTGCGCTGGCCCTTGCCCTCGGAGATCTGCAGGTGCAGGTCCTCGGACTCCTGGGCGAGGTCGAACGCCTCGAGGCGACGCTTGATCGACTCGGCGCCCATGTGGGCCTCGAAGTACTGACCGAAGCGGTCCTGCAGCTCGTGGAAGATCTCGTCTTCGCCCTTGAGCTGGCCGACCTCGAGCGTGCGGAAGTCCTCCCACACCTTCTCGAGGCGCGTGATCTGGTCGTCGGTGCCCTTGCGGATACCGGCCATCTCCTTCTCGGCGGCGTCCTTGACCTTCTTCTTCTGGTCGGCCTTGGCACCCTCCTCCTCGAGCGCGGCGAGCTCCTCCTCCAGCTTCTGGAGGCGAGCGGCGACACGCGCGTCGCGGCGGTCGGCGAGCGTCTTGAGCTCGAGGCGGATGTTGTTCTCCTGCGTCGAGAGGTCGCGGTGGCGAGCCTCCTCGTCGACGGAGATCACCATGTAGGCGGCGAAGTAGATGACCTTCTCGAGGTCCTTCGGCGCCATGTCGAGCAGGTACCCGAGGCGCGACGGGACGCCCTTGAAGTACCAGATGTGCGTGACGGGCGCGGCGAGCTCGATGTGGCCCATGCGCTCACGGCGCACCGAGGACTTGGTGACCTCGACGCCGCAGCGCTCGCAGACGATGCCCTTGAAGCGGACGCGCTTGTACTTGCCGCACGCGCACTCCCAGTCGCGCGAGGGTCCGAAGATCTGCTCGCCGAACAGACCGTCCTTCTCGGGCTTCAGGGTGCGGTAGTTGATGGTCTCGGGCTTCTTGACCTCGCCGTAGGACCAACGACGGATGTCGTCAGCGGTGGCCAGGCCGATGCGAAGCTGATCGAAAGTGGTTGATTCGAGCACTGGTTCTCCTGTGTCGGAAATTCGTTCGTTACCTGGCGCGCTTAGATCTCGTCGATCGACGACGACTCGAAGCGGCTGGAGATGTTGATGCCGAGCTCTTCCGCTGCGCGGAAGGCGTCGTCGTCGGTGTCGCGGAGGTTGACCGCCGTGCCGTCGGCCGAGAGCACCTCGACGTTCAGGCAGAGCGACTGCATCTCCTTCATGAGCACCTTGAACGACTCGGGGATGCCGGGCTCCTGGATGTTCTCACCCTTGACGATCGCCTCGTACACCTTGACGCGGCCGAGGATGTCGTCGGACTTGATCGTGAGGAGCTCCTGGAGCGCGTACGCGGCGCCGTAGGCCTCGAGGGCCCACACCTCCATCTCACCGAAGCGCTGACCACCGAACTGCGCCTTACCACCGAGCGGCTGCTGGGTGATCATCGAGTACGGGCCCGTCGAGCGCGCGTGGATCTTGTCGTCCACGAGGTGGTGCAGCTTCAGGATGTACATGTAGCCGACCGAGATCGGAGCCGGGAACGGCTCGCCGGAGCGGCCGTCGAACAGCTGCGTCTTGCCCGTGGAGTCGATCAGGCGGTCGCCGTCGCGCGTGGGCAGCGTCGAGTCGAGCAGACCCGCGATCTCGGCCTCGAAGGCACCGTCGAACACCGGGGTGGCGACCTTGGTGCCCGCGGGGGCCTCGAACGCCTGCTCCGGAAGCCGGGCGGCCCACTCGGGGGTGCCCTCGACCTTCCAGCCCTGCTGCGCGATCCAGCCCAGGTGCAGCTCGAGGACCTGGCCGAAGTTCATTCGACCGGGGATGCCGAGCGGGTTCAGGATGACCTGGACCGGCGTGCCGTCCGCAAGGAACGGCATGTCCTCGACGGGGAGGATCTTCGCGATGACGCCCTTGTTGCCGTGACGACCGGCGAGCTTGTCGCCCTCGGTGATCTTGCGCTTCTGGGCGATGTAGACCACGACGCGGCGGTTGACGCCCGAGCCGAGCTCGTCGTCGCCGTCCTCGGCGTTGAACTCCTTGACCGCGATGATCGTGCCCTGCTCACCGTGGGGCACCTTCAGCGACGTGTCGCGGACCTCGCGGCTCTTCTCGTTGAAGATCGCGCGGAGCAGGCGCTCCTCGGCCGACAGCTCGGTCTCGCCCTTGGGCGTGACCTTGCCGACGAGGATGTCGCCGGGGCGGACCTCGGCGCCGATGCGGATGATGCCGCGCTCGTCGAGGTCCTTGAGCAGGTCGGGGCTCACGTTGGGGAGATCACGGGTGATCTCCTCCTTGCCGAGCTTCGTGTCGCGCGCGTCGACCTCGTACTCCTCGATGTGGATCGACGAGAGGGTGTCGTCCTTCACCAGGTCCTGGCTCAGGATGATCGCGTCCTCGAAGTTGTGACCCTCCCACGTCATGAACGCGACGAGGAGGTTCTTGCCGAGCGCGAGCTCGCCGTTCTCCGTCGCGGGACCGTCGGCGATGACCTCGCCGGCCTCGACGCGCTCGCCGGCCGAGACCACGACGCGCTGGTTGTAGCTCGTGCCCTGGTTGGAGCGGTCGAACTTGCGCAGGAAGTAGTCCTGCGTGCCGCCCTCGTCGAGCTGCACGGTCACGACGTCGGCCGACACCTCGACGACGACACCCGCCTTGTCGGCGGTGACGACGTCACCGGCGTCGATCGCGGCGAAGCCCTCCATGCCCGTGCCGACCACCGGCGACTCCGAACGGAGAAGCGGCACGGCCTGGCGCTGCATGTTCGCGCCCATGAGGGCGCGGTTCGCGTCGTCGTGCTCGAGGAACGGGATCAGCGAGGTCGCGACCGACACCATCTGGCGCGGCGAGACGTCCATGTAGCCGATCTCCTCCGAGTGGAAGAGGTCGACCTCACCGCCGTTGCCGCGACGGGCGAGGACGCGGTCCTGGGCGAAGCGGCCGTCGGCCTTCAGCTCGACACCGGCCTGGGCGACGATGTAGTCGCTCTCTTCCGAGGCGGTCAGGTAGTCGATCTGGTCGGTGACCTTGCCGTCGACCACGCGGCGGTACGGCGTCTCGATGAAGCCGAACGCGTTGATGCGCGCGAACGAGGCGAGCGAGCCGATCAGGCCGATGTTCGGGCCTTCCGGGGTCTCGATGGGGCACATACGGCCGTAGTGCGACGGGTGGACGTCGCGGACCTCGACGCCGGCGCGCTCACGCGACAGACCGCCGGGGCCGAGGGCCGAGAGGCGGCGCTTGTGCGTCAGACCCGCGAGCGGGTTGTTCTGGTCCATGAACTGCGACAGCTGCGACGTTCCGAAGAACTCCTTGATCGCGGCCACCACGGGGCGGACGTTGATCAGGGTCTGCGGCGTGATCGCCTCGATGTCCTGCGTGGTCATGCGCTCGCGGACGACGCGCTCCATGCGCGACAGACCGGTGCGGACCTGGTTCTGGATGAGCTCGCCGACCGCGCGGATGCGACGGTTGCCGAAGTTGTCGATGTCGTCGACGTCCAGACGGATCTCGGCCGGCTTGCCGCCGCGCACGCCGTCGAAGGTGACGTCGCCGCGGTGGATGCGCACGAGGTACTTGATGGTGGCGACGATGTCGTCGACCGTCAGCACCGAGTCCGACAGCGGCTTGTCGAGGCCGAGCTTGTGGTTGATCTTGTACCGGCCGACCTTGGCGAGGTCGTAGCGCTTCGGGTTGAAGTAGAAGTTGTCCAGGAGCGCGCGGGCGGCCTCGGCGGCGACCTGCTCGCCCGGACGGAGCTTGCGGTAGATGTCGCGGAGGGCGTCTTCCTTGGTGAGGATGGTGTCCTTCGACAGCGTCTCTTCGATCGAGTCGAAGCCGGCGAACTCGGCGAGGATGTCCTCGCTGGTGAGGCCGAGCGCCTTGAGGAAGACGGTGACCGACTGCTTGCGCTTGCGGTCGATGCGGACGCCGACCTGGTCGCGCTTGTCGATCTCGAACTCGAGCCATGCGCCACGGCTCGGGATGACGCGCGCCGAGACGATGTCCTTGTCGGACGTCTTGTCGGCGGTCTTGTCGAAGTAGACGCCGGGCGAACGGACGAGCTGCGACACGACGACGCGCTCGGTGCCGTTGATGATGAAAGTGCCCTTGCCGGTCTGGAGCGGGAAGTCGCCCATGAAGACCGTCTGGGTCTTGATCTCACCGGTCTGGTGGTTCATGAACTCGGCCTCGACGTAGAGCGGGGCCGCGTACGTCTTGCCGCGCTCCTTGCACTCCTCGATGGAGTACTTCTCAGGCTCGAGGTAGGGGTTCGTGAACGAGAGCTGCATGGTCTCGCTCAGGTCCTCGATCGGGCTGATCTCCTCGAAGATCTCCTCGAGGCCGCTGATCTCGGGCACGTCGGTGCGACCGTCGGCCTTCGCCTGGGCGACGCGGGCCTTCCAGGCCTCGTTGCCCACGAGCCAGTCGAACGACTCGGTCTGCAGCGCGAGAAGGTCGGGGACCGTCAGCGTGTCGGAGATCTTGGCGAACGAGAGGCGGGAAGCTCCGCGTCCGTTCTTGGGGGTGGTGGGGTTGGATGCGTTGCGCGCAGCAGCCAAGGGGATTACCTCCGTGGGCCCGTAGGGCTCGTTTCCTTGTCGTCAGGTGGAGTGCTCTCTTCCCCGAAACCCGCGCGGCACTCCTCGCGTGAACGCGGGGGGCGCGGGCACAGCCGACCACCATATGAGGGCAGGGGGAATCCAAGAGCGCAAAGACCAACTATACGTCGAACGACGCGCCGTGTCCAGTCCGATCCTTGACGACTTTCGGATGCTGCGGTATAAACGCGCGCAGCACAGCGCCCGCGGGCCCAGCCCAGGGGCCAGACCGCGCGGGCGCGACGTGGTGCTGCCTACTTCTTGCCGAGGTTTCCTCGGCAAGCCATGCCCGGGTTCACGCCGACGTCGATGCCGGCGCTCACGAACATGCCGTAGCTCTGGATGCCTTTGTAGCCGTTCTTCTGGTTGCCCCGCATCGCGAGCATGTCGTCGTCGAAGCCCTCGGGGTTGCCCTCGACACTGTCGATGGTGTCCTGCCCCGAGAACGCGCACTCCGACGCGGAGTTGTTGGCGCCTTGCGCCTCACCGCCGTTGCCGGTCGCCTCTCCTGCCATCGCGGCTCCGCCGCTGCCGAGCACCAGCCCGATCGCCACCGCCGCGCACGCCAAGACCTTCTTCATTGCATTCCCCTCCCCATGGTGACGCCCGAAGTCCCGGATCGGACGAACGGCGTCCCCTTCGGCGCCGTCACCGCCGCACCATACTCCTGACGGAGGCCGAGCGGAAGGACGCCCGCGGAGGAACGACCGCTGCCGATACACCGATGCACTGAAACCGTGGCGGAATCGGCCGGACAGGTCCATGATGTGGTCATGACTGGGGGACGATCCCCCGTGATCCGCACGCCCGACCAGCGGATCCGGGTGTTCGTGAGCTCGACCCTGCGCGAGCTCGGCGACGAACGTGAAGCGGTGAGGTCGGCCATCGAGCGCCTACGGCTCGCGCCCGTGATGTTCGAGCTGGGCGCCCGCCCGCATCCGCCGCGGGACCTCTACCGGTCCTACCTCGCGCAGAGCGACATCTTCATCGGCATCTACGGCGCCAGCTACGGCTGGGTCGCCCCCGACGAAAACGTCTCCGGCCTCGAGGACGAATACAACCTCGCCGCCGCCGAGATGCCCAAGCTCATCTACGTCAAAGACACCGACACCCGCGACGAGCGCCTCACCCAGCTCATCGCCCGCATCCAGGCCGACGACACCGCCGCCTACCTCCACTTCCGCAACGCCGCCGACCTCGAAGACCAGGTCGCCGGCGACCTCGCCATGCTCCTCGCCGAACGCTTCGACCAGTCCCGGCACGACGGTGCACCGGCCGGCGCGGCCGACATCGGCCTCACTGCGCGGGTGCCGGCGCCGTACACCGAGACGATCGGGCGCGAGGGCGAGCTCGCCGAGATCCGCGCACTGCTGGCCGGAGGACAGCACCGGGTCGTGAGCCTCGTCGGCCCCGGCGGCATCGGCAAGAGCCGGCTCGCCATCGAGGCCGCCCACGCCGACGCCGATCTCTTCCCCGACGGCGTCTTCTTCGTGCCGTTGGAGGGCGTGCTGGAGCCGGGATTGCTGCTGCCGACGATCGCCTACGTCCTCGGCGTGCGCGACACCGGTGCGGCGACGCTCGAAGAGCGCATCGCACAGGCGATCGGCGACCGCCATGTCCTCATCGTGCTCGACAACTTCGAGCAGATCATCGACGAGGCTCCGGTCATCGTCGGTCTCTACACGCTGGCTCCGCGCGCCTGCTTCCTGGTGACCAGCCGGAATGTGCTGCGCATCCGCGGCGAACGCGTGTTCGATGTCGAAACGCTCGAGACGCCCGCCCCCGAAGCTCCTGCGACCCTCGCCCAGGCGCAGGCCTCCTCGGCGTGCCGGCTGTTCGCCGAGCGCTCCGCCGCCGCGCTGCCGGGCTTCGAGCTGACGGCGCAGAACGCACAGGACGTCGTCGAGATCTGCCGGCGGCTGGACGGCCTGCCCCTGGCCATCGAGCTCGCCGCGGCGAAGATCCGGTTGCTCTCGCCCCACGACGTCGCCGAGAGACTCGGGAACAGCCTCCCGCTGCTGTCGACCTCCGCGCGGGACCTGCCCGATCGGCATCGCACGATGCGGGCGACGATCGACTGGAGTGTGGGTCTGCTGACCGAGGACCAGCGCGCGATGCTCGAGGACCTCGGGGTGTTCGCGGCGCGGTTCACCCTGGAGGCGGTCGAGGCGGTCGGCATGGGGCGATCCTGGGGTGACGAGACGATCGAGACGCTCGCCGCACTCATCGACGCATCCCTGGTGCAGCGCCTCGACTCGGGCGGCCGAACGGTCTTCTCGCTCCTCGCCATCGTCCGCGAGTACGCCCTCGGGGTGCTCGAGTCCCGCGGCGCGGCCGACGCGATGCGGATCGCGCACGCAGAGTATTACCTGGCGCTGGTGCGGCGGATCGCACCCCGGCTGCGCGGCGCCGCACAGATCACCGCCGTCGCCGAGCTCGGACTGGAGGTTCCGAACCTGCGCGCGGCTGCGCGGCACCTCGTCCAGGAGGACCGGCTGGACGACGCGGGCGACTTCGCGTGGACGCTGCTGCCCTACTGGTGGATCTCGGGCTACTTCGCCGACGTGCGCGTGTGGATGCTGGAGCTCCTGGAGAAGCAACTGCCGATCACCGCCCGCACGCGTGCGATCGCGACGTTCTTCCCGCTGTGGGCAGAGCTCTGGCAGCGGCCGAGCGACCAGGTGGTGGCGGGGCTCGGCGAGGCGGTGCGACTGTTCACCGAGAGCGGAGACGAACAGGCCGCCGCGATGGCGCTCGCGGCACAGGCGTCGACCCGGCTGCAGTTCCCCGACCTCGACCCCGCTACGGCACGCGCCGAGTTCGAGAGCGCGATCGCGAAGCTCCACGGGCTGGGCGACAGCTGGGCGGAGTCGCTCGCGGAGGTGGCGCTCGGGCAGCTGGGCGTGGTGTGCCGTGACATTCCCGCGGCGCTCGCCCATTTCGACCGCGCAGTCCAGATCGCCGAGGCCGCAGACGATGCGTTCACTCGCGTCGTTGCGGGCAGCAACCGCGCCCGCCTGAGGTTCATGCTCGGCGACCACGAATCCGCGGAAGAGGAGTTCCTCGTCATCCTGACCCTGTCGATACGGCTGCACTTCGTCGACGGCGCGACCTACGGGATCGAGGGGATCTGCGCGGTCGCGGCCTCGCGGGGCGACGGCTGGCGGGCGGGCGCCCTCGCGGCGGTAGCGGCGACGATCCGCGAGAAGACCGGCGTGTACGACCCCGCGGGGTTCGCCGTGCACCTCGAACCGCTCGCGGCCCTGCGCGCCACCGACCCCGAGAGCGTCGAGGCCGGGGCCCAGGCCGGTGCGGAGATGGCTCTCGCAGACGCCATCGCCATCGCACTGCCCGAACCCGAGGCCGATCTGCAGAAGGTCCCGTCATGGTGACCGGTCTTGCGCGATCCCCCGTGATCCGCACACCCGACCAGCGGATCCGGGTGTTCGTGAGCTCGACCCTGCGCGAGCTCGGCGACGAACGTGAAGCGGTGAGGTCGGCCATCGAGCGCCTGCGACTCGCGCCCGTGATGTTCGAGCTGGGCGCCCGTCCGCATCCGCCGCGGGACCTCTACCGGTCCTACCTCGCGCAGAGCGACGTCTTCATCGGCATCTACGGTGCGAGCTACGGCTGGGTCGCTCCCGGAGAGGAGGTCTCCGGCCTCGAGGACGAATACAACCTCGCCGCCGCCGAGATGCCCAAGCTCATCTACGTCAAGGACGCCGACCCCCGCGACGAGCGCCTCACCCAGCTCATCGCCCGCATCCAGGCCGACGACACCGCCGCCTACCTGCACTTCCGCTCCGCCGACGACCTCGAAGATCAGGTCGCCGGAGACCTCGCCATGCTCCTCGCCGAGCGCTTCGACGAATCGCGGGCATCGGCGGCATCCGAACCGGAACCGGTGATTCCTTCCCTGATCGGCCGGGTGCCGGTCCCCTACACCCCGACGATCGGCCGCGAGGCGGACATCGACGCTGTCAGGACGCTCCTCGCACGCGGCACAGATCGCGTCGTGAGCCTCATCGGCCCCGGTGGCATCGGCAAGAGCCGCCTCGCGATCGAGACGGCGCTGGCGTGCGGCGACATGTTCCCCGACGGGGTGTACTTCGTGCTCCTCGAGGGCGTGCTCGAGCCGGGGCTGCTGCTGCCGACGATCGCCTACTATCTCGGCATCCGCGACAACGGCGAAGCCGCCCTCGAGGAGCGCATCGCCCACGCCCTCGCCGATCGCCGGGTGCTCATCGTGCTCGACAACTTCGAGCAGATCGTGGATGCCGCACCCGTGCTCGTGCGGCTGTACACGGTCGCGCCGACGGCGACGTTCCTGGTGACGAGCCGCATCGTGCTGCGTATCCGCGGCGAGCGCGTGTTCGAGGTGGCGCCGTTGACGACGCCGGCCGGCGACGGCCCGGCGAGCCTGGACCGTGCGACGCGTTCGGCCGCGGTGACGTTGTTCGTCGACCGGGCACGGGCGATCGACGCCGACTTCGACGTCAGCGCCGAGAACGCCGCCGACCTGGCCGACATCTGCCGCCGGCTCGAGGGACTGCCGCTGGCGATCGAGCTCGCGGCCGCCAAGGTGCGCATCCTCAGCCCCGCCGGCATCGCCGAGCGTCTGGAGCGCAGCCTGCCGCTGCTGACGGCCGCCGTGCGCGATCTTCCCGAGCGGCACCGCACGATGCGCGCGACGATCGACTGGAGCGTGAGCCTGCTCCCCGACTCGCAGCGCGAGCTGCTCGAGGACCTCGGCGTGTTCGCCACGCGGTTCACGCTGGATGCCGTCGAGGCGCTCGGCGAGGGACGTTCGTGGGGCGAACACGCCATCGACGCCCTGACCGCCCTCATCGACGGCTCGCTGGTGAAGCAGAGCCAGGTCGGCGGGCGGCGCGTGTTCTCGCTGCTCGCGCTGGTGCGCGAGTACGCGCTCGGACGACTGAAGGACCGGGGTGACGCGGTGCGGGTGCGCCGCGCGCACGCCGACTACTACCGCGGGCTCGTGCAGCGCATCGCGCCCGACCTGGGGGGCAGCGGGCAGGCGGACGCCGTGGTGCGACTGGGCCTCGAGCTCCCCAATCTGCGCGCCGCGGTGCGCCATCTCGTCCATACGAACCGGCTGGACGACGCCGGCGACTTCGCGTGGAGCCTCCTCATCTACTGGTGGATCTCCGGCTTCTTCGCCGAGGTGCGGCTCTGGATGCTCGAGCTGCTCGAAAAGCAGCACGACCAGCCCATCACGCCGCACACCCGCGCGATCGCATGGTTCTTCGCGCTCTGGGGCGAGATGTGGCAGCGTCCCAGCGAGCAGGTGGTCGCCGGACTCGGGGAGTGCGTACGGCTGTTCATCGAGAGCGGTGACGAGGATGCCGCGGCGATGGCTCTCGCCGCGCGTGCGACGGCGCGCGTGCAGTTCTCCATCTTCGACACCGACAGGGCGGAGGCGGAGCTGCGTGAGGCGGTCGTCACGCTGAGCGCGCGCGGCAACACGTGGGCGGAGGCCATCACGGAGGTCTCGCTCGGGCGGCTGGCGTGGGTGCGGGGCGCCACCGACGACGCCCTGGCGCACTTCGACCGCGCCACCTCGGTCGCCGAATCGCGCGGCGACCTGTTCACCACGTCCGTCGCCGGCAACCTGCGCGCGCGGCTGAACTTCCAGCTCGGACGCACGGAGCAGGCGGAGCGCGAGTTCGTCCACACCCTGCTGCTGTCGATCGGGCTGCACTACGAGGAGGGCATCGCGTACGGACTCGAGGGCGTCTGCGCCGTGGCAGCCGCGCATGGCGAGGCGTGGCGGGCGGCGGCACTGGCGGTCGCGGCCGGCGAGATCCGGCGGCGCATCGGCATCTTCGACGTCGAGGCCTTCACGGTCCACACGCCGCACCTCGAGATCCTGCGCGGCCACGACCAGGCGAGTGTCGAGGCGGGTCGGACCGCGGGCGCCGAGCTCACGGTCGCCGAGGCCGTGCAGCTCGCGCTGCCCGAGCACGAGTGGGAGACCGTCGCGGACTCGCTCCGCGCCTGGTAGGCACAGGCCGGGCCACGGATCCGGGCGCCGGTGCCAGCGACGGCTGGAGGGGCGTGGGGACCGACGTCGGCACGTATCAGCAGGTCGCGCACCGGGCTCTGGTGCGGTGAGGAGCCTGCTCGTATGCTGTGCCTCGGACTGCGCTCCTCGAAATCGAAGGTGACGGTGCCCCCTGGGGAAGCGGGCATCGGTGCGAGGGGGTCGAGATGGCTCGCGTTCCGGACATGCCGCGCGGCATGGTCGACGTCGAAGGCGACGCCGAGGCCTTCGAGGTGCGCATCGAGCATGCTCCCGAGCATGCCGGCGCCAACGAGCATGGCGTCGCGACGCTGGCCGACGTCGTGATCCGCGGCCGCGCCGGCGGCATGGCGACGATGATCGTGCGGGGGACGGACGACTTCCACTACGCCGCGGTGGTGGCACGCGAGGACTCCGCCGGTTTCATGCACGCCGAGCTCAGGCACCTGGAGCGGCAGGACGACGACCTCTATACGGCCGACATCGCCGTGGCGCCCGGGGAGATGCTGCACCTGACGGTCGTCGCGAGCGACTTCGAGACCGGGATGCTGTGGCTCGAGGCGACGGTCGCCGCCGGCGGCATGGGCATGAGCGCCGGCCCCGGGTCGGCCGCCGAAGCCGCGCCACCGCCGCCACCTCTCGTGCCGGATGACGTGCTGGGTGTCGGCCCGCTCGGGGGTGGCCCGCTCGGCGGTGGTGGGTTCACCAGCACTCGCTCTCCCGGGCTCGCTCCCCCGGCGCCGCCGGCAGCCGCACCGGCCCCGCCGGCAGGCGCGGCCCCGCCGGCAGGCGCCGCGCCTGCCCCGGGAGCCCCGGCAGGCGGGCTCGACGGTGCGTCACCCGTACCGGCGTTCGTCGACGCCGAGATCCCCGCTCGCCTCGTCGCCGGCGTGGAGTTCGATGCCGTCGTACGGCTGTCGCGGGAGGAGCTGGTCCCGACCGCCGGCACGGCGCGTCAGAAGGCCACGGCGCGGTTCGACCCCACCCGCGAGATCGAGGTGGGCGTCCAGTTGCGCGGCCTCGCGTTCGCAGACGGCACGCTGCCGGTCGTCACGACGACGCTGCCCGCCACGCCGGACGAGACCCGGCGCCTGGTCTTCCGCCTCCGGCCAGAGGAACCCGGGCGCGGCCACATCACCGTCACCTTCACCCAGCCGCCCGTCGTGGCGCCGCTCGCCGTGCTCGCGCTGAGCACCCCGGTGCTCCCGCCCGACGCCGGCGCCGGCGATCCCGACTCGGACGATCCGCGCGTCGTCACGGCATCCGTCGCCGCACCGCCACGCAGCATCGCCGACCTTCCGACACTCGTGATCGACGAGTCCATCGCCGGTGGCGCCTCCGACCTGCTCATCACGGCGAAGATCGGCGGCACGGTCGTCAAGAACTCGGTGCATCTCGCCAGGAAGGCCGAGTACATCCAGGGCGTCTACGCCGAGCTCACCCGGATCAGGTCGGAGTATCTCGAGACCGTCCGCGCTGCTCCGGAGGAAGCCGAGGAGGCGGCCGACACGGTCCGCCGCGAGGTGCGCAGCCTCGGCGCGCGGATCGCCCGCGAGCTGCTGGGGGACGAGGTCAACAAGCTGCTCTGGAGCAGGCGCCGCCGGATATCGCACCTCGTGCTGCAGACGTCCGGCGAGCTCGACATCCCCTGGGAGATGGTGCATCTCGTGCCCGTCGGCACCCAGCGGCCCGACAAGGACCGGTTCTTCCTGGGCGACCTCGGTCTCACGCGGTGGATGTACGGCACGCTGCGGCCGACCGTCATCCCCATCAACGCGAGCCGCGTCGTCGCGATCGCCCCCGACTACATCAAACCGGAGTACAAGCTCAGCCGCACCGGCGAGGAGGTCCGGAGGCTCGGCGAGCTGCTGGCGAGGAGTCCTCGCTCCGCCGCCGACCCCGTCGAGCTGCGTCAGGCGATCACCGACGGCTTCGACCTCCTCCACTTCGCCGGTCACGGTCGGTGGCGCGAGGCCGACCCGCTCGGGCAGGAGATCGCCTTCGCCACGTTCTCGGAGGACCACGACGACGGCTCCGCGTCGTACACCGACTCCGATGCGCGCCGCGATCTTCCCGAGCTCGACGGGCCGCCGGCGGGGGCATCCGCGCCGTTCGTGTTCCTGAGCGCGTGCGATGTCGGTCGGCTCCGCTCCGGCGCGACGGGTCTCGGCGGGTTCGCCGAGGTCTTCCTCCGCGGCGGCGTGGGCGTGTTCATCGGATGCTCCTGGGCGGTGCGCGACGACGTCACGTCACTGTTCGTCCGCACCTTCTACGAGAAGCTCCTCGGCGACGACCACGCGACCGTCGGCGAGGCGGTGCTCACGGCGCGGCACGCCGCGCGCGACGCCGGCGACCTCACCTCGCTGGCCTTCACGGTCTTCGCCGACCCACGCGCCAAGCTCGTGGCCGGCGCCCGCGGCGACGACTCCTGAAACCTCCATCCACCATCGGCAGACCGCCATCAAGACACCCAGAATCAGCAGACAGGACGTGACACCATGCCCGACACCACCACCCGTGGCGCGACACTCAGCCCGGCAGAGCTCACCGCGCTGCGCAAGCACGTCGTCCACACGGCCGACGGCAGGCTCGCGCCGACGGCGAGCGCCAAGCCGCGCACCGTCGAGGATTTCCTCACGACCGCCGAAGATGTGAAGCGGATGATCGAGACGGACCTCGCCGACTTCGTCGCGCAGCAGGCCAAGAAGACCCCCGCCGGCGAGGTGCCGCCGCCGGTGCCCGTGCTCATCTGGGCGCACGGTGGGCTCACCGACAAGGGCGCAGGGCTGCTGACCGCGCAGCGCCAGGTCGCGTGGTGGAAGAAGAACGGCGTCTACCCCCTCCATCTCGTGTGGGAGAGCGGATTCAAGACCACTCTCGAAGACGTCCTGCGCGCCAAGCCCGGCAAGCGCGGCTTCACCGATGTGACCGACCTCGCCGTGGAGGCCGCCGCACGCGTGCTCGGCGGCCGCAAGTTCTGGGACGACATGAAGCTCGACTCCGCCGGCGCCTGCCTTCCTCCTGTGGGAAAAGGCGCGCCGGGCGGCGCATTCGTGCTGGCATCCGCACTGCGCTCGTACATGGCGGCCAACTCCGGTGCGATCGAGCTGCACATCGCCGGCCACAGCGCCGGGTCGATCTACCACTCGCACTTCGTGCCGCGCCTCTTCGAGGGTGACGACAAGGTCGAGAGCGTGAAGAGCGTGACCTTCCTCGCGCCGGCGGTGCGGGTCGACACCTTCGAGGCGACGCTGCTGCCGCTCGCCGAGACCGGCCGGATCGAGAACCTGTCGATCTTCACGATGAACGAGGATCAGGAGAAGCGCGACAACACGGCGGGGGTCTACCGCAAATCGCTCCTGTACCTGGTCTCGCGGGCGTTCGAGGCCGAGAAGGATGCCGAGATCCTCGGCCTCGAGGCACACCTGCGCCGCTCGGGGCGGATCATGGCCTACCTCGACGACGCCTCGGAGCGCCTCGTCCTCGGGCCCGTCGCCCGCGGCCGGCTCAGCAGCACGCAGGCGACATCGCACGGGGCCTTCGACAACGACGAGCAGACGATGATGAGCCTGGCGCGACGGGTCGTCGGCGTGCCCGACAGCGACGAGCCCGATCACGTCGCGGTGTTCCCGTCACGGACGCGCGAGGTCGGCGAGTTCACCCCGTCGCCGCGCCCCGAGCCGACCGGCGCCCGCGGCGCGGCGCCGCGGAAGCTGGCGCTGTGCATCGGCATCGACGCCTACCCGAGGGATCCGCTGAGCGGCTGCGTCGCAGACGCCACGTCCTGGGCGGATGCGCTGGGGGACGCCGGCTTCAAGGTGGAGTCGATCCACAACGCCGATGCCACCCGCGACGGGATCCTGCGGGCGATGCTCGACAAGGTCTCGTCGGCGCGGGACGGCGACATCGTCGCGATCCAGTTCGCCGGTCACGGCACCTTCGCCCCAGACCTGGACGGCGACGAGACCGACGAGTTCGGGCCGAAGGACGAGGCCCTCTGCCCGATCGACTTCCGTGACGGCCAGCTCATCATCGACGACGACCTCGGCGCCATCTGGGACGCGATCCCCGACGGCGTCGCGGTGACGCTCTTCTTCGATTCGTGCCACTCCGGCTCGGCGAACCGCCAGATCACTCCGGAGGAGTTCGAGTCGCGCAAGATCCCGGCAGGCGCCACACCGCGCATGACCGTGCTCGATGCCGACGAGGAGGCGGCCTTCCGCGGAGAGCGTGCGGCGTCGCCGAAGGACGAGTTCCGCCTGGAGGCCTGGAAGGAGGTCGTCAAGGTCGAGACCAACCGTGCCGCGGTGCAGCGCGCGCAGCGGGTGGACGGTCGCGAGGTGCTGTTCAGCGCCTGCCAGCCCGATCAGGTGGCGCTCGAGACGAACGGGCACGGGGTGTTCACGTCGGCCGCCCTGACGGTGCTGGCGAAGACGCCGGCGCTCACCAACGGCGACTTCGTCCGCGCGGTGTTCGACATCGTCGACGACACCTATGAACAGCGGCCGATGCTCTCGGCGACGAGCGAGCTGAGTGCGCGGGGCCTGCTGACGTCCGTGCACGACGCGCTTCCCACCGCGGCATCCGTCGCGGTCGAGACGAACGGCCACCGCGCACCCGCAGAGATGCGCACGGCCGCGATCGTCGCCATCCTGCGCGCGACGGCCGACCTGCTGGAGGCCGGCGGGAACTGAGTGCCGGGCGCCGTCACGCCGACGCGCGGGCGTGCCGGAAACGGATGCGGGTGCTCGGCCTGGCCTGCGCGACCAGGTCGAGCCCGGCATCCGTCACCACCGCGATCACGGGATAGCCGCCCGTCACCGGACCATCCGCGAGGAGGATCGTGGGTCGGCCGCTGGGCGGGACCTGCAGCGCGCCCGGGACCATGCCCTCGCTCGCGAGCTCGCCCTCGCGCGAGCGGGCGAGCGACGGCCCGTCCAGCCGGGCGCCGACGCGGTCGGCGTGGTTCGAGACGGTCCACACGGTGTCGTACAGCGTCGTCAGCGCCGCCGGGGTGAACCAGTCGGCGCGGGGTCCGGGGGCGAGGTCGAGTTCGAGCTCGTCGTCGTGCGGCGCGCCCCACGCGGCGGGCGGTGCGACCGGGATCGGCGCGACCGCGTCATCGCGGATGCCTACGACGCCGCCCGCGCGCAGCGCCGCCGGTCCGAGACCCGCAAGGAGGTCGGTCGCCCGCGACCCGAGAGCCAGGCGGCCGTCGAGCCCGCCGCGCACGGCGACGTAGGCGCGGGCGCCGTGGGCGAACCAGTCCAGCTGCAGCTCGGCGCCCGCCGGCCACGGGTGCGCCGCATAGGGGTCGGCGTCGCGGCCGTCGATGCGGACGGCGCCCCACGCACCCGTCACCGCGACCCACAGGTCCTCCTCCGCCACGGCCCGGAGGCCCCCCATCGTCACCTCGATGGCGGCCGCGCCCTCGGGGTTGCCGAGCAGACGATTGGCGGTGCGCAGGGCGCCGCGGTCGAGTGCCCCCGATACGGCCACACCGACGGATGCCGCGCCCTCGCGCCCGAGATCCTGCAGGGTCGCCAGGAGACCCGGTTCGACGATGCGGATGCCGCGGCCCGACGCGGTGAAGCCGGGTCCGGCGTCCGTCCCCCCGCGCGCCGCCTCGAGATCAGGTGATCTCACGGAGGCAGGCCGATTCGCGCCGTAAAGTCCTGAGCCCGCGAGATCACCTGATCTCGCGCGGTCGAGACCGCCGACTTCGCGGAACCGGACGCGCGTTCCGGGTGCGAGAAGAGCCGGGGACGCGGCATCCGGATCGAACAGTCGCGCCGCAGTCGTGCCGATGAGCCGCCAGCCGCCCGGGGTGTCACGCGGGTACGCGCCCGAGAAGCCGCCGGCCAGCCCCACCGCACCGGCCGGCACGCGGGTGCGCGGCGAGTCCAGGCGAGGGACGTCGAAGGGCCAGCCCTCGCTGACGAGGTAGCCGAAGCCCGGCGCGAAGCCGGTGAAGGCCACGCGCCACTCCGCCGCGGTGTGACGTCGCACCAGCTCGTCGGCGCCGGTGCCGAGCAGCTGGGCGGTCTCGGCGAGATCCGCGCCGTCGTACACGATGTCGAGCTCGACCAGCGGGCCGGCGGTGCCGCCGCCTGGCTCAGCGTCGGCGGCCGCACCGAGCGCCCACGCGCGGGCGGCGGCCAGCGGCAGCCGCCGCGTGTCGACGCGCACCAGCACGGTCCGCGCAGCGGGAACGAGGTCGACCACGCCGTCGGGCCGGGCGGCGGCGAGCGCGGCGTGCAGCGGCAGCACCTCGTCGAGCGCCCCGACCTCGAGGAGGAACGCCCGCTCCCCCATCGGCCGCACGCGCGGACTCAGCACGCTGCCCACCTCGGGCTCCCCGCACCACGGATCGGGTGCCGCACGTTCACCACGACGCCCGCACCTCGACGCCCGCGTCGTCGAGCGCGGCGCGCACCGCGCGGGCCATGGCCACGGCGGCCGGCGAGTCGCCGTGCACGCACAGCGACTCGGCGACGGCCGGCACGAGCGTCCCGTCGATCGCCTCGACGACACCCTCTCTGGCGAGCCGCACCGCTCGCGCGGCGACCAGCTGCGGGTCGTCGAGCAGCGCCTTCGGCCGGCCGCGTGGCACGAGCGAACCGTCGGGCAGGTAGCCGCGATCGAGGAACGCCTCGTGCACGAACGGCAGGCCGACGGATGCCGCAGCCGCCGCGATCTCGCCGGGGAGGCCCAGCAGCGGCAGCGGTCGGCCGAGCATCTCCGAGAATTCGGAGACGGCGCGGGCGACGGCATCCGCCTGCTCCCTGTCGCGGATGACCGCGTGGTAGAGCGCGCCGTGCGGCTTGACGTAGCGCAGGTCGGCGCCCGCGCGGTGCAGCCGGTCGAGCTGCTGCCCGACGGTCTCGGCGAGAGCGGCCGCCTCCATCGCGACCGGCACGCGGCCGAAGCTCGCGCGATCGGGATAGGAGGGGTGGGCGCCCACCGCCACGTCGAACCGCTCGGCCCGGCCGACGGCTTCGCGCATCGAGGCCGCGTCCCCCGCGTGCCCGCCGCACGCGATGCTCGCGCTCGAGATCACCGCGAACATCGCCTCGTCGTCGGCCGTCGGCATCCCGTCCACGGTCTCGCCGAGGTCCGCGTTGAGGTCGATCGCCGTCACAGATCCCACGCTACGCCCGGCCGGCACGCGTTCGTCCTGCGCATGACTCAGGCCATCCCGTCCCCGACGGCCCGTGAGCCGCCCGCCGTCGACGATCTGCCTGGGCTGCGCGCGCCCGTCCCCCACGCGTTACGGATGAGTAAAGGCTGGGCGGGGACGGGTGCGCGGCGAGACGCCGGGAGGCAGGATGGAGCCCATGGCCCGAACCCATGAACGTCCGGCGGCCGGGGCGCCGCTGCTTCAGGTCCGCGACGTCGCCGTCGAGTTCCAGACCATCGACGGCCCGGTGCACGCCGTCGAAGCCGTCGACCTCGATCTCGTCGCCGGCGAGACGCTGGCCATCGTGGGCGAGTCCGGCTCGGGCAAGTCGACCACCGCGATGGCCGTGATCGGGCTGCTGCCCGGCAACGGCAAGATCACCCGGGGCAGCATCCTGTTCGAGGGCGAAGACCTGGTCGGCGCGCCGGAGAGCGTACTGCGCACCATTCGCGGCCGCTCCATCGGCCTCGTGCCGCAGGACCCGATGTCGAACCTCAACCCCGTCGCGAAGATCGGCACGCAGATCGCCGAGACGCTCCTCGCACACGGCCTCGCCACCCGGAGGGATGTCGACCGCAAGGTCGTCGAGACGCTCGCCGCCGCGGGCCTTCCGAACGCCGAGGAGCGGGCCAAGCAATACCCGCACGAGTTCTCCGGCGGCATGCGACAGCGTGCGCTCATCGCGATCGGGCTCGCGTGCGACCCGAAGCTGCTCATCGCCGACGAGCCCACGAGCGCCCTCGACGTGACGGTGCAGAAGACCATCCTCGATCAGCTCGATCGCATGACGAGCGAGCGCGGCACTGCGGTCATGCTCATCACGCACGACCTGGGCCTCGCCGCCGAGCGGGCGGCGCGCGTCGTTGTGATGAACCGCGGACGCATCGTCGAGCAGGGGCCGGCGCGGCAGATCCTCGAGGACCCGCAGCATCCCTACACGCAGGCCCTGGTGAAGGCGGCACCGTCGGTCGCGGCGGTGCGGCTCCGCCCCGAGGTGTTCCGTGCCACCCCCGCCGAAACTCCCGAACCTGACATCGCACCGGCCGCGGAGGCGACAGGCACGGGGACGGTCCCCCCGCCCCGGCCCGTCCAGCCCGCGCTCACGCAACCGCGAGCCGACGAGGCCGCCGGGGACGAGGCCGCAGCTCCCGACTACATCGTGGAGGTCGAGGGCCTGACCAAGATCTTCAAGGTGCGCGGCAGCAAGGAGGACTTCGCGGCCGTGCAGGACGTGTCGTTCGCCATTCCGCGCGGCGAGACCGTCGCGATCGTGGGCGAGTCGGGATCGGGCAAGACGACCACGGCGCGCATGATGCTGCGGGTGTACGAGCCCACGAGCGGGTCCATCCGCTTCGACGGGCAGGATGTCGCAACCCTCAAGGGCGCAGATCTCAAGCAGTTCCGCCAGCGCGTGCAGCCGATCTTCCAGGACCCGTACTCATCTCTGAACCCCATGTTCTCGATCGAGCGGATCATCTCCGAGCCGCTCGACTTCTACAAGCGCGGATCGTCCAAGGAGCGCGCGGCCCGCGTGCGCCAGCTCCTCGACGACGTCGCGCTGCCGGAGTCGATGCTGCGCCGCTACCCCTCGGAGCTGTCCGGCGGTCAGCGCCAGCGCGTCGCGATCGCGCGCGCGCTCGCGCTCTCGCCCGACCTCATCGTGTGCGACGAGCCGGTGTCGGCGCTCGACGTGCTGGTGCAGGACCAGGTGCTGACGCTCCTGCGCGACCTGCAGCGCGAGTACGGCCTGAGCTACCTCTTCATCTCGCACGACCTCGCCGTGGTGCGCCTCATCAGCGACTACGTCTGCGTCATGAAGGACGGGCAGCTCGTGGAGGCGGCATCCTCCGAGGAGATCTTCACCAACGCCCGCGACCCGTACACGCGGCGCCTGCTGGCATCGATCCCCGGCAACGAGCTCGACATCGCCGTCTGAAGCGCGAAAGGGACGGATGCCGCGAGCCGGCGTGCGTCAGCGGGCGCGGGTGCGCGGGTCCATGGCCTCGCGGAGGGCCTCGCCGAGCAGCGTGAAGCCCAGCGCCGTGATGGTGATGCAGATGCCCGGCAGGATCGCGATCCACGGGTTGACCGACAGCTCCAGCTGCGCGTAGGTGAGCATGCGGCCCCACTCGGCGGTCTGCGGCACGCCGCCGCCGAGCCCGAGGTACGACAGGCCCGCGGCTTCGATGACGGCCGTCGCGAGCGACAGCGTCGCCTGCACGATGACGGGGCCGACGGCGTTCGGGAGCACGTGGCTCATCGTGATGCGTCCGCGGCCCAGGCCGAGCGTCGCCGCAGACAGCACGTAGTCGCTCGATCTCTGCTGCAGCATCGACGCGCGCAGCAGGCGCGCGAAGATCGGCACCTGCGCCGCACCGATCGCGATCATGATCGCGAGCGGCGTCTGGCCCATGAGCGCCGCGATCGAGACGGCGAGCAGCAGCGACGGCACCGACAGCAGGATGTCGACGAAGCGCATGATGGCCGTATCGACCCAGCCCCCGAACGTGGCGGCGACCAGGCCGAGGATCATGCCGCCGATGAGACCGACCAGCGTCGACACGATGCCGATCACGAGGGACGCGCGCGCACCCCAGATGAGCTTGGAGAGCATGTCGCCGCCGAAGCGGTCGAAACCCAGCGGGAAGCCGGGGATCTCACCCGGGCCGGGGATGTGGCCCGGCGTGATGTACTGCTGACCCGGCAGCTCCTCTGGGCCGTAGGGCGCCAGCCACGGGGCGAAGATCGCGACGAGCACGAAGATCGCGATGATGACGGCGCCGACCCAGGCGCTGGGGTTGCGGCGCAGTCGCCGGAAGACGTCGCGCCAGAAGCCGCCGCCGCGGGTCTTCGCGGCAAGCAGCTCCTTGTCGTCGATGGCGGTGTCGTCGACGGGTCCGCCGCTCGGGGCGGGGGGAAGCATCGCGGACGTCATGCCGCACCTCCGAGGGTGTCTCTGATGAGCTGTGCCGGCGCCATCACTGCACCCGCACTCTCGGGTCGATGAAGCTGTACGACACATCCACCGCGAGGTTGATGAGCGCGTAGATGACGGCGATGAAGAGGATGAACCCCTGCAGCACCGGGTAGTCGCGCGTGAAGATCGCGCGGGAGAGGAAGGATCCGATGCCAGGGTAGGCGAACACCGATTCGGTGAGGATGGCGCCTGACAGCAGCAGACCGAACTGGAGGCCGATGGTGGTCACGACCGGCAGCAGAGAATTGCGGAGGATGAACCGGCCGCGGATGGTGCCGCGCGAGATGCCCTTCGCCATGCCCGTCCGCACGTAGTCCGAGTTCTGGACCTCCAGCACCGAGGCGCGGGTGATGCGCGTGATGATCGCGAGCGGGATCGTCGCCAGGGCGATGCCGGGAAGGATGAGGTGCAGGAACGCGTCCCACGCGGCATCCCATTCGCCCGTGATGATGCCGTCGAGGACATAGAAGTTCGTGTAGTGGGTCGCGTCCAGCCGCGGATCCTGGCGACCGTCCGAGGGGAGCCATCCGAGCTGCACCGCGAAGATCCACTTGAGGATCACGCCTAGGAAGAACACCGGGATCGTGATGCCGATGAGGCTGGCGAAGACGGCGAAGTGATCGGCGGGCTTCCCCTGCCGGCGTGCAGCCCAGTAGCCGATCGTGATGCCGAGGCCCACGGCGAGGATGATCGCGAAGAAGGTCAGCTCGAGCGTCGCGGGGAAGCGGCGGAGGAACTCCTCCGTCACGGGCCGCTGGGTCTGGATCGAGACGCCGAAGTTGCCCTGCAGCAGCTGCCCGAGCCACGTGAAGTACTGGGCGATCAGCGGCTCGTTGAAGCCGTACAGCTCGTTGATCTCGGCGACCCGCTCCGGCGTCGCGCGTTCGCCGAGGAGGGCGACGGCCGGCCCGCCGGGCAGGGCGCGCACCCAGAAGAACAGCAGAAGTGTCAGCCCGAACAGGGTCGGGACGAGCAGGAGGAGGCGCCTGCCGATGGTGCGTAGCACGTGGAATCTCCGGGGAACGGCGACCGGCGGTCGCGGGCGAGCAGACGGGGGGAACCGGATGCCCCGTCCCGGCGGGCGTCGCCGGGACGGGGCATCCGGTCACGGCGTCACTCGCTGAGTTCCACCAGGTTGTACACCTCGTCCTGCACCGGGCTCGCCGGGTAGGACGTGACGCGCGCGTCGAACGCGAGCGTCGGCACCGGGTGCGCGAGGGGCACGCCCGGCAGGAACTCCATGATCTGCTCGTTGATCGCGGCGTAGGCGGACTCCTGCTCCTCCTCGGTCGCGAGACCGCGTGCCTCGGTGAGCGCGTCGAACAGCTCGGCGTTGTCGAAGCCCCACTCGTTTGTGGGCAGACCGAAGAACGTCCCCACGAAGTTGTCGGGGTCGTTGTAGTCGCCGGTCCAGCCGAGCAGGTGGATGCCGTGCTCCGTGCCGCCCTGGATCAGGTCGAGGTACTCGACCCACTCGTTCGTCACCGGGTTGAGCACGATGCCCACGGCCTCGAGCTGGCTCTGCAGGTTGGTGAAGATCTGCTCGGGGTTGGGCATGTACGGCCGCGAGATGTTCACGGGGTAGTTGAACGTGATCGTCAGCGGGTTCGCCTCCGAGTAGCCGGCCTCGGCCAGGAGCGCCTGCGCGGCCTCCGGGTCGTACTCGTACTGCGTGACGTCCTCGTTCCAGCCGATCACGGCGTCGGGCATGAACTGGCTCGCCGCCACGGTGCCCTCGGGGAGCACCTGCGTGATGAGCGCATCCTTGTCGATCGCGTGGGCGATCGCCTGGCGCACCTTCGGGTCCGACAGGCCGGGTGCGGCCTGGTTCATGCCGAGGTACAGCACGTTGAACGGATCGCGGTTCACGAGCGAGAATCCGGCATCCTCCAGCGACTGGAGGTCGGCGGGCGCGACCAGGTCGTAGCCGTCGATGCTGCCGGCCTCGAGCGCCTGACGGCGAGCCGTCGTGTCGCCGATGACGCGGAAGATGACCTCTTCGACGACGCCCTGCTCGCCCCAGTAGTCGGGATACGCCGTGAGCACCGTCTGCTCGCCGGGCGAGATCGAGTCGAACACGAACGGACCGGTGCCGGTGGGGTGTCCCTGGCCGTACTCGCTCTGGACGGGCGCCTCCTCGGTGCCGCCGATCTCGTCGGCGCCGTACTCCTCCAGCGCCGTCGGGCTCTGGATCGAGAACGAGGGCAGCGAGAGCGCGGGGATGAAGCCGGCGAACGGCTGCTTCAGCGCGATCGTGACCTGGTAGTCCTCGTCGGCCGTGCAGCTCTCGTAGATCGACTCCTCGCCGAAGCCGCGCATGATGACGCCCCAGTAGTACGCCATGCTCTGCGAGGCCGCGACGCCCGTGAAGGCATTCTGGCGGTCGAAGTTGAAGCAGACGGCCTCGGCGTTGAAGTCCGTGCCGTCGTGGAACGTGACGTCCTCTTCGAGCGTGAACACGTAGGTCGTGTCGTCGGGCTGCTCCCAGCTCTTCGCGAGGAGCGGTGCCGGGTCGGCGGTGCCGGGCTCGGTGCCGACGAGGCCCTCGAACATCTGGCGCGCGACGCGGAACGTCTCGCCGTCGCTCGCGAACGCGGGGTCGAGGCTGGCCGGGTCTCCGGACGCGCCGAACACGAACGTCGTGTCGACGTCGCCGGACGCGTCGTCGTCGCCGCCGCCATCCTCGCGCTGGCTCGCGCAGGCGGTCAGGACGACCGCACCGACGGCGACCGTGGCGGCGGCGGTCAGCCAGCGCCTTCTCGCAGTGTGGAGCATGTGCTGTGCACCTTCCATGTCGTGTGGGCTCCGCTGCACGTCGTCGTGGAGCAGAGGTGCGCGCAGCCCTCAGCGGGGTGTGATGGGTCCGACGCTACCCGGGCCGGGCGTACTCGTCGGTTACACCTGTGTCTCGATTCGGTTTCGGCGATGACGGATGCCGCGCCCTCAGCGTTCTGTGCAGAGACGACGCTGCGGGGTGCGCAGAAGTGTCAACCGCCCCCGGTGCGAGGCGGCGATGCGGCTAACGTGGAGCCATGGCACGCGCGAGGGAGGAGACATCCGTCCCGTCCGTGCGCCTCTCGGACGGCACCCTCGCCCGGGTCGTCCGCTCGCAGTTCGGCGGCGGGTGGGAGCTCGACGTCGACGGCACCCCGCAGTCGCACGTCGACCTCGATGATCCGACCCATCTGCACTTCGAGTACATCGCGCGCATGGGAGCGGTGATCGACCGGCTGCGGATGCCGGGGCAGCCGCTCACCGCGATCCACCTGGGCGCCGGCGCCCTCACGATCCCCCGCTACGTGGAGGCGACGCGGCCGGGCTCCCGGCAGCAGGTGGTCGAGCTCGAGCCGGCGCTGTGGGACCTCGTGCGCGAGAACCTGCCGCTCCCCCGCGGCGCCTCGATCCGCATGCGGATCGGCGACGCTCGCGCAGCCCTCGGGCGCCTTCCCGCCGGACTCGTCGGCGCCGCCGACCTCGTCGTGTCGGACGTGTACTCCGGCGCGCAGACGCCGGCGCACCTCACCACCGTCGAGTTCTTCACCGAGGCCGCCCGCTTCCTCGCCCCCGACGGCGTGCTGCTCGTCAACGTCGCCGACGGCGCGGGGCTCGCGTTCGCCCGCCGCGAGGTGGCGACGGTGCAGGCCGTGCTCGAGCACGTCATCGTGCTGGCAGAGGTGCAGACCCTCAAGGGGCGGCGCTTCGGCAACCTCGTGATCGCCGCCTCGCCGGCGCCGCTTCCGACCGAGTGGCTGCCGCGGCTCATGGCGGCCGGGCCCCATCCGGCGAAGGTCGCGGAGGGGCGCGAGCTCGAGGACTTCGCGCGCGGTGCGCGGGTCGCCACCGACGCCGATGCCACGCCGTCGCCGAAGCCCTCGGCATCCGTGTTCTCACGCTGACGCGACCCGGCGTGGCACGCCGCCGAGCGCGCCCCCGCCAGGCACACTGGATGGGCCACCGGTTCGGCGAAGGGAGTCAGACGTGAGCTACATCAGCGGGTACGATCCCGATACTCTCCGCGAACAGGTGAATCCGAGCGAATGCAGGGAGCGGCTCGAAGAGATCGGCGAGCAGCGCAGCCTTCCGGCGCTGCTGGAGCGTGTCTGGCTGCTGAAGGTGCTCGACCGCACCGAGGACGCCCTGGTGGTCTCGGAGCAGTCGGTGCGCGTCGCGCGCATGGCAGGCACCCGCAAGGACCTGCTCCGCGCCCGCATCCTGCACGCCACCGTCGTGCAGGCACGGGGCGCCTATGCCGCCGCCGAGCAGGAGCTCACGACCTGCGCCGCCGAGGCCGAGGGACAGGGATGGGCCGGCATCGCCGCCTTCGCCCACCAGCATCGGGGCAAGGTCCACTTCGACGCCGGCGACTACGACGCAGCCCGCAAGGACTTCAAGCGCGCACTGTTCCTCCGCCAGGAGTCCGGCGCCACCGAGGATCAGCTCGAGTCCGTCCTCCTTGCGATCGACGCCGCCGACCGGCGCCGCACCTCGGCAACCGTCGCCAGCTGAGGGTGGATGCCGTCGGTCTGAGTGTCGGAGATTTGTTCTAGTCTCGCGTCATGTCGGAATTGCATCGCGTGCGGCACTGGGCCGACGCCCTCATCGCCGCCCATCTCGACCCGTCGTGGACCTTCGCGTTCGACAACGCCAAGCGACGGGCGGGGCTGTGCGACTACACGCACAAGCGCATCAGCGTATCGCGCTACCTTGCGGCGCGGTATGACGACGACACCAACCATCAGACGCTGCTGCACGAGGTCGCCCATGCGCTCGCCGGTCCCCGGGCGGGGCACGGGCCGCGCTGGAAAGAGGTCGCGCGTGAGCTCGGCTACGTCGGCGGCACGACCCACCACGGCGAGACGGCGACCGAGCTCGCGCCGTGGATCGGCGTGTGCCCCGCCGGGCACGTCGCCTACCGGCACCGCAAGGCGACGAGGCCGACGTCGTGCGCCAAGTGCGCACCGGGGTTCGACGAGCGCCACGCGTTCACCTGGACCCGGCGCGAGATCACCCGTGCGACGCGCCTGGCGGCGATGACCCCGCGCGATTGAACCCCGGCCGGGCCCGCGGTCGCCGCGGCGCGACCCTTGCCGGTCGTTGAGCGAGCGAGGAGCGCGGTCGTTGAGCGAGCTTGCGAGTCGAAACGCAGAGACGAGACGCGCTGCCCCCGGCGCAGCACAGGCCTCAGTACGCGACGAACGAGCCGTCGCGGAGGACGGGCACGACGGATGCCGCATCCACGACCGCGGCGTTCAGCACCTCGTCACGCGGGCCGCGGTCGAGCAGCTCCTGGCCCGAGCCACTCGCCGCGAGGAGGTGGCGCACGGCACCGCGCAGGCCGCGGAACGCCTCGCCCGCCGCGGCCGCCTCGGGCGACGTGTGGTCGATGCCGAGCGCACCGAGGGCGTCGACGACGGCGCCCGCCCCGAGCTGGTCCTCGACGGCGAGCCTCAGCGACGCACCGGACTCGCGGCCGCCGAGCTCGCCGGCGGCGATCACCGCGATGCTCGTCCGCTCGGCACGCCGGTGCTGGATGTCGAGAACCACGCCGGCCACCGCCGAGGCGTTGCGGAGGCAGCCGAGCAGCACCACCACGCCGGACTCGCGGGCCGCGTCGGCCACCGCCGCGCCGTTGAGCGACACGGCGTGCGCCGAGGCGTCGAGCGGCACGTGCTCACCCCGGGCCACGGCATCCGTCACCGTCGTGGAGAACCGCAGCACGTCGACGATCACGACGACGTCGGCGGGAGCGAGACGCCGAAGGCCCTCGACTCCCCAGTCGTGGCGGACCTGGTAGCGGCGCTGGTCGAAGGGACTCTCGGGCATCCGTCCAGCGTAGGCCGCGGCATCCGCGAGCCGGTGCCCGGTGCCGAGGCGGGTGCGACACTGGAGCATGCGGATCCTGCTGAAGTTCGTGATCGACTGCGACCCCGACGCCGCGTGGCGGGCGGTGCACTCGCCGCGTGCGGTGGCCGAGCTCTACGGCCCGGTGATGGATCTCGCGCCGCTGGTCCCGCGCGGCCTGCCGACGTCGTGGACTCCCGGCGACGACGTGCCCGTGCAGCTTTCGGCGTTCGGCTCGGTGCCGATGGGGCGGCAGCTGATCCACGTCAGCGAGAGGTCGGTCGACGAGCCGGGCGGACGCGTGCGGGTCTTCCGCGACAGCGGCATCCCGCTGACCGGTCCGCTCGCGAGCCTCGACGTCTGGGATCACCAGATGGCCGTGTCGCCGGCGCCGGGGCAGCCCGGCAAGACGCTGTGGCGCGACCGCCTCGTCATCGGCGGCCCGACCGCGCCGCTGCTGTGGCCGGTGCTGTGGGGCATCTGGCAGTGGCGCGCCGCGCGGGTGAAGGCGCTCGCCCCGGGCTGGGCGCACGATCCTGAGCCCGCCCCCGCCGACGCGGACGCGGGGGCGGACGCGCGCGCCGACGCCTGAGCGGGCGCCTGCGGTTCGGCCGAACGGATGCCGCGCCGTCAGGCCTGCGGGATCACGGTGAGCACCCGCGCGGTGTACTCGAGGAACTTCACCATGAAGGTGCGGAGGAACTCCTCGGTCTCCGGCACGGTGACCTCGCCGTCGTCTTCGATGAGCCCCGGCGTGAAGTGGATGTACGCCTCGGGCGTCGTCATCTGCCGCGCGTTGAGGAAGCTCAGCGTGCTGCGCAGCGACTGCTGGCCGACGGCCGTGCCGATCTGGCCGGCCGAGGCGCCGATGACGGCGGTCGGCTTGTCGGACCACGCGTTCTGCCCCCAGGGGCGGCTCCCCCAGTCGATGGCGTTCTTCAGCGCACCGGGCAGCGAGCGGTTGTATTCGGGCGTCACGAACAGCAGCGCGTCGGCCGAGCGCACCGCCGCCTTGAAGTCCAGCGCCTCCTGCGGGTAGTCGCTGTCGAGGTCGCGGTTGTACAGCGGCAGGTCGCCGTACCCGATCTCGAAGAACTCGAGCTCGGGCGGCGCCAGGCGCTGCAGCGCCGTGGCCAGGCGCCGGTTGATGGACTCGCGCGACAGACTGCCGACGATGACGCCGACGCGGTAGGGCGGTTCGTGCTCGACGATGTCGATCTTCATGGCCTCAGCCTGCACCCGGTGCGGGCGCGCACGCACCCCCGTTGACGGACGGATGCCGGAGCCCCCGTCCGCGCCGTCGCGCCGTCCCCCTATCGGTATCAGGTGCACAGGAGCATCCTCATCAACAACGGGACGTACGCCACAGGTGCACGCCCGAGCCTGCTGGAGGTGGCACATGCCCGACGGCATCGACTTCGCCGATGACACCGATCAGCCGCGCACCCACATGACGCTGCGCCTGATCGCACAGGACCCTACTGTGCTCGGCGAGGACGAGCGGATCCTGACCGCGCTGGTCAGGGTGCCGTGGTCGCGCATGGAGGTGGGCCCGCGGGGCGCCCGGCTGCACGTGGTCGACTACGACACCGCGACCGGCCGCTACTACAGGCACGCCGCGATCACCGACGACGACCCGTTCGCGGACGTCCCGGACACGACGCTGAAGAAAGACCGGGCGTTCCACGCGCAGCAGGTCTACGGCACGGCCGCACGCACGCTGGCGGCGTTCGAGACCGCTCTCGGGCGCCGGCTGCCCTGGGGCTTCGCGAACCACCAGCTCGCCCTCGTTCCGCATGCCTTCGCCGAGGCGAACGCGTACTACTCACGCGAAGACGGGGCGCTGCTGTTCGGCTACGTGCCCGCGGATGCCGACCGCGAGGCCGTCTACACCTGTCTGAGCCATGACGTCGTCGTCCACGAGACTGCGCACGCGGTGCTCGACGGCCTCCGGCGGCGCTACCTCGAGCCGGCTCTTCCCGATCAGGCCGCCTTCCACGAGGGGTTCGCCGACATCGTCGCACTGCTGTCGGTGTTCTCCATGCGTCCGGTCATCGAGCGGGCGCTCGGGCCGGCCGACAAGAACGGGCGCATCAAGCGCGCGAGCGTCGAGCCCGCAGCGCTCCGCAGGAGCGTCCTCGCGAAGGTCGCCGAGGAGATCGGCGGCGTGCTCACGCAGGGCCGCGGGGCCCTCCGGGAGTCGGCGAGGAAGCCGCCGCCCACGGGGTGGGACGAGATGCCCGAGTTCGACGAGCCGCATCGGCGCGGCGAAGTGCTGGTGGCGCTCGCGTTCGAGCTGCTCGTCGAGATCTGGTGGAAGCGGCTGCAGCCGCTCCTCTCTCGCCCGAAAGCGGCGGACGGCGACGGCCGCGGCATCACGGTCGACCGGGCCCGGGCCGCCGAGGAGGGGGCACGGGCGGCATCCCAGCTGCTCACCATGCTCATCCGCGGACTCGACTACCTGCCGCCCGTCGAGTTCGACTACGGCGACCTGCTCAACGCCGTGGTGCTCGCCGACGCGGAGGTGGTGCCCGATGACGACCTCGGCTATCGCGACCTGCTCATCGGCCGCTTCGAGGCCGCGGGCATCAAGCGCCCTCAGAACCGGGTCACCGACGTGCTCACCGCCCAGCGCCCGCCGCACTACCTGGGGATCAACTTCGCGGGGCTCCGCAGCGACCGCGACGAGGTGTTCCGTTTCCTCTGGCTGAACGCACCCCGGCTCGAGATCTGCACGGACTACTACACCGTCATCGAGTCGGTGCTGCCGACGCAGCGGATCGGACCGGACGGGCTCATCGTTCCGGAGTCGGTGGCCACCTACCTGCAGATGGTCAACATGACCGCCCGCGAGTTCACCGACGCCTCGGGGCTGGAGCTCTCACCGCAGATCGACCCCGGCACATCGGTGCAGCTGTTCGGCGGCGGCACCCTCGTCTTCGACCAGTTCGGGCGGCTGAAGCTGCATATCTTCAAGCGCCTCACCGACTGGAAGCGCCAGCAGCGGCGCCTCGAGTACCTCGCGAAGACGGGCCGACGGGATTCGCTGCAGCGTCTCGGGTTCTCCGAGGGCACGGCCCGCGGCCAGGCGTTCGCCCGACTGCACAACAGCGACCTGAGCTCCGGGGAGGCATGGTGAGCACTCCGATCAGCGTCCGCGTCCGGATGTACCAGGTGGGCTTCGGCGACTGCTTCCTGGTGTCGGTGCAGTACGACGCCCCACTGGCCGACGGTCGCGCCGAGCGGCACCTGCTCATCGACTTCGGGACGAGCCACCCCCCACGCGACGGGATGGCGCGCGGGCGCATGGCGGATGTCGCCGCACTGATCGAGACGCACACCGGCGGCCAGCTGGACGTGCTCGTGGTGTCCCATCGGCACCGCGACCATCTGCGCGGCTTCGAAGTCGCCGCGGGCGGCGCGATCATGAAGAAGCTCGCTCCCAAGCTCGTGCTGCGGTCGTGGACGGAGGACCCGGAGCTGTCGGCGACCGCCGACGGACCGGATGCCCAGCCGGGGGCGACCCCGGTCGGCGATGCCGACGGGGCCGATGCGCCGCGACGGGACGGCGCGGCCGGCCCGATCAGCGCCGCATCCGTCCGGTACGCCGCGCTCATCGCGCAGGCGCAGGAGCACGTCGCACGCCTGAGCGGGCTCGTCGGCCTCGACGACGACATCCGCGCCGCGGCCCAGGACCAGCTCAAGAACGCGGATGCCGTGGCGCTGCTCGATGAGCTCTCGCGCGACGGTCGAGGGCGCTACCTGTACGCGGGGATGGATGCCGGCATCGCCGACGTGATCCCGGGGCTCGCAGCGACGGTGCTCGGCCCGCCCACCGTCGACCAGGACCGGCGCGTGGCGAAACAGCGGGAGAACGACCCGGAGTACTGGCTGACGGCCCTGGACGCCTCGCTGCGCGTGGCAGGATCGGCGGGCGACGCCGACGCACCGGCGCCGGTCACGCTGCCGCCGGGTCCCGTCCGCTGGCTGGTGGACCGGCTCGCCGACCAGCGGTCGCATTCCGCTGCCCGGCTGGTGCGAGACCTCGACGACGCGCTCAACAACACGAGCGTCATCCTGCTCCTCGAGGTGGGCGGCCTGACCCTGCTGTTCCCCGGCGACGCGCAGATCGAGAACTGGCAGCACACCCTCGAGCGGCTCCCCCGCGACGCGAAGCTCCGCGACCGGCTGGCGCGGGTCGACCTGTACAAGGTGGGTCACCACGGCAGCCGCAACGCCACCCCCCGGTCGCTGCACGCCCTGTGGAGCGGCCGCTCCCCCGACCGCCCGCGGATGACGGCGCTGCTGTCCACCCGGCAGGACGTCCACGGCAAGCGCGACACGGCGGTTCCGCAGGAGCAGCTGCTGACGGCGCTGCGCGGGGTCGCCGACGTGTACTCGACGGACGAGCCCGTCACCGGCGGAGAATTCGTCGAGGTGGTCGCCGACGCGCGTGGTGGTCCCTTCCGCCTCGTCCCCCCACCGGGCTGACGACTCCACGACGCGAGAACCCGGCGCGGTCAGTCGGCGAGCGCCTCGACCGGAGCGACCCTCGTCGCGAGCCGCGTCGGCACGACCGCCGCCACCAGCGTGAGCACCGCCGTCGCCACGACGATGATCGCGACGGGCAGCCACGGCACGGCCGGTGCGACCAGCGTCGGCGCAGAGAACGACGGGGGCATCGGCACCGCGCCGAGGAGCGACTGCGCGCCGGCCCACCCGTAGGCGGTGCCGAGCGCGAGCCCCGTCACGGTGGCGGTGATCGTGATGTGCGCGGCCTCGAGCAGCACGAGGCGCCGCACCTGCCCCGTCGACACGCCCAGCGCGCGCAGCAGTCCGAGCTCGCGACGCCGCTGCACGACGCCGATGGTCAGGAGATTGACCAGTCCCACCGCGGCGATCACGGCCGAGACGGCGACGAGGCCCATCATGATGCCCGCGAACGTGTCCATGAGCGTCGTCATGTCGGTGGGCAGCGGACCGTCGGCGGATGCCGCGAACACGGCCTTCTGCGTCTCGAGTGCGACCGCGAACATCGTCACCAGCGTGACGCCCATGACGACGCCGATGGCCATGCGGCTCGAGCGCTCGGGATACCGCAGGGCGTTCTCAGCCGCCAGCCGGGCCGTCGCCGACCGGCCGAACAGCCTGCCGACGAGACGCAGCACCGGCGGCATCACGAGCGTCGCGCCGAGCGCGAGCCCGGTGAAGGAGAAGATGCCGCCGAAGAACGCCACGACCACCCCGAGCGGCGACACGAGGCCGATCAGGATCCCGCCGGCGAGCAGCACGCCACCGATCGCGAACAGGGCGATCGCGACGCCGTTGCGCCCGCCCTTGCGCACCTGCGCGTCGTGCGATGCCTCGACCGAGCCGCCGAGGGCCTGCAGCGGCGTCACCGTCAGCACGCGCCGCGATCCCGCCCACGCGGCGGCCCACGTCGTCAAGGCGACGACGGCTGCCGGGACCAGCAGCACCGGCTGCACGACGGCGTAGTCGACATCCTGGATGCCGAGCGCCGACGTCGCGAGCAGCACGCCCGCCCAGGCGGCCAGCGTGCCGCCGACCAGTCCCAGCACGGCACCGATCACGCCGACCCCGAGGCCCTGCCGTGCCACCTCGGAGCGCTGCGAGCGCGCCGAGGCGCCGATGAGGCGCAGCAGCGCGATGCGGCGCGTGCGTCCGGCGATGACCGTGGCGAAGGTGTTCGCGGTCACGACGGCGGCGACGTACACGGCCACTCCGATGAGCAGGAAGCTCATGATCGCGAGCACCGCCGCGAGCGTGCCGCTGTCGCCGATGTACGGGTCTGCCCGCAGCAGTGCGGCGATGAACCCTGTGGCGCTCAGCAGGATCGCGCCGAACGCGCTCGAGATCGCGGCCACCAGGATGCTCGCGCCCATGCCCCTCTCCCGCAGCCAGGCGAGCGGCGCGGCGGGGCGCGACGAGGGGATGACGGATGCCTCGAGCCCAGGCGGGCGCTCAGTCGTGGCGACGGAGCTCACGACGTCACCTCCGCGACCCGGTGGCCTACGGCCGACGACGCGGGAACCGGCGCCCCCGCGGTCAGCTCGGACGCGAGCATGTACGCCGAGATCTCCTCGGCGCTCTGGCGCGGCTTGTCGGCGACGATGCGCCCGTCGCCGAGGAACAGCACGCGGTCGGCGTGGGAGGCGGCGACCGGGTCGTGCGTGACCATCGCGATCGATTGGCCGTGCTCGCGCGTGGCGGCGGCGAGCAGGGCGAGCACCTCACGGCCCGACCGCGAGTCGAGGTTGCCGGTCGGCTCGTCGGCGAACACCAGGTCGGGCGCGGTCGCGAGGGCGCGGGCGATCGCCACGCGCTGCTGCTGCCCGCCCGACAGCTGGTGCGGCCGGTGCCCGAGGCGGCTCGTGAGGCCGAGGCGCTCGATGAGCCCGTCGATGCGCGCTCGCTCGAGCGCCGTGGGCCGGCGCCCGTCGAGGTCGAACGGCAGCAGGATGTTGCCGAGGGCATCGAGGGTCGGCACGAGGTTGAACGCCTGGAACACGAAGCCGACACGACGCCGGCGCAGGATGGTGAGCTCCAGGTCGGAGAGCCCGGTGATGTCGGTGTCGCCGATCCAGGCGCGGCCGGAGCTGGGCGCGTCGAGGCCGGCCATGATGTGCATGAGCGTGGACTTGCCCGAGCCCGACGGGCCCATGATCGCGGTGAACTCGCCGCGGCGGATGCCGACGCTCACCCCGTCGAGCGCATGCACCGTGCTCTCGCCGGTGCCATAGGTCTTGCTGAGCTGCTGCACCCGGGCGGCGAGGCCCAAGTCGGTCGATGAGAGTTCCATGCCTACGACGGTATGGACGGCCCCCGGTCTCCCGCGTCGGCCCGGCGAGGCATCCGTGTACATCTGGAGGATGACTTCGCAAGGGCCTCGGTCGTCGAGAGGCTCGAGGCGTTTCGTCTCGGTCGCTGGCGCTCCCTCGCTCAACGACCGGAACCTTCCCCCAGTCGTTGAGCGAGCGAAGAACGAGCGAGACGAAACGTGGTGAGACGGTGATGCGAGGCGCTACCGCGTTTCGTCTCGGTCGCTGGCGCTCCCTCGCTCAACGACCGGAACCTTCCCCCAGTCGTTGAGCGAGCGAAGAACGAGCGAGACGAAACGTGGTGGGACGGTGGTGCGAGGCGCTACCGCGTTTCGTCTCGGTCGCTGGCGCTCCCTCGCTCAACGACCGGAACCTTCCCCCGGTCGTTGAGCGAGCGAGGAACGAGCGAGACGAAACGTGGGACGGTGGTGCGTGGCCCTACGCCAGGCCGTGCTCGAACGCGAACACGACGAGCTGCACGCGGTCGCGCAGCCCGAGCTTCGTGAGGATGCGGCTGATGTGCGTCTTCACGGTGGCCTCAGAGAGGAACTCGCGCGCCGCGATCTCGGCGTTCGAGAGCCCGCGCGCGGCGAGCGCGAAGATCTCGCGCTCACGGTCGGTGAGGTCGCCGTAGGACGGGGGCACCGGCTGCGGCGCGGCATCCGTGAAGCGCTCGAAGAGCTCGCGGGTGGCGGATGCCGCGATCACGGCTGATCCGGCGTGCACCGTGCGGATCGCGGCGAGGAGGAACTCGGGGTCGGCGTCCTTGAGGAGGAACCCGCTGGCGCCCTGCCGGATGGCCCGGGCCGCCGCCTCGTCGAGGTCGAAGGTCGTGAGCATCACGATGCGCGGCGACGGCACTCCCGGCTCCGGGGTGTCGGCGAGGAGCTCCGCGGTGGCCGCGAGGCCGTCCAGGACCGGCATGCGGATGTCCATGAGCACCACGTCCGGCCGCGACCGGCGCACCGCATCGATCCCCTCACGGCCGTCAGGGGCCTCGGCGACGACCTCCAGGTCGGGCTGCGAGTCGATGAGCATGCGGATGCCGGCGCGGAACAGCGCCTGGTCGTCGACCAGCACGACGCGGATCATGCGAGATCTCCGATCGGGATGTGCGCGCGCACGGTGAAGGCGCCGAACTCGTCGGCCGCGTCGAGCCTGCCGCCGGCGAGCTGCGCACGCTCGCGCATGCCGATGAGCCCATGGCCGAACCGCCCCGGCTGGGTGCCTGGAACGATCGGGTTGCGCACATCGAGCTCGACGCGGTCCGCCAGCCATCCCAGGTGCACGTCGACGGGGCCGCCGGGAGCGCCATGGCGGAGGGCGTTCGTCAGCGCCTCCTGAAGGATGCGGTAGACGGCGAGCTGCACGGCGGCCGCCGGCTCGCCCTCTGCTGGACGGCCCTCTGCCGAACTGGGCTGCGGCGCGGGATCGACGTCGACCCGCAACTGCACCCCGGCCGCGCGCACCTGCGCGTAGAGCTCCTCCAGGTCGCCGATCGTCGGCTGCGGCCCGTCGCCCTGGCGGTGCCTGAGCTGACCGAGCAGCAGCCGCACGTCGGCGAGCGCCGAACGGGCGGTGGTCGAGATCGTCGCCAGCGCGTCTGTGGCGACTGCGGGATCCGCCGCGGCGGCATAGCGCGCACCGTCGGCCTGGGCGATCACGACGGCGAGCGAATGCGCCACCACGTCGTGCATGTCCCGGGCGATGCGCACGCGCTCCTGCTCCGCGACCGTCTCGGCTTCGGCGCGCTGCTGCGCCTCGCGATTCTCCCGCGCCCTCACCGCGGTGCGCACGAGGGCGCCCACGGTCCACGAGAGCCCGAGGGCGAACGCGGCCGCGACGAGCAGCACGAGAGCCAGCGGCAGCGTCTCCCACGACAGCCCGCCCCCCGCGAACACCGGCCCGGCGAAGAGGTAGACCGTGATCACCAGGGCTCCGACGATCGCCGACGCGAAGCCCGCCCAGTACACCAGCCGCGACCCGTACGCGGCGGTGGCGTACAGCACGGCGCAGATCGCGACGTCCGAGAAGCTCGGCGGACGGCCGAGACCCATCTGCACCAGGGCGCCGATCCACGCGATGCCCAGGGCGAGCGCGGGCGAGAGTCGGCGGAGCGCCAGCGCCGCGCTGAACAGGCCCGCGACGAGCAGCCCGAATACGGTGTGCCCCTCCGCGCCGAATCCGTACTCCACGCCGAACGCACCGGTCGCCATGACCGCCTCGAGGGGCCAGGCGATGAGCAGGAAGACCAGCGCGACCGACAGGTCGGCGACGAGCTGGTACGTCTTCAGGCGGCGGAACACCGTTTCACGTTACGGGAAGCCCTGTGGGGCGGCATCCGTCCGGAGATGTACGACGGATGCCGCGGCATCCACCCCGCGATCGATCGAAAGGTCGGCCGAACCAACCATTGCGCCGCACCGGGTCAGGCTTTACTGTCGCGTCACAGGCCGAAACCGACGGGAAACGTCGGGTCGACAGGATCGGGGTGCAGGGTCGCCGCGGGAGCGGACCCCGCCGGTCCCACCCGAGGGACGAGGAACACGGCACGCGCCGGTTCACGAACGGAGAGACGATGACGACGGTACGCGCGGCGATTTCACAGACCACGTGGACGGGCGACAAAGAGTCGATGCTCGACAAGCACGAAGGGTTCGCGCGCGATGCCGCAGCCCAGGGTGCGCAGGTGGTGTGCTTCCAGGAGCTCTTCTACGGGCCCTACTTCGGCATCACCCAGGACAAGAAGTACTACCGCTTCGCCGAGCCGGTGGACGGCCCGATCGTGCAGCGGTTCGCCGCGTTGGCCAAGGAGCTCGGGATCGTGATGGTGCTCCCGATCTACGAGGAGGCCGAGACGGGCGTCTACTACAACACCGCGGTGCTGGTGGATGCCGACGGCACCATCCTCGGCAGCTACCGCAAGCACCACCTGCCGCACCTCGACCGCTTCTGGGAGAAGTTCTACTTCCGCCCCGGCAACCTCGGGTACCCCGTCTTCGACACCGCCGTCGGACGCGTCGGCATGTACATCTGCTACGACCGGCACTTCCCCGAAGGCTGGCGCGAGCTCGGCCTCGCCGACGCGCATATGGTCTTCAACCCCAACGCCACGAAGCCCGGGCTCTCCAACCGGCTCTGGGAGGTCGAGGGTCCGGCGGCGGCCGTCGCCAACGGCTACTTCGTGCTGCAGCCCAACCGCGTGGGCCGCGAAGACAACGAGTACGGCGACCTCGCGGTCGACTTCTACGGCACGAGCCAGGTGATCGACCCCCGGGGGAACTTCGTCGGCGAGCGCGGCTCGGGCGACCAGGAGGAGCTGCTGGTGCGCGACCTCGACCTCGAGATGGTGCGCGAGATGCGCGACGACTGGCAGTTCTACCGCGACCGCCGGCCCGACTCGTACACGCGGATCGCGAAGCCGTGACCGATATGCGGTCGTTGAGCGAGCGAGGAACGATCGAGACAAAGCGGCCCGAGCGCACGGATGACGCGTTTCGTCTCGCTTCGCTCGCTCAACGACGGGGATCAAGGGAGATGCAATGACCACCACACTCATCACCGGCGGGACCGTCGTCTCGGCGACCGGGCGCGGCGAAGCCGACGTTCTCATCGACGGCGAGACGATCGCCGCCGTGCTCGCGCCCGGCTCGCAGCTTCTCGGGACGGATGTCGCGGCATCCGTCGACACCGTCATCGACGCGACCGGCAAGTACGTGATCCCCGGCGGCATCGACGCGCACACGCATATGGAACTGCCTTTCGGCGGCACGAACGCGTCCGACACGTTCGAGACGGGCACCCGGGCGGCGGCCTGGGGCGGCACGACGTCGATCATCGACTTCGCGGTGCAGCGCTACGGCGAGCGCGTGCAGGACGGCCTGGCTGCCTGGCATGAGAAGGCCGCCGGCAACTGCGCGATCGACTACGGGTTCCACCAGATCGTCGGCGGCGTCGACGACGACTCGCTTGCCGCGATGCGGGGGCTCCTCGACGAGGGCATCTCGAGCTTCAAGCTCTTCATGGCCTACCCCGGCGTCTTCTACTCCGACGACGCTCAGGTGCTGAAGGCGATGCAGGTGTCGGCCGAGACGGGCCTGCTCACCATGATGCACGCCGAGAACGGCCCGGCGATCGACGTGCTCGCGGCGCAGCTGGCCGAAGCCGGCAAGAAGGCGCCGTACTACCACGGCATCGCGCGCGCCTGGCAGATGGAAGAAGAGGCCACGCACCGCGCGATCATGCTGGCGAACCTCACCGGCGCGCCGCTCTACACGGTGCACGTGAGCGCCAAGCAGGCGGTCGACCAGATCGCATGGGCGCGCGACCAGGGCTGGAACGTGTTCGGCGAGACGTGCCCGCAGTACCTCTACCTGTCGCTCGAGGAGCAGCTCGGGGCCTTCAGTGAGGAGTGGGGGCAGTTCGAGGGCGCCAAGTGGGTGTGCTCAACGCCGCTGCGCAGCAGCAAGGAGGGCCACCAGCACCACATGTGGCAGGCGCTGCGCACCAACGACATCCAGATGGTGTCGACCGACCACTGCCCGTTCTGCATGAAGGGCCAGAAGGAGCTCGGCAAGGACGACTTCCGTGCCATCCCCAACGGCATCGGCTCGGTCGAGCACCGCATGGACCTCATGTACCAGGGGGTCGTGACCGGCAAGATCACGCTGGAGCGGTGGGTGGAGCTCACCTCGACGACGCCCGCGCGCATGTTCGGGCTCTACGGCCGCAAGGGCGTGATCCAGCCGGGCGCGGACGGCGACGTCGTCGTCTACGACCCGGACGGGCACACCAGCATCTCCGCGGCATCCCACCACATGAACATGGACCACTCCGCGTGGGAGGGCTATGAGATCGACGGGCACGTCGACACCGTGATCTCGCGCGGCAAGGTCGTGGTCGACGGCGGACAGTACCTCGGCGCCAAGGGCGACGGCCGCTTCCTCAAGCGCGGCCTCTCGCAGTACCTCATCTGACCATGACGCGTCTCGTCTCTGCGTTTCGTCTCGCTTCGCACGCTCAACGACCGGCATGTCTCGCGGTCGTTGAGCGAGCGAGGAACGAGCGAGACGAAACGCGTCCGGAATAGGAGCACACATGGACTTCGGAGTCGTTCTGCAGACCAATCCGCCGGCCGCGCGCACGGTGCAGCTCGCCCGGCTCGCCGAGGCGCACGGGTTCAGCCACGTGTGGACGTTCGACTCGCACCTGCTGTGGCAGGAGCCCTACGTCATCCACTCCGCGATTCTCGCCGAGACCAAGCGGGTCACGGTGGGGCCGTTCGTGACGAACCCGGCGACGCGCGATTGGACGGTCACGGCATCTGTCTTCGCCACGCTCAACGAGATGTACGGCAACCGCACGATCTGCGGCATCGGGCGCGGTGACTCGGCTGTGCGGGTCACCAACGGCAAGCCGGTGACGATGGCCGAGCTGCGCGAGTCGATCCACGTCATCCGCGAGCTCGCGAACTCGCGTGCGGTCGAGTACAAGGGTGCGACGCTGCAGTTCCCGTGGAGCCGCGGCTCCGAGCTCGACGTCTGGGTCGCGGCTTACGGGCCGATGGCCCTCAAGCTCACCGGCGAGGTGGGCGACGGCTTCATCCTGCAGCTCGCCGACGTCGACATCGCCGCCTGGATGATCAAGACGGTGAAGGATGCCGCAGCCGCCGCCGGCCGCGACCCCGAGGCCCTCGCCTTCTGCGTCGCGGCGCCGATGTACATCGGCGACGACCGGGACCACATGCGGGACCAGTGCCGCTGGTTCGGCGGGATGGTCGGCAACCACGTCGCCGACATCGTCGCGAAGTACGGCGAGCATGGCGCGGTCCCCGACGCGCTGACCGACTACATCGCCGGCCGCCAGGGCTACGACTACAACACCCACGGCAGGGCCGACAACGACCACGTCGACTTCGTGCCCGACGAGATCGTGGAGCGCTTCTGCATCCTCGGCACCGCCGACGAGCACATCGCCAAGCTCGAGCAGCTGCGCGAGCTGGGCGTGACGCAGTTCGCCGGCTATCTCCAGCACGACAACAAGGAGGAGACGCTGCGCGTCTACGGCGAGACCGTGATCCCCGCGCTCCAGACCCACGTGGCCGCGAAGAAGTGAGGTCTGCGGCATGAGACCGATCGGCTGGTCGGCCCGAAGGCAGGGAGAGCTTCGCGGCTGGATCGCCGCGGGCTGGGGAGCCCTCGGCGTGCTCGCTGTGCTCGTGCTGTGGGAGCTGTACAAGTTCCTCGGGCCCCGCGAAGGATTCGTGGTCGGGGCGGTGGACGGCGAGTCGGGGTCGGGCGTCATGATCCTGCCGCGCGCCCATGATCGGGCGATGCCGCACGTCTGGGACATGGTCGCCCGCCTGTTCGCACCGACGAGCGGCGGCGACACCCCGCCGCTGTGGGTCTCGGTCGCCGGTGCCGCCCTCCTGACGCTCGGCATCGCCGCCGTCGGCTGGCTGATCGGCGTCGCCGTCGGTGCGGTGCTCGGTCTCGTGATGCAGCGCTGGCGCCTGCTGGAATGGGGCCTGCTCCCCTGGATCGTGGTCAGCCAGATCGTGCCGCTGATCGCGTTCGCCCCGGTCGTCAACGCGATCGGCAATCAGATCGACCGCGGCGGCGGCACGTGGCCGCAGTGGCTG
This sequence comes from Microbacterium sp. B35-30, assembly GCF_010634855.1. GTDB lineage: Bacteria > Actinomycetota > Actinomycetes > Actinomycetales > Microbacteriaceae > Microbacterium. Next base: position 11,525 of record NZ_MWLQ01000023.1, on the reverse strand, counting down.
TCGGTCGCCGTCATCGCGTCGTACCTCGCGTTCTTCCCCGTGGCCGTCGGCGTGCTGCACGGTCTCGCCTCGCCGGACCGCATCCATCTCGACCTCATGAACAGCTACGCCGCCGGCTACTGGCCGACCCTCCTCAGGCTGCGGCTGCCCGCCGCGGTGCCGCACCTGCTGCCCGCGCTGCGGCTCGCCGCCGCGAACGCCGTGCTCGGCGCGGTCGTCGCCGAGGTCTCGATCGGCATGCGCGGCGGCATCGGCCGCATGCTCATCCAGCTCGCGGGTCAGGCCTCGAGCGACCCCGCCGCGCCGTGGGGGCCGACGTTCGGCTCGATCGCCCTCGGCCTCATCGCCGCCGGCTCGGTCGCGCTGATCGGGCTCGGACTCGCCAACTACCGCAGAGGAGAGGCCACCGCATGACGGACCTTGCCGTGCACGCAGCCGGAGTCGGGAAGGTGTTCCCGACGAAGACCGGGGAGGTCGTCGCGCTCACCGAGGTCGAGCTCGAGGTCGCCGCGGGCGAGTTCGTCTCGCTCATCGGCCCTTCGGGCTGCGGCAAGTCCACGCTCCTGCGCCTGATCGCCGACCTCGACCAGGCCACCACCGGCACCCTCGAGATCTTCGGCAAGCCCGCCAAGCGCGCCCGGATCGACCAGGACTACGGCATCGCCTTCCAACAGGCAGGGCTCCTGCCGTGGCGCACGGTGGCCGCCAACATCGGACTGCCGCTCGAGCTGCACGGCACCGGCAAGGCCGAGCGGGCGACCCGCGTCGCCGAGCTCGCCGAGCTGGTCGGTCTGTCGGACTTCGTCGACCGGTACCCCGACCAGCTGTCGGGCGGAATGCAGCAGCGCGTCGCCATCGCTCGCGCACTCGCCGCGCGGCCGAAGCTCCTGCTCATGGACGAGCCGTTCGGCGCGCTCGACGAGATGACGCGCGAGCGACTGCAGTCCGAGCTCACGCGCATCGCGGCCGAGACCTCCGCCGCGGTGGTGTTCGTCACGCACTCGATCCCGGAGGCCGTCTTCCTGTCCGACCGCGTCGTGGTGATGAGCCCGCGTCCCGGCCGCATCACCGACGTCATCGAGACGGGCCTCGGCGACCAGCGGGACGAGGCGCTGCGCGAGTCCCCCGCGTTCTTCGACCGCGTGACCGCCGTCCGCGAGGCGCTGCACGGCTCCCCGGTCGCGAGAGCGAGTGAGTCATGACGGATGCCGCGACCACGATGCTGCCCGCCCCGCCGACGCCGGCGGGCGCGGCGCCGGCGCCCGGCGAGCGCGAGCTTCCGGACTGGCTGCGATGGGTGGCGCCCGTCGTGGTCGGCATCCTGATCCTCGCCGTCTGGATCTTCTGGGTCGACGTGCTCGGCACCGCGCCCCGGATGCTGCCGAGCCCGATCGCCATCGCCGAGGAATTCGTCCGGCGGTTCCCGATCATCCTCGAGGACATGTCGATCACCGCCACGAACGCGCTCATCGGCCTGGCCGTGGGTTCGCTCCTCGCCCTCGTCTTCGCGGGGCTCGCCGCGGCCGCCCGGCCGATCGACGGCATGCTGGCGCCGCTCGTGTCTGCCCTGGCAGTGATCCCGATCGTCGCCGTCACGCCGATCCTCAACACCATGTTCGGCGCGTCGAGCCAGTTCGGGCGCCAGGCGGTGGCGACGATCGCCGCCTTCATCCCGGTGTTCGTCAACGTGCTCCGCGGCCTCCGCCAGACCCGCCCCGTGCACCGCGACCTGCTGCGCTCGTCCGCGGCATCCGGCTTCCAGACGTTCCGGGTGCTCACCCTGCCCACCGCCCTCCCCTACCTGATGACGGGCCTGCGCATCGCGAGCTCGCTCGCCGTGATCGCCGCGCTGGTCGCCGAGTACTTCGGCGGTCCCGCCGACGGCATCGGCACCGCCATCGCGACCTACGCCAAGTCCGGCCGCGCCGCGCTCGCGTGGGCGTACGTCCTCGGCGGCATCATCATCGGCCTCGTGTTCTTCCTCGCGACCTCGCTCCTCGAGCGGCTGGCGACGAGGCGGTCGCCGGCCTGACCGGCGGGTTCGACAAGCTCCACACCAAGCAACCGCACCACACGAAAGGAACGCAATGAGACACAGCAACTCACGCAGCCCGGGCATCCGACGTGGGCTGGCCGCGGCATCCGTCGCGACAGTCGCGGCCCTCGCGCTCGCCGCCTGTTCCGGCGCGAGCGACGACAACGGCGGCGACACCGGCGAGGACTTCGAGCCGCTCACATCGATCAAGCTGCAGCTGCAATGGCTGCCGCAGGCACAGTTCGCGGGATATTACGTGGCCCAGGAACAGGGCTACTTCGAGGAGGAGGGCTTCGACGACGTCGAGATCCTGCCGTCCGGCGGCGACATCGTCCCGCAGGACGCGCTCGTGGCGGGCGACGCGGACTTCGCGATCGCCTGGGTGCCCAAGGTGCTCGGCACTCTCGAGGCGACCGGCGTCGAGCTCACCGACATCGCGCAGGTGTTCCAGAAGTCGGGCACCCTGCAGGTGGCGTGGAAGGGCGACGGCGTCACCTCGGTCGCCGACTTCGAGGGCAAGCGGATCGGCTCGTGGGGCTTCGGCAACGAGTGGGAGATCTTCGCGGCCATGGCCGCCGAGGATCTCGATTCGACCTCCGTGTCGATCACGACCCAGGACTTCTCGATGAACGCCCTGCTCGACCGCGACGTCGACGCCGCGCAGGCCATGACGTACAACGAGTGGGCGCAGATCCTCGAGGTCGTGAACCCCGAGACCGGCGAGCTCTACCAGCCCGAGGACTTCGACGTCATGTCGTACGAAGACACCGAGGGCGCCATGCTCCAGGACGCCATCTGGGCCGACACGCAGCGGCTCGAGGAAGACCCGGCCTACGCCGACGCAGCGGTCCGGTTCCTCAAGGCCGTCACCAAGGGCTGGATCTACGCGCGCGACAACCCCGAAGAGGCCGCGGCGATCGTCTACGACATCGCCTCCAACGCCGAGGCCGCGTTCCCCGTGGGTCCCGTGCACCAGTTGTGGCAGATGAACGAGGTCAACAAGCTCATCTGGACGGGCGCCGACTTCGGGCTCGTCGACGAGGCCGCCTGGGACAAGACCGTTGCGGCAGCACTGTCGGCCAAGAACCAGGACGACCTCGAGCTCATCACCACCGAGCCGGCCGACTCGGCCTACTCGAACGAGTACATCGAGCAGGCGCTCGCCGAGCTGAAGGACGAGGGCATCGAGGTCGCCGGCGAGTACACGCCGATCGAGGTCACCCTCACCGAGGGCGGCCAGTAGCGGGAAGGGCGTTTCGACTCGCTCCGCTCGCTCAACGACCGGCTCGCGGTCGGTCGTTGAGCGAGCGAGGAACGGGGTCGTTGAGCGAGCTTGCGAGTCGAAACGCAGAGACGAAACGCCCTGGGCCCGCCGAACGCCCTTGACCCGCCGACGGAGAACAGGAAGCGTGGCCGCATGACCGAAGACCTCGACGCCCTCGCGAAGGAGCTCGACCGCGAGCACGTGTTCCACTCCTGGTCCGCGCAGGCGGGGCTCGACCTCCCCGTCATCGCCGGCGGCTCAGGAACGGTGGTGTGGGACCACGCGGGCCGGCGCATGCTCGACTTCTCCAGCCAGCTGGTCAACGTCAACATCGGGCACCAGCATCCTGCCGTCGTCGCGGCCATCCGCGCGCAGGCCGACGAGCTCGCCACCATCGGCCCCGCCACCGCCAACCTCGCCCGCGGGCGCGCGGCGCAGCGCATCCTCGGCAAGGCGCCCGACGGATTCGCGAAGGTCTTCTTCACCAACGGCGGCGCCGACGCGATCGAGAACGCCATCCGCATGGCCCGCCTTCACACCGGCCGCGACACCGTCCTGTCGACGTACCGGTCGTATCACGGCAACACCGGGGCGGCGATCGTCGCGACCGGTGACTGGCGACGGATGCCGAACCAGTTCGCCCGCGGACACGTGCACTTCTTCGGCCCCTACCTGTACCGCTCGGAGTTCTGGGCGACCACCGCCGAGGAGGAGTGCGAGCGGGCGCTGCACCACCTCGAGCGCGTCATCCAGTCGGAGGGCCCCTCGACGATCGCCGCACTGCTGCTCGAGTCGATTCCCGGCACCGCCGGCATCCTGCTCCCGCCCCCCGGCTACCTCGCCGGTGTGCGGGCGCTGGCCGACAAGTACGGCATCGTGCTCATCCTCGACGAGGTCATGGCCGGTTTCGGCCGCACCGGACGCTGGTTCGCGTTCCAGGGCTATGACGTCGTGCCCGATCTCATCACCTTCGCGAAGGGCGTGAACTCCGGCTACGTCCCGGTCGGCGGCGTGATCATCTCGGACGCGATCTCGGCGACGTTCGACGACCGGGTGTTCCCCGGCGGGCTCACCTACTCCGGGCATCCGCTGGCCGCAGCATCCATCATCGCCTCCATCGACGCGATGGAGTCCGAGGGCATCGTCGACAACGCCCGCCGCGTGGGCGAGGACGCGATCGGTCCGGGGCTGCGCGACCTCGCGGCGCGGCATCCGCTCATCGGCGAGGTGCGGGGCGAGGGCGTCTTCTGGGCGCTGGAGCTCGTCTCGGACCGCGAGACGCGCGAGCCCGTGGGCGCGGACGTGATGGGCCGTCTCAAGAAGGCGCTCACTTCACGCGGCCTGCTGCCTTTCGCCGCCGACAACCGCATCCACGTCGTACCGCCCTGCGTGGTGACCGACGGGGAGGTGCAGGAGGCGATAGCGATCTACGATGAAGCCCTGACGAGCGTCGAAGACGACCTCTTCTGACGCGTGCATCCCGCACTGCTGGGCGATCACGAATCGCTCAGGCGGATTCCAAAGGAGGAACACGACAATGACGGACACGATGGAGCACACCGAGACGGTGGATGCAGACACGGCTGTCCTGGATCACTGGGTGAACGGCGCCCCCTGGGCGGGGTCATCCGATCGCACGGGACAGGTGTTCAACCCGGCACTCGGCATCGTGCAGAAGCGGGTGCGGTTCGCCTCGCGGGCCGATGTGGGCGAAGCGGTCGACGCCGCGTCGGCGGCGTGGGCGCTCTGGCGCGACGCGTCGATCGCCAAGCGTCAGGCGGTGCTGTTCAACTTCCGCGAGCTGCTGAATCAGCGCAAGCAGGAGCTCGCCGAGATCCTCACCGCCGAGCACGGCAAGGTGCTCTCGGACGCGCTGGGCGAGATCGCCCGCGGCATGGAGGTCGTCGAGTTCGCGTGCGGGGTGGGGCACCTCACCAAGGGCGCGTACTCCGAGAACGTCTCGACCGGCATCGACGTCTACACGCTCCGCCAGCCGCTGGGCGTGGTCGGCATCATCAGCCCGTTCAACTTCCCCGCGATGGTTCCGCTGTGGTTCTTCTCGGTGGCCCTCGCCGCCGGCAACGCCGTGGTGCTGAAGCCCAGCGAGAAGGACCCGACGGCCGCCAACTGGATGGCTGCGCTGCTGACCGAGGCGGGGCTGCCGGAGGGCGTCTTCAACGTCGTCCACGGCGACAAGGAGGCCGTCGACGCGCTCCTCGAGCACCCGGACGTGCGCGGGATCTCGTTCGTCGGCTCGACGCCGATCGCCAAGTACGTCTACGAGACGGCGACGTCGCACGGCAAGCGCGTGCAGGCGTTCGGCGGCGCGAAGAACCACATGCTGGTGCTGCCGGATGCCGACCTCGACCTCGCCGCGGACGCCGCCGTGAACGCCGGCTTCGGCTCGGCGGGCGAGCGCTGCATGGCGATCTCGGTGGTGCTGGCCGTCGACACGGTGGCTGACGAGTTCGTGCGCAAGGTGTCGGAGCGGATGAAGACGCTCCGCACCGGCGACGGTATGCGCGGGTGCGACATGGGGCCGCTCATCACCGGGCAGCACCGCGACAAGGTCACCTCGTACATCGACGTGGCGGCATCCGACGGAGCCTCGGTGGTCGTCGACGGTCGCGACGTCGACATCGACGGCGACCCGAACGGCTTCTGGCTCGGCCCGACCCTCATCGACAACGTGCCGACGACCTCGTCGGTGTACGCCGACGAGGTGTTCGGCCCGGTGCTGTCCGTGGTGCGGGTCGAGGGCTACGAAGACGGCCTCGACATCATCAACTCGAGCCCGTACGGCAACGGCACGGCCATCTTCACGAACGACGGGGGTGCCGCTCGGCGCTTCCAACACGAGGCGACGGTGGGCATGATCGGCATCAACGTGCCGATTCCGGTGCCCGTGGCATACCACTCGTTCGGCGGCTGGAAGGCGTCGCACTTCGGTGACACGAAGGCGTACGGCCCTCACGCCTTCGAGTTCTTCACCGCCGAGAAGGCCGTCACGTCACGCTGGCTCGACCCGTCGCACGGCGGGATCAACCTGGGCTTCCCGCAGCACGACTGACGGAGGGCGTCGCTTTCGTTCGCTGAGTGGGCGATATCCGGTCGTTGAGCGAGCGAGGAACGAGCGAGACGAAACGCCCTGGGCTGACGTACGACGTCGGCTCAGCGCGTTTCGTCTCGCTTCGCTCGCTCAACGACCGGGCAGCGGTGACGCGAAGACCGTTACCGCGCGGGGAACGGCGACGCAGCGCAGCGTGAAGCCGCCGGGCGACTGCTCCTCGAGCTCGCCGTCATGGACGAAGACCGACGGATGCCCCTCCTCGAGGCGCACCGTCATCTCGAACTCCTCGACGACCAGACGCTCGACGTCCGAGCGGGGCGGCATGAGCCCGACGGCGCGCAGCACGGCCGCCGTGCGCTTCCCGAACGCGAGTGACGCCATCGCGCGCGCCCGCGAACCCCGCGCGTGGTGGATGCGGACGTCGAGCGTCGGCTCCACCAGCGTCTCGCGCTGCATCGTCGCGACCCGCTGGGGGTCGTTGCGGCCGACCCCGACGAACACCGACCACACCTGCGCCCGCCGGCCCTCGCGCGCGATCGTCAGCGACTCCGCCCCTCGCAGCGTCCGCCACGCCGCGACGATCCCGCCGAGCCACTTGCCCAGGGCCGCCCGACGGCGATCCCGCTCGTCGATCAGCTCGGGGTAGGTGCCCACCGACACCGCGTTCAGCGCCAGGATGGGCTCGCCCCCGTCCGCCCGCACCTCGATCGCGCTCACTTCGATCGTCGTGCCGCTCTGGAGCGCGTCGATGGCCGTGTCCACGTCGACGAGGCCCGCCGAGCGGGCGAAGTGGTTGAAGGTGCCCCCGGGCATGACGAGGAGCGGGCGGCCGTGCTGACGGGCGAGCCCCGCCATGCGGGAGACCGAGCCGTCGCCGCCGTAGACGCCCAGGACTGCGGGCGGCGCCTCAGACCCCATCGCAGCGGCGACGACCTCGGCGAGGTCCTCCCCCTCGGCCAGCTCGTGGACGGTGGCCGCGGGCAGGCGCTTGGCGAACGTGTCGGCGGGGTCTGCCCGAACGACGGCGGTGCCGGAGGCCACGTTGCGCACGATGAACACGCCGCTGCCGTCGGCGAACGCAGACGACTCGGGTGAGGTGGGCATGCTCCTGAGGCTACCCGCGCGCTCACGCAGGGAGGACGGGCCTGTTCTCGTAGAAGGTCTGCAGCACGACCGTCGTCCGTGTGTTGACCGATGCGGCCGAGCGGATGTCGCGGATGAGCGATTCAAGATGCCGAGGCGACGCGACCCTGACCAGCAGCATGTAGCTGGCGTCCCCGGCGATCGAGTGGCAGGCCTCGATCTCGGACAGGTGCTCGAGCAGCTCGGGAGCGTTGTCGGGCTGCCCCGGGTCGAGGGGCGTGATCTCGACGAACGCGGCGAGCGGCTTTCCGACGGCTTCGGCGTCGACGAGCGCCCGATAGCCCGTGATGACACCGCGAGCCTCGAGCCGCCGCAGCCGCGTCTGCACCGCCGAGACCGAGAGCCCGACGGCGGCCGACAGCTCGGCCAGCGTGGCCCGGGCGTTGCGCGAGACCTCGCGCACGATCCCCTCGTCGATGTCGTCGTCGAGGCGTGCCGGGCCGTCTTCGCTCATGATCCGAGGCTATCAGCGCGCGCTCGCCGCGACAGGAACTCTTCCTGTCCATGGCATGTTTGACAGGAAGATATCCCGTACAATCGGAACCGAGATCGTCCTCGACTCGCAGATCGGAGGTTCACATGTCCATCCATGCCCGCACCACGCAGGTCATCGTCGGCGAACCCGAGGTCGTCGAGGACGCCGGACTGGCCGAGACGAGTGCGGCGTGGCTGCAGCTCAAGGCGGCGGCGACCGCGCTCCAGGCCCTGCAGGTCAAGGACGGCTCGATTCCGGATGCCGCATCCCACGTCGACGCGCACTCCCACGTCGCCCGCATCATCGCTGGCATCCGCGCCCTCGCCCCCGCGCTGCCGCACGACGCCGAGTACCTCGCCGCATCGGTGCGCGACTTCGAGCGCTGGGCGGGCGAAGGCTTCGGCATCCCGGACTTCCTGGATTCGCTCCAGGCCTTCCAGCCGCAGCAGCACCGGGCCGACGGCATCCGTCATCTCGTCGTGTTCCCGATGTACACCCAGAACGGCTCGCCGAACCGGTGTGTGGAGGCGGTGCTCGTCGAGGTGATCTGGCCCGAGTTCATCGCGCAGCTCGAGGCCGGCGACTACGGCAACAAGCTCTTCGTCTCGCTGCGCTTCCTGGACTTCACCCCGGGCTACGACACCAACAGCGCCGTGCTCTTCCCCGAGACGGTCGCGATGCGCGAGATCCCGCAGTTCACGTGGGGCGCGATCTTCCAGGACCGCGAAGCGGCGCGCTACCGCCGCGTCGTGCGGGCTGCTGCCGAGATCACACGGCTGGATCTGCCCGCCGACGCCGCACGCATGCTCGACGACCAGGCGCTCACCGAGCAGACCTTCGTGATGTGGGACATCATCCACGACCGCACCCACATGCGCGGCGATCTGCCGTTCGACCCCTTCATGATCAAGCAGCGGATGCCGTACTTCCTGTATTCGCTGGAGGAGCTGCGGTGCGACCTCACGGCCTTCCGCGAGTGCGTCGCGATCCAAGGCCGGCTGTCGGCGCGGGTCGATGCACTGTCACTCGGTGAGCCGGTCCAACCGCTGGATGCCGCCGAGACGGAGATGCTCGAGCACGCGAAGCTCGTGCAGTACGCGGTGATCTTCGACCGGATCTTCCGCTTCTCGATCACCGGAACGCGCGTGCGCAACTACGACGGGCTCGGCGGCCAGCTGCTGTTCGCCTGGCTGCACCAGCGGGGCGTGCTGCACTGGACCGACACGGCCCTGTCGTTCGACTGGGAGAACGTGCCCGCCGCGGTCGTCGCACTGGGTGAGGCGATCGACGAGCTCTACTGGCGCTCGATCGACCGGCCGAAGACCGCCCACTGGCTCGCGGCGTACGAACTCGTGCGCGCCACGCTCACGCCGAACCCCGCGTCGGCATGGGCGCGTGGCCTGCCGGACGACATCCTCGCCGGCGCGCCGAAGGGCTACACGGACGCCGTGCTGGACGACGAGTTCCCGCTGTCGATGTTCTTCGAGGCGCTCGACAAGAAGATGAAGCCCGTCATCGAGTCGACGGCCGGGATCACCGGCTGAGCCGCGCCGGGTCGACGGCGCCGAGGACAATCGTTCGGGCGAGACCGGACGATCTCGACGTGGAAGGGTAGGAGCATGAGCGTCGAAGGCAGACTCGTGGTGATCGCCGGCGCGACCAGCACCTCGGGCCTCGCGGCCGCACGCGCCCTGATCGCCGGCGGCGCGCGCGTCGTCGCTGTGGGGCGCGACGAGGGCCGGCTGCGCGAACTCGAAGAGGCCGTCCGAGCGGATGCTGGCATCCTGGCGCAGGACTCGGAAGCGCTGCGCACCGAGGTGTGCGACCTCACGGACGAAGCTGCTGTCACGACGCTCGCGGAGCGCGTGCACGCCGCCGACGGCCCGGTCGACGGCGTGCTGCACCTGGTCGGCGGCTGGCGCGGCGGCGGCGGGCTCGCCGGGCAGAGCGACAACGACTACCGCTTCCTCGAGCGCTCTTTGACGGCACTGCGTCACGTCAGCCGGGCCTTCGACGCCGACCTGCGGGCATCCGTCGCCGGGCGTCTCGCGGTCGTGTCCTCAACCGCGGTGGGGCGTCCGCTCGCGGGCGGCGCGAACTACGCCGCGGTCAAGGCGGCGACCGAGGCGTGGGCGCGCGCGGTCGCGCAGGGGTTCGCGAAGGACGCCCGGGATGCCGGGAAGCCGCTGGCCGCGGCATCCGTCGTCTTCCGTGTGAAGAGCCTCTCGGGACTCGAAGAGGCGCTCGCACAGAGATTCACCGACCTCTGGGCGACCCCCGCCGCCGAGACCAACGACACGATCGTCGAACTCACCGACCCCTCGCTGTGACGGCAGGCTCGACAACCCTGCCGCGCATCGCGCAGCCGCGCGCGAACTAGATTGGACACCCGTGACCACGATCCACGACACGAACCTGCGGGGCTTCGCCTCAGACAACTACTCCGGCATCCACCCCGAGGTGCTCGCGGCCATCGCCGCCGCCAACGACGGCCACCAGGTCGCCTACGGCGAGGACGTCTACACCGAACGGCTGCAGGCGGTCATGGCGCGCCACTTCGGCGAGGGCGTCGAGGCGTATCCGGTGTTCAACGGCACGGGCGCGAACGTCGTCGGCCTGCAGTCGATGCTGCCCCGCTGGGGCGCCGTGATCGCCGCCACCACCGCGCACATCAACGTCGACGAGGGCGGAGCCCCGGAGCGCGTCGGCGGTATCAAGATCCTCAACGTGCCGACCGATGACGGCAAGCTCACGCCGGAGCTCATCGACCGCGAGGCCTGGGGCTGGGGTGACGAGCACCGGGCTCAGCCGCTCGTCGTCTCGATCACGCAGTCGACGGAGCTCGGCACCCTGTACACGGTCGACGAGCTGCGCTCGATCGCCGACCATGTGCACGGCCACGGCATGCATCTGCACATGGACGGCTCGCGCATCTCGAACGCCGCCGCGTCCCTCGACCTCCCCCTCCGTGCGATCACCCGCGACGTGGGCGTCGACGTGCTCAGCTTCGGCGGCACGAAGAACGGCGCGATGCTCGGCGAGGCCATCGTCGTGCTGAACCCCGAGGCGTCGCAGGGCCTGACGTACCTGCGCAAGCTCGACATGCAGCTGTCGTCGAAGATGCGGTTCGTGTCAGCGCAGCTGGTGGCTCTGCTCGAGGGCGATCTGTGGCTCCGCAACGCGTCGCACTCCAACGCCATGGCTCAGCGCCTGCGCGCCGGCGTCGAGGCGGGCCTCGCCGACGGCTCGATCCGCGGTGTGGCGTTCACGCAGCCGACGCAGGCGAACGGCGTCTTCGCCACCCTGCCCGACGGCGTCGCCGACCGCCTGCGCGCCTCGTTCCGCTTCTACGACTGGGATGCCGCGAAGAACGAGGTCCGCTGGATGTGCGCGTTCGACACGTCCGAGAACGACATCGACGCCTTCATCGCTGCGATCGCACGCGAGACCGCCGCCGCCTGACCTGGCTGCCTTCGCCGCACGGTCGTTGAGCGAGCGAGGCGAAACGCCCCGCACCTCCCCCACGGTCGTTGAGCGA
>NZ_MWLQ01000022.1 GCF_010634855.1 Microbacterium sp. B35-30 | reverse complement strand
CCAGAGCCAGAGCCAGAGCTCAGACGATCTCGTAGAAGCGCCAGAGACCGAACTCGGGGATGAGGACGCGGACGTCGCTCCAGCCCGCCGCCCGTGCGTACCCGCGGAGGGTGTCCGGGCGCATCACGGTGCCGGTGGCAGCGCTCGGGCGATGGGACATGCCGTCGGGCAGGCACACGAACAGGCTGAAGCCGTACAGCAGGCGTTCGAGCTCGCTCGAGTCGGGGGTGAAGCGCTCCTCGGTCGCCTCGTCCATGATCACCACGACGCCGTCCTCTCGCACCGCCTCCCGTGCCGCGGCGAGGACCGCCACGGGGTGGGGCATGTCATGCAGGCACTCGAAAGCGAAGACGGCATCGAAGGGGCCCTGTGCGGCGACGAGTGCGGCGTCGGACAGCAGGAACTCGACGCGGTCGGCGACGCCGGCCTCGACGGCATTCCGCCTCGCCGTCTCGACCGACGCCTCGTCGATGTCGAAGCCGACCACCCGCAGCTGCGGATAGGCCTTCGCGAGGGCGATCGACGACCAGCCTCCGCCGGAGCCGAGGTCGGCGATGCGCGCCTGCGGCCGCCGCAGCACGTCGTCGAGGCGGCCGTTTCCTGCGACGACCGAGGGCAGCTGGTCGAACCACGGGCGGTTCATGTCGGCCTGGGCCTCTCGGGCGTGCCTGCCGAGCTGCTCCCAGCTCACGCCGCCGCCCGTCCGGTAGGCCTCCAGCAGTGCGTCGAGCTGGCCCGAGACGGCCGCGGCCATGCGTGCGAGGGGCTCGAGGTACGACAGGCTTCCCCGGTCCAGCAGCACCTCAGCCACGCCGGGCGCGAGCCGGAAGCGCCGCGCGTCGGCACGAGCCGCGCCGGAGTGCTCGCGCGACGCGCCTTCGCCGGTGGACGACGGCGCGGGGGCCGTCACCTCGTCGACCAGCAGGACGCCGCTCGCGGCCTGCTGCTCGAGCCACTCGCGGGCGTAGCGGGGGTCGCAGCCCGTGCGCGCCGCGAGCTCACTCGCGGCGACGCCGTCGCTCCGCGACAACTCGGCGTACCACCCGAGCTGCGAGCCCAGGTGGATGGCCATGATGTCGAACCAGCCGAGCGTCGCGCCCATGAGCCGGTCTGCGAACTCCGCCGTCGCGTCGGTTCCTGTTTCGGTTCCTGTTTCGGTGATGGTCGTGGTGGACATCGTCGTCTCCTTCGTGAACGTCCTTCGAATGTCTGGTTCCGACGGTACGGAGCAGCCGGTCGCCGGCGCGTCGGGTGAACCACGCAACTTCCCGGGCGTGGTCTGCATCATTCGGTGCACACGCCTGTGCTCGATGCGCCGCGGTGCATCGGGCGGTCAGCGGCCGCGACGAAGTATCAGCGTCCGCGCCGGCCGGCCTGCTCGTGCCACCACGCGGCGGCCGCCGTCCGCGAGCCGACGTCGAGCTTGACGTAGACGTTCGCGAGGTGCCTGCTCACGGTCTTCTCGCTGATGTAGAGCTCTTCGGCGATCTGCCGATTCGCCCTGCCCTGTGCGACGAGCTCGACGATCTCGCGCTCCCGGGCCGTCAGCGGACCGCCGTCGGCCGTCGCAGAAACAGACCGGACGACCACGGGCGGTGCTCCGAGACGCTCGAAGATCACGCCCGCCTGCTCGCGCAGCTGCCCCGCGAGCGCGGCGTCGCCACGCCGCTCGTGTGCGGAGGCCAGCCAGTACAGCACGTTCGCCTGCTCCCAGGGCTGCCGCAGCCGCCGGAAGAGGTCGAGGGCGACATGCAGGCGGCCGATCGCGCCTTCGGCGTCGCCGTCGTGGAGCATCGTCATCCCGCCGGCGTGGGCGGCCCACGCCTGGAATCCATCGCTGCCGAAGGCGCGGGCATCGGCCTCGAGCTCGTCGAGGAGCTGCTGGGCCCACTCGGTCCGCCCGGTGGCAAGCGCGATCTCGACTCCCGGACGCAGCAGCCGCGCCCGACCCATGCGGTCCCTCTCCTCGAGCGACGTCGTGATCATCGCCGCGGCGCGCTCCGGCTCGCCTTCTGCGAGCACCAGCAGCGCCTCACCGGGGACCGGATCGACGCCGGCCGATCGCGCTCGGCCGTATGCCGCGCGTGCTCCCGCCGCGTCGCCGCGCAGCCGGCGGATCTCACCCAGCTGGTGCCAGCCCTCGCCCGCGACCCACGGATGGTCGGATCCGAGATCGTCGCAGGCACGCTGCAACGCCGCCTCCGCGGCATCCCACTCCCCGCTTGCCGACTGCAACTCGAGCCGGTGCACGCGGCACACGCCGGCGTACACGACGTGCGCCCCGCGCGCCGCACACCATGCCTCGGCGGCGCGCGTCCAGTCGGCCATGCGGCGGAAGTCAGCCAGCTCGTGGCACACGTGGATCGTCGTGCAGAGCACGTCGCCCGCCCACTCGGGCTCGAGCTCGTCCGAGACGACGCACAGCATCGCCTCGTCGAGCAGGGCGAAGCCGGCGGCGGTGCGTCCGGCGCGGATCGCGTGCATCCCCGACACGACGGCACTCAGCGCCGACACCGCCGGAAGCCGCAGCTCGTCAGCCAGCTCCTGCATGCGCGAGACGCTCTCGGCGGGCCAGAGGGCTCCCGTGCCGTCCAGATCCATGCTCGCGGTCAGGTAGACGTCGTACGCGTGGCCCCGCCCGTCCCGAAGGTCGGCCAGGATCTTGTGAGCCCGCCGAGCCCAGGCGGTGCCGACGGTCAGCTCGGCGCGCGTGAGCCGCACCAGTGCGATGACGAGGGCTGCTTCGGCGGCGGCCATCTCGGCGCCTTCGCGGGAGAGCACGCGGAAGGCGGATTCGAGGTGCTCCAGGCCCGCCTCCTGGTGACCGAGCCACCACTCGCACGACGCGAGCGCGCGCAGATCGTCGCCGGTGGCCGCAGCCCCATCGCGGGCCGCTGCGAAGCCGTCCCGTGCCGTCTCCCAGTCACCGGACCGATATGCCGCCCGAGCCCGCTCGAGCCCGGCGATCGTGTCCGCCATGCGGGAATGGTACCGCCGCGTCGCCGTCGCCGCCGGGTGAGGACGCGGGCCCGGGTACAGGGTCCGCGAGCCGGAGCACGGCCCGCCGTCGGCGCATCGACATCCCGTAGAGCGCGAGCATGACCGCCATCGTCGCCAGATAGAACGCGTGCAGCACCCAGATCGGGCCGAACGGCAGGCTCACGACGTAGACGGTGTGCACGAGATTGCCCGCGTTGCCGAGGACCAGCGCGCTCGCGCTGTACGACCGCAGATCGCCCGAGCGGACGGCCTTGACCACCATCGGCAGGTTGGCCGCGGCGAACAGCACGGTCGAGACCGTGCCTGCGAGCATCGCTGCGTCCATACCCATGATGATGGCGACGTCCGCCACCGCGATACATCGGCCGTTCGATGCATCCGTGCGTGCGCGTCTGCATGATTCCGCCCGTCGCCCCTTCCGGCCGGTGGCCCGCGCCTGCGCCCGCACGGCCGGCCCGGTCGAGGATTCAGGAGACACGCCGTCCGCGGGCCCGCATCCCCGCTCAGCTGGCCCGGTTCTCCTGAATCCGCGACCGGCGGCCGGGTCGGCGCGAACGCGGACGCGGACGCGGTGGGCCAGACCGTCCGACGGGCGACCGCGAAGAATTCAGGAGAAACGCCGGCCAGCGGGGCCGGCGACGCCACCGCCACGCGGGTTCTCCTGTATCCTCGACGAGGCGATCAGGCGGAGAGGACGGATGCCGCCTGCCGCGCGGCGCCGAGCGCCACGTACTCTCCGGGCTCGGGCACCTCGACCGGCAGTCCCAGCACCAGCGGTGCGATCTCGCGCACCGCCTCGGACTGTGCGCCGCCGCCGATGAGCAGGGCGCGCTCCAGCGGAACGCCCAGGCCGCGCAGCGCGGCGAGACCCGCGGCGAGCCCGGACAGCATGCCCTCGACCGCCGCGCGCGCGAGGTTCTCGCGCGTGGTCGAGGCGAGGGTCATGCCGGTGAGCGAAGCGGTGGCGTCGGGCAGGTTCGGCGTGCGCTCCCCGTCGAAGTACGGCACCAGCTGCAGGCCCGACGACCCCGGCTGGGCCGCGAGAGCGAGCCGCGAGAGCTCGGCGTGGTCGACGCCGAGCACGCGGGCGATCGCGTCGAGGACGCGCGCGGCGTTGAGCGTCGCGACCAGCGGCAGGAACCGTCCCGTGCAGTCCGCGAACCCGGCGACCGTGCCGGAGGGATCGATGGTGCGCTCCTCGCTCACCGCGAAGACGGTCCCGCTCGTGCCGATCGACACCACGACGTCTCCAGGCCCGGCACCGAGCCCCAGCGCCGCCCCCGCATTGTCGCCGGCACCGCCGCCGACACGGCGGCCTGCGGCATCCGTCACCCACTCCTCGGGTCCGAGCACACGCGGGAGCACCGCGTCGTGACCGAGCGCCGCGACGAGCAGCTCACGGTCGTAGCCGCCGGTCGCGGGATTCCAGTACCCGGTGCCGGAGGCGTCCGAGCGGTCGGTGACGAGCTCGTCGAGCACCGGTCCGCGCGGTGATTCGCCGTCGGGGCCGAAGCCGCGCAGCCGCCACGTCAGCCAGTCGTGCGGCAGAGCGACGGCGGCCACGCGAGCGGCGTTCTCGGGCTCGTGATCGCGCAGCCAGCGGAGCTTCGTGATCGTGAAGGATGCCACGGGCACGAGTCCCGTCCGCCGCGCGAGGTCGTCGGCACCGAACTCGGCCGTGAGGTCGGCGGCCGCCTGCGCCGAGCGGGTGTCGTTCCACAGCAGCGCGTCGCGGATCACCCGCCCCTCGGCATCCAGCGCGACCATGCCGTGCTGCTGCCCGCCGATCGCCCACGCCTCGACCGAGTCCATGCCTGCGGCGCTCGGCTCCATGCCCGCGTCACCTTGCTCGACGCCGCCGGCATCGGCGATCGCCGCCTGCAGCGCCGTCCACCACGCCTCGGGGTCGACCGACGTGCCGTCCGGATGCGACGCACGCCCCTGCCGCACGACCGCGCGGGTTGCGGCATCCGTCACCAGCACCTTGCACGACTGCGTCGACGAGTCGACGCCCATGACCAGCGTCATCGCGCCCGCCCTTCCTTCATGTCCCGGTTTCCGTCCTTCATGTCCCGAATTGTGCCGGTGAGGGCGCTGTATCCGACAGAAAGTGGGACATGCTCAACCGGCGGGCGGGAAGACGGATGCTGCGGCCGACGCGCGGTCGGCCACAGCATCCGTTCGCGGGTCAGCCGCGGGCGCCGAGCAGGTGCTCGGTCGCGAGCTGCTGCAGGCGGACGAAGCCGCCGCCCTTGCCGCCGAGGTAGGCGTCGGTGTCGAAGTCCTCGTAGGCGGAGCGGTCCGCGAGGAAGTCGTCGTAGGACTCGCCGGGGTTGAGCGTCGGGGTCGACAGCTCGAACACCTTCGCCGCCTCGAGGGCCTCCTGCACTTCGGGGTCGGCGCGGAAGGCCGCGGCACGCTCCTTGAGCAGCAGGTACGTGCGCATGTTCGCGGCCGCCGAGTCCCACACGCCGGTCTCGTCCTCGGTGCGCGAGGGCTTGTAGTCGAAGTGGCGCGGGCCCTCGTACGCGGGCACGCCGCCGGGGCCGCCGTTCTCGAGCAGGTCGACGAGCGCGAACGCGTTGTGCAGGTCGCCGTGACCGAAGACGAGGTCCTGGTCGTACTTGATGCCCCGCTGGCCGTTGAGGTCGATGTGGAAGAGCTTGCCGTGGAACAGCGCCTGGGCGATGCCGGCGGCGAAGTTCAGGCCCGCCATCTGCTCGTGGCCGACCTCGGGGTTGAGGCCGACGAGCTCGGGACGCTCCAGCGAGTCGATGAAGGCGATCGCGTGCCCCAGCGTCGGCAGCAGGATGTCGCCGCGGGGCTCGTTCGGCTTCGGCTCGATCGCGAAGCGGATGTCGTAGCCCTTGTCGGTGACGTAGTCGCCGAGCAGGTTCACGGCCTCGCGGTAGCGCTCCAGCGCCTGGCGGATGTCCTTGGCGGCGTCGTACTCGGCGCCCTCGCGACCGCCCCACATGACGAAGGTCTTGGCACCGAGCTCGGCGCCGAGGTCGAGCTGGCGGAAGACCTTGCGCAGCGCGTACCGGCGCACGTCGCGGTCGTTGGCGGTGAAGCCGCCGTCCTTGAAGACGGGGGCCGAGAAGAGATTGGTCGTCACCATCGGCACGATGAGGCCGGTGTCGGCGAGGGCGCCCTTGAGGCGGTCGATCTGCTTCTGCCGCCCGGCGTCGGTCGAGCCGAACGCGAACAGGTCATCGTCGTGGAAGGTGAGACCGTAGGCGCCGAGCTCGGCGAGCTTCTCGACCGCGTGCACGACGTCGAGCGGCGGACGGGTCGGGCCGCCGAAGGGGTCGGTGCCGTTGTAGCCGACGGTCCACAGACCGAACGAGAACTTGTCGGCGCGAGTCGGGGTCGGTCCGGTGGACTGCGTGGGCATGACGCTCCTTTGCGATAAATGTTGCTGTCGAGAACATATACCAGAATACGCCCTTCGGCTACTCCCCGGGTCGCGGATGCGTCACGCAGTGCCGGTTGCCGCGCGGCGTGGACCCGCCGCTGCCCGACCGGGTCTCGGGTCGCCTCTACAGTGAGGGTATGAACGAGCCGGTCGGCAGTCGCCAGGCGAACCTGTCGCGGCTGCTGCGCCTGGCCCACCTCGAGGGCCCGGTCTCGCGTGCGACGCTGACCGGTGCGACGGGACTCAACCGCTCGACGATCGCCGACCTCGTGGGCGACCTCGTCGCCCTCGGCGTCGCGGAGGAGCGGGCACCCGACCCCAGCCGCCGCGTCGGGCGGCCGTCTCCGCTGGTGGCGGCGCACCCCCGTGTCGTGGCCATCGCGGTGAACCCCGAGGTCGACGCCCTCACGATCGCCGCCGTCGGGCTGGATCGCGCCGTGCGGCGGCGGGAGCGCATCGAGATGACCGGCCTGCTCGGGCCCGAGGGCACCGCACGGCTCATCGGGGAGCGCGTCGCCGCGTGGCGCAGCGACGACCTCGCCGAAGCGGCGATCGCCGGGGTCGGCGTCGCCGTGCCGGGACTCGTGCGAGCCTCGGACGGACTGGTGCGCGACGCCCCGCACCTGCGATGGACCGACACCGCGCTGCGCGAGCTCATCGAAGCCGCGACCGGCCTTCCCGCCGTGGTCGGCAACGACGCGACGCTGGGCGTCCTCGCCGAGCACCTCTTCGGCGCCGCGCGCGGCATCGACGACGTGGTCTACCTCAACGGCGGCGCGAGCGGGATCGGCGGTGGCTTGATCGTGCAGGGGATGCCGGTGGCCGGCGCCTCGGGCTACTCCGGTGAGTTCGGCCAGAATCGCCCCGGCATCGCATCCAGCGCCGATCGGCGGGCCGACAACGGCGTGCTCGAGGACGAGGTGAGCCGTGCTCGGCTCCTCGCCGTACTCGGCCAGGCCAACGCCGACGAGCCCGCGCTGGCCGAGATGCTGCGCGTATCGCGTGCACCCGAGGTCCGTGACGAGATCACGCGGCAGCGCCGCATCCTGTCGACCGCACTGGCCAATGCGGTCAACGTGCTCAATCCGGCCGTCGTCGTGCTCGGCGGGTTCCTGGCGATGCTCGCCAGCGACGACCTCGACGCGTTCACGGAAGCCGTCGTCGCCCAGACCATGCCGGCGAACGGCGAAGACCTCGAGATCCGGCCGGCGGCCCTCGCCGAGGATCGCCTGCTCATCGGCGCCGCCGAGGCCGCGTTCGCGGAGCTGCTGCGCGACCCGGCCGGTGTCGCGCTGAACTGAGCCGCGCTGAACCGAGTCGCGCTGAACTGAGCCGCGCTGAACTGAACTGCGGCCACCGACTTCAGAGCGGCGGAGCGGTCGTGCCTCGCGGAATGAGCCGCGTGGGCAGCGTCACGTGCGTCGCCGCCGGCACGTCGCCGTCCATGAGAGTGAGCAGCAGGCGAGCCGCCTCGGCGCCCAGCGTCTGCATGGGCTGACGGACGGTCGAGAGGGCGGGGGCGGACTTGGAGGCCTCCGGGATGTCGTCGAATCCGATGACGGAGAGGTCGCGCGGCACGCCCAGGCCGAGCTCCGCGGCGACCTTCACGATCTCCATGGCCGAGATGTCGTTCGCAGCGAAGATCGCGGTCGGCCGGTCGCCGCGACGGAGCATCTCGAGCGCGGCGACGCGGACGGCGTCCTGACGGTAGCTGCCCGAGCCCACGAGGACCGGATCGACCGTGATGCCGGCATCCGTCAGCGCCCGCCGGTAACCGGCGTCACGCGCGATCGACGAGCGCAGATCGGGCCGGCCGGCGATGAAGCCGATGCGGACATGCCCGAGTTCGAGCAGATGCCGCGTCGCCTGGAGCGCACCGCCGTAGCTGTCGGACTCGACGGTCGGAAGGTCGGCCGGGCCGGTGTGGGGGTCGATGGCGACGACGGGCACCTCAGTGCCCACGTTGACCACCGTGGGCGTCACCATGATGGCGCCGTCGATGAGCGTGCCGCTGAGGCGCGAGAGCGAGCGGCGCTCCCAGCCCTCGGCGGTGCTGTGCGAGCCCGAGTAGGCGAGCAGGTCGTAGCGCGAATCGCGCAGCGCCTGCCCCACCCCCTTGAGGATCTCGGCGCTGAAGGGCTCGAAGTCGGCGACGAGGACGCCGATGACCCCGGTCGTGCGCGAGCGCATGCTGCTCGCGATGAGGCTCGACTCGTAGCCCAGCTCGGCGACGACCGCGAGGACGCGGTCGGCCGTCTCGGTGGCCACGCCGTAGCGGCCGTTGACCGCCTTCGACACGGTCGCGACGGAGACGCCGGCCGCCGCGGCGACATCCGTGATGGTGGGACGACGCTTCATGATCTCGATAGCGTAACGGCATAGAAACCGTTTTCGAAAACGTTTGACAAACTATTTGTTGCGCACGCACACTTTTGCTTGCTCGGTGGCAGCGCCGAGCGGTGCGCGACCCGATCGCGCCGACCACCGCACCCCGGAGCAGAGGTGCTCCTCGATGAAGAGAAACGGGAATCACATGATGGGCAAGAGAATCCTCGCGGGTTCCGCAGCACTCGTCGTCGGCGCGCTCGCGCTCGCCGGCTGCAGTGCCGGCGGCTCGGGCGAGAACAGCGACGGCAACGTCGAGATGACGCTCTGGCAGAACTCGACCACCGGTCCTGGCCAGCAGTTCTGGAAGGACGCGATCGCCGCATTCGAGGACGAGAACCCCGGCGTCACGATCAAGATGCAGTCGGTCCAGAACGAGGACATGGATGGAAAGCTGCAGACCGCCCTGAACGCGGGCGACGCGCCGGACATCTTCCTGCAGCGCGGCGGCGGCAAGATGACCGCGATGGTCAACGCCGGCCAGCTGATGGACCTGACCGACCTCATCTCGGACGACATCAAGAGCGAGATCCCCGAGGGCTCGTTCGCCGCGGAGACGTACCAGGACAAGGTGTGGGCGATGCCGCTCTCGGTGCTCCCGGGCGGCTTCTTCTACAGCCAGGATGCCTTCGACAACGCCGGGCTCACCGAGACCCCCGAGTCCATCGACGACCTCAAGGCCGCTGTGGCGAGCCTGGAGGAGACGGGCATCGAGCCGATCGCCCTCGGCGCGAAGGCCGCCTGGCCTGCCGCGCACTGGTACTACTTCTTCGCGATCCGCGAGTGCAGCCCCGAGGTCATCGAGGCGACGGGCGACACGAAGGACTTCAGCGACGAGTGCTGGCTGCGTGCCGGTGAGGACCTGGAGGACTTCGCCGCGATCGACCCGTTCAACGAAGGGTTCCTCACCACCGAGCCCCAGCAGGGCGCGGGCAGCTCGGCCGGTCTGATCGCCAACCGGCAGGCTGCGATGGAGCTCATGGGCGCGTGGGACCCGGGCGTGATCGCCTCGCTGACGCCTGACGAGAAGCCGCTTCCCGACCTCGCCTGGTTCCCCTTCCCGGAGATCTCGGGCGGCGACGGCGAGCCCGGCTCGATGATGGGCGGCGTCGACGGGTACTCCTGCTCGGTCGATGCTCCGAAGGAGTGCGCGGACTTCCTGAACTTCGTCGCCAGCGCCGACCAGCAGACCGCGTACTACAAGGCCTTCAACTCGCCGCCGGTCAACACCGTGGCGCAGGAAGCCGTCACCGAGCCGTACCTGCAGCAGATCCTCGAGGCGTACAACAACGCGCCGTTCGTCTCGCAGTGGCTCGACACGGTGCTCGGCCAGAACGTCGGCAACGCGCTGAACGTCGCGGTCGTCGACATGCTCGCCGGCAACAGCGACCCGCAGAAGCTCGTCGACGCGGTCAACGCGGCAGGCAAGCAGGGCTGATCGTGTCTACCCGCGAGATGTCTTCTGACGCTCGCGGCCTTGCAGAGCACGACGGGGGCGGCATCACGCCGCCCCCGTCGGTGCCGCAGGGCCGCCGGCGCCCCCGAGGCCTAGGCTGGGCCGGCCGCCTCGAGGTCATGATCCTGGTGGGGCCGGCCCTGATCTTCTTCGTCGGCTTCGTGATCTTCCCGGTCATCATGGCCGCGTACTACGGGTTCTTCCGCTGGTCCGGCTTCGGCCCGGCGACCGACTTCATCGGGCTGCAGAACTACGTCACGATCTTCACCGACCCGATCTTCCAGCAGGCGCTGGGGCACAACGCCTTCATCGTCGTCGCCTCGCTCGTGCTCCAGGGCCCGGTCGCGATCCTGCTGGCACTGCTGCTCAACCGCAGGATGCGCGGTCAGTCCGTGATCCGTGTCCTCATCTTCGTCCCCTACGTGATCGCCGAGGTCATCGTCGGCACCGGGTTCAGCCTCATGCTGGCCACCAACGGAGCGGTGAACGGCTTCCTCGAGAAGGTCGGGCTCGATTGGCTCGCGCAGGACTGGCTCGCCGACCCCCGCATCGCGATCTGGACCCTCATGGCGATCCTCACATGGAAGTACATCGGGTTCGCCGTCATCCTCTTCCTCGCAGGGCTCCAGGGGATTCCTCAGGAGCTGTACGAGGCGGCCGCGATCGACGGAGCGTCGTACTGGCAGATCCAGCGGACCATCACGCTGCCGCTGCTGGGTCCGACGCTGCGCATCTGGGCATTCCTGTCGATCATCGGCGCGCTGCAGCTCTTCGATCTCGTGTACATCATCTGGGGTCAGTACGTGTCGTCCGTCGCGGGCACCAACACGATGGCCATCTACATGGTCGCGACCGGACGCAACTCCGGCAACTTCGGATACGGCAGTGCCGTCGCCGTCGTCATCTTCGTCATCTCGCTGGTGGTCGCCCTGATCTACCAGCGCACGATCCTGCGCCGTGACACCGCGGGGGCCATCACAGAGAGGGGCGTCAAGTGAGCTCCACGGACTCGATGAGCACCCGGACCATCACGCTTCGCGACACGGTGCCCGGGCGCCGCCGCGACGTCAACAAGCTTCCGTGGGGCAGCCCGGCGGTGTACTTCATCGCGCTGGTCATCATCGCGCTGATGCTCGGCCCCGTGCTGTACATCATCATCGGCGGCTTCCGCACGAACTCCGAGATCACCGTCGACCCTTCTGGGCTGCCGGTGAGCTGGAACCCGCAGAACTACATCGACGTGCTGACCAGCGGGCTGTTCTGGACCGAGGTGATGAACTCGACGATCGTCGCGCTCACGACGACCATCGGCGCGGTGGCCCTCGGACTCATGGCCAGCTACGTGATCGCCCGCTACAGCTTCGCCGGCCGCGGGGCGCTGTACGCCCTGTTCGCCGCGGGCCTGATGTTCCCGATCACGGTGGCGATCACGCCGCTGTACATCGTGGTGCGCAACCTCGGGCTCATGAACACTCTGCCGGGCGTCATCCTGCCGCAGATCGCCTTCGCGCTGCCGACGACGATCATCATCCTCGTCCCGTTCCTGCGGGCGATCCCGGACGAGATCCAGGAGGCCGCCTACATCGACGGATGCGGTCGCCTGTCGTTCTTCTGGCGGATGGTGCTTCCGCTCGCGGTGCCCGGTGTCATCACCGTCGGCATCCTCGCCTTCATCGGAAGCTGGAACGGCTACCTCCTGCCGCTGTTCATCCTGAACGACGAGGCCCAGTTCACCCTCCCCCTGGGTGTCCAGGCGTTCTCGTCGCAGTACTCGGTGGACACCGCGAAGGTGCTCGCGTTCACGTCCCTGTCGATGCTGCCCGCACTGGTGTTCTTCAGCCTGTTCGAGCGGCGGATCGTCGGCGGCCTGACGGGGGCGGTCAAGGGATGAGCAACGTCGTGATGCCCGCGGTCTCGCCGCGGGTGGAGTCCCTCCACGCGCAGATGACGCTGGACGAGAAGATCGCGCAGCTCGTCGGCTACTGGGTCGACAAGGGCGGCGAGGTCGTCGCCCCGATGGCGGGCGAGCGCGGCAACTCCGGACCCTACGAGGAAGCGACCGCCCACGGTCTCGGTCACCTCACCCGCGTGTACGGCACGCGCCCGGTGGAGCCGATCGCGCGGGCCGAGTGGCTCTGGGCGGAGCAGCGGCGCCTGCGCGCCGAGACCCGGCTGGGCATTCCGGCGATCGTGCACGAGGAGTGCCTGACCGGTCTGGCGGCGTGGAAGGCCGCGACGTTCCCGACGCCGCTGGCCTGGGGTGCGGCCTTCGACCCGGACCTCACCGAGGAGATCGGCGCGGCGATCGGCCGGTCGATGGCCGAGCTCGGCATCCATCAAGGGCTCGCTCCCGTGCTCGACGTCGTGACCGACCCCCGCTGGGGCCGCGTCGACGAGTGCATCGCCGAGGATCCGTACGTCGTCGGCACGATCGGCACCGCGTACGTGCGCGGGCTGCAGTCGGCCGGCGTCGATGCGACCCTCAAGCACTTCGCGGGGTACTCGGCGTCGCAGGCGGGCCGCAACCACGCCCCGGTGCAGATGGGCCGGCGGCGGCTGCAGGACGTCGTGCTGCCGCCGTTCGAGATGGCGATCCGCGACGGCGGGGTGCAGTCGGTCATGAACTCGTACGCCGAGATCGACGGCGTCCCCGTGGCTTCCGACCCGACGCTGCTCACCGACCTGCTGCGGGATGAGTGGGGGTTCGAGGGTACCGTCGTCGCCGACTACTTCTCGGTGGCGTTCCTGCACTCGCTGCACGGCGTCGCCGGCGACCTGGGCGAAGCGGCCGTGCTCGCGCTGCGCGCGGGGATCGACGTCGAACTGCCGACGGCCGATGCGTTCGCCGGACCGCTGCGCGACCGGCTCGCCGCGCATCCGGACGAGGTGGAGCTCGTCGACCGCGCCGTCCTGCGCGTGCTCGCGCAGAAGGAGCGGCTCGGCCTGCTCGACGCCGACTTCGAGGCGCCGCCCACCGAGGTCGATCTGGATGACCCCGCACTGCGAGCGCTCGCCCGGCGCGCGGCTGAGGAGTCGGTCGTCCTGCTGACCAACGACGGCATGCTGCCGCTCGCGGCTCCCGCGCGGATCGCCCTGATCGGTCCGAACGCCGACTCGGCGGAATCGCTCATGGGGTGCTACTCGTTCGCGAACCACGTGCTCGCGCACCATCCGGGCACGCCGCTCGGCTTCGAGATGCCGACCATCGCCGAGGCGCTGCGGGCGGAGTTCGCCGGCGCGGACGTCGTGGTGGAGCACGGCTGCGAGGTCGAGGATCCCGACACCAGCGGGATCGCCGCCGCGGTCGAGGCGGCGGCGGCCGCCGAGGTCGCGATCGTCGTGGTCGGAGACCGTGCCGGGCTGTTCGGCCGCGGCACGGTCGGCGAGGGCAACGACGTCGACGACCTCGAGCTGCCCGGCGCCCAGCGCCGCCTCGTCGAGGCGGTCATCGCCTCCGGCACGCCGACGACCGTCGTGGTGGTCTCGGGTCGCCCGTACGCGCTCGGCTGGATGCTCGAGGGCCCGGGGGCCGCGGGTGCGGTCGTGCAGGCCTTCTTCCCGGGTGAGGAGGGCGGCCCGGCCATCGCGCGGATCCTGTCCGGCCGCACCGAGCCGTCGGGACGTCTGCCGGTGTCGCTCCCCCGGTCGGCGGGCGCGCAGCCGTACACGTACCTGCACCCGGTGCTCGGCGGACCCACCGAGATCACGAGCGCCGACAACACCCCCGCCCTGCCGTTCGGGCACGGTCTGACGTACACGACGTTCGAGCGCAGATCGCTGACGGCGACGGATGCCGCGACCGACGGCATCCTGGATGTCACGGTCGTCATCGCCAACACCGGGGACCGGCAGGGAACGGATGTCGTGCAGCTGTACGCGCGGGATCGTGTCGCGTCGGTCACGCGGCCGGTCGCGCAACTGCTGGCGTACCAGCGGGTGTCGCTGGAGCCGGGCGAGTCGGTGTCGGTGAGCTTCGCCGTACCGGCCGCGCGCCTGGCGTTCACCGGACGCGACGGTCGCCGCATCGTCGAACCCGGTGCGATCGACCTCTGGGTAGGCCCCTCGTGCGCCGTGCGCGACGACGAGGCTCAGGTCGAGCTGACCGGCGATGTCCACGTCGTCACGGCAGCCGACCCGAGGGTGGCGACGGCTACGGTCCGCACCGGCGTCGACGCTCTGCCCATGCGCTGAGCCGGCCGAGAAGAGGGCCCCGCGGCATCGCGCCGCGGGGCCCTCTTCGTGCCGTTCAACAGGTCAACCGGCCCTCCGCAGGAGATTGAACCGATCCAACCTCCTGTTGAAGCGCGGTTGACCTGTCGAAGGAAAGGGGACGAGCGGATGCCGCCACCCGGCGCGGCACCTCGACCAGGCGCCGCTGGGCCTGGGCAGGACCTGGCCATGTCGCCGCGCTGCAGGCGTTTCGTCTCGCTCGTTCCTCGCTCGCTCAACGACCAGGGGAACAATCGCGATCGTTGAGCGAGGGAGCGCTCAACGACCGGGGGAACGATCTCGGTCGTTGAGCGAGGGAACGCTCAACGACCGGGGGAACAATCGCGATCGTTGAGCGAGGGAAGGCTCAACGACCGGGGGAACGATCTCGGTCGTTGAGCGAGGGAGCGCTCAACGACCGGGAGAACGATCCCGGTCGTTGAGCGAGCGAGCGCCAGCGACCGAGACGAAACGCCTCGGAGCCCGCGGCTACGCCAGGTCGAGTTCCACGGTCGCGAAGGAGTGCGGCGGCAGGGACACGGTCAGCACACCCGCGTCGACCGAGGCCTCGAGCGAGGCGGGCGCGACGGCGTCGGGGGTGCCGGGAGTGTTGTGGGCTGCGGCATCCGTCCCCGTGAGCACCCGGGCGCGACGCACCGAAGCCGAGCGGCCGCGCAGGTCGACCCGCACGTCCAGCGCCTCCTCGAGCGACAGGTTCGACAGCGACAGCAGCGCCGACCCGTCACGGGTCGAGGCCGAGACCGAGAGGCCGGGCACACCGTCCGCCGCGGCCGGCGACGAGAGCACGTGCGCGGCCAGGGCGGTCGCGTCGTGGTGGCCGCGGTTCATCTCGAACACGTGGTAGGTCGGGGTGAGCACCATCGCGCCGTCGTCGTCGGTGAGGATCATCGCCTGCAGCACGTTGAGGGTCTGCGCGATGTTCGCCATCTTCAAGCGCCCGGCGTGGCGGTGGAAGGCGTCGAAGTGCACGGCGGCGACCAGGGCGTCGCGCACGGTGTTCTGCTGGAACAGGAAGCCGGGGTTGGTGCCGGGCTCGACGTTCCACCAGGTGCCCCACTCGTCGAGGATGAGACCCACCTTCCGGTCCGGGTCGTACGAGTCCATGACGGCCTCGTGCCGGCGGATGACGCGCTCGATGTCGATCGCCTTGCGCATCGTGCCGTAGTACTGCTCGGCCGAGAACTCGACGGCGGGCTCGGTGTTGATGCCCGCGCCGGCGTGCGAGTAGTAGTGGAACGAGATGCCCTGGAACACCGGCGCCGGCTGCGAGCCGCAGGTGAGGCATCCGAGCGACTCGATGAGCGCGCGCGTCCAGGTGATGTCGTCGTCGGAGGCGCCGGCGGCGATGCGGTAGAGCTCGTTGCCGCCGTGGTTGCGGCAGAACGTGCCGTAGCGGCGCGCCTCGAGCGCGTACTGCTCGGCGGTCATGTTGCCGCCGCAGCCCCACGCCTCGTTGCCGATGCCCCAGAACGGCACCTTCCAAGGTTCGTCGCGCCCGTTCTCACGGCGCAGGCGCGCCATGGGGCTGTCGCCGTCGCGCGTCAGGTACTCGACCCACTCGCTCATCTCCCGCACGGTGCCACTGCCGACGTTGCCGTTCACGTACGCGTCGGCGCCGAGCATCTCGCACAGGTCCATGAACTCGTGCGTGCCGAAGTGGTTGTTCTCCACCACGTCGCCCCAGTGCGAGTTGATCATCTGCGGGCGGCTCTCGCGGGGTCCGATGCCGTCGCGCCAGTGGTACTCGTCGGCGAAGCAGCCCCCTGGCCAGCGGAGGTTCGGGATGCCGAGCGCCCGGAGCGCCTCGACGACGTCCGAGCGGATGCCCCGCACGTTCGGGATCGCGGAATCCTCGCCGACCCAGAAGCCGTCGTAGATGCAGCGGCCGAGGTGCTCGGCGAAGTGGCCGTAGAGGTGGCGGCTGATGACGTCGCCGGGGACGTCGAGGTCGATGACGGCGCGGGCCGTGGTCACAGATTTCTCCAGTCGGATGCGGGGGTGAGGGGAACGAGCGACGGGCGCGCCGCGGTGGTGCGCAGCGGAACGCGCACGCCGGATGCGGCCGAGGCCGACAGGGCCGTCATGATCTCGAGGACGTGCAGCGCGATCGCCCCACTCGCCCGCCCGTGACCGGCGACGAAGTCGAGCAGGCCGATGCCGCGACCGGAGTCCGCATAACCCGCCGACGGCTCGAGGGTCTGCCACGAGCCGCCGCTGCCGGGCCCGCCGGTGCCGTGCAGCTGCACGTCGCCCTCGAACATGTTGGGATCGGGCACGATCAGCGACCCGTCGACGCCGTGCACCTCGATGGGCGCCGCGGTCGAGCGGACGCCGTCGAAGCTCATGGTCACGGTCGAGATCGCTCCGGACGCGTGATGCAGGATGCCGGTGAGGTGGGTGTCGACGTCGACGTCGATGCTCTCCCCCGCCCGCGGCCCGGTGCCGATCACGCGCACGTCGCGCGAGCGCGACGCGGCGCCCGACACGGCCTCGACGGGCCCGAGCAGCTGCACGAGCGAGGTGACGTAGTACGGGCCCATGTCGAGGAGCGGGCCGCCGCCCTCGCGGTAGTAGAAGTCGGGATGCGGATGCCACGACTCGTGCCCCGCCGAGATCCACATCGCGGATGCCGACACCGGCCGGCCGATCCGCCCGTCGTCGATCGCCGCGCGCGCGGTCTGCACACCGGCGCCGAGCACGGTGTCGGGCGCACCCCCGACGCGGACGCCCGCGGCGGCCGCGGCATCCGTCACCCGCGCAGCGTCGGCGAAGGTCGCCGCCAGCGGCTTCTCGCCGTAGACGTGCTTGCCGTGCGCGATGGCGGCCAGCGCCACCTCGGCGTGCGCGGCGGGGATGGTGAGGTTGAGGACCGTGCCCACGCCCGGGTCGGTGAGCAGCTCGTCGGTGGTGAGCGCCCGGGATCCCGGGATGCGCTCGGCCGCGGCCTGCGCACGCGAGGCGTCGAGGTCGGCCACGGCCACGATGCGCACACCCGGGGCTGCCTGGAGCGTCTCGAGGTACTGACCCGAGATGTGCCCGAGCCCGACGATCCCGACGTCGCGCACCGTGCCGCCCGTCACCGTGCTGCCCATAGCAGTCCGCGCTCGATGATCGTGCGGACGTTCGGGTCCTGCAGCACGTCGAGGCTGTGCCCGGGCGTCGACACGAAGACGCGGCCCTGACCCCACTCGCGCGTCCACACCGCGGGCGAGACGATCGGCCGGTGCCACGGGTGGTAGGGCTGCACCGGGTGGGTCGTCGTCGCGAGCACGTCGATGAGATCGTCGTGCAGCACCCAGTACTGCTCGGTGGTGAGGCGGAAGTCGTCGATGCCGGCGGTGATCTCGTGCCTGCGGCCGAGGTCCGTGAGCTCGACGGTGTAGTCCAGGTAGTTGTCGGCCGGGTCGCCGTGGACCTCTTCGGGGTGCTTCGACGGGTGGGTGGCGAACTGGCCGCCCACGAGCTGCAGGTAGTCCGAGCTGGCGCGGAACGAGTCGGCGATGCCGCCGTGCCAGCCGGCGAGCCCGGTGCCGGCGGCCACGGCGTCGCGGAGTCCGCGCACAGCCTCGTTCGACGCCTGCGACATCGTGACGGACTGCAGCACGAGGTCGGTCGCGGCCATGCGGTCGGCGTCGGCGTACGCCTGCGGGTCCTCTTCGATCGAGACGTCGAAGCCGCTCTCGCGGAGGAACGGGAGGAACAGCTCGGTCGCCTCGACCGGATGATGGCCGTCCCATCCGCCGCGGACGACGAGGGCGGTGCGGGTCATGAGGGGATCCCTTCCGTGGGGTGCTCGGGGGCGTCGACGGCGCCGGACGCGACCGTCGTGAGGATGCTGTCGTGGGCGGCGCTCTGCTCGACCGCGGCCAGCACGCGCTGCACCTGCGTCGCGTCGGCGAAGGTGGGCGACACCGGGATCTCGCCGGCGACGGCGCGGACGAAGTCGACGGCCTGGTGCGTGAACAGGTGCTCGTACCCCAGTCCGTGCCCGGCGGGCCACCAGGCTCCGGCATACGGATGCCGCGCCTCTGTGACCTGCACGCGCCGGAAGCCCTGCGCGTCGTCGTCGGCGGCGTCGTACACCTCGAGCTCGTTCATGCGCTCGAAGTCGAACGCGATCGCGCCGCGGTCGCCGTTGATCTCGATGCGGTTCGCGTTGCGCCGGCCGGTCGCCATGCGGGTGGCCTCGAAGACGCCGAGGGCGCCGCCGTCGAAGCGGGCGGTGAAGGCGGCGGCGTCGTCGACGGTGACCGGCAGCCGGTCGGTGGTGTCGGCGGCGACGCCGCCGAGCCCCTCCACCGCCGAGCGGCGCGGCCGCGAGGTGACGAAGGTGCGGATGGTGGCCGAGACCGACGCGATGTCCTGGCCGGTGAGCCACTGCGCGGTGTCGATGCTGTGGGCCCCGATGTCGCCCAGCGCGCCGGAGCCTGCCCGATCGCGATCCAGGCGCCAGGTGTGAGGCGAGTCGGGGTCGCTCAGCCAGTCCTGCAGGTACTGGGCGCGGACGTGCCGGATCTCGCCGACGCGTCCCTCCTCGATGAGCCGGCGGGCGAGGGCGAGCGCGGGCGTGCGGCGGTAGCTGAAGCCGCACATGGCCACGACGCCGGAGCGAGTGGATGCCGCGGCCGCGGCATCCGTCATCTCCTGCGCCTCGGCGACCGTGTTCGCGAGCGGCTTCTCGCAGAGCACGTGCTTGCCGGCGGCCAGCGCGGCGAGCGCGATCTCGGCGTGGGTGTCGCCCGGAGTGCAGATGTCGATCGCGTCGATGTCGTCGCGCTCGACGGCCTCCCGCCAGTCGACGGTGTGCTCCGGCCACTCCCAGCGCGCGGCGGCCTCGGCGGTCGCGTCGGCGCGGTGGCCGACGAGCAGCACCGGCTGCGCCGAGAGCGGCAGGTCGAAGAAGCGCGGCGCGGTGCGCCAGGCGTGGGTGTGCATGCGGCCCATGAAGCCGGTGCCGATCAGCGCGATCCGCAGCGGCGATGTCGTCGTCGTCATCGGGTGTGCCCTTTCCAGCCACAGACGATGCCACCGCGCGCGCGGCACCGCGAGATTGTTGCGCAAAACCTCGGCCTGCGCGAAGGTGGTGCCGTGTCTGCGCGCGTGAACCTCACCGCGGTCGCGGCGGCGGCCGGCGTCAGCGTGGCGACCGCGTCCCGCGCCCTGTCGGGTCGAGGCGACCTCGCGCCCGCGACCCGGCGCCGTGTGCTGGCCGCCGCCCGCGCGCTGGGCTACACCCGAGACCCCGCCGTGGGCGGACGCCCGCCGGGGTCGGCGCGCCTGGTCGACCTCGTGCTCGGCTGGTTCCACAACGCCTACTCCGACGAGGTGACGGCCGGCGCACGCAGCGCCGCCGCTGCCGCCGGCTACGACCTCGTGCTGACAGAGGAGCGCGACACCCCCGACGACGACTGGCCGATGCGGATCCGCCGGCGCGGATCGGCGGGGGTGGTGCTCGGGCTCATCTCGCCGACCGCGTCGCAGCTGGCGGCGCTGAACGATGCCGAGATCCCGGTCGTGCTGATGGATCCGCAGGCCGAGACGTCACGCGGCCTCACCAGCGTGCGCACGACGGACCGCGAGGGCGGAGCGGCCGCGGCGAGGCACCTCGCCGAACGCGGCGCCACCCGGTTCGCGGTCGTGCTCGGATCGCCGCCGTATCGGTACGGTCGCGCGCGCAACACCGGCTTCCGCGAGGCGCTGCGACTCGTCCGTCCGGACGCCGATCTGACGGCGGTGCAGGCCGACTGGGGCGGAGCGTCCGCCTGTGAGGCCGCCCTGCCCGTCCTGCGCGGTCTCCGGCCCGGCGAACGGCTCGGCGTCTTCGCCTGCTCCGACGAGATGGCCGCCGGCGTGTACGCGGCCGCGGCGGCCACAGGGCGACGGGTTCCCGACGACGTGCTCGTCGTCGGATTCGACGACCTGCGCGGCGCACGCTGGCTCACCCCACCCCTCACGACCGTCCGCCAGCCGATCCGCGAGATGGCGGCGGCCGCCGTCACCGCGCTCACCGACGCCGCCGCCGGCGCTGCGCTGCCGCCCTCGCCGATCGTCCTCCCGACGCAGCTCATCGCCCGCGGCTCCACCTGAGCGCTCCCGGGGTCCCCGGATTCCGCGCCCGACCCGATCCCGACAGGTCAACCGCGCTTCCGCAGGAGGTTGAACCGTTCCAACCTGCTGTGGAGTCGCGGTTGACCTGTTGAGTGACGGGGTGAAGACCCCGAGCCACAGAGAAGAGCGGATGCCGGCAGCCGCGGGATCCGGACGGACCGGCGGCCGCGGCATCCGAACCGGACGAAACGTCGCGACCGGGCGCGCGGGGCACGCGAGTAGCGTGGGAGCACGTCCGACGGAAGGCCCTCCATGTCCACCACCGCGCAATCCGTTACCCCCAGCGGGGCTCCCGGCGATCGCCCCTCGAGGAGCAACCGCCCCGCGAGGAGTGAGTCGGAGCTGCAGCAGATGGCGAAAGACCACCTGTGGATGCACTTCGCCCGCCAGTCGGTGATGACCGAGGGTCCCGGGGTGCCGATCATCGTCAAGGGCGAGGGGCATCACATCTGGGACTCGCGGGGCAAGCAGTACATCGACGGCCTGTCGGGCCTGTTCGTCGTCGCGGCAGGGCACGGTCGCCGGCGACTGGCGGAGGTGGCGGCCAAGCAGGCCGAGCAGCTGGCGTTCTTCCCCATCTGGTCGTACGCCCACCCGGCGGCCATCGAGCTCGCCGATCGGCTCGCCGACTACGCGCCCGGCGACCTCAACAAGGTGTTCTTCTCGACCGGCGGCGGCGAAGCCGTCGAGACCGCGTTCAAGCTCGCCAAGTACTACTGGAAGATCCAGGGCAAGCCCACCAAGCACAAGGTGATCTCGCGGGCGGTCGCGTACCACGGCACGCCGCAGGGCGCGCTCGCGATCACCGGCATCCCGGCGATGAAGGAGATGTTCGAGCCGGTCACCCCCGGCGGCTTCCGAGTGCCGAACACGAACTTCTACCGGGCAGCCGACATGGGCGCCCCCTCGGACGACCTCGAGGCCTTCGGCGTGTGGGCGGCCGACCGCATCGAGGAGATGATCCAGTTCGAGGGGCCCGACACCGTCGCAGCCGTCTTCCTCGAGCCCGTGCAGAACTCCGGCGGCTGCTTCCCGCCGCCTCCCGGCTACTTCCAGCGCGTCCGCCAGATCTGCGACAAGTACGACGTGCTGCTCGTGTCGGACGAGGTCATCTGCGCGTTCGGACGCGTCGGCCACATGTTCGCGTGCGACGCCTACGGGTACGTGCCCGACATGATCACCTGCGCGAAGGCCATGACCAGCGGGTACTCCCCGATCGGCGCGACCATCGTCAGCGACCGCATCTACGAGCCCTTCGCCCACGGCGACCGCGCGTTCTACCACGGCTACACCTTCGGCGGGCATCCCGTCTCAGCCGCGGTGGCACTCGAGAACCTCGACATCTTCGAAGAGGAAGGCCTCAACGAGCGGGTGCGCGAATACTCCCCGCTGTTCCGGTCCACCCTCGAGAAGCTCACGGATCTGCCGATCGTCGGCGACGTGCGCGGCGACGGCTACTTCTTCGGGATCGAGCTCGTCAAAGACAAGGCGACGAAGGAGACGTTCGACGACGACGAGTCCGAACGACTGCTGCGCGGGTTCCTGTCGAAGGGCCTCTTCGACGCCGGTCTGTACTGTCGCGCCGACGACCGCGGCGACCCTGTGATCCAGCTCGCGCCGCCGCTCACGATCGGGCCGAAGGAGTTCGACGAGATCGAGCAGATCCTCCGCAGCGTGCTCACGGAGGCGTGGACGCGCCTCTGAGGCGGTAACATTCGCCGCCCGGGGTTATTGTTGGCGCGTGGGAACGATCTACTACGGCGGCGGCGCGATGCCGATTCACATCGAGGACCGCGCACTGGCGCACCTCAAAGTCGTCATTGCGACCAAGCTGCGACGCGATGAGAGCTTCACGGTGTCCTGGACCCACCCCGACGACCAGCCTCGCGGGCGCAGCACGATCTGGCTGCACCCGTCGATCCCGCTCCGGTTCGTGTTCGATGATCCCGAGCCCGCGCAGCTCAGCCGCGACTGGATCGAGGACCTCGCGAACTCGGCCAGCTCGACCGGCGGCATCCTGCTCGTCGCCGAGCACTTCGACACCGGGCCGGTGGAGGTGCCGGATGCCGCAGCGGGCCTCGGAGACGGGGCAGACCTATCGCTCGGCAAGGTCGACGTCGAGCACATCGACGTCGACCGCCTGACCGTCGCCGGCACCGAGGTCACGGCGGACGACGTCACCGCGTAGGCGTCGCGACGGCTGGGCCTTCCGCAGCGGCCGGGACCGCTCCGCAAGTGAGCGCTCCGCTCGACGCCGCACCGGCTCTTACGAAACCTCCGGCGCGACCGGCCCGTCGTCCTCGCTCGGCTCGGGAAGGATCGTGAGCCCGCTCGGTCCGCTGGCCGCGAGCATCAGATCCTCGACCCATTTGCGGTTGATGCGCGGCTGACGGCTGCCGAAGAAGTGGAACTGGATCGGCACCGAGGGGTGGATCCAGAAGCTCCGGCGGCCGCTGCCGTCGCCGATCTCGACGTCGAACATGAACGGCTCGGACCGGCGCAGCTTGTTCATCATCACGATGCGCAGATGTGCCAGCGTGCGGTCGTCGATGTCGACCGAGTTGGCGTTCGTGTCGTAGATGAACCGTCCCATGGCAGGAGCCTACTGCCGGATCATCGCGGCGCGAATGCGGCAGCGAAAAGCGCGCGAGCACGCCGCGCTACGGCGGGTCGCTGTGCGGGATCCGCGCGGGCCAGCTCGGTCGCCAGCATCCCTGCCGCGAGCGTCACGTCATCGGTCTCGATGTGGGTTCCGACCCGACCCGATTCGCGATCGCGGATCACCAGACGGTCCACCAGCGCCTGGAAGCGGGCGCCCAGGACGGCCACCCGAGGGTCTGTCAGATCGGCGGTGAGGAGCTCGATGAACGCGGTCGAGACGACCGCCTGCTCGACCAGGCGGTCGAACAGGTCGTCGATCGTGCGTTCGGGGTCGGAGGTGTACTCCTCGAGGTCGCGCACGTTGTCTTCGAAGACGGCGACGGCCAGGGCCGTGCGATCGGGGAAATGGCGGTACAGGCTGCCCTGCCCGACGCCGGCGCGCTTGGCGACGGCGCTGAACGGCGCGCCGAGGCCGCCTTCGGCATAGACCTCGCGGGCGGCGGCGATGAGCGCACGACGATTGTCGGCCGCGGCGGCGGGGCCACGATTCTGGCGGGGATGCGCACGGGGGGATGCGGTGCTGGGCACGGGTGTAGCCTAGTACCGGACAACGCCGTCCGGTAGGAGCCGCCCCGAAGGTTCCTCCACCCCGGACCCGCAGCCCGCCCACACTGCATGAAGAAAGGGAAAGAACACGCCATGAGCACCACCACCACCGCTCCGCTCACCGGAGCGTCCACCATCCAGACCTGGCTCGACGACCCTGCCGGCGGCGCCGCACTGCGCGGCCTCCTCGCCCAGGGCGGCCAGAGCGCCGACGCGCTCGCGCCGATCGCCTCGCTTCCCCTCGCGAACCTCGTCGCCATGAGCGGCGGCGCCTTCCCGCAGGCAGCCCTCGACGCGCTGATCGCACAGGTCAACCCCGGCGCCGTCGCCGCCGAGCCCGCCGCCGAGACCCCGAAGGCCGAGTGGGCCGAGAAGATCACGGCTGGGCGCTTCACGGGTCAGACCGTCATCGTCACGGGCGCCGGTTCCGGCATCGGCCGTGCCACCGCCTCGCGCGTGGCGCGGGAAGGCGGTCGGGTGATCGCGGTCGACGTCAGCCAGGAACGCCTCGACGAGTTCGTCGCCGCGCACAGCGGTGCGGACGTCGTCGCGCTCACCGCCGACATCACCGACGATGAGGGCGTCGCCCGCATCATCGAGGCGGCCGGCGACAGGATCGACGCCCTCGCCAACATCGCCGGGATCATGGACGACATGACCCCGGTCGGCGATGTCACCGACGCCGTCTGGGATCGCGTGTTCCGCGTGAACGTCACCGGCACGATGAAGCTCATGCGCGCCGTCATCCCGGCGATGCTCGCGCAGGGCAGCGGCTCGATCGTGAACACGTCGTCCGAGGCATCCCTCCGCGGCTCGGCCGCCGGTGCCGCGTACACCGCGTCGAAGCACGCCGTCGTCGGCCTCACGAAGTCGAGCGCGTTCATGTACGGCCCGAGCGGCATCCGTGTCAACGCCGTCGCTCCCGGCGCCGTGATCACCAACATCGAGGCGAAGTTCAACTCGCCGCTGGGCGCCGACCGCGTGCGCACCGGCATGGCGGTCATGGCGCCGCCGGTGACCCCGGACCGTCTGGCTGCGTCGATCACGTTCCTGCTGAGCGATGACGGCGTCAACGTCAACGGCCAGAACCTGGCCAGCGACGGCGGCTGGTCGGCCGCCTGAGACCCGCGACGCCCCGGTGGACCCGAACCACCGGGGCGTCGCGCATCACCCGGCGCAGCGGTCAGAACGGCCAGATGAGCGGAACGTAGAAGACGGCGACGGCGAGGAAGAACAGCGCGAGCGGCAGCCCGAGCTTCCAGTAGTCGCCGAACCGGTACCCCGCCGGCTCCATCACCATGAGGTTCGCAGGCGTCGCGATCGGCGTGAGGAACGCCGCCGCACCGGCGACAGTGAGCGCCATCATGAACGGCTGCACCGACAGGTCGAGAGCCTGCGCGACCGAGATGGCGATCGGCGCGACGATGAGCACCGTCGCGGTGTTGCTGATCAGCTGGCCGAGCACGACGGTGATCGCGCACAGGGCGAGCAATGCGACGTGAGGACCGGCGTCGCCGAGCAGCGACAGCATGCCGTCGGCCACGAGGTCTGCCGTGCCCGTGCTGCTGAAGGCCGTCGAGAGCGGGATCATCCCCGCGATGAGCACGACAGTCGTCCATGAGATCGAGTGGTACGCCGCCGTGACGGTGACCGTACGGGTGAGGACGAGCGCGCACGCCGCGAGCAGCGCGGCGACCGCCGGCGGCACCAGACCGGTGGCGAGCAGCACGATCATCGCGAGCAGGATGCCGATCGCCCGCTTGGCGCCGCGCCCGAGCGGCACCGACCGGCGCAGCTGCGCCGGGTCGTCGACCGCGAGCACCGCGGGGTCCTGGGCCCGCCGCGTCAGGTCGTCCCACGCTCCCTGGAGCAGCAGGGCATCGCCGGACTGGACGATGAACTCGGTGCCCTTGAGGTGCTCGTCGCCCCGCCGAGCCGCGAGCACGACGAGGTCGCCGTCGGGTGTCGTCATACCCGCGCACACGCGCGTGCCGATCAGCGGCGAGCGCGGTGCCACGACCACCTCGGTCACTCCGGTGTTCGGGCCGAGGAGCACGCCGGTGTCGAGCGTGAGCGAATACTGCTGGCGGAGCATGCGCGCATGCCGCACCAGGTCGACGGGCATGATGGCACCCTTCCGCTCCGGCACCAGGCGACCCCCGAGCAGCAGGATCACGAGCGTGCCGAGGAGCACCGGGATGCCGACCAGCGCGAATTCGAAGAACCCGAACTCCCGTCCCCCGGCGCCGGCGGCGAACTCCGACACGATGATGTTGACGGGCGTGCCGGTGAGCAGCAGGAGCGAGCCCGCGGAGGCCGCGAAGGCGAGCGGCATCAGCAGCTTCGACGAGGCGATGCCGGCGCGGGCGGCGACC
The DNA here is from genome assembly GCF_010634855.1 of Microbacterium sp. B35-30. Classification (GTDB taxonomy): domain Bacteria; phylum Actinomycetota; class Actinomycetes; order Actinomycetales; family Microbacteriaceae; genus Microbacterium. The sequence goes on along the minus strand of NZ_MWLQ01000022.1, from coordinate 75,724 downwards.
ACCACGACGAGCGGGAGCAGCGCGGCGACGGCGCCGTTGATGCTGATGAGCGCCGTCAGCCCCGCCACCAGCAGGGCGGTCACGAGGACGAGCGTGGTGCGCTTCGTGCCGGCACGGCCGATCACCTTCTGCCCCGCCCACGCCGTGACACCGGTCGCATCCAGCGACTCGCTCACCACGAACAGCGCGGCGATGAACACCACGGTCGGATCGCCGAACCCCGCGAGCGCCTCGGGCAGCGTCAGCACGCCGGTGAAGAAGAGCGCCAGCGCGACGCCGATGGCGACGATCCCGATCGGCACGCGGTTGCTCACGAACGCGATCACCGCCAGCACCAGGATGACGAGTGTTGCGGTGACGGGATCCACGGCCCCAGCGTAGCCACCGCGCTCGCGGAGCCGCCCCCGCGGAGCCGCCCTCGCGGAGCCGCCTCGCGATCGCCGCTCGGTGAATCGCTTCACTTGCGCTGAACGTACGCTCCCCGCGGCGATCCGTGTACGTTCAGCGCAAGTGAACCGGTCGGAGTTCGGGGGCGTGAGAACGAATGCATGCCACGAACGATCAGCCGCGGAGGACCGCCAGTCCTGCGACGTCATAGGCGAGCTCGACGGCCTCGAAGATCGCCGCGTCGATGGTGCGGGGGGCGAAGGCGTCGCCGATCACGACGACCCGCGGCGCGGCATGAGGCTCCGCGGTCAACCCGGGGAAGCCGACTGCCGCGCGCGGCTCGATGGCGACGACCGCGTCGACGCCCGGGATCATCTCGACGGCACCGGTGAGCGTGTCGCGCACTGTCACCACCCCGGGCTCGATCCCCTCCACCCGGTGTGCCGGGCGTCGCTGGAAGCCGCCGTGCGCGCCCAGACGCTCGAGCAGCAGCGGCCGGTCGTACCCGGCGCCGATGTGCGGGAACACCGTCTCGAAGGGCGTGATGAGCTCGAGCTCGTCGACGCGCTCGAGGAGCGTCAGCACGATCCCGGCGGCGTACGCCGTGCCATCGGCATCCACGACGGCGATCCGCCGGCCGAGCGGCGCCCGGCCCGCCTCCGGCGACACCGCGGCGAAGGCGTCGATGGTGCCCGCGGCGGGGAAGCCGCCCGTGTACGCGCCGCCGAGGGCGAGCGACGTGCCGGCCGGCGCGACGGCGCCCGCGGCGACCACGATGCCGTCCGCGGCTTCATTGCCCAGCGTCTCGGCGGTGGCATCGACGCCGAGACGCACCTCGACGCCCGCCACGGCGAGGTCGCGCACGAGGTCGTCGACGAGCAGCCCGACGCTCTCGCGCCCCGGCACGCGGCGAGCGAGCCGCAGCTGGCCGCCGAGCTCGTGCGCCCGTTCGATCAGGGTCACGGAGTGCCCGTCGGTGGCGAGCTCGACGGCGGCGCGCATGCCGGCCGGCCCTCCCCCGACCACGATCCACCGCTGCGGCGACGCCGTGCGCGGCCGCTCGCGCCGTTCGAGCTCACGCCCGGCGAGCGGGTTCACCGTGCACGACATCGCGAGTCCCCGACTGCCGCGGCCGAGGCATCCCTGATTCAGACGGATGCAATGACGGATGCCGCGCTCGGCGCCGTCGACCGGCTCGAGCCCGATCAGCTTGCGGCCGAGGTCGGGGTCGGCGATCTGCGCTCGCGTGAGCGCCACCATGTCGGCGATTCCCGAGGCGACGACCTCCTCCGCCTCCTCGACGGAGCGCGCGGCACCGACGCCGAACACCGGCACGTCGGGGTTCGCGGCCTTCACCGCTGCGACGTCGTCGCGGAGCCACGCGTACGGCATGGGCGAGGACGGGAAGACGTAGTGGACGTTGTGGTAGCCGCCGGCGGCGAGGTCGAGGAAGTCGATGCGTACGTCGGCGCGCAGCCGCGCGATGACCTCGCGCATGCCGGCGCCGTCGATGCCGTCAGGGTGGAACTCGTTCGCGACGATGCGGATGCCGACGGTGAAGTCGTCGCCCACCCGCTCGCGCACGGCCCGCAGCACCTCGCGCGGGAACCGCGTGCGCCCCTCGAGGTCGCCGCCGTACTCACCGGCGCCATATTCATCCGTACGGGAGTTGTAGAGGGGCGAGAGGAACTGGTGCAGCAGGTAGCCGTGCGCCATGTGGATCTCGACGCCGTCGAACCCGCCGTTTCGCGCGTTCTCGGCCGACAGCGCCCAGCCCTCGACGAGCGCAGCGATATCGGCACGGTCCATCTCGCGGGTGGCGTGCGCGGTCGACGGCGAAAGTATGCGCGACGGGGCATACACCGCGCGGGGACCCTCGGGTCCGTCGGGCTGCGCCTGCGCGCCGTGGTGGTTGAGCTGTACGAAGATCTTCGCGCCCGCCTCGTGCACGGCATCCGTCATCCGCTGCGACGCGGCGACGCCCTCGGCACGGTAGGCGTCTTCGAATCCGCGGATCGACCCGGTCGGGTGCACGAAGTGGTTGCCGGCCACGAACAGCCCGCAGCCGCCGCGCGCCCGGCGCACGTAGTACGCGGTCTCGCGGTCGGACTCGACGCGGTCGGAGTACTGCTTCGAGTGCGCCGTCTGCATGATGCGGTTCGGCACGGTGACCGCGCCGATGCGCAGCGGCTGCGCGAGGACGGACGAACGGATGCCGGGGCTCGCGGTCATGCCCCCGAGCCTAGGTCCCCGCGTGCCACCGCCCCGCGCGCGGCTTCCCCCCTGTTCACTTGCGCTATACGTACGCCGCGCCCGCCGTTTCGCGTACATATAGCGCAAGTGAACGAGGATCCGCGGGGGCCGCGCGCGAGCGTGATTCAGAGGCGGGCGAGGGCCTGCTCGAGGTCGGCGAGGAGGTCGGCGGCCGACTCGATGCCGACAGACAGCCGCACCACCTCAGGCGGGACGGCGAGCTCGGTGCCCCGCACCGACGCGTGCGTCATCTCGTCCGGGTAGTTCATGAGCGACTCGACGCCGCCGAGCGACTCGGCGAGCTGGAACAGACGCGTCGATTCGGCGAAACGCCGAGCGGCAGCGGCATCCGCCAACGCCACCGAGACGATCCCGCCGAAGCCGCTCATCTGGGCGGCGGCGAGCTCGTGCCCGGGATGCGACGGCAGGCCGGGGTAGTACACCCGGGCGACGCGGTCGTGCGAGGTCAGGAACTCCGCCACCGCCTGCGCATTCTCGCTGTGCCGCTGCATGCGCAGGGCGAGCGTCTTGATGCCCCGCGTCGTCAGCCACGCATCGAGCGGACCCGAGACCGCGCCGACCGCGAACTGCAGGAACTTCACCTCGCCGTAGAGGGCCTCGTCGTTCAGCACCAGGGCGCCGCCGACGACGTCGGAATGCCCACCGAGATACTTCGTCGTCGAGTGCACCACCACGTCGGCGCCGAGGGCGAGCGGCTGCTGCAGGGCGGGCGACGCGAACGTGTTGTCGACCACGACGAGGGCGCCCGCGTCATGCCCGAGGCGCGCCAGTCCCGCGATGTCGGTGATGCGCAGCAGCGGGTTGCTCGGCGTCTCGACCCACACGATGCGCGCCGGGCGCTCCTCGAGGGCCGCCCGCACGGCGTCGAGGTCGCTCATGTCGACGACGCGCACGCCGATGCCCCACGCGCCCAGCACACGGGCGATGAGGCGATACGTGCCGCCGTAGACGTCGTTGCCGAGCAGCACCTCGTCACCGGGCTTGAGCGCGGCGCGCAGCAGCGCGTCCTCGGCGGCGAGTCCCGACGCGAACGACAGCGCGTGCGCACCCCCTTCGAGTGCGGCGAGCTGCGTCTGGAGCGCCGTGCGGGTCGGGTTGCCGCTCCGGCCGTACTCGTAGCCCTCGCGGAGCCCGCCGATGCCGTCCTGTGCGTACGTCGTGGAGAAGTGCACCGGCGGGATCACGGCCCCGGTGGTCGGGTCGAACGCCTGCCCGGCGTGCACCGCGCGGGTCTCGAAGCCGTGGTCTTTCGTGGGCTCGGTCATGCGGGTGCTCCTTCTTCGGGGACGGTTCCGGATGCCTCGGGGCCGGGGAGTGCGCCGCGTGCAGGCGTTTCGTCTCGCTCGTTCCTCGCTCGCTCAACGACCGGAACCTCCGCGGGAACCTCAGCTCGCTCAACGACCGGAACCTCCGCGGGACCCTCAGCTCGCTCAACGACCGGAACCTCCGCGGGACCCTCAGCTCGCTCAACGACCGGAACCTCCGCGGGAGCCCCGGCTCGCGCGACCGAGACCTCCGCCGGGACGTCGAAGCCGTGGTCGCGCATCCAGTCGTCGTCGTAGAACCGGTTGAGGTAGCCGCGCCCATGGTCGGGCAGCAGCACGACGACGACGGCGTCGGCGGGCAGATCGCGGGCCGTCCGCAGCGCCGCGACGACCGCCATCCCGCTCGATCCCCCCACCAGCAGCCCCTCTTCGCGGGCGAGGCGACGGGTCATCTCGAACGTCTCGGCGTCACCGATGCGGTGGATCTCGTCGGGCACCGCGGGGTCGTAGCTGTCCGGCCAGAAATCCTCGCCGACGCCCTCGACGAGGTAGCCGTGCAGCGGGCCGCCCGAGTAGATCGACCCCTCGGGATCGGCTCCGACCACGCGCACCCCGCCGTCCGACACCTCGTGCAGGTAGCGGCCCGTGCCCGTGATCGTGCCGCCGGTGCCGATGCCCGCGACGAAATGGGTCACCCGGCCGTCGGTGTCGTGCCAGATCTCCGGGCCGGTCGTCTCGTAGTGGCTCAGCGGCCCGTTCGGATTCGCGAACTGGTTCGGCTTGAACGCCCCCGGGATCTCGCGGACGAGCCGGTCGGAGACGCTGTAGTACGAGCGGGGGTCTTCGGGCGGCACGCTCGTGTCGGTCACCACGACCTCGGCACCGTAGGCCCGCAGCACGTCGACCTTCGCACCCGCGAACTTGTCGGGCACAACGAAGATCATGCGGTACCCGCGCTGCACGGCGACGAGGGCGAGCCCCACGCCGGTGTTGCCGCTCGTGGGCTCGACGATCGTGCCGCCGGGCTTGAGCTGCCCGTCGCGCTCGGCGGCGTCGATGATGCGGCGCGCGATGCGGTCCTTGGTGGAGCCGCCGGGGTTGAAGTACTCGACCTTTGCGAGCACGGTGGCGGCGATGCCCTCCGTGACGCGGGTCAGGCGGACGAGGGGGGTGTTGCCGACGAGGTCGGCCACGCTCTGGGCGTAACGCACGATGAGTCCTGGAGTGTTGCCGCGCGGGAGCGCGGAGGGTTGGCGGGGTCGCGGGGGCCTGCGCGAAGCGAACGCTTCAGCAGCAGGGGCGACAACACCGACAGGTCAGCACGGGCGCCAGTCTAGACGCTCACCGCGGCGGCGTCGAGGATGACCCGACGGCCGGGCGCGAAGGCGTCGACGACGAAGGCGGTCACCAGGTCGCGACATACTCCGATCTGCGGACCAGCGCGGCCTGCTCCACGAGCGGCAGCGAGCGGTCGACGGCCTGCACGATGCGGCGGGCGACCTCGGGCGAGCTCAGCTCGTAGTTCGCGAAGTCTGTTGTCGACGCGTACACGCCGATCGGCAGCGTGAGCGCCTGGAAGAACCCGAACAGCGGCCGCAGCTGGTGCTCGATGATCAGCGCGTGCCGTTCGCCGCCGCCGGTCGCCGCGAGCAGCACCGGCGTGCCGACGAGGTCGTATTGGCCGACGAAGTCGAACAGGTGCTTGAACAGCCCGGTGAATGACGCCCGATAGACCGGGCTCGCCACGATCAGCAGGTCGGCGGACTCGATCGCCTGCAGCGCGGCCTCGACCTCGGGTGCGACATCCTCGCGCGTCAGCGCCCCCGCGAATCCCGGCCCGAGGGCGGCGATCTCGACGAGCTCGATCACTGCGGGAATGCGCTGGGCGACGCCCGCCAGGATGCTGCGGACCAGAGCAGTCGTCCGGCTGGGCTCCTGGAGGGACCCCGACACCCCTACGACGCGGATCGGGCGGTCCCAGATCGTCGAGCCGATCGTGGATTCCTTGACAGGCTCCGTCACACCGGCACCACGTCGAGCGACGGTGCCGGGCCGACCGCGGCGAGACGCCCGCGCGAGCGCGACCACTGGCTCCACGAGCCCGGGTAGACGACCACGTCGATGCCGGCCAGCGCGCCCGCCAGTGCGGTGTGCGTCGCGGCGATGCCGGAGCCGCAGTAGGCCGCGACCGCCACACCGTCCGCGACACCGGCGGCAGCGAACTCTGCGCGGATCTCGGTGGGCGGGCGGAATCTGCCGGCCGTCAGGTGGACGGTCGTCGGGAGGTTGACGGCGCCGGGGATGTGACCGCCTACGGGGTCGAGGGGCTCGGCGTCTCCTCGATACCGCTCCGGTGCCCGCACGTCGAGGAGCAGGCCGTGGTCGGGCCACTCCTCCACGCCGTCGATGTCGGCGATGCCGTCGGTGATCTCAGCGAGCACGATGTCGCCCGGCGGCTTCGGCAACACATCGCCCGTCTCGAGCGGCAGCCGTTCGGCGAGCCAGCCGCGCAGCCCTCCGTCGAGCACACGCACGTCGGCGAGCCCCGACCGCGTGAGCACCCACCATGCGCGCGCCGCGGCCACGGAGTGCACGTCGTCGTACGCGACGACCGTGTCGCCGTCGCGGATGCCCCAGCGCCGCGCCGCGGCTTCGAGCTGCGCGCGCGACGGCAGCGGGTGCCGCCCTTCACGGGGGTCGCCCCGGCGGGCCAGCTCGTGGTCGAGGTCGACGTACACCGCGCCCGGCAGGTGCCCGTCGAGGTACTCCGGGCGGCCCTCGGGCCGGTCGAGCCGCCAGCGCACGTCGAGGATCCGCGGCGGGGTCCCGCCGCGGATGAGGTCGGCCAGCTCGGTCGGCGAGATGAGTGGGGAAGGCATGTGGTCATGCTGGTCGGCAGGCGCGAACGGCGAAACGCCGTGACGACACACGCCGCGATACGGCGTCACGCGACGTCACACGAGGGGAGTCAGGCCGGCGGGGACGCCTCGGATCGGGCGTTCGGTGTGTCTCGGCCCGAATGCCTGGCGGTACGGGTGCGGGGGCCTAGCATGCGGCCAAGACACCAGTGGAGGAATCGGATGCCGCATTCCCGCGTGACACGCGAATCGAGGCCGCCGCGGGGCGCCCGCACCGCCCGAGTGCTCGCCGGGATCGCCCTCGCCGCCGCGCTCACACTGTTGGCAGGCTGTGGCAATGGCGGGATCCCGCTCCCGACCGCTCTGCCGACCACGCTTCCGACGGACGGGCCCACGAGCCTGCCCACGGCGCTTCCCACGCGCACCCCGATCCTGCCGACGCGGTCGCCCGCGCCCACCGCCGAGCCGACCACGGCGCCCGAGCCCACCACGCCGCCCGAGCCCACCGCCGAGCCCGAGCCCACCGCCGAGCCGACGCCCGAGCCCACCGTGGCGGAGCCGGCGCCCCCAGTGGCGCCTGAGCCCACGACGGCGCCCGGGCAGGAGTCGACGGCGACACCCGCACCGACGCCGAGCGCCACCGCGTCGCCGTCGCCGTCACCGTCGCCGTCGCCGACGTCGGCTTCCCCGTCGCCCACCGCGGACGCGGGCGACAACGCCGCGTCGCCGATCAACTGGGTGCCGTGGGTTTTGGTACTGGTCCTGCTCGTCGCGGCAGCCGTGATCTACCTCATCGTGCGCCGGCCCCGGCCGAAGCCCCCGACCGGCGCCTGAGCGGCGCCGTCAGCCGCGGAGCGCCAAGGCGAACGGCAGCACGGCGGCGGCCCCGGCGCGCCGGACCTCACGCGCGGCGATCGTCAGGGTCCAGCCGCTGTCGACCCGGTCGTCCACGAGGAGCACCGGACCCGCGGGGATGTCGAGACCCACGGCCGAGACGCGATCCCACACCCCGGCGAGCCGGAACGCGCTGTTGCCGCCCGGCTGGCCCGTGGGGCCCCCGTCGACGAGCTCGAGGGAACCGAGGAACGGCAGTCGGCCGATCTCGGCGATACCCCGGGCCAGCGAGTCGACCAGCTGCGGCTTCGCACGAGACGGCATCGCGACGACGGCGACCGGACGACTCTCCCAGCCCCATTCCGCGAGCACCCGCACGCACGCGGCCAGCACGTTCGGCGGCACGGGCGCGTCGGCGGCACCTGCCGCGAACAGCTCGCGCAGGACGCCGCCCCAGCCGAGATCGGTGAGCCGCGCGAGCGCACGGCCCTCGCCCGCCTGCTCGTCCACGGGAATGCGGCCCTTGACGGGCACACCCAGCCGATCGGCGCCGGTCGGCCACTGCCGCCGCGGCTCGATCGGCACGCCGACGCGGTCGAGGGCGGCGGCGGCGGCATCCGTCGCTCCGGCGGCGATCTCCGTCGGGAACCATGCGCCCGCGCAGTTGTCGCACCGCCCGCAGGGCACCGCGGTGTCGTCGTCGAGCGAGCGCTGCAGGAACTCCATGCGGCAGCCCGACGTCTCTTCGTACTCGATCATGTGCTGCTGCTCGGCGACCCGCTCGGCCGCGATGCGGCGATAACGCTCCTCGTCGTAGGTCCACGGCTCGCCGGTCGCGATCCACCCGCCGCGCACGCGGGCGACCGCACCGTCGACGTCGAGCACCTTCAGCAGCAGCTCGAGCGGCGTGCGGCGGATGTCGACCACCGCTTCCAGCGCGGGCGTCGACATCGGCCCGCCCGCCGCGGCGAGGGCCGAGAGCACGCGCTCCGCGCGGTCGCGGTCGGGCATCGACGCCGTGGCGAAGTACTGCCAGATGTCGCGGTCCTCGACTCCGGGGAGCAGCAGCACGTCGGCCGACGCGGTGGCGCGCCCTGCGCGACCGACCTGCTGGTAGTACGACACCGGCGACGACGGCGCGCCCAGGTGCACCACGAAGCCGAGATCGGGCTTGTCGAACCCCATGCCGAGCGCGCTGGTCGCCACGAGCGCCTTGACGCGGTTGTCTTTCAGGAGCGCCTCGGACTCTTCGCGCTCGTCGGTGTCGGTCTGCCCCGTATAGGCCCGCACGTCGTAGCCGCGGTCGCGCAGCAGGCGCGCCGTGTCGTCGGCCGCCGCGACCGTCAGCGTGTAGATGATGCCCGAGCCAGGCAGGTCGCCGAGGTGGCTGATGAGCCAGGCGAGCCTGCTCGGAGAATTGGGCAGACGCAGCACCCCGAGCCGCAGCGAGGCTCGCGCGAGCGGACCGCGGATCGTCAGGACTTCGGATGCCGCGGCATCCGTCCCCCGACCTTCGGCGCTGCCGGCATCGAGCTGCTCGGCGACGTCCGACACGACACGGCTGTTCGCCGTCGCCGTCGTCGCGAGCACCGGCACGCCGGCGGGCATGCGCGCGATGAGGTCGCGCAGGCGCCGGTAGTCGGGGCGGAAGTCGTGACCCCAGTCGCTGATGCAGTGCGCCTCGTCGACCACGAGCAGTCCGATGCGCGCGACGAGCTGCGGCAGCTGCTCGTCGCGGAACGCCGGGTTGTTGAGCCGCTCGGGCGAGACGAGCAGCACATCCACCTCGTCGCGATCGAGCTGGGCGAGCACGTCGCTCCACTCGTGGGCGTTGGTGGAGTCGATCTTCACCGCGCGCACCCCTGCCCGGGCGGCCGCCGCGATCTGGTCGCGCATGAGCGCGAGCAGCGGCGAGACGAGCACCGTCGGCCCGGCGCCGCGGCGGCGCAGCAGCAGCGTCGCGACGAAGTAGACCGCCGACTTGCCCCACCCGGTGCGCTGCACCACGAGTGCCCGCCGGCGGTCGTCGACGAGGGCCTCGATCGCCTCGTACTGCCCGTCGTGGAAGTCGGCGTCGTCGCGCCCGACGAGCGCGCGCAGCACCTCGAGGGCCTCGGTGCGGGTCGTGGTGGTGGCTGTCACGGTCTCCACCCTGCCCGATGTCGCCGACAGTGCGGGGGCTCCGCCGCGAACTGGGGATGCGACACGTCGTCGCCCGGCTGGGGAGGAGGCACGGCGGGAAGCGGGCTTTCGACAGGTGCCCGCCCACCTCGGAGGGGCCTGCGGGCGCCCGAGCCGCGTGTTAGCGTGAGCCGCGACGGGAGGAGGCGGCAGGTGCTCGAAACGCTCGTCCTCGCGCTGCGTCTGCTCGCGGAGGTCTTCGGCAGCGTGCTGCGCCCCCTCGCGGAGCTGGTCGCTTCGGTGGCGACTCCCGACGCCGGCGCACTGACGGTGGCCGCCGCGACCACCGCCGCAGCCGCCCTCGCCGCGCTGGCGCTGCTCGCGGTCGCGGTGGCGCTCTTCGCCGCCCCGGCGTTCGCCATCGCCGCTGCGCCGCATCCGCGCCGGGCGATCGCCGACGCCACCCGTCTGACCGAGTCCCACCCCGACGCGCCCGGGCACTCGCGCCCCCGAGCGCCGGGTTCCGTGGCACCGACCACGTAGTCGCCGACGCGCCCTCCCGAGGGCCGACGTCGATGCCGTCGTGGCCGCACGCCACGACCCGCACTCGACGATCGGACTCACACCCTTGGACCTCTACGCCTTCCCGCCCATCGCCGCGATCCTCGACGCGGCCTATGCCCTCCTGATGTGGCTCGCCACGCTGCTCGAACCGCTCGCCGGGTCGGCGGCGGCTGCGGCATCCGTCATTCTGCTCACGCTTCTCGTGCGAGCGGTGCTCGTTCCTGCCGGCATCGCACAGGCGAAGGCCGAGCAGACCCGCAGCCGTCTCGCCCCGCGACTGCGGGAGCTGCAACGGCGCCACAAGCGCGACCCGGAACGGCTGCAACGCGAGACGATGAAGCTCTACGCGGACGAGAACACGTCGCCGCTGGCGGGCTGCCTGCCGATGCTCGCGCAGGCGCCGGTCGTCGCGGTCGTGTACGCGCTGTTCCTCCATCCTACGATCGCCGGCCACGCCAACGCCCTGCTGGCCGAGGAGCTCTTCGGCGTGCCGCTCGGCGCGAGTCTTCTGGGCACGGTGGCCGCCGGCGCCACCACGGCGACGGTCTTCGGCGTGTTCGCGGGCGTCGTCGCGGTCATCGTGGTGGTCGCCGAGATCACGCGACGCGCCTTCCGCCCGCCGGTCGACGACTCACCCGCCCCCTCGCCGCTCGCAGGCGCGGGCATGGTGCGGCTGGCCGGCGCACTGCAGTTCACGACCGCGGTGTTCGCGCTGTTCGTGCCGCTGGCTGCGGCGCTGTACCTCGCGGTCACCGTCTCGTGGACGCTGGTGCAGCGCGTGGCGCTGCGCCGCGTCTACCCCTTGGCGGCGACGTGAGCGGTGGCCTCCCCTGCCACGGGGGGATGATGGACGGATGCGTTCCCTTGCCTCGCTGACCGACGACGGCGCGAGCTTCGTCTCGGACTATCACCTCGCGACCCTGTCGACGATCGGCAGGGACGGGGCGATCCACGTCGTGGCGGTCGGCTGCACGATCTCGGACGGCGTCGTGCGCATCATCACGTCGGACGGAACGCAGAAGGTGCGCAACGTCGAGCGCGATCCGCGGGCCACGGTGGCACAGGTCGCCGGACCCCGCTGGCTCAGCATCGCGGGCCATGCGACCATCGAGCGCGACCCCGATGCGGTCGCGTACGCGGTGGCGCTGTATGCCGAGCGGTACCGTCAGCCGCGAGTGAATCCGCGGCGCGTGGTGATCCGCCTCGACCCGGTCACCGTGATGGGCTCGGCCGGCCTGTTCGCATAGACCCAGAGCAGGATGCCGCCCGCACCTGCTACGACGGCGGTGCCGGCAGGCTCGCCACGGCGTGCGACGTCGGCTCTTCCGGCGGCGTGTGAATAATTTCCGCTTGGAGGTTTTTCGCCCTGCGCTCGGTATCATCGGCATATGACCGCGACACCCGACGAGATCCCCCGCAGCAGGGGACGCTATGCGAAGGGGATCGCGCGGCGCCAGGAGATCCTCGACAAGGCGATCGAGGTGTTCGCACGGCGCGGCTCGCAGAAGACGAGTCTGCGCGCGATCGCCGAGGAGGTCGGGGTGACGCATGCCGCGCTCACGCACTACTTCGGCTCGCTCGAAGAACTGCTCGTTGCGGTCTATCGCGAGTCCGAGCGCAAGGCCGGCACCACGAAGGCGGCTTCGCCGCCGGACTCCAGCCCCGCTATGGCCATGCGGGTGTCGGCCGAGGAGAATCGTTCGATCCCCGGCCTCGTGCAGCTCTACTCGACGCTCGTCGCCATGGCGCTCGAAGACAACCATCCCGCCGCGCAGGCGTTCGCCAGCGATCGCTTCACCCGGCTCCGGCACGACATGGCGGAGCAGGTGCGCGGGCTGCAGGCATCCGGTCATGTCCGTCCCGATCTCGACCCGACGCTCGTCGCCGCTCTCGTGATCGCCGCCTCCGACGGCCTGCAGACACAGTGGCTGCTCGACGCGACGGTCGACCACGAGGCTGCGCTGGAGATGCTGGACCGCCTGCTCCGCGGCGGCGCTCCCCGCTGACGCAGTCCGCGGCCGCCGACACCGCGAGACCGCGGGGCCGTCGGCACGGTGGCCGACGGACCCGCGGTCTCGGTGAAGCGATGCTTAGAGCGTCGCGGCGAAGGGATCGAAGCCCTCGGGCAGCAGCGGCACCGGTGCGACGGTGCTCTCGACGACGACGGTCGCGCCGGTCGCGGCGGACTCCTGGGCGGAGAGCAGGATGTCGAGCACGTGGAAACCGAGTTCGCCGGAGGCCACGTGCGGTCGCCCCTCGGCGATCGCACGCACCATGTCGAGCGCGCCGAGACCACGCCCGACCACGACATCCTCGTGCGCGATCTCGATCCACTCCTGCTCGAACGACATGCCGTCACGGATCACACCCAACGGCTTGACGTACGCGATGCGACCCGTGAACTGGTTCGGGTCGGGGATCACGATGGTGCCCTCGGTGCCGTGGATCTCGACGACGCCATGACGCTCGAGCGCGGAATCGAAGCTCAGCAGGCTCTGCGCCTGCGCACCCTGCTCGAACGCGGTGATGATCTGGATCGTCGACGGCACCTCGACGACGAACGTGGTCCCCGCGTTCGGGCCGGTGTGGATCTGACGCTCTTCGCGTGCCTTCGTACCGACGGCCGCGACCCGGTCGACGGGGCCGAGCAGGCTCACGAGCGCCGAGAAGTAGTACGGCCCCATGTCGAGAAGCGGTCCCGCACCGTCGGCGAACAGGAAGGCCGGACTCGGGTGCCAGAGGTCCGGTCCCTGCGTCTGGAAGGTCGTCAACGCGAACAGCGGACGGCCGATGAGTCCGTCCTCGATCGCCCGCCGTGCGGCCTGGAAGCCGGGGCCGAGCAGCGTGTCTGGGGCGGAGCCGACCCGCAGGCCGGCGTCCTCCGCCTCGCGCAGCAGCAGGGCGGCGCCGTTGCGGTCGAGGCCCAGCGGCTTCTCGGTCCACACGTGCTTGCCGGCGGCGATGGCCGCGCGCGAGACCTCGACGTGCACTGCGGGGATCGTGAGGTTCACGACGAGATCGACGCCCGGGTGGGCGAGGACGTCTTCGGCCGACCCGAACGCGGGGACGCCGTACTTCTCGGCCTGCGCCTGCGCGCGGTCGAGCAGCAGGTCGCCGACGATGAGCACCTCCACGTCCGGGAAGGACGACAGGTTCGCGAGATAGGTGTCGCTGATGACACCCACGCCGATGATGCCGACGCCGACCGCGCTCATCGGGCGAACCCGCCCTCGATGAGGAAGGCGTAGCTCGCCGCGATGTCGGCGAAGACGTCTTCGCCGGGGTTGTTGTCGTACTCGATGACGGCGTACTTGAGGGCGGATGCCGCACGCAGCGCGTCCGCGAGGGGCACGTCTCCGCCGCCGGCCTGGCGCTGGTCGAGGGCGTCTGAGCCGAACTCGCCGGCACCCGGGGCGAACGGGTTGCTCGCTGGGGCGATGCCGTCCTTCACGTGCACCGCGACGAGGCGGTTCCCGAGCCGCGACACGAGGGCCGGGACATCCTGACCGCCGACGAGCGCCCAGTACAGGTCGAGCTCGAGCACGACGCGCTCGTCGGTGAGGGAGACGAAGCGTTCGTAAGCGGTCTGACCGTCGAAGTCCGCCACGAACTCCTGCGCGTGGTTGTGGTAGCCGACCTCGAGGCCGAACTCGGCCGCCTTGTCGACGAGCACGTTCAGGCGGTCGGCGATGTCGGTGACGCCCTCCAGCGTGAACCAGCGCTCCGGCGTGACGAACGGGTCGATGACGGTCTTCAGACCGACCTTTGCGGCCGCCTCGAAGACCACCTCGGGGGCGGGCGTGGGGATCGATCCGTCGGGAGTCCAGAGCTCATCCGACAGCAGCGGTGCGTGGCCGGTGGGCGAGACGAGCCCCGACGCGTCCAGCGCGGCGCGGATCTCGTCGGGGCGACGCACGAAGTCGAACGCCTCGACGTTGCGCAGTCCGATCGCGGCGAGCTTGTCGAGCGATCCCTTCATGTCTGCGGTGAACTCCGCAGCGAGTGTGTAGAGCTGAACCGAGGTTTCTGGCAGGGCCACGTCGACCTTCCTTTCGTACGCAGAGCGGGGCATCCGATGTCGCCCGCAGTCAGAGTAGCAGAAACCTCCACCTGGAAGTTATGCGCTTCGACGACCGAGCACGACGAATCCGGATGCCGCGGTCATCGGCATCCGGATTCCACGCGGTCAGCGCCACTCACCGTGATCCCCGGCTGTCAGCCCTCCCGGCGTGAGGCGTCGCTCCCCGGCGAGTCCGCGAGGTCCTTCGTCTCGGTCTTCAGGATGCGCACCGACTGGCCGACGCCCTTGGCGAGCGCCGGAAGCCGCGCAGCCCCGAAGATCAGCAGGATGACGACGAGCAGCAGGATCAGGTGCATTCCGCTGATGTTCGCGAGCATGCTCACTCCCCCATCAGATGTGGTCGCCGACGAGGGCGAGGTTCTGGATCGCGGCCAGGCCGTACTGGGCGCTGGCATTCGTGCTGAACGGTGCCTCATCCACCGGATTGAGCACTGCGGGTCCGTCGACGCGCGTCGCCGTGAACGCCAGGCTCTCGGGGTAGCCAGCGTGCCCGGTGCGGAACTCGCGCCACGCGCGCTGGGCCAGGGTGACGTCGCCGAGCTGGTGCGCCGCGTACGCCGTCGCCCGCGAGTACGCCTGGCGCAGGTTCTGACTCCCCCACGAGACACCGGTGGCCTCCCGCTGTTCCGCGGACGTGCCGTTGTAGAGGCGGCAGTAGGTCACCCACTGCTCGGTCACCTCCGGGTCGTCGATGAGCTCGATCAGCTCGGTCATGAGCTCGATCAGACCGAAGACCGAGCCGAGCGAGCCCACCGAGACGCTCTGCTCGCTCGGTCCGCTGAAGGTGCCGTCCGCCAGGTTGTACCGGATGCTGCCACCCTGTGCCCATCCGTTCGGAAGGGCCGCGATCGTCTTCGCCCCGTTGATCAGCTTCGTCTGTGCGACGGGGTCGCCGTTGCGCTCCCATTCCGCGAGCCACGCCAGCGCGAGAGCACCCCAGTCGGTCGTGGTGCCCACCGCGAGGGCGTCGGGCTGCGGGTTGTACACGTCCGTGCGGATCTTCCGGATCGGGTCGAGCACCATGAAGGTCTTGTCGGCGTCGACGAGGTCGCGCATCAGGTCGCCGACGCGCTCGTCGGCGGTGAGGAAGTAGTAGAAGCGGCGATATCCGGCGTTGCTGATGCGCTGCTGCTTCGCACTGTCGCCCCAGTGCATGATTCCGTGCCGGGTGCCCAGGTCGCGGTACTTGCCCAGGTGGTAGACGTCGACTTCGCCGGTGTGCCGCGTCATCGCCTCGGCGAAGCGGAAGGCCGTGGCATCCCCCGTCCGCAGGTAGTGGTACCAGAGCCACATGTCGGTGCTGAGCTCGGAGTTGTCCCACGCGTAGCCGCCGATGTCGTAGCGCCAGACGTGACGGTCGCGGTCGTATTCGTGGATGACGTCGCCGTAGTCCCAGAAGCCGTACCAGGAGCGCTGGTCGACCTGCTGGACGTAGTGCTGGTGCATGAAGGCGAGCTTGTCCTCGATGGCGACCTTCGCGAGATTCGACCGGTCCACCGGCGCCCACGAACCGAACACGCCCGCGGAGTGGTTGTGTTCGGGAGAGCTCACCAGCAGCGGCGGCGTCGAGTTGGCGTCGGCGAGCGCACTGAAGTCCGCACCCGTCGGGGTGGCGCCCAGGGCCCAGAAGCTCAGCTCGGTGGTGCGGGCTGTGCCGTACGGCGACCCGAAGCCCGGCTCGTAGTCCTCGTAGGTGATCTCGAGGGCGTCGAGCTGCTCGGGGAAGGTGTCCTGCCCCAGGCCGTCGTGGTAGAACCGCAGGTCCATCGCGTCGGCCTTCGGCGACCACATCCACGTCGTTGCGGTCGCGACGTCGGTGCCCGCGCCCGAGATCTCGAGCTCGGTGGGGTGCAGCTGCCAGAAGTTGCGCATGCCGAACGCCAGGCCACCGGCGGGACTGCCCACGTACGCGAGACCGCGTGCCCGCTTGCCGGAGTCGACGCGGATCCAGGAGTGCCCCGACGAGGTGCGCTTGCGGATCTCGAAGCCCTGCGCCGTCAGCTGGCTGAGGCTGTAGTCGCCCCACGCGGGGATCCACTGGAGCCGGCTCGTCACGCGCTGGTCCCACGTCGCCGGATCCGGCGTCCACGTGCCGGCGATCTGCGCGTTGCGCGCCGCTGCGCCCGGATCGCGCCGGAGGCCGGTGATGCCCCGGACCGCTTCGCCGAGGACGCCGGCGCCTTCGCCCGCGAACCGGATGTGCCGGTCGTGCAGCTGTGTCGACAGCGGCACCGAGAAGCGGAAGCCGAGGCCGGTGATGAAGTCGGCGTTCTCGTCGCCGTCGAAGACGAAGGTGTGCACGACGCGGACGCCATCCGACCCGGCGTACAGGTAGAAGCGGACGTCGAACGGCAGCCAGCTGCGGTTTCCCTTCCGATGGCTGCCGGTGACCCTCACCACCGCACGGACCGGGCCCGCCTGCTCGACCTTCACCTCCGACACCTCGCTCTTGAACCATTCGCGGGCGACCTTCTCGGCGCCGTCGGTGTCGGGGCCGTCCTGTCGCGAGGCCACCAGGCGGCCGTCCTGCGCGATGACCGCGTCGCCGCGCCGGATGGCCGCGATGAGGTTCGGCCCCTGCTTCGGGAACTCGACGCGGACGACGCCGGTGTCGACGATCACCCGGCCCGGGTTGTCGTCGATCGTGATGGCGGATGCCGGTGCCGCGGGCGTGCCCGGTTGCAGCGTGTAGCCGGCGGCCCGGCCGGAGGCACCGCTGACGGCGTGAGCCGTCCACTTCACGGACCCGTCGGGCCACCACCCCGTCGGCCAGCTCTGGACCGGCACGGACTCGCCGGTCTCGGAGACCAGCGCGAAGGCCTGATCCGGGCTGAGCGCGCCGCGCGGCCACGGCACGCCCCACGTCGAGCCGGCCACGAGCTGGGCGGGGGTTCCGCCTTCCAGCCAGCGGAGCGGGATCGGGCCGTGCCCGGTCAGGGCCTGAGCGACGGGCTGCCCGAAGGCGCCGCGCACGACGGGCGCTCCGTGGGCGGCGGCGGGGGATGCCGACGTGAACGCCGCCGCGACCCCGGCGGCGACCGTCGACTGCAGCAGTGTTCGACGACTGATGTCCATGGCGATGACTCCTCGATGAATCCGCGGAGCCGTCGCTGGCCCCGACCGACACCGAAACTAGGCGCGCCCGTCGGCCGCGCTGATCAATCGGACAAAATCGGTCATCCCAGCGCGGCGAACGTCCGTGCGGCCACTTCCCGCCCGCGGGCGAAGGCGGCATCCGCGTCGCCGAGGGCGGCGATGACGCCTTCCTCCCCGATCACGACCGGAAGCCCGCCGTGGGCACGGTAGAGGGTGAGCTCCTGCCGGACGCAGCGGGCGATGGCCCTGCCGCGGGGCGCCACGACGAAGATCACGCGCGGCCGCTGTCCACGCAGCATCCTCACCAGGTCCGCACCCCGCTCGGCGTCGAGGCGGGAAGCGGTCACCGAGACGGCGTAGCCCTCGACGTCCGCCTGCGCGTAGACGCCCGCCGCGATCTGCATCGCAGCGGGATCCCGCAGCGAGTCGACCACGACCATCGCGGCGTTGGACGGGCGACCCGCCGTGGCCTGTGCGCGGAGGTCGACGACGTACCCGAGTCGCGCAGCCGCTTCGCGCACGCGCGACTCGTTCTCAGGCAGGACGCGCCGCGCAGAGCCGTTGAGCACCCGCGAGGCGGTCGACTGCGACACACCGGCTGCGCGCGCGACGTCCTCGAGCGTCACTTCGGCCGCCGCCGGCGACGGCCGATCGTCAGTGGGAACGGGCGACGACCGCACGGGCAGCGAGGACGAGCATTCCGGGCACGAGGACGACGAGCGGCGCGAACATCCAGACGACGACCCCCGTGAGGGCGAGAGCGAGCAGTAGCAGCAGCGAGCCCGTGAGGTCGCGCGCCGATTCGCCGGCAGCATCGCGGATGAGCGCGCTCCAGGACGAAGACGGCATCCAGCGCGCCGTCGCCCGCAGGAGGACGACCGCAGCCCCCGCACCGAGCAGGCCGGACGCCCAGCGGAACGCCGCGCCTCCCGGCATCGCGGAGATCAGCGGACTGGTGAGCGTCACCGAGATCGCCGCGAATCCGGCGGCCGCGATGAGACCCCACAGCCAGCCGCGCCGGAGCGCCCGGAGGAAGTCGCGTCCGAGCTCGGCCAGCGAGTCCGTCTCGCCCTCGACGTGGCGCCGGAAATGCGCCGCACCGGCGGCCAGGGCGGGGAGCGCCGTGACGGCGGGAATCGCGAGCACGGCGACCGCGAGGCTGACGACGATCGTCTCGGAGAAGAGGGCGAGGCCCCGGCTCGACATCACCCCGGCGATGCGCCGCACCCCGGTGGGCGCCGTCCGTCTGCCGGCGGCGGGCGGGACGGTCCTGGTGGAGGTCATGGGATCAGCCCTTCAGCCCCTGTGTGGCGACACCGTCGACGAGGTACCGCTGGAAGATGAGGAAGAACAGGAAGACCGGGATCAGGGCCAGCACCGCCATCGCCATCTGCCCGCCGTAGTCGGCCGACGAGCTCTGATCGACGAACAGCCGCAGCGCGATCGGAAGCGTGTAGAGATCCGGGTCCTTCAGGTACAGCAGGGGACCGAAGAAGTCGTTCCACGTCCAGATGAACGTGAAGATCGCGCTCGTCACCAGCGCGGGCTTCAGCAGCGGCAGCATGATCGACCAGAAGGTGCGGTAGTGGCCGGCACCGTCGATGCGGGCCGCCTCGTCGAGCTCGCGCGGAAGGCCCCTCATGAACTGCACCATGAGGAAGACGAAGAACGCCTCCGTCGCGAGGAACTTTCCGAGCAGGAGGGGCGTGAACGTGTTCACCATCCCGAACGCGTTGAACATGATGTACTGCGGGATGATCACGACGTGGAACGGCAGGAGCAGCGTCCCGATCATCAGGCCGAAGTACGCGGCGCGACCCGGGAAGTCGATCCGCGCGAAGGCGTACGCGGCGAGCGCGGACGACAGGACGACCCCGACCACCGACAGTACGGCGAGGATCGTGGAGTTCTGGAAGAAGGTCCAGAACGAGACGCCGCCGATCCCGCTGAGAGCCGTCTCGTAGTTCGCCGTCGTGAGCTCGCGCGGCAGAAGCTGGGCGTTGCCGACGATCTGCGACGACGGCTTGAAGGTCGACAGCAGCATCCACGCCACGGGGTACAGGATGACGACGAGGATCGCCAGCACGACGACGTGGAAGACCAGCTCCTTGAGCGTCCAGCGGCGCCGGTCACGGGAGCGGCGTCGGCCGCGATCGGTGGTCACGAGCAGCTGCGTCGCACTCATCGTCCTTCATCTCCTGCGTAGTGGACCCAGAGTTTGGAGCTGCGGAAGAAGATCACCGTGATGAAGGCGATCACGAGCACCAGGATCCAGGCCATGGCCGATGCGTAACCCATCTGGAAGTCGCGGAACCCGCGGAAGTACAGATACAGCGTGTAGAAGAGCGTCGAGCGTGCGGGCCCGCCTGTCCCGCCCGAGATGATGAACGCGGAGGCGAACACCTGGAAGGCGTTGATCGTCTCGAGCAGCAGATTGAAGAAGATGACCGGCGACAGCATCGGGATCGTGATCGCGCGGAACTTCCGGATCGGTCCGGCCCCGTCGACGGATGCCGCTTCATACAGCTCGTGGGGCACCTGCTTGAGACCGGCGAGGAAGATCACCATGGGCGCGCCGAACTGCCACACGGCGAGCAGGATGAGCATCGGCATGGTCTTGTCCGGATCGCCGACCCAGCCGCCGGCCGGGAAGCCGAAGAACTGCTGGATGCTGTCGACCGGTCCATCATCGATGAACATGGCCTTCCAGACGACGGCGATCGACACGGATGCCCCGACCAGCGAGGGCAGGTAGAACGCCGACCGATAGAACCCGCTGCCGCGGAACGCTGCGTTCAGGATGAGCGCGACACCGAGCGCCGCCGCGAGCTTGAGGGGCGTACCGACGAGCACGTAGATAGCCGTGACCTTCCAGGCCTGCAGGTAGTCGGGGTCGCTCCACAGCCGCACGAAGTTGTCGAAGCCGACCCACTGGGGCGGGCTGAACAGGTTGTAGTCGGTGAAGGCGAGGTACAGCGATGCCACCATCGGCCCTGCCGTCAGCACGAGGAAGCCGATGAGCCAGGGCGCCAGGAAGACGTACCCAGCGCGGATGTCCTCCCACCGCCGTCGGTGCCGGCGTGGCGCCGGAGGGGGTGTCAGCTGTTCCGGCGGTGCCGGTGGAGCGAGTGTGTCGACGGTCATGGCGTTGCCTCTCCCGGATGGCGCGGGCGGCGTGCATCCGTGCACGCCGCCCGCGTCGCGGTCACTTCAGTGCGTTCTCAGCCTCGGCGAACCAGCGCTCGGCGGCCTCGGCGGGCGTGGCCGCCCCATAGGCGACGTCCTGGCTGATCGCCACGAACGTCTGCTCGAGCGTGCCCAGCCCCTGAACGGCGGGCGGTGCCTGACCGTCGAGCTTGTCGGCCACCGACTCCTGGTACGCGAGGATCTGCTCGTCCAGCCCGCTGGCCTCGATGCCCTCGGCCGCGGTCGCGGAGGCCGGCACGCCCCGCGACATTCCGAAGATCGCGCCGACCTCCGGATCGTTCACCAGGAAGTCGATGAACGCGGCCGCCTGTGCCGGGTGCTCGCTGTTGGTGCCGATCGACAGCATGAGCCCGGGCTTGAGGAACATGCCGGTGTTGTCTTCGTCGTCGTACGGCGGCATCGCGAGCGAGAGCTCCGGCGCCGCCGGGCCCTCGCTGAAGCGGGGGAGGAAGTTCGCCCAGCTGATGTCGCTCGCGATCTCGGCCGCGCCGAGCGCGTCGACGCCCTCGAACTGGGCCTGCCGCTCCGCCGGCATCGCACCGCCCGACTCGTGGATCGTGGCGCTGCGCGACCACCAATCGACCAGATCCTTCTGCTCGAAGCCGAGCTCACCGTCGTCGATGAACGACAGCCCCTGCTGTCCGAGCCAGATCTGGAACAGCCAGAAGTACTGGGTGTAGTCCAGCGACCCGTACACCACCGGATCGCCGGAGGCGCCGGCGGCCGACACCTCCGCCAGGAAGTCGTCGTACTCGTCCCACGTCAGCTGGCCCTCGGGCACCTCCACGCCCAGCTCCTCGAGCAGCGGGCCGTTGAAGAGCGTCGCGAGCGTGCTGCTCGAGGATGCGAGGCCGAAGATCTGGTCGTCGACGGCGCCCGCCTCGACGAGCGACGTCTCGATGCCGTCGGTCGCGATGGTGTCGCCGAGGTACTCGTCGAGGGGCAGCACATGGCCGAACCCGCCGTACTCGGCGAGGTAGGCGAGGTCCATCTGGAACACGTCGGGAAGGGTGCGGCTCGCAGCCTCGGTGTTGCGCGCCGTCCAGTAGTCGCCGAAGCCGGCGAAGCTGGTCTGGATGGTGATGTTGGGGTTCTGCTCCTCGAAGAGGTCGATCGCCGCCTCGTACCGCTCTGCGCGGCTGGCATCGCCCCACCATGCGAAGTTGAGGGTGACCTCCTCGTCCGGGTCTGCCGTAGCCGCCGGCTCGGCGCCTCCGCCGGAACAGCCGGTGAGGACAGCGAGGCTGCCGACCGCGAGGAGAGCCCCCGCGGTGAGTGCGCCTCGCCGTGCCGTGGACCTGGCGGCACTGGTGATTGCTCGGGTTGTCATCGGAGCCTCCTTGCTCGTTGCCTCTCGTCGCCCACCCGGCGGAAGAGCACCGGGGGCTGTGCAGAGACAATGTAGGTCGGCGTGGCGACCGGTCGTGCCCAAGCGGACAAAACCGATCAGGCACTCGCTCCACACGACTCGCGGACGGTCAGGCGCGGCAGCATCGTGATGTGCCGGGCCGCGCTGGCGCTCCTGTCGGGTGCCGCGATCCGCTCGGTCAGGATCCGCATCGCCTCGTGGCCGAGATCGCGCCCGGGCGGCGTGACGCTGGTCAGCGGAACCATCGCGAGTCCCGCGGTGTCGTCGTCGAAGGCGACGACCGCGAGGTCGTCGGGCACCCGGATGCCGCGATCCATCGCCAGCTCCACCAGCCGAGCGGCATGCACGTCGGTGTGCACGAGCGCGGCCGTCGTCCCCGCCGTGCGACAGGCCTCGAGGAACGCCACGAGTGCGGCGTCGAGCGGATCGCCGTCGCCTTCGCCCTTGGGCAGGGCCACCGACGGTGCCTCGTCGAGTCCCAGCCGCGTCACCGCGGCGAGATATCCGTCGCGCACCAGCGGGGCCGTGGGGGTGCGGTCGAAGAGTGCCAGTCCCACCGCCGCATGACCCAGCCGCGCGAGATGCTCCACCGCGAGCTCGGCGCCGCGCTCGTGGTCGGTGCGAGCACTGTCGTAGACGGCGAGGGAGGTGGATTCCAGCCGCCGTTCCAGGAACACGACCGGCACGGGGATGGTGCTCACCCACTCCGCCAGCTCGGCCTCGGTGCGGTTGCGCATCGTCGGCGCGAAGACGATTCCGGCCACGCCGATCTCGATCAGGCGTTCGACCTGCCGCTGCTCGAGATCCTCCCGGTACTGCGAGGTCGCGAGCACCACGCGCGTCCGGACGCCGTGGGATGCGGCATCCATTCCCCGCACGATCTGGGGATAGTGGCTGACGGAACCCGGGACCACCACGCCGACGTTCGTGCGCGCGGCCTGCGGGATCGCGGGAGCGCCGACGGCGATCGCACCGCCGTGGACCCGGGCGAGCTTGCCCGACTTCTCGAGCTCCACGATGTCGCGGCGCACCGTGACCTGCGAGACGCCGAGCTCTGCGGCGACGTCGGCGGCGCTCACGCTGCCGTGCAGTGCCACCTGCCGCAGCAGATGCTCGTGGCGCGTCCTCGGCAGCGAGTTGTGTCCTGTCATGGTGCGAAGTCCGTTCGTCGCAGTCTGTTTCGATTGGCCGATCCTGATCGGAATTGTCCGAAAGAGCCGATGGCTACAGGATCGTAATGCACGATCGACGCGTGACGATGACGTACGGGGAACCCGAAGTGGCGACGACGACAGGACGAGGCCGCTGGCAGGCTCTCGCGGACCGACTGCTCGAGAGCGTCGCCCCGTACGCGTCCCCGAGCGGCTCGCTCATCGTGCTGCCGGGCCCGGCCAGCGCCTCCGGGCGGTGGAGCGACGGACTCGAGGGGTTCGCTCGCACCGGCCTGCTCGCCGCTTTCCGCACGCGCGGCGCGGACGGCGACGACCCGGCGCACCTGATCGAGCGCTACGCACGCGGCCTCGCGGCCGGAACCGACCCCTCGCACGCGGAGCGCTGGCCCTCGATCGCGGAGCGGCGACAGGCGGTGCCCGAGGCGGCATCCGTGGCGATCCTGCTGTCGGAGACCCGGCCGTGGCTCTGGGAGCGGCTGGACCCGGCGGTGCAGGAGCGCACGGTGGACTGGCTCGCCGGAGTGGTCGGGACCAGCGGCTACACGAACAACTGGACGTGGTTCCAGACGGTGATCGAGACCTTCCTGCAGTCGGTCGGGGGCCCGTGGCGCCAGGACGACCTGGATCGCAGCACCGAGATCCAGGAGAGCCTCTATCGCGGCGACGGCTGGTACTCGGACGGCGCCGGACCGGACGGCTCGCAGCAGAACTTCGACCACTACGCGGGCTGGGCGTGGCACGTGTACCCGCTCTTCCAGGCGCGCATCCTCGGTGCGGACCTCCCGCAGATCCACCGCGAGCGCCTGCGCGCGTTCCTCGACCAGGCCCGGGATCTCGTGGGGGGCACCGGCGCTCCCCTCTTCCAGGGCCGCTCACTCACCTATCGCTTCGCCACACTCGCCCCGTTCTGGGCGGGGGCGATCGCCGGCCAGACGCCGCTGCCGACGGGAGGCACTCGAGTGCTCGCCGATGCGGTCCTCGACCACTTCGTGGAGGGCGGAGCGATCGACGAGCGCGGGCTGCTCTCGATCGGCTGGCACCGGGAGTTCCGCGCGCTGCGCCAGGCGTACACGGGTTCGTCGTCGACCTACTGGGCGAGCAAGGGGATGATGGGCCTCCTACTGCCCGAACAGCACCCCGAGTGGTCTGCTGCGGCGGAGCGGTCTGCTGCGGCGGAGCGGTCTGCTGCGGCGGAGCGGTCTGGTGCGGCGGAGCGGTCTGGTGCGCCGGACGCCCCCGAACCGACCGAGTCGGTGAGCGTGCGCTCCTTCTCGGCGCCGGGCTGGCTGGTGGTGCGCTCCGAGGCCGACGGCATCTCGCGCGTGCTCAATCACGGCTCCGACGGGTTCCGCGGCCCCGCGGGCGGGGTGCGCGCCGACAACCCCTTCTACCACCGGCTGGGGTACTCGACGGCGACCTCCCCCGATCTGTCGCTGAGCGGCGTCGCCGAGCCTCTCGAATCGCACGTCGCACTGCTCGATGCCGCCGGAGCGCCCTCCCACCGCGACCGCATCGAGCGGGTGCACCTCGGCGACCGCGTCGCGGTCTCCCGCTCGCGGGTGCACTGGCTGGACACCCCCGCCACGGCAGGCGCCGCCGCCGACGTCGCGGGGTGGGCCGCGCTTCGACGTGGGCCGCGCGTCACCGTGGCGTCGGTCGTGCACGGAGTCCGGGAGCTCAGGCTGGCATGGTGGAACGCCGTGGCGCCCGCCCCGCAGCCGTCGGCGATCGACGACCTCGACGCGGCGTGGCCCGAAGCCGAGGGACCCTGGTCCTTCCGCATCGGCGGCTGGGCGCTGCCCGTGCACGACGAGCGATGGAGCGCGACGGCGGCTTCCACGGCGACCCGCGAAGACGGCGTGACGTCGGCCGTCATCGGAGTGCGCGGCTTGGACCGGCACGGCATCGCCCACCGGACCGGCGGCGACCCTTTCGCCGAGGGCTCCGTCACGCCGTGGGCCCGTGGCACCGTGCCCGCCGCCGAAGGCGACGTCGTCGCAGCACTCGTGGCGCTCGGCGCGGAGAGCACCCTCGATCTGAACGCGCTGCCATTGATCGAGATCGCGGCGGATCGCATCACGGTGCGCTGGAGTGACGGTGTCGTCGATGTCGTGCCGACCGGCGGGGTGCGTGCGTGAACCCGGAGTCGCGCCCGCAGGCGCTGCTCGCGATGGAGTCGCCGCAGCTCGCGGCAGACCTCTTCGGCACCCGCGCACGCCGCGACCTCGACCGCGTCGTCGCCGTGCACGAGTCGGTGCTGACTCCCGGCCTCCCCGCCGTTCCGGCGTCGACCGCCGATACCGAGATCCTCATCACCGGCTGGGGCGCCCCGCGACTCGACGAGGCGGTGCTCGCGAACTGGCCCCGGCTGCGTGCCGTGGTGCACGCCGCGGGGTCGGTGAAGCGACTGGTCACCGCGGCGGTCTGGGAACGCGGCATCCGCGTGTCCAGCGCCGCCGGCGCGAACGCCGTCCCCGTCGCGGAGTACACGCTCGCGACCATCCTGCTGAGCGCGAGTGACGTGCTGCGCTCCGCCCATGACTTCCGGCGCACGCAGGACATGCTCGCCGCCCGTCCGCGCGGCGACGTGGGCGCGTTCGGCATCACCGTGGGGGTGGTCGGGGCGTCGAGGATCGGCAGACGAGTGCTGGAACTGCTCCAACCCTTCGACATCGAGTGCCTGCTCGTCGATCCGTCGCTGTCCGCCGTAGACGCCGCCGAGCTCGGGGCAGAACTCGTCTCGCTGCCGGAGCTTCTCGCCCGCTCGCAGGTGGTCACGATCCACGCGCCGGCGCTGCCCGAGACGTACCGCATGATCGGCCGGGACGAGCTCGCCCTCATGGCCGACGGCTCCACCCTCATCAACACGGCGCGCGGCTCGCTCGTCGACACCGAAGCACTGGTCGACGAGCTCCGCGCCGACCGGCTTCGAGCCGTGCTTGATGTGACGGATCCCGAGCCCCTGCCGGCGGGGCATCCGCTCTTCTCCCTGCCGGGGGCGACGCTCACGCCTCACATCGCGGGGTCGATCGGCAACGAGCTGCGCCGCATCGGACACCACGTGGCGGCCGAGGTTGCGCGGTTCGTGCGGACCGGCGAGCTCGCGGACGAGGTCACGTCGCCCGATCTCGCCCGGATCGCCTGAGCGCCGCCGGCTGACGCGAGCACGCATCGGGAGGAACGGATGCCGCGGGCCGCGGCATCCGTTCCTCCTACCGTCAGCGCAGCGCGCGGTCTCCCTTGAAGGCGGGCGACCACTGCCCGAGCGCCTTGCCCTTGGCAGTGCCGTTCACCGCGGACTCGGTCTCGGCGAAGACGAGCGTCGCGTGCGCGGCGGCATCAGCCATCTGCTCGAAGAGCACCGGGTCGATGTTGACGATGGTGTCGCACGGCTGGTGGTAGCAGGGATCGAACGCGACACCGGCAGTCCCGCCGTACAGGACCACCTGGTCCGCCGTCTTGATGTCCTCCGCACCCGAGAACAGGCCGCCCGCCGGGATGCCCGCCCCGATGAACGCGAAGTAGTCGCTGCGTCCGTCGAACGCCGTGGGCTCGGTCGCCAGGTCACGTGAGGCGAACCAGTCCTCGAACACGCTCTCCACGATGTCCGACCCGTTCGGTCCGGTCGTGCCGAATCCGTCCCCGTCGCCGTCGTAGATGAATCGACCGCCGTTGGGCGAGCCGAGCATGTCGAAGTTCAGGTTCACGGCGTGCTGCTTGATCTCGGCCTTGCTCAGCTGCGACACGTAGTAGTTGGAGCCCTGCAGCCCGTCCTCCTCGCCGCCCCAGAACGCGAACCGGATGCGGTTCTCGGTTTCGATCCCGAGCGCGTCGATCTGCAGCGCCGTCTCGAGCAGCGCCGCCGTGCCCGAGCCGTTGTCGTTGATGCCGGGGCCCTCGGGAACGGAGTCGAGGTGAGCGCCGACGATCACCGTGCGATCCGTACGTCCGGTCGGGGTGTCGGCGAGCAGGTTCCACGTGTCGATCGCCGTGGTGTTGGTCACCACGTTCATCTCGACCACGAGACCGCTCGTGCCGACGAGCTCTTCGCCGACCTCGAACGAGGTGCTGACCACCGGGACCGGCGTTGCCGTCCAGGTCGACGAGCCGAGCGTGCCGCCGAAGACGCCGAACCGGTCGTCGCCTTCCACCTCGTTGCCCTGGTTGAAGATGATGACGCCGACCGCTCCTTCGGCGACGGCGTTGGCCGCCTTGACGCTGAAGTCGCACGACCCGCGCTGGATGAGCGCGATCGACCCCTCGACGAAGTTCGCGAAGTCCGTGGTCTCGCAGCCGCTCGTGGATGCGCGGTCCCCCGCGAGATTCACGTCGACCGCCTGTACGGCCGCCTCGACGACGCCGCTGCCGGTGTAGTCCATCGGGTAGAAGTCGTCTACGAAGGCGTAGGACACTTCGCCGGGTGCGGTCTGGGTGAGTGTGGATCCCTCGTAGTCGACGAGCTCGTACGAGAACGGCTGAACGGTCGTCAGGTAGCCTGCGGCTTCCAGCGTCGACTTCACGTACTCGAGCGATGCTTCGTAGCCGCTGGTACCGGCCGCACGGTTGCCGCCGTTGGCATCCGCGATGGCCTGGAGCGCCGCCAGATGGGTCTGGAGCCCGGCCGCGGTCACGGCGTCGGTCAACGCAGTGGTGTCGGTGGCGGGTGCCGCCAGCGCGGGAGCGCCGACCGCGGCGACGGTCAGGCCGCCGATGATGACTGCGGACGCCGCGATCGTGCCACGGCGTCGGGTGCGATGGTTCACTGGTGCTCCTCAGGGGTTCGGGAGTGGTGAGGTGTCGACGCCGAGTCTGGCGCCTGACCGGAACCTACAACGCCCTGTGGCACCTGGGGAAGAGGGAGCGGCGGCGCGCTCAGTTCCCGAAGAAGTCGCCGAGACCGGGGAGCTCGAAGTTCGACAGCTGGTCGCCGAGGCCCGAGACGGTCTCGCCGGCACCCGAGACGAGATCGCCGGCCGCTCCGAAGTCGACGCCGCCCGCGATGGCGTCCAGATCGACGCCGCTCGCGATCGCATCGAAGTCGATGCCGGATGTGACGGCCTGCGCCAGGATCGGCGCCGCGACGGTGCTCACGACGGCGGCGCCGGCGACGGCGCCCAGCATTCCGCCCGCGCCGACCAGGGCGGCACTGCGGCCCATTCCGCCGGCCGACCCTGCACGCGAGCCACGCCCGACGCGCGCGAGCAGTCCCGCCATCGTGCCGGGCCGCACGGCTTCGGTGCGGGCGGCGGCGCGCGCGAGGTCGGGGGCGTCCGCCGTGCGCGGCTGCTCGGCGGGCCGGAGCTCGGACCGCATGCCGGCCTGCACCTGCGCCCGCTGCTGCGGGGTGAGGCGGGCGAAGGCCTCACGGTGGATCGCCTCCACCTGGTGCGGGTCGGACGTCTGCAGGAGATACTCGTAGCGGGCGATGGCCGCACGGTCCGCGGCGGTGGGTGCGACGCCCGCCGGCGCTGCCGGAGGCGCGGCGGCGGCACCGGGCGGCGCCCACGAGCCGGCCGCCGGCGGAGGGGTCAGCCCGACGCCCGGCGCGGCGTGGTGAGCCGGCGGCTGCGCGGCGTACGGCGTCTGCCCGGCCGGCGCGTGAGAGGGGGCCGCCGGCTTGCCGTCACCGGTGACCGCGCCGGCGACATCGCGGACCATCGACCGCCAGTCGCGGCTTCCGCCGCGCGTCGAGGACGACGAGCCGGACGAGTCGAGCGCCTTGGCGGCGAGGTCGAAGATGCGGTTGAGCGAGCCCATAGGGGTTCCTTCCTGTCGGAGACGTGGCGAGACGAAGATCGCCAAGGTCTCCTCCACCCCGAAGGGCCGGCAGCCCGGGATCCGGCGCTGGATCCGTAGTGACGAGCGTGCCGCAGGCGGGAGTACTCCCCTTGTGCCACCCAGCCTAGAGCCCGGGCGCACCCCGCCCTGGCGGCTTCGGCAGGTTCATCGCGCTCTCTCAGCGGATTGATCGATTCCGGATGCCGCGGCGGTGGGGTCCGGGAGTTGCGGGTTATGGGGCCCCGGAACCCGGCGTTGTCCGGACATCGGCCCCCAACCGCTCGCCGTCGCGGGTGGGGTCCGGGAGTTGCGGGTTATGGGGCCCCGGAATCCGGCGTTGTCCGGACATCGGCCCCCAACCGCTCGCCGTCGCGGGTGCGGTCCGAGAGTTGCGGGTTATGGGGTCCCGGAATCCGGCGTTGTCCGGACATCGGCCCCCAACCGCTCGCTGTCGCGGGTGCGGTCCGAGAGTTGCGGGCCATGCGGCCCGCGGCATCCGGAATCGTCCCGGGTCAGCGGGGCCCGCGGGGATCGCTCACCTCGTAGGCGCGCAGGCGTCCGCACATGCCGAAGCCGCGCTCGCCGGTCAGCGCCGGCGCCTCGGACACCGCC
Organism: Microbacterium sp. B35-30; assembly: GCF_010634855.1. GTDB lineage: Bacteria > Actinomycetota > Actinomycetes > Actinomycetales > Microbacteriaceae > Microbacterium. Next base: position 46,106 of record NZ_MWLQ01000022.1, on the reverse strand, counting down.
GCCGAGGCGAGGTGCGCGGCGTCGCCGCGGGCGAGGGCCCTGGTGATGTCGAGGCTGTGGGCGGCCTGCGCGGCGGGGCCGCGTTCGACGATTCCGGTCCACGCGGCCGCGCGCTGCTTCACGAGGGCCGCCGCGGCGGCGTGGAAGTCGCGGAGAGGTGCGAGATCGCCCGCGTCCACGGCCGCACGGAGCCGCAGATAGCCCTCGACGGCGAGGTCGCGGCGCCGGGCCGCGGCATCCGCCCTCGCCTGGAGCGGCGCTGCCGGCAGCGTCGCCGCCGCGGCGTACCGCTCGGGATCCGCCACGATGTCGGCCGGGAACGTCATGACGGCGTCGCCCGCCTCCGGCAGCCCGGCGTTGCCCATGACCACGAGCACCTTGAGGTCGCCGTGGTTGACGGCGCGGTGGATGGTGCCCGGCGTGAACCACACCACCGATCCCTCACCGAGCTCGGTCTCCCGCGCACCTCCGGCGTCGATCGTGTGGAGCTCGCCCCGGCCGCCGACCACGACGTAGCACTCGGTCGAGGCGAGGTGCATGTGGGGGCTGCCGCCGTGCAGCCCGTCGGGCGCGGCGTCGTCGTAGACATCGAGCAGGGTGACGGACGTCGCGCCGGGGAAGCTCGGCGGGGTGAGAGGCATGGCGTTCCTTTCGGGCTGTCAGACGGCGACCGGTTCCAGGATGCCGCGAAGAACGCCCGCGAGGGGCTCGGCGGCCTCCGCTCCCCCGTCGGCGATGCCCACCGCGTACCGGAAGCGCACCGTCTCGCCCGGTGCGACGACGACCTCTTCGCTGAAGAAGGGCGCGGGATTGAGGGCCGCGAACTCTTCCGAGCGCGCGAACCACTGCGGCGGATGATGAGGGTTCGACGCGTCGTCGAGCATCAGCACGAGCGAGGTCGCGTCGATGTCGTCGTGCCGGCCGACGAACCCCATCCACTCGTGGCGTGACCCTCGCACGTCGTCGCCCGCGCCCGATGCGCCAGGCCCGACGAGCGTGCCGTTCGTGAACGAACGTGGCCCCCGCCAGAACAGCCCGCCGTAGCCGGCGTTCTCGCGTCCCCTCGTCGTGGGCGATCCGATGGCGATCGGCGCGCCCGACACGTTCGTCAGCCGCGTGTCGAACGTGAGCGCCCACGCCTCGTCCGAGACGACCTCGGCGGTCAGCGCCCGCTGCTCGGCGAAGAGCACGCCGCCCACCTCGGTGATCCAGCGCAGCTCGTGCGAGATGCGCGCGCGGTCGCCGGTCTCCAGGTCGATCGCGCCCTCGTGCTGCTGCACGCCGTTGTTGGGCAGCTGCACGTAGAACTGCCCGTGGACGTACGTCGGTCCACCCCAGAAGTTCTCGTCGTTCACGACCGGCAGTGACCAGGCGATGCCCTTGTGCCACACGTGGTCGTGCGGGCGGAACAGGCTGACCAGGTCGCCGCGACGCGTACGGAGGGGGTGCAGGTACGGCTTGGGCGACTCCAGCGCCGCCGTCGACGGCTGGTAGACGTACGTGAAGAGGTCGACGTCGCCGTCGCGGACGGTGACCGACGAGCCCAGCTCATGCGTGAGGCGCAACGTGCTCATACGAGGACCTCCTTCACAGGCGCCCACGGCACGGCCCCGCCGCTCATGGAGCGGACGAACGGGTCTTCACCCGCCAGCTCGCCGGCGTCGATCGTGGTGCCACGGAACGCCGACGCGTACGTCGCCGCCGCGAACTCGAGGGTGTGCCGGGCTTCCGTGAGGTCGACACCCGGTGCTTGACCGGCGTCGAGCGCGTCGAAGATCGCCCGCAGCTGGTCGAGGTGACCGCTCTTCGATCCGCTGTCGAGTCCCTCCGCCCAACGGCTCGCGAGGTGCTCGTGGCCCGGGGCCGGGGTGAACGTCCAGTCCTCGCTCGTGTAGCCGTAGAGGTGCTGCACCTCCACTGACGCGTACTCGAAGTCGAACCGCAGCCGCGACGTCTCGTGCGGCGAGACGAGCGAGTTGACGACCGTCGCGAGCGCGTCGTTCTCGAAGCGCACGAGCGCCATCGACACGTCCTCGGTGTCGGTCGGCCGCAGCTGCCGCGCCGCGAACGCGCTCACTCGAGACCAACGGCCGAAGATGTCGAACAGCAGATCGAATTGATGGATGCCGTGGCCCATGGTCGGACCGCCCCCCTCGACATCCCATCGCCCGCGCCAGGGTACGTCGAAGTACTCGTCGGGGCGGTACCACAGCGTCTCGCACGTGGCCACGAGCGGACGGCCCAGCTCGCCCGCCCGGGCGAGCGCCTTGAGGTGACGAGCCGCCGCGCCGAAGCGGTGCTGGAACACCGTCAGCACCGGCACGCCCGTCTCGGCCTGCACCACCGCCAGCTCGTCCACCTCGCCGAGGTTGAGCGCGGTGGGCTTCTCGACGAGCGACGGCACACCCGCGCGCATCGCCTGGACGGCGAGGGGCGTGTGCGTCTGCGGCGGCGTGCAGATGTGCACGAGGTCGAGCCGCTCGCTCGCGAAGAGCGCGGCGGCATCCGGGTAGACCCGGTCGACGCCGAACCTCTCGGCGAACTCCAGCGCACGATCGCGGTCGAGATCGACCACCCCGGCGATCTCGACGCGCGGAGCCAGGCTCTGGAGCGCCTCGGCGTGGGCGTGGGCGATGCCGCCGGTGCCGATGATCCCGACACGGAAGGTGGGTGAGGGCATTGTTCTTCCTGTTCACTCGTGCGAGTCGTCCGCGATCACGCGGACAGGTCTTGTCGGTGCCCCGGGGTGTGGAGGACAGACAACCCCCACACCCCGGCACCGGGCGTGCTCCGCTTGTGGGCACCGCGCCCTGGATGCGCGCCCGGCGGGTGCGAGGCCGAGCACGATGGCCACGCACCCGACGTGTCTGCTACTGGTTGACGATGACGTCGATCTCGGCGAAGAGCTGGTCGACCGCGTCGTCCACCGTGATCGTGCCGAACCCGAGTTCCTGTCCGAGCGCCTTGAACTTGGCCTCGACCGAGCCGTAGCCGACGATCGGCACCGGCGGGGCGTCGCCGATGCGGTCGGCGATCGACTCCTCGTAGTCGATGATCTGCTGGGCGGTGTCGTCGAGCTCAACGCCTTCGAGCTGAGTCTGGGATGCCGGCATCCCTCGGTTCGTCCCGAAGATGGCGCCCACCTCGGGGCTGTTCACCAGGAAGTCGGTGAACAGGGCGGCGGCCTCGGGGTGCTCCGTGCTCGCCGCAGCGGAGATCAGCATGCCGGCTTTCTTGTACAGGTCCTTGGCTCCTTCCTCCGTGACAGGAGGCGCGACGAGGTTCAGGTCGGGATACGCCTCGCCGAGGTTCGCCTTGTAGGGAGCGCCGAAGTTGTCCCACACGATCTCGGTGAGCGCCTGCGCGGAGTCGAAGGCGCCCTTGGGAGAGACCTCCAGGATCCGCTGCTGCGGGGTGACGACGCCGTCTTCGCGCAACCCGGCGCCACGATTCCAGAAGTCGGCGAGGTCCTCCTCGGTGAAGCCGACCTCACCCTCCTCGGTGAAGACCGACTTGCCCTCGGAGCGGAGCACGAGCTCGAACGGCTGGATGAAGCTGGTGGGGTCGGCACCGCCCCAGACCTCGAGTCCCGCGGCCTCGGCGGCATCCCGGGCCTCGTGCAGCCACTCGTCGTACGCCTCCCAGTCGCCACCCGCGAAGGGCGCGACGCCGACCTGGTCGGTGAGGACCACGTTCTCGAACATTCCGATCGCGTTCGTCGAGACGGGCATGCCGGCGATCGTGTCGTTGATCGATGCGATGTTGAGCACGCTCTCGTCGTAGCCGTCGGTGGCGACGATGTCGCCGACGTAGGGCGTGAGGTCCAGCAGCAGCCCGTTCTCGGAGTACTGGCGAACATAGGTCATGTCCATCTGGAACACGTCGGGGAGGTTCTTGCCGGCGGCCTCGGTCTGGCGCTTCTCCCAGTACTCGTCCCACGCCAGGAAGGTCGAGTTCACGGTGATGTTCGGGTACTCCTCGTTGAACGCGGCGATCGCCTCGTTGTACATCTCGGCACGGACGTCGTTTCCCCAGAATGCGAAGTCCAGGGTGACCTCCTCGTCCGGGTCATAGGTGGCTGCGGCTTCGCCGGCGGGGGCTGAGCCGGCACAGCCGGCGAGTGCGGTGGCGAAGGCGACGATCGCCACGGCGCCGACGGCGCTCGCCTTTCTGCGTGTGAACATCTTTGTCCTTTCGGAACGCTGATCGCGAGGGAAACTGTCGAGTGAACCTTCACTTAGTGATCGATCACTCGGGCGAGAGCAAGAATAGTGAAGGTTCACAATCTGTGTCAACATGGATGTCGAAGGAGGCGCTCGTGACCGACACCGCACCACCCCGCCGGCCGACGATCATGGAGGTCGCCCGGCTCGCCGATGTCTCGCACCAGACCGTCTCGCGCTACTTCCGCGCGCCCGATGGGCTCAAGCCCGCCACCAAAGCGCGCGTTCAGGCCGCCGTCGAACAGCTGAACTATCGTCCGAACCTCGTCGCCCGCTCGATGCGGACGCGCCGGACCGGTCGGCTCGCCGTGGTCGTGCCGACCCTCGCCTACAGTCCGGCACGCATGCTCGCCGGCGCGAGCGCGGCCGCCCACGCGGTCGGCTACGCGGTCGAGGTGCTGGCCATCGAGGGCGGCGCGGAGGAGCGGACGGAGCGCGTGGCCGAGCTGGCCGACTCCGGTCAGGTCGACGGCATCGTCTCGTTCGCCCCCGTGCTCGCCTCGCTCGAGCTGCAGGCCTCCAGCGGGACCCCGATCGTCGCATCGGCCGACTTCGACGATGAGATGCGCGGCATCGGGGAGCTGGCGGATGCCTCAGCCCTGGTCGACTTGATCCGGGGCCTTGCCGAACGCGGCCACCGCCGGTTCCTCCACATCACCGGCGACCTGCAGTTCGCCTCGGCCCGCGCCCGGCGCGACACCTATCTCGAGACGGTTGGATCGCTCGGGCTGGAATCGACCGGCGTGATCGAGGGCGACTGGTCGGCGGAATCCGGAATGGCCGCTGTGCGCAGCATGCCCGACCGTGACCGGGCGACCGCTGTGATGGCGGCGAACGACCTGGTGGCCGCCGGTGCGATCCGCGCTGCGATGGATCGCGGGTGGCGCGTGCCCGACGACCTCAGCGTCACCGGATGGGACGACCAGCAGCTCGGTCGCCTGATGAGTCCCGCACTGACGAGCGTGGAGGTCGACCTCGAGGGTTTGGGCTCACGCGCGATGACAAGGCTCATCGCGGCGCTGCGCAGCGAGGCCGTGCCGTCCGAGCCCCAACAGATTCACCGCGTGATCTGGCGCGAGTCGACGGGCCCTGCGCCCCGCTGACGGGCGTCAGTCCGTCGAGTTCCCGGCAAGCGCCTCGCGCGTCGCGGCGACCGCGGCCTCGTTCGCGCTGTACCCGTGCTCGGGTCCCGGGAAGACGCCGCCGCGCACCTCGGCGGCGTACGCCGCGACGCCGCCCGCCATCTCGTCGCCGACGGCTGCGAACCGTTTGACGAACGCTGCGGTCTTGCCCTCGGTGATGCCGAGGAGGTCGTGCATCACGAGCACCTGGCCGTCGGCGCGGCCGGCGCCGATGCCGATCACCGGGATGTCGAGGGCGGGCAGCACGACGTCGACGACCGCGGCCGGCACCGCCTCGACCACGAGCATGCTCGCGCCGGCCTCCTGCACGGCGACCGCCTCGCGCGCGAATCGCGCGGCGGAATCGGCCGTGCGTCCCTGCGCGCGCATCCCACCCAGCGCGACCGCGGTCTGCGGGGTGAGCCCCACGTGCGCGACGACGGCGATGCCGGCCGCGGCGATCGCGCGGATGCGGCTCAGCCGCGCCTCGCCGCCGCCCTCGAGTTTGACGGCGTCGGCGCCCGCTTCGCGGACGAACCGTACCGCCGTCGCGACGGCCTGCTCGTCCGACACCTCGGTCGAGCCGAACGGCAGGTCGCACACCACGAACGCCGACGTGACGCCGCGGCGCACGGCGCGGGCGAGCACCAGCATCTCGTCGACCGAGACCGCCACCGTCGAGTCGTAGCCGAGCACCACCTGCGCTCCCGAGTCGCCGACGAGCACCATGTCGACCTCGGCCCGCTCGGCGACGCGCGCCGTCGGGTAGTCGTAGGCCGTGACCATCACGATGGGCTCATGGCCGGCCTTCATCTCTTCCAGCCGCCGAAGCGTCACCTGCGGGCGCATCACGAACCTCCTGCGTCGATCACGGTGTTGTCGATGAGCCGGGTGGCGCCGACGCGCGCGGCGATGGCCACGAGGGTCGGGCCATCCACGAGGGGAACCGGCTCGAAGGTCTCGGGGTCGACGAACGCGACGTACTCGAGCGCGATCATCCCCTCGGCGAGCACGTCCAGTGCCCGGTCGCGCAGCGCGCGGGAATCACGGATGCCGGAGCCTGCGGCATCCGTCACCGCCTGCAGCGCGCGCGGAATGGCGAGCGCCCGTGCACGCTCGTCGGGCGACAGCCGCGCATTGCGGCTCGAGCGCGCGAGTCCGTCGTCGTCGCGCGAGGTCGGGCACACGACGAGCTCGACCGGCACGTTGAGATCGGCGGTCAGGCGCCGGAGCACGGCGACCTGCTGCGCGTCCTTCGCGCCGAAGTAGGCGGCATCCGGCAGCGCGGCGAGCAGCAGCTTCGTCACGACCGTCGCGACGCCGTCGAAGTGCGCGCGGCCGCGCTGGGCGCCTTCGAGGGTCTCGGCGACCGGACCGGTCACGCTCACGGTGGTCGAGAAGCCGAGGGGGTACATCTGGGCGGCGTCCGGCGCGAAGACCACGTCGACACCCGCTTCGTCTGCGAGCGCGACGTCACGCTCCTCGGTGCGCGGGTAGGCGGCGAGGTCCGCCTGCTCGGTGAACTGCGCGGGGTTCACGAAGATCGACATCACGACGGTGTCGTTGTCGGCGCGGGCGGCGCGCACGAGCGTGAGGTGCCCCTCGTGCAGGGCGCCCATCGTCGGCACCAGGCCGATGCGGCCGCTGCGTCGATCGCGCAGCGCGCTGCGCAGGTCCGCGATCGTGCGGACGACGGTCACCACGACGCCTCCCCGGGGGCTGCGTCGGCCGCGAGGTCGCGGGCGTCGGCGGGTGTGCGCGTCGCCGCGAGGTCGCGTGTCGCGTCGGCGAGGGCGTCGAACAGGGCGAGGCGCCGCGGCATCCGCTCGGCCACCGCCGTGCGCTGGCGGGCGACCGTGTCATCATCGCCGCGCGCGATGGGGCCGGTGAGGGCGGATGCCGCACCCTGCGCCCGCCAGTTCTCCACCGTCGCGCGCACGAGCGGAGCGAGGGCATCGCGCGGCACTCCAGCGGTCTCGGCCAGCTCCTCCGCGAAGCCCTCGAGCGTCACGAGGAAGTTCGACGCGATCGACGCCGCCGCGTGATACGCGGCCCGGTCGGCGTCGGCGACCTCGAACGGCGTCATGCCCAGGGTCCGCGCGATGGCCGCGGCAGTGTCGAGCGCGCGAGGCGTGGAGCCCGCGACGGCCGCAGGCACGCCGTCGAATGCGGCACGGTCGCCCGCCACGGTCATGAGGGGATGGATGCTGAGCGCCTCATGCAGTGCGAGCGGTTCGAGTGTCGACGCGCCCGAGAAGTGCCCCACCAGGCGGCCGGGTGCGATGAGGTGCGCGGCCGCGCCGATCTCGGCATCCGGAACGGCCAGCAGCACGATGTCGGCCGTGTCGCCGGTCGCGCCCCGTCCGAGCGGGCCCTGGACGTCGACCCCCGCAGCGCGGAGCGCCGTCGCCATGGACCGCCCGACCCGGCCATCGCCGATGATCGCCACCCGCCCGAGGGCTACCGCGGGGCGCTGCGAGACCACGGGGTCATCGGATGCCGTGGGGCCGGCGTTCGCCGCCGGGCCGTGGGCGCGCACGGACGAGGGATCGAGGTCCGGCATCGTCGCCCCTCCCGTGTCCGCGGCTGGTGAACCAGGGTTCAAAAGTACCGTGCGGGCTCGCCGGGTCCGTCCACGGGCGGATCCGGCGGCATCCGTTCCCCAGCTTTCCCCTCCCTGCTTCCCCTGTCCTCCAACAGGTCAACCGGCCTTCTACAGGAGGTTGGATCGTTCCAACCTCCTGTGGAAGCGTGCTTCTCCTGCGGAAGGCACTCGCCGGCGAGCGCCCGGCGTCCTGACGGACTGCGCAACGCCCTTCCGCCATCGGCGAAAGGGCGCTGTGAGGGGGGAGGCAGCCCTCAGCTCGCGTCGGGTCGCCCCGCCTTGCCCAGCGGCGTGCGCAGCAGCACCGTGTAGACGAGCACCGACACCGCCATCCCGACGGGCACCGAGAGATCGACATAGCCGAGGCTCTCGGCGATGGGTCCGGTCCAGACCTCGGTCGACAGGCACAGCGCGGTCGCCGTGCCGCCGATGAGCACGGCCGCCACGCCGGGAATGCTCCAGCCGCCGCTGTACCAGAAGCGGCCGCCGCGCTCCTCGTCGAAGAGGTCGGCGCCGTCGTAGCGCCCACGGCGCAGCACGACGTCGGCGACGAACACGGCCATCGTGGGTGCCGAGACGATGACGAGGAACTGCAGCATGAGGTTGACGGCATCCAGGAGGCTCGTCGACAGCACGAGGTAGACGGTGAGCGCGGTGCCGATCAGGCCGACGACGATCGCGGCCGGGATGCGGCGGATCGGCAGGCCGATCGCCTGCAGCGCCATGCTCGAGGTGTAGGTCGTCATGCCGTTGAGGGCGATCGTGTTCGCGATCACGCCGATGACGAGCACCGGCCCGAGCCAGCCGGGCAGCAGGCCCAGGAGCGCGGACTCGATGCCGGCATCCATCGCCTCGCTCGTCACCGCGGTCGCGAGAAGCGCGCCCACCACGGTGAAGACCATGCCCGGCAGCGCGCCGCCGAGGGCCGTCGCGGCGATGATGTGTGACGCCTTGGTCGAGCGCGGAAGGTAGCGGGCGATGTCGGGGCTGTTGATGTACGAGATCGGGCCGGACGCGATGATCGTGAAGCCGATCGTGATCGCCGACCACAGCGGCACGCCCGAGAGCGGCTCGGGCTGCTGGAACGCCAGATCGACCTGCGGCAGGAGGAACGCCGCGACGGTCACGAAGATCACGGCCAGCACGACGGCGAGCCACGAGTACACGCGCAGGATGAGCGCGTGGCCGTACACGGCGACGAGCACGGTGAGCGCCGAGATGACGAGGGTCACGACGATCGGCACGACCACCGGGTCGGTGAGCCCCATTCCGGCGAGCAGACCCGCGCCGAGGAACGACGACGCGAGCCAGTTGAGGGCGAGGAACACCGCGCCGATGAGCCACCCGGTGAAGGCCACGACGGGCTTGTTGCCGATGATGCCGTAGATGGCGCGCGTGATGACGGAGCCCGAGGTGCCGGCCGCCGGCCCGCTGATTGCGATCGTGCCCGGCAGCACCCACAGCGCCGAGGCGGCGATCACGACGAGCACCGCCTGCCACAGCTCGAGTCCGAGCAGCACGAGCGTCGCGCCGATGGTGAAGTTCAGGATGCTGACGCTCGGCGCCGCCCAGACGAAGAACAGATCGCGAGCGCGGCCGTGGCGCTCGCCCGCCCCGATCAGCTCGATGCCCCGCGTCTCCGGCTGGTTCGCGGCATCCACGAACTCCGTCTGCGGCGGCGATGCCTGCGCGGTCTGCGGCTGCTGTGACACGGTGATCCTCTCGGGCGGACCTGACCAGGTCGTCGGGCCGCGGCTTCGTTGCTCTCGGGATGGTGCCCCTATTGGTCGCTCGAACAATAGGTTATTGGTCACACATCCAATAGCATGGGCCGCATGGTGTCAAGCGGCGATGCTCGGCGGGTGCGCAAGCGTCCCGAGGAGCGCCGGGAGGAGATCCTGGCGGCGGCCGCCGACATCGCCCTCACCGAGGGCCTCGAGCGCATCACGCTGCGTGCGGTCGCCGACCGGCTCGGCGTGCGCCCCGGCCTGATCACCCACTACTTCCCCGCCGCAGAAGACCTGGTGGTCGCCGCATTCACCCGCGCGGCCTCGGGTGAGCGCGCGCAGCTCTTCCACCTCGACGGCACCGCGACGCAGCGGCTGGCGCGGCTCGTCGCCGGGTACGAGAGCCACGAATCCTGGGATCTCGCGCGTCTCTGGCTGAACGCGCGCCACCTGTCGCGCTTCAGCCCTGCCTTGAACGAGGCGCTCGTCGAGGAGGAGGCGCTCAACCAGGCCGGCATCGTCGACATCATCGAGCAGGGCCTCGCCGCGCGCGAGTTCGCCGACGTCGATCCGCACGTCGCGGGCACGCGCATCCTGATGGCCGTCGACGGCCAGAGCGCGTCGGTCAACAACAGCGGCGAGTCCTCACAGGCGCCCTATGAGCACTTCGTCTCGGACGTCGCCGAATGGACGCTGGGGCTCCGCCCGGGCACGTTGCTTGCATAGCGGGCGCCGCCGGCCCACGACGACCGCACGCGCGCATCACGAACGCCGGCGAAATCCGCCTCGTACGGGGTGCTGTCACGGACCTCCCCGTCCGCCTCGTGCAACTCCCTGCCCTTACCAGGATAACGGCCGGAGGGGGCCTTGCGGCAAGGGCCCCCTGGGGGCGCATACTTGTCGATCGCGACGCCTCCTCGACCCTCCCCCACAGAACACCACGTCGCGAAATCCGCCAGGAGCAGATGCCGTGAACCCCATCCAGACCAGCCCTTTCCGCCTGCCCGAACGTCTCTCCGCCAAGTCCGATCCCGTCCTCATCGGCGACGACGAGCAGCACTTCGCCGCCCTGTCCGAGAGCCTCACCCAGTCCATCGCCGGGATCGAGGACCGCCTCGATACGCTGCGCCGACAGCCCGGCGGACACGGTCAGGGCGCCCTCGAGCGCGACCTCGAGATCCACCGGCTCTCCGCGCGCCTGCGGGTGCTGCGCCGTTTCACCGTCGACGCGTGCCTGGGCCGCATGGTGCCCGCCGACGGCTCGGAGCCCGTCTACATCGGCCGCTTCGGAATCACGGATGCCGCGGGCCGGCGACTGCTCGTCGACTGGCGCACGCCGGCGGCCGAGCCGTTCTTCGCCGCGACCCATGCCCAGCCCATGGGGCTCGTGAGCCGCCGCCGCTACCGGTGGACCGGACGCCGGGTGACGGACTACTGGGATGAGGTGTTCACCGCCGAGGGGCTCGACCACAACGCCGCCCTCGACGATCAGTCAGCGTTCATCGCCAGCCTCGGCGCGAGCCGCTCACCGCGCATGCGGGACGTGCTCGGGACGATCCAGGCCGACCAGGACGCGATCATCCGCGCCGGTTCGCGCGGCGCCCTCGTCGTCGACGGCGGACCCGGGACCGGCAAGACGGTGGTCGCGCTGCACCGCGCCGCCTATCTGGTCTACTCTGACCCGCACCTCGGAGAGGGCCGCGGGGGCGTGCTGTTCGTCGGTCCGAGTCCGGCGTACCTCTCGTACGTCGAGGATGTGCTCCCGAGCCTCGGAGAAGACAGCGTGCAGACCTGCACGGTGCGCGACCTCGTCGCGGAGGGCTCGACCGCTGCGGTCGAGTCGGACTCCGCTGTCGCACGTCTCAAGGCAGACGGTCGCATGATCGATGCGATCGAGCCGGCCGTCCGCCTGTACGAGGAGCCGCCGGCAGAGCCGCTCCTCATCGAGACGCCGTGGGGAGAGCTCTGGCTGAGCCGGCAGGACTGGGTGGAGGCCTTCGCGTCGGCCGAACCCGGCACGCCGCACAACGAGGCTCGCGACCAGCTGTGGGAGACGGTGCTCGACATCCTCATCGACCAGGCCGACGGCGACGAGGTGCCGCTGCATCAGCTGCGCCGAGCGCTCGCCCGCAACGAGGAGCTGACACGCGTCTTCGCCCGCGCCTGGCCGCTGGTGGAGGCATCCGTTCTCGTCTCCGACCTCTGGAGCGTCCCGGCCTACCTGCGCCGATGCGCTCCATGGCTCACGCCCGACGAGGTGGACGCGCTGCAGCGCACCGTCGCCACGGACTGGACCACGTCGGACCTGCCGCTGCTCGATGCCGCCCGGCGTCGGCTCGGCGACCCCGCGGCATCGCTGCGTCGGCGGCAGCGCGACGCGCGGCTCGCGCGCGAACGCGAGTACATGTCGCAGGTCGTCGAACGGCTGAAGGAGGCGGGCGACGAGATGATGCAGTGGCTCGACGGGGAAGATCTGCGCAACAGCCTCGTCGACGAATCCGTGCTCGACGCGGCCGACCCCGACCTGCTCGCGGGGCCGTTCGCGCACATCGTCATCGACGAGGCGCAGGAGCTGACGGACGCGGAATGGCGGATGCTGCTGGCCCGCTGCCCGTCGCGCAGCTTCACGGTCGTCGGCGACCGGGCCCAGGCCCGGCACGGGTTCCGCGAGTCGTGGCAGGAACGACTCGAGCAGGCAGGCCTCACGGACGTGGAGATCGCCTCCCTGACGATCAACTACCGCACGCCGAGCGAGGTCATGGCCGAGGCCGAGCCCGTGATCCGCGCCGCGATCCCCGACGCCAACGTGCCCACGTCGATCCGCTCGAGCGGCGTCGCCGTGCTGCGCGCCGCGGTGGTGGAGCGCGACGCGATCCTGGGCGACTGGCTCGCCGGGCATCCGGAGGGCACCGCCGTCGTGATCGGCGACGCGTCGTTCGTGCCGGAGGAGCGCGTGCGGTCGCTCACGCCCGAGCTCGCGAAGGGCCTGGAGTTCGACTTCGTCGTGCTCGTCGAGCCCGCGGCTTTCGGCGAAGCGATCGAGGGTGCGGTGGACCGCTACGTCGCGATGACGCGCGCGACGCAGCAGCTGGCGGTGCTGGAGGGGTAGCGGCGGAGCGCAGGCTCGCCGTCGCGCTCAGCACTCGACGACGTTGACGGCGAGCCCCGCCGCGCTCGTTTCCTTGTACCGGGATGACATGTCGGCGCCGGTCTGGCGCATCGTCTCGATCGCGGTGTCGAGGTCGACGATATGGCTGCCGTCGCCGAGCAGCGCCAGGCGGCTCGCCGTCATCGCCGTCGACGCGGCCACCGCGTTGCGCTCGATGCACGGGATCTGCACGAGCCCCGACACCGGGTCGCACGTGAGGCCGAGATGGTGCTCGATCGCGATCTCGGCGGCGTTCTCGATCTGCGCGGGCGTGCCGCCCCGCACGGCCGTGAGCCCGGCGGCCGCCATCGCGCAGGCGCTTCCCACCTCCGCCTGGCATCCCGCCTCGGCGCCCGAGATGGAGGCGTTTGCCTTGATGATCGATCCGATCGCCGTCGACGTCAGCAGGAACCGCCGGATGAGCTCCAGGTCGAACCCGGTGGCCGCGACCGACTGGTAGAGCACTGCGGGGAGTACGCCGGCGGCGCCGTTCGTCGGCGCGGTCACCACCCGTCCCCCCGCCGCGTTCTCCTCGTTGACCGCGAGCGCATAGATGGACACCGCCTCCGCGGCATCCGTCGACTCACCGCGTTCGGCGAGCCGGTTCCACGCGGCCGCCGCTCGGCGCGGCACGCGCAGGCCACCCGGCAGTACGCCGTCGGAGTGGAGGCCGCGCTCGATGCACGCCCGCATCGCCGTCCAGATCGCATCGAGCCCGCGCCGGGCCGCGACCGCTCCGTGCACGGAGACCTCGGCCTCCCAGGCGACGTCGGCGATGCTGCGTCCACGCGAGAGGTCGAGCAGCTCCCGCATGCTGCGGAAGGTGGGCGCGTTCGGCGTCACCGGACGCGGCCCCGCCGCATCGGCCACGACCGGCTCCCCGAGACGCCGGATGAAGCCCCCGCCGACCGATAGGTACGTCTCCTCGACGACGTCGCCCGAGGCGAGTTCGGCGCGCAGCGTGAGGGAGTTCGGGTGCCCATGCGGACGCTCGCGCGGCGCGAACGTCAGGTCGTCGCGTGTGAACCGCACGCCACCGATGTCGAGCGCACGGCCGGCGTCGAGAAGCGCCCACGCGCCGTGGACGACCGCCGGATCGACGGTCTCGGGGCGGTGTCCGCGGAGGCCCGCGATGACGGCATCCGGGGTGCCGTGTCCCACTCCCGTCGCGGCGAGGGAGCCGTCGAGGCGGCACCCGAACCGGACCACGGCTGCCAGCATCCCGCCGTCGGCGAGACGGTCGCGGAAGTCGGCGGCCGCGCGCATCGGGCCGACGGTGTGCGAGCTCGAGGGGCCGATGCCGATCGAGAAGAGGTCGAGCGCGGAGGTGTACACCCCGCGCTCGACCTGGACGGCGGTGCCGGTCATCAGCCCCACAGTCCCAGCGCGAACTCGGCGACGATCGCCGAGAGGATGAACGACGCCGTGATGGCGACCGTCCCGACGGGGATGATCTTCCAGCCGATGCTCTTGAGCATCGGCAGGTCCTTGCCGAGGCTCAAGCCCGCGATCGTCAGCATCACGGTGATGAGCGAGAGGAAGTCGATGGTGTCCGAGACGGTCGTGAACCACCCGGCGACGGGTGAGATCGGCGATGTGAGGAACGCCCCCACCGTCATCACGACGATGATCGCCGGCACCTTGCCGCGCGTCACCTTGGCAAGCCCGATTCCGCCCGCGACCAGTGCACCCATCACGAGGTACGCGATCACCATGTCCCACGAGAAGCCCTTCGCCGCGATCGCAGCGACAACGAGTCCGGCGAACCCGATGATGAGCAGCGACACCCAGAGCGGCACGCGCACGTTCGGCTTCTCGAGCACCGTCTCGGCCACGGTCCTGACCGCCGTGGTCGGCATGGCGCCCTTGGCCTTCGACCGGCGGCCCGGCAGCGCCGCGTCCTTGTTGCGGGTGAGCAGCTTGTAGAAGCGGTCGGCGAGCGGCAGCGACACCCAGACCCCGATGTAGATGCCGAGCACCCCCGTGATCAGGTTCGAGGTGGCGGCGAGCGCGAGCACCTGGTCCTGCATGTCGGGGTGGGCCGACACGATGACGGATGCCGCGGCCGCCATCATCGATCCCGAGCCGACGCCCGCACCCATGGCGAGGGCGAGCGGGTCGAAGATGCCGAGCGAAGCGGCGATCGAGGCGATGAGGCTCACGATGACGGCGCCGAAGATGGTGCCGAAGACGTACATCGACAGCACTCCGCGGTACTGCGGCGAGTCGGAGCCGTAGCGCTCGCTCACCATCGCGAACGAGCCCTCGCGGTCGATCGAGAAGGTCGCGCCGACGGTCGCCGGCCCCATGCGCAGCAGCACCGCGAGCGGGAGCGCCAGTGCGATGGTGCCGAACAGGTGACCGACCTCCTGCAGCAGCAGCGCGGGGCCGGCCTGCAGGAGCAGCGGGATGTTCGGGCCGATCGTGAACGACAGGCGCGCGCAGAGGAAGAGCACGGCGACGCCCATGATCACGGTGGCCGCCTGCTGCAGGTCGATCGGCAGCGGCTTGAGACGCTGGCCCGAGACGAGGGCGCCTGCGGTGATGCCCCAGATCATCGGCAGGAGCGTCACCGACGCGATGCCGAGAGGGATGACGATCGGTCCGATCGCCTGCGCACCGGCCGAGATGGCCACGACCAGTGCGATGAGGATCCACAGCCGCGGGCTGCGGAATCCGAGGGCGATGACGGATGCCGTCTTCTGAAGGGGGCTGGGAGACTGCGGTCCTGTCGAGGCGACGTTGCCTTCGTGGGTGGGAGCGGTCATGTCGGGTTCTCCAGGTGGGGAGGCGGTGCCGTCCGCGTAAGCGGGGTCGGTCATGCCTCGAGCGTGTTCCGGGTCGCCCCGACGGGGCGCTCGGCGGTGCGGTGGAGCAGGTCGGCGCGCAGGGCGCCGTCCAGGGCGACGTCGAGCACCGTCCACGCGAGGATCGTGGCGGCGTCGATGACGGCCTGGTCGGCTGCGGGGGTGGCCGCAGCAGCGGTGAACTCGGGGTTGTGGGCGGGGCCCGTCTGCCCGAGGAAGGCGATGGTGGGGTGGATCGAGGGCACGACCTGCGACACGTTGCCCATGTCGGTGGAGCCGCCGCCCATCTTCGCCGCGCCGATCGTGCGGCCGCGCGCCACGAGGTTGCGGTCCCAGAAGGCGCCGAGCGATGCGTCGTGCTTGACCGGCGCGTACGGGTGCTCGGTCGCCGACCACTCCCAGCGGCATCCTGTCGCGACGGCGGCACCCTCGAAGCACGCGAGCACGCGCTTCTTCATGTCACGCCACACGTCGGTGTCGTACGCGCGCAGTTCGACCTGCACGACGGCACGGTCGGGGATGATGTTCGTCGCCTCACCGCCGTGCGAGACGTAGGCGTTGAGATTCGTGTCCTTGGGCAGTTGCTGGCGGAGGAAGGCGATGGCGGTCTGGGCGATCGCGGCGGCGGAAGCCGCGTTGAGGCCCTGCTCCGGCATGCCCGCGGCGTGCGCGGTCCTGCCGTGGAAGACGACCTCGAACCGATCGACGGCTGTCGCACTGAAGGCCGTCGCCGAAATGTCCTCTCCGGTCATGCCGTGCACCATGAGCGAGAAGTCGACGTCTTCCCACGCACCGGCGAGGAGCATCGCCACCTTGCCGCCGCCGTGCTCCTCCGCAGGCGTGCCGAGCAGCTTGACCCGCAGGCCTGCCGCGTCGGCCAGCGGCGCCAGCGCGAGGGCGGCGCCTACTCCCGAGGCGGCGATGACGTTGTGCCCGCAGCCGTGGCCGATGCCGGGAAGCGCGTCGTACTCGGCGCAGATCGCGACCGTCAGGTCGCCGGTGCCATACACGGCCTCAACGGCGGTGGAGACTCCGTACGCCCCGATCTCGACGTCGAAGCCTGCCTCCTCGAGGGTGCGGGCGACGAGGGCTGCGGCCTCGTGCTCCTGCCACGACAGCTCGGGGTTCTCGTGGATCGCGTGGCTCAGGCCGATGAGCTCGTCACGGCGTGATTCGACGCCGTCGGCGGCATGGCGCTTCAACTCGGTAAGGGTGACGGCGTCGGTCGTGATGAGACTCACGATGGTCCTTTCGTCGGTGCGATCGATGCGGCAATGGTGCGCCTGGATATGTTTCGAACACATGAACCTGCAGGATTTCTGCGTGGAATGCGCTGCTTGTGCGTCACAATTGCGTCAACGCACCGACCAGGAAGGCCGCCCGTGCAGGAGATCACCCTCGATCAAATCGATCGACGGCTCGTCCACGCACTCCAGATCGAGCCGCGTGCGAGCTGGAACGAGCTCTCCCCCGTGATCGGCGTCGACGCCAGCACCCTCGCGCGCCGGTGGGCACGGCTGCGCGAGGAGGGCATCGCCTGGGTCACGGGGCATCCCACCCTCGGGCAGGTGTCGATCATGGAGATCGACTGCGAACGGGCGAAGATGGATGCCGTCATCCAGGAACTGCAGCGCGACCCCGCGGTCTACGTCCTCGACGTCACCTCCGGGTCGCGCGATCTCATGGCCATTGTCTTCGCGCCCGACATCGCGGGGCTCTCCGACTATTCGCTGCACCGCCTGGGCCGGCTCGACGGCGTCCGGTCGGTGCGCACGCACCTCGTGAACGAGACACTCATCGACGGCGCGAGCTGGCGGCTGCGCGCGCTGGAGCCGGCCGAGGCCCAGGGTGTCCGCCCTCCGAGGCCGCCGCGAGCCCGTGCGGCGCAGCGCGTGCCCGACGACCTGCGGGAGGCGATCGAGCGCGAGGTGTGGGCGGACGGCCGCGTCCCGATCGCGACGATCGCCGAGCGCAGCGGGTTCGCGCCGCAGCGTGTTGCGGACGCGCTCGCGACGCTTCGCGCGAGGGGAAGCCTGCGCTTTCGCACCGACATGGCGCGCGCGGCATCCGGCTGGCCCATCTATGCCTGGTACTTCGTCGAGGCTCCGGCGCAGGTGCTCGAGGTCGCCCGCACCGCCATCACGTCCGTGCCCGAGGTGCGGCTCGCGATCACGGCGGCCAGCCGCTACAACCTCATCCTGGCCGTGTGGCTGCGGCGGCTGGCCGATGTCAATCGGTTCGAGCTCGCCCTCGAGAACGCCCTGCACGGCGCCCGCATCGGCGACCGCGCCGTCGTGCTGCGGATCGCGAAGCATATGAACCAGACCGTCGGCGCCGACACCCGCGCGACGGGGTTCGCCGGCCCCGCCACCGCCTAGCGGAGCGAGGGCCGGCGGCGGCGACCCCCGTGGACGGCTTCCGCCAGGAGGGATACTGTCGCGGTGTCAGCCGAAGATCCCGTGGAAAAGAGGCGGTGCCGCCATCTCCAGGACCAGTTCCGCGCCATCGCTGCCCACTCCACGCCGCGTGCAGGGCACGTATTACACACTGCTGCTCGGCAACACCCTCGCCGCATCGTTCATCTGGGGCATCAACACGCTGTTCCTGCTCGATGCCGGGCTCACGAACCTCGAGGCGTTCTCGGCGAATGCGTTCTTCACCGCCGGAATGCTGATCTTCGAGATCCCGACGGGCGTGGTAGCCGACACCGTGGGGCGGCGAGCCTCGTACCTGCTCGGCACGATCACGCTGGCGGTGACGACCGTCATGTATTGGATGCTGTGGGTCTGGCAGTCGCCGTTCTGGGCGTGGGCGGTGGTGTCGGTGCTGCTCGGGCTGGGCTTCACGTTCTTCTCGGGTGCGGTCGATGCCTGGCTCGTCGACGCCCTGAAAGTGACCGGCTACCAGGGCAGCCTCGAGACCGTCTTCGGCCGCGCGCAGATCGTGGGCGGCGTCGCGATGCTCGCCGGGTCGGTACTCGGCGGTGTGCTCGCACAGCTGACGAACCTGGGCGTGCCGTTCCTGGTCCGCGGCGGCATCCTGCTGGTGATGTTCGTGGTCGCCGCCCTGCTGATGCACGATCTGGGCTTCCAGCCGGATCGCAGCGAGCGTCCGCTGCAGGCGACCCGTACGGTCCTGCGTGCATCCTTCCGCTATGGCCTCGGCGATCCACCGGTGCGCTGGCTCATGCTCACGAGTCCCTTCACCGCGGGCGTCGGCATCTACGTCTTCTACGCCATGCAGCCGTACCTGCTCGAACTGTGGGGCGACGAGGAGGCCTACTCGATCGCGGGGCTGGCGGCCGCTCTCCTTTCGGGGGCTTCGATCGTCGGCGGCCTGCTCGCCCCGCGAGTGCGAAAGCTGTTCCGCCGTCGCACATCGTCGATCCTGCTGGCGACCGTGTCGAGCGCGCTCGTGCTGATCGGGCTCGGGCTGGTGCGCGACTTCTGGTTCGCGCTGGTGCTGGTGGCCCTCTGGGGCGTCGCCTCGGCGATCGACGACCCGGTGCACCGCGCCTACCTCAACGACATGATCCCGTCGAAACAGCGCGCGACCGTGCTGTCGTTCGACTCGCTGATGGGTTCCGCCGGCGGGGTCGTGTTCCAGCCGGTGCTGGGCCGAGCGGCGGATGTCGGAGGGTACGCCTCGTCGATGCTCTGGAGCGGGGTGATCTCGGCGATCGCGGTGCCCTTCGTCCTGCTGAGCCGGGCGCAGCGGTCGCCCGCCGACACGGCGCGTGAGGTCACCTCCGACGCCGAGGCTTAGCGGTCGCGAGGCGCCGCGGCATCCACAAATCGGCGGCCCGGGTGCACCGGCAGGCAGCGCTGCCCATAGATTCGAAGCATGGCCCGCAATCGGCGGGCTCAACCTGGAGAATCCCCCATGGATCTGTTCGGCCTCATCGGCATCGCTGCAGCTGTCGGAGTCGTGCTCGTCGTCGCCCTCATCGGCTTCATCCTGTTCCGCGCGTGGTACCAAGTGCCGAAAGCCGACGAGGCCATCGTCATCGTCGGCAAGAAGGCGCGCGACAGCACCGAGGGCGAAGCCAACAAGATGACCGTCATCAGCGGTCGCGGAGCATTCGTCAACAAGCTGACGCAGCGCTCCGACAAGGTCTCGCTGCGTTCGCGGCAGATCAAGTTCGAGCCGACCGCGCAGACCATCAACGGCGTCACGATCGACCTCACCGGCGTCGCCCTCGTGAAGATCGGCTCGACACCCGACCAGGTGCGCCGCGCCGCCGAGCGCTTCGCATCGCAGGACGACGCCATCGTCGTCTTCACGACGGAGCAGCTCGAAGGCGCGCTGCGCGGCGTCGTGGCGAAGCTCACCGTCGAGCAGGTCATGCAGGATCGGCAGAAGCTGAGCGACGAGATCGCCCAGGGCATCTCGGGCGACCTGCTCGCACAGGGTCTGGTGCTCGACTCGTTCGCCATCCAGGGCATCACCGACAAGAACAACTACATCTCGGCGCTCGGCGCCAAGGAAGTACAGCGCGTCAAGCGGGAAGCCGATGTCGCAGAGATCGACGCCACGCGCGAGGTGAAGAAGCGCCAGCTCGCCGCCGACGAGGCGAACCTGATCGAGCAGACCGCGCTCGACAAGAACACCGCCGCCGCCAAGTCGGAGGTCGGCCGGGCGAACGCCCAGGCCGAGCAGGCCGAGAACCTCGCCCGCGCCGAGGCCGAGCAGGGTGTGCTGCTCCAGGAGGCCAACAACACGCAGGCTCGGCTGGATGCCGAGGTCAAGAAGGTCGCTGACGCCGACAAGTACCGGCAGCAGACGCTGGCCGACGCCGAGGCCTACCAGCAGCAGATCGCGGCGGACGCCGAGGCATACAAGCGCGAGAAGAACGCCGAGGCCGACCGCAAGGTCGCTCAGGAGCGCTCGGATGCCGATGCCTACGCGGTGAAGGCCCAGGCCGAGGCGCGTGAGGCGTCCGCCTCCGCCGAGGCGGCGGCCGTCCGGATGAAGGCCGAAGCCGAGGCGGCCGCCGTGCGCGTGCAGGCGGAGGCCGAAGCGGAGGCGATCCGCCTTCGCGGCAACGCCGTTGCGGAGGCCGTCGCCGCCGAGGCGGCGGCCCTGCGCGAGAACCAGGACGCGATCCTCGCGAAGGAGATCATCGGTCAGCTGCCGCAGCTCATGGCGGAGTTCGCCAAGGGGTACGAGAAGGTCGGCAGCATCACGCTGATCGGCGGCGACAGCGCGGCATCCCACCTGGCCCGCGAGCAGTCGACGAGCCTCACGGCGACGTTCGAGAGCGTCAAGGCCGCCACCGGTCTCGACCTCGGGGCCGTCATGCAGGGCCGCGCCTTCGGTCGCGGTGTCGCCGAGGGAACCGCAACCCACGTGACCACCACCGCCGTCGACCCCGAGCCAGTCGTCGGCTGAGCGTCGTCACACGTCAGCGCCCGCCTGCGATGCAGGCGGGCGCTGTCTGTTCACCCCACGAGCTGGTCGCGACGGCGGGCGAGGTATGCCCGCTCGGCGGCGTTGCCGGCGAGTCGGATGGCTCTGTCGTACGCCGTCCGCGAGTCGTGGCTTCGCCCGACCCGCCGCAGAAGGTCGGCGCGCGCGGCGTGATATGCGTGGTACTCGGCGAGCGCCTCGCCGAGTCGGTCGATCTCGGCGAGTGCGACGTCGGGGCCGTCCACTTCGGCGACCGCGATCGCGCGGTTCAGCCGCACGATCGCGGAGGGATCGAGGGCAATCAGGCGGTCGTAGAGGGCGACGATCTGCGACCAGTCGGTGTCGCGCGAGGTCGGGGCATCCGTGTGCACGGCGTTGATCGCGGCCAGGAGCTGATATCGCCCTGGTGGCTCTGCACCGGCGGCGACGGCGGCGATCCGCTCGCGGACGAGGCCGTGACCCTCGACCACCAGGGTCCTGTTCCACGCGCCGCGGTCTTGCTCATCCAGGGTCACCAGCTCACCGGTGCGGGACACGCGCGCGGTGCGGCGTGCGTCCGTCAGGAGCATCAGCGCGAGGAGGCCGGTCACCTCCCCTTCATCCGGCAGGAGCGTGCGCAGGAGGCGGCCCAATCGGATCGCCTCGTCGGTCAGGTCGGCGCGCAGCGGGTCGTCTCCCGCAGTGGTCAGATAGCCCTCGTTGAAGATGAGGTAGATCACGGCGAGCACCCCGGCGAGCCGCTCCTGGATATCGGTCGCCGACGGCACCCGGTAGGGAATGTGCGCTGCCTTGATCTTCGCTTTCGCGCGCGTGATCCGCCTCGCCATCGTGGTCTCCGGCACCAGGAAAGCGTGGGCGATCTGCGCGACGGTGAGTCCGCCGAGCAGGCGCAACGTCAGCGCGATGCGGGCCTCCGTGGCGAGCGCGGGATGGCAGCACGTGAAGACCAGCCGAAGCCGGTCGTCCTCGACCGGTCCGGTCGGCTCGGGTGGATTCTCGTCCGACAGCATCAGTGCAGCCTGTTGTTTGCGGTCGCGATGGGACTCTCGACGCAGCCGGTCGATCGCCTTGCGCGTTGCGGTCGTGGTGAGCCAGGCGCCGGGGTTGGGTGGCACCCCGTCGCGCGGCCACCGCTCCACGGCGGAGACGAATGCCTCGGCTGCAGCGTCCTCGGCGAGGTCCAGATCGCCGAAGCGACGGGCGAGACCCGCCACCAGCCGCGCCCACTCCTCGTGGTGTGCGCGGCTGATGGCCTCCTCGACAGGGGTTGGGGTCATGAACCCAGCAGAGCGTGGGCGGATGCCGCGGACCGGACGAGACGCGCTTCGACGGCGCCGGCCGCAAAGCGCTCCGCTGGTCCGATCGCGGACGGCCGGTCTCGAGCCACGTCACTCACTCGCAGGCGATTGCCGTTCGATGATCTCCGCGAGGCCCGACGGGAACCGGTGCACCTCCTGGGGCCAGTCCAGCGAGATGGCCAGTCGCCCGGCCCAGTATCGTGCGGCCTCGTCGTCCGGCACCTCGACGACAGTGAACCCGCCGAGGTGCTCCTTGCTCTCGACGAACGGCCCATCGGTGAAGACGGGCTTCCCGTCCTTGCTCACGACGCTGAAGATCGCGGTCGAGGCATCGATTCCCCCCTCCGCGAAGAGGAAGACGCCTGCCTCCGTCATCTCTTCGAGCACAGCTTTCGAGGCCTCGCTCTTGCGGTGCAGTTCGTCGGGGGTGTGCTCGGGCACCCACTCGTCGTTGAATGCGATCAGATACTTGGGCACTGTCGTCTCCTCTCATCGGGACGAGAGCCATGTCGTGGCTCCTTCGTCGCGGCGGCCCGAACGGGTCGCACACCAGATCCACGAACGGCAACGATCGGATACGACACTATCCCTGAGACATTCACGCCTTCTTTGCGGCGGACACGTCCACGCACACGACTCCGGTGTTGCCGTCCTGGTCGGCGATCACCGTGAGCTCTGGCGCGTTGCTGTCATCGACGACGGTCCCCCCTGCCGCGACGGCGTCCACGATGCGTTGCTCGGCCACCTCGGGCGCGACATAGACCTCGATGTGCAAGCGCTGACGCGGGGCCTCCCCTTCGTCGGCTTCCCCGAACCACAGGTTCGGCACTCGCCCTGTGGCGTCTCTGATCTCGTCGCTGGGAGACCCGCGGCCCTGCGAGTCGGCGCTTCCGGTGAGGAGTGCCGCCCACACCGGGGCGATGGTCGCCGAGCGTGCCGTGTCGAGGCCGAGTTCGATGTGGCTGACCGCTGCAGGGTCGGCGGCGACTCCGTGATCGGCGGCGATCTCGGAGATCCGTCGCGCCAGCATCACGTCCTGCTGGGTCACCCATTCGACGACGTGTTCGGTGCCTTCACCGTCGCGGTAGATGGCATCGTCGCTCACCAGCTTGAGATCGACGTACCCCGCCCCCATAGACACCTGCGGGTGGTGGCGGAGCGCGTCGCCCGCCTCGCCCACCGCGACGACGAACAGTGCGCCGCTCGTGAAGTCGTCGACCCGGTATCGGGCGTGCAGCCCCTGCGCCAGCTTGCGCCAGTCCGTCAGGTCGGCTGCGGCGATCTCTCCGCCCCCCAGCATGTCCATAGTCGCGAAGCCTAGCTCTGGATCGATCGCAGCGGCAGGGCGGAGTTCACCGCTTCGCCCGTTCATCCGCACCGATCCGAGTGCGCGTTCGGGGTTCAGGTGCTCAGTGTGGGGAAGGTCCACTCCCCGTCGAGGATCTCGGGGCGCGGGCGATAGAGCCGGACGAGGTAGTTCCAGCCCTCCGTGATCGGAAGGGCGTTGGGGACGTCTGCGGGGTAGTCGCCGAAGCGGACGGTGATGCTGCCGTCGTCGTTGCGCACGCCGGTGATGTTGTTGATCGTGTACGCGGCGCGCTCGTTCGGCTCGAAGAAGCCGGCGGCGTTGTAGACCGAGATCGACCAGAACCCGTCGGCCGGGACATCCCCCACCGTCAACTCGTACCGCCCGACCGGAAGCCGCGGGTCGACGCCGATGTAGCTCGCCTCCGCGGAAGGCAGCCCGCCCCATCCGGCCGCCGTGCCGATGAGGTGCCGTACGGGATCCACCTCATCGCGGGCGCCGAACATCCGGTCGAAGCCGGTGAGATTGCGGGCCAGCGCGAGCAGGGCGTCGCGCGTCTCGTCGAAGGTCTCGGTGTCGTACTCAGGCATCTCGAACGGCTGGCTGGAGCGGGCTTCCAAGCCGATGCCGTCCTGGATCACCCGCACCTCGGCGAGGTCCGCGGGGTCGTTGGGGTCGGCCAGGATTCGGACGGCGACCACCACGTGTGGTGTGCCGAACCGGTCCAGCGAAAGCTCGTACTCGCCGGCGTCATGGAAGACGGCATCGACGTAGTGGTGCTCGTTGACCACCATGGCCGAGAGGTATCGCTCGCCGTGCTCGGGAATCGTGAGCGTCGCCCCGGCACTGATGTCCACGACCGCGAAGCTGTAGAGCGTGTCACGGTTCAGGCGGATGACGGTCTGCTTGTCGACCGCGGCCGGCTCGCGGTTGTGCAGAAAGCGGTTGACGCCTCCGACATTGGACTGCAGGTCGTGCATCATCCGGTGTGTTTCCGCGCGAACGAAGGTATCGGCGTTGACGAGGGTGCTCATGGGTTGATCCTGCCACGCGGCCTCCCGCTCGTCGGACAGCGGATGCCCGATCATTCGGCCGCGACGATGCCCGCCCGGTACGCCAGCACGGCGGCTTCGACGCGGTTGCGCACGCCGAGCTTCGCCAGGATGGTGCTGACGTAGCCCTTCACCGTGCCCTCGACGAGGTGCAGCTGCGTGCCGATCTCGGCGTTCGAGGCTCCCGCGCCGAGCAGAGCGAGCACCTCGCGCTCACGATCGGTCAGGGTAGCGGCAGACTCGCGGGCCTCCGCGCTGCGCGTGCGGTCGCCCTCGCGGTACGGCGCGATGACCCGGCGCGCGATGTCCGGGGAGAGGTACGCGCCGCCCTCCGAGACCGCGCGAACGCCCGCGATCAGTTCTCGGGGATCGGCGGCCTTCAGCAGGAACCCCAGCGCGCCGCCGCCGAGTGCTCGCTCGATGTAGTCGTCCTCACCGAAGGTCGTCAGCATCACGATCCGGGTGCCCGGCACGGTGGCCGCGATCTCTGTGGCCGCACTCAGGCCGTCGAGCACCGGCATCCGGATGTCGAGCACGGCCACATCGGGACGGTGGCGCTGGGTGCCGTCGATCGCTTCGCGGCCATTCGCGGCCTCGAACACCACCTCGATCTCAAGGTCGGATTCAAGGATCGAGCGCACGCCCGCGCGCATCATGGCCTCGTCGTCGGCGATGAGCACCCGGATCATCGCGCCTCCAGCAGGGTCTTCTCGACGAGCACTCCTTGATCGAAGCACAGGCGATACGTCGCATCGGTGAAGTGCAGCCAGCCGTCGCGCGCGGCGAAGTACTCGCACTCCGTTCCGTCGGGCGACGGCGGCTCGGCGACGATCGGCACCGGGCCCGGGGTGCCCGCCGGCAGAAGCGGCGCGAGCGCCGCCCGCGTCGCGCCCAGCTCGATGCTCTCGTACAGCTCGGACGTGACCGCGGTGTGCGCGAACGTGATCGCCTGCACGACGGCGAAGCCGACGAGGGCGAGCCCGAGGATCACGGCCGGGACGATCGTCGCCTGCCACACACGTCGGCGGGCAGCACGCGCGTTGGTGCGCAGCGCCGGGTCCGCGGCATCCATGGATCCGTGCGCGACGGTCTCGGCGCGCATCGGCGCCCGCAGCCTCAGCTCGAAGCCGCCGCCCGGCGTCGAGTCCGCATCGATGGACCCACCGAGCAGCTCGGCACGACGACGGAGGCTCGGGATGCCGTGGCCGCTGCCCTGCGCACCGGTCTCGGTGGACGCCGCCGAGCGGATGGACACCGTCACGCCGTCGGCGTCGGACCGCCCGACATGGATCTCGACCGCGGCGCCGGGTGCGTGCCTGGCCGCGTTCGTGAGGCCCTCGCGAACTGTGCGCACGGCCAGCTCCGCGATCAATGGATCCGCGGCCGCAACGAGCGCGTGGTCGATGGCCGCCTCGACGCTCATCCCGGCATCCCTCGCCCCGGCCACGAGCGCAGCGATGCCCTCGCCGCCGACGGGGTCCAGTCGACTCGGGCCGTCTTCGGGCCGCGTCACCCGCACCACATCGCGCAGACGGTCGCTCGCCCGCACGGCGGCCTCGCGCAACGCGCGGAACTGCTCACGCTGCGCGGGACTGAGATCCCGCCCGAGCTCCAGAGCTCCAGCCTGCACCGCGATCAATGCCAGCTCGTGGCCGATCGTGTCGTGGAGGTCGTCCGCGATGCGCCCGCGTTCGTCGGCCTGCGCGCGGTCGGCGAGGATCGCGGCATCCGATTCGCGCTGCTCCTCCCGCAGCATCCGGTACCTGCCGAACCACCAGGGAGCCACGACTGTGAGCAGCGCGATGAGTACGCTCGCCATCCAGTCGCCGAGGGGCGCGGTGCCGGGCAGCACGTAAGAGATCGGGAGCGAGGCCGCCAGCACGACGGAGAAGGCGACCACGGCCGGCACGAGCCCGACCATGTGGCGTCCCGCCAGGTAGCCGGCGACCGCTGCCGGGATCAGGGCGAGCACCAGCGCAGAGTCGCCCCACCGGGCCAACGGCAGCGCGATCGACGTCGCGAGGAGCAGGAGCACGACGCCGACCGGCGTGGGCCACGACCCTCGCAGGGAACGACCGGCACGGAGCATCCCCCCATCGTAGGAACGCAGACCCCTCCCGCAGGACTGACGAAAGTAAGGTGCAGTCCATGCTTCGGTCGGCTGTGCCGGCCTCTGCCCCGTTCGTAGCGTCGCAGGCATGGACCTCCTCGCACTGCTGACGACCCTCGTGACCGACCTCGCGGCATCGCCGTGGGTGTACGTGGTCGTGCTCGCCGTGTGCGTGATCGACGGGTTCTTCCCGCCGATCCCGAGCGAGACGGTCGTGGTCGGCGCGGCCACGGTCTCGGTGGTCACGGGACAGCCGAACCTGCTGCTGCTCATCGGCGTGGCTGCCGCAGGCGCCATCATCGGCGACAACATCGCGTATCAGCTCGGCCGGGTATTGGGCACGGACCGCTTCCGCTGGATGCGCACGAGGCGCGTCACCAGCGCGGTCGAGTGGGCACGCCGCGGGCTGGACCGGCGCGGTGCGCTCCTCATCTTCACCGCGCGCTACATCCCGGTCGGCCGGATCGCGGTGAACATGACTGCCGGTGCGACGGGCTACCCGCTTCGCCGGTTCCTGCCGCTCTCGATCGCCGCCGGCATCACCTGGGCGGCATACTCGGCGGTATTCGGGATCGTCGCCGGGCAGTGGCTGCACGACCAGCCGCTGCTGGCCATCGTGCTCGCGATCGTGATCGCCGCGGTGATAGGGGCGGTGGTGGATGCCGTCATCCGCCGCATCCTCAACCGCGAGGCGCGTCCGGTCGGCGCGGTACTGCCCGACAGCGAAAGCCCGCGGGTCACCTCGGCGGCGCGTCCCGGCGCTGTGTGACGCGTGTAAGCGCGAAAACACCCCGGGGCACCCGGGGCGTTTTCGCATACTGGGCTCAGCCGGCAACCCGAGCTGTCTCGGCCGTCGCGGCATCCGCGCTCGCGTCGGTGACGGCGCCGCGGACGAGCTGCACGCTCGCCCAGAGGCACGGGATCAGCATCGTCACCCCCCCGAGCACGGTCGTGTCCACCGGGAGCGGCACGAAGCCGACCAAGACGGGCAGCGCGAACAGCAGCGGAACGACGATCGGCACGATCCGGCTGCGCCACAGTGCGAACACCAGGAGCGGAAGGGTGAGGAAGAAGCCGACGAGGCCGACGAGCAGCGGCACCCCGAACGCCGGACTAGCCGAGAGTGCGACCACCTGTGAGACCGCCGCGTCCGTGTCGGTCGACGAGATCAGAATGGTCAGCGTGGCGAGTTCGAATCCCAGCACCAGGAGGAGGACGACCGCCGTGACCATTCCGGTGATCAGGCCGATCGCGCCGAGTGTGCGTCCTCTACCACGTGCGATCGTGCAGCCGCCGATTCCCACCGCGGCCGCCATGAGGATGGCCGAGCCGAAGATCTGCAGGCCCAGTGCCAGGTACTCACCCCCCGTGCCTTCGGCGATCGCTGTGAATTGATCCTCGGCGGTCTCGTAAGGTTCCGGGTGCAGCAGCCCCGGAAGCACGAAGATACCGAGCGGGGCGAGCGTGATCCCGATCGCTCCCAGCCAGCGCAGCGCCACATCAAGACGTCGCATGATTGCCACCTTCCACGTAGTTTGCGGTGCACCGTCGGTGCGAAGCCCACGATGCCCGCTGCCGCGCGGGCCGCACATCCCACGAGACGCGGTCCCTCGCGCACCGGAAGTCCTCATCGGCTCTCGCGAAGTCGTAGCCTGTGGTCCGACTTCGGTCTGACGCTCCCGTCGTTGCCGGCCGCACTGTCAGCGGGACGACACGGGCGGGGGCGGACTTCGTCCCGTCTTCGGCTCGTTCAACGAGCGGGGGGCGAGTCGTCCCTGTGCACGACCGCCGGCCGCATGAGACCGCAGTCGTACGCGAGCACCACCGCCTGCACACGGTCACGCAAGCCCAGTTTCGCCAGGATGCGCGTGATGTGGGTCTTGACGGTCGCCTCGCCCATATAGAGCTGAGCGCCGATCTCGCTGTTGGACAGCCCCCGCGCGATCGCCTCGAACACATCGAGCTCGCGCGGCGTCAGGCTGGCGAGTCGGTCGGGCACGCCATCGACGGGCGGTGGCTGACTCACGTAGGACTCGACGAGCCGCCGTGTGACCGAGGGGGCGAAGAGCATCGCTCCGCTCAGGCACGCCCGGATGGCGGCGGTGAGATCGGCCGGCGGCGTGGTCTTCAGGAGGAACCCGCTGGCTCCAGCGCGCAGCGCGCCGACGACGTATTCGTCGAGATCGAACATCGTGAGCATCACGACTCGCGCCTCGGGCCGGGCATCGATGACCGACCGGGCCCCCTCGATGCCGTCGATGCCCGGCATCTGCACGTCCATCAGGACCACGTCGGCACGAGTGGCGACCGCCTCACGCGCGGCCGACGCGCCGTCGGAGGCCTCTCCGACGACCCGCATGTCGGGTTCTGCGTCGATGATGGCCCGCAGTCCCCCACGGATGAGGTGCTGATCGTCCGCGATCAGCACGCGGATCGGAGAGTCCGCCATCAGAGCCTCGCGACAGCGTCGGCCGAGAACACCGCTTCGACGAGGAATCCCTCGTCTGTCCACCCGGCTCGGAAGGTTCCGCCCACGCCCTCCACGCGCTCGTCGAGACCGGTGAGCCCGAAGCCCGTGGTCTCAGAACTCCGAGAGGGTGGATCTGCGCGACGCACCCCGTCGTCCTTGACGCCCACACGCACCTCGTCGCCGGACCACTCCACCCGGATCCGCACGTTGCGTGCGTTCGAATGCCGCACGATGTTCGTGAGACTCTCCTGCACGATCCGATAGACGACGTCGTCGAGGTTCGGGGGGACCGGCGTCCGCTCGAGCGAGATCTCCAGTCCTGTCTTGCGCATCCGATCCACCAGGCTCTGCAGCGGCTCACGAGGAGCTCTGGCCAGCCCAGGGCCCCCGATCGCGCCGGAGTCGAGCAGATCGAACATCACCTCGAGTTCCTTGAGGGTGTGCTCAGCGGTTTCGCCGACAGTCTTCAGGGCATCCCGCGCGGCCGCCGGATCGCGCTCGCGCAGCGCGGACGCGGCCGAAGCCTGCATCACCATGACGCCGACAGAATGGCTCGCGACATCGTGCAGCTCGCGGGCGATCCGCAGGCGCTCCTCGCGGCGGGCTGTTTCGACCCGCGCGTCCAGATCCGCGCGGAGCCGGTCGGCTTCGGCAGACGCGGCCCGGGCGGCCCGGTCCTGCGCCGACCACTCGAGTCCCGCGAACGCCGGCAGCGCGATCACTGCGAGGCAGAAGAGGCCGTTGCCCGGTTCATGGAGGTCGAACCATCCGGCTGACGCGGCGGCGAGTGCAGCGAAGATCAGCCAGAGCAGGGGCAGCCCCGCCGTGCCGACAGACCAGGCCAGCAGCACGATGCAGAGCAGGCTCGAGACGCCCGGCAGGACCCCGGCCAGCAGTCCCGAGACGACGCCAGCCGTCGCCACGATGCACGCGATGGTGCCGAAGCGCCGCCTGGCGAGCACGCAGGCCGGCAGCACGAGGGCAAGGGCCCATGCGAGGGGACTCGGCGGTTGCCACGCCTGAAACGACAGCTCCAGGACTCCTCCGACAAGCAGCACCGCCGCGAGCACGATGTCGATCGTGCGAATGCCCGCGGCGGACGGCGTGCTGGAGTGCTTGGGGTTGGGCTCCGACCGGAGGATGCCCAGCAACCAGCGCAACTCGGTCACGGCCTGCCTGCCCCGCCTGCTCACCGACTCGATCAGTGCCGGGTCCAGATCGATGCGGGCGGCAGCAGCATCCGACCTCATGCCTTCTACCGCGGCCCTGAGCAGTCCCAGTGACTGTCCGCCGAGCCGGGCGCGCTCGTCTGCGACGATCCGCGCAGCCACGGCCGCGGCATCCGTCGCTTGCAGTTCTGCCGCAGACGCCTGCGCGCGGTGCGCACTCTCGGCGCGCGAGTGCACCACCCGGCCGTACGCGAAGACGGATCCCGTGAAGACGAGGGCGAAAGCCACCGTGCTCTGATTCCACGCCTCCATCGAGGCGATCGGAAACGTGAGAGCGACGAGCGCACCACGCCAGAGTGGAGCGTAACGCCCGAGGTAGTAGACCCCGATGAGAAACGGTGCCAGGTAGGGAGCGCCGTCGGGGGTCAGGCCGGTCAGATCGAGGAGCAGGAAGAGCGCCGACAGCACCACTCCGGCGGTCAGCGGCCGCTGAGGCAGCACCATGATCAGCGCCGCCGTCGCAACGGCGATGGGCAACGCCCAGAACGTGGTCGGCAGGAAGAACGCCCCGACCGGGATGCCGCACAGCGCGCCGACGACGGCTTCCACGAGGGACGGGCGCCGCAGCCACATGGCGGGAGACTACGCCGCGAGCGCGTTCGGCGCATCAGACCCGGGTCGGACACGGCCTACGACCAGACGCGCACCCCGTCGAGACCTCCGCCCCTCAGAACCACTGCCGGGATGGATGCCGTGGCCCTGCCCGCGAGAGACGATCAGCTCATTCGGCGCCGGGCTGACGGTGCCATTCCAGAAGGAGACGGCGATGCGAACCATCCAGAATCCGTCGATGATGGCGGTGCTCCATGGCTAGGGCGCGCACCGCGGTTCTCTTGGCGGCAAGCGTCGTCGCCCTCGCTGCGACGGCCGGCGCGGTCACGCCCGCCGCCGTTCCCGCGACCGCGGCCGCGATCGTCGCCTGCCAGAACAAGGTCACCGGTGTGCTGCGCATCCCACCAGATGGCGTCTGCCTCACCAAACCGAGCGTGCTCGCGGAGCGCGAGGTGCAGTGGAGCGTCTCCGGCCCGGCAGGAGCTGCGGGGCCGGCGGGCCCCGTTGGTCCGGTTGGACCCGCTGGGCCGGAAGGGGCTGTCGGGCCTGTGGGGCCTGAGGGCCCTGCCGGCCCCGAAGGGCCCCCAGGGGCGGGGGCGGCGACTCCGGGAGCCGCACATATCTATCGGCAGGGCACCACGAGCCGAGCGTACATTCCGTCGCAGGTCGACCCCTTTCCGGTGGGCTCCGTTCTCGTCCCTGCGGGCACGTACCTGGTCCGCGCCCAGGGCGAGCTCAACAACACCGAGCGCGACTATTCGAGCGCGTGCCTCGTGTCGGTCAACGGAGAGCGCACGGGACCGGTCCGGCAAATGATCAACAACGCTCGGTACTCCCCTGCTGCGTTGGACATCGAAAGGCTGGTGACCCTCAGTTCGCCTGGCCAGATCGAGATGGCGTGCTACGGCTTCGACGATGACACCTATATCGCGGACTATTCCCTTGTGGCATGGCCCGTCGTCGTGAACTGAGCGCAACCGGAACGGAGCAGACTCGCCTGGCCATCCCGCTGTGTGGGGGCAACGTCCTCGGACCTGGGGGCCGGGCGGGCCGGGTGAACTGCCTGTTCAGAGGTCGATCACTGCGATAGCCGACTCGTGCAGGCTGCCGACCCAGATCCGCCCCTGGTATTCCCGGACGCCGGTGACCATGTGGTACGACGCCCGCTGAGTCTTCGGATCGACGTCGACGTCGTGGATCAGCCGACCGTCGTCATCGTACGCCTGGACCCGCACGGTGCGCTTCGGAGCCGGCTGCAGCCTCTGCGGCAGGCGGGTCGCGAGCCGCCGCAGCACCATCGGTCCGGTCTGCAGCCGCTCGACGAGCGAATCGCGCGGGCTGGCGATGCTGACCCAGATCAGGCCGTCGCTGCCCCTCGCGATGTTGTCGGGGTACCCCGGAAGGTCGCTGCAGAGCAGATCTCGGGCTCCGGCGTTCGGGCCGGTCAGCCACCGCCGGACGACGGTGCGGGCGCCGGTCTCGGCGACGGCGACGAAGTCCTCGGCACGTGACAGCGCGACACCGTTGGCGAAGGCGAGTCCGTCGAGCACCACGGTGACGGTGCCGTCGACGTCGAGGCGCAGCAGCCGCCCGGTGCGGGTGTTCTGAACGAAGTCCGACTTCCAGTCGTCGACCCCGAACTTGGTGGAGGAGTCGCTGAACCAGACCGTGCCATCTGAGGCGATCGCGGCGTTGTTGCAGAACCGCATCGGGTGGCCGTCCACGTCGCGGGCGATCGCCTCGACGCCGCCGGTGCGGACGTCGATGCGGAGGAGCCCGCGGCGCGCGTCGCAGACCAGCAGCCGACCGTCGAGATCGAGCTCCAGGCCGAGCGGCCGACCCTGGGTTCCGGCGATCCGGTCGACCTTCGCGCCGTCGTGACTGACCCGGAACACCGACCCGTCGGCCGTTCCGGTGAAGACGGCGCCCTCGTCGGCGCCGTGACCGCAGACCACGACATCCTCAGCGCCGTAGCCCGGGACCGGGTGGGTGGTGAGGGTGGGCGTCATGAGGAAGTGCTCGCGCTGTCGACGAGCGGGCTGCGCGCGGAAGGCTGCATGCTGTCAACGTAGCGCGGCCGAGTGTGTGACGAAGTGGCGGTGGCAGCTGTTCGGGCTGCGTACTTCAGTGATCGCGACGTCCGGGCCTGGTGCCTTCCGCTTGTGCGGCGGTGGCGAGCGGATCGGCGCCGCGCACCAGCCCCGCGAGCACCAGAGCCACCGCGGGCACGACGAGGCAGACCGCGATCGCGACCCGTAGTCCAGCCCATTCGGCGATGACCCCCACGATCAACGGTGAGGCGAGAAGGCCCAGTCGCATCACGGTAGCTGCGGCGGCGAGGCCCGTGCCTGCATCGAGTCCGGGGGCGCGGTCGGCGGCGTCCATGGCAAGCGGAATCATGGGGGCGATGCCGAGCCCGAGGAGGCCGAGTCCGACGGCGACGACCCACGTGTGCGGTGCAGCCACGGCGACGACCAGTCCGACGAAGGCGGCCACGGAGCCGACGCGAAGAGTGCCGACCGCGCCGATCCGGTTCACGAGTGCATCAGAGAGGAACCTGCCGAGTGTGAGAGCGCCCATCAACGCGACGAACGGGATCGCTGCTTCGGCGGAAGTGGCGCCGGTCTCGGTGGCGACGAAGACGCCTCCCCATGTCGAGCCGAGATCTTCGAGGAACGCACCGATGGCGGCGAGAGCGCATGCCGCGATGAGAATGGCACTGAACCGACCACGCCGATGAGGCTGGGCCCGCACCCCCGGCGTTGGAGGCGTCGTGTGCAGTCGCACGAGCGGGAGTGCGCAAAGACTGCCGACGACGATGATGACTCCCATGGCGGGCAGATGGATGCCGATGGGAATCGCGAACTGCAACGCCATTGCTCCGAGCATGGCCCCGGCGATCGCTCCCGCACTCCATGCACCGTGCAACCCGTTGATGATGGATCGGCCCATCAGCCGCTGAATGGCAAGACCATGCGCGTTGTTCCCGACGTCGCCCGTGGCATCCCCGAACCCGATCGCGAAGAGAACGGCCCCGAGCATGACCGGTCCGTCGGCGAAGCCGGCCACCATGAGCAGGACGCCGAGAATCACGGATGACGTCACAGCGACGGGTACCGCACCGAGTCGAGCCACCAGCCGACCCGCGAAGATGCTGCCCACGACAGAACCCACCGGGCCGCATGCCACCATGAGGCCGAACGTCAACTCACTGAGATCGAACCGGTCCTTCAGCTCCGGATAGCGGGTCACGATCGTCGCGAACACCAACGCATTCGCGATGAAAAGCATCGCTACTCCGTGTCGCGCAGCCGACACGCGCGGAAGGGCCACCGGAGAGTTCATCATCGGCCACCCTAGCGGCCTGCTCGCCACCGCTCCCGCCGGGCGGGGTGGCTCGGTCGACGTTCGCTCGCGCACGAAGATGTGCCGCCCCACACCCGTGAACGGGCATGAGGCGGCACAGTCCTTCTCCGCTGATTACGTGGGTGCCCGGCCGCTGCCTGGTACCCATGCCGGGTCAGCGGTAGAAGTCGCCGTAGTAGGTGTCGAGACGGCCACGGTAGTCGTCATCCATACCCGTGGTGGTCTGATCCCACTCCGGAGAGTTCTTGATCTGGTCCTTCGTGAGGTCGACGTAGACCTTCTCGTCGGCGTCGTCCACGCGCTGGACGGTTCCAGCGGGCAGAACGACCTTGCGGCCGAAGATCCACGGCCCGGTGTCGACGACCAGACGGCTGCTGCCGGCGTCGTCGCTGGCCTCATCGATTTTGCCGATGTCGCCATCGGTGGCGTGGACGTGGTAGCCCACCAGATTGCGTGCGCCGGCACCACGGTTGGCGGATTGACGGTAGTCCCACGCGTCCCAGTTTGAGGACATGACTGCTCCTTTGTCTTCATGGGTGTGTGAATTCGGAGCTCGACCCGGGTTGGTGTCGCTCCAACATCCACGCTAGGAAACGGCTCGCGGTCACGGGACCCCCTAGCCAAATCGAGCGGAAAAGCGTAGAGGCGAACGGCCGGCCCAGCACCCCGCTGCGGTCCGCAAGACGACGTGAAGCGGTTGTCAAGCCCCCGCCGCCGCGGAGAGAACCGCTTTACCGTGCTGATCACCTCGCTACCCGAAATGTCCACCGAGACGTCGTCGCCCGCCATGGGAACCCTCGCCGCACGATGCGCGCCCGCGCATCGTTTGGGGAGGAAGAGAAATGCGATTCGGATTCTTGTCGACATACCCGCCGACCAGATGCGGCCTCGCCACATTCACACGCTCACTCGCCTTCGCGCTGATCGACCCGCGTTCCGCCTCGGCGTCTGTGGTTCGTGTGCTCGATCCGGACGAGAAGATGGCTTCGCCGGCCGAGGCGGGCGTGCGCATCGTGTCCGCGCTGCGGCCGGGGGACGCCGGCAGCAGGGCCGAGGCAGCGCGAGCACTGAACCGATGCGACGCCGCCATCGTGCAGCACGAATACGGGATCTACGGCGGCGCCGACGGCGACGAAGTCCTCGCCGTCCTCGAGGCGCTGCGGGTGCCCGTCATCACGGTGCTGCACACCGTCTTACCCCAGCCGAGCAGCGGACAGAGGCGGGTGCTCGAGGCTGCCGTGGAGCTTTCGACGGCCGCCGTGGTCATGACGGAGCATGCCCGGGAGACTCTCCTGGCACACTTCCGCGTCAGCCCGGAGGATGTGCACGTCATCCCGCACGGCGCCACCGCACTGCCGCGGCACTCCGCACATCGCCGGGGCGCATCACCGACGGTCCTGACGTGGGGCCTCATCGCGCCGGGCAAGGGACTGGAGCGCGGGATCCGCGCTATCGCCTGGCTCCGCAAACGCGGTGTCGACGCGACGTACGTCATCGCGGGGCAGACCCATCCGAAGGTCCTCGCGCACAGCGGCGAGGCCTATCGCGAATCGCTGATCGGGCTCGCCCGCGACCTGGGCGTCGAGGCATCCGTCCGCTTCGTCAACACATACCTCTCATCGGATGATCTCGCGGCGCTCCTCGGTGCCGCCGACGCCGTCCTGCTCCCCTACGACTCCAAGGATCAGGCGACGTCCGGCGTCCTCGCCGAGGCGCTCGCGGCGGGAGTGCCGATTGTGGCGACCGCGTTCCCGCACGCCGTCGAGACGCTGACCGGGTCGGCGGGCATCGCCGTGCCGCATGACGATCTGGACGCGATGACATCGGGCCTCGAACGGATGCTGGCGCTCGGGGAGGATCGCCGCGCGTCACGGCGGGGCGGCTCCGGGCCGACGTGGTCCGAGGTCGCCGAGCTCTACCTCGACCTGGCCGAACGGCTTCGAGCGGAGCGCGCGGCGTGATTGCGACAGAGCTCCCCCTCGCCCACCTGCGGGGGATGACCGACGAGCACGGCCTCTTCGAGCATGCGATGGGCGAGGTGCCTCGCAGAGAGCTGGGCTACTGCGTCGACGATGTCGCCCGCGGGCTCGCCGTCGCAGCGCGGGAGGACGGACGATCGGATGCCGCGGCCGCCCTGACGGACTGCTACCTGCGCGTCGTGGAGGCAGCCGTGGCGGAGCACGGGCGCGCGCACAACCGCATGAACGCCCAGGGCGAGTGGACCGACGCGCCCGGAACCGGCGACTGGTGGGGCCGCGCCCTGTGGGGGCTCGGGGTGGCGGCGCGGTTCTCGAGCCGCACATCGGTCAGGGAGCGGGCCGCGGCGGCCTTCCATCGGGCGGCGCGGGCCCGCTCCCCGTGGCTGCGCGCGCGCTGCTTCGCTGCACTCGGCGCGGCCGAAGTGGCGGCCCACGACGGGGCTGATGGCGCTGCCCTCGCTCTGCTCCGCAGCGCCGCGCACGCCATCAGCGGGCACCGGCCGGGTGCCTCGGGATGGCTATGGCTCGAGCCGCGGCTGCGCTACGCCAACGCCGTGGTTCCGGAGGCGCTCATCGCCGCTGGTCGCGGGCTGGGCGACGACCGGCTCGTCGAACGCGGAACAGACCTACTCCGTGTCTTGATGTCGATCGAGACGGCACCCGACGGCCATCTGTCGCTGACCCCGGTCGGCGGACGCGGACCGGGCGATCCCCACCCGGCGTTCGATCAACAGCCGATCGAAGCGGCGAGCCTCGCGCAGGCGTGCGTGCAGGCATTCGACGCGACCCGCGACGACGGTTGGCTGACACCGCTGCAGGCAGCGTGGGACTGGTTCGAGGGCGCCAACGACATCGGCATCCCGCTCTTCGATCCGGTCACAGGTGCCGGGTACGACGGCCTCACACCAACGGGCCGCAACGACAACCGCGGCGCCGAGTCCACGCTCGCGGCTCTCGCTACGCTGCAGTGCCTCCACCGCGCCACGGCCTCGGCCTCGGTTCAAGGCGCTTCCGCGTGAGCAAGGCTTCCACGCGGTCACCTCGCCACCCCGCGCGTCGTCTGTCAGCCCGCCGGTCCACGGAGTTCCACGAACGCGGGTTCCAGTCGGGCGGCCCGGCTCGAGTCGATGTGGGCGACCTCGCGCAGGAGGTGTTCGGTCAGCAGTAGGCGGGCCGCTTCGAGTTCGTGTGTCGTGAGGTTCGAGACGCGTGTCGCCTCGAGCTGCTCGAGCTCGTCACGAGGAAGGGCGTCCACCTCGCGCCCGTGCCATGAGGTCAACCCGATCCTGCAGCACTTCAAGTCGATGACCCGGTTCCTGAGTTCGTCGACCATCATGGCGGCCTGCCACAACTTTCCTCGCGCGATGGCGGAGCGCGCGTGGATGGCGTACAGCCATCCCATTCCGATGGCCGTGTCGGTGTTCGGTGGGCTGGGGGTCGTCGGCGTGTTCGGAGTGCCGAACAGCAGATGGAACGCCGGCTCGGTGGCACGGAACTGATCGTGCGGCCAGAACGACACGTCGATCTGCAGCGAGCTGCGCAACAGAAACACGCGGTACCGGACACCGACGGCAAACACGTCCAGCGTGTCGGCGACCCCGAATCTCTTGTCGATCGCGTCGGTCCAGTCGTCCACGACCGTCGGCTCGTCCGCTGCGGGGTTCAACTGGAGAAGCAGGTCGATGTCGGACCACGCGTCCTCCGTGCCCCGAGCTGCCGAACCCGCCAGCGCCGCACCACCCACCCGCGGGTCTTCCCTGGCGAGCGTGATCAACTCTGTACGGATCTCGGTTCGCTCGGCAACGGAGAACATGTCACCAAGATCCCACAACCCGGCGCCGCCATGTGGGGGCCCGGTCCCGGTCGGCAACCGTGCGCCGGGTACGAGTGAAGGGGTCTGTGCGTGCCTACGGGTGCAGTTCAATGATGTTCAGCGGCGCCCCGGTGTCCACATAGAGGCGCGCACCCGGTACCGTCGCGTTGCGGAGTCGGGTGAGGGCATCGGCGTACTGACGGGGATGCCGCCCGTCGAGTACTCCTACCCGGCATGCGAAGGCGATGTCGAACCGCGGCTCACTGCGAGGCAGCTCCAGGTGCTCGACGCCGGCGCGGTGCACGCCGATGGTGCCGCGCTCGATCTCGGCGCTGCAATTCTTCTCGGTGAGCGCGATTCCCTTCGCCGAGCGATCGACGACGAGCACGTAGCCGGAAGGGCCGACTATGGCGGCGACGGCTCGCGCCGCGGCACCCGGGGCGCCGCCGATCTCGAGCACGCGCATTCCTGCTCGCAGCGGCAGTGCGTCGACGACAGCTCGCAGTCGAGGTGAGAGCTCACTCACTGCGTTTTCGTCCAAGCGGAGGATCGAAGAAGCGCCATGCTTCGATCTTCTTCGTGTCGGCATCGCTGTCACAAGCG
This sequence comes from Microbacterium sp. B35-30, assembly GCF_010634855.1. Classification (GTDB taxonomy): domain Bacteria; phylum Actinomycetota; class Actinomycetes; order Actinomycetales; family Microbacteriaceae; genus Microbacterium. The sequence continues at coordinate 7,288 of NZ_MWLQ01000022.1, read as the reverse complement.
CTGCCAGTCCTCATCCCCGGGGCTCGGTGGCGAATCTTGGAGGCGCCGAAGTGCATCCGAATCGACGCGGGCGGGAGAACTACCTCATAGCGGGTGAACAGGTACCCGCCAAACAGGAGGGGAAAGTCCAATGAAGCGCATTCTCGCTACCGGAGCGATCGTCGTGCTCGCCGTCTTCGGCGTCGCCGGCACCGCCAGCGCTGCGCCCGCTGACGCTGCGTGCTTCGGCCAGGTGCACAAGACGATCAACACCGAAGGGGCCCTCGGGTTCACCGGCGTCGGAGAGGTCGTCCAGGCCGTCGGCGGCCAGGCCAAGAACGACACTGCGAGGGGCATCTGCGGCGACTGAAGCCCTGAGCTTCTCCGCACCGTCGTCGGCGGCTCGGACGCATGGACGTCCGAGCCGCCTACTCGTCCTGGACATTCACGGAGGCTCCGGCATCCGACCTGATGACGCTCGGAAGTCAGGGCCGCCTGTGCAGTCGAAACGAACGCGGGGGCGACGAGGCACGGATGCGGGTGCCTCAGGGGTCGCGCCCCCGTCTCGGCTGGACGGGGTCAATCGCCGAAGTGGGTTTCCCGGCAAGAGGCCCGCCCCGGGACGTGTCGGAACACCCTGCGGCGGCCGAGCCATCACCGGTCTGGTGGCCCCGGTGAAAGTGGGGCATTCTGGAGCCAGCATCGCGTCGGTGCCCAGAGTCGGCAGGCCCGACTCGTAGGCGACCGCGTTGCTCGCCACGCTTGCTCGACGGCCCTCGATTGCCGTGGCGGTCTGCCAAGAGGGTCTTGTCACCGGAGGCGGCAATGTGGCTGTCCCGTATCGCGCATGTCGCCATCCCCGTCCTGCTGCTCGCGGCGATTTCTGGTTGCGCCGCCGACCCGGTCGACGCCAAGCGCACGGCGAGCACCGCGATTCTCGAGGCGGGCGTTCCCGACGACGCACCGGGATGCTCCGCGGCCATCGCCGTCGACGGTGAGGTTGTGTGGGCTGAGGCCCGCGGGCTCGCGAACCTTGCTACGGACACGGATTTTGAGAGGTCCACCCCGATTCACATCGGCTCGGTGGGTAAGCAGTTCACCGCGATCGCGGTGCTCATGCTCGCCGACAGAGGCGAACTGTCTCTGGAACATTCACCGGCCGTCTATCTGGACGGGCTGCCGGAATGGGTGCAACAACTGACGCTGAACGACCTGTTGCACCACACCTCTGGGATCGAGGACGTGCTGTCATTGCCCCCGAGCATCTTCGGCACGCCGCCGCTGACGAACGTCGACGCCCTCGAGTTCGTGAGAACCAGTCCCCTCGCCCATCCCGGCACCCCGGGCGAGTTCGACTACTCGAATACGAACTACGCGCTGCTCGCAGATATCGTCACCGCGGTCACCGACACGGAGTTCACCGCGTGGATGGAGACGAATGTCTTCGCGCCGTTGGATCTCGAGGCGAGGATCGGGCCGCCGATTGCCTCTGATCCCATGGGCTACGAGGGGGATGCGAGCGCCGAGTTCGCCGAGGTGGAGGCGTGGCCGTGGGTGCTGAACGGAGCTGGCTTCGTCACGATGACGGTGTCGGACCTGGTCCGCTGGGGTGAGCAGCTGCGTGAGCCGTCATTGGTGAGCGCAGAGACGCTGGCAGATGCCCTGAGCAACGGGGCACCTCTGGACGATGGATCCACCTACGGGCCGGGCCTCTTCGTCTTCCCCGATGGCTCACTCGGCCATCCCGGAGACGGAGCAGGTCTCTACACGGCGTTCGGCGTCAGCGCAGACCGGCAGACCACGGGCGCCATCGCGTGCAACCAGGACGGGATCGATATGGACGGTATGGCCGACGACCTCGTCGGAATATGGTTCACCGAGCGACCGGATCAATGAGCCGTCACCGACCCACTGCCGCCAACGCTCAGCGGAACGCAACCAATGCGGACGACGGAAGGATTCCCCGTGTCCACCTACGACGAACAACCCGCTCCGTCTCACATTCCTGCTCCTGGCGAGTCGAGCATCCCGGAACTCGAGGTCGATGAGACCGTCGCCCCGCGGCCAGAGGAGGAACTGGCAGACCTCATGCGCGCGCAACCCGATGTCAAAGACCACACGCGCCCGGACTGACCGACTTCCCAGCGACGCGACGATCGCCGGTCCGTTCAGAGCGTTGCGGCAGCAAGCGTGAGGACCTCACGCGCCCGAAACGCGGCCCTTGGCACGCTACGGCGGCCCTCTCAGACCGCATCGACGATGCGGATACCGGTGTCGATCCCGCAGGAACGAGTCGGGCCGGGCGAGGCTGATCCAACTGCCGTCGACGACCGGTGCGGCGTCGATGTGCCAGATTCCGAAGTCGGCTCGCGGCGCCGGCCATGCGTAGGTTTCTGCGGGGGCAGGGACGATGTTGCGCACGGCCCCGAAGTAGACGGGCCGTACGGTCGAGGCCGGTGACCGCCTGGGCCAGATCCACGATGGCTGCGGATCCATCGACGTCGCCCTGCCTTGTGGCGCGGGTGGGTAGATCGAGTTGGCAGCGATACGACCTACTCGAGTGCGCGAGCAGCTGCTCGAAGGAAGAGTGCTGTCACGATCTCTCAGAGCCGAGCCTTTGCGGCGGCGCGCGATGCAGACGGGCCGTCCGCGATGATGTCAGCGTGGAGTATATGTCCAGGGTGCCCGGTCCGCCGCTCGACGGGCTGATCGACGACCTCTACTACCTGGAGGGCGCCCCGCCGTACTCCCGGTTCGTCCTGCCGGCGGCGCCCGCGCCTTTGCTCATCGTCAACCTCGGGGCGCCGTTTCTCATCCGCACCGGCAGCGACGAAGAGGCCGTGGAGTACACCGACGGCTGCGCGGTCACCACGCCCACCCGTGCGTGGGAGTTCGGCTATCCGACCCCGACGCGGTCCGTGGGCGTCCACTTCAGGCCGTGGGGGCTGGCACCGTTCCTTCCGATGCCCGCGGCCGAGTTGTGCGACCGACCGGCGACGGTGCAGCAGATCTGGGGCCATCCCGCCACGGCTGAGTTGCGCCGCCGACTGGCCTCGGCGGACGCACCGCGCGAAATGCTGATGATGCTCGAGGAGGAACTGGTGCGACGGCTGCGCGTGATCAACGGCCTGGACATCGTCCGCCACCTGAGCAGCGCCATCGCGGAGACCGGCGGAGCGGTGCCGATCAGCGACCTCGGCGTGGCCGCCCGCGCCAGCAGCACGTACTTGGCGAAGCGGTTCAAGGAGGTCATCGGCGTCACGCCGAAGCGGCTGGCGCGCAGCTACCGGTTCACCACCACCGTGCTGGCGATCAACGTGGCCGCACCTATCGACTGGGGTGATGTGGCCGCTGGCGCAGGCTACTTCGACCAGGCCCACTTCGTCCACGAGTTCCGGGAGTTCACGGGGCTCACGCCGACCCGCTATGTCGAAGTGCGGCAACGCTTCCTACGCGAACATCCCGACCACGCGCTGGATGGCTGGCCGCTTCCAGCCGATTGATTTCTTACAAGAGCGCCCACTCACGACACCCGAGACTTGGAAGGCCGAACAGAGGAGGAACCCATGGGGAAAGTAGTCATGAATGCGTCTGTCTCGGTGGACGGCTTCATTGCTGCGGATAACGACGATCCCGGTCCACTGTTCGAATGGTTGGTCAGCGGTGACGTGCCGTTGGACGACAGTGGCGTACTGAACGTGTCGCAAACGTCGTACGACCACATCCGGCCGTACTGGGACCAAGTCGGGGTGACAATCACCGGCCGCCACAGCTTCGACATCACGGACGGCTGGGACGGAAAGCCTCCGAGTGGGATCGACCACGTGGTCGTCGTGACACACCGGCCGGCACCCGAGGACTGGGACCCCGATGCGCCGTTTCACTTCATCCACGGCATCGAGGCGGCCGTGACCAAGGCGCGGGAGCTCGCGGGTGACCGCACTGTCGAGGTCGCCGCTGGCGACGTCGGCGGCCAGGTGCTCGCCGCAGGTTTGGTCGACGAGGTGCGCATGGACGTCGCACCCGTCGTGCTCGGGTCCGGCAAGCGCTACTTCGGCTCCGTCGACTCGCAGCACCTGCTCGAAGACCCAGACGTAGTTGTTCAGGGCAACCGGGTGCTTCACCTGCGCTATCGGGTGCGCCGTTGACTATAAACGTCTGCGCCGATGAGCCACGCTTTGGCGTCGGAGCGCTCGCACGTCTGGCGATGCTCATGGAACGGTCCCGGGGATCTCCACACCGCGGCAGCGCGGGAGCGGCCCCATCGTCAAGCAGATGCCGTCATGGCGACGTCGTGCTTCGTCCGGCTCCCCCTTTCAGGGTGTCGTGCCCGGGCGGATAATCAGGGCATGGATGCGCCGCGGGGGTCGGCCGACTTCGAGCAATCGGACGAGCTGCAGCGCCTCCGACGGCGCGCCTACGGACCGAATGCCGACATCACGGGTGATTCGGGGGCTCAGGCTCGACTTTCCGAACTGGAGGCCGCCGAACGTCGAGGGCGGACTCCCGTCGTTGATGCTGCCGCAGCGCTCCCAGCCCCTGTCTCGGAACGCGCCCCGGTCCCTGAGCCTCTCGAAGGGTCGCGCCCCGCGTCGACATCGGTGCCGCAGCCTGTCCATGGGGCGTCCGCCGAGCATGAGGCTGACGGAGGGTCGATCACCGGGCAAGACCCCGCCGGGGTTCCGACCGCCGATTCCGAACCGATCGACGAAGCCCGCTCGGCACCGTGGTGGCGCCGCCGCCGCTTGCTGCCCTGGGTCATCGCCGCGGTGGCGGTGCTGGCCACAGCCATCGGCATCGGTGTCTTCGTCGTCGGTGAGTCGGACCAGCCCAAACCGGTCGCACAACTCACTCCGCAGGGCCAACCCGCAAATGCGTCCATTCCTGTCGACGATGACGTCCCGGTGAGGTATGACCTGACCGTCGCGGACTTCGTCTCGTACGGCTCGTACGGGCCGCTGCAGATATGGAGCACGACGAAGCTGGAGAATCAGCGATGCCTTGCCGTGGTCGTGGAAAATCACATCTCGGTGTTCGAGTGCACGGCGCCTTCTGTCGACACCATCGCCGATTACAACATCGAACCCAACGAGCTCCCACCCGCGCCGTCAGGTGAGCTGTCGCCATACGTCCGATTCATCCTCCACGATGGGGTCGTCGACGTTTACCGGCCGAAAGAGGAGGGCGAGTTCTACGGATCCAGTCCGGCCACGCTACAACGCCAGAACTCGGTGCTCACTCAGTCCTCACTCCGTACGAACACGCATGCCCAGCCAGGATCCCCTTAAGCGAACTGCTCGTTGAACAGGCCTTCGGCGTACCACGAGCTCCCAGTGAATTGTGGAGCTCGTACATGCGATCACGCTCGGCGGGGGTCTTCGAGATCCTGGTGGAAGCGGGTGGTGGCCTCCGTGTTCGAGGGAAGCCACCACCCGATCATGCCCCCAGTTGGTGCTGGCCGCTGCCTACGTCAGCGCGGCCGCCACCAGGGTGAGGGTGTCGACGGCGTAGTCGTTGATCTGGTCACTCGGGGCGTCACTGAGGGCCTTCACGAACTGCTCTGGCCGGTGCCGCTGCAGCTCGAGCTGCAGTTGCTCGTTGAGCTGGGCGCTGGAGATGTCGCCCGACTGCGTATACGTGATAACGAGTTCGCTGAGCGTGGCGTACGGGTCATTCGCGTTGGCGAGGTATCCCAGGTCGTTCTCGTCCGCGGCTGTTCCCGCGACCGGCTTGAAGTAGGTGACCTCGGGCAGGCTGCCGTCCGCGCGCCGCGCCGCGGTCAGCTGCCTGCTGTCGACGCTGACGAAGTCGTCGTCGGTCAGCGTCAGGCCCTCCCCGATCGTCCAGGAGTTGTTCGTCTCGTTCTCGGGCGTGGTGTCGTTGTTCGAAGTCGTCCGGCCCTCGTAGGCGAGGTTGCCGTGCAGCACCTCCCGGAATCCGGCGATGTCGTCCGGGCTCGTCGGGCTCACGCGCTCGAGCATGTTGTAGTTCGCGCCGTATCCGGGATCGGTCGCCGTGTTGTTGATCCAGTACGCCGCCTGCCCGGGCTGGTGATTCGCATAGAAATTGTTCCCGCCGTTGTCAACGGCCAGCGAGTCGATCACGGTGTGCACGGGAATCGGATCCGGTAGGCCCGTCGTGCGGTACGCGTATCCGCCGACCTTGAAACCGTTCTTGTCGCCGACGCCGTCCTGGTTGCCGTGGTGGTCGAACGCCCAGTCGCCGACGTGCGCGACGCGCCCTACCGAGGAGATGCTGTCGAAACCGTCGTCGCTGTTGTTCCAGGCGCGAGAGTTGATGAACCACACGTTCTTCGCGTGCGCGCCGAAGCCGTCCGTGTTCGAGGCTGCGGTCGCAGTCGGGCCGACGTTGTCGTACGCGTCGGAGTCGACCACGGCACCGGTGCCGTCGATCGTGTAGTAGAAGCCGGATGCCTCATTGCCGTAGGCGGCCATGTTCACGAAGTTGGCGCCGCCGGCGATGCGGAACGCCTCCGACTGCTTCTGATTGCCCACCTTCACGCCCGTCACATCGAAGCCCACGAAGTTGACGTCGGTCACAGCGGTCTCGATGTAGAAGGCCGCCACGCGCTGGTCGGTGGGCACGTTGCTGAAGTCGAACACCGGACGCGAGTCACCGGGGTAGGCCATGTAGGTGATCCCGCTCTTGGAGATGGGATTGACGTAGTGATAGACGCTTTCGTGCGGGTTGTCTGTCTCGGTGATCTCGAACTCGTCGTACAGCCCACCGCGGATATACACGACATCACCGGCGGATGCCGCCTCCTGCGCCCGAAGTAGCGTCCTGAACGGCGCGCCTTTCGAGCCCGGGTCGGTGTCGCTACCTGTCGGGGACACATAGTATTTGCGGCCGTCCTCGCCGACGCTGCCGCTCAGCACGTCAAGCACCGACCGCATTGATGCCTCGGCCGGCTGCTGGGTGTCCGCGTGGGCGGCGCCGCCTGACAGGACGAGTCCGATGACGCAGGCACTCATGATGGCTGTTCGAGTAAAGGCTTTCATTGAGCTTCTCTCTCATTTCTCGTGCTGCCACAGCATTGTGACGAAGTGCATCGGCAGTGAGGCACCCGGTTGGTGGAACGATTCAAGCAAAGGGAAAGCGTTTTCACAACCATCCTCCCTCGCGCTCAGGCTGATCATCGCTGTCTGGCGATCGCCCGCGATGCGCCTGGTCCTCGCACTTCTGACGGCTGTGTCGGCGGCATACCTGTACTGGCAGTCGCGGTCACGCCACTCGCTGCCCTCGGTGTCATCGCCCTCTTCACATGAGGGTCGTTCATCGTGCCGCG